>NZ_JAYRUJ010000037.1:0-10659 GCF_041919135.1 Tabrizicola sp. | reverse complement strand
CTCGGGGACGTTCGGCAGGTCGTAGTTATAGACATGCCGGACCGTGGGAATGTCGATCCCCCGCGCGGCCACATCGGTCGCGACCAGCACGTCCAGCTCGCCGCTGCGGAACTCGGTCAGGGTCCGGTCGCGCTGGTTCTGGCTCTTGTTGCCGTGGATCGACCCCACCTTGAACCCCCAGGCGGCCAGCAGCTTCGCCAGCTTCTCGGACCCGTGCTTGGTGCGGCCGAAGACCAGGGCCTGCTCGCCCGGATGCTTCTTGAGGTATTCTTCCAGCAGCTTCGCCTTGTCGCCGTTCGGAATGAAGTGGACGCCTTGCGAGATCCGCTCCACCGGCTTGCCGGGCGGGGCGACCTGCACGCGCACGGGGTTGCGCAGATAGGTCTCGGCGATCTCCTCGATGTCCTTGGGCATCGTCGCGCTGAACAGCAGCGTCTGGCGCTTCAGCGGGATATGCTTGGCGATCTTCCGCAAGCTGTGGATGAAGCCCATGTCCAGCATGTGGTCGGCTTCGTCCAGCACCAGATAGGCGCATTTCTCCAGGGACACGTCGCCGCGTTCCAGAAGGTCGATCAGCCGCCCCGGCGTCGCCACCAGCACGTCGGTGCCCTTCGACAGCGCCTGCGCCTGCTTGAAGAGCGAGGCCCCCCCGACCACCATCGTCACCTTGACGGCGGTACCCTTGGTGAAGATCTCGAGGTTGTCCTTGATCTGCGTGGTCAGCTCGCGCGTCGGCGCCAGGATCAGGGCGCGCACGTTCTTCGGCCCCGGCGGGTGGCCGATGTCCAGAAGGCGGTGCAGGAGCGGCAGGCCGAAGGCGGCGGTCTTGCCGGTGCCGGTCTGCGCCAGGCCCATCAGGTCCGCGCCGCGCATGATATGCGGGATCGCCTCGGCCTGGATCGGGGTGGGTTGTTTCAGCGTGGTCTTTTCCAGCGCCTTCAGGATTTTCGGCGACAGGCCGAGGTCGGCAAAGCCGGTCATGGTCTCATCCATCAATCAGAGGGCCCGCGACCCTCGCCCCGGGCGAATGCCCGTGACCGTGCCGCAAGCGGCGCCCCTGCGTGACGGTGGGAACCATTCGTCCGGGCCCTTCGGTGCTCACGCGGCACGGGCTTCGGACCTGGGGCAGATGGGCCTACAGCGGACGAAAGTCAAGCCCGGCCCGCGATTCGCCCACAGGCTGCGCCACGGTGCACCTTCCCGACCGGCGAAATGAAAAGGGGCGGTGTGAACCGCCCCGCTTTCAGTCTCTCTTTGGTGGAGCCAGGGGGAATCGAACCCCCGACCTCTTGAATGCCATTCAAGCGCTCTCCCATCTGAGCTATGACCCCACCGGAGAGAACTCGCGCCGTCGCCGTCGCGATGCCGGGTGTTTAGGGTAGGTCGCCGGGGGGTGCAAGGGGAAAATTCCGCCTTTTTTCACCCGGCGAGACCCTTACACTTCCTCTTCGTCGCCCGGCACGTCGGCCAGGTCGTCCAGCGACACATTGTCGTCGGCATCGTCTTCCAGAAGATCATCGTCCAGCTCGCTGTCGTCGGCGGCCGCACCTTCCAGGAGCGCGTCTTCATTCTCCAGATCCTCGACCAGGACGTCGTCATCCTTGTCGGGAACGGCGCGCGAGATGACCGAGGCGGCCATCTTGCGACGAACGGATTCGATGTCCACGACCTCGCCCGTGTAGGGGCTGACGATCGGGGTCCGGTTCAGGTCGTAGAAGCGCTTGCCGGTGGTCGGGCAGATGCGCTTCGTGCCCCATTCTTCCTTGGGCATGGTCGTCCCTTTGAGTGGTGGGTGGCGGAATGACGCCGCTTGCCACAGGTGCAGGCGACTGTCAAAGCCTTTTGCTTCGCCGGGCAAATGGCTATTCTCGCGCCAGCATTCAAGGGGTTTCCATGCCGGTCCTGCCGGGCTCTCCGCCGGTCGAGGTGCATCTGAAGCGGTCCGCGCGGGCGCGGCGATTCTCGCTGCGCGTCTCGCGGCTGGACGGCAAGGTCACGCTCTCGATTCCCACCCGCGCGCGTGAGGCCGAGGCGATGGCCTTCCTGCGCGGGCAGGAGGGCTGGCTGCGCCAGACCCTCTCGGCGATCCCCGGGACGGCAGCGCGCACCGTCGGCCTCGGGGCGACGCTTCCGGTCGAGGGGCTGCCGCTCCTGCTGGCGCCGGGCTCGGGGCGCGGGCTGCGGGTCGAGAACGGGCAACTGCTGGTCCCGGGCGATCCCGCTTCGGCGGGGGCAAGGGTGGCGGCCTGGCTGAAGGTGCTGGCCCGCGACCGTCTCGCCTCCGCCTCGGCCTGCTATGCGGCCCGGGTCGGGCGCAGCTATTCCGCGCTGGCGCTGCGGGACACCCGCTCGCGCTGGGGCTCCTGCTCGCCGGACGGGCGGCTGATGTATTCCTGGCGGCTGATCCTCGCCCCGCCTGCGGTGCTGGACTATGTCGCCGCGCATGAGGTCGCGCATCTGGTCGAGCTGAACCACTCGCCCGCCTACTGGCGGGTCGTGACCGGGATCTGCCCCGACTGGCGGCAGCATCGCGGCTGGCTGCACGAGCATGGCTCGACCCTGCACCGCTTTCGCTTTCAGGATTGACCCTTGCGGCGGCGGGGTGTTCCCTCGGGCCCATGCTGACCCCGCGCCCCACCGATCCCAACGCCGCCGCGCATGAGAAACTGTATCGGTCGCTGCGCCAGCAGGTCATGCATGGCGAGCTGGACCCGGGCCAGCCGCTGACGCTGCGGGGGCTTGGCCGGGCCTATGGCGTCTCGATGACCCCCGCGCGCGAGGCCGTGCGGCGGCTGGTGGCGGAGGGGGCGCTGACGCTCTCCTCCTCGGGCCGGATCTCCACCCCGGAACTGACGCCCGAGCGGATCGAGGAACTGGCCGCGATCCGGGCGCTCCTGGAGCCGGAAATGGCGGCCCGGGCGCTCCCCCGCGCCCATTTCGCGCTGATCGAACGGTTGACGGCGATCAACCTGATGAACGGCGAGGCGGCAGTGAAGGGGGATGCGGTGGCCTATGTGCGCACCAACCTGGAATTCCACCGGACCCTCTACCTGCGGGCCCAGACCCCGGCGATGCTGGCGATGTGCGAGACGGTCTGGCTGCAGCTGGGCCCGACGATGCGGGCGGTCTATGCGCGGGTCAAGCGGAGGGAGCCGCCGACCCACCACCGGATGATCCTGGCCGCGCTGAAGGCGGGGGACGAGCCGGGGTTGCGGCTGGCGGTCAGGACCGACGTGACCCAGGGGCTGCGGCACCTCGCGGGGTGACGTGTCCACGGTGGGCGGATATTCGGGCATAACGAAATCAACGGGTTGACCTTGCGCGTTTACGAAGCGTCAGGGATTCTGGCCAGGTGCCCCGGGTCCGCTTTCCGCCGGCCTTCGGGGATCGCCCGATGGCGGGCGTGCGAGCGCACTTGCGGGCGCTGCCGGGATCGGCGAATCTGGCGCGGACCGTCCGCCAATACGAGTTTGGGCATGACAACATCGACCGGGATCAAGGCGTCGCTGAAGCGTATCGTCGGGCGAAGCAGGAAGATCGAGGTTGCGCCCGGATTCCGCGGCGCCCGCGGCCTGCGCTATGTGACCTTCTTCGAGCGGCTGCATGCCCAAGCGGCCTTCGACTGGTATATGGAGATCGGCTGCCGTTCCGGCCAGATCTTCCAGCACGCCCAGGGACGGACGATCGCGGTGGACCCCTTCTTCCAGGTCGAGCGCAACGTGATCGGCACGAAGCCCGCCATGTTCGCCTTCCAGCAGACCAGCGACGACTTCTTCGCGTCGGGTTTTCTGGAGCGGAATGCGATCCGGCTTTCGGCCAGCTTCCTGGACGGGATGCACCTGTTCGAATTCCTGCTGCGCGACTTCATGAATACCGAGGACCACTCGCATGAGGACGGCGTGATCCTGATGCATGATTGCAGTCCCTATGACCTTGCCATGACCAGTCGCGACTATTCGGACCGGAGCGGATTGCCCTGGACCGGCGATGTCTGGAAACTGCTTCCCATCCTGCAAGAGCATCGGCCGGACCTTGCCGTCGAGGTGCTGGATTGCTCGCCCACCGGGCTCGTCCTGGTCAGGGGCTTGTCGCCCGGCAATCGGGTGCTGCGGGATCGCTATGACTCGATCGTCCGGGCCTATGCGGATCTTACGCTGGAGGCTTTCGGGGTCGAACGGTTCTTCGCGTCTTTTGCCCATGTCGATGCCGCCGCCGAAGCGGACGCAGGATTTCCCAGGTTCCGCCCGATAATGATCGAGCCGACCCAGGTCGCAAGGCCCGAGCGGTCCAGCCCCTGAACCGGGACTTCAGGGCCGACCGGCTTTGCCGGCTTCTGTGCGTGGGCTCACAGAAGCCATGTCGATTTGCGCCTTGGCCTGCCCATCTCCTGGCCCCATCTTCAGCGCAAGCCATTCATCAGGAGAGACCCATGTCCATCCGTCCCGTCATCGAGACCCGCCGCGCCCAGCCCCATATCGAGGGCGCTGGCGTCCATCTGCACCGCGCCTTCGGGTTCCAGGACCCGACCGAGGCGGACCCGTTCCTCTTGTTCGACGATTTCCGGGGCGAGCATCCCCGCGACTATGCCGCCGGGTTCCCCTGGCACCCACATCGGGGGATCGAGACCATCACCTATGTTCTGGCGGGGACCGTGGAGCATGGCGACTCGCTGGGCAACAAGGGCATCCTCGGGCCGGGGTCGTTGCAGCTGATGACCGCCGGACGGGGGATCCTGCATCAGGAGATGCCGAAGGGCGATGCGCAGGGCCGGATGCACGGCTTCCAGCTTTGGGGCAACCTGCCCAAGGCGCTGAAGATGACCGCGCCGCGCTATCAGGACATGCCCGCCGAGGCGCTGCCGGAGCGGCATGAGGACGACGGCACCTCGATCCGGGTGGTGATCGGCGACTGGCGCGGGGTGAAAAGCCCGGTGGACGGGATCGCCGCGGATCCGCAGTATCTGGATGTCTTCGTGCCTGCGGGCAAGCGGAAGACCTTCAAGATCGACACCCGCCGCCGGGCCTTTGCCTATGTCTTCGAGGGCGCGGCCAGCTTCCGCGATGCGGCCCGGCCCGAGGGCGTGCTGCTGGAGAAGGAAGTGCAGGGCAAAGAGGTCAACATCCGCGACCTCTCGGGCAACCGGACGCTGGTGCGCTTCGGCGCGGGCGACGAGGTGACGGTGACGGCGGGGCCGGAGGGGGTGCGGTTCCTCCTGGTCTCGGGCGCGCCGATCGAGGAGCCGGTGGCCTGGGCCGGGCCGATCGTGATGAACACCGAGGCCGAACTGCGCCAGGCCTTCACCGAATTGCGCAACGGGACGTTCATCCGTCCGGCGCATTGACGGAAGGGCTCGTCGATGACTTCGTCACTCCTCGCAGGGGTCAGCCGGCGAGGAGGAGACGAAGTCGAACGACGAGCGGTCCGGTCAGGCGTGGATCGCACCGTCGCCGCAGGCCAGCGCCGCCTCGCGCACCGCTTCCGACCAGGTCGGGTGGGCGTGGCAGGTGAGCGCGAGGTCCTGGGCCGAGGCGCCGAATTCCATCGCGACGCAGATCTCGTGGATCAGGTCGCCCGCGGCCGGGCCGATGATATGGCAGCCGAGGATCCGGTCGGTCTCCTTGTCGGCGATCAGCTTGACGAAGCCTTCGGCCTGGAACACGGCCTTGGCGCGGGCGTTGCCCATGAAGGGGAACTTGCCGACCTTGTAGGGGCGGCCTTCCTCTTTCAGCTGCTCCTCGGTCTTGCCGACCGAGGCGACCTCGGGCGTGGTGTAGATCACGCCGGGGATCACGCCATAGTTCACATGGCCATGCTTGCCGGAGAGGATTTCGGCCACGGCCATGCCCTCGTCTTCCGCCTTGTGGGCCAGCATCGGGCCGGCCACGGCGTCGCCGATCGCGTAGAGACCGGGAATGTTGGTGGCGAAATGCGCATCGGTCTTGACCGTGCCGCGCGGGCCCATCTCGACGCCCAGGGCTTCGAGGCCGAGGCCGGCGGTATAAGGCTTGCGCCCCGTCGCGACGAGGACGATCTCGGCATCAAGGCTGGCCTCGCTGTCGTTCTTCCGCAGCTTGTAGCTGACCGTCGCGCCGGTTTTCGTCCTGGAGACGGACTGGACGGCGGCGCCGAGGACGAACTTCAGGCCCTGTTTCGCCAGGATGCGCTGGAAGCTCTTGGCGACCTCGGCGTCCATGCCAGGGGTGATGGCGTCGAGGTATTCGACCACGGTGACCTGCGTCCCGAGGCGGGCGTAGACCGAGCCCATCTCCAGCCCGATGACCCCCGCGCCGATGACCACCATCGACTTCGGCGGCTTGGCGAGGGTGAGGGCGCCGGTGGAGGTGACGATGGTCTGTTCATCGATTTCGACGCCGGGCAGCGAGGAGGCCTCGGAGCCGGTGGCGATGACGATGTTCTTCGCATTGTGCGTTTCGTCCCCGACCTTGACCTGGCCGGGGGCGGGGATCGTGGCCCAGCCCTTCAGCCAGGTGACCTTGTTCTTCTTGAACAGGAACTCGATCCCCTTGGTGTTGCCGGAAACGACATCGGCCTTGTAGGCCTGCATCTTCGCCCAGTCGACGGTGGGATGGGCGCCCATCAGGCCCATCTTCTCGAAGTTCTCATGCGTTTCGTGCAGGAGGTGGGTGGCGTGCAGCAGCGCCTTCGACGGGATGCAGCCGACGTTCAGGCAGGTGCCGCCCAGCGTCTCGCGCCCCTCGACGACGGCGACCTTCTGGCCGAGTTGCGCGGCGCGGATCGCGGCGACATAGCCGCCGGGGCCGGCGCCGATGATGATGGTCTCGAAATCTGCCATGGGTCGGGTCCTTGGTTGACCGGGGAGCCGGGGGTTTCACACCCCCGGACCCCCGTGGGATATTTGGGAACAGAAGAAGGTGTCAGATGAGAGCTGCCACCAGCATGACGAGGGTTGCGAGGAAGCCTAGCGCCCAGATCGCCGAGCGCCAAGGGCGCCAGCCGAAGGCATAGGCGGGGATGTAGAGCAGGCGCGCGGCGAGGTAGGTCCAGGCGGCGTATTGCGTGACGGGGGTGGACTGGTCGCCGAGGGTCACGACCACGACGGCGAGTGTGAAGAGGATCAGCGCCTCGAAATGGTTGTTCAGCGCGCGCTGCAGGCGGGCGGTGGTCACGGAGAGCTGGCGCGAGGGCGGTCGGTCGCGGGCGCTGGAGGTGTAGCCCACCCCAAGTTCGCGGTTCGCGGGGATCGCGAACAGGGCGTATTGCAGGGCCTGCAAGAGACCGGCAAGGGCCAGGGCGGTCAGTTCGGCGGTCATGGTCTGGCCTTGGGCATGGCTTCGGGCAGGGCGCGGGCAAGCTCGGTGAAGTCGCGGCGCTGCCAGCGTTGGGGCCAGTTCTCCTGGGCGGCGCAGTATTCCTGCACTTCGGCGAAGGGGGTGTCGGGGGCGGGCATCAGCGCCTCGGGCCGGGCGGCGGCGCGGAAGGCCTGGATCGCCTGGGCCGGCACGTTCCGTTCGGCGAGAAGCGCGAGGGCGGCGTCGACATCGCCCTGCCAGAAGGCGAGGGCGGTCTGGTGGTCGGCCGCATCCAGCGCGGTGCAGGTAAGGAAGACCCGCTGCTCGGACAGCGCGGTGGTCAGGAGGATATCGGCGGTGGGCGAGCCGGTGGGGATGATCTGGGCGGCGGCGGGGGTGGCGAGCAGTGCCACGGCCGCGAGGAAGGCCAGCGGAAGGCGCCCCACCCCCGGCTCCGGCCCACGTGGGGGAGGAGTGGCGCTTGTCGCGGCGGTGGGGGCGGGGCGGTGCATCCGATGGCTTTCGTAGGGTGCGCTACTGCGCACCGTGGGAGGGTGCGCTGTAGCGCACCCTACGGGTGGGGTCAGGCCGGACCCCTTTTACAGATCCATCAGTAGGCGACGCGGGTCCTCCAGCGCCTCCTTGACCCGCACCAGGAACGTCACCGCGCCCTTGCCGTCGACGATCCGGTGGTCGTAGCTGAGCGCGAGATACATCATCGGGCGGATCACGATCTGGCCGTTCACCACGACCGGGCGGTCCTGGATCTTGTGCATCCCCAGGATGCCGGATTGCGGCGGGTTCAGGATCGGCGAGGACATCAGCGAGCCATAGACGCCGCCGTTCGAGATGGTGAAGCTGCCGCCCTGAAGCTCGGCCATCGACAGTTTCCCGTCGCGGGCGCGCAGGCCGAGTTCGGCGATCTTCTTCTCGATGGCGGCAAAGCCCATCTGGTCGGCGTCGCGCACCACCGGAACGACGAGGCCCGATGGGGTGCCGACCGCCACGCCCATGTGGACGTAGTTCTTGTAGACGATGTCCTGGCCGTCGATCTCGGCGTTGACCTCGGGGACTTCCTTCAGAGCATGGGTGCAGGCCTTCACGAAGAAGGACATGAAGCCGAGTTTCACGCCGTGCTTCTTCTCGAAGGCGTCCTTGTATTCGTTGCGCAAGGACATGATGCCGGACATGTCGACCTCGTTGTAGGTCGTCAGCATCGCGGCGGTGTTCTGCGCGTCCTTCAGGCGGCGGGCGATGGTCGCGCGGAGGCGGGTCATCTTGACGCGTTCCTCGCGCGCCGCGTCCTCGGCCGGGATCGGCGCGCGGGGGACGGCGGCGGGGGCGGGCGCGGCGGCCGGCGCGGCGGCGGGGGCCGGGGCCGGGGTCGCCACGGCCTTGGCCACGTCTTCCTTCATCACGCGGCCGTCGCGGCCGGTGCCCTTGACCTCATCGGCGGAAAGCCCGGCCTCGGCCATGGCTTTTTTGGCGGAGGGGGCGTTCTCGACGTCGGCGCGGGGGGTGACTTCCTCGGTCCCGGCACCGGGCGAGCCGACGGCGGCGGCGGCCGCGATCTTCGGGTCCTGGGTCCTGGGCGCCGGGGCGGCAGCGCCTTCGGTCACGATGGCGAGGCGGGCGTTCGCGGCGACGGTCGTGCCCTCGGGGGCCAGGATCTCGGCCAGCACGCCCGAGACGGGGCTGGGCACCTCGACCGAGACCTTGTCGGTCTCAAGCTCGCACAGCATCTCGTCCTGTTTCACGGCATCGCCGGGTTTCTTGAACCAGGTCGAAACGGTGGCCTCGGACACGGATTCGCCAAGGGCGGGCACCATAACGTCAGTCATTGTCAGTCTCCGGTCTTTCCAAGGTCAGTTCAGGCCAAGGGCCTGGGCGACGAGGGTTTGCTGTTCATGCTTGTGGCGGGAGGCCAGCCCCGTGGCGGGCGAGGCCGAGGCCTTGCGGCCGGCGTAGGACATGCGGGTGGTCGTGCCGCGCACGCGCGTCAGGATCGTCTCCATGTCGGGCTCGACGAAAAGCCAGGCGCCCTGGTTCTTCGGTTCCTCCTGGCACCAGACAAATTCCGCCTTCGGGAAGCGGGCAAGCTCCTGGCCAAGCGAGATCGTGGGCAGCGGATAAAGCTGTTCCACCCGCAGGAGGTAGACATCGTCCAGCCCCTGCGCGTCGCGCTCGGCGAGAAGGTCGTAGTAGACCTTGCCCGAACAGAGGACGACGCGCCTGATCTGGTCGTCGGCCTTCAGTTTCTGCGTGGAATTGCCCTTCTGCGCATCATCCCAGAGGACGCGGTGGAAGGTGGAGCCGTCGGTGAAATCCTCGGCCCGGCTGATCGCCATCGGATGCCGCAGCAGCGATTTCGGCGTCATCAGGATCAGCGGCTTGCGGTAGGTCCGGTGCAGCTGGCGGCGCAGGATGTGGAAATAGTTCGCCGGGGTCGAGCAGTTGGCGACGATCCAGTTGTCCTCGGCCGAGAGTTGCAGGAAGCGTTCCAGGCGGGCGGAGGAATGTTCCGGACCCTGGCCCTCGAACCCGTGCGGCAGGAGGACGACGAGCCCCGACATCCGCAGCCATTTCGATTCGCCCGAGTTCACGAACTGGTCGAACATGATCTGCGCGCCGTTGGCGAAGTCGCCGAACTGGGCTTCCCACAGGGTCAGCGCGTTCGGCTCGGCCAGGCTGTAGCCGTATTCGAAGCCGAGGACGGCGTATTCGGAAAGCATCGAGTCGATGACCTCATACCGCGCCTGGCCGGGGCGGATGTGGTTCAGCGGGTAGTAGCGTTCCTCGGTGGTCTGGTCGACCCAGCCGGAATGGCGCTGGCTGAAGGTGCCGCGGGTGCAGTCCTGGCCGGAGAGGCGGACGGCGAAGCCTTCGGTCTGCAGCGAGCCGAAGGCCAGCGCCTCGGCCGTGGCCCAGTCGAAACCCTGGCCCTTGGCGAACATCTCCTTCTTCGCCTCGAGCTGGCGGGCGACGGTCTTGTGCAGATCGAACCCGTCCGGGACGCGGGTCAGGGCGGCGCCCACCTCGGCCAGGGTCTCGGCCTTGATCCAGGTCTCGCCGCGCTGGTAGTTGTTCAGGTCCTTGGTGGCGAGGTTCTTCCAGCGCCCGTCCAGCCAGTCGGCCTTGTTCGGCAGGAAGGCCTTGCCGGCCTCGAATTCCTCGTTCAGGCGGGCCTGGAAGGCGGCCTTCATGTCCTCGATCTCGCCCTCGGGGATCAGGCCGTCGGCGACGAGGCGGTCGGTGTAAAGCTGCAGCGTGGTCTTCTGCTTGCGGATGCGGTTGTACATCGCCGGGTTGGTGAACATCGGCTCGTCGCCTTCGTTGTGACCGAAGCGGCGGTAGCAGAAGATGTCGATGACCACGTCCTTGTGGAATT
>NZ_JAYRUJ010000036.1:0-11144 GCF_041919135.1 Tabrizicola sp. | reverse complement strand
TCCCTGGCCTGGCCTGCCAGCGGGCCACGCGGGGTGGGCGCCTCGCCCAGATCCGTGTTTGTCATGGGGTCAGGTCAGGTTGAAAGCTTGGTCTGGAAAGTATTTCGCCAGCCGGATATCGGCCGAACGGGCATGGCCCTCCATCCCTTCAAGCCGCGAGATCCGCGCCGTAGCCTCTGCCAGCGGCCGCGACCCTTCGCGCGTGGCGCGCTGCCACGTCACCGTCTTCACGAACTTGTGGACCGAAAGCCCGCCCGTATAGCGCGCCGCCCCGGAGGTCGGCAGAACATGGTTCGGGCCCGAGGTCTTGTCGCCAAAGGCGACGGTCGTTTCCTCGCCCAGAAAGAGCGAGCCGTAAGAGCGCAGCCGCCCCAACCACCAGTCCGGAGCCTCGGCTTGAACGTGCAGATGCTCGGGCGCGAAACGATCGGCCACCTCGGCCATCTCCTCGGCATCGGCGCAGAGGATCACTTCGGCATAGTCCGCCCATGCAGCGGTGGCGCTTTGCCGGTTCGCGTCGGGCAGTGTGGCGATCAACTCGGGCACCCGCGCCATCACCCGTTCGGCCAGGGCGCGGTCGGAGGTGACCAGCCAGACCGGCGAATTGTAGCCATGCTCGGCCTGTCCGACCAGATCGGCAGCCACCATCTCGGAATCGGCGCGGCCATCGGCCACCACCATGCTGTCCGTGGGTCCGGCGAACATGTCGATGCCCACCCGTCCGAAGAGGATGCGCTTGGCTTCGGCGACGTACTGGTTGCCCGGCCCCACCAGCATGTCGGCCCTTGGCAAGCCGAAGAGGCCGTTCGCCATCGCGGCGACACCCTGCACGCCGCCCATCGACAGGATGACGTCCGCCCCGCAAAGGTCCATGGCGTAAACGATCGCAGGCGGGATTCCGACGCCCGGGCGCGGCGGTGAACAGGCCGTCACATGCGGCACGCCCGCCACCTTTGCCGTGGTGATCGTCATGATCGCGCTGGCCACGTGACTGTAGCGCCCGCCCGGGACGTAGCAGCCTGCCGCCGAAACCGGGATCTGCCGCTGGCCCGCGATCAGACCCGGCAGGATCTCGACCTCGCAATCGCGCACCGTGGCGCGCTGCGCCTCGGCAAATCGGCGCACGTTGGCATGGGCAAACTGGATGTCCCGCTTGAGCTGCTCCGGCACCTGCGCCGCCGCGGCCGCGCGCGCCTCGGGCGGGACGATGATATCGCCCGTCCACTTGTCGAGATCGCGCGCAAACCGGCGCGCCGCCTCTTCGCCCCCGCTCGCAATCTCGGCCAGCATCCGGGCCACGACGTTGTGCACGTCCTTCTGGTCCGTTTCGGCGGTGCGAACGGCTTTCTTCAGATAAATCATGGGTTCAGCTTCCCGGTCACATGCGCCCTTTCCAGGGCACGAGGCGGCGCTCGACGAAACGCATCAAAAGGTCGAAGGCGAAGGCGATGGTGGCGATCACGAATATCCCCATGATCACGACCGGGGTCTGCAGGAACTGGCTGGCTGAAAGCACCATGTAGCCAAGCCCCTTCGTGGCCGCGACCATTTCGGCGGCAACCAGCGTCGTCCAGCCGAAACCGATCCCCACCCGCATCGCCGTCAGGATTTCCGGCATGGCCGAGGGCAGGATCACATGCCGCATCACCTGCCAGCGGGTCGCCCCGAAGGAATAGGCAGCGTGGATCTGCTCGATCGCGGCCGATTTCACCCCCGACCGGGCGCCAAGGACGATGGGCGCAAAGACCGACAGGAAGATGAGAAGGACCTTCGACGTCTCGCCGATGCCGAACCAGATGATCATTAGCGGCAGGTAGGCCAGCGGAGGGATCGGGCGGTAGAACTCGATCGGCGGATCGAAGATGCCGCGGATCAGGGGGCTCATCCCCATGGCCAGACCCAGAGGCAGGCCGATCACGCAGGCCAGAAGGAAGGCGCCGAAGACCCGGGCGGTCGAGATGAAGATATGTGCCAGGAACGAGGTGTTGGTGAAGCCCTCGCTCCAGATCTGGAAGAATTTCTCGACCACCAGCTGCGGTGCGGGCACGAAAAGCGGCTTCACCAGCCCCAGCGCCGTGACCAGCCACCAGACGAACAGCATCGCGGCAACCGAGGCGACCGAAAGCCAGAAGGTGTTGCCATGGCCCGGCACGCCGTAGATCTCGCCCGGACGGGTGGGCCGCGACCTGGCCATCCGCGCGATCAGGCCGGGGGATTTCGGGGTCGGAGCATCGGTCATTCGACGGCCTCCTCATCGGCGAAGATGATGTTCAGGACCTGTTCGCGCAGCGCGATGAATTCGGGCGCGGCCTTGACCTGGCGCGCCGGGACGCCGGACTGGAACTGGCGCGAGAAGGGCAGATCGAAGATATGGGTGATGCGGCCCGGCCGGGGCGACATGACGATGAGCCTCGTGCCCATGAACAACGCCTCCTCAACACTGTGGGTGATGAAGAAGACCGACTTCCCGGTCTCGCCCCAGATGTTCAGGATCAACTCCTGCGCCTTTTCCCGGGTCAACGCGTCCAACGCGCCCAGGGGCTCGTCCATCAGAAGAACCTTGGGGTTGCAGGTCAGTGCCCGCGCGATGCCGACGCGCTGCTGCATCCCCCCCGACAGCTTGTAGACCGGAGAATTCTGGAACCCGTCCAGACCCAGAAGGCCGATGAATTCGTTGGCGGTGCGGTGCCGTTCCGCCTTTGCAACGCCCTGGATCTGCAGGCCGAAGGCCACGTTGTCGATCACGTTCAGCCAGGGCAGAAGCGCGTGTTTCTGGAACACCACCGCGCGGTCCGCCCCCGGCCCCTGCACCGACTGGCCATCCAGCGACAGCATGCCGGACGTCGGCGACAGGAACCCCGCGATCAGGTTCAGAAGCGTGGACTTGCCGCAGCCCGACGCGCCGAGCGCCACCACGAACTCCCCTTCCGGAATGTCGAGATCGATGTCGCTCAGCGCCGCGACGGGCGGGCGGCCATCGGCCGCCGGGTAGACGACCGACACGTGATCTATGGTCAGGCTCAAGGCCAGGCTCCCTTGTGTCAGGGTGGGCCTGCCCGGACCTCTCTGCCCGGGCAGGCCGCACCTTCGCTTACTGGGCGGCGGCCGCAGCGTAGGACGGGTTCACGAAGGCCGAATAGTCATCGAGCGTCGTGTCAATCCGGCCCGCGCCTTTCAGGAACTCGGCCGTGACCTTGATCTGTGGCGCCGCACTGCCCAGCCAGGTATCCGCCACCTGGGTCGTCATCGGCAGGAAGGTGAAGCCCTCCAGGATCCCGGGCACCTGCGCCGGGTCGGCACCTGTCGCGGCGGCGAGGGCCTTGACCTCGGCGCTGTCCGCCGTCCAGGCGGCCGGATCGGCCAGATACATGCCGTTGACCCTGTCGACGGCCTTCAGGAAGGCCACCACCTTGTCGGCATTCGCTTCGGCGAAGGCCCGGTCAACTACCCAGCCGTCATAGGTCGGAAAGCCCCATTCCGCTGTCTGATCCGCCCCGATCACCAGCGTCCCGGTCTTCAGGATCTCCGACTGAACCGGCTGCCAGATCCAGGCCGCGTCGATGGTGCCCTGGCCCCAGGCCGCCGCAATGTCATCGGGCTTCATCCCGAGGATATTCACATCCGCTTCGCCCAGGCCCTCGTGCTGCAAGGCGCCCATCAGCGAATAATGCGCGGTCGATCCGATCGGCACGGCCACGGTCTTCCCCTTCAGATCGGCCACGCTCGCGATGCCCGCGTCGGCACGGGCGATCAGCGATTCCGCTTTGCCGATCACGTCCGAATAGGCGATCAGCTGGATGTCCAGGCCCGAGCTCGTCCCGATCGCGACGGGCGACGAGCCCAGTTCGGACAGGACCACATCGCCCGAGGCCATGGCCGCGATCACATCCGTCCCGGCGTCGAACTTGCGCCACTCGATCTCCCACCCGGTCGCCTGGGCCAGCTCGTCCGTGGTGGACAGAAGCTGCATCGGCGTCGGGTTGCCGAAATGGCCGATGATAATCTTCTCGGCCAGGGCCTGCCCGGCCAGCAAGGCCGATGCGGCCGCACCAAGCAGAAGGGTCTTCAGGTTCAGGCTCATTGTCGTCTCCTCTGTTGTCGTGTTCTTGGTCGTTCGGGTTCACTCGGCGCCGACCCAGCGCCGGACTGCCTTTTCACTGTCCGCCGTCGCGAAATCCTTGATCGCTTCGGCCAGCACATCAAGCGTGTCGAAGGCGGCGGCGCCGGGCGCAGTGGCTCCGGGCAGAAGCGAGAACTCGGTGCAGGCGATCATCTGCACCTTTGCCCCGTTTTGCAGCAACTCCTGCGAAGCGGCCTTCAACCGGGCCTCGGGTTCCTCGCCGCGCTCGCCCATCTTGATCCGCCGGATCGCGCCCAGCAGCGCTGCCTCGTCGCCAGGGTAAAGCGTCTGGACGCCCGCGCTTGCAAAGGCCGCATCGAACAATCCGATCCTGCGCACGGCGGGCGAGGCAATGATGCCGACCCGGCCGTCCGGCCCGGCCAACCGCACCGCCTTCTTGACCGACAGCTCGACCATGTCCAGGAACGGCACCGCGACCGAGGCCCGGATCGCCGGAGCGTAATGATGGGCGGTGTTGCAGGGCATGGCAAGCGCTTCGGCGCCGCCCGCGACCAGCCTTTGCGCCATCTCGACAAGGACGGGACCGGGGTCATCGCCCGTTCCCTCGATCAGCCTCCGGATGCGCGACGGCACCTGCGGGTTCTGATCCACGAGAAGGGGAATATGATCGGCATCATCCTCGGCCTGAACCGCCTCAAGAACCTTCTGCATCAAGAGAATGGTCGCCTCTGGCCCCATCCCGCCCAGAATGCCCACGCGCCGCATCAGGCAGTTTCCCCGTGCTGCAGGGCCGCGACCGCGCTCAGGATGTGATCGGCCAGCAGATCGCAATCGGACAGGCTGAAGGTCAGCGGCAAGCGCATGTCGAAGAGACCCGCCAGGATGGCATCCGTCCGCGGCAGATCCTGCGCCGCCACATAGCGCCAGCTGTGATGGTCCGAGGTGAAGCCGACCGGCTCTGCCCCGCCGAACCATTTCACCTCGACCCCGACCGCCGCCAGAACCGCCACAAAAGCCTTCGCCCTGGCGCGCGAGATGCCGGGCAGGCGAAACTGGATCGAGGACCCCACATAGGTTTCGGCCTCAGGCCGTTTCGGCAGGCGGATGGCGGGTGATTTCGCCAGGTGCCCCGCCACCCGATCGTATCGCGCGTTCCAGCCCGCGATTGCCGCCTCGATTTCCCGCAACTGCGGGCGCAGCAGCGCCGCGCGCAGGCTGTCCATCCGCGCCGAGCAGTTGGGTGTCTCAAGCCGGAGCGCCTGATAGACTTCCGCAGCGGGCCCCGCTCCGTGCCGCTCGTACAGCATGTAGGAACCCGAAAGGATCGTTGCCCGCGCCATGAAGGCCGCATCGTCCGAGGTCAGCAATCCGCCCTCACCGGAATTCATGTGCTTGTAGGTCTGCGTGCTGAAGCAGCCTGCAAGGCCGAAAGAGCCCGACGCCCGCCCGTCCCACTTGGCCCCCATCGTATGGGCGCAATCCTCGATCAAGGTGATCCCGAGATCGCCCACGATCTGCACCAGCCGCGCCATGTCGCACAGATGCCCGCGCATATGCGACAGCAACAGAATGCGCGCCCCGCTCGCCCTGGCCTTTATTGCAAGATCATCAAGATCGATCACCAGATCTTCGGTGATCTCTGCCAGCACCGGCCTGCCGCCCACGGCTGCAATCGCACCGGGGACCGGTGCCAGCGTGAAGCCGTTGGTCAGGACCGCATCCCCCGGCGTCACGCCCGCGGCGCGCAGGGCGATCTGCATCGCCTGTCCGCCCGAGGCGACCGCAAGACAGAAGCGCGCGCCTTGCCAAAGCGCGAATTCCCGCTCCAGTGCCATGGCCTCGCTCTCTTCGGCGCCGCGTGTGTTGTAGCGGTGCAGCCGGCCCGAGCGCATCACCGCCACAGCCGCCTCGATCCCGCTATCCGGGATCGGCGTCTGCTGCGTGAAGCTCTTTTCAAAGCGCCCGGGGGCCATGGGATCAGGCCACCGCCAGGGCTTGCTGGTCTTGCGCGAAGGCCGCCACATAGCCGAACAGCGCCGCCGAGCCGCCGGTGTGCAGGAAGACAACTCGCTCGCCCTTCCTGAACCTGCCCTTGCGGCAGTAATCGATCAGCCCCGCCGCACCCTTGCCAGAGTAGACCGGGTCAAGCAAAACCCCCTCAAGCTGGGCGAACATGCGGATTGCTTCCAGCGTATCCTCGCGCGGGATGCCATAGCCCGGACCGACATAGCTGCTGTCGGCCACCACATCGGCGCGGGACACCACATCGGGGCAGCCAAGCTTTTCTGCCGTCTTGCGGGCCAGGGCAAAGACGTTTTCTTCCTGCTTCTCCCTGGGCGCCCGCACACCGATGCCGGTCAGGGGGATGCCGGCATTGATCGCCTTGAGCCCGGTGATCAAACCGGCCTGCGTGCCCGCCGAACCGGTCGCCGTGACCAGGTGATCAATGACAAGGCCCCGATCATTGGCTTGGCCCACCAGTTCGAACGCGCAGTTCACATAGCCCAGTGCCCCCGTCGCATTCGAGCCGCCGCCGGGGATCAGATAGACCTTGCGCCCCTCGCCGCGCATCCGTTTGGCGACGGCTTCCATCTCGGCCTGCATGTCCATGCCGCCCGCGCGCTTCGAAGTGGTCGCCCCATGCAGGTGATCCAGCAGCACGTTGCCGTTGCCGTTGTAATTGGCGTCATTCGAACCGGTGCGATCTTCCAGCAGGATATGGCAACCCATACCCAGCTTGGCCGCGAAAGCGGCCGTCTGGCGGGCGTGGTTGGATTGGGTGGCACCCTGGGTCATCACCGTATCGGCGCCCTGAGCCAGAGCCTCGGCCATAAGGAACTCCAGCTTGCGGGTCTTGTTACCGCCCGTCGAAAGGCCGGTGCAGTCATCGCGCTTGATCCAGATCTCCGGCCCGCCCAGTTCCTTCGAGAGGCGATCAAGCTTTTCCAGAGGAGTCGGCAGATGTGCCAGATGAACGCGGGGAAAGCGGGCGAGATGCATGGCCAGTCCTTGTCTAACTTGTGTTCTTCGACTGTCACATAGATTTTGCCCTCTGCCCAATTCGAAATTCTTGAACTATCATGCATGAATTGCAATTTGCGTGATCCTGCAGGAGGCTGCATGCGACTCGAATGGTTGGAAGACATCCTCGCCATCGCGGAAACCGGTTCGTTCAGCGGCGCGGCAGAGCGGCGGCGGCTTACCCAGTCGGCCTTCTCGCGCCGCATCCAGCAGATCGAAACTTACATCGGCGTCGAGTTATTCGATCGCGCGCACAAGCCGATCCGGATGCAGCCCACGACACTCGCGCAGAACGAGCAGATCGTTCAGCTTACCCTCGGCCTGCGGCAACTGATTGCCGACCTGCGGCGCGGTGAGCGTCTTTCAAGCAACAAAGTGGTGCTGGCCTGCCAGCACTCGCTCACCACCGTCCGCCTGCCGGACCTGCTGCACCAGATGTCCGAACCGGCGAACGGCATCCACATCCGCCTGCGCTCGGCCAACCTGGATGAATGCACGGGGCTGCTTCTGTCGCGTCAAGCCGACATTGCCATCGTGTTCCGCCTGCCCAACGAGGCGGGCGATCTGATCGACGATTTCATCGAGGTCATTGCCATCGGTTCGGATCGCTTCCTGCCCGTGTTCAATACCGCTCTGGCGTCGGCCGCCGAAGGCGGGCTGCACGAGATCCCCTATATCGCTTACCCCTCCGACGTGTTTTTCGGCACCGTCATGGAGCGGCGGATCCTGCCGCATCTCGACCCCGAGGTTCACTTCATCCCCAAGGTCGAAACCGCGCTGACCCTTGCGGCGGTTGAAATGGCCGTGGCGGGCGTGGGCGTCGCCTGGGTGCCCGCCTCGCTTGCGCAGGAGCGGATCGCTTCGGGCCGGTTGGTCGATCTCTCCTCCGCGCTTCCCGCCTGCGATCTGGACATCAGCGCCATGCGTCTGGAAGCCAGCGCCTCGCAAGCGGCAGCGCTGTTCTGGGCGCAGCTTCTGGACTTTTGAAGGTTGTTGCCGCAGAGGCGCACGCAGGAAAGCGCCCTGGCTCCGGCTTCGTGGGCCTGTGTGCGGCGACCCGCGCGTGCGTCGTCTCGGCGGGCCGGCGTGAGGTGGCGGATCACATCACGACAGTTGCAGCCAGCGGATGGGATGGGCGGAAAAGCCGTGGCATCAACGGCGGCGCAAGAGTCGGCCATGGTGGCGGCGGGATGAGCACGGTTTCGCCAGCGGCTACACGATTGCTAACCTGACACGCCGTCCGGCGGGCGACAGCACCCGCCACCGTGCCCTCAGCGCCCCTTGATCCGCTTTGCCGCCTTCACCCGCTTCGCCAGCGCCTTGCCCTTGCGACGGCGGTCGAGCGCCTGAGCGCTATGCCCGGCGTCCTCCGCACGGAGTTTCTTCCAGCGCTCCACCCGGGCGGCGTCCACCGCGCCGGCGACGACCGCCGCCTGAACGGCGCAGCCGGGTTCGGGCCCATGCGAGCAGTCGCGGAAGCGGCACTGGCCGGCGAGCGCGGAAATCTCGGCGAAGGCCTCGTCGATGCCTTCGGCCATGTCGGTGAGGCGAAGTTCCCGCATGCCCGGCGTGTCGATCAGCCAGCCGCCGCCGGGGATTTGGTGCATCTCGCGCGCGGTCGTCGTGTGGCGGCCGCGCATCTGGTCGGCGCTGATCTCGCCGGTGTCGAGGTCAAGGCCGGTCAGCGCCGAGGCGAGCGTGGATTTGCCGACGCCGGACATGCCGAGGAAGGCCACGGTCTGGCCCGGCCCGCACCAGGGTTTCAGCGCCTCCGCCGCATCGGGTGCCCTGGCGTTCAGCGCCACGGTAGGGATCGTCGGGCCGATGGCGCGAAGGCGGGCGACGTAGGCCTCGGGCCCGTCGCTGCAGTCCGTCTTGGTCAGGACGAAGACCGGGGGCACGCCCCCAGCGTGCGCGAGCGCGACGTAGCGTTCGAGCCGCGCCTCGTTGAACTCCTCGGTGCAGGAGGTGGTGAGGAAGACCGTGTCGACGTTGGCCACGATGAGCTGTTCGCGGGCTTCCTCCCCGGCCGCACGGCGAAAGATGCGGGAGCGGCGGTCGAGAAGCCGCGCCACCCGGCCCGTGTCGGGGTCGGCGAGCACCCAGTCGCCCACGGCGACATCGCCCGCCGGAAGGTCTGGGGGCAGGGCCAGTTCGGCCGCGCCATTGGCCGTCAGAGTGGCAAGGCGGGCGCGGTGGACGCCGGTGACGCGCGCGGGGACGAGCGCTTCCCGCTCGGCCGCGCCGAGAAGGTGGTCGAAGTCGTCAGACCAGCCGAGGCTGGCAAGGGTGGGGTTGGGGGTCAAGGATCTGTCCTTTGGTCAAGCCGATACCGTCTCCCGGCAGCCTTGGCCGCGGGCGGGTGATGTCGGGACGGGCGGGACAGGTCTGAGGTCTCAGCGAGCCCCGGCCCGGAGGATAACAAGCTCTGCCATGTTCAACTCCTTCGCCGGGATGCGATGTGAGAGGCTGGACTTCTCCAGTCTACATAAAACCCTTTAAGCTTCAATGCCTTGCGCGTGGCTTGCTTGACCGCCCTATTGCGCGAACTTTTGTGCCGATTGTGGCATCGAAAACTTCGAGAACGATATCATCCTGATGCGCGACGCGCAAGTTGGTCGGTTTCGCGGTGTATTGACACGGTGTGAGTTTGCCAGCGGGACGCAGGATCCTGTCGACCCATCGGCCAAGACTCTTTGCGTTCGCCTGGCTACGCACTGCTATGGCCTCCGGACGGGTGCCTAAGTGTCACTGGCGGGCGCGCGACATCGCCGAAGGGTCAACGGCCAAGAAGACGCTTGCGGCCGCCAGTGAGTTCCCACGACGTTCCCGTCAGGCCGTCGCTTTGGCTCACGTAGTCAGAACGTTCTGCGAGCAACGACGAAGGTGACGACAATGGCGAGATGGCCCCACGAAGACTCCCCGCTGGCAAAATACCTCGAGAAGCGCGTTCTCGAACTCCGACCGCACAAGACCCAAGCCGAGTGTGCCGAGCAAGCCGGCTTCATCAATCCCAACATGATCGCGATGCTGAAGAGCGGCGCGACGAAACTGCCGCTAGACCGCATTCCGAGCCTCGCCGCCGCCTTGTAGTGCGATCCCCGGTTGCTCGTCGGCCTGGCCCTCGATCAACCCGGAGGCGACACCAAGGTGCGTGCGATCAAAGACACCTTTGGCGTCGTGGTCACAAGGAACGGGGCCGCCTGGATCAACGAGATCCGCGACGCCTCCGGCCACACGGATCCGAGCCTGACGTCGCGTGGCAGATCCGCCATCCGGGGAATCTTCCGGAAATGACCTTCCGTGGACAGGATTGCGGGTGTCCCGACGGACAACACCTGAACGACCACACCGCGAACGAGCGTGGCTGGATCGAGTTCATACGACTGTTATCGAGCGGCCGGGACTCCGCACCGAGGCTGCGGGACGTTCAACTGCTCAGGCGGCTGTTGCAGAGACACGGCCGAAGATGAATGCCTCGGGTCGAGCGTCGACTGTGATCCTGCGAAAATTCCTCACATTCCTGCCTCCCGCCAAGTCGTGATCCAGCGACGGCTGATCGCTCTTGCTCGTGGCGATGCGTTGAGAGGGACCGTGGTTACTGCGTTTCGACATGTTCTGATCTAAGTTCGCCCATGGATACCATCAAACGTCAGATGGTAGCTCGGGTTAGTGTCCGATCTTGGGGGGGCAGTTCCGGGCGGGATCCACGCCACCATCCAAGCGAAGGCGGGCTGTGACCCGCCCTAATTCCCCACTCGCTGGTCCTTGAGCGCCCTTTGTCCCGCCAGCTTCGTCCGCGCCTGGGCCTCCCCTCCGCCGCCTCCCGTCCGGCGACTACCCCGGGGCCGTCACAGCCCGTCGACGAAACGCGTCACCGCCGCGACGATGATCGTGGCAATTCCGCCTTCCAGGTCGTGGCCCATTCCGGCGACCTCGATCATCTCCGAGCCCGTAATGCGGGCGGCGATGTCGCGGCCGTGCGCGAGCGGCAGCAGCGTGTCTTCTGTGCCGTGGATGACCAGCGCAGGCACCTCGATCT
>NZ_JAYRUJ010000035.1:0-17917 GCF_041919135.1 Tabrizicola sp. | reverse complement strand
CGAGATGCGGTTCACCGGGATCGTCGGATTGAAGTAATCCGAAATCCCCTTGCGCTGCTTTTCCGTCGTCGCGTTCAACAGCCACATCAACAGGAAGAATGCCATCATGGCCGTCACGAAGTCGGCATAGGCCACTTTCCAGGCCCCGCCATGATGACCGCCGCCCGCGACGACTTTCTTCCGCTTGATGATGACTGGCGCGCCATTGCCTGGCCCTGCCATCCCACATCACCCGATTACACACCCGGGAACAGGGATAGCATCCCAGCCTTTACGCCGTCTTAACCGCTTGGATTTTAACGGAAGGCCGCGGCCGGGCCACAATTCACCGCAGCCGCTCGCCGCCCCGCCATACGCCGCGCAGACTGCCGTCCGGCCCGAGATGCACCATATCGGCCGCACGGCCCGGCAGAAGGTGGCCCAGCCGGTCGCTACGCCCCAGGCAGGCTGCGGGACGCGAACTGGCCATGGCCAGCGCGACCTCGGGCGGGGTGCCAAGACGCAGCATCATCCCCACCGCCTGCGGCAGGGTCAGGTCGGCCCCGGCCAGGGTGCCGTCCTCCAGCGTGAGCCGTCCGTCGCGGCGCAGGATGCGGCGGCCGTTCAGGGTGAATTCGGTGATGTCGCTGCCGGCCGGGGCCATGGCGTCCGAGACCAGGAACAGCCGGTTGCTGGCGGCCATGGCGATGCGGATCGCCGGAGCGGCGACATGGATGCCATCGGCGATCAGCCCGGCGTGGATCGGTGAGGTCAGCGCGGCGCCGACGAGGCCCGGCTCGCGGTTGCCAAGCTGGCTCATCGCATTGAAGAGATGGGTGGCGCAGGAGGCCCCGGCGGCGATGGCCACCTCCGCTTCGGCATGGCTGCAGTCGGAATGGCCAAGGCTGACGATCACCCCGGCCCCGGCCAGCCGAGCGATCTGCCCGGCGGTCGCGCTGGCCGGCGCCAGCGTCACCATCAGCGAGGGCAGGCGGGCCCGCGCCTCCAGCAGCGCCAGAAGGTCCGCCTCGGTCATCGGCCGGATCAGCGCCGGATCATGCGCGCCCTTGCGGCGCGGGTCCAGATGCGGGCCCTCCAGATGCAGACCCAGGAAGCCGGGGACGCCACGCCGGGCAGCCTCGGCTCCGGCGGCAAGAACGCGGGCGGTCGCCTCGGGCGTGTCGGTGATCAGCGTGGGCAGGATGCCGGTCGCGCCAAGGCCTGCGTGGATGTCGCACATCCCGGCCAGCCAGTCGGCGGTACAGGACCCGTCCAGCATCCGCCCGCCCGCGCCGTTGACCTGAAGGTCCAGAAAGCCCGGCGCGAGGAAGCCGCCGTCCAGCCGGACCGCCGCGCCCGGACCGGGGCCGGTGACGGTCCCGTCCTCGACCCGCAGGGGGCCGGGCAGCATCCGCGTGCCGTCAAAGACCGAAGCGCCGGTGAAAAGCTGGGCTGTCATACCGTTTGCGTCACCTTGCGCAGATGCGGGGGCAGGTCGGGGTCAAAGCCGCGGCGGCGGGCCAGGGCCTCGATGAAGGCGTAGAACGAAACGGTCAGGACCAGCGGCGCGCAAAGCGGGTGCAACTCGCCCACCGAGGGCAAGAGCACCGCGCCCTCGACCTCGGCCCCGGTCAGGAACACATCGGCGCCCTGCTCCACCAGCCGGGCCGCGGTCTCGGCCAGCCGGGGCAGGGCGGCGTCCTGCACCCCCAGCGCCAGCACCGGGAACTGCGCCTGAACGATGGCCGAGGGGCCGTGCATCACCTCGGCGGCCGAGAAGCTTTCGGCATGCAGGCCGCAGGTTTCCTTGAACTTCAGCGCGGCCTCGCAGGCGATGGCAAAGGCGGGGCCGCGCCCCAGCACGAACAGCGACTGGGCCCGCGCCAGCCGCGCGGCAAGCGGGGACCAGTCCATCGCCAGCGCCCGCGCGAAGGCATCGGGCAGCCCCGCCACGGCAGCATGCAGCTCGGCATCCTCCTGCCACTCGGCCAGAAGCGCCAGCCCGGCGAGGACCGAGGCGACGAAGGTCTTGGTCGCCGCCACGCTCTGCTCCACCCCCGCGCGCAGGGCCAGGCAATGCGCCGAGGACTGGGCCAGCGGGCTGTCGGCATGGTTGGTGATCGCCACCGTCAGCGCGCCGCCCTCGGCGGCCGCGCGCATCATCTCGACCGTGTCGGGACCCTGCCCGGATTGCGAGATGCCGATGCAGGCTGCGCGCCCCATCCGCAAGGGGCGGCGATAGATCGAGGCGAGCGACGGGCCGACCGAGGCGACGGGCACCCCGGCCGAAAGCTCGATCGCATATTTCAGATAGGTCGCCGCATGGTCCGAAGAGCCGCGCGCGACGGTCACGACCAGCTCGGGGTCGGTCGCCCGCATCGCCTGGGCGGCGCGGGCCGTGGCCTCGGCCGAAAGCGAGAGGAAGCGGCGCGCGGCCTCGGGGATCTCGGCCACTTCGCGGGCCATGTGCGACTGGGTCATCCGGGGGCCCTTTCCGTATCAGGGGCAAGTTTCAGTTCGACAGCAAAATCATAGGCATCGCCACGGTAAAGCGAGCGGGTGAACTCGACCACGCGGCCATTCGCCAGATAGCCGATCCGCTCGATCCGCAGCCCCGCAGCCCCGGCGGTAACGCCCAGCAACTCGGCGTCGCGGGGGCCGAGGTTGGCGGCCGAGATGCGTTGCACCGCGCGGACCGGGCGCTGGCCCCTGGTCTCCAGCCAGGCGTAAAGCGAGGTTCCGACCTGGTCCGGGTCCGGCAGCACATGGGTCGAGAGCGAGGCCCGCTCGATCGCCAGCGGCACCCCGTCCGAGCGGCGCACCCGTTCCAGCCGGGCCACGCGGTCGCCCGCGCCAAGGCCAAGCGCCATCACCTCCTCGGGCGTCGGCGACTGGACCGAACGGCTGATCCAGAAGGATTCCACCGACTTGCCGCGCCGGGCCATGTCCTCGGTGAACGAGGTGAGGAGCGAGAGCGCCTGCTCCAGCCGTTCCACCCTCGGCGCGACGAAGGTGCCCGAGCCGCGCCGCTGCACCAGCGCGCCCTGCGCCACCAACGCCTCGATCGCCTTGCGGACGGTCACCCGCGACAGGCCGGTCATCGCCGCGATGTCGCGTTCGGCGGGCAGGCTGGCGCCGGGCGGCAGGACGCCCCGCGTCATCGCATCGGCGATCCGGCGTTGCAGCTGCAGATAGAGCGGCCCGGCCCCGGTCGCGAAGCCTTCGGGCGAGAACAGCCCCTCCATCACGCGGCCTCCCGCGCCAGGATCAGCGCGCCGTCCAGCGCCGAACCTTGCGCCGGGCGGATTTCCCAGCGGCTTCCCAGGCGGACGGCATAGCTTGGCCCCAGCCCGCCGATGAAGGTCACCGGCAAGGGCGGGTCATGCTGCAAAAGATGGATCGCCCGGGCGACATCGGCCGTCGCGATGGCGATGAGTTCGTGCGCGATGGGATCGTCCGCAGCCAGAACCTCCGGCGCCAGTCGCGCGAAATCGGCCGGGCGGGCGGCAAGCGAGAAGGCGATCACGCCCTCGGCCCCGCCGTGGCTCTGCAGCACCGCGTGCAGAAGCGGCGTGCCGGCGCGGAACCCGTCCGCCGCCAGCAATGCCTGCCGCAGGACCTCGCGTCCCAGCCAGGCCCCGCTGCCCTCATCCCCCAGGACCAGGCCCCAGCCGCCGACCTGGCGGATCCGGCCCCCGACCTGGGCGGCAAAGACCGATCCGGTGCCAAGCGCCGCCACGATCCCGTCCCGGTCGCCCAGTGCGCCCTTCACGGCGGCGATCGCGTCGGTTTCCAGCTTGATCCGGGCGAAGGGCAGGGCGCGGCGCAGGGCCGAGGCCTTGCCTGCGGCATTCGCCCCGGCCAGGCCAAGCCCGGCCGACAGCGCGGGCAGTTCGGCCGCGACTGCCCCCGCGCCGACCGCCCGGGTCAGCGCCTGCGTGGCGGCGGCGAGGATGTTGTCCCGCGCCCCCGCAAGGTCGCTTGCGATGTTCGCCGGACCCGCCGCCCCCTCGCCCAGCACGCGGCCGGACGCATCCGCCACCGCCGCGCGGCAGCCGGTTCCCCCGCCGTCTATGCCCAGGAAGAAGCCCATGCGAATCCCTTTCGCAAAAATAATACCAAAACAAGACCATTTGGAAAGCGATAACTGGAAACAGTCGAAAAAGCCGAGAAATATGGCGAAGACAAGAACACACTTTACAAGTGGTATCAGTTTGGCATTGTTTACCCCGAGGGGGAATCACATGGCCGACCGTCCGACCGAGGCGCTGCATCCGATGGCCGAGGGGCTGCATCTTGTTCCTCCTGATCAGGTGCTGTCGCGCGCGCTGGCGGCGCAGCAGGCCGCTCTGGCGGCGGTGGGCCCCGCGCTGCCGCAGCTTGCGGCGGCGGCACGGATGTCGGCCCAGGCCCTGCGGACCGGGGGCAAGCTGGCCTATGCCGGGGCGGGTTCCTCGGGCCTGATGGCGCTGGCCGACTGCCTGGAGATGCTGGGAACCTTCGGCATCCCGGCGGAGCGGACGCCGATGCTGTTCGCGGGCGGCGCGGATGCGCTGCTGAAGATGACCGGCGGGGTCGAGGATGACCCTTCGCTGGCCGGTGCCGACCTGGCCCGCGCGGATCTGGGCTCGGGCGACGTGCTGATCGCCGTCTCGGCCTCGGGCACGACGCCCTATACGCTGGCGGTGGCCGCCGGGGCGACGAAGGCCGGGGCGAAGGTGGTGGGGATCGCCAATGTCCCCGAATCGCCCCTTCTGCAGGCGGCCGATGTGCCGGTGCTGCTGGAGACCGGGCCCGAGATCGTGGCGGGCTCGACCCGGCTTGGCGCGGCGACGGCGCAGAAGGTGGCGATGAACCTGGTCTCGGTGCTGGTCGGGGTGGAACTGGGCCATGTCCATGACGGGATGATGGTCAACCTGATCGCCGACAATGCCAAGCTGCGCGACCGGGCGGCGCGGATCGTGGCGCGGGTGGCGGGGGTGGACACCGGGATCGCCCGTGTCGCGCTGAACCGCACCCGGGGCGCGGTGAAACCGGCCGTCCTGGTGGCGCGCGGCGCCTCGCCCGAAAGCGCCGGCGCGCGGCTGGCCGCCGCAGGTGGCATCCTTGCCAAGGCCATGAAAAGCTGAAGAATACCAACTGGCGAAAGCCTACACAGGGAGAATGCGATGACCAAGACGCTTAAACTGGCCCTTCTGACCAGCACCTTGCTGGGCAGCGCCGCCTTTGCGCAGGACGTGACGCTGACCATCGAAAGCTGGCGCAACGACGACCTGACCATCTGGCAGGACACCATCATCCCCGCGTTCGAGGCAGCGCATCCCGGCATCAAGGTGGTCTTCTCGCCCTCGGCCCCGGCGGAATACAATGCCGTGCTGAACTCCAAGCTGCAGGCGGGCTCGGCCGGTGACCTGATCACCTGCCGCCCCTTCGACGCCAGCCTCGAGCTTTTCAACCAGGGCAACCTTGCCGACCTGACCGACCTTGCCGCGATGGCCAATTTCTCGCCGGTGGCCAAGTCGGCCTGGCAGACCGATGACGGCGCCGCGACCTTCTGCGTGCCGATGGCCTCGGTGATCCACGGTTTCATCTACAACGCCGACGCCTTCGAGGCGCTGGGCATCGCGGTCCCGACCACGAACGAGGAATTCTACGCCGCGCTGGACAAGATCAAGGCCGACGGCACCTATATCCCGATGGCGATGGGCACCAACGACCAGTGGGAAGCCGCCACGATGGGCTATCAGAACATCGGGCCGAACTACTGGAAGGGCGAGGAAGGCCGCCTGGCCCTGATCAAGGGCGAGCAGAAGCTGACCGACGAGGGCTGGGTCGCCCCCTATCGCGAGCTGGCGAAGTGGAAGGACTATCTTGGCGACGGGTTCGAGGCGCAGACCTATCCCGACAGCCAGAACCTGTTCACCCTCGGCCGCGCCGCGATCTATCCCGCCGGCTCGTGGGAGATCTCGGGCTTCAACACCCAGGCGACCTTCAAGATGGGCGCCTTCCCGCCGCCGGTCGCCGCTGCCGGGGACACCTGCTATATCTCGGACCACACCGACATCGCCATCGGCATGAACGCCAAGTCGCCGAACGCCGAGGCCGCCAAGACCTTCCTGGAATGGGTCGGCACGCCCGAGTTCGCGACGCTTTACGCCAACGCGCTGCCGGGCTTCTTCAGCCTGAACTCCACCCCGGTCGAGATGACCGACCCGCTGGCGCAGGAATTCGTCTCCTGGCGGCAGAAGTGCCAGTCGACGATCCGCTCGACCTACCAGATCCTGTCGCGCGGCACCCCGAACCTCGAGAACGAGACCTGGAACGCCAGCGCCAACGTGATCAAGGGCACCGAGACGCCCGAGGACGCGGCCAAGCGCCTGCAGGAAGGCCTGGCCTCGTGGTACGAGCCGCAGAAGTAAGCCTGAGGCGCCGGAACCGGGGGGCTTCGCGCCCCCCGGACCCCCCGCGGGATATCCTCACCAGCATGAAAGGGGACGAACATGGCTTCGCGTAAGCCCGTGCGCTGGCATATTGCCGTGTTCCTGGCCCCGGCGGTGCTGGTCTACACCGCCCTGATGATCATTCCCCTGTTCGGCACCCTGGCGCAGTCGCTGATGAACCACGATGCGGCCGGGACCCGGATCTTCGTCGGATTGCGCAACTTTGCCACGCTTTTCGGCGATGCGGTCTGGTCGGATGCCTTCTGGAACGCGCTGGGCAACAACACCTGGTTCTTCGTGATCCACATGCTGGTCCAGAACCCGATCGGCATCGCGCTGGCCGCGATCCTGTCGACCCCGCGCCTGCGGATGGCGGGGTTCTACCGCACCGCGATCTTCATTCCCACGATCCTCAGCTTCGTGATCGTCGGCTTCGTCTGGAAGCTGATCCTCTCGCCGATCTGGGGCATTGCGCCGGGGATGCTGGATGCCGTCGGCCTCAAGTTCCTGTTCGCGCCCTGGCTGGGGAAAGAGGAATATGCGCTGACCGCCCTCGCGCTCGTCTCGGTCTGGCAGTTCGTCGGCATCCCGATGATGCTGATCTATGCCGCGCTCTTGTCGATCCCCGACGGCGTGATCGAGGCCGCCGAGATGGACGGCATCACCGGCTGGTCGCAGTTCTGGAAGATCAAGCTGCCGCTGATCCTGCCCTCGGTCGGGATCATCTCGATCCTGACCTTCGTCGGCAACTTCAACGCCTTCGACCTGATCTATGTCGCGCAGGGGGCGCTGGCGGGGCCGGATTTCGCCACCGACATCCTGGGCACCTTCCTCTACCGCACCTTCTTCGGCTTCCAGCTGCAGCTGGGCGATCCCTACATGGGCTCGGCGATCGCGACGGCGATGTTCGGGATCATCCTGGTCGGGGTCTGCATCTATCTGTTCGGCATCCAGACCCGTCTGCGGAGGTATCAGTTCTGATGAAGGCGCGCGCTTCCACCGGACGGACGATCGCGGCCCATGCGGTGCTGCTGACCTACACGCTGATTGCCCTGTTCCCGGTCTTCGTCATCGTCATCAACAGCTTCAAGTCGCGCAAGGCGATCTTTGCCGATCCCTTGGGCCTGCCCCTGCCCGGCAGCTTCGACCTGGTGGGCTACAGGACCGTGCTGCACCAGGGCGACTTCTTCCTGTATTTCCAGAACAGCCTGATCGTCACCGTCGCCAGCCTGTTCTGCGTGCTTCTGTTCGGGGCCATGGCGGCCTTTGCCTTGTCGGAATACCGCTTCAAGGGCAACACGCTGATGGGCCTTTACCTGGCGCTGGGGATCATGATCCCGATCCGGCTGGGCACGGTGGCGATCCTGGAGATGATGGTCACCTCGGGTCTGGTGAACACGCTGACCGCGCTGATCCTGGTCTACACGGCACAGGGCCTGCCGCTGGCGATCTTCATCCTGGCCGAGTTCATGAAATCGGTCTCGGACGACCTGAAGAACGCCGGGCGGATCGACGGGTTGTCCGAATATCGCATCTTCTTCAGCCTGGTCCTGCCGCTGGTCCGCCCCGCCATGGCGACGGTCGCCGTCTTCACCATGATCCCGATCTGGAACGACCTCTGGTTCCCGCTGATCCTGGCCCCGGCCGAGCATACCAAGACCGTCACCCTTGGCGCGCAGGTCTTCATCGGGCAGTTCGTCACCAACTGGAACGCCGTCCTCGCCGCGCTGTCGCTGGCCATCGTGCCGGTGCTGGTCCTCTATCTCATCTTCTCGCGGCAACTGATCCGCGGGATCACCGCAGGAGCCGTCAAATGATCCGTGTCATGGTCGCCGGACTGGGCACCATGGGCCGCAGTCACGCCCTGGCCTATCACCGCAACCCGGCCTTCGATCTGGTCGGCCTCGTCAACCGCTCGACGCCGAAACTGGACCCGGCGCTGGACGGCTACGCCATCGAGCCCGAGTTTCACGCCGCCCTGCATCGGCTGAAGCCGGACCTCGTGAACGTCTCGACCTATTCCGACAGCCATGCTGGTTATGCCGTGGCCGCGATGGAGGCGGGGGCGCATGTCTTTGTCGAAAAACCCCTCGCGACGACCGTGAAAGACGCGCGCCGGGTGGTCGACTGCGCCAAGGCGAACGGCAAGAAGGTCGTCGTCGGCTATATCCTGCGCCATCATCCCTCATGGATGCGGCTGATCGCCGAGGCGCGCAGCTTGGGCGGGCCCTATGTCTTTCGGCTGAACCTGAACCAGCAGTCCTCGGGCCCGACCTGGGAGGTTCACAAGACCCTGATGCGGACCACCTCGCCGCTGGTCGATTGCGGGGTGCATTATGTCGACGTGATGTGCCAGATCACCGATGCCAGGCCGGTCGAGGTGCGCGGCATGGGTTTGCGCCTGAGCGATGAGATCGCGCCCGATATGTATAACTACGGCCATTTCCAGGTGCTGTTCGACGATGGCTCCGTCGGCTGGTATGAGGCGGGCTGGGGCCCGATGATGTCGGACACCGCCTTCTTCGTGAAGGATGTGGTCAGCCCCCGGGGCGCGGTGTCGATCAAGATGCCGGAAAACGCGCGGTCGGACGACCACTCGACCCATACCGCGACCCAGACGATCCGCGTCCATCGCGTCGGCCAGCCCGACCAGGACCTGTCCATGGCCGACGAACCCGGCCACCAGGAGTTGTGCGAGCGCGAGCAGGCCTTTGTCGCCCGCGCGATCACCGAGGATCTCGACCTGAGCCGGCACATGGAAGATGCCGTCCAGTCGCTTGCCATCTGTCTTGCCGCCGACGAAAGCGTCCGCTCCGGCAAGCCCGTGAAACTGTAGGGGGTGCCATGGGCGCACTGGAGCTGAGAGGCGTCACCAAGAACTTCGGCAAGACCGAGGTGATCAAGGGCGTCGACCTGACCGTGAACGCGGGTGAGTTCTGCGTCTTCGTCGGCCCCTCGGGCTGCGGCAAGTCCACCCTCCTGCGGATGATCGCCGGGCTGGAGGACACGACCGGCGGCGATATCCTGCTGGACGGGCGGCGGGTCAACGACCTTGCCCCGGCCCGGCGCGAGCTGGCGATGGTGTTCCAGACCTATGCGCTTTACCCGCATCTCAGCGTGCGCGACAACATGGGCCTGGCGTTGAAACAGGCCGGGGCCTCGCGGTCCGAGATCATCGCCGCCACCGACCACGCCGCCGCGATGCTGGAGCTTGAGCCGCTGATGGCGCGCCGCCCGGCCGAGCTTTCCGGCGGCCAGCGCCAGCGCGTCGCCATCGGCCGCGCCATCGTCCGCCGGCCCAAGCTGTTCCTGTTCGACGAGCCGCTCTCGAACCTGGACGCGGCGCTGCGGGTGGCCACAAGGATCGAGATCGCGCGCCTCCACCGCGAGCTGAAGACCACGATGATCTATGTCACCCACGACCAGATCGAGGCGATGACCCTGGCCCACCGCATCGTCGTGATGCGCGCCGGGCGGATCGAGCAGGTCGGCAGCCCGATGGAGCTGTACAACAACCCCGCCAACACCTTTGTCGCGGGCTTCATCGGCAGTCCGCAGATGAACTTCCTTGATGCCACCGCGCTGGACCTTGCGCCGGGCAAGGTCGGCATCCGTCCCGAGCATCTGGCGATCTCGCGCGACACCGGCGAGATTCCGGCCACGGTCAGCCATATCGAGAAGCTGGGCGGCGAGACACTGGTCTATGCCCGCCACCCGCAGCACGGGATGCTGACCGTGCGGCTGTTCGGCGAACATGACTATAGCGTCGATGAAACGGTCCACCTGACCCTGCACCGCGAGCGCATGTTCGAGTTCGACCCTGCCGGGCAGCGCCGGGCCTAGCCGCGGGCGGCGTTCCAGGCGGCCAGCAGGCTCTGGGTCGCGTCGCCCTCGATCACCCCAAGCAGGATGCCGCCCTCGGCGCGGGCGCAGAGGATGCTGTGCCCCTCGCTCAGCGCGGCGCCCAGCACGATGCAGACCGGCCCGGCCGGAACCATCGAGACCAGGTCCAGCTGCCGCGCGACGCTCTCGCTCTCGTCGTCAAGGAAGCCACGCAGATGCGAGACCATCTCCTCGGGGCCGTCGCTCTTGCCGTCCCGGCTTCCGCCGTCGATCAGCCAGGCGGTCAGTGTCGGGCCCATGCGCGCAGCGAAGCGCACAAGGAAAGTCTCATCCCCGGCCTCGACCTCGACTGCGGGCTCGGGCGCGGGCGGCCCTGCCACGGGCTCCGGCTCCCCGGCCTCTCCGGTATCGTTCAACTCGATCAGGCAGAGATCCGCCAGAAGCGCCACCGGCAGGCCGACGCTGACCCCGTCCGACCCGCGCCCGGGCGGGGCGGAGATCACCCGCAGCTCGCTGCGCGGGGCGGCCAGGGCCTGCAGCAGCTTGATCAGCGCATCCTTGTGCTCATCGTCCAGCACCGGGGCGGCCAGGCAGGACTCGGCCCCGGCAATTCCGGTCGCGGCGGTCAGGCGCAGCACGCGGCGGCCCGCGACCTCCAGCGTCAGGCTGCTGCCGGAACCGGATTCAAAGCACAGCGACCGGGCGAGGACGGTCTCGTTCACCTCGCGCAGGATGGCGGCCAGGGCATTGCGATGGTCGATCTCGGCCACCACACGCGCGCCGCCGGACGCCAGCCGCGCGGGGGTCTGCAACGCCGTCAGGCGCGCCACGATCGGAAGGGTGCCCCTGTTCAATCTCGTATCCGGTTCAGGCCAGATCCGGCTGCCGTCATGTGCCTGCCGTGATCTTCTCTAGCGTTTCACGGATTTTCGCCACAAATCCGGGAAGGTCAATGGTCTGATCGCAGACGCAGACCAGCGCATCGGCCGGCTCGCTTTCCGAGCGCAGGAAGACCTGCACCCCGTCCAGCGCCATCACCATCGCGGCATGAGGTTCGCCGAAGGCTTCGACCGACAGCGAGAACAGCGGATCGTCAAAGGCGATCCGCGCCTGTTCGCACAGCGCGTCCAGCTTCTCTTGCGTCACCGCCTGGTTGCCATGGCTGGCCAGCACCATCCGCGAGGACAGGTCGGCAAAGGCCACGATCCGCGCCTGCGGATAGGCTTTCACCACGGCGCCAAGATGGTCGCTGACCGCCACCCGTCACGAGCCCTTGGCAGCGGTGGCAAGCATGTCCGAGAAGGACACCACCGTCGGTGCAGTCTCGGCCGCTGGCCGCTCGGTCCGCAACAGGCGCTCGCCGGTATTGGCCACCCGGCGCGGGGCGACCCGCACGACCGGCGTGTTGCGGATCGCCATCTTCCGTTCGAAGGTGCGGGCGATCAGGCTTTGCCCGACTTCGGCGGTATCGGCGTCATCCGGGCGGACCGCGGGCATCCCTTCCTCGCCGGGCTCGGGATAGCCTTCGTCGATGATGCGGTGGATCAGGTCGAAAAGTGCGCCGGTAAAATCCTGCGCGCCGCTGTCCTGCCACCTGGCCTCATCATCCCCGGCGGTCATCGCCTGCATCAGCGACATCGGGAAGACTTCGGCGAAAAGCCCCTCGGTCTCTTGCCGGACCCGCTTCAGCACCTTGGCCTTGTCGCTGTCGCCCAGGATCTTGTCGAAGCGCGTGACCAGAAGCAGGCTGCTCCGCCGCATCTCGGCCGGGAAGCTGTTCCAGACCCCGCTTTCCGACTGCCGCCAGGCCTGGGTCGCATGGGTGCACCACAGGACGCCATCCGCCAGATGCGCCATCCGCTCCCAGACCTCGGGCGACATCGAGGGGTCGCTGATCCCCGGCATGTCGATCAGGTCGGTATAGCGCAGGATGTCGCTTTTCATGAAGATGCGGACATGCTCGGTCGTCTCCAGGCTGACCCGCTCCAGGTCCGCGAGATCCAGCTCGTAGGCCTGTCCGTCCAGCCCCATCGTATAGGCATCCTCCGGCCCGTAGGACAGCCAGACCGGCGGCAGTTGCGTGGCCGTCACCTTCTCCAGGAGCGGCCGCGCGCCCATCAGCACGTTGCAGAGCGTACTCTTTCCCGAGCTGAACTCGCCCATGATGGCGAGGCGGGGTTTGCGGGTGAGGGGCATGCTTCAGGATCCTTCCGTGTCCAGGCCGGGCTCAATCGGCATAGACGCCAAGTTCGTCCATGATCGAGGCCAGGCATTCCTGCCGGTCCTCCCAGGCATTCACGCCGAACAGTTCCTTCATCTCCTCCATCGAGATTTCCGAACTGGCCAGCGCGCTTGTCAGCAGTTCGCGCTGTTCCTGCAGGAAGTCGCGCAGGGTATGCTGGGTCCGTTCGCGGAACAGGCCGATCTGGATCGTCTTCAGGTCGTTGATGATCGGGTCGGTTTCCGCCCGGATCAACTTGTTGAAATCCTGGGCAAAGGCCTTGTAGCCCCGGCGGCGCTGCCACCAGCCCTTCCACCAGCTGACCTGCAGGTCCAGCGCGATGGTCTGGCCCAGGTTGATCGGCGGCGGGATGTAGGAGACGACCGGCGTCTCGATCCTGAAGCCCTCGACCGTGATCGAGAAGGTCTTGCCGTAAAGCTCGGCGATCCTGACCGCGGTCTCGTTGTTCACCTCGGCCGCGATGCCGTGCATCTTCTTCAGCACGACCTGATAGCTGGAACTGAGCAGCATCCGCAGCCCCAGCGGGCTGTAATGCCAGGTCGCATCCTCGCCATTGGTCTGCAGATGCTCGATCAGGCTGTTGGTCGCCCGGTCCAGGAAGCGTTCATAGCTCTGGTCGATGCGGTTGGTGAAATCCTTGCAGGCGGAATCGGTCAGCACGGTCAGCTTCTCGACCGCCGCGGCCTCGATCTTGCGCAGCTCGGCGTCCAGCTGTTCCGGCGTCATGGTCCGGTTCAGCTGACCGTCCGACTCCAGGATGCGGACCTGGTCCACGACGTCCAGCGACTGCGCCAGGTTCAGCGCCTGCCGGGCCGATTTCTGCAGGGCCTCATGCACCGGGCCCTCGTACATCCGCTGCCCCAGCGCATCCAGCAGCGCCGGCACGCCCGAGGCATGCCAGACCAGCTGTTCGGCCGACCATTCGTCCATCTTGTCGGCAAAGGCGGCGCGGGTCCAGTTGATCGCCGACTCGGTCGAGTCGTCGGTCATCTCGTCGATCTTGCCTTCCAGCACCGCATTGGCCCAATGGGCCGAGCCATAGATGATGTCGATGTCCTGCGGCGCGTTGTTCTTCTCCAGCGTCTCCAGGATCGCGCGATGGATCTCGGGCACCTGGTTGGCCGGGTCGGGCAGTTCGTCGATCCGGTTGACGAAGATGATGATCTCGCGCGACTGGCGGTGCGCGATCAGGCGGATCAGCGCCATGTCCATCGTGGTCAGCGCCTGGTGCGCCGAGAGCACGACGATGCACGACCGGCTGTCGCGGACCGCGTTGATCGTGATCTGCTCGCGCATCATGAAGGTGTCGTTCACGCCGGGCGTGTCGCGCACGCAGAGCATGACCGGGATGTCGTCGCGCTCGATATACAGGTCGGCCGACTTGGTGATGTCGGTGAACCGGCCCTGATCGGCCCCCGCCGCATCCTCGTCGCCGACGCAGACATAGCGGCGCAGCAGCGCGTCATCGACCGTGCCGTAGCGGTGTTCGGTGCCGAGCAGCAGCTCGAACTTGCGACCCAGCCGCGCCTGCGCCTTCTCGCGCATGGCGACGACCTGCAGGCGCAGCTTCTCCAGCTCGTCATCCGCACCGGCGCGGGCCGCCAGCTGGCCGATCCTTCCGCCGTTCGAGATCAGCTTGTCCCATTCGGCATGGTCGAAGAACTTGAACTTCGCCCGCACGTTCAGCTCGGGCGTGGGGGTGTTGATATGCAGCGACGTCACCACCGAGGTCCAGGGGTTCACGTCGGTCGGCAACAGGCCGGGCGCCCCGATCATCGCGTTGATCAGCGAGGTCTTGCCCGCCTTGATCTGCCCGATCACGGTGACCGAAGGCTCGACCTCGCGCACCTGTTGCTGGATGCGCGTGACCTTCTTCGACGTGTCGGCGTCCGACATCGTCACGAAATCGCGCAGCACATCCTCGAATCGGGTGATCGACTCGGCAATCCGGCCCAGGCCCGGGAAGCTGCGCCTCAGCGCAACGTCGGGGGCCAGAGCATCCTGCACCTCGGGAACGCCAGGTTCTGCAACCGGATCATCATCTTGCACTACCGCGCCAAGTCCCATGATCACCCCACCAGTTCCGTACAGAACCACCTATATGGCACACGCAAAGTCGTAAGTCCCCGCGATCATGACATAAGTTTGGAAAGTGGTCCCATTGGGGCACGTTTTAGACGATTCTTCGGTCAATAATAAGGTCAAGCCGCGCCCAATGTTTCCAGTTCACGCTTAAGTTGAAGAAGCAGGGTCAGCGCATCATCTGCGGGCGCATGACCCTTCTCCAGCTGCATCAGCATGATGAGATCCTGGATCTCGCCAAGATCCCCCGTGATTCGGCGCATTCCCGGCGAGGCGCCGCGCGACAGGATCGCCTGCAGCCGCTCGACCGTCTCGCGGCCATGGTCCAGCACCAGGTCGACCGGCACCTTTGCCTCGGGGTCCACCTCGGCCGCAAGTTCGGCCGAGCGGGCGACGATCAGGTCGATCGCCTGGGCCAGCAGCCCCCGGTCACTTGCCGGGACCGGCGCAGGCGCGGCCGGGGCCGTCACCGGCGCAGAGGGGGCGCGGACGGCAATCCGGGTCCGCTCCCGCCGCGAGGCCGCGGGCTCGGCCGGCGGGGCCTCCGGCGGCACAGGGGTCACCGGCGCGACCGGGATACGCTCCCGCGCGACGCGGGGCGGCGGCGGCCCGGCGTCGCGCGGGGCCATGGTCGGCACATTGGTGATCGGCGGCGTCGCGACCCGTTCGCGCGGGGTTCTCTCCGTCACCCGCAGGCGGGCGGCCGGCGGCGGGGCGGGTTCGGGCTCGGGCGGTTCCACGACCGGCGCTTCTTCCTCGGCGGCCGCTTCCGGCGGGATCATCTCCTCCGGCCGGGCGCGCAGCGAGGACAGGTCGGGCAGGGGCGTACCCGGCTCCAGCCCCGGGCGGGGCGCGCCGAACAGCCGGGGGCGCGTATCGCCGCCTTCCGCCGGGGCGGCGGCCGGCGCGGCCGGCCGGATCCCGTCGCGCGGTTTCCGCTCGCGCGGGGCGCGCTGGGCCATGGCCGCAGCCGCCGCGATCATCCGCGCGATCCGCTGCTCATCCGTTTCGACCTGCGCAGGCCCGGCTGCGGCTTCGGGTTCGGGCGCAGGGGCCGGTTCGGGTTCGATTGCGGGTTCGGGTTCAGGGACCGGCTCCGGCTCCGCCACCGGCGCGGGTTCTTCCACCACCGGCTCAGGCTGTGCCGCGACCGGCGTGGGCTCGGGTTCCGGGGCGGGCGGCGGTGCGGCCATCCCGGCCTTGGATTTCCAGGTCGTCCGCAACGGCATCTGCGACGAAGTCCCCTCGGCCGACGCCTGCTTCATCCGGTCCGCGAACCGCCTGCGCCCCGCCTCATCCGGCGCGCCTTCGGGGGCGGCGTCCGGCGGAGTCTCCTCTTTCGGCGCCGCAACCTCTGCCCTCGGAGCGGTGGCCGGCGCAGGTTCGGGCACTTCCGAAACCGTCTCCGGCATTGCCGGCACGGTCGGCTCCTCCGCCTCGGGCGGGGCGATGTCCTCGGGCGGCGGAACCCGCTCCTGTGGCGCGGCCTCGCCCACCTCGGCGAAGCGGCGCGCCACCATTTCGCTGGCTTCGACATGGCGGGCCAGCAGCAGCTCGGCCATGTCCATGTCGGCCTGCCGCGCCATCTGCACCCGGGTCTTGATCGCCGTGATCACCGCACCCGCGCCACTGTCGCGGAACAGGTCGCGGTCCAGCCCGCCCGGAGCCTGCATCGCCTGCCGCGCGTGCTTGGCCGAGATCGCCAGCACCTGGCGGAAATCCTCCCCCGCGCGCAGCTCGACCCGTTCCAGCATCCCCTGCGCCGCCTCGCGCCCGCCCAAGAGGTCGACCTTGGTCAGGAACAGGAAACCGTTGTCCTTCATCACATCCGGCATGTCCTCCCAGACCACCTGCTCCTTCGGCAGGTAGGAGGTCGTGCACCAGATCACGATATCCGCCCGCTTCTGCGCCCAGGCCGTCGCGCGGCGCTGCTCGGCCTCCATCGGGCCGGCCGAGACTTCCAGCAGCGTGATCACCTTCAGCGCCGGCAGGTCCAGCTCCAGCGTCACCAGTGCCGGGGCCAGATGCAGCACTTCGGACAGGTTGCTGCCGGGGATCACCTCGTTGTGCCCGTCGGCCAGGGTGCAGATCATCCGCGCCTCGGGCCCGTGCTGCACCACGATCGTCGGCAGCCGCAGCGTCTCGGGCACGACCACGGTTCCGGCCAGCAGGTTCAGGATCGCCGACTTGCCCGCACCGGGCAGGCCCAGAAGCGCCACCCGCGCCGGGCGCTCCAGCCGTTCGATCAGCCGCTCGGCCGCTTCCGCCGGTCCGCCAGCAGCCAGCAGGCCCCGGTCCAAAAGAACACCAAGCCGCTGCGCGACCGTCATTTCTCCGACTGCTTCTGCCATGGTCTACTTTATGACGATCACCCGCTTCGGCCGCAAGCGCACAGGTGCGAGATCTTCCACATCTTTGTCCATCGTCTCGATCACCACCCGCCGCGGTGTGGCCCGCGCCTCCTCGGCCCGGGCCTTGCCATCCTTCAGCGGCGGCGGTTCCGGCTGCGGCGGTTCGGCGGGCGGTGCGAGCGTCCTTGGCGGCTTGTGGACGAAGATCGGCTCGGTCGCCAGCGTTGTCAGGCGTTTCGGGCGGGTGATGGCCATCGAGGGGCGGGCGAGGTCCTGTTTCGGGCGGCTGCTGGCGTCGTTCACCTTGATGACGGTGAAGCTGATGTTGTCCTGGTCCGGGTCGCCCAGCCGGGTCAGCTCCTCCAGCAGCCGCTCGGCGATCTCGGTCGAGCGGCTCTTGCGGTACCTGTGCAGCAGCTTTTCGATCTGCGCATCGGTCAGGAACTGCAACCCATCCGAGGCGCAGATCACGATATCCCCCGCCTTCAGCTCCAGCGGCCGAGCCGGGCAGTCGATCTTCGGGATCCGGCCGCCCATCAGCACCGAGATCAGGCAGTTGCGGTCGGGATGGTTCGCCGCCACCCCGGCATCCATCAGGCCCGACTTCACCATGAAGTCGATCTGCGGCGCCATCGAGTGATCCTCGTTCAGCTGGGCAAGCCGGCCGCCCCGGAACAGGAACAGGGGCGAATCGCCGACCGAGATCCACCACAGCCGGTTCTCGACCAGCGCCGGGACCACCAGCGTCGCCCCCATCCCCGCCGTCTCGGGGTGGCTGCGGCTGTGCTGGCGCAAGGTCTCGTTCGCAAGATCCGCCACGCCGCGCAGGATCTCGGGTGCCCGCGCCTCGAAGGCCTCGACATCGGCGAAATGGAACTTCAGCTCGGAATAGACCTCGGTCAGCACGATCTTGCTGGCCACGTCCCCCGCCGCATGGCCGCCCATCCCGTCGGCCAGCACCACGAAACCGGCCTCGGCCC
>NZ_JAYRUJ010000034.1:0-18765 GCF_041919135.1 Tabrizicola sp. | reverse complement strand
TGGGAAAGAAGGGCTGCAGCCGTGCCATCTGCACGTCCGTCAGCCAAAAAAGGTTGGTCATAGGTCAGTCTCCTTGCGGAGCCTGAATCACGCCGAAAGTGGAAGATCAATGGGTCCTGACCCTAGCTTGCCAAGATCAACCAGCCTTGAGGCGACCTTGTCGAAGGTCGGCTCCCGCATGCCGCAATACGTTGCAAGCCGAAGCGGATTGTATTCGACCGGCCCATTCTCCTCATAGATTCGGGCCAGGACCATCGTATAGACGCCAACCTCCTGGGCCGTGAGCCCGCGCACACCGTTCATGAAATCGGCGGGGTAAAAGTTGAAGTAGGGGATGTGGCGCTTCACGTGGCGGGCCTCGCGTTGTCATCCCAGATCATGTTCGTCGCCGGGTTGAACATCATGTGCGCAGTACCGGTCTCGCCTTGGCGCTGCTTGGCAACGATGATCTCCAGCCGGTTCTTGACACGCTGACGGGCCTGATCCCACTTGGCCCAGAGTTCCACGTCATCGACGTCCGGTTGTTCCCGCTCCAGGTAGTACTCTTCCCTGAAGCAGAACATCACCGTGTCCGCATCCTGCTCCAGCTGCCCTGATTCCCGCAGATCACTCAGGTGCGGATGCTTGTCCTCCCGATCCTCGACAGCGCGCGACAATTGCGACAAAGCAAGGACCGGCACATTGAGTTGCAGAGCAAGGCCCTTGAGTGCAATTGAGACGTTGGTGATCGCTTCATAGCGGCTTTTCCCCTCGCCCTTGATCAGCCCGAGGTAGTCCACAATGACAAGGCCGAGGTTGCCGCCCAGGCGGCGCTGAACCTGCTTCACGCCGGCGAAGATTGCCCCAATGTCCCGATAGGACGAAGGCAAGAACTCGATGGGCATGCGCCCAACGTCTTCTTGTGCAGCTTCGAGGACGGCGCGCATCTGCGCCTCGGTCAGATCACCCTTGCGCATCGCCGCATAACTTACGCCTCGGCCGCGCTCTGCAGTGGCCTCCGCGACCATTCGCATGGCCATGGCTTCGGGGGTCATTTCTAGGGTGGCGATGCAGACACCTTTCCCTGCCCTTGCGGCCCGTGTGGCAATGCACATCGCCACCGCGGACTTGCCCATGGATGGCCTGCCGCCCAACAGGATTAGTTCGCCCGGATAGAAGCCTGGCACAATGCTGTCCACCGCACTGATCCCAGTCCGCAGCCTTCCGTCTTCACTACCTTGGTAGGCCGCAGCTATGAGCTTGGTGGCTCCCTCTAAGGCCTTTGCCATGGACGTTGGCCGCGCCATCCCTACCGGCGCTGCGCTGATGAGGGATGCTTCAATTCGTGAAGTGATCATATCCGCGTCGTCGTCGCCGCGAGCAATAGCGGCCAGGGCTCCGTGCATCAGATGGATGAGGTCGCGCTTGCGTTTGAGGTCGGCCAGCATCGTGACATACTGTTGTCCGCCGCTCATGGCGGCCCCCGCAATCTTGATGAGGTACCTTGGCCCGCCAAGCTCACTCAACCCTGCATCCTCCCGCATGATCTCGGCAACCGAAATCGGGGATACAAGGAAGCCTTGCAGCGCCTTAGCATTGCAGACCTCAAAGATCCTGCGGTGCACCGGGTCGTAGAACAACTCAGCGCCCCCGTGAGCTAGAGTTGTCGGATAAACTGGCCCCTCACAGTTCTTCAGGAGCATCTCACCCAGCACCTGCTGTTCAGCCTCGACCGAGTGGGGGACATTTTCCAACCGCGTGATCTGGGGATCAGGATTGGTTTGGGGCCTAGACATCAGACTTGGCCCTTCTGATCGGAACCAAGTTGGTGCTGGCAAAGCGATTCTGGGCAATGCCGTAGCAGCCCTGCCAGTCGCCTCCAAGCGCCACCATAATGGTGCGAGCGTCGGAATTTGAGTTGGTCGTCATTACGCGACCTGCCCCCAAAAGGCACCGGGCATGGGCTCTGGTGTGTCGAGTGTGGGGTCCGGTATCACGCATCCCCGCCCAAAAATGCTTTAGCTGTTTCTCACACCCCGGACGCACGACGGGCTTCCCAGGCTTCAACTTCACTGAGCTTCCAGCGAGTGCAGCCCAACGAAAGGTTGACTGGGGGCGGGAAGCGAGCATCGGAGCTAATCCAGCGCCAGATCGTCGTGCGATGCACCCCATACCGGGACGCAACCTGATTGTCCGAAAGATACGTTTCCGGCATTGAAATCGCTCCTTGTTGCTACGAAGGCAGACAAGGTCATACAAACCGAAAAAGCCTTCAACGTGCTGCGCCGGCTTGCGGACGACAAGACGAAGCGCCTAAGCGGGCGCTATCCGTACGTTGTAGGCCTCCTTTACACTAAAATATTGAAAAGTATAAGTTTTGTTCGGCGTCGAACGTGACGTGGGCCAAGGGGTCGTAGTCGTCGATATTGGTCTACGCGAAGTTGAACATCCCCTTGGCTTGAGTGTTTCGGCATGATGACCCTAAGCTATTCAATGGTCACGCTGGTCAGTGTATCGGACTTTCCCGACAGAAACGTGGCCCAGTCAGCCATCATTAGTCGCCGCTTTTCGATCATGTCGCCTCGCCGATAGGCGGCTTCCACTGCGCTGCTGATCCGGTGGGCCAGGGCAACCTCGGCCATTTCCCCTGGGTAACTGGTACGCTCTGCCACCCAATCCCTAAATGTGCTTCGAAGCCCGTGGGGAACGGCTGGGCGCTTGCTCACACGATCGACATAGCCTGATCCTCTAGCTGCGACCGCCGCGGTATGCTGCCGCTTCATGAGCATTGACAGGGCCATGTCGGAAAGCTGACCTCCCCGCACGCCGGGAAACACCAGCGGGTTGCTTTCCAGCTTGGGGAGGGCTTTCAACAGAGCCACCGCTTCCGTGGACAGCGGCACTCGATGCTCACGCTTCATTTTCATGCGCTGGGCCGGGATTATCCAAAGAGCCTTTTCTAGGTAGATTTCATTCCAAGCCGCGCCCCGCACTTCGCCAGATCGGGCCGCGGTCAGGGCTAGAAACTCCAAGGCGCGGGCCGGGAAGCCTTCACGCTTCCGCAGATCGGCCAGCCACCCCGGGGCATCGTCCAGCTGCAGGGCAGGATGGTTGCTCTCGTTTGCGACCTTGGACGGGGCGGGCAGTAGTTCCTTTAGGTTACCAGCCCAACGCGCCGGGTTGTCTCCGGTTCGGTGACCGACAACCGTGGCCCAGGTGAGAACCGCCTCAATCCGCCCGCGAAGGCGAGTTGCGGTCTCAGTCTTGGTCGCCCAGATTGGCTGCAGACATCGCAGGACTGCGGCGGTATCGATTTCATCGACCGGCAACGCACCGATTTCAGGCACAGCATAGGTGTCCAAGGTGCTGCGCCATTGAGCACGGTGCTTTTCGTTGCGGAAGGCGTCCAGCTTGGCGGCAAGGGCTTTTTCCACCGCTTCGCTAAAGAGCATGCCCTTGCGCCGGGCCTCGATCAGCCGAGCCTTGGCGGCCTTCCGCTCCTCAACTGGGTCGATTCCGCGCTCCACCTTGTCGCGGACTTCCCGGGCCTTGTCGCGGGCCTGGGCAAGGGTGACAGTCGGGAAGCCGCCTAGCCCAATGTCCCGGCGGCGGCCCCCAACCAGCGTGCGCAGAATCCATGTCCTGCCACCCTTGGGAGCGAGTTGCAGGTAAAGGCCCGCTACCCCTCCAACCGGCACCATGACGTTGCCTTTGCCACCGGGGTGCGCAAGGCGCTTCACCTCCAGCGGGCCGAGTTCTGCGGCAACCTTCGGCATGCCCGTTTACCTACCCATCAAAACCGTTGCGACAAGCTACCACCCCTCGCAACAGGATGAAACGGTGATCTCGCCAAGCATCAGGGATTTATTGGCAATTCGGCGTCTTTTCGCGGCAGTGTGCAACAGAATACGGGGGCAGAATGGCGGCCTCCGGGTCCGCCATTTCCCCAGACTTATGGCCCAGTAGACCATGCAGGGCGCGTAACGGTGCCGCGCGGGCGCGAACCCGGATTCGGCGGGCCGGTCAGGGGGTGGCGGGGCGCAGGAAGATCGTCAGCAGGGTCTGGGCATCCGGCAGGCCGGTCGGGGCCAGTCCATGCTCGCCCTGCACCTGCTTCAGCGCCTGGCGCGTCGCGTCGTCCAGCGTGACCGGAGGGACCGGGGCCGCCATCAGTCCGCGTTCGGCCAGATGCGCTTGCAGCTTTGCCAGGGTCGCTTCGCGCAGCCGCAGCACGCTGCCGTCCTCGTTGATCACCAGCTGCGGCGAGGCCTCGTGCACCGTCCAGTCCCCCAGCGCCTGGATCAGCGCGTCGGCGGCGGTGCCGACGGGCTTGTCGGGGTTGTTGCGACAGATGTTGGTCACCACGGCCGCCAGTGCCGTCTCGTCCTGGATCGCAATCAGGTCGAAGACTCCGGCCGTGCTGCGGTTCGCATGGGTGAGATAGCCCGACAGCCACAGCGCCAGGGTCTCGACCTGCCGGGCCTGCATGGCGGGATCAGGGTCCTCGAACAGCGTGGCGCAGGTCTGCCCGCCGATCCCGCGGAAGGCGAAGGCGCCCGTTCCGGTCTCGGCCCGCGCGGGATGGCCCGCGGACAGCGCCAGGGAAAGCGCCGCGATCGCGGCCTGGATCCGGGTTTTCTCTGGCTTGCGCAAGGCTTTGCTCCTGATGATGCCGGACTCTATCCAGGCGCCGGATCGGGAATCACCTGTGCATGGGGCTGGGCGTCAGCGACGAAAGTATGGAGTCCTGTCCCTTGGGCGGCCCTTCGCAACTTCTGCCTGTTTCCCCCTTCTCTCCTGCGGGGGGATACTGGGGCAAAGCTGGAGGACGGGGCGTGACAGCAAGGATTCGGATCGAAGCGCCGGGCAACGGATTTCTGGCGGGCCTCGCGCATCCGGCCTCGGCGGCCGCGCTATGGCCGGTCCCGCAGCCCGCGCCGGTTGCGGAGACTGCCGGGCGGGTGGCTCTCTTCGGCCGCCCCGAGGGCACGATGGCCGAGGTCGCGACCTGGCTGCGGCGAGACGGGGTGGCAATCGCCTGGGCGAGGCCCGCGCCGGACCTGCTGGCCTCGCTGGCCGCGGATCGGCGGATTGGCCTTGCGCTGATCGACCTCGACGCCATGGGAGGCATCCTGGCCGCGCTCGAGAGCCTCTTGGTGTTGCGCCGCAGCCGCCCCGACCTGCCGGTGATCCTGGTGTCGCGCGGCTTTCTCACCGACGACTTCGACCTCGAGCGGCTGCCGCTTTGCGATGCCTCGCTGCGCGCCCCGGTGCGGCGGGCGGTGCTGGAATTCGCGCTGAGCGAGGCGGCCGAGGTGAACAACCCGATCTGGGTCTCGCGCCAGGCCGAGGCGTGCGGCAGCCGCGCGCATCCCTGAGCTTCAGGCCGCGCTTGCCGGATAGCGGTAGCCGAGCCGCGCCTCGAGGTCCTGGTCGCATTCCGCGCGCAGGAAGGCGAGGTCGTCGGGCGACAAGGTCTCGGGCAAGGGCGGCCGCGCCTCCACCGCCGGCTGGAACCGCGCGCCCAGCCGTTTCAGCACCGGCCGCAGCGCCGCATCCGGGGCGGGCAGGCCGAACGCCGCCCGGAACGCCGTCAGCAGGCCCTGCGGATCGGCGATGGCCGTCTCCATCCGCAGCAGGCAGACGTTGCAGTCCCGATTCAGAAACCCCAGATGCGAGGCCAGCTTGCCCCGGCGCAGCGCAAAGAGGTTGGGATAGCGCCGTCCCGTGACCGGGTCGCGGTCCTGCTGCAGCGGCTGGCCCGGCTCTGGCCCGGCCAGATGCATGTCGAAATACCGCGGCCGGTCGATGATCGTGTCCCAGGGGGCACGGATGAACTCGGGGAAGGCCAGGCGCTGCATTTCGGGCCGGCTGTGCCAGGGCTTGGCGAACATCGACCGCGCCCAGTCGTCGGCCCGGCGCACCGCGATCACCACCACCAGGTCCGAGGGCACCTGCAGCATCTGCGCATGGCCATGTTTCCAGCCCAGCGCCTCGGTCGCGGCAAGCGGCAGGTTGCGCCCCAGGATCCGCTTGACGAAATTGGTGCCCGAACTGCGCTCGCCGATCACCTGGAACCGGGCGACCTTCGTGCCCCGGGCGGCGCAGAACAGTCCGGTCGCGGCAAAGTCGGCGGGGATGGGATAGGGCACTCTTACCTCGGAACGGGCGACATTTTGCGATTCTCGCTGCTGTGGAATGAGGTTAGGCTGCGTTCCGGGCAAGAACAACAACGACGGGGCCGGGAATGCAGACGACGGTGGCGGCGGTCACGATGGTTCGGGACGATCCGTTCTTCCTGCGGATCTGGCTGGACTATTACGGCACGCGGCTGGGGCGCGAGAATTGCTATGTCGTCAACCACGGCCGCGGGGCCGGGGTCAGCGCCATGGCGGCGGGATGCAACATCATCGGCATCCCCGGCGAGCATCACAAGAACTTCGACATGCGGCGCTGGCGGCTCTTGAACAACCTCGTCATGGGCCTGCGGGTCTATTACGACCATGTCATCGTCGGCGACGTGGACGAGTTGGTGGTGGTCGATCCGGCGGCGGGCAAGGATCTTGTGCCCTGGCTGGCGGCGATCCCGGCCGACCGGGTGCTGACCCCGCTGGGGCTGGAGGTGATCCACCGCATCGACCTGGAGCCCGAGCCGGTCGCCGGCAAGGTGCTGGGTCCGCGCCGCCATGTCCGGGTCGCGCCGCATTACTCCAAGCCCTGCGTGATCTCGGCCGGGACCAAGATCTCGCGCGGCGGACATTTCACCTCGCATGACAAGCTGCACACCCCGGAGGAGTTGTACCTCTTTCACCTCAAGTTCTGCGACTTCCCCGCTTATGTCGAGGTGATGAACGCCCGCAACGCGGTGGCGGCGGCGACCGGGGTGGGGGTCAAGGAGGCCTCGATCGGGCGGCACTGGTTCGCCGAGGCCAGGGGCGAGGACCGCGCGCTGTTCGAGGGCTTCGCCGCCCTGCCGAAGCATGAGGGATTCCAGATGGGCCCCTACCGCCGGAAGATGCAGCGCAGCTTCAAGCCGCGCGGCGATACCGGCTTTTGGGAATTCGCCCGGCCGGACTACAACGAGCAGCACGAACTGCCGGAACGGTTCCTCGGCCTGTTCTGAACTCACGCCGGCAGCAGGATCGCATCCATGGCGGCAAAGCTGATCTCGGCCGTGCTGCCCACCGGCGGCGGCGGCTGGTCGGGGCGGTTGAACGTGTCCAGCGCCAGGACGGACCCCTCGACCCGCGCCCGGATGCGGATGACCGAGCCCAGGAAATGCACCTCGTCGATGGTTGCGGGCAGCACGACCTCGCGCCCTTCGGCGCGGCCCAGGCTGATCGCCTCGGGGCGCAGCGCCAGCGTGACCGAAGCGCCCGCTGCCGCCGGGATCGCCCGCGAAAGGCCAAGCGCCTGGCCGGCGACGGTCACGCCTCCCGCCTCGGGGGTGACGACCCTGGCCTCCAGCATGTTCAGCGTGCCGACGAATCCCGCGACAAAGCGGGTGCTGGGATTGTTGTAGATTTCGAACGGGGCGCCGGCCTGTTCGGCGATGCCGCCATTCATCACCACGATCCGGTCCGAGATCGACATGGCCTCCTCCTGGTCATGCGTCACGAAGATCGTGGTGATCCCCAGCTCGCGCTGGATCTCGCGGATCTCGTTGCGCAAGGAGACGCGGACCTTGGCGTCCAGCGCCGACAGCGGCTCGTCCAGCAGAAGGACGCGCGGCCGGGGAGCCAGCGCGCGCGCCAGCGCGACCCGCTGCTGCTGGCCGCCGGAAAGCTGGAAGGGAAAGCGCGCGCCGAGGTCGGGCAGGCCGATCAGTTGCAGCATCTCGGCCACCCTGGCGTCCCGCTCGGCCCGGGACACGCCCTTGACGCGCAGCCCGAAGGCCACGTTGTCGGCGACGGTCATGTTCGGAAACAGCGCATAGGCCTGGAACATCATCCCGATGTTGCGCTGGTTCGCGCGCTGGTCGCTGACGTCATGCCCGTCGATATGGATCGTGCCCGAAGTCGGGGTCTCGAACCCCGCCACCATCCGCAGCACCGTGGTCTTGCCGCAGCCCGACGGCCCCAGAAGCGAGACGAACTCGCCCTTCTCGATCGCCAGGCTGAAATCCTTGACCACTCGGTTGGCGCCGAAGGTCTTTTCCAGGTTGGTCAGCTCAAGGAAGGCCATCAGGCTTTCGCCCTTTCATGTTTCGAGAAGCGGGTGACAAGCTGGATCAGCCCCATGCAGCCCCAGGTGATGGCGAAGGCGATCACAGCCAGGGCCGGCGGCTCATAGGCGCGGTTGGCGCCCAGAAGCTGCATGAAGGGGCCGAAGGCCGGACGGTTCAAGAGCGCGGCCATGGTGAACTCGCCGATCACGATGGCGAGCGTGAGGAAGGCCCCCGACAGGACCGCGACCAGCACGTTCGGCAGGATGATCCGCGCCAGGATGGTGAACCAGCCCGCGCCCAGCGACTGTGCCGCCTCGGTCAGGGTGGCCACGTCGATGGTGCGCAGCCCGGTGTCGACCGCGCGGTACATGTAGGGCAGGGCCAGCGTCGCATAGCCCATGGTCAAGAGGATGTCGGTCCCGAAGGCCGAGCCGGTCAGCGGCAGGAAGGACGAGGTGTTGTAGAGGCGGATATAGCCGAAGACGATCACGATGGCCGGGATCACCAGCGGCAGAAGCGTGATGAATTCGATGATCGGCCGGGCCTGCGGCAGTTTCAGCCGCACCCAATAGGCGGTCGGCACCACCAGCAGCACGCCGAAGACGATCGTGGCGGCGGCCAGCGTCAGCGAATAGCCGAAGGTCTCCCAGAAGCGGGGATCCTCGAAGACGCGGACATAGGCGTCGAAGGAATATTCTCCCCGCCGCATCTTCAGGCTGAACTGGGTATTCCCCACCAGCGGCAGGAGGAAATAGAGGCAGCCCAGAAGGAAGACCGCCCAGGCGACGAGGCGCTTCATTTCAGCCACCTCTCGGACCGGGTGCGCAGCACGATGTAGATGACGTTGGCCAGCCCCGTGATCACGATCATCCCGAAGGCCAGCGCATAGCCGAGGTTCGGATTGCCCAGCACATCGCCCCGGATCTGCGCGAAGAGCTTGATCGGCACGATGTTCAGCTGCGGCCCGGTCAGGGCGAAGGCGGTGGCGACCGCGCCGAAGGAATTGGCGAACAAGAGCGCGAAGGTGCCCAGAAGCGAGGGAAACAGGATCGGCAGCGCCACCATGCGCCAGTATTGCGCCCAGGTCGCGCCCAGCACCTCGGCCGCCTCGCGCCATTCGCGCTTCAGCCCGTCCAGCGCGGGGATGATGATCAGGATCATCAGCGGGATCTGGAAGAAGAGATAGGTGACGACGAGACCCCAGAAGGACAGGAGGTTGAAGCCATAGGCGCGCAGGTTGATGCCGAACTCGGTCTTCAGCCACAGCGTGACCAGCCCGGCCGGCCCCAGCGTCGCGATGAAGGCAAAGGCCAAGGGCACGCCCGCGAAATTCGAGGCGACGCCGGAAAAGGTCAGGAGCGGGCTGCGCAGCCGCTTCGGCAGGCCGCCGAACACCACCGCCGCCGCCATGGCGAAGCCGACCGCGCAGCCCAGAAGCGCGGTGATCAGCGACAGCTTGATCGAGGTCCAGTAGGCGTTGCGGATCGAGTCGGTGTTCAGGTCGATCAGGTTCTGCAGGGTGAAGCTGCCATCGGGCGACTGGAAGGCCCCGATCACGATCTTCATCGTCGGCAGGATCAGGAACAGCAGCGCGAAAGCCACGAAGGGCATGATGCCCAGCCATTCGACGGGCAGGCGCCACTTCGGACGGGCGCGCGGGCGGGCTAGTGGCATCGACGGTCGGTCCCCCATGTCGGTCAGGCTCCCGCGGCGTCTGCCGGCCCCGGTGAGCGTTCCCCGCCCCGGTGCGACCGGGGCGGGCAGAAGCGTCGGATCAGATCATTCGACGTTGGCGCCGACGACCGAATCCCAGCCGCCGGTGACGGCGGCCTTGTTGGCGTCGACTTCTTCCAGGGTCGGGAAATAGGCGGCTTCATAGGCTGCGGCCGGGGGCAGGGCGTCCAGCAGCTCTTGCGGGATCTTGCCGGCAGCGGCCATCGCGTTGAAGCGCGCCGGGTGGCAGTAGCCCTTCAGCCAGCCCAGCTGACCCTCGTCGCTGTAGAGATATTCCATCCACAGCTTCGCCGCGTTCGGCTGCGGCGCGAAGGCGCTGATCGCCTGGACGTAGACGCCGGCCAGGACGCCCGATTTCGGCACCACCACCTCGACCGGCGGGTTACCGGCCAGTTCGTCCTTCCACGACAGGGCGTTGTAGTCCCAGGCGATGACGATCGGCGTCGTGCCCTGCGCCAGCGTGCCGGCCTTGCCGATGACCGGGACGAAGTTGCCGGCCGCGTTCAACTGCTTGAAGAACTCCAGCCCCGCCTTCCCGGCTTCCTCGCCCGGAGCCGCCCCGTTGGCCAGGCCTGCCGCCAGCACCGCCAGGATCGCCTGGTTCGAGGCGCGCGGATCGCCCGCAAGCGCCACCTGCCCGGCATATTCCGGCTTCAGAAGGTCGGCCCAGTCCTGCGGCACGTTCTCGACCAGGTCCTTGTTCACCATGAAGGCCATGACGCCGTAATAGTCGCCGTACCAGTGGCCGTCGGCATCCTTGACCGCATCCGGGATCTCGTCCCAGGTGGCGACCTTGTGCGGCTGGGTCAGCCCCTCGGCCTTGGCCTGCGGACCGAAGGCCAGGCCCACGTCGATCACGTCGGGCGCCTGCGGGCCCTTGTTGTCCTTGTTGGCCTTGATCGCCTCGACCTCGTCGGCCGAGCCCGCGTCGGGGTTCAGCTCGTTGACGGAAATCTCGGGATACTTGGCCTTGAAGCCCTCGATGACGGCGCCATAGCCGCACCAGGAATGCGGCAGGGCGATGGTGGTGAGAGTGCCCTCGGCCTTGGCGGCGGCCTCGATTTCCTCAAGCGACTGCGCGGAAACAACGCTTGCCGAAAGCATTGCGACGATACTTGCCGTTCCAAGGGCGGTCTTCAGCATCATTTGGGTCGTCCTCCTATGTTGACCGACTTCCCGTAGCCCGCGTCTCCGACAGGATTATGACAGTTCCTGTGGGGCGGCCGGTAGCTGGCCTTCCTTTGTTACGCGGCAACTGCTTGCGTTTCCAGTCTGACGTTGGGGTCCGCCCGTCTTCGGGGCCGGGGGATTGTGACGGACACAAGAGCCCGGTTGAAGCGCCGCGCGCCGCGTGGTGAGACTGCGCAGAGCAAATCGGGGGAAAGCAGGCGATGCGGGTCTTCATCAACGGGTTCGGCCGGATCGGCCGGTCGGTGCTGCGGGCCTGGATGCAGGCCCCGTCTCGCTGGCCGGGGCTGGAGATCGTCGGGATCAACGACATCGCCGCACCCGAGATGTGCGCCTATCTCTTCGAATACGACAGCGTCTTCGGCCCCTGGCGCGGGACCGTGGCGCTGGAGGGCGGGGCGCTGGTGGTCGACGGCCGCCGGGTGCCGCTCTACCGCACGGGCGACCTGTCGGGGCTGGACCTTGCCGGCGTGGATCTGGTGATGGAATGCACCGGCCGGGCCGAGACGCGCGAGGTGGCCGAGCGCGGCCTGAAGGCCGGGGCGGCGCGGGTGCTGGTCTCGGGCCCCTCCTCGGCGGCCGAGGTTACGGTGGTGCTCGGGGCCAATGATTCGGTGCTGGCCGGGCAGCGAATCGTTTCGAACGCCTCCTGCACGACCAATGCGCTGGCCCCGCTCGCGCGGCTGATCCACGAGAACTGGGGGATCGTCACCGGCTCGATGACGACGGTGCATTGCTATACCGGCAGCCAGCCCACGGTCGACGCCCCGGCCGCCGACTATCCGCGCAGCCGGGCGGCGGCACTGTCGATGGTGCCGACCACGACCAGCGCGGCGCGGCTTCTGGACGGGGTGCTGCCCGATCTTGCCGGCCGGATCGTGGCCCAGGCGGTGCGGGTGCCGGTGGCCTCGGTCTCCTGCCTGGACTTCCACCTGATGACCGAGGCCCGCCCCACGGCCGAGGCGGTGAACGCCGCCTTCCGCGCCGCCGGGGGCGTGGTCGGCGCGACGGACCGGCCGCTGGTTTCGACCGACCTGCGCGCGCGGCCCGAAAGCGTGGTGATGGCCTGCCCCGAGACCAAGGTGACCGGGGCGGGGATGCTGCGGGTCTTCGGCTGGTATGACAACGAATGGGGCTTTTCCAACCGGATGCTGGACATGGGCCTGCGGATGGGCTGAGCGGATCCGCCCGCGGCGGGAGAGGTGCCGACCCGAGGCGGTTGGGCTCAGTCCAGCCCTTCGTCCGGGATCGCCAGCACCGTGCCGCAGGCCTTGCAATGCACGGCGTCGGCGTCATGCCGGCCAAGGCCGCAGGTCGGGCAGCGGAACTGGACCTTGCGCGGGCGGAAGATCACCTGCACCAGCCGCAGGAAAAGGCTGATCCCGATGATCATCGTCACGACGGACAGAAGCTTGCCGGAAGTGCCCACCAGCGTCACGTCGCCATAGCCCGTGGTCGACAGCGTGGACACGGTGAAATAGAGCGCATCGACATAGTTCCCGATCCGCTCGTTGATCCCCGATTGCGTCTGGTAGACCAGCGCCGTCATCGCGAAGAGGAAGATCAGCAGGTTCAGCCCGGCCCGGAGCGCAGTCTCGTTCCGGCGGAAGCCGGGGAGGTCGTCGCGCAGCTGGGTCAGCGTCTGCGGCGAATGGAACACGCGGTAAAGCCGCAGCACCCGCAGGAAGGCCAGTCCCTCGCCCCAGATCGGGAAAAGAAGGGAGAAGATCACCAGAAGGTCGGCGAGGCCCCAGAGACTGAAGATCTCGCGCGAGGGGCGGCGGGCGATCCAGAGCCGGACCATCAGGTCGGCAAGGAAGATCACGCCGATCGAGATGTCGATCGTCGTGGTGTGCAGGCCGCGCGGCAGGAAGGAGGAGGCGACCAGCCAGACCACGATCGCCAGGTCGAAGGCCAGGAGCGCATAGCGGAAGCGGTCCCCGACCGGGTCGTGGCTCTCGTACAGGATGCGCAGGCGGCTGCGGAGGCTGGTTTCTGGCATCTCGCGGGTTCCACGGCGTCTGGCCGCACTGTCGGGCCGAGGGGCAGTGCAGGTCAAGCCGTGCGCGTGCGGGGCGGGCTGCAAAATCCTTGAAGGAAGGATTTTGGCAAATTTCTTGAGGAAGAAATTTGGCCCCGCTGGCGACGGGTTGGTCTGGCCGGCGGGGCCCCTGGAGCGAAAGAATTGGGAAACACCGGGAATGGCTGACTGCTGGAGCAGCTGCGATGGTTACGCCCGGTAGGGGCTTCGGGCAGGCTTGCGGCAAGGGGCCAAAATCCTTGAGGAAGGATTTTGACAAGTTTCTTCCTCAAGAAACTTGGCGCCGCTTCAGCCGCCGCGCACCGTGTCGATCATCAGTTGCACATGCTCGGGGCTCGCCTCCGGGGTGATGCCATGGCCGAGGTTGAAGATATGCGGCCCCTTCGAGAAGGCCCGCACCACATGCTGCGTCGCCGCGACCAGGGCCTGGCCGCCGGTGACCAGATGCTCGGGCGCAAGGTTGCCCTGCACGCAGCCGTCGATCTGGACATTGGCCGCGGCCCATTCCGGGCTGACCGAATTGTCGATCGCCACGCAATCGGCCCCGGTGCGGTGGGCAAAGCCGATATAGCCCTGCCCGGCCTCGCGCGGGAAGGCGATGACCGGGATGCCGGGGTGCCGGGCCTTCAACGCGGCGATGATCCGGGCGGCCGGCGCCTCGGCGAAGTCGCGGAAATCCTGGCCCTTCAGGCTTCCGGCCCAGCTGTCGAACAGTTTCACCACCTCCGCCCCGGCCTCGATCTGGGCCGAGAGATATTCGATCGTCGCCTCGGTGATCCGCTCGATCAGCGCCTCGAAGGTGGGGCGGTCCTGGGCCTTCAGGGCATGGGCGGCGGCCTGGTCCTTCGATCCCCTGCCGCCGATCATGTAGGTGGCCACAGTCCAGGGCGCGCCGGCAAAGCCGATCAGCGTGGTCTCGGGCGGCAGTTCGCGGGCCAGGATGCGCAGGGTCTCGTAGACCGGGGAGAGCGTGTCGTGGATCGCCCCGGTCGGCCGCAGGTTCGCGACCTGGGCCGGGGTGTCCGTCGTCTCCATCCGCGGGCCTTCGCCGGTCTCGAACCAGAGCTTCGGCCCCAGCGCCTGCGGCAGGAGCAGGATGTCGGCAAAGAGGATCGCCGCGTCGAAGCCGTAGCGGCGGATCGGTTGCAGCGTGACCTCGGCCGCAAGGTCGGGCGTGTAGCAGAGGGTCAGGAAATCCCCGGCCCTGGCGCGGGTCTCGCGGTATTCCGGCAGGTAGCGGCCGGCCTGGCGCATCATCCAGATCGGCGGGGTGGGCAGCACCTCGCCCTTCAGGGCGCGCAGGATCGTCTTGGTCATCGGGGCATCCTTCCAGTCGGCCCATGGGTCGGCCGTGGCGCGGGGGTTGTCAAGAGTTGTCACCCGCGCCCGACAGGGGTAAGGCTGCACCCATGCGCGATGATCTGCCCACCCCCCCCCGCCCGCTGAAGATCGGAACCCGTGGCTCTGTGCTGGCCCTGTGGCAGGCGCATGAGGTGCGGCGCTGCCTGATGGCGGCCTTCGATTTGCCGGAGGCGGCCTTCGAGACCGTGGTGATCAAGGTCACCGGCGACCAGATCCAGGACAAGGCGCTGCGCGAGATCGGCGGCAAGGGCCTGTTCACCCGCGAGATCGAGGAGGCGCTGCTCGACGGCGGCGTCGACATCGCGGTGCATTCGATGAAGGACATGCCGACCTTGCAGCCCGAGGGGCTGGTGCTGGACTGCTACCTGAAGCGGGCGGATGTGCGCGATTCCTTCGTCTCGCTGCGCCATGGCTCGATCGCCGAGCTGCCGGCGGGGGCGGTGGTGGGGTCCTCGTCCCTGCGCAGGCGGGCGCAACTGGCGCTGCGGCGGCCGGACCTGAAGCTGGTGGAGTTCCGGGGCAATGTGCAGACCCGGATGCGCAAGCTGGAGGAGCGGGTGGCGGATGCGACCTTCCTCGCCATGGCCGGGCTGACCCGGCTGGGGATGCTGGACGTGGTGCGCTCGGCCATCGAGCCCGAGGAGATGCTGCCCGCCGTCGCCCAGGGCGCGATCGGGATCGAGCGACGGGTGGCGGATGCGCGGGTCGCCGAGATGCTGGCGGCGATCCACGACCGGGACACCGGGCTGCGGCTGGCGGCGGAGCGGAGTTTCCTGTTGCGGCTGGACGGCTCGTGCGAGACGCCGATCGCGGGGCTGGCGGTGCTGGAGGGCGATCAGCTCTGGCTGCGGGGCGAGCTTCTGCGGCCGGACGGCACGGCCTCGGTCGCGGGCGAGCGGCGGGGGCCGGTGGCGGAGGGCGCGGCAATCGGTCGCGCGCTGGCGGAAGAGCTTCTGGACCGCGCCGGGCCGGACTTCTTCGCCTAGGGTTACAAAGCTGTCGGCAAGGCGTTACATGGCCCCGGTATCGCCGGAGTGGCCCCCCTTTGCCCGACCCTGACCTGTCCGACCCGGATCTGCAAGCCCATGTGCGGGCCGCCCTGGCCGAGCCCTTTCGCCGGGTGCGGCAGGTGCTGCTGCCGGACGGGCGCCGGTTCTGGCTGAAGCGGGTGGAGCGGCTCTCGGGCCGGATGCGGGTGCAGAAGGGCGATCCGGCGCGGGCCTTCGCAGCCGAGCGCGAAGGTCTGCGGGCGCTGGAAGGGGCGGGGCTACCGGTGGCGGCGGTGGTCCTGGAGGGGCCGGACTGGATGCTGATGCCCGATGCGGGGCCGGTGCTGCCGCAGGTGGTGGCCGATCCTTCGCGGGACGAGGCCGGGAAACTGGCCGCCTTCGCGCGGGCGGGCCGCGCGCTGGGCCTCTTGCACTGGGCGGGGATGGTGCATGGCCGGCCGGCGGTGCGGGACATCTGCTGGGATGGGCAGGAGGCGCGGTTCATCGACCTTGAACGCTTCCGGCCGGGGCGGCGGGGCGGATTGTGGCAGGCGGCGGATGTGGTGATGCTCGCGCAGACGGCCTTTACCCGCTGGCCCGGGGACGCGCGCTGGCTGGAGGCGGCGCTGGCGGGCTACGCCGGAAATGCGCCGCCGGGGGCGATGGCGCGGGTGGCGCGGCTGGCATGGTGGTTGACGCCGCTCGGCGCGCTGGCCGGGCTGCTGGTCCGGGTGAAGCCGGAAAGCCGCGAACTGCGGGCGGTCGGGTTGACGCTGCGGCGGCTGCGGCACGGCGAGGCGGCGATTTCCGTTCGGAAATCGTGACGGAAATCGTTCGATTTCCGCTCCCGCGCTATTCCTGGGCGCGCAACGTGCGGGCGGGGCGCAGGGACAGCGGCCGCAGCGCGAAGACGAGGCCCGCAAGCAGGGTGGCGAGGATGCCGCCCGCGATGATGCCGAGGGCGGAGAACGGCTCGAAGCGGTAGCCCGTCTCCATCACGAAGGTCATCACCGCCCAGCCCGAGAGGCCGCCCGCGATCACCGCCACCACGCCCGCGGCCGCGCCGGTGAGGGCGGAACGCAGGGCGAAGCTGGCGAGGATCTTCCCCCGCGTGGCCCCCAGCACCTTCAGGATCGCGGCTTCGTAGATCCTTGCGCGCTCGCCCGCCGCCGCCGCGCCGATCAGGACGACGAATCCGGTCACGAGTGTCCCGGCCGCGGCCCAGGCGGTGGCGGTGGCGATGGCGGACAGGGCCTCGGTCACGCGGCCGACGGTCTCGCGGATGCCGATCGCGGTGATATTGGGCCAGGTCTTCGTCACCTCCTCCAGGATCTGCGCCTCGGCTTCCGGGGGGGCGTAGACGGTGGCGATATGGGTGTGGGGGGCGCCGGCCAGGGCCGAGGGATTCAGCGTCATCACGAAGCCCATCCCGGCGTTGGAGAAGTCGACCTCGCGGAAGGAGGTGATCGTGGCGGTGATGTCGCGGCCGAGGATGTTGACGGTGATCCGGTCACCGAGTTTCAGGCCGATCTCCTCGGCCTCCGCGGCGGCGAAGCTGATCTGCGGCGCGCCGGTGTAGCCCTCGGGCCAGAAGGTTCCGGCGGTGATCCGGGTCTTCTCGCCCGGACTGGCGGCATAGGTGATACCGCGGTCGCCGCGCACGACCCAGTGGTCTCCGGCGACCTCGCGCGCGGGCTTGTCGTTGATCCGGGTGATCACGCCGCGCAGCATCGGGGCGGTTTCCATCCCGGTCACGGCGGGGTTGGCCTGCATCAGTGCGCGGAAGGGGTCGATCTGGTCGGGCTGGATGTCGACGAAGAAGAAGGCGGGCGCGCGGGTGGGCAGGTCGGTGGCGATGGCCTGGCGCAGGTTCCAGTCGATCTGGCCCACCGCCGCCAGCACGGAGAGGCCCAGGCCGAGGGAGAGGACGACCGAACTGGCGTCGGACCGGGGCGCGCCGATGGCGGCCAGCGCCGCGCGGGTGGCGGGGCGGCCGTGGGTGAGGCGGGTGCGGGCCAGGCGCCTGGCGACGAGGCGCAGCGCGCGCGCCGCGAGCGCAAGCACGAGGAGCGATCCGAGGACGCCAGCCGCTGCCCCGAGGGCAAGTTCCGGGATGCCGGAGAGCCAGGTGGCGCTGCCGATCAGGGCGGCGACGAGAAGGGCGAGGGCGGCGAGGTAGCGTGTGCGCGGCCGGGCGCGGGTGCCCGAACCGCCGCGATAGAGGGCGGCGGGGCGGATGCGCTCGGTCCGGGCGAGGGGGAGGAGGGTGAAGATCAGGGCGGAGAGGGCGCCGTAGGCGGCGGCCTCGACCAGCGCGCCGGGCGCGAGGCGGATCGCGGCCGGGAAGGGAAGCGAGGCCTCGATCAGGGGGGCGGCGAGGATCGGGGCGGCGGCGCCGAGGGCGAGGCCGAGGGCGATGCCCAGGGCCGACAGGATCGCGGTCTGCCAGAGATAGATGCGGAAGATCAGCCCGCCTTCCGCGCCAAGGGTCTTGAGCGTGGCGATGGTTTCCACCTTGCCGTCGAGATAGGAGCGGATCGCAGCCGAGATGCCGACGCCGCCCACCGCAAGGCCGGCAAGGCCGACGAGGACGAGGAAGCTGCCGATGCGGTCGACGAAATTCTCGACCCCCGGCGCGGCGCGGCGGCTGTCGGTCCAGCGCATCCCCTTGTCGCGGAAGGTGGATTCCGCCTCGGTCTCGAGGGTTTGCAGGTCGGCGCCGGGCGGCAGGAGCAGGCGGTAGCGGGTCTCGTACATCGAGCCCGCGGCGAGGAGGCCGGAGGAGGCCAGCGCCTCGGAGCGGACCACGGTGCGGGGGCCGAGGGTGAAGCCGGCGGAGGCGGAATCGGGCTCTCGGGTCAGGGCGGCGGTAAGGCGGAAGTCCTGCGTCCCGAGGCGGAAGCTGTCGCCGATGGCGAGGGAGAGGCGCTCGATCAGGACCGGGTCCATGATCGCGCCGGGAAGGCCGTCGGTCTCGGCCAGCGCCTCGGCAACAGGAATCGGCGGGTCGAGTTGCGCGGAGCCGGTGAGGGGCCAGGCGCTGTCCACCGCCTTGACCTGGGTAAGGGCCTGGTCGCCCTGGGTCAGCGCCATGGAGCGGAAGTCGTAGACTTCGGAGACCCTGGTGGCGATCCGCTGCATGTAGGCGCGTTCTTCCGGGTCGGCGCTGCGCCAGGTGAAGCGCATCTCGGCATCGCCGCCGAGGATCACCGCGCCCTGGTCGGCGAGGCCCTGCTGGATCCCGCTGCGCAGCGTGCCGACCGCGGCGATGGCGGCGACGCCAAGGGCAAGGCAGGCGAGAAAGA
>NZ_JAYRUJ010000033.1:0-20575 GCF_041919135.1 Tabrizicola sp. | reverse complement strand
AAGCTCAAGCAGTTCCGAAAGATCGCAACCAGATACGAAAAAACCGCGACCAACTACCTGGCCGCCGTCCTTCTCGTCTGCTCAAGACTATGGACCCGCGCTTATGAGTCCGCAGCCTAGACCCTCCTCGGGCATTTCATGCACGCGTCGGAGGCTCCCCGAAGCCGCCGCGAGGAGTGCACGAAGTGCATCGACGAGCAGCCCCCAGGCTCAAGCCCGGCCAAAGCCCCGGGGCCAAGCCATTGATTTCCCACGCCTGCCAATTCGGCCCGGCCTCGACGGCCGCGCGGAACCCCGGTTTACACCGCCCCCCGCATCGGCGATAACCAGCCCTGACCGGCCCGAAGGTGACGCCCATGCTCCTCCTGATCGACAATTACGACAGCTTCACCTGGAACCTCGTCCACTATCTTGGCGAGCTTGGGGCCGAGGTGGTCGTCAAGCGGAACGACGCGCTGGAGGTCCAGGACGCGCTCGCCCTCAGGCCAGAGATGATCGTCCTCTCCCCCGGCCCCTGCGACCCCGCCGCCGCCGGGATCTGCCTGCCGCTCACCCGCGCCGCCGCGACGGCCGGCATCCCGCTGCTCGGCGTCTGCCTCGGCCACCAGACCATCGGCGAGGCTTTCGGCGGCAAGGTCGTCCGCTGCCACGAGATCGTCCACGGCAAGATGGGGACGATGTATCACTCCGGCAAAGGCGTCTTCCGCGGCCTGCCCTCGCCCTTCCAGGCAACCCGCTACCACTCCCTCGTCGTCGATCGCGACAGCCTGCCGCCCGAACTGGAGATCACCGCCTGGCTGGAAGACGGCACCATCATGGGCCTGCGCCATCGCAGCCACCTGATCGAGGGCGTGCAGTTCCATCCCGAAAGCATCGCTTCGGAACACGGCCACCAGCTCCTGCGGAACTTCCTCGACGAGGCCCGCGCCCTCAGGGTGCCGGCATGAGCGAGGTGCTGAAACCCCTGATCGGCATCGCCGCCAACCGCCCCCTGACCCGCGCCGAGGCCGAGGCCGCCTTCACCGCGCTGTTCGAGGGCGAGGGCACACCCGCCCAGATGGGCGGCTTCCTGATGGCGCTGCGCACCCGGGGCGAGACGGTGGACGAATACGCCGCCGCGGCATCGGTGATGCGCTCGAAATGCAACCCGGTGACGGCCCCCGAAGGCGCGATCGACATCGTCGGCACCGGCGGCGACGGCAAGGGCACGCTGAACATCTCCACCGCCACCGCCTTCGTCGTGGCCGGGGCGGGCGTCACGGTCGCCAAGCACGGCAACCGGAACCTGTCGTCCAAATCCGGCGCGGCCGACGCGCTGACCGAGATGGGCCTGAACGTGATGATCCCGCCCGAGGTGGTGGAACGCTGCCTCGCCGAGGCCGGGATCGGCTTCATGATGGCGCCGATGCACCATCCCGCGACACGGCATGTGATGCCGGTCCGCTCGGAACTGGGGACGCGGACGATCTTCAACATCCTCGGCCCCCTGACCAACCCCGCCGGGGTCAGGCGCCAGCTGACCGGGGCCTTCTCGGACGCGCTGATCCGGCCGATGGCCGAGACGCTCCTGACCCTCGGGTCGGAGAAGGCCTGGCTCGTCCACGGCTCGGACGGCACCGACGAGATCACCATCTGCGGCGCGACCTCGGTCTCGGCCGTCGAGAACGGCGCCGTCCGCGATTTCACCCTCCACCCCGAGGATGCGGGCCTTGCCCCGCATCCGTTCGAGGCGATCCTGGGCGGCACCCCGGCCGAGAATGCGGTCGCCTTCCGCGCGCTCCTGGACGGGGCGCCGGGGGCGTACCGCGACGCGGTCCTGCTGAACGCCGCCGCCGCGCTGATGGTGGCCGACAAGGCGGCAAGCCTGCGCGACGGCGTGGCCCTGGCGCGCGAATCGATCGATTCCGGCGCGGCACGGGGCAAGGTCGACGCGCTCCGCCGCCTGACGAACGCCTGAGGGGGGCCCATGAGCACGATTCTCGACCGTATCAAGGCCTACAAGCTTGACGAGGTGGCCGCGCTGAAGGCCGCCCGCCCGCTGGCCGACCTGCAGGCCGCCGCCCGTGCGGCCGCCCCGCCGCGCGGCTTTGCCCGCGCCCTGCGCGATGCTGCCGCGACCGGCTACGGGCTGATCGCCGAGATCAAGAAGGCCAGCCCCTCCAAGGGCCTGATCCGCGCCGATTTCGACCCGCCCGAACTGGCCCGCGCCTATGCGACCGGGGGGGCGGCCTGCCTCTCGGTGCTGACCGACGGCCCCTCGTTCCAGGGCGCGAACGACTTTCTCGTCGCCGCGCATGATGCGGTCCCCCTGCCCTGCCTGCGCAAGGATTTCCTCTACGACCCGATCCAGGTGGTCGAATCCCGCGCGCTGAACGCCGACTGCATCCTGATCATCATGGCCTCGCTCGACGATGCCCAGGCGGCCGAGCTTGAGGCCGCGGCCTTCGAGCTTGGCATGGACGTCCTGATCGAGGTGCATGACGAGGCCGAACTGGACCGTGCCGCCCTGCTGAAATCGCCGCTGATCGGGATCAACAACCGCAACCTGCACACGTTCGAAGTGTCGCTCGACACCACCCGCCGCCTGGCCCGCCGGGTGCCCGAGGACCGGGTCATCGTCGCCGAAAGCGGCCTTCACACCTGCGACGATCTCGCCGACCTGGCGCAATACGGCGCGCGCTGCTTCCTGATCGGCGAAAGCCTGATGCGGCAGGAGGATGTGACGGCCGCGACCCGGGCGATCCTGGCCAAGCCCCTGACCGCGCAGGGCGGGCTATGAGCGGGCTGTCGCATTTCGACGACCGGGGCCAGGCGCATATGGTCGATGTCTCGGACAAGCCGGTGACCGACCGGATGGCCGTCGCCGTGGGCGCGGTGCGGATGAGCGCCGAGACCCTGGCGCTGGTCTCGGAAGGCCGGGCCAAGAAGGGCGATGTCCTCTCCGTGGCACGGCTGGCCGGGATCATGGCGGCCAAGCGGACCGCCGACCTGATCCCGCTTTGCCATCCCCTGCCGATCACCAAGGTCGCGCTGGAGTTGACCGCCGATCCCGCCCTGCCGGGGGTGCGGATCGAGGCGACGGTCAAGACCTCGGGCCAGACCGGGGTCGAGATGGAGGCGCTGACCGCGGTCTCGGTCGCGGCGCTGACGGTCTATGACATGGTGAAGGCGGTCGAGAAGTCGATGGTGATCGACGGCATTCGCCTGATCCTGAAAGACGGCGGAAAATCAGGACGTTACGAGGCGAAGTGATGATTTCGGTCCAAGACGCGCTGGCCCACTGCCTGGCTCTGGCCCAGGTGCTTCCCCCCGAGACCGTGCCGCTGGCGCAAGGCGCGGGGCGCTGGATGGCCGTCCCCGCCACCGCCCGGCGCGACCAGCCGCCCTTCCCGGCCTCGGCGATGGACGGCTATGCGGTCGCGGGCGATCCCGCCGTCGGCGACAGCTTCCTCGTGGTGGGCGAGGCGGGCGCGGGCCATGCCTTCGCCGGCACGATCGGGCCGGGCGAGGCGGCGCGCATCTTCACCGGCGCCCCGGTGCCCGAGGGCGCGACCCGGGTCGTGATCCAGGAGGACGTCCGCCGCGACGGCGACCGGATCACCCTGACCGGCACCGACGGCGGCGCGAACATCCGGCCGCGCGGACAGGATTTCCGCGCCGGCGACAGCCTTGCCCCCCGCCTCCTGCGGCCGAACGACCTCGCCCTCCTGGCGGCGATGAACGTGGCGCAGGTCACCGTGACGCGACGCCCGGTGGTGGCCCTCGTCGCCACCGGAGACGAGCTGGTGATGCCGGGCGAGGAGCCGGGGCCGGACCAGATCATCGCCTCGAACGGCTTTGCGCTGAAGGCGATGATCGAGGCCGAGGGCGGCCTGGCGCGGATGCTGCCGATCGCGCGCGACACCGAGGCGGAGCTGGAAACCGTCCTCGGCCTGACCGAGGGCGCGGACCTGATCGTCACCATCGGCGGGGCCTCGGTCGGCGACCATGACCTCGTCGGCCGGACGGCGGGGTTCGCTGCCGATTTCTGGAAGGTGGCGATGCGTCCGGGCAAGCCGCTGATGGCGGGGCGGCTGGACGGCGTGCCGATGCTCGGCCTGCCGGGCAACCCGGTCTCGGCCATCGTCTGCGGCCATCTCTTCCTTCTGCCCATGGTCCGCGCGATGCTGGGCCGCCCCGACGCGGCCCCCGTGCCGCGCGAGGCCCGGCTGACCGTCGATCTGCCCGCGAACGGCCCGCGCGCGCATTACATGCGGGCGCGGCTGGCCGCGGGACCGGCGATCAGCCCCTTCGACCGGCAGGATTCGGCGCTGCTGTCGATCCTGGGCCAGGCCGATGCGCTGCTGATCCGCCCGGTCGACGCCCCGCCCTGTCGCGCCGGGGACACGGTGCCCTATCTCCCGATCTAGCGGCCCGTCGATAATTCTTGACACAAACCGGGAACACGGGCAGAACATTGTGTTAACTCATGATGTGGGGATCTGGCCGTGCTGACACGCAAGCAGTTGGAACTTCTGGACTTCATCAAGACGCGGATGGACCGCGACGGGGTGCCGCCCTCCTTCGACGAGATGAAGGATGCGCTGGACCTGCGCTCGAAGTCGGGGATCCACCGGCTGATCACCGCGCTGGAGGAACGGGGTTTCATCCGCCGCCTCGCCCACCGCGCCCGCGCGCTGGAGATCGTCAAGCTGCCCGAGGCGATGGAGAGGCCCGGCTTCTCGCCCAAGGTGATCACGGGCGACCGGGTCGATCCGCCGCGCGGCGCGCTGCCGGTTTCCACCGTCCATGCGCTGGAACTGCCGGTCATGGGCCGGATCGCGGCCGGCGTCCCGATCGAGGCGATTTCCGAAGTCTCGCACCACGTCGCGGTGCCCGGCTCGATGCTGTCCGGCAAGGGCCAGCACTATGCGCTCGAGGTCAAGGGCGATTCCATGATCGACGCCGGGATCAACGATGGCGACATCGTCGTGATCCGCGAACAGTCGACGGCCGAGAACGGCGATATCGTCGTGGCCCTGGTCGAGGATCACGAGGCCACGCTGAAACGCTACCGTCGCCGCGGCAACATGATCGCGCTCGAGGCCGCGAACCCCGCCTATGAGACGCGGGTCTTCCCCGACCATCTGGTCAAGGTGCAGGGGCGGCTCGTCGGGCTGATCCGCAGCTACTAGGGCCGTGGCAGCCGCACCGGGCGGACGGGCGGCGACCAGAGGCGGCTTGCCTCCTGCGTCACCGTGATCGCCAGCGCATCCCCCTCGGCCCACAGCGCCAGCGGCCCGGTCTCGCGCAGGATGCGCTGGTCGATCAGCGGGCAGCCCTCCGGCACGGCCTCGGCCCGCTCGGCCAGGATCACCAGGTCGGCCGTGGCGCAGGCCCCGGCCAGCCGCCCCAATGCCCCCTTGCCCGACAGCACGACCATCCGCCGACCGGCAAGCTGGAACCGGCGCTCGCCCTTGGCGCCCTGGAACCCCGGCCGCGCCGCCGCGCGCTCCTGCCCGGCAAGGTCGCCGTCGTTCTCCAGCCAGCTTTCCGCCGCGAAGCCTCCGCCCCGCGCGGCCGAGAGCGCGCGCCCCTCGGGCCCCGCAAGACCGACCAGCCGGCCATCGCCCGAGATCAGCAGGTCCGGCCGCTCCCCCCCGGTCCAGAGGGTCAGGGCCAGCACCACCGCCGCCAGCCCCGGCCCGCGCCCCCAGCCGCGCCAGAGGATCGCCCAGAGCGCCCCGAGCGTGAACAGCGGCAGGACCCATGGCCCCGGCCCGGGGATCGCCGTCACCGATCCCTCCAGCCCCGCGATCCAATGCGCCACGAACAGGATCCAGCGCGCGCCCTGCTGCATCACCCAAAGCGGCAGGCCCGCAAGGCCCAGGGGCGCCAGCAGCGCCGCCAGCGCCCCGGCGGGCATGATCACCGCCCCCATCACCGGCACCGTCAGGAGGTTCGCCAACAGCCCGTAGTCGGTGAAGCGGTTGAAATGCGCCGCCGCATAGGGCGCGGTCGCGAGGCCCCCGATCAGCGAGGACAGCACCAGGGTGAACACCGGCAGCAGCCAGCGCGGCACCCTCTCGCGGTGGATGCTGCCGTCCAGCGCGCCGAAGCCCAGGATCAGCGCGATGGTGGCGGCAAAGGACATCTGGAAACCGGGTTCCAGCAGGCTTTCCGGCTTCAGCGCCAGCAGGATCATGCCCGCCACCGCCACCGACCGCAGCGACAGCGCCCGCCGGTCCAGGAGCACGGCCCCCAGGACGACCGCGATCATGATGAAGGCCCGCTCGGTCGCGACATTCGCGCCCGAGAGCAGCAGATAGAACAGCGCCACGCCAAGGCTTGCGACCGCCGCCACCTTCTTGCTGTTCACCCGCAGCGCAAGGAACGGCACCAGCGCCAGCCCATAGCGCAATAACGCGAAGACGAAGCCGGTGAGGAAGGCCATGTTCATCCCCGAGATCGCCAGCAGATGCGCCAGCGACGAATCGCGCAGCGCCCGCACCGTCTCCTCGGTGATCGCCGAACGGTCGCCGGTCATCGCCCCCGCCGCGAAGGCCCCCGCCTGCCCCTCCATCCGCGCGAGCATCCCCTGCGTCAGCCAGCGGCGCAGCCGGTCGATCGGCAGGGCGCCGCCCTCGGGTTCCTCCAGCAGGAGGACGGGGGTGCGGGTGTAGCCAACCGCCCCCAGCCGGTCGAAAAAGGCCATGCGGCGAAAGTCGAAGCCGCCGGGCTCGACCGGGCCCTGCGGCGCGGCGAGGGTCGCGGTCAGGATCACCAGCTGGCCGGGGGCCGGGATCAGGAAGTCCTGCGCCTCCTGCAGCGAGACGCGGACCCGGGCCGGGGTGCGCTCCGGCGCGACCTCGCGCAGGACCACCCGGTCCAGCGTCAGGCGCAGCGCATCGGATTGCGAACGGTCGATGTCGACGATCCGCCCCTCTACCGGACCGTGATAGCGGAACTCCAGCATCGGCGCGGCCAGCGAATGCGCGCGGATGCCGGCCGCCAGCCAGCCCGCCAGCAGCGCCGCGATGCCGATGGCCAGGGGCCGCGCAAGCTCGGGTCCGCGCGCGGCAAGGCCCGTGGCCCCGGCCAGCCCCAGCGCCGCCAGCGCATAGGCCCCCGCCCCCGGCTCCTCCCCTTGGGCGAACCAGAGCGCGATGCCGCAGCCCATCAGGACGGCGATCCAGGGGAACAGCCTCCCCCGCGCCGCCTGGAGGCCCAGAAGCGGCGCGCGCATCAGCCGGACCAGCGCCACCTTGTCTCCCACCCCGCGATTGCCTAAACCCTCCGCCAGTCTAGGCGCCGCCTGGTTTCCGAAAGGTTAATCCCGATGTCCTCTCCCGTCGTCACCCGCTTCGCACCCTCGCCCACGGGCTATCTGCATATCGGCGGCGGCAGGACGGCGCTGTTCAACTGGCTTTACGCGCGCGGCCGCGGCGGCAAGTTCCTCCTCCGGATCGAGGATACCGACCGCGAACGCTCCACGCCGCAGGCGACGGAGGCGATCCTGCGCGGGCTCGCCTGGCTCGGCCTCGACTGGGACGGCGATGTCGTCAGCCAGTTCGGACGCCGCGACCGCCACGCCGAGGTCGCGCATGAGATGCTTGCGCGAGGAACGGCCTACAAGTGCTTCAGCACGCAGGAAGAAATCGCCGCCTTCCGCGCAGCCGAGGAGGCCGCGGGGCGCTATCCGGTCTTCCTCTCGCCCTGGCGCGACGCCGATCCCGCCACCTGGCCCGACGCGCCCTATGCCATCCGCATGAAGGCCCCGCGCAGCGGCGAGACGGTGATCGAGGATCAGGTGCAGGGCCGCGTGGTGATCCGCAACGAGACGCTGGACGACATGATCGTCCTGCGCTCGGACGGGACGCCGGTCTACATGCTGGCGGTGGTGGTCGACGACCACGACATGGGGGTGACCCATGTGATCCGGGGCGACGACCACCTGAACAATGCCGCGCGCCAGCAGATGGTCTATGACGCGATGGGCTGGCAGGTGCCGATCTGGGCGCATATCCCGCTGATTCACGGGCCGGACGGCAAGAAACTCTCCAAACGCCACGGCGCGACCGGGGTCGAGGAGTATCAGGCGATGGGCTATCCGGCGGCCGGGATGCGCAACTACCTCACCCGGCTCGGCTGGGCCAGGGGCGATGCCGAGATCTTCACCAGCGAAGAGGCGATGGCGATGTTCGACCTCTCCGGCATCGGGCGGGCCCCGGCGCGGCTCGATTTCAAGAAGCTGGAGAACACCTGCGGCCACCACATGGCGATGGCCGAGGATGCCGCGCTGCTGCATGAACTGGAGGCCTATCTGGCCGCGGCGAACCGCCCGGCCCTGACCGGGGCGCAACATGAGCGGATGGTCCTGGCGCTGCCCTTCCTGAAGAAATCCGCGAAGACCTTCCCGGAACTGCTTGAAAAGGCGCACTTCCTGATGATCTCGCGCCCGGTGCTGCGCGACGAGAAGGCCGAGGCCGCGCTGGATGCGGTATCCCGTGGTATACTGAAATCATTGACGCCGCGCCTGCAAACTGCTAGCTGGAGCAAGGACGCACTCGAGCCGATCCTGAACGAGATCGCCGCGGAAAACGGCATCGGTTTCGGCAAGCTCGCCGCGCCCCTGCGGGCAGCGATCGCGGGCCGCAGCGTTACACCTTCCGTTTACGACATGATGCTAGCCATCGGTCGCGAGGAAACCGTCGCAAGGCTGCTGGACGCCGTCTGAGGTTGCGCCCCCGGTCTTGAAGCCGCCCCAGCCGGGGTGCAGGATAGCCATGGGCCGCCCCGGCAGGGGACGACCCGCCATGACCGGGGAGAACCATGTCGGACAACGTCGCCAAGCTCAACCTCAACGGGAATACCTATGATCTTCCCGTGCACAGACCCACTCTCGGCCCCGACGTGCTGGATATCCGCAAGCTCTATGGCGAGGCGGATGTCTTCACCTTCGATCCGGGCTTCACCTCGACGGCCGCCTGCGAAAGCGCGATCACCTATATCGACGGCGACAAGGGCGAGCTTCTGTATCGCGGCTATCCGATCGAGCAGCTGGCCGAGCAGTCGACGCATCTCGAAGTCTGCTACCTGCTGCTCTACGGCGAACTGCCGACCGCCGCGCAGCTGGCCGATTTCACCCAGCGCGTGACCCGCCACACCATGGTGCATGAGCAGATGCACTATTTCTTCCGCGGCTTCCGCCGCGATGCGCATCCGATGGCCACGATGGTGGGCGTGGTCGGCGCCATGGCGGCCTTCTACCATGACTCGACCGACATCTCCGATCCCTGGCAGCGCGAGGTCGCGGCGATCCGCATGATCGCCAAGCTGCCGACGATCGCGGCGATGGCCTACAAATATTCCGTCGGCCAGCCCTTCGTCTATCCGAAGAACGCGCTGAGCTATTCCGGCAATTTCCTGCAGATGTGCTTCGCCGTCCCGACCGAGGATTATGTGGTCAATCCGATCCTGGAAAAGGCGATGGACCGCATCATGATGCTGCATGCGGACCACGAGCAGAACGCCTCCACCTCCACCGTGCGGCTGGCGGGCTCCTCGGGCGCGAACCCCTTTGCCTGCATCGCGGCCGGGATCGCCTGCCTCTGGGGCCCGGCGCATGGCGGGGCGAACCAGGCCTGCCTGGAAATGCTGAAGGAAATCGGCACCGTCGACCGGATCCCGGAATACATCGCCAAGGCCAAGGACAAGAACTCGGGCTTCCGCCTGATGGGCTTCGGCCACCGGGTCTACAAGAACTTCGATCCCCGCGCCAAGGTGATGAAGGAATCGGCGGACGAGGTGCTTGGCCTGCTCGGGATCGAGAACAATCCCCTCCTCCAGGTCGCCAAGGAGCTGGAGCGGATCGCGCTGGAGGACGAATATTTCGTCTCGAAGAAGCTTTACCCGAACGTCGACTTCTACTCGGGCATCATCCTCGAGGCGATGGGCTTCCCGACCTCGATGTTCACCCCGATCTTCGCGATCTCGCGCACCGTGGGCTGGATCAGCCAGTGGAAAGAGATGATCGCCGACAAGAACCAGAAGATCGGCCGCCCGCGCCAGCTCTACATCGGCCCGGCGCAGCGCGACTACGTCGACCTGCGCCACCGCTGAGTCATTCCGCCGGAACGCCGCTGGGCCAGCGCCCGGCGGCGGCTTTCATCGCGGTGGGGTGCAGCCGCTCGGAACGGTCGCGGCCGATGACCCGCCGCCGCCGCCAGAGAAATGCCTTGCCCCAGTGCCGCCAGGTTCCGACCATCGGCGCCTCGGGGTCGCAGGGATAGCGCGCGCGCCAGGCCTCGGGCAGGGCAAGGTCCAGCGCCTCGGCCCGCTCCAGCATCCAGACCAGCGGCAGGTTCGACAGCCGCCGCGCCGCCTCGAGCCCGCCGATCTGGCCGCCGATGTCGCCATGCGCGCCGCGGAACCAGACCTGCTCGACATTGCCCTCCCAGCCGGGCGGACATTCCCAGAGTACGGGTTCGAAAGCCATGCGGGTCTCGTGCAGAGCCAGCGCGTGAAAGCCGTGCCGGATCGACGACCCGAGGTGGTGGCTGTGAAAGGCGTGGCGGTCGGCGCTGAACAGCCAGAAGAACGGCAGCCGCAGCCCCAGCGCCTTCACCGTATCCCAGACCCCGACCATCTCGATCGGGGCCTCCGCATGGCAGAAGCGGCGGGCAAAGGCCTGGGCGGCCCGGCTGTGCGGCGCGCGCTCGTAATGCCGCCAGGCCAGCGTCACCGCGCGCTCGGTCGCGTGTTCGCGCTTCAAGAGCCCCACCCGGTCGATCACCCCGGCCAGCGAGCGGACCGCGAAAGCCCCGCGCGAATAGCCGAACAGAAAGATCCGGTCTCCCTCGCGATAGCCCGAGGCCAGCCAGCCATAGGCGCGCCGGATCTGCGGCGAGACGCCCCGACCCTCGATCAGCGCAAGGCCGCGCAGCCAGCCCTCCCATTGCATGCCGGGTTCGTAATAAAGCCGCTGGTTGGCGCTGGGGCCCATGGAGTGCAGAAGCTGGAACAACAGCCCCGCATTGCCGACCTGCCCCGGCTCGAGCGACGAGAGCGTGCCGTCCAGGATCACCACATGATCGACCCTTCCCCGCACCCGCCCCGGTTCGGGGGCGGGCGCAGGTTCCGTCGTGACTTCGACGTCCCGGCGGAGAAAGCGGCGCAGGCGGTCAAGAAGACGCGTGGCGGGCCTCCTCGATCCAGGTCCAGAGGCGGGACCGCGTGAAGGGCATGTCCACCTTGGTCACTCCCAGCGGCGCCAGCGCATCGCGGACCGCATTGGATATCGCGCCGAGCGCGCCGACGGTTCCCGCCTCGCCGCAACCCTTCATGCCCAGGGGATTGCTGCGGGTCGGCACGCCCTGTTCGGCGAACCGGATCATCGGCAGGTCGGTCGCGCGCGGCATGGCATAATCCATGAAACTGGCGGTCACCACCTGTCCGCTGCCGTCCTGCACCAGCCATTCGGTCACCGCCTGGCCGAAGCCCTGCGCCACCCCGCCATGCACCTGCCCCTCGACCAGGTTCGGCGCGACCAGCACGCCGAAATCGTCCACCACCGAATAGCGGTCCAGCGTCAGCTTCCCGGTTTCCGGGTCGATCTCGACCTCGGCCAGATGGACGCCGTTCGGGAAAGAGCGGCCCTCCAGCGTGATCTTCTCGCTGCGGTCGATCAGGTCCTGCCGCCCCCTCTCCCGGGCCAGCGCCGCGGCCTCGGCCAGGGTGATGCGGTGGTTGGTGCCGGGGGCGACGAAGCGGTGCTCGGCAAAGGAAACCTCGGCGGCCTCCCATTCCCCGGCCAGGAAGTCCTCGAAGGCCGCGATCATCGCGCCGACCGTCGCCCGCGTGGCGGTGCCCTGCACCGTGACCGAGCGTGAGCCACCGGTGCCGCCGCCCCTGGCGATGCGGTCGCTGTCGCCCTCGACCACCCGGACCAGCTCCTGCGGGATCCCGGTCGATTCGCTGACGAAGCGGGAATAGACGCTCTCGTGCCCCTGCCCGTTCGACTGGGTGCCGACGTACAGCGTGGCGCCGCCATCCTCCTCCAGCACCAGCCGCGCGATCTCGTCCGGGCTGCCCAGGATTGCCTCGATATAGGCGGCGATGCCAAGGCCGCGCAGAAGGCCCTTCGCCCGGCTGGCCGCGGCGCGTCCGGCATAGCCCGCCGCACGCGGGGCGACCGTGTCGAGAAGCCCCGCGAAATCGCCGCCGTCGATCACCTCGCCCTCCGGCGTGGCATGGGGAAAGCGGCGGATCACGTTCTTCCGCCGCAGTTCCACCGGATCGGCGCCAAGCACCCGCGCGGCATGGTCCATCGCACGCTCGATGGTCAGGATCGCCTCGGGCCGCCCGGCGCCGCGATAGGCGTCGATCGGGACCGAATTGGTATAGACGCAGCGCGCCGCGAGGGAAGCCACGGGAATGTCATAGACGCCGGTCAGCACTTTCGCGAAAAGCTCCGTCTGGATGCCCTGCCCGAATTGCGAATTATAGGCGCCAAGGTTTGACAGAAGGTTGACGCGATACCCCGTGATCCGGTGGTCGGCGTCAAAGCCAAGCTCGGCCCGCGCCACCAGATCGCGGCCGGCATTGTCGCTCAGCATGCCCTCGGTCCGGGTCGAGACCCAGGCCACCGACCGGCCCAGCGCGCGGGCGGCCTCGGCCAGGACGACATATTCCGGATAGGTCATCGCCTTCATCCCGAAGCCGCCGCCGACATCGGGATTGGTCACCCGGACCCTCTCGCGCGGCAGGTCCAGCATCCGCGACAACTCGTTGCGCTGGCCCCAGACCCCCTGGCCGTTGACGCAGAGATGCAACCGCTCGCCGTCCCATTCGGCGAAAGCCGCGCGCGGCTCCATCGGGGCGGCGGTGACGCGGTTGTGCACCACCTCCAGCACGACGCGATGGACGGAGCGGGCAAGCGCCGCCTCGGTGCCCGGCTCGTCGCCGAAAACATAGTCCAGCGCCAGGTTGCCGGGCGCTTCCGGATGGATCGCCGGATGCTGGAACTCCAGATGAAGGACGGGCTCCATCTCCTTGATGTCATATGAAATCATCTCGGCCGCATCCCTTGCGGCCTCGGGCGTATCGGCGACCACCATGGCCAAAGCCTCGCCGACGAAGCGCACCCGGACCTGCGCCAGGACCGGCCGCTCCGGCCCCCGCCCGTGCTGGCCGTCGCGGCCCGTGATCCGCTCGCCCTTCATGCCCAGCCTGACGCCCCGCGCCAGCAGGTCCCCGGCCGTCAGCACCAGATGCACGCCGGGCATGGCGCGGGCCGCGGTCGCGTCCAGCGCCAGGATCTCGCCATGCGCATGGTCCGAGCGCAGGAAGACCGCCCAAAGCGCGCCCTCGGGGATCAGGTCGGCGACATAGCGCCCGCGCCCGGTCAGAAAGCGCAGATCCTCGCGCCGCTTCAGCGGCTGGGCCAGGCCGAACTTGAGTTGCTGCATCCACATACCTCCGCCCTGCGAAGGCTAATGGCCCGGCCGGATTTGTCCAGCCGGGGGCCGCGAATCACTGCCTTTTCAAGGCTTCAGCGACAGGACCGTCGCCATCTGCACGTCGCCGAACCCGTTGAAGCGGGTGTTGGTGACGGTGGAATAGGACCCCATCCCCTGCCAGACCACGAAGTCGCCTTCCGCCAGGTCCGAGGGCAGCGGGATCTCGCCCGGCAGCCGGTCGACCGAATCGCAGGTCGGGCCAAAGACGATGCGCGGCACCGCCTCGCCCCTGCGCTTCTCGCCCTCGGGCGAGAACACCTCGATCCGGTCGATCACGCCGATCATCGGCAGCTCGGTCAGCGAGCCATAGACCCCGTCGTTCAGGAACACATGGCTGCCATCCCGCAGGGCCTTGACCCGGGCGGCCAGGGCATAGGCATCGCCGCACAGCGCCCGGCCCGGCTCGCAGACCAGAAGCGGGCGGTCGGCGCCGAAGGCCTCGGTCGTGACGCGGTCGATCAGCTGGAAGGTCTCCTCCAGTTGCGGCAGGATCGCCGACATCCGGTGGCTGGGAAAGCCGCCGCCGACGTTCAGCCGCGCCAGCGTCACCCCTGCGTCGCGCGCGATCTTCGCGCCTTCGCGGATATAGGCCTCCCAGGCGTGGGGATCGGTGCATTGCGTGCCGGGATGGAAGGTCAGCGAGGGGATATAGCCCGCCGCCGCGACCTCTTTCAGAAGGTCCACCGCCAGTTCCACCGTCGCGCCGAACTTGGCGCCGAAGTTGTAGGCGGCACCCGCGACCGGCAGCTTGTAGCGCACCGAAATCTCGGTCCCCTCGGCGGGCACCATCTCGATCAGCTTGGCCAGCTCGGATTTCGAATCGACGCTGTAGGACTTCACCCCGCGCTCGACCGCATGGGCGATCTCGTGCCGGGCGCGCACCGGGTTGTTGTAATGGATCGCCGCATCGGGGGCGAGGCGGCGGATCAGGTCGATCTCGAAGGGCGAGGCGCAGTCATAGCCGCGAATCCCCGCCGCGGCGAGGTTCTCGACCATCGCCTCGCCCGGGTTCGACTTGACCGCATAGGTCACCAGGCCCGGAAAACCGTCGATGAACCGGCGCGCCGCCGCCTGCGCGGCCGAGGGCGCGAAGAACAGCACCGGATTCTCCGGCTGCTGGTTCTTCAGATATTCGGTCGGATTGGTCCAGATCGTCTTGGAGAGTCCCATCGGCGTATTTCCCTTTGCCAACAAGACGCTTCGCCCTTCCCATTGCATTTGCGGGACCGGGCACCAGCGTGGTTTCAAGTGAACCAGGCCAGGTGCGTATGAGCCGCCCTTTTCCTGCAAATGAGGATGCCGCATATGGGTTACAAACTCACCGAACAAAACTGTATAAATGCGGTCAAACCTCGTTATAATGACGAAAACCATGGCAGATTGAATGGACGAACTGGATCGCAACATCATTGGCCTGCTCGGCGCGGATGCGCGGATGTCGGTGGCCACGCTCTCGCGCCGGTTGAAGGTGGCGCGCTCGACCATCCAGGCCCGGCTCGAACGGCTGGAGACCAGCGGAATCATCGCCGGCTATACCCTGAAACTCGGCGAGGCCGCGCGCGAGGGCCGCTTGCGGGCCAGCGTGCTCCTCACGATCGAGCCGCGCTCGCAGGCGGCGGTGCTGACCCGGCTGAAGTCGATCTCCGAGATCGAGCGGGTCTTCACCACCTCGGGCCGATTCGACTTTCTGGTGCAGGTCGCCTGCCCCAACACCCAGGTGCTGGACCAGGTGCTGGACCAGATCGGGGCCATGGCGGGGGTGCGCAGCTCGGAAAGCCTGATCCATCTCTCGACCCGGATCGACCGGGCGGTCTGACCCGGAACCATTTCCGGCGGCGCAGGTTACTTTTTGTCTGAGACGGAGGTGACGATGTATATGGACGGATTCCTGATCCCGGTGCGCGACGCCGACAAGGAGGCCTACCGCGCCCATGAGGCGAAGTGGTGGCCGACCTTCCGCGACATGGGCGCGCGCGCGCTGGTCGTGGGCTGGGGCGACGACGTTCCGCCGGGCAAGCAGACCGACTTCCGCCGCGCGGTGGACCTGCAGGAGGGCGAGACCGTGGTCCTGTGCTGGATGACCTGGCCCGACAAGGCCACGCGGGACGCGGCCTATGCGAAGATGATGGCCGAGATGCCGCAGGACATGGAGATGCCCTTCGACGGCAAGCGGATGGTCTACGGCGGATTCTCCCCGATCCTGGAGCTGTCCTGACCCCGGTTCTGCCGCTTCCCCTTCCGCGCCGGGCGGGTTAGAACCCGCCCGAGACAAGGGCCGCGCGGGGGAATGTGCCATGCCGATGGAAAAGACCTTCAACGCCGCCGAGGCCGAGGCCCGGATCTCGAAGACCTGGCTCGAGGCCGGGGCCTTCCGCGCCGGGGCGAATGCGCGTCCGGGCGCGCCGGCCTTCTCGGTGATGATCCCGCCGCCGAACGTGACCGGCTCCTTGCACATGGGCCACGCCTTCAACAACACGCTGCAGGACATCCTGACCCGCTGGCACCGGATGCGGGGGCACGACACGCTCTGGCAGCCCGGCACCGACCATGCCGGGATCGCGACCCAGATGGTGACCGAACGCGAGATGGCCGCGAATGGCGAGCCGTCGCGCCGCGACATGGGGCGCGAGGCCTTCCTGGCCCGCGTCTGGCAGCAGAAGCGGAAGTCGCGCGGCACGATCATCGGCCAGTTGCAGCGCCTGGGCGCCAGCGCCGACTGGGAGCGCGAGGCCTTCACCATGTCGGGCGCACCGGGCGCCCCCGCGGGCGAGGAGGGCAATTTCCACGACGCGGTGATCAAGGTCTTCATCGACCTCTACACCAAGGGCCTGATCTACCGCGGCAAGCGGCTGGTCAACTGGGACCCGCATTTCGAGACCGCGATCTCCGACCTCGAGGTCGAGAACATCGAGGTGCCGGGCCATATGTGGCACTTCAAATACCCGCTCGCGGGCGGCGAGACCTATGAATATGTCGAGAAGGACGCCGACGGCAACGTCACCTTCCGCGAGACGCGCGACTATATCGCCATCGCCACCACCCGGCCCGAGACCATGCTGGGCGACGGCGCGGTGGCGGTTCACCCATCGGATGAGCGTTACGCGCCAATCGTCGGGAAACTCTGCGAAATTCCGGTCGGGCCAAAGGCGCACCGCCGCCTGATCCCGATCATCACCGACGAATATCCCGACCCCGGCTTCGGCTCGGGCGCGGTCAAGATCACCGGCGCGCATGACTTCAACGACTATGCCGTGGCCAGGCGCGCGGGCATCCCCTGCTACCGCCTGATGGACAGCCGCGCCCAGATGCGCGCCGATGGCCTGCCCTATGCCGAGGCCGCCGAAATCGCGGGCCGGATGTCCCGCGCCTGGCTGGTCGCCAGGGGCTACGCCACCCCCGGGATCGCCGAGCAGCCCTTCGCGCTGACCGAATCCGAGATCGACGCCCTGAACCTCGTCCCCGACGAGTTGCGCGGCCTCGACCGCTACGAGGCCCGCAAGCGCGTGGTCGAGCAGATCACCGCCGAGGGGCTGGCGGTCACCTGTCTCAAGAAATCCGTCGACAAGGAAACCGGATCGGAACACCTGGAACGGGTGCCCCTGGTCGAGGCGAAACCGATCATGCAGCCCTTCGGCGACCGCTCGAAAGTGGTGATCGAGCCGATGCTGACCGACCAGTGGTTCGTCGATACGGCGAAGATCGTCGAACCCGCGTTGGAGGCGGTGCGCTCGGGCCGGACGAAGATCATCCCGCCGAGCGGCGAGAAGACCTATTACCACTGGCTGGAGAACATCGAGCCCTGGTGCATCAGCCGCCAGCTCTGGTGGGGCCACCAGATCCCGGTCTGGTATGGCCTCGACCTCGCCGCGCCCGAATACGCCGACGACGAGGGCGACGGCGCGCTGGACGAGGTGGAGATGCTCCAGTTCCTCGGCGACGGCGGCCATGTCCAGCGCGACGCCCGCCACCACTGCGCCGCCGATTTCGCCACCGTCGCCGACCGCTTCCTCGACGATCTCGCCGCCCTGCCGGTGCCGCTGAACCACGCCCGCGTGATCGAGGTCGCCGACCGCGCCCAGGCGGTGGACCTCCTCGCCGCCGCGCTGGGGGAATACGAGGTCACGCAGGACCCGACGAAGCTGGTCTATCCGATCTGGCGCGACCCCGACGTCCTCGACACCTGGTTCTCCTCCGGCCTCTGGCCGATCGGCACGCTCGGCTGGCCCGAACCCACCGAGGAACTCAGGAAATACTTCCCGACCTCGGTCCTGGTGACCGGGCAGGACATCCTGTTCTTCTGGGTCGCCCGGATGATGATGATGCAGCTTGCCGTCGTCGACGACATTCCCTTCCACACCGTCTACCTGCACGGCCTCGTCCGCGACGCCAAGGGCAAGAAGATGTCGAAGTCGCTCGGCAACGTCATCGACCCCTTGGAGATCATCGACGAATACGGCGCCGATGCGCTGCGCTTCGCCAATGCGGCGATGGCCTCGCTGGGCGGTGTCCTGAAACTGGATACCAGCCGCATCGCGGGCTACCGCAACTTCGGCACGAAACTCTGGAACGCCTGCCGCTTTGCCGAGATGAGCGGCGTCTGGGAAGGCCACGCCACCGGCCCCGCCCCCGCGCCGAAGGCCACCGCGAACCGCTGGATCATCGGCGAGACCGCCAAGACCCTGGCCGAGGTCGACGAGGCGCTGGAGAACTTCCGCTTCGACCAGGCCGCCGACGCGCTGTACAAGTTCGTCTGGGGCAAGGTCTGCGACTGGTATGTCGAATTCGCCAAGCCCCTGTTCGACGGCCCCGACGCCACCGAGACCCGCCAGACCATGGCCTGGGTCCTCGACCAGTCGATGATCCTCCTGCACCCCTTTATGCCCTTCCTCACCGAGGAACTCTGGTCCACCACCGGCCGGCGCGCGAAGCTTCTCGTCCACACCGACTGGCCCGACCTGCCCGCGACCCTGATCGACCGGGCGGCCGAGGCCGAGATGACCTTCGTCACCACGCTGATCGACGACATCCGCTCGGCCCGGGCGCAGGTGCATGTGCCGGTGGCGCTGAAGGCCGATCTCGTGGCCACCAGCCTGACCGACGAGGCCCGCGCCGCCTTCCAGCGCAACGAGGCCCTGATCAAGCGTCTGGCCCGGGTGGACAATGTGACCGAAGGCCCCGCCCCCAAGGGCTCGATCGCCGTGGCGGCGGAAGGCGCCGCCTTCGCGATCCCGCTAGAAGGGCTGATCGACATCGCCGAGGAGAAATCCCGCCTGCAAAAGGCGCTGGACAAGCTGGCAAAGGAAATCGGCGGCCTCAAGGGCCGGCTCGACAACCCGAACTTCGCCCGCTCCGCGCCCGAGGACGTGGTGATGGAGGCGACCGCCAATCTCGAGGCCCGGCAGGAGGAAGCGCAGAAGCTCCGCGATGCGCTCTCCCGTCTGGCCGACCTCGGCTAGGCTTCCGGCGGGCCCTTGCGGCAGCGGCCGATCGCACCCACCTTCGGGCGTAGAGGTGACGCATGTCCTGGCTCTCCCGCCTGGCCGAACGCCAGATCCAGAAGGCTCGCCTGAAGGGCCATCTCCAGGGGCTGGAGGGTGAGGGCAAGCCCCTGCCCGACCGCCCGGGCGACGCCCTCGTCTCCCCCGGCGACGCGGCGGGTTTCCGCATTATGGCCGAGGCCGGCGTCCTGCCCGAGGAGATCACGCTCAAGAAGCGGGCCGCCACCCAGCGGGAGCATCTGGCGACCCTCACCGACGAGGCCGAACGCAAGGCCGCGATGGCCGAGCTTGCCCGGCTGGAGATGCTGCAGGCGATTGCCGAGGAAGCCCGCCGGAAATTCCTGCGCTGAGCGCCGGCCCGATGAAAAAGGGGCGGCCCGAAAGCCGCCCCGGCACTCGTTAAAAAACAGGTTTCACTCGACCATGGTCGTCGGGCGCGGCGTGCCCGCGGTCTCGGCCGGCAGCACCGGCAGCGTGACTTCGGGCATGGTCCCGGTCAGGCTGTCCAGGAAGGCGACGATCTGCGCGGTTTCCTCGGGCTTCAACTCCTCGCCCAGCTGGCTTTCCGCCATGATCTCGACCGCGACCGACAGGTCCCAGACCTTGCCCGAGTGGAAGTAGGGCGCGGTCAGCGCGATGTTGCGCAGCGGCGCGGCGCGGAAGACATATTCGTCGGACGCCGTCTCGGTCACGGCAAAGCGGCCCTTGTCGCCTTCCGGCAGCACTTCCGAACCGGGCTTCTCGATCAGGCCGAAGGGATAGTAGCCATGCCCGCCGACGTTGACGCCCGAGTGGCAGGACGAGCAACCCTTGTCCATGAAGAGCTGCAGCCCGGCCTTGGCCTCGGCCGTCAGCGCATTGTCGTCGCCGTTCAGCCAGGCGTCGAAGGGCGAGGGGGTCAGCAGCGTGGCCTCGAAAGCCTCGATCGCCTTGGCCATGTTGTCGAAACTGACCGGATCGGCATCATCCGGGAAGGAGGCGCCGAACCAGGTCACATAGTCCGGCATCGAGGTCAGCGTCGCCACCACATTGTCCGGGGTGTTCGCCATCTCGACCCCGGCCTGCACCGGACCCTTGGCCTGTGCCGCAAGGTCCTCGGCCCGGCCGTCCCAGAACTGCGCCTCGTTCAGCACGGCGTTCAGCGCGGTCGGCGCGTTGCGCGGCCCCTTCTGCCAGCCGTGGCCGACCGAGGTTTCCATGTTGTCGTCGCCGCCGGTGGTCAGGTTGTGGCAGGAATAGCAGGAGAACACGCCCGAGGCCGAGAGCCGCGGATCAAAGAACAGCGCCTTGCCAAGCGCGATCTTCTCGGGCGTGACGGTGTTCTCCTTCAGCGCGGGAATGGTCGACGGAAGCGGCTTGAAGGTCTCGGTCGCCGCATCGCGCAGGGCATCTGCGGCGACTGGCACCGAAAGCGCGGATGAAAGAACAAGGAACAGGATCGGGGACCGCATAACTAGGGTCAGGACCCATTGATCTTCCACTTTCGGCGTGATTCAGGCTCCGCAAGGAGACTGACCTATGACCAACCTTTTTTGGCTGACGGACGTGCAGATGGCACGGCTGCAGCCCTTCTTTCCC
>NZ_JAYRUJ010000032.1:0-25342 GCF_041919135.1 Tabrizicola sp. | reverse complement strand
CTCGCGCCTTGTCTTCAGATTTTCCGAACCTCAACCGCGTCGCCGCCGCTTCCGCCCGTCACCGCCGCGTCTCCGCTTCGGTGAGGCGGTATTTACGGAGACCAAGCAAAACCCGCAAGAGGGAAAATGACAGGAAGATGACGATTCTTTGGAAGCCGCCATCTTCTCGTTTCATTTCATATACTTAAACGGCTCCGCTGGTCATGCCGGCCGGGTCGTGGGTCACATTTCCCCCTGCGATCGTCAGGGCGATTCCGGTCCGGCCCAGCGAATCCGGGGGAATCGTCTCGATATCGCCGTCGATCAGCACCAGGTCGGCCGCGAATCTGGGCGCGAGCCTTCCCGTCAGGCCTTCCATATGCGCGGCGCGGGCGCCTCCGGCGGTATAGGCGCGCAGCGCCTCCATCAGCCCGACCCGCTCATCCGCCGCGCCCGCGAATGGCACCCGGGTCAGCGCGGCCTGGAGTCCCCGCATCACGCTGACATCCGTCACCGGCCAGTCGGAGGCAAAGGCCAGCGGCGCGCCATGGTCGGCGAGCGTCTTGCACAGATAGGCGTCCTGCCAGCGGTGGCGGTGGAAGACATGGTCCATCGTCGACATCGGGAAATCCATCGCGCCCGGAGGATGCGGCGGCTGCACGCTGGCGGTGATCCCCAGCGCGCCCAGACGCGGCACGTCGGCGCGGTCGATCAGTTCGATATGCTCGATCCGGTGCCGGCTGTCGCGCTTGCCATTCGCCTTCTGCGCCGCCTCATAGCCGTCGATCGTCTGCCGCACCGCGCCGTCGCCGATGGCATGGACGGCGATCTGCAAGCCGCGACGGTCGATCTCGACACAGATCTCGTCGAACCGCTCCGGCGGGAACAGCGGCGCGCCCCGGTCCTGCGTCCCTGGATAATCCTGCAGCATATAGGCGGTGCGGCTGTCGACCACGCCGTCCATGAACATCTTGACGAAACCGCTCGTCACCCAGTCGCCCCGGAACTCCGCCGCCATGGCGCTGGCGCGCTCCAGCTCGGACAGCTCCATATGCGGCTTGAAGTGGAAGGGCACCTTGACCCTTGCCGTCAGCCGCCCCTCCGCCTCCAGCTCCTGCAACAGGACACAGGTGTAGCGGTTGCCGTCCATGTTCACCATGCTGGTGATCCCGTGCATCGCGCAATGCGCCAGGCCCGCCACCACCTTCTCCTTGTCCTTCGCGCGCTGCGCCGCGTCGGGCCAGGGCTCGGGCTCGCCGCCCGTGGCGATGCCCAGTTGCAGATGCAGGTCGCCGGTCAGCGCCAGCACCGGGCTGAAGGCCTCGAACTCCAGCAGCTCGCCCGTCGCGGTGCCGTCCGCGCCCATCACCACCACATGGCCCTGGGGCATTTCGGCCCCATGCAGGATCCCCGCCGCCTGCAGCGCCGCGGTATTGGCCCAGACCGTATGGTGGTCCGGCGACATCATCGCGATGGGCCGGTCCGCGATCACCCGGTCCAGGTCGTGCCGCGTCACCGGATGCTCCAGGATCTCATAGGCCGCGCCCTGCGCCATCAGCAGCGGCAGGCCGGGGTTCTTCGCCGCATGGGCCCGGAAGAGGCGCGCCAGTTCGTCGAAGCCCTGCACCCCGCCCAGCTGCAACTGCGTCAACTCGTTGCCGCCCAGCACCAGGTGCAGGTGGCTTTCGACGAACCCCGGCAAGAGCGTCCGTCCCCCGGCATCGACCACCCGCGTCGAGGGCCCGGCCAGCGCCTCCACCTCGGCCCGGCTTCCGACCGCAAGGATGCGGCCCCCGGCAAGGGCCACCGCCTCGGCGCGCGGGCGGTCCTCGTCCATCGTCAGGACCCTTGAATTGGTAATGATCATTTCCGCCATAGTCATCTTCCGTCTCCAGATATCCCGGGGGTCGGGGTGCCGGCCCCAGCGCCTCGCCACCCGCCCCGCCATGGGTTCGGCCCGGCAAGGCACGGCCGGTCAAGGCCCGAAACGGGCCGAAGGAACGCATCCGTCACCGCAGGCTCCCCGATTCACGCCCGCATCTGATCATCCCCGACCCCGCCTGTCAGGCCGCAAAGCGACATCGGGCCGGGGGAAACCCGCCGCCCGGCCAAGGCGACCCTTGACCGGCCTGCCGCGATTCCCCCTTATCGGGACAACCGTCCAAGGAATACGAAATGTTCTCCAAGACCGCCGACCCGACCTCCGCCCCCGCCCAACCCCGCAACCAGGGCCCGGGGGGCAATACCGGACGCTCGGTCCTCGGCGCCGATCTGCGCATCACCGGCGAGATCACCACCACCGGCTCGGTCGAGGTCCTGGGCGAGATCGACGGCAACATCACCGCCAACGGCCTGATCGTCGGGCATGAGGGGCGGGTGACCGGCTCGGTCACCGCCCAGACGGTCGAGGTGCGCGGCAAGCTTGACGGCAAGGTCACCTGCGACAGCTTCACCCTCCGCGCCTCGGCCGAGGTCAAGGCCGACATCACCACCGGCGGCATCATCATCGAAAGCGGCGCCCAGATCGAGGGCCGCTTCCTCAAGGCCAAGGGCTAGCGGACCGGCGGGATCGAATAGGTCAGGCTCGCCCGGGCAACCGGCTCGGCCTGGCCCTCGCTGCGCACCAGCACATCGCCGACCGCCAGACTGCGCCCCAGCTTCAGCAGCCGCGCCTCGCCCAGAAGATCGCGCCCGGCCACCGGCTTGCGCATGAAGTCGATGGAAGAATTCGTCGTCACCGCCAGCGCCACCGGCCCGATCCGGCTGAGGATCGCCAGATACATCGCCACATCGGCCAGGGCAAAGATCGACGGGCCGCTGACCGTACCGCCCGGCCGCAGGTGCCGCTCGGACACCTTCAGCCGCAGCACCAGCCCCTCGGGCCCCACCCGCTCCACCGCGAAATCCTGCGCCACCTGGCCGAATTCGCGCTTCAGAAAGCCGGTCAGCCCCGCTTCATCCAGTCGAAGCTCCATCATCCCCTCTCCTCTCCGGCCCGGAAACGCAGCAGCAGCGCCGCGATTGTCCAGCCGGTCAAAGCCATCGCCAGGCAGGCGGCATAGACGGCGACCGGCCCGCCCGCGACCAGCATCCAGGCCCCCAGCGCCGGGGCGACCGCGCTCGCCAGGATCGGCGACATCGCCACCGCGCCCGAGATCGCGCCGAATCCCTCGCGCCCCAGGATTTCGGCGATCAGCACCGGCCGCAGGATCGACATCAGCCCCGCCCCCGCCCCCTGCGCCAGCGCAAAGCCGAAGACCAGCGCCGGCGCCAGCCCCGCCAGCCACAGCACCGCGCTTGCCGCGACCACGCCGCCCAGCGCGATCAGCATGGCGCGGGCATTGCCGACCCGCGCCTCGCCCAGCATGAACAGAAGCCGCCCCGCCACCTGCGACGGCCCGATGCAGGCCGCCGCCATCGCCGGACCCGCCCCCCGGTCGGCGAACAACTCCAGCACATAGGTGATCAGAACGCCATGGTTCAGCCAGATCAGCCCGAAACAGGCCACCAGCGCCCAGAAGGCCGGCCGCCGCAGCGCCACCGCCAGCACGCCGGGCGGGGCGGGGACGGGGGCGACCCCCGCCCGCTCGCGCCGCCGCAGGCTCTGCACCGCCCAAAGATTGCAGGGCATCGCCAGCAGCGTGACGCCGACAAAGACCGCAAGCCCGCCCAGCCGCTCGCCGACCCAGTGGCCCAGCGGAAAGGCCAGCGTCCCGGCAAAGCCCGCGACCAGAGTGACCCTGGTGATCGCCGCCCGCGCGCCGCCGCCCAGCCTGCGGGTCAGGAAGGCGAAACAGGTCTCGTACAGGCAGCCCGCCTGCGCCACCCCGACCAGCGCCCATGCGGCCAGCCAGACCGCCGGACTTCCCGCCAGCGCCATCCCCGCGACGCCAAGGCTTGCCAGCACCGGCCCCCAGACCAGCATCTCGCCGCCGAACCCCCGGTCCACCAGCCGCCCGGTGACCACCGTCAGGCTCGCCATGATCAGGAAGGCCAGCGAGGGGCCCAGCGCCAGCGTGGCCTTGGACCAGCCCGTCGCCGCCTCAAGATCGGGCAGAAGCGCCGGGAAGGCGTAGTAGGACCCGGCGTAGACAAGCGTCTGGCCCAGCGCCAGCAGCCAGACCGCCGCTCCGCCTCCCTCGGCGCGACCCCTGCCCTGCGCCCCTGATCCCGCCGTAGCCAAAGCTTAACAAATCCCTGATGCCCACGAGCAAGCCATTGGGATCATTGGATCCCACGCCTCTGTCCACTGTGGACAGCCGGGCATCACAGCCGGTAGATCTCGCCGAACTTGGCCTCGAGGTAGTCCAGCAGCGGCCCCTCCGAAGGCTCGAACCCGCAGGCCCGCCGCACCACCTCGCGCGGCTCGTGAAGCCCGCCGTGCCGCTGCAGCCGCTCCCGCAGCCACCCCGTCGCCGCGCCGACATCGCCGGCCGCCATCATCCCGTCCAGCCCCCGCACCTCGGCCCGGAGCGCCTTCACCAGACAGCCCGCATAGACGTTCCCCAGCGAATAGGTCGGGAAGTAGCCGAAAAGCCCGCAGGACCAGTGCACGTCCTGCAGCATCCCGTTCGACGGCCGGTCCACCGCCACGCCGAAATCGGCCCGGAACCGCGCGTTCCATGCCGCTTCCAGATCGGCCACGTCCAGCTCGCCCCTGATGAGCGCCCGTTCCAGGTCGAACCGCATCATCACATGCAGGTTGTAGTGCACCTCGTCGGCCTCGGTGCGGATATAGCCCGGATGCACCCGGTTGACCGCCCGATAGAACCCGTCCGCATCGGCGATCCCGAAGTCGCCGAAGATTTCCCGCATCCGGCCGAACAACCAGCCGGTAAAGGCCCGGCTTCGCCCCAGCTGGTTCTCGTAGGACCGGCTCTGGCTCTCATGCACCCCCATCGACACGCCCTGCCCGATGGGCGTCAGCGTGTAGGCGGGGTCTATTCCCTGCTCATAGGCCGCGTGGCCGACCTCGTGGATCGTCGAATAGAAGCAGTTGAACGGATCGGTTTCGGAAACCCGCGTCGTGATCCGCACGTCCTGGCCAGAGCCCGAGCTGAACGGATGCACCGCCAGATCCATCCGCCCGCGCGACCAGTCATAGCCGAAGACCGTCGCCAGCTCGCGGCCCAACGCCAGCTGGTCGTCCTGGCCGAACCGGCCCACCAACCCCTGCGGAGCCTCGGCCCCCAGAACCTTCTCCCGCAAGGCCACCAGACGCGCCCGCATCGCGTCGAACATCGCCGCGATGGCCGCCCCTGTCATGCCCGGCTCGTAATCGTCGACCAGCACGTCATAGGGATCGCCGCCGGCCGCCAGCGCCGCGCCTTCCTCGCGCTTCAGTTCCACGACCTTGCGCAGGGTCGGCAGGAAACCCGCCACATCCTCGCGTCCCCGGCACTCGGCCCAGATCCCCTGCGCCAGCGAGGTGACGCGGGCGATCTCCTCGGCCAGCCGCGCCGGCACCTTCATCGTCCGGTCATAGGATCGCCGGATCTGCCGCAACTGGGCCGCGCCCACCGCATCCGGCGCCACGGCCTCGGCCAGCCAGCCGGCAATCCGCGGGTCGGTCCGCCGCGCATGCAGCACCGCTTCCAGCGCCCCGATCTCCTCGGCCCGCTGCCCGGCGGCGCCCTCGGGCATCACCGTCTCCTGGTCCCACCCAAGCCGCCCCGCGACCTGGGCCAGCGCCTCGGTCTGGCGCTGGAACGCCATCAGTTCGTCGAACACGCTCATGCCGTGCCCTCCCGGATCGATCCCGCCACGGGATACTGCGCCAGATGCCGTGCCCGCAGGATCAGCACCCAGAGGAGCACCGCCCCGATCTGATGCGTGATCGCGACATGCGGCTGCGCCACGGTCAACACCGTCGCGATGCCCAGGCCCATCTGCACCAGCAGCATCGCCAGCATCTGATGGAACGCCCTCCGCGTCGCCTGATGGCTGGACTTGCGCCCGCGCAGCCAGACCACGATGCCGAAGGCCAGCAAGAGATAGCCCGACATGCGGTGGATGAACTGCACCAGGCCCGGGTTCTCGAAGAAGGCATGCCACATCGGCAGCGTTCCCCCCTGCCCGTCCGGCACATAGAAGGCATCCGCCGGGAAAAACTCGCCATTCATCAGCGGCCAGGTCGGAAAGGCCCGGCCCGCGTCGATCCCGGCCACCAATGCGCCCAGCAGGATCTGCAGGAAGGCGAAATGCATCAGCCCGGTGGAAAGGCCGGACAGCCTTGCCTCCCGCCCGCGCCGCGCGGTCATCAGCGCCGCCTCGGACCGCCCCAGCAGGAAGACATACCAGGCGATGAAGCCCAGGATCACGAAGGCCAGCCCCAGATGCGTCGCCAGCCGGTAGCTCGCCACGTCCAGCATGGCCCCCGTCAGGCCCGAGGAGACCATCCACCAGCCGATCGCCCCCTGAGCGCCCCCGAGCGCCCCCAGCAGGAACAAGCGCCCGGTCCAGCCCCGCGGGATCTGCCGTGCCAGCGCAAATCCCAGGAAACCCACCAGCCAGACCAGGCCGATCAACCGGCCAAGCTGACGATGCCCCCATTCCCACCAGTAGATGGTCTTGAACTCCTCAAGACTCATCCCCTTGTTCTGCAACTGGTATTCGGGGATCGCCTGGTATTTCTCGAATTCCGCCTGCCAGCCCGCCTCGTCCATCGGCGGCAGCGCACCCGTCACCGGCTTCCATTCCGTGATCGACAGGCCCGAATCCGTCAGGCGGGTAAGACCGCCGACCGCGATCATCGCCGCGACCAGCAGGAACAACGCGACCAGCCAGACCCGGATTCCGCGCCGCGCGCCCCTGGATCGCGCGTCGATTCCCCCCCCGACCGGAGGCGCCGGGACCGCGTGCCCCTCGCCCACCTCTTCGAAAATGCTGCGCTTTCCGGTCATGGCTCACCTGTTCATTGCGCCCGGACAGTATGCCTGCCCCAGATGGCCTTCAAGACCCCGCCATATGGAGCCTTGCGCATTGCAAGGTAAGGCGGGCAAGGATGCCCACCCTACGGCTGCGCCTCAGCCCAGCGGGGCGAGCAGGGATTTCAGCGCGGAGAGCGGGTCCTCGGCCGACCAGATCTCCTCGCCCACCGCGAAGAAGTCGGTCACCGGCCCGAAGCGGGCGACGAGTTCGGCGGTCAGCGCGCCCTCGGCGATGACCGGGACCTCGATCACCTCGGACCACCATTCGAAGAGGTCGAAGGGCGCCTGGCTGCCGTCGCCGAGCGCCGTGGCCCCGATCGGCCCGAAGGCGACGTAATCCGCCCCGGCCTCTCCCGCCGTCATCCCGTCATGCTTGCTGCTGCCGCAGAAGGCCCCGACGATGGCATCGGCCCCCAGATCCTTGCGGGCACTGCGGACATGGCGCGAGCCGTCGGTCAGGTGGACGCCGTCAAGACCCAGCCTCTCGGCCAGGATCAGGTGGTTGTCGATCACCACCGCCACGTCGCGGGCATGGGCCGCCTCGCGCGCGGCATCGGCGGCGCGCATCAGGATGTCCTCGTCCCTTGTGCCGAGCGAGAGGCGCAGGCAGGCGATTTCGGCCCCGTCGAGGACCCGGCCGATCCGGTCGGCGAAAGTGTCGGGATCGAAGGCGGGGGGCGTGATCAGCGTGATCTGCGGGCGGTCGTCAGCGGCCATTCCTGGGGCTCCGGTCTTGCTCTGGCGGCCGGTCTAGCAGCCTTTCGCCGGCTTGGCGAGGGCGGGGCCTTGCTTGCCAGGGGGCCGGGGGTGGCCTATCTGGCGGCAAGGTTCCCGCGAAAGGTGGCGCATGCTCCCCCCTCATACCCTTCCCCCGGTCTTCATCCTGGTCCGGCCCCAGATGGGCGAGAACATCGGCGCGGCGGCGCGGGCGATGCTGAACTTCGGGCTGGAGCGCATGCGGGTCGTGGGGCCGCGCGACGGCTGGCCCAATCCGAAGGCGGTGGCGATGGCCTCGGGCGCGGGGCGGGTGCTGGACCATGCCGGGCATTTCGCCGACCTGGCCGGGGCGGTCGCGGACTGCGACTTCGTCTTCGCCACCACCGCGCGGGGGCGGGAGCTGGTGAAGGAGATCGTCACCCCCGAGCGGGCGATGGAGATGGCCCGCGCGATGGGCGCCGAGGGCAAGCGGGTCGGCGTCCTGTTCGGGCCCGAGCGGGCGGGGCTGGAGAACGAGGACATCATCCGCGCCAATGCGATCGTGACGGTGCCGGTCAACCCGGAGTTCCCCTCGCTGAACCTTGCCCAGTGCGTCCTTCTCCTGGGCTACGAATGGCAGCGGCAGGGGGCGGGGGTTCCAGCCTCGGTGATGGAGCTGGCCCGGACGGAGTTCGCCAATCGCGAGGAAGTGGAACGGCTGGCCGACCACTTCGAGGAGCGGCTGGCGGCGGCGGGGTTCTTCTTCCCCGAGACCAAGGTCGAGGGGATGAAGGCGAACCTGCGGAACATGTGGGGGCGGCTGGGGCTGACCCGGGCCGAGGTGCAGACCTTCCACGGCATGCTGCGGCAGATCGCCTGGAAGCTGAAGAACCAGGGGGAGTGACGGGGCTGTCCACAGTGGACAGTTTTTTCGGTCCTTTGGTTTCAATGGCTTGCTTGCGGACATTCAGGGTTTCTTAATCCAGCAGTCCGGCGCTTTCGGCAGGCGTCGAACCGGGGTCTTCCACCCCCGGCCCCCCGAGGGCTATTCGCACGGGAATGAAGGGCACGGGCAGGCGCGGGATTGCCAAGGCGGCTTGGCAAGGGTTGGCCTTCCGCGCAGGCGGCGGCTATCATCGGGCGATAACAAGAGCAGCGAGCGGGCGGGCACATGCGACAGGCGATCGTTTCGGCGGCATCTTCACGGCGCTGGATGCTGATGGCGGGGACGGCGGCGCTTCTGTCGGCCTGCATCTCCTCGGGGCGGTCGGGCGGCGGAGGGTATCGCGCGCCGGACCCGGCGCCGCGGGCGGTGCCGAACGCGGGCTGGGATGCCTGGGTGGCGGGGTTCAAGGGCCGGGCGGCCGCGCGGGGGATCTCTCCGGGCGTCGTCGACGCGGCCTTCCGGGGCGCGGGGTTCCTGCCGGAGGTGATCGAGAAGGACCGCAACCAGACCGAATTCAAGCGCAGCCTGGAGGATTACCTGAACATCGCCGCCTCGGACGAGCGGGTCAGCCTGGGCCGCCAGAAATTTGCGCAATATGGCGGGGTGCTGTCGGCCATCGAGAACCGTTACGGCGTCGAGGGCCATGTCGTCGCGGCGGTCTGGGGGCTGGAGAGCTTTTTCGGCACAAGACGCGGCAACGTCCCGGTGATCAGCGCCCTGTCCACCCTGGCTTACGAGGGCCGGCGGGGGGAGTTCTTCGAGGGTCAGCTTGTCGCGGCGCTGAAGATCCTGCAGGCGGGGGATATCTCGGCGGCAGGCATGACGGGAAGCTGGGCGGGGGCGATGGGGCATACCCAGTTCATCCCGACCTCTTACCTTGCCTATGCGGTGGATTTCACCGGCGACGGGCGGCGCGACATCTGGAGCGAGGATCCCTCGGATGCGCTGGCCTCGACGGCGGCCTATCTGGCGCGGTCGGGCTGGACGCAGGGACTGCCCTGGGGGATGGAGGTCGTGCTGCCGGCGGGCTTCGATCCGGGGCTGCTGGGGCGGGGCAAGGGACGTTCGGCCGCGGACTGGGAGGCGCGGGGCGTGCGCTCGGCGGATGGGCGGGCGCTGGCGGGCGGCTCGATCATCGCCGGGGGCGGGCCGTATTTCCTGCTGACGCAGAACTTTGCGACGATCCTGCGCTACAACAACGCGCAGAATTACGCGATCGGGGTCGGGCATCTGTCGGACCGGCTGCTGGGGCGGGACGGCGTGCGCGCCGCGTTCGGGCCGGATGCCAGCGGGATGACCAAGGCGGACCGGCAGGAGTTGCAGCGCCTGCTGACGGCGCGGGGGTTCGACACCGGCGGCACGGACGGGGTGATCGGCGCGAAGACGACGGCGGCGATCGGGGCCTATGAGGCCAGCATGGGCCTGCCGGTGACGGGCGCGCCCTCGCTGGAGCTGTTGCGCCGGTTGCGCTGAGGCGCAGTATCGCCCAGCCTACTCGACCGCCCGGACATGCGCGGTGCGGATCACGCGCTCGCAGTGCTGGGCGAGGACCTTGCGGTTCTCGAAGGCATCCACCGGCACCTCGGGGTGGAAGATCACCTCTACCCTTCCCTGGCGCGGGGTGGCCAGCACCTGCAGGAGGTGGCTGGCGAAATCCATGTCCCCCCACCAGCCGTAGTGCCGCCGGTCCGCGCCCTCGGGCGCGTGGAGGATCACGGTCACCGGCTGGATATGCATCGAGCGCACCAGGGCGGGCTCGAAAAAGGCCTGGAAGAGCGTGCTCTTGAACGGCAGCACCCGGATCGCATCGGTGCTGGTGCCCTCGGGAAAGAACAGGAGCCGGTGCCCGGCATGAAGCCGCGCCTCGAAGACCTCTTGCTGCCGCTTCGCCTCGACCCCCTTGCGCGCGATGAACACCGTCCCCGTCGCCCGGGCAAGCCAGCCGATGCCCGGCCAGGCGGCGACCTCGGCCTTGGCGACGAAATAGACCTGTTGCACCGCGTTCAGCACGAAGATGTCCAGCCAGCCGGCATGGTTCGCCACGATCGCGCCCGGCGCCGTCATCGGCCGCCCCTGCACCACCAGCGGCAGGCCAAACGCCCGGAGCGCGAAGCGGCAGACGCCCTGCGTGATCCGGGGCGTGACCGGCCGCGCCTGGCCGAAAAGCGGCCATTCCATCAGCCGCACCAGCAACAGGACCAGAAGCCCGCCATAGGTCGCCAGGCTGACCAGCCCGCCACGCCAGGCCACGCGGAGCCAGCCCAGGGGTCCGATTCGCTGGCGCGGCGGCGGGACGTCCTGCCAGCCGCTCACGCCTGGCCCTTCTTGCGGATGTAGAAATCGCGGTGCCGGGCCGACATCTGGCCGGTATCCATCACCAGGCAGACATCGGTGGTGTTGAAGGGCCGGTCCACCCAGGCCCCGTCGCCGACAAAGCCGCCCAGCCGCAGATAGGCCTTGATCAGCGCCGGGATCGCCGCCATCGCCGTCTTGCGGTCCAGCCCTTCCGCCGGGACCAGGTCCATTTCCATCCGCTCGGGCGGCAGGGCGCGGACCCTCATCCCGGGCGGCGCGAGGTGGTGGTGGTAAAGCCAGGACAACGGCCCGGCAAGCGCCACCGGATCGGTGCCGTGGAAGCTTGCCACCCCGAACAGGACCTCGATCCCGCGTTCCAGCACATAATCCGCCAGCCCGTTCCACAGATGGAACATCGCCGTCCCGCCCCGGTGGTCGGCATGAACGCAGGAACGGCCGAGTTCCAGCAGCCGCCGCCCCGAGGCCAAAAGCGGCCCCAGATCGTATTCGGATTCCGAGTAGAACCGCCCCGTCTGTGCCCTCCGGTCGCCGGGCAGCACGCGATAGGCCCCGATCACATGCGCAAGGCTTGCCGGATCGACTCGCCGGTCCACCAGCACCAGATGGTCGAACCAGGGGTCAAGCTCGTCCCGCTCCAGCCGGGCCGCGTGATCGACCAGCGGGCCATCGCCGCCCAGTTCGGCCACGAAAACCTCATAGCGCAGGCGCTGCGCCGCCGTCAGATCCTGTGGCGTGGTCGCGATCCGCACGAGGTAGGGAGAGTCTTCGGCTGTCATCTCTGGTCGCTTCAGGCTCGGGCCCGTCTGACTTAGCCAGCCCCCCGCCGCAATGCAACCACTTGCGGTCCGGGCGGAAAGGCTGAACAATTCACGGTTGAGATGTCCCGGTCTGTTCGCCTATAGGCAGATCAACCCGTTACAGGAACCAGTGCGATGTGTCTCAGGTCGATCACCACCTTGCCGGCATGTTCGAAGTTCACGGTGATCCGCGCGCCCACCACCGACTGGACCTGACCCAGGCCCCAATCCGCCTGCTCCGGGTGGCGCACCAGCATCCCTGGCTCCAGGAACGACCGCATCCCTTATTCCTCACTGGACATCCGATGACCGACCGACCCGATCTTGCCGCCCTGATCGCCTCGCGCATCTGCCATGACCTTATCAGCCCGATCGGCGCCATAGGCAACGGGGTCGAGCTTCTGACGATGGAGCCCGGCGGCCAGCGGCCCGAGATCGCGCTGATCTCGGAAAGCGTGGCCAATGCCAACGCCCGGATCCGGTTCTTCCGCATCAGCTTTGGCGCGGCCTCCGGCGGCCAGCGGATCGCGCGGTCCGAGGTCCTGTCGGTGCTGACCGACCTCACCCGCGGCGGCCGGGTAAGCTATGCCTGGACCTCGGCCTCGGACCTGTCGCGGCGCGAGGTGCGGCTGGTGTTCCTGCTCTTGCAATGCCTGGAAAGCGCACTGCCCTTTGGCGGCAAGGTGCAGGTCGACCAGGGCGATTCCGGCTGGACCATCCTGGCCGAGGCCGCGCGGCTGAAGCTTGACCCGGCGCTTTGGCAGGCACTGGACCGGCCGGCCGCGCCCGACGGCATCGGGGCGAACCACGTCCATTTCGCGCTGGTCGCGGATGAGGTGGCGCGCCAGAACCGCCGCCTTGCGGTCGAGATCGGAGAGACCTCGATCCGGCTTACGTTCTGATCGCCCCGTCGCCGGTCACCAGATACTTGAAGCTGCACAGCTGCTCGGCCCCCACGGGCCCACGGGCATGCATCTTGCCAGTCGCGATGCCGATTTCCGCGCCCATGCCGAACTCGCCGCCATCGGCGAACTGGGTGGAGGCGTTGCGCATCAGGATCGCGCTGTCGAGCCGCCGGAAGAAGCATTCGGCGGTGGCGTCGTTTTCGGTCAGGATCGCCTCGGTATGCTGGCTGCCGTATTTCCGGATGTGGTCGATGGCCTCGTCCACCCCGTCAACCAGCTTGGCCGCAATGATCATGTCCATGAATTCGCGCCCGAAATCATCGGGTTGCGCGCGCTTGGTGCCGGGGACCTTCAGAAGCTCGCCCTCGGTGCGGACCTCGACGCCTGCTTTCAGCAGATCCTCGATCAGCACGGGCCCGTGCCGGGTGTAGAACTGCCAGTCGATCAGCAGGCATTCCGCCGCGCCGCAGATGCCGGTGCGGCGGGTCTTGGCGTTCAGGACGACGCGGCGGGCCTTCTCCAGATCCGCATCGCGGTCGGCGTAGACATGGCAGATGCCTTCGAGATGGGCAAAGACCGGCACCCGCGCCTCGCGCTGGACAAGGCCGACAAGGCCCTTGCCGCCCCGGGGAACGATGACGTCGATGTATTGCGTGGCCTGGAGCATGGCCGTCACCATCTCGCGGTCGCGGGTCGGGATGAACTGGATCGCGGTCTCGGGCAGGTTCGCGGAGTTGAGGCCGTCGACCATGCAGGAATGGATCGCCTCGGAGGTCTCGTAGCTTTCGGACCCGCCGCGCAGGATCACCGCATTGCCGGATTTCAGGCAGAGCGCGCCGGCATCGGCGGTGACGTTGGGGCGGGATTCGTAGATCACGCCGACCACGCCAAGGGGGGTCGCGACGCGCTGGATGTGCAGGCCGTTCGGCCGGTCCCATTCCGCCAGGATGCGGCCGACGGGGTCCTTCTGCTCGGCAATCACGCGCAGGGCATCGACGATCCCGCGCAGGCGGTTGTCGTCAAGCTTCAGCCGGTCGAGCATCGCCGGGGTCAGGCCCTTCTGCGCGCCGGCGTCGAGGTCGAGCGTGTTGGCGTCGAGGATTTCCTGCCGCCGTCGCCAGACCGCATCGGCGGCGGAGATGAGGGCGGCGGCCTTGCGTTCCGAGGAGGCGCAGGCCAACTCTGCCGCCGCCGCGCGGGCCTTGCGGCCGATCTCGGTCATCAGGTCGGTGAACTGGCCGTCCATGTCTCGCTCCGTTTCCGTCCCGGGGCCAAAATTCTTGAGCAAGAATTTTGACAAATTCCTTACTTAAGGAATTTGGGTCCCCTAGACCACCATATCGTCCCTGTGCACCAGCGCCGCGCGGCCCTGATAGCCAAGGATCGCCTCGATCTCGCCGGACCGATGCCCGGCGATCTTGCGGGCCTCTGTCGAAGTATAGCGCACCAGGCCCTTGCCGAGAACCACGCCCTCGGGCGACAGGATCGCCACCGGCTCGCCCCTGCCGAAACTGCCCGTCACCCTGGTCACGCCCGCCGGGAGCAGGCTTTTCCCGGCGCGGAGCGCAGTGACGGCGCCGGCGTCCAGCACCAGTTCGCCCTTCGGCTTCATCGCGTTGATCCAGCGTTTCCGCGCGACGTGGGGATCGGCGGAGGGGACGAACCACGTCCTTGTCGCCCCTTCGGCCAGCGCCTTGAGCGGCCGCAGGGTGGAGCCCTCCATGATCGCCATGGCGCAGCCGCCCGCGACGGCGGTCTTGGCGGCGAGGAGCTTGGTCTTCATGCCCCCCTTGGAGAGGCCGGAAATCGGATCGCCCGCCATCGCCTCGATCTCGGGCGTGATCGTCTCCACCACGTCGAAGCGGGTGGCGGCGGGGTCTTCCTTGGGGTTGGCGGTGTAGAAGCCGTCGACGTCACTGAGCAGGACCAGCTGGTCCGCCCCCGCCGTCACCGCGATCTGGGCGGCGAGGCGGTCGTTGTCGCCGAAGCGGATTTCATCCGTCGCCACCGTGTCGTTTTCGTTCACGATCGGCACGACGCCAAGGCCAAGCAGCGTCTCCATCGTCGCGCGGCTGTTCAGGTAGCGGCGGCGGTCCTCCGTATCCTCCAGCGTCACCAGCACCTGCGCGGTGGTGATGCCATGCGGGGCAAGGACCTCCTCATAGGCGCGGGCGAGGCGGATCTGCCCCACCGCCGCCGCCGCCTGGCTCTGTTCCAGGGTCAGGACGCCATCCGGCAGGTCCAGCACCTTGCGACCCAGCGCGATCGAACCGGAGGAGACCAGCACCACATCCGTGCCCCGCGTCTTTGCCTCGGCGACGTCCAGCGCCAGCGCCGAGAGCCAGTTCTGCTTCAGTCCGGTGCGGCGGTCGACCAGCAGCGCCGAGCCGATCTTGACCACCAGCCGCTTCGCCGCCCGGACATCGGGCGCGGAAAGGGTCAGGGCTGCCATGCGCCGTGCTCCTCCTCGGGCTCCTCGGTCTTGATCGTGGCGTAAAGCGCGCGCAGCACCTCGGGCAGGCCCTTGCCGGAGACGCCCGAGATCACATGCACCGGCCCTCCCGAGGCTTTCTCCAGCGCGCGGCGCCGGTCGCTGATCTGTTTCGCATCCATGGCATCGGTCTTGTTCAGCGCCAGGATCCGGGGCTTGTCGCCAAGGAGGTCGGAATAGGCCTCAAGCTCGGTCACGATGGTGCGGTAGTCCCTGGTGATCGTGGCGGAGGTGCCGTCGACGAGATGCAGAAGGACCTTGCAACGCTCGACATGCGCCAGGAACTGGGTGCCGAGGCCGCGCCCCTCGGACGCGCCCTCGATCAGGCCGGGGATGTCGGCCATGACGAATTCATGCCCGTCGATGCCGACGACGCCGAGGTTCGGGACCAGAGTCGTGAAGGGATAGTCCGCGATCTTCGGCCGGGCGTTCGAGACGGCGGCGAGGAAGGTCGACTTGCCGGCGTTCGGCAGGCCGACGAGGCCCGCATCGGCGATCAGCTTCAACCGCAGCCAGATGGTGCGCTCGATGCCTTCCTGGCCGGGATTCGCGCGGGCGGGGGCGCGGTTGGTACTGGATTTGAACCGCAGGTTGCCCCAGCCGCCGTTGCCGCCCTCGGCCAGGCAGACGCGCTGGCCGGGCTCGGTCAGGTCGGCCAGCACGGTTTCCTCGTCCTCGTCCAGGATCTCGGTGCCGAGCGGGACCTTGAGCACGATGTCGTCGCCCGACTTGCCGGTCTTCTGGTTGCCCATGCCGGGCTGGCCGGACTTGGCGAAGAAATGCTGCTGGTAGCGGTAGTCGATCAGGGTATTCAGCCCCTCGACCGCCTCGGCCCAGACGCTACCGCCGTGGCCGCCGTCGCCGCCGTCGGGACCGCCGAATTCGATGAACTTCTCGCGCCGGAACGAGACGCAGCCGGCCCCGCCGCCGCCCGAGCGGATGTAGACTTTGGCGAGGTCGAGGAACTTCATGGGCCGGGCTTTCGGGAGGGGGTCAAGGGTGAGGGGATACAGGAAGCGGGGGCGATGCTCAAGCGAGCTTGGGGCGGGGGGGCCTGTCCACGGTGGTCGGAATCGGAAAGTCACACAAGGTCAAGGGGTTGCTTTTGGACGTCAGGGACTTGTCAACTCTTGGTCCCAGGCCGGAAAGGGTCGCTCTACGGAGGCGGCAAGGGGAGTTCGGACAGGGGATCGCCGGCGTCGATGAAAAGCCTGCCGCCGGGCACCAGAGCAGCAGCGATGCGCGGCAGGGCGAGTGCGCCGGCCGCGGAGTGGCGACCGTCAAGCGCGCCGACGCGGAGGGCGAAGGCGAAGTCGAAGGGCGCCTCGTCCGGCAAAAGCGCGAACGCCTCGGCCGGGACGGTGCGGAAGGCGAGCGTGCCTGCGGCGATCTCGTCCGCGCTGCCGCGTTGCGCCTGGGCGATGGCCGTGGCGGAGCGATCGATCCCCAGGACGAAACCGGAAGGTCCGACGATCCGGGCCACCTCGCGCGCGGCGACACCGGGGCCGCAGCCGATTTCCAGGACGCGCAATCCCGGCCGCAGCGGCAATGCCGCCACGGCGCGGGCAATGCGGTCAGAGACCCCGGCCATGGTCCAGCTTGCGGATATAGGTCCAGGTCGGGACCGTCTTTTCGCGCGCGACCGAGAAGCTTTCCGCATCGCCGAGATACTGGAAGCCCGCATTGGTGAGGACCCGGGCCGAACCCGGATTGTCCTGGAAGGCCTCGGCGAACATGGTGGAGTTCTTTTGCGGATTCGCCGCCACCAGCGCCTGCACCGCAGCCGAGGCGATGCCGTGGTTCCAGAAGGCGGGCGCGACCCAGAAGGCGACCTCGGACTGGTTGCGGTCCATCTTCTTGAGACTGATCACGCCCAGAACCTCGGGCAGGTCCGAGATCGTGCCATCCATCACCCAGATGTCCTCGTCCGTGCCGGGGGCCATCGCCCGGGCACAGAAGGCCTCGGCCGCGCCGGGGGGAAGAGGGTGCGGGATGCCCTGGGTCGCCTCGGCCACGCGCCTGTCGCCCGCGTAAAGCGCGAACAGCCCGGCGTCGGACTTGCGCACCGGGCGCAGCGTGAAATGTTCGGTCGGAATTTCGACCGGAGCGGCGAACTTCTCCAGGATCATGGCTCCCCTCCTTTGAAGCACATGTGGGGATTGCAGACTGGCCCTGCAATCGCCCGATTCTTTGACCGTTTCGCGCCGGATTGACGGCAGTTTGCGCCAGGCCCGGCGAGACCCCGGAAACGGACGGGGGGACCGACCCTTCGGCCGATCCCCCCTTTTACAATCCGATTGTAAAGGTTCGGCTTACTCGGCTGCCTCCGCGACCGGGAGAACCGAAATGAAGGTGCGGCCCTTGAGGCCCTTCTTGAAGGTCACGCGGCCTTCGACCGTCGCGAAGATGGTATGGTCGGTGCCCATGCCAACGCCTTCGCCCGGGAACCACTGGGTCCCGCGCTGACGGCAGATGATGTTGCCGGGAATGGCGATCTGGCCGCCGAACAGTTTCACGCCAAGGCGACGACCGGCCGAGTCGCGGCCGTTGCGGGTAGAACCGCCTGCTTTCTTCTGTGCCATGGGGGCTTACTCCTGCGCTGCAGCGGCCTTGGCGGCGCGCTTCGGTTTCTCGGCCTTGGCGGCACCCGGCGCTTCATGCGCGGCGACGCGGGCGGCGGCGGTGCCGGTGGCGGCCTTGACGCCGGTCTTGTCGGCGCCGGTGGCGAGGACCTCGGTCACGCGGACCAGCGTCAGGTGCTGGCGATGGCCCTTGGTGCGCTGCGACGAGTGCTTCCGGCGGCGCTTGACATAGTGGATGGTCTTTTCGCCCTTGATCTGGTCGATGACCTCGGCCTGGACGGCCGCGCCGGCAACCAGCGGCGCACCAACGGTGGTGTCGACCATCAGGATGTCGTTGAACTGGATCTTTTCACCAGCGACGGCATCAAGCTTTTCCACGCGCAGAACGTCGCCCGCCTGCACCTTGTACTGCTTTCCGCCGGTCTTGAGGACCGCAAACATGGGTCTTTCCTTTTCTTGCTCCGCGCCCTGCGGCCCCCTTCACGGGTGTTGCCGGGTTTCCCCGCCTCGGACAGCGCGCCCTTTCGGGCGTCATGAATGAATAGGCCCGGCGAGAGTCGCCACTCGCCGGGATGCGCGCTTATGCGTCGAACCCCGGTGGCTGTCAAGCGCGCCCGTCAGATGTCGCGGCCCTGCATCGCCACCCCGGCCGCCCGGCCCAGCTCGTAGGAGACCCGGTTGAACACCTCGTCGAAGGCCAGGAACAGCGCGGCGTTCAGCCGCTCGCCCGCGGGGCTTTCCATGAAGTCGGCATAGCTGGCCAGTTCGGCCTCGGTCAGGGGCGCATAGGCGAGCCCGAGATAGGCCTGCAGCCAAGCGGTCGTGTCGGCGCGGATCATCTCCTCCTGCGCCCAGACCTGGGCCATCAGCTCGTCCTGCGGCAGCGATCCGCCATCGCCCGAGGTCTCGGCCAGGCCGGTAAGGAAGGCAAGGTTGCCCGAGAGGCCGCCGGCCACGTTCATCTCGATCAGGTCGCCCGCGGCGATGAACCGCTGCAGGAGCTTGACCCTGGGGTCGCGGTCGGCGGCGCGGGTTTCGGCGGCGACGCGGGCGGCTTCCTCCTGCGCCTCGTCCAGGAAGGCGCGGCGGGCATCGATCTCGAGCGCCACGACCTTGCGGCCAAGCTCGCTGGCGAAGAAGGCGTCGATCTCGGCCAGGGTCGCGGCCTCGGTCCCGAGTTCGCGCTGCAGCACGGCTTCGAAATCGGCACGCAGGCGCGGCAGGTCGTAGATCCGGCCCACCCGTTCGCGCCAGCGCGGGCCGCCGCCATCGGGGAACATCCCGGCCTCGAGATCCTCGCCATGGGCCAGCCCCTCGTCGCGCAGGACGGCAAGGAGGTCGTCCAGCCGCAGCGCCTCGGCCAGGGCGGGGACCGAGGCTTCGGCCGCCGGGGCCTCCTCGGCCAGCGCGGGCAGGACCAGGGGCGGGGTCAGGGCCAGCAGCGCGGCGAGGACGAGAATGGGCAGCGGCATCGGGGATCCTTGAACATTGCGGCGGCCGGAGAAGCGCCTGGAGCAGAGGTAGAGCCTGCCGCCCCCCTTGCCAAGCGCCGCGCCCGCAAAGTGCCGTGATCGGCGGAGGAGCGCGAATTGCCCCTTGCGCATCGCCCCGCGCACCGCTATCCAGCCGCCACATAGACGACCCCTGAAGCGCGGAGAGGTGACGGAGTGGTCGATCGTGGCGGTCTCGAAAACCGTTGTAGGTTTGCGCCTACCGTGGGTTCGAATCCCACCCTCTCCGCCACTTGCCCCTGCGAAAGCGTTCTCCCGATCCGGTTGCGGCCGGATTTTTTCGTTGTTTTCGAGGGTTATGCGCGAGGGGCTGAACACTACACTTGCAGCCAGGTGGCCCGGAAGCGGTCTCTCAGGGCCGATATTCTCCGGACCTCATGACTGCGGCAATTTGGTGAACAGCTTGCAAGCTTCAGAAACTGTGGAGCTTTTTCGAGTCAATGGCTGAGCACTTCGACGCCAGGGGCGTTGGGCAGACGGGACCGGGATCGAACACGCAAGAGCCGATATCCTGCGTTCTGGGATGCATGCCAACAGAGCGACGCTCTGACTGCGGCACAAATGCTATGTGCTCCAATCCTCATGCGCCAGGGGCTCCGCGTTGAGCTCGTCACGAACGATCCGCCAATGCGGAAGCATCCGGTCCAGAAGGGCCACGAACTGCTCTGTGTGGTTGCGCTCAAAAAAATGGGCCAGCTCATGGACGATCACGTATTCGAGACACTGCGGCGGCTTCTTGATCAGTTCGAGGTTCAACCAGACTCGACGTGCTTCGATATTGCAGGTGCCCCATTTGGTCTTCATCCGCTTGATGCCCCAGTTCGGCGTTGTGATACCGTATTCCGCCGCCCAGCGCTCCATTAGGGGTCGCGCTCGCGCACGAAGCTCTCGCCGGTACCAATTGAGGAACACCCGTTCTCGAATGGCCAGATCACTGTCATCGCGCACATGGAGATCGATTGTCTTGCTGTTGCGAATCCGAACCTGCCCAGCCCTGGCTCCCCCGATCAGGTTCAGTCGATACCGTTGGCCCAGGAAGAAGTGGGTTTCACCTGATATATAGCGTCGCTCGGACTGGCGCGGCTGCGCCGCAAACTTGGCCTGCTGGCGCTTGATCCAGGCAAGGCGGGTGACAACAGCGAGCCGCACGGCCTCGTCGCCCATCTCTAGCGGCGCTGCAACACGGACCCGTCCGTGTGGCGGGTAGACCCCAAGGTGCAAGTTCTTGATCGGCTTGCGAACCACCTCCACCTCGAAGCCTCCCACGGACAGCTGGGCGGCGTCAGTACTCATCCTGACTCCACACCAGTTCAAAGATCACGTCGAGCTGCCCAGGGTCAGCTATGTGCTTCTTGATCGCGTTCCGCACCTCCTTTTCCTTGAACTTGTTGCCCCGCCACGAGTCCTTTTTGGTGAGGCGAATTTCTTCGTCGATCGCCAAAGCCAGGGCCTCGTCTCCATCAAGATTATCGAAAAGCGCGCGCTTCGCCTTCGAATTCAGCGCGGCTGGATACGAGGCGGCCGTTTCGGCGCCTTGCGCTTTCTTCGTGAGATCGACAATTTGCGCGAGGTATTCTTGATAACTCAGTGCGTCCCGCTTGCGCTGCTCGATCAGGGCATCCAGGAGTTCGGACATCTTCTCATAGTATTTCGGATTGATCGGCGTCTCGTCGATGATCAGCTTCCGGACGTTGTTCTCGATCGTCTCCGCCACGGCTTCTGTGCTCTGACGAATGGCCTGGGGCAAGGCGTTGACCGCATCCGTCCCCCTCTCAACGATAAGCTGGATCAGCGAAACATCGTCAAAGGCCGAGATCACTTCGCTTTCTTCGGCGCGGATATAGGTGTCGATCAGGTGCCGCATCGCCGGCTCGTACATCTTCAGATCGATATAGTCACCGCTCGACAGCTTCACCTCATTCCGCACCTTCTCGAAGTGATCGACATCCGCCTTGATACTGGCGACCTCGACCTCGGAGTAGCCGGCCTCGCTCATCTCGTTTGCCACATCGGCGTAGGCGCGCAACAACGAGGCCACCAGCCGATAGAGGGTTAGCCGCTTCGGCTCATTCTCCTTCAGCGCCTCCTTGTCGGCCGTGTCCTTTGCACAGAAGAAGCGCTGGTAGGCGAGGGTATCGTGAGGCGGCTCGACCGGTTCACAGAGAGCCCGGACAGCTTCCAAGGCCTCGTCCAGCTTATCGCGCGCCTTTTCAAGCCGATCCGAAAGCAGGCCCGCTACATCCGCCTTGTCATAACCATCGAAGACCTCGGCCGTGTAGTCCTTGATCGAGGTCTCAAGGCTCTTGAAGAGGTCCTTGTAGTCGATGATGTAGCCGTATTCCTTGTCGTCTCCGTCCAGCCGGTTCACCCGGCAGATCGCCTGGAACAGGCCGTGGTCCTGCATCTTCTTGTCGATGTAGAGATACGTGGCCGAGGGGGCGTCAAAGCCGGTCAGCAGCTTGTCCACGACGATCAGCAGTTTCATCTGCCCTGGCTCATCGATGAACTTCCGCTTCGCCTCCTTCTCGAATGCCTCGGGCTCCTTGCCCCCCAACATCTTGTTGTAGATATCGTATTGTCGCAGGCGTTCCGTCAGCCCCTCGCCGCTTTCCTCGCCCTTTATGTCGTTCGGCGACGGTTTGTAGGAGGTGACGATCGCGCACTTGCCCGCCAGATCGGTCTTGTCGAACAGCTCAAAGAACTTGCACGCCTGATAGATGCTCGACGACACGAGCATGGCGTTGCCGCGGCCGCTTTGAAGCCGGTCCCGGGTCTCCATGTCCATCAGGATATCGGCCACGATCTTTTCCAGCCGCGACTGGCTGGACAGCACCTTCTGTAACGTGCCCCAGCGCTTCTTCAGCTGTGCCTTGGCCATATCGGTCAGGCCCTTGGTCTTGGCCTCGAACCATTTGTCGATCTTCGCCTGCGACGTGATGTTTTGATCGATATCCCGGGCCTCATAGCGCAGGTCAAGGACCACACCGTCCGACACCGCCTCGTCGAACTTGTAGGTATGGATATATGGGCCGAACACTTCGAGGCTGGTCTGCTTGTCAGCCTTCAGCAGCGGCGTTCCGGTGAAGCCAATGAACATCGCGCTGGGCAGAATCGCCTTCATCGCCTTGTGCAGATCGCCGCTCTGCGTGCGGTGGCACTCGTCAACGAAGACGAAGATGTCGCCCTTGGCCCGGAAATCCTTGGGCAGCGCGCTCTTCAAATCCTCGACGTAACCTTCGACATCCGCGTCGCTGTCCTCCTTGCCGCCAAACTTGTGGATCAGCGAGCACAGCAGCCATGGGTTCGTGTCGTTCAGCCGGGCGATCAGATCGGCGCCGGATTTCGTGCGCAGAATTTCCTCGTTGACCCCGTTGAAGACCTTCTCGATCTGCTCGTCCAACTCAGTGCGATCGGTGATCACCACCACCCGGCTGTCAGGCACGTTCTCGCGTATCCATTTGGCCAGCCATACCATCGTCAAGCTCTTGCCCGACCCTTGCGTGTGCCAGATGATCCCGCCTTCGCGTCGGCGGATGTGGTCCTGCGCGGCGCGCACACCGAAATACTGGTTGTGGCGGCAGGTCTTCTTCACGCCGGCGTCGAACACCAGAAAATCGTGGATCAGTTCAAGGAACCGTGGCTTGGCACACATCTGGACCAGCGCGCGGTCCAGGGGGTTTTCCGGCCCGCCTTCCTCTTTCCATGTTAGCCAGTACTTCTCGGGCGTCTCGATGACGCCATAGCGCAGCCCCTCGGTGTCGTTCCCCGCCATGATCAGCTGGATGGTGGTGAAGAACGGCTGGATGAATACCGGTTTCTGGTTGTCGAGGCTCTGCCGGATGCCTTGGGACACCGATACGGTCGAGCGCTTAAGTTCCAGCACGCCCAGCGCGATCCCGTTGACATAAATCACCACGTCCGGGCGCTTGCCGAAGGATTTGTCGCCCGCGGGCTTCACCGCGACCTCTTCGGCGATAGCGAAATGGTTGGCCTCAGGCTTCGCCCAATCGATCAGCCAGACAGTGCGGGTCTGGTCGCCCACATCGGCCTTCACCTTCACCCCGTAGCGCAGCAGGTCATAGACCGCGCGATTGGTGTCGTAGAGGCTGCGAGACTGGTCGCTGGCCACCTTCGTCAGCTGCTGGATCGCGCGGGTGATCAGTTCGGGGGGATAACCCTGCCTTTCCAGGAAGGGGCGCAGATACTCGTCCTCAATGTTGCGGTTCGGGCGACCGATCTTGTCGGCGCGATCGATCCAGTTGCCGAGGTAGTCATAGCCCAGTGCGTTCCGAAACAGGTCGACAACACGTTTCTGGGTTCTTCTCTCGATCTGGCCAACGGTGCTCATCGTGAACTATGCCTCAACAAAAACGCGGCGCGGCGCCCAGATCCAGCCTTCCGATGCCGGGGTGTCATCGGTCGGGGGTTCAAGGCGCTCGCGGTTCAAATGGAAGTCTCTGGCGATGCGGGCGCAGGCCTCGGCGTCATGGATGTCTGCTTCGCGGCCGGTCTTCGGGATCGGTTCAGTTCCAACCTGCGGCCCGAGGCGGGCGCGGCAGAGCGACGGATAGGTTTCGATCACGGTCAGATGCGCGCCATCTGTCCAGATGCCGGTAGACAGGCGTTGTGGGGCAAAGCGGGCGACCACGTGCATCGCCTTCGTCGCCTGGCTGCCGATCATGTCCTTGATCGCCGACAGCGGCGTCACCCCTTCGGCCACCAGCCGCCGCTCTGTGTGCCGGAAAAGATAGGGGTTCGCTGCCGACCGACCGATCTGATCGACCGGGGTGCCATCCGCGATCATGCGGGCGAAGGCCTCGGGGAAACCGAGTGGCGCGTCGATGGCGAGCGTGGCACGCCAGGACTGGTCGGGCTTGTCCAGCTTGCAGAGCGCGAGCAGCGCGGCGAGGAAGTCTGCGGGCGTGGTTGCGCTGTTGATCGTCTCGCGCAGATTTCCGCGCCATGGCTGGCCGAGGCTCTGGCCCGCGTGATCCAGCACGACCAGCGCGTCGCGGCTGTTCTGGTTCTTGTCACAGTTCCAGCCACCGACATCCCAGCCGATGAACAGACGCTCGTGATGGTCGCTGTTCACCATTCAGCGCCTCACGAATTCATCAAGTCGACCGCGGCAACGATCTTGGAAATCTGCAGCGATGCCGATGTCCTCTCAGGGCCGACTGCGAAAACGAAGTCAGCCGGATAGTCCTTCGGCAACCAGTCGAGTTCATCGTTTTCCGCCAGCTCGACGTCGATCCATCGCCCATCGTCTGAAAGTGCCGTAATCCGCTTGATCACGACCATCTGTCCGGCCTCTGTCAGCAGCCCGAAGGTCCAATGATCGGTCATCATTCTGGATGTGTACCAGGCTGGCAGAACCTCAGCGGCCGCGCCCGCGTCGGTGAGCATGGCGATCTTCTTCTTCGTGTTCTGCCACTCCCGCCAAGAGAAGTAGGCGGCCGCCCAGCCGGAGAGACCTCCGAAGACAACCAGCGCATCAACGGCCCACCCGAAGCTCATACCAGCCGGACCTTTCCGGTCAGCAGGTTCTGCATCATGCCCTGCTTTATGGCCCGGGCCTTGTCGGCTTCCGCGTCAAGGGACGACAGTTCTGCGTCCATGTCGAAAATGACCTCGGCGATAGCAGTCTGCTCGGCCTTGAGCGGCAAATTATGCGTGGAGCCCATCAGCGCTCCGATTCCAAGGAATGGCTGCGCAGTGACTGAGGTGGCCAGTGACCAGTCATACTGAGTAAGCAGCAGGTGGACGAACCGCGGATCAGCTTCCGAAGGCAACGCCCTGATCGCAGCGGCATTGTTGTTGACCCAACAACCGCCAGGCATGAATCGCGGGCGACCGACAGTGCCTACTCGTCCAATCACAGTGATCGCGAACGGGAAGTTAGCCGTATCGTGCTCACCCATAGCTGCGCCAGCGCCCTGCACGGCGACCGTTCCGGGTCGGTAGGCTGGTTTCGCGAGGTAGGTTCCAGAAAGAAACTGAGCGAATTCCCCCAGCCGCTTAACGGCGCAGTCGCCCGAGAAGCCCGGCAGGCGGGTTTTGCCAGTTAGGGTCAGGACTCGTTCTCGGATCATAGCCAGAACATGACGGTTGCGGCGAGTGCGACGGCGGAGAGGAAGACTTTTGGGCATCTATCGTAGCGGGTCGCGACCCTGCGCCAGTCCTTCAGACG
>NZ_JAYRUJ010000031.1:0-29186 GCF_041919135.1 Tabrizicola sp. | reverse complement strand
AGCAGCGCTCGGATCAGATCCCATTCGAAGTCCGAAAGATCAAAACGCGCCATCACCACCTCCATCGAGGCGAGTGAATCACGCTTCAGAACCCGCGGAAATCCCGTTTATGAGTTCACAGCCTAGTGCGCGACCGATTCCAGATAGGCGGCCACGTCCTCGCCGCCCGAGGCCAGCTTGAACGACATCTTCGACTTGGCCGCATCGTCGCCGAGCGCGGCCTTCAGGTAGTCGGCCGGATTGGCGATATAGGCCGCGAGGCTGGCCGCGTCCCAGACCGCGCCGGTCGCGCCGAGGGCGGCGATCGAATCGCCATAGGCGAAGCCCGCCTCCGAGGCGACGGGCCGGCCGATCACGCCATAGAGGTTCGGCCCGGTCCGGCCGCCCTTCTGGATCTCGGTCCCGTCGGGGGCCACGATCGAATGGCAGGCCTTGCATTTCTTGAACCCGTTCTCGCCCGCCGCGGGATCGGCCGCGAAGGCGGGGGCGGCCGCGATCAGGGCGGCGGCGGCGGCGGCGGCGAGAAGCTGGAAGCTCTTCATGGTCTGGATGTCCTCACATGTCAGCGGGCAGGGCGGGCCTTGCCTCGGGTGGAAGATGGGAGGCGGGACCGCTGTTATGCAATAGCAGCCGCACGCTATCCGCCGTCAGACCGCGCATTCCGCGCCCTGGAAGCGGCGCGGGAAGGTCGCGACCAGGGCCGCGTCGAGGTCGGCCATCGTGACCGGCAGGCCAAGGTCGACCAGGCTGGTCACCCCATGCTCGCGGATGCCGCAGGGGACGATCCCGTCGAAATGCGACAGGTCCGGCTCGACGTTGATCGAGATGCCGTGGAAGCTGACCCAGCGGCGCAGCTTGATCCCGATGGCGGCGATCTTGTCCTCGGCCGGCTTGCCGTCGGGGCCGGGGCGGTCGGGGCGCTGCACCCAGACGCCGACGCGGCCGTCGCGAATCTCTCCGGTCACGTTGAACTCGGCCAGCGTGTCGATGACCCAGCGTTCCAGCTCGCGCACGAAGCAGCGCACGTCCTGGCCGCGCGCCTTGACGTCGAGCATGCAGTAGATCACCCGCTGGCCCGGTCCGTGATAGGTATACTGCCCGCCGCGCCCCGCCGGATAGACCGGGAAACGGTCGGGCTGGACCAGATCCTCGGGGCGCGCCGAGGTGCCGGCGGTGTAGAGGGGCGGATGCTCCAGCAGCCAGATCTCCTCGCCCGCGCGGCCTTCGGTCATGGCGGCGACATGCGCCTCCATCGCGGCCAGGGTTTCGGGATAGGGCGAGAGGCCCGGCAGGTGCCGCCATGCGACCACGGGATGTACTCCGATGCAGCTTCCGGCCTGTCATGCGCGCAACTTGGCGCCGAATGCAAGCGCGGGGCGATGGTGGTGAGAATCCCCCTTTTCATCCCCGCCGACTGCCGCTATCTAGCACCCGTTCCCGGCGATCCCGTGCGGATGTGGCGGAATTGGTAGACGCGCAGCGTTGAGGTCGCTGTTCCTTAACCGGAGTGAAAGTTCGAGTCTTTTCATCCGCACCAGGATTGCCGGGGAACGATAGCGAAGGGCGCGGGGCGACATCCCCGCGCCCTTTGCCATTTCGGCCCGTGGCGCGCTTTGCCGCCTTGTCGCGACCAAACCCGGCATTTTACAGGCAAATCCGACACGAATGACGGCCTTTGTGACGCAAGAGGGTCGAATCCTGTCGCATCCATGCCGGGCGGTCCCAAAAAGTGCGTTGCAAAGAAGAACACGTTTCGATTTAGTCGAATCAAGACAGAAGGCGCCGCAGCGCCCGAGCCATCAGGGAGACACGGGTGACGGTTGAGCCCCGCAACGACGCTTTCGTCGCATTCGAACACGTTCAGAAAAGCTATGACGGGGTGAGTCTGGTCGTGAAGGACCTGAACCTCGCCATCGGCAAGGGTGAGTTCCTGACGATGCTGGGCCCCTCGGGCTCGGGCAAGACCACCTGCCTGATGATGCTGGCCGGGTTCGAGACCGCGACCAACGGCGAGATCCGCCTCGACGGCCGCCCGATCAACCAGGTCCCGCCGCACAAGCGCGGCATCGGCATGGTGTTCCAGAACTACGCGCTTTTCCCGCACATGACGGTGGGCGAGAACCTCGCCTTCCCGCTGGAAGTGCGCGGCATGTCGAAGTCCGAGCGCGATGCCAAGATCAAGCGCGCGCTGGACATGGTGCAGATGGGCGCCTTCGCCAACCGCCGCCCGGCGCAGCTGTCCGGCGGCCAGCAGCAGCGGATCGCCCTGGCCCGCGCCCTGGTGTTCGACCCCAAGCTCGTCCTGATGGACGAGCCGCTGGGCGCGCTGGACAAGCAGCTGCGCGAGCACATGCAGTTCGAGATCAAGCACCTGCACGAGAACCTTGGCATCACCGTGGTCTACGTGACCCACGACCAGGGCGAGGCGCTGACCATGTCGGACCGCGTCGCCGTGTTCAACGACGGCCGCATCCAGCAACTCGCGCCCCCCGCCGACCTGTATGAGCGGCCCGACAACAGCTTCGTCGCCCAGTTCATCGGCGAGAACAACAAGCTGCCCGGCATGATCGAGGAACTGACCGGCGACAAGGCGCTGGTGCGGCTTTCGACCGGAGAGCTGATCGACGCCACCGCCGTCAACGTCAAGGAGAAGGGCCAGAAGACGCTGGTCTCGATCCGGCCCGAGCGGGTGGAATTCAAGCCCGAGATGATGCCCGCCGGCGCCCACATGATCGACGCCGAGGTGCTGGAGATCATCTACATGGGCGACATCCTGCGGGTGGTCCTGCGGGTCGCGGGGTCGGACGATTTCGTGATGAAGATGCGCAACACGCTGGGGCAGACCAGGCTTGCCCCCGGCCAGAAGATCAAGGTGGGCTGGCATCCCCAGGACGCCCGCGCCCTGGACCCCTGATCGCCGCGATATTGCCGCCGCTTCCGGCGGACAATGCAGAGCCGTAACACGGAGTTAACGGATGAAGAAGATCCTGGTTCTCTCGACCGCGCTCGTCGGGGTGGCCTTTGCCGCCCAGGCCGATATCACGGTCCTGTCATGGGGCGGCTCCTACGGGGCGGCCCAGAACGAAGGCCATCTGCAGCCCTGGTCCGCCAAGACCGGGAACAAGGTGACCATGGTCGATGCTCCCGACCCGGCCCCCGCCGTCAAGGCGATGGTCGAAGCCGGCAACGTCACGGTCGACGTCGCCTCGGTGACCTATGCCGACGCCGCGCGCCTGTGCGACGAGGGCCTGCTCGAGCCGATCGACGCCGCCTCGCTGCCCGCGGGCGCCGACGGCACCCCGGCCGCCGAGGACTTCTTCCCCGGCGCGGTCACGGAATGCGGCGTCTCGACCGACATCTGGGCGAACATCTACGCCTATGACACCACCAAGTTCCCCGAAGGCCCGAAGACCGCCGCCGATTTCTTCGACCTTCAGAAGTTCCCCGGCAAGCGCGGCCTGATCAAGGCGGCCAAGGCGAACCTGGAGTTTGCCCTGATCGCCGATGGCGTGGCCCCGGCCGATGTCTACGCGACGCTCGCCACCCCCGAGGGCGTGGACCGCGCCTTCGCCAAGCTCGACACCATCAAGGCGGAGGTCGTCTGGTGGGAAGCCGGCGCCCAGCCGCCGCAGCTTCTGGCCGACGGCGAGGTCGTGATGTCCACCGCCTATAACGGCCGGATCTTCGCCGCCGCGATCGAAGAGAACAAACCCTTCCAGATCGTCTGGGACGGCCAGACCTACGAGAACGAGATGTATGTCGTGCCGAAGGGCGCGCCGAACGTGGAACAGGCGATGGACTACATCCGCTTCGCCACCTCGACCGAGGGGTTGCGGAGCCAGGCGGCGCTGATCTCCTACGGCCCGCCGCGCAAGTCGGCCAACGTCGATCCGATCATCTACAAGGACGGCAAGACCGAGATGGGCCCGCACCTGCCGACGGCCGAGGTGAACATGGCGAACGCGCTGCAGACCTCGGCCGAGTTCTGGGTCGACCATGACGCGGAATTCAACGAACGCTTCCAGGCCTGGCTGTCGCAGTGATCCGATGATCCGGACGCGGGGAGAGAATGCTTCCCGCGTCCGGCGCGGCCCCGGCAAGAGCCGCCGGACCGGCCCGCTTGACTACTGACGGTCCACGACGAAAGCTCGGGACCGAAGACATGTGAACACAGGGAGAACCACATGAAGAAGACCCTCATCCTGACGACCGCGCTGGTCAGCCTTGGCCTTGCCGCCAATGCCGACGTGACGGTCATGTCCTGGGGTGGCGCCTATGGCGAGGCGCAGACCGAAGCCTTCGTGAAGCCGTTCATGGCCCAGACCGGCATCAACACCATCATGGTGGACAGCGACAATCCGGCGACCCCGGTCAAGGCGATGGTGGAATCGGGCAACGTCACCGTCGACGTCGCCAACATCGAATATGCCGATGCGATCCGCCTGTGCGACGAGGGCATCCTGGAGCCGATCGACGCCAGCACCCTGCCGGCCGGCTCGGACGGCACCCCGGCCGCGGAAGACTTCATCCCCGGCGCGGTGACCGAATGCGGCGTCTCGACCGACGTCTGGGCGAACATCTTCGCCTATGACACCTCCAAGTTCCCCGAGGGTCCGAAGACCGTGGCCGATTTCTTCGACCTCGAGAAGTTTCCCGGCAAGCGCGGCCTGAGGAAGGGCGCCAAGTCGGTGCTTGAATTCGCGCTGATGGGCGACGGCGTCCCCGCCTCGGAAGTCTATGCCGTGCTCAGCACCCCCGAGGGCGTCGAGCGCGCCTTCGCCAAGCTGGACACGATCAAGAAGGACGTGGTCTGGTGGGAAGCCGGCAGCCAGGCGCCGCAGCTTCTGGCCGATGGCGAGGTGGCGATGACCACCGCCTACAACGGCCGGATCTTCGCCGCCGCCCAGAACGAGGGCAAGCCCTTCCAGATCGTCTGGGACGGCCAGATCTACGAGAACGAGATGTTCGTGATCCCGAAGGGCACCCCGAACATGGAACAGGCGCTGGAGTTCATCCGCTTCTCCACCTCGACCGAGGGCCTGCGCGCCTCTGCCCAGCAGATCTCCTATGGCCCGGCCCGCAAGTCGTCGATGAAGGAAGAGCTGATCTTCAAGGACGGCAAGACGGTCATGGCGCCGCATCTGCCGACCTCGCCCGAGAACATGACCAACGCGCTGGAAACCTCGGCGGAGTTCTGGGTCGATCACGACTCCGAGCTGAACGAGCGTTTCCAGGCCTGGCTGTCGCAGTAATCCGGTGATCCCGGGCGCGGGACCGACCCCGCGCCCGGCCCATAGCATGAGGCAGGCATGGCCGAGGCCACTTCCGAACTGTTGAAAACCGCCGATGGCCGCCCGCTGAAGGCCGCGCTGGCCGCCGCCCAGGCGCGCGCCAGGCGCCGGGCCTTCCTTCTGGTGCTGCCGCTGCTGTTCTTCGTGCTGCTGACCTTCCTCGTGCCGATCGGCTACATGCTGAAACGCTCGGTGGAGCATGACGGCTTTGCCGCCTCGGCCCCGGCGCTGGTCGCCTGGTTCGGGGCCAACCCCGGTTTCGACCCGGCCGATCCGCCCGAGGAGGCCTATGCCGCCCTGGTGCAGGACCTGGCCCGGATGCAGGGCGAGAAGACCACCGGCATCGCGGGGACCCGCATCAACTATTCCGTGCCCGGCACGATCAGCATGTTCAAGAAAGGCGCGCGCGAGGCCAAGGATCTGGTCCCGCCCTTCAAGGAGGCGCTGCTGGCGGTGGATCCGGCCTGGGCCAAGCCGGCGCTGTGGCGCGGCATGGCCTCGGCCTCGAACGCCTATACCTCCGAGTTCTACAAGGTCGCGGCCGACATGAAGCTGTCCGACGACGGCTGGACGCGCGGCGGCGACAAGGAGCGGATCTATCTCTACCTCTTCTTCAAGACCTTCCTCGTCTCGGGCATCATCACGGTGATCTGCCTGCTTTTGGCCTTCCCGGTCTCGCATCTCCTGGCGACGCTGCCGATGGCGAAGTCCTCGCTTCTGATGATCCTGGTCCTCCTGCCGTTCTGGACCTCGCTTCTGGTGCGGACGACCTCGTGGATCGCGCTGCTGCAAGAGCAGGGGATCGTCAACGACATGCTGGTCGGGCTGGGGCTGATCGACGATCAGGGCCGTTTGACGATGATGTACAACATGACCGGCACCATCGTCGCGATGACGCATGTGCTTCTGCCCTTCATGATCCTGCCGCTTTACTCGGTGATGCGGGTGATCCCGCCCAGCTATGCCCGCGCGGCGCGCAGCCTGGGGGCGACCAGCTGGACCACCTTCCGCCGGGTCTACCTGCCGCAGACCCTGCCGGGGATCGCCGCCGGCTCGCTTCTCGTCTTCATCCTGGCGGTCGGCTACTACATCACCCCCGCCCTGGTCGGCGGCGCGGATGGCCAGCTGATCTCCAACCTCATCAGCTTCCACATGTCGAAGTCCAACTGGTCGCTGGCGGCCGCCATCGCGGGCATGCTGCTGGCCGCGATCCTGGTGCTGTACTGGCTTTACGACCGGCTGGTGGGCATCGACCGGCTGAAGCTCGGCTAAGGAGGAACCCATGGCCCTTCCCACCTATGCCTCGCCGCTGGAGCGTGCCTGGTACTACACCTACATCGTGATCTGCGGTCTGGTCTTCCTGTTCCTGATCGCGCCGATCCTGGTGGTCATCCCGCTCTCGTTCAACGCCGAGCCCTATTTCACCTTCACCCCGAAGATGCTGGACTTCGATCCCGAAGGCTATTCCCTGCGCTGGTACGACACGCTGCTGACGCTGGGCCATCCGACGCCGGATGCGCCGCGCGATTCCGCCTGGTGGACCGCGGTCTGGGAGCGGGCGACCTGGGTGCAGGCGGCGAAGAATTCGTTCTGGGTCGGGCTCTGGGCGACGATCCTGGCGACGACGCTGGGCACGATCGCGGCACTTGGCCTGTCGCGGCCCGAGATGCCCTATCGCCGGCTGATCATGGCGCTGCTGATCAGCCCGATGATCGTGCCGATCATCATCATCGCGGTGGGGATGAGCTTCTTCTTCGCCAAGGCCTGCGTGGCGCCCGACAGCGCGATGGGTCTGGTCTTCGGCTGGCTCCTGTCCGAGAAGGGCTGCCTTGCGAACTCGCATCTGGGCGTGATCGTGGCCCATGCCGTGCTGGGCATCCCCTTCGTGATCATCACCGTGACCGCGACGCTGACCGGCTTCGACCAGTCGCTGATCCGGGCGGCGCATTCGCTGGGGGCCAATCCGCGCACCACCTTCTTCAAGGTGATCATGCCGCTGATCCTGCCCGGCATCATCTCGGGCGCGCTCTTCGCCTTCGTCACCTCCTTCGACGAGGTGGTGGCGGTGCTGTTCATCGCCGGTCCCGACCAGCAGACCATCCCGCGCCAGATGTTCAACGGCATCCGCGAGGCGATCAGCCCGGCGATCCTGGCGGTGGCGACGATCCTGGTCGTGATCTCGGTCCTCCTGCTGGCCACGGTCGAGCTTCTGCGCCGCCGGTCCGACCGGCTGCGCGGGGTCACCGGCCGCTAGGGCAGGACCTGCAACCAGAACCAGACGCTGAGGATGGATGTGGCGGTCGCGACCAGGACGGTCGAGGCCGCCACTCTTTTTGCGACCCCGTAGATATTGGCGAAGACATAGGCGTTCACCCCCGGCGCCATCGCCGCCGTCATCACCGCCGAGCGCAATGCGCTGTCATCGAGCTGGAACACCCGGGTGCCAAGCATCCAGGTGATCCCGGGATGCAGCACAAGCGATATCGCCGACAGGACCAGGATGGCGCGCAGGTCGCCCTCGGGCCGGTAGCGGTGAAGAACGCCGCCCAGGCCGAAAAGCGCGGCGGGCAGGGCGGCGGCGGTCACCATGTCGACCGCCGACCAGACGATCTCGGGCAGGCCGTGCCCCAGGAGGTTGACCGCGAAGCCGCAGAGGATGCCGATCACGAGCGGCTGGCTGAAGATCGCGCGCAGCACCTGCCGGACCAGCGTCGCGGCGGAAAGGCCAAGGCCATGCGACCGCGCCAGTTCCATCGCGGTGATGCCGAGCGTGTAGAACAGCGGCGAGTGCAGCGAGATGATGGCGAAGTTCCCCTCCAGCGCCGCCGCGCCATAGGCGCGCTCGGTGATCGGCACGCCGAGGAGGAGCGAGTTCGAGAAGAGCCCGACAAAGCCGAAGGCGATGCTGTCGGTCACCGGGCGGGCAAAGAGGACCCGGCCCGCAAGGAAGCCGGCGGCAAAGCCCGAGAGCGCGCCGATGTAGAAGCTGAGCATCAGCCCCGGGTCATAGGCCCGGCCCAGGTCCAGCCGCGCGATCGAGGCGAAGAGGAGGAGCGGCAGCGCGAAGCCTTGCGCGAAATGCATCACCCCGTCGACGGCCGCATCCCTGAAGCCCAGCCAGCGCGCGGCGACATAGCCGAAGCCGATCACCAGGAAGACCGGGAGGATGACGTCGAGAAGCGCGCTCATCTTGGCCGGCGACCGGGGGGTTTCACACCCCCCGGACCCCCCGTGGGATATTTGCGCCAGTATGAAAGCGCCGGGTCAGGGCAGGTTGTCATAGGTCACGGTCATCCCATCGAAGGCCGGGGCGACATGTGGCGGCAACTCGGCCCGCAGCGTCTCGTAGTCGAGGTCGATATGCATGTTGGTCAGCACGGCGCGGGCGGGTTTCGCACGGGCGATCCATTCCAGCGCCAGCGCCAGATGGGCATGGGTCGGATGCGGCTTGCGGCGCAGCGCGTCCACGATCCAGCAGTCGAGGCCCTGGAGAATCGTCCAGCTCGCCTCGGGGATGTCGACGGCATCGGGCAGATAGGCCAGCGGGCCGATGCGGAAGCCGAGCGCGTCCATGCTGCCATGCTCGGCCCGGAACGGCGTCAGCGTCACCGGCCCGCCCGCGCCGGTGACCGTCACCGGGCCGTCGATCGTGTGCAGGTCCAGGATCGGCGGATAGGGGCTGTCCGAGGGCTGGATGAAGGCATAGCCGAAGCGCGACAGCAGCGCCTCCTGCGTCGGGCCGTCGGCCCAGACCGGCAGGCGGCGGCGCAGGTTGAAGACCACCTGCCGCAGGTCGTCGATCCCGTGCATGTGGTCGGCATGGCTGTGGGTATAGACCACCCCGTCCAGCGTGCCCACGCCCGCGTCCAGAAGCTGGTCGCGCATGTCGGGCGCGGTGTCGATCAGCACCCTTGTCATCCCGGCCCCGCTTTCGCGCGTCACCAGAAGCGAGCAGCGGCGGCGGCGGTTCTTCGGGTTCGCCGGGTCGCAGGCGCCCCAGTCGCCGCCAAGCCGCGGCACCCCGCCCGAGGAGCCGCAGCCGAGGATGGTGAAGCTCAGCCGGGCCATCAGGCGGCCCGTCGCGCACCGGCGGCGCGGGGAAAGAGCCGGTCGAAATTGGCGGTGGTGCGGGCCGCGAAATCCGCCAGCGACAGGCCGAAAAGGGGGGCGAGGGCGCGGGCGGTATGGGCGACATAGGCCGGCTCGTTGCGCTTGCCGCGATGCGGCGGGGGCGCCAGATAGGGGCTGTCGGTCTCCAGGACCAGCCGCTCCAGCGGCGCGCGCAGGAAGATGTCGCGCAATTCCTGGCTTTTCGGAAAGGCCGCGATGCCCGAGATCGAGAGGGTGAAGCCCATCTCCAGCGCCGCCTCGGCCAGGCGCGGGCCGGAGGAGAAGCAATGCATGACGCAGGTGTAGGGCTTGCGCGCCATGCCCTCGGCCAGGATCGTCTCCATGTCCTGGTCCGCATCGCGGGAATGGATGATCAAGGGCAGGCCGGTTTCCTGCGCGGCCTCGATATGCAGGCGCAGCGAGACCTGCTGGATCGCCTTCGTCTCGGCGGTGTAATGATAGTCCAGCCCGGTCTCGCCGATGCCGACGAATTTCGGATGCCGGGCCAGCGCGACCAGTTCCCCGACCGTGGCGAGCGGTTCCTCGGCCGCGCTCATCGGATGGGTGCCGGCGGCGTAGAAGACGGGCGCATGCGCCTCGGCGATGGCGCGGACGGCGGGCTCGTTCCGCAGCCGGGTGCAGATCGTGACCATCCGGCGCACCCCGGCGGCCTGCGCGCGGGCGATCACCTCGGGCAGTTCGCCGACAAGGTCGGGGAAATCCAGATGGCAGTGGCTGTCCACGAGATCGGGCAGGGCGGTTTCGGCGGGGGACATGCGGGCTTACCTCAGGGCGAGGGAACCCGCCGTATCGTCGACCTTCAGGAGCATATCCATCAGAAGCGCGGCAGGGTCAAGGTTGACGGCCTTGCCGCGACGGGCGCGGGCCGAGAGGGTCTGCGCCAGTTCGGCCCAGCCGCGGGCGGACCCGGGGTCGGGGGCGAGGCGGGCCAGAAGCGCGGCCTCGCCCGGCGCGGCCTCGGGCGGCAGGATGCCGGTCGCGCCATGGCGGGCAAGGCGGGCGAGGAGGAGGTCGATCAGCGTGACGACAAGGTCGAAGGTCTCGGCCGCGCCCCGCGCGCCCGCAACCTCGGCCAGGGCCAGCGCCTGCGGCCGGTCGAGGCGCGGCAGGCTGGCGAAAAGCCGGGTCAGCGCGGTATAGAGCTTCAGCCCGTCGAGATTGGTCAGCCGGAACGCCTCGCCGACCGAGCCGCCGGAAAGCTCGGCCAGCGCGGCGCGGTCCCCGGGCGCGACCTCGCCGCCGGCCTGGGTCAGCGCATCGGCAAGGTCCTGCGGCCCGAGCGGCGCCAGCCGCAATTCGCGGCAGCGCGAGCGGATCGTGGGCAAGAGCCGCGCGGGCTGGTGCGCGATCAGGAACAGCGTCACCTGCGGCGGCGGCTCCTCGAGCAGTTTCAGCAGCGCATTGGCGGCGGCGGTGTTCATCTCGTCCACCGCATCGATGATCGCGGTCCGGTGCCCGCCATCGGCGGCGGTGAGGGCGAAGAAGCTTTTCATCTTCCGCACCTCCTCGACCGAGATCACCTGCGACAGCGCGGTTTCCTTGTCGTTCGGGCCGCGGCGGAGCAGGAAGTGGCGCGGCTCGGCCAGTTGCAGCAGGCGGCGGGCGACGGGGTGGCTCTCGGCGATGTCGAGGGTTTCGGGCGGCGGCGGGGCGAACATGCCGCCGTCGCTCGCGGGCGTGGCCAGAAGGAAGCGCGCCGCGCGCCAGGCGAGCGTGGCCTTGCCGACGCCCTTCGGCCCGGTCAGCATCCAGGCATGGTGCAGCCGCCCCGAGGCATGGGCCTGCAGGAAGGCGGATTCCTGCGCGGCATGGCCGTAAAGCACGCGGGTCTCGCGCGGGTGGGGGGCACCTTCCAGGCGGTCGGGCTCGGGCAGGGGGTCTTTCTCGGCCATGGCGGCAGATTGCACAGGTGACGGGGCGGGGGGAAGGGGGATGGGCGGATTGCCCAGCCTGCGGCCGTTGACCGGGGGTGGATGCGCGGCGACACTGGGCCGGAAACAGGAGGGCGCCATGGAGCCGAGGCTCTCGCTGGTCACGCTGGGCGTGGCCGATCTGGAACGCGCGGTCCGCTTCTACCGCGACGGGCTGGGCCTGCCCACCGATGGCATCATCGGCCAGGAGTTCGAGCATGGCGCGGTCGCCTTCTTTCCGCTGGCGGGCGGGCTGAAGCTCGCGCTCTGGGCGCAGGCGGACATTGCGCATGACACGGGCCTCGAGCCGGGGCCGGTCAGCCCGACAGGCTTCGTCCTGGCGCATAACGTCCGTAGCCGCGATGAGGTGGCGGCGGTGATGGCGGCGGCGGAGCGGGCCGGGGCCGAGGTGGTGAAGCGGCCGCAGGATACGTTCTACGGCGGCTTCGCCGGCTATTTCCGCGACCCGGACGGGCATCTGTGGGAGGTGGCCTGGAACCCGGCGATGCTGCCGGAGGGCTGACGCGCGGCTCAGGCCAGATGCGGCGCGACGGCGGCCCAGACGCGGGCGGCCACCGTCTCGGGGGGGCCGTCGGCCTCGATCACCCGGAAGCGGTCATGCCGGGTGGCGAGGTCAAGGAAGCCGGCGCGGGCGCGGGTCTGGAACGCCAGGCCCATGTCCTCGAACCGCTGCTCGGACCCGGCGCGGGCGGTGGCGCGGGCCAGGCCGGTCGCGGGGTCAAGGTCGAAAAGCAGCGTCAGCTCGGGCTCGACCCCGATCATCAGCGCGTGCAGCCGGTCCACCGTTTCCGACAGGTCGCCCCGGGTGATGCCCTGGAAGATGCGGGTGGAATCGGCGAAGCGGTCGGTGATCACGATCTCGCCCCGCGCGAGGGCCGGGCGGATGGTCTTTTCCAGATGGTCGCGGCGCGCGGCGGTGAACAGCAGGATCTCGGTTTCCGGCGACCAGCGGTCGGTGGCGCCCTCCAGCACCAGGCGGCGGATCTCCTCGGCCCCCGGACTGCCGCCCGGTTCGCGCGTGAGGGTGACGGCATGGCCCCGGTCGCGCAGACGGTCGGCCAGAAGCCGGCCCTGCGTCGACTTGCCCGAGCCGTCGATCCCTTCCAGGCTGAGGAACAGGCCCGCCATTCAGCTGGCCGGTGACCCGACATAGCGCGCGTAAAGCGCCTCGGCCGCCGTGGTGAGGCGCTTGAGGAAGCCGGCCTTGCCCACATCGGCCTCGGCCACCAGGGGGACGCTGCGGTCGGGCAGGTCGGGGACATGGATGATCAACTCGGCCACCGGCGTTCCGGCGGCGACCGGGGCAAGGAGCGGGCCGTTGTAGATGACCTCGGCCGTCACCTTGTCCTGCACCAGCGCCGGAACCAGCAGGCTCACATCCTCGGAGGGGACCAGGCCCACGCTGTCGGCGTCACCCAGATGCACCTCGGCCTCGGCCACCCGCACCCCGGTCCGCGCCACGGTCTTTTCCGAGAACTGCCGGAAGGCCCAGGCGACGATGCGTTCGGCTTCCTCGGCGCGGGACTGATCGGTCGGCAGGCCGGTGATCGCGAAGATGATCCGCCGGTTGCCCTGCTTGGCCGAGCCGACGAGGCCATAGCCCGCCTCGGAGGTATGGCCGGTCTTGAGCCCGTCGGCCCCGATCCCCAGGCTGAGCAGCGGGTTGCGGTTGAAGCGGTTGTCGGGCGAGCGGCCCTTGTAGCTGTATTCGGTCTGGGCGAAGATCGGATAGTATTCCGGGAAGTCCTCGATCAGCCGCTTGCCCAGGATGCCAAGGTCGCGCATCGACATGCGGTGGCTCGGATCCGGCCAGCCGCTGGCATTGGCGAAGGTCGAGGCGGTCATGCCAAGGGCCTGGCCGCGCTGGGTCATCTGGGCCGAGAAGGCCTCCTCCGTCCCCGCCAGGCCCTCGGCCACGACGACGCAGGCGTCATTGCCCGAATTCACGATCATGCCGTGGATCAGCTCGTCGACCGTCGGGCGGTCGTCGTGCTGCAGCATCATGGTCGATCCGCCGGCGCGGGTCATCTCGACCGCGCGGTCCGAGACAGCAAAGGTCGTGTCCATGGTGACCCGGCCGTCCTTCAGCGCCTCGAACAGCATGTTGATCGTCATCAGCTTGGACATCGAGGCCGGGGGCAGCGGCTGGTCGGCGTTCTTGTCCATCAGCACCGTGCCCGTGGTCATGTCATAGACCCAGGCGGCGGTGGCCGCCGTCTCGAAGGCGCGGGCGGGCAGGGCGGCCAGGGCAAGGGCGACAAGGACCAGGGCAGGGCGCAGGCGGTGGAACATGGGCGGGCTTTCTACTTGAGGAAGTAGGCGTCGGCGAAACCGGCGGCCTTGATCTTGTCCAGAAGGGCGGCGTCGCCGCTGGCGACCACACCCCAGACGGCCTTGCCGTCGCGGTCGGATTTCTCGGTCCCGGCGGTGATGCCGATCTTGGCCAGGGCCTCGGCGGCGCGCCTGGCGTTGTCCTCCTTCGAGAAGGAGGCGATCAGGATCGGCCGTGCGCCGGCCGTTGCGGCGGGCGTCTCGGTGACGGGCGCTGCTTCGGCGGCAGCGGCGGCGGCCGCCTCCTGCTCGGCTTTGATCTGGCGGCGGGTCTTCTTCTCGGGCGCGGGCGCAGGGGCAGTTCCGGGGGCGCTTCCGCGCGCCTCGGCGCTGCGGGCATCCAGAGGGGCGGTCTCGATCGCGACAACCGCGCCGGCGGCGGGATCGACGACCGAGGCAGCTCCGGCCGCGCCCGCAGCAGCCCCGGCGGCGGCGGCGGCCTTGGCGGCCTTCTCGGCCTCGCGGCGGGCCTTGGCCTCGGCGCGGCGCTCCTTCCAGGTCTTGCGCTTCGGAGCCTCGGGGGCGGGGGGCTCGGCCGTGGCTTCGTCAGTGACGCCGGCGGCAGGGGCCGTGGCGGCATCGGTCGCGCCAAGGGCGGCGGTCGCAAGGGCGGCGGTCTCGGCCGCATCCGGGGCGGACTTGCCGCCGGCCGTCGCCGCATCGGCGCTGGCGGGCTCTGCCGGGGCCGCTTCGGCGACCTCGACCTTGCGCAGCGCGGTCACCCGGATCTCGGTCGGCTGGCCTGCGAGCATCCCCAGCGCCTCGGCCGCGTCCGAGGACACCTGCAGCTTCGGCCCCGGATTGTCCCGCTCGCGCCGGAAGAGCGCGCCGGTGACCGTCTTGCCGGTGGCCGGATTGAACATCACCACCCGTTCGGGATCCGTCGCATCCGGCGAGGCCACCCAGATCCCGCCCAGCGAGGGCCGCCCGTCCCAGAGACCGCTGTCGGTGGTCTGGAACACCTCGGGCGCCTCGACCTCCTGCGCCGTGCCGCGCGCGGCGGCCGGGGCCGCAAGACCCGCCCCGGCACCCTTGGCCGCGCCTTTTCCCCCGCCCTCGACGCAGCCCATCAGAAGGGCGCCTGCCGAAAGGGTAAGGGCGATGTGCCGGAAAACTGCTCGTGCCATGGTCCGCCTCGAAATGGCGCGGTCTGAAGCCGCATTGCCTGTATACTTCCCGCCGGATGACCGCCTGGCCGGGCTGTTGCCGCCCTTTCCGACCGGAATACGCCTGCCTTGGGCGCAAACATACCGGCTTTGCCCTGCCGTGGAAAGGGCCGAGCGGTCCCGCCCCGCTTCGGATCAGCGGAAAATCTCTGCCGGGCTTCCCTTTCAGAATCACCGGCCGCCGCGTATGCCGCCCCTGTCGGAGGAGTGGCGGAGTGGTCTATCGCACCGGTCTTGAAAACCGACGCAGGGGAAACCCTGCCGTGGGTTCGAATCCCACCTCCTCCGCCATGACATAAGACATTGATATTGAGCGATTTTTACGAATTGTGGCGCGTTTTCCGGGGCTTGCGGCCAGTCCGGCCCTCTGGAGACCTGAAATCGCAGGGAAGACAGCCGTCCGAAATGGCGCGCGTCCCTGTTTGGCATCCGCAGCGTCCGCCACTGTCCGGATTCCGGGGGGTAGCTCACGACTGGGGCGGAGTCTTTCCCGGATACTCTCGGGAGTTGGGGATGACTCCTCGGCGCCGCGCCGGTTGGCCGAAGGCCGGAGGCAAGAGGCCCAGGCCGCCAGGCGCTTGATTCAAAACCCGTCCCGAAGGGGTCGCGCAGGCAGGAAAGACTGCCCCCTTGGCGTCTCACCCCGCCTTGACCCGCAGCCGCCAGGCGTGGAGCAGGGGCTCGGTATATCCCGAAGGCTGCTGCCGGCCCTTGAAGACCAGCTCGCAGGCCGCCTGGAAGGCCGCGCCCTGGAACCCCGGCGCCATGGGAACGTATAGCGGATCCGCCGCGTTCTGCCGGTCCACCACGGCCGCCATCTTCTGCATCGCCGCCATGACCTCGCCTTCCGAGACCACCCCGTGATGCAGCCAGTTCGCGACATGCTGGGCCGAGATCCGGCAGGTCGCCCGGTCCTCCATCAGGCCCACGTCGTTCACGTCCGGCACCTTCGAGCAGCCGACCCCCTGGTCGATCCAGCGCACCACATAGCCCAGGATCCCCTGGGCATTGTTCTCGACCTCGCGCTGCACCTGGGCGCGGGTCCAGCCCTGGAAGGTCGCGAGCGGAATCTCCAGGATCCCGTCCACCTGCGCCCTGCGGCCCCCCTTGGCCAGCCGCGCCTGCACCGCGAGGACGTCGACCTTGTGATAGTGCAGCGCATGCAGCGTCGCCGCCGTGGGCGAGGGCACCCAGGCCGTGTTGGCCCCCGCGCGGGGATGGGCGATCTTCTCGTCCAGCATCGCCGCCATCAGGTCGGGCATCGCCCACATCCCCTTGCCGATCTGCGCCTTGCCCGACAGGCCGCATTCCAGCCCGATGTCGACGTTCAGGTTCTCGTAGGCGGTGATCCAGGACTTCCGCTTGATGAAATCCTTCCGGCTGAAGGCCCCGGCTTCCATCGAGGTATGGATCTCGTCCCCGGTCCGGTCGAGGAAGCCGGTGTTGATGAACGCCACCCGCCCCTTGGCGGCCCGGATGCATTCCTTCAGGTTGACCGAGGTCCGCCGCTCCTCGTCCATGATCCCCAGCTTCACCGTATTGGCCGGCAGGCCCAGCACCGCCTCGACCCGCGCCATCACGGCGTCGGCGAAGGCGACCTCCTCCGGCCCGTGCATCTTGGGCTTCACCACATAGACCGAGCCCAGGACCGAGTTCCGCATCCCCTCGGTCTTCTTCAGGTCATGCAGCGCGATCGCCACCGTCACCATCGCGTCCATCAGCCCCTCGGGCACTTCCGAACCGTCGGGCAAGAGGATCGCCGGGTTGGTCATCAGGTGGCCGACGTTGCGCACCCACATCAGCGCGCGGCCCTTCAGGGTGAAGGGGCTGCCGTTCGGGTCCAGATATTCCCGGTCCGCCGCCAGCCGCCGCTCCACCGTGCGGCCCGCCTTCTCGAACGCTTCCGCAAGGTTGCCCTGCATCAGCCCCAGCCAGTTGCGATAGGCGCCGACCTTGTCCTCGGCATCGACGCAGGCGACCGAATCCTCGCAATCCATGATCGCGGTCATCGCGCTTTCCAGTTGCACGTCGGCCAGCAGCGCCTGGTCGCGCGAGCCGATGAAATGCGCCCGGTCGAAGACCAGCTCGACATGCAACCCGTTGTTGCGCAGCAGGACCGAATCCGGCGCCTTCGGATTGCCCCGGTAGCCCGCAAATTTCTCGGGCTGGACCAGCGGCAGGTCGTCGACCAGCAGTGCTGCGTCCTTGACCACATAGCGGCGCACGTCGGCATGGCTGGTCCCCGCGATCGGGAAAGCCTCGTCCAGGAAGACCCGCGCGCGGGCCACCACCCGCGCGCCGCGGCCGCGGTCATAGCCGCCGGCGGGCGGGGCAGAGCCCATGGCGTCGGTGCCGTAAAGGCAGTCGTAAAGGCTGCCCCAGCGCGCATTCGCGGCGTTCAGCGCATAGCGGGCATTGGTGATCGGCACCACCAGCTGCGGTCCGGGGACGCGGGCGATCTCGGGATCGACATTGGCGGTCTCGATGGCGAAGGCCGGGCCTTCCGGCAGAAGATAGCCGATCTCGCCCAGGAAGCTGCGGTAGGCCAGGTGGTTATGCGGCTTGCCGCGCCGCGCGACATGCCAGGCGTCGATCTCGGCCTGCAGCGCCTCGCGCCGGGCCAGGAGCGCGCGGTTTCGCGGCGCGAACTCCTGCAGCAGGCCGGCGAACCCGTCCCAGAAGGCGGCGGGCGCGATCCCGGTGCCCGGCAGGGCCTCGTCCTCGACGAAGGCGGCGAGTTGTCCGTCGACCTTCAGCCCCGACCGCTCGACCCGTGCCATCCTCGTTTCCTCCGCTGGAATGCGGGCGTCAGGATACCGGCCGGGGGCGGGGCGGGGCAAGGACGGCGGCGGCGGGGATTATGTGGCAAAGGCGAAAAGCACCTGTCTGAATCGGCAGCGAATAAACTTAGTCAGGTGGCGAACTGTCGGTTGCGCGGGGGGTGATCATGTGTTACTTAGTGATATGGCTAAGCATGATCCCGACCTGTCGCTTCTGTTCCACGCGCTGTCCGATCCCACGCGGCGGATGATGCTCTCCCGCCTGGCGCGCGGCCCGGCGGCGGTAAGCGCGCTTGCCGGCCCCACCGGGCTGCGGCTGCCGACGATCATGCGCCATCTTGCCGTGCTGGAAGAGGCGGGGCTGGTCGCGACGCAGAAGGATGGCCGCGTGCGGTCCTGCGCGCTGGTCCCCGAGGCGCTGGCCCCGGTGCGCGACTGGCTGGAGGAGCAGCGCGCGATCTGGGAGGCGCGGCTCGACCGGCTGGACGACTATGTGATGACCCTGATGCAGGAGCGCGCGACATGACCCCCGATCTGGACCCCGCCACCGACCTGAGCTTCACCCGCACCCTGGCCGTGCCACGCCAGCTGGTCTGGGAATGCTGGACCGATCCGAAGCACATCCCGCATTTCTTCGTGCCGAAACCGCACAAGGTGACCGCGGTCGACATCGACCTGCGCGCCGGCGGCCGCTTCAACACGACGTTCGAGGTCGAAGGCAACGTGATGGACAACCATGGCGTCTACCTGGAGGTGGTTCCGCGGGAAAAGCTCGTCTTCACCGATGCCTATACCGAAGGCTGGAAACCCGCGCCCGAACCCTTCATGACCGCGATCCTGCTTCTCGCCGATGCCCCCGGCGGCGGCACGACCTATACCGCCATCGCCCGGCACCGGAATCCGGACACCCGCAAGGCGCATGAGGACATGGGCTTCTTCGACGGCTGGGGCACGGTGGCGACGCAGCTGGAAGCTTATGCGAAGGGATTGATGACATGATCCCCGATCCGGAAGGCGGCCGCTTCGCGACATTGGCCTTCGACCGCGCGGTCGACGCGCCGGTGACGGTGCTGCGGCAGGCCTGGACCGCCCCCGCCGCGCGGGCGGTCTGGTCCGCGCCCTCGCCGGAGGTGACGGTGGAGATCCTGGAATCGGACCCGCGGCCGGGCGGGCGCGAAGTCTCGATCTGCCGCGGGCCCCGGCCGCCCGAGATCCGCTGCGAAAGCGGCTGGCTGGTGCTGGCGCCCGGATGCTGCGTGAACCACGAGGTGATCTCGGCCGAAGGCATCGCCCAGTCCGCCGCCCTGGTGACGGCCGAGTTCGCGCCCCGGGGCGAGGGCAGCCGGATCGCGGTGACGGTGCAGCTTTCCTCGCTGGCCGAGGACATGGCGGAAGGCTACCGGCAGGGCTTTGGCGGCGGGCTCGACAACCTGCGCGGCGTGGCCGAGCGGATGATGCTGCTGGAGCGGGTGATCGAGGCGCCGCGCCGGCTGGTCTGGGGGGCCTGGATGAATCCCGAGACCCTGCCGCGATGGTGGGGGCCGGAGGGCTATTCCTGCCGCACCGCACGCATCGACCTGCGGGAAGGGGGCGAATGGGTCTTCGACATGATCGGGCCGGACGGGACGGTGTTCCCGAACCACCACCGCTATGGCGCAGTGGTCCCCGAGGCGCGGCTGGACTATGCGCTGCACTGGGGCGAGAACGGGCCGAAACATGCCGATGCCTGGGCGATGTTCGCCGAAGAGGGCGGGGCGACCCGGGTGACGCTGGGGATGATCTTCGCGACGGCGCAGGAGTTCCGGCAGGCGAAGGAGTTCGGCGCGGTGGAACTGGGGTTGCAGACGCTGGGCAAGCTTGCGCGCTTTGTCGGTGCAGACTGACGCCGCGGCCGGGCGCGCGGAATTCTGAAGGAGAATTCCGTCACGATTTCCGTTCGGAAATCGGCGGCACCCGGCAGGGCAGGGCAGCCTGGAGGTCCAGCACCAGCTGCGCGGCCTGGCCCCGCCGGGCCGGGGCTTTCCGCGCCGGGCGGGGGGCGCTGGCGAAGTCCACCAGCGGCTCGGGATAGCGGTGGCCAAGAAGGCGGCGCGCTTCGGGCCATTTCCAGGGCTCGTGCAGGAAGGCGTCGGGAACGGCGGCCAGTTCGGGCAGCCAGCGCCGGGTGAAGCTGCCCGTCGGGTCCTGCCGCAGGCCCTGTCGCACCGGATTCGGCGGGCGCTGCCGCCCGGAACCCTCCGACAGCGCCAGGATCTGCGGCCAGTGGATCGCGGGCGCGTAATCGGTGAAGCGCCGCGCCAGGTCCTGTCCCGCCGCCTCGGGGTCGAGGCCGAGCGGCCCGGTCGCGACCGACGCCACCAGCGACCGCAGCGGAAAACTCAGCCAGCCCGTCGCCCGCAGATAGCGCAGGCAGGCGTCGAGGAAGGGCAGGCCGGTCTCGCCCGCTGCCCAGGCCTGCAGGCGGGCGGCTCCGCTCCCATGCCCGCGCGGATCGGGCCCTTCCTCCCGCAGGAGCCGGTCGCGGGCGGCGAGGTGGCGTCGAAACTCGGCCAGCGCCCCGGTCCAGCGCCCGCCGGGGCGCTCGGCCTGGCGGATGGCCGTGGCCTGCGCCACCTCGCGTGCCGAGAGCGTGCCCCAGGCGAGATGCGGCGACAGGCGCGAGCAGGCGCGCTCGGCCGCGAGGGGCGAGGCGATGGCGCTGCGGTAGGGTTCGCCGCGACGCGCGAGGAAGCTGTCGAGGAGGTCGAGCCCCCTCGTCCTGCCGCCAAGCTGGCGGTGCGGGCAGGGATCGGGCGCGAGCTTCAGGGCGCGGGCGCCGGGAATCGCGCCGGGCTCCACGCCCGGGACCGCGCGGGCGGCGGGCGGTGGCGGCGGCTGTGCGGCGGGGTCGGCGTCGGCGGCGGGCTGCGGCACCTCGCTCCACTCCACCCCCGCGCCTTGCGCCCAGGCCGCGACCCGGCGGTCGCGGGCCCGGTCGGCGGGAGTCCCCGTCGCCTGATGGCTGATGATCCGGGCGATCCGGTGCTGGCGGCAAAGCCGGTCCAGCACCTCCGCCGCCTCGCCCAGGCGGATCACCAGCGGCAGGCCCAGGCCCGCCAGCCCCTCGCGCAGGTCCACCAGGCTTTCGGCCACGAAGTCCCACTGCCGGGCCGAGGCATCGGGCGGGGCCCAGAGCGAGGGTTCGGCGATATAGACCGGCAGCACGGGACCGAGGCCCGCCGCAAAGGTCAGGGCCGGATGGTCGTGCAGCCGCAGGTCGCGTTTCAGCCAGACGAGAACATTCATGGAACATAGATCTAGCGTCGCCGGCGGATTCGTAAAGCACCCATTGCGTCCGGCCCCACTTGCACCCGCCCACTTGCGCCCGCGGCGCAGGGGCTTAGCTTGTGCGCAAAGGGAGTGCCGCATGCTCGACGCGCAGAAGACCATCCATCTGGCCGATTACCAGCCCTTCACGCATCTGGTGGAGCGGGTGGACCTGACCTTCCGCCTTGCGCCGGGGGCGACGCGGGTGCTGGCGCGGCTGCATCTGGCGCCGAACCCGGCCCGGCCGGGGCGCCATCCGCTGCGGCTGGATGGCGAGGGGCTGCGGCTGGTCGCCTGTGCGGTGGACGGGCAGGCGGTCGCCCCGGCGCTGGATGACGGGGGGCTGGCCATCGCGGCCGAGGACCTGCCCGAGGCTCCGTTCCTGCTGGAGACCGAGGTCGAGATCGCGCCCGAGGCCAATACCGCGCTGGAGGGGCTTTACATGTCCAAGGGCATGTATTGCACCCAATGCGAGGCGGAAGGGTTCCGCAAGATCACCTATTACCCGGACCGCCCCGATGTGATGTCCCGCTTCAAGGTGCGGATCGAGAGCGACCTGCCGGTGCTTCTGTCGAACGGCAATCCGGTCGGCTCCGGCCCCGGCTGGGCGGAATGGGACGATCCCTGGCCGAAGCCCGCCTATCTCTTCGCGCTGGTGGCAGGCGATCTTCGCGCCCATTCGGCGAAATTCGCCACCGCCTCGGGCCGCCCCGTCGACCTTCACATCTGGGTGCGCCCGGGGGACGAGGACCGCTGCGCCTATGCGATGGACAGCCTGATCCGCTCGATGCGCTGGGACGAGGAGGTCTATGGCCGGGAATACGACCTGGACGTGTTCAACATCGTCGCGGTCGACGATTTCAACATGGGCGCGATGGAGAACAAGGGGCTGAACATCTTCAACTCCCGCTATGTCCTGGCCAGCCCCGAGACCGCCACCGACGACGACTACGCCCGGATCGAGGCGATCATCGCGCATGAATACTTCCACAACTGGACCGGCAACCGCATCACCTGCCGCGACTGGTTCCAGCTCTGCCTGAAGGAGGGCCTCACGGTCTTCCGCGACCACCAGTTCTCCGGCGACATGCGCTCGGCCGCGGTGCGGCGGATCGAGGAGGTCGTGGCACTCCGCGCCCGCCAGTTCCGCGAGGATGCGGGGCCGCTGGCCCATCCGGTGCGGCCCGAAAGCTTTGTCGAGATCAACAATTTCTACACCGCGACCGTCTACGAGAAGGGCTCCGAGGTCATCGCCATGCTGAAGACCCTGGTCGGCGATCAGGGCTACAAGCGGGCGCTGGATCTGTATTTCGACCGCCATGACGGCGATGCGGCGACGATCGAGGACTGGCTGAAGGTGTTCGAGGATGCCACGGGACGCGACCTGTCGCAGTTCAAGCTGTGGTATTCCCAGGCCGGCACCCCCCGGCTGCAGGTCGCCGAGGATTGGCAGGACGGGGTCTATACGCTGACCTTCACGCAAGCGACCCCGCCCACCCCCGGCCAGCCCGAGAAGGCGCCCCGGGTGATCCCGATCAATGTCGGCCTTCTGAACCCGAACGGCGACGAGGTGGTGCCGACGATCATGCTGGAGATGACGCAGGAGCGGCAGAGCTTCCGCTTCGAGGGGTTGGCGGCGCGGCCCGTGCCCTCGATCCTGCGCGGTTTCTCGGCCCCCGTGGTGCTGGAGCGGGACGCCCCGCCCGAGGAACGCGCCTTCCTTCTGGCGCATGACACCGACCCGTTCAACAAATGGGAGGCGGGACGCGCGCTGGCCAAGGATGTCATGGCCGCGATGGTGCTGCAGGACGCGCCGCCCAGCCCGGCCTGGCTGGACGCGGTGGCGGCGGTGGCCTTCGACGAGGGGTTGGACCCGGCGTTCCGCGCGCTTTGCCTGCGGCTTCCGGCCGAGGACGACATGGCGCAGACCATCCATGCCATGGGCCGGATCCCGGACCCGGCGCGGATCCATGCCGCCCGCCGCGCGCTGGCGGGCGCGCTGGCGATCCGGCTGGGCGAGGGGCTGGTGCAGCTATGCCGCGATCTGGACGAGGGGGCGGAATTCTCGCCCTCGGCGGAACAGGCGGGGCGGCGGGCGCTGCGGCTGGCGGCGCTGGCGCTGCTGGCGCGGCGGGACGGCGGGAAACTGGCGGCCGAGGCCTTTGCCGGGGCGCGCAGCATGACCGAGGAGATCGGCGCGCTGGCCGCCCTGCTGGACGCAGGCCAGGGGGCGGCCGAATTGCAGGCCTTCGCCGACCGCTGGGGGGGCGACGCCAATGTCATGGACAAGTGGTTCGCCCTCCAGGTGGGGCTGGCCGCGCCGGGCGAGGCGGCGGACCTGACCGAACGGCTGGCCGCGCGGGCGGATTTCGACTGGAAGAACCCGAACCGCTTCCGCTCGGTCGTGGGGGCGCTGGCGGCGAACCACGCCGGGTTCCACCACCTCTCCGGCCGGGGCTATCGCGTGGTGGCGGACTGGCTGTTGCGGCTCGATCCCCTGAACCCGCAGACGGCGGCCCGCGTCTCGACCGCCTTCGAGACCTGGCCGCGCTATGACGCCGCGCGGCGCAGGCTGGCGCAGGCCGAGCTGGAGCGGATCCTGGCCGCGCCGGGTCTCAGCGGCGACCTGCGGGAAATGGCGGAGCGGATGCTGGCGGCGGGTCAGCCGGCCTGACAATAGGGCTGGGCGCGGGTCCAGGCCGCCATCGCGGCGCGCTTCTCGCCCGAGCGCAGCGGCGCCCAGTCGCGGCCGATGCCGCGATTGCCGCCGCCGGCGACGAGGCCATCCTTGGCGACCTGGGTCGACATGATCTCGACCGCGCATTCCAGATTGGCCTCGCCGTCCTTCAGCGCGCCGACCGAGGTCGCCTCGCAGCCGTAATTGGCGGCCGAGCGCGGCGAGATCTGCATCAGCCCGATCCAGCGCCCGCCCCCGCCCGAGGCCTTCTCGTTCCAGGTGCTCTCGTATTTCGCGACCGCCGAAAGAAGCCCGGTCCAGAAGGCGCGGCGTTCCTCGACCGAGGCGTCGGGGTAGCCGGGGCACCAGGTCCCGATGTCGGCGGGCACGCGTTCCGACAGAATCGGGTCCTTGGTCGAGATCGCGACCATGGTCGATTCGGTCCATTCCTCGGCCTCGGGATGGTGGTCCCACTGCATCGGAAGGGCCGCGAAGGACATCCTGTCGCCGGTGCCGGCGGGAACGCAGGCCGACAGCGAAGTTGCCGCAATCACTGCCGAAATTGCTGCCAGGCGCCGGCCGGCGTCACCTGAAATCCACCGCATTTCCATCATTCCGCCCTGATCTGAGCCATGCTTGCACCCATGGCGGCCCCATGGACCGCCCAGGAAATTCGAGATGCTGATTACCCCCTCGCTTCTGCATGTGAAAACCCGCACCGGCCGCGATCGGCAGGAAGACGCCGCCCGGCTGGTCGGCGGCACGGCCCCGGCGTCCTGGCGGGCCGAGGGGATCCGGGCCGATCTGGTGCTGTCGCGGCTTGAGGTTCCGGTGCTGCGGCTGGGCCCGGAAGTCACTGAATGGAATTGCATTCGCGCCGATCACGCCCGCATGGCAGAGGCCGGGGAATGGGCCGATCTGCTGGAATCCCTGCGCTTCGCCGACGAACAGCGCAGCATGGCCTCGGGCGGGCGGCGGGTGGCGGCGCTGATCAGCGAAGGGCTGCGCGGCGCGCTGCTTGCGGCGCTTGACCGGCAGGACTGGGACGCCGCCCGGATCGAGCTGGCCCGATTCGATGCCGTCCTGGCCATGCACCCCGAGAATCACGCCGCCGCGCATCTCCTGGCGCAGGCCCATGTCGATTTCGGCGCGGCGCTGGCTCTTGCGGCGGGGCAGGGCCAGCTGTCGCGCGATCTCGCGGCCGAAAGCGCCGCGCATTACGCCGAGGCGGAGGAGTTGCTCCTGTCCTTCGACCCGATCGAGCTGATGTCGCCGCTGCTGGCCGGAACGCGCTATCTTCTGGTGCGCGGGATCGAGGACGGGGCCGGGCTTTGCCGCGACTGGTTCGAGGACTGGTGCGACCTCGACCCGCTGGATGCCGCCGTCCACGCCACCCATGCCATCGACATGCTCCCCGACTGGTTCGGCTCGCTGCAAGGCTTCGAGAAGGAGGCCCGGCGCGCCGCCGGCATGACGCGGGGGGCCACCGGAAGGGCGGCCTATGCCATCTTCCACATCGCGGCGCAGGAAAGGCTGGGGGATTTCCTGCCCAACCTGGATGTCGAACTGTTCGTCGCGGCGCTGGCGGATTATCAGGATGCGACCGGCTGCCAGCACCGCGCCAATATCGCGGCCAACCTTCTGACCCGCATGGTGCACGACTATCGCGAGGCGGGGCCGGATGCGGTCTGGCAACTGACCAAGGCCCGGGCCGCCCTGTCGGACGTGCTGTGGAACCGGGTCAAGGAAATCCACCTGGACTGCTGGACGCATGGCGCCGACAGCCTTGCCTTCGCGCTGGCCGAGGTCTTCGGCCCGGCCCTGGCGCGGGGGGCCCGGATCGTCCGCTGGGGCGAGGGGCTGGGCAGCCGCATCCCGCGCGCGTGACGGACCCCTTGCCCCGAACGCCCGCGCGGCCTAAACCCGGCGCGACGACAGCGCCGAGGAAACCAGATGCTTGACCTGACCTATACCGCGCCCGCGCCCAAGGTGATCGCCGGGGCGAAGCACGACTGGGAACTGGTGATCGGCATGGAAATCCACGCCCAGGTCTCCTCGAACGCCAAGCTCTTCTCGGGCGCCTCCACCGCCTTCGGGGCCGAGCCGAACAGCAATGTCTCCTTCGTCGATGCCGCGATGCCGGGGATGCTGCCGGTGATCAACGAATTCTGCGTCGAGCAGGCGGTCCGCACCGGCCTTGGCCTCAAGGCGCAGATCAACCTGGTCTCGGCCTTCGACCGCAAGAACTATTTCTACCCCGACCTGCCGCAGGGCTACCAGATCAGCCAGCTCTACCACCCCATCGTGGGCGAGGGCGAGGTGATCGTGGAGATGGCCCCCGGCGTCGCCCGCCGCGTGCGGATCGAACGCATCCACCTGGAACAGGACGCCGGCAAATCCATTCACGACATGGACCCGAACCTGTCCTTCGTCGACTTCAACCGGACGGGTGTGGCGCTGATGGAGATCGTCTCCCGCCCCGACATAAGGGGGCCCGAGGAAGCGGCGGCCTATGTCACCAAGCTGCGCCAGATCCTGCGCTATCTTGGCACCTGCGACGGCAACATGCAGAACGGCAACCTGCGCGCCGACGTGAACGTCAGCGTCTGCCGGCCGGGCCAGTACGAAAAGTATCAGGCCACGCAGGACTTCAGCCATCTTGGCACGCGCTGCGAGATCAAGAACATGAACTCGATGCGCTTCATCCAGCAGGCGATCGACTACGAGGCCCGCCGCCAGATCGCCATTCTGGAAGACGGCGGCAGCATCGTGCAGGAAACCCGGCTCTACGACCCCGACAAGGGCGAGACCCGCTCGATGCGCTCGAAGGAAGAGGCGCATGACTACCGGTACTTCCCCGACCCCGACCTCCTGCCCTTGGAGATCGAGCAGGCCTGGGTCGACGACATCGCCGCCCGGATGCCGGAACTGCCGGATGCCAAGAAGGCCCGCTTCATGGCCGACTACGGCCTGACCGACTATGACGCCAACGTGCTGACCGCCGAAGTCGTCTCGGCCCGCTATTTCGACGAGGTGGCCAGGGGCCGCGACGGCAAGATGGCGGCGAACTGGGTGATCAACGAGCTGTTCGGCCGGCTGAAGAAGGAAGGCCACGACATCACCGAAAGCCCGGTTTCCGCCGCGCAACTGGGCGGGATCATCGACCTGATCGCCGCCGGCACGATCAGCGGCAAGATGGCCAAGGACCTGTTCGAGATCGTCTATACCGAGGGCGGCGACCCGGCGCAGATCGCCGAGGCGCGGGGGATGAAGCAGGTCACCGACACCGGCGCCATCGAAAAGGCGGTGGACGAGATCATCGCCGCGAACCCGGAACAGGTGGAAAAAGCCAAGGCGAATCCAAAGCTTGCCGGCTGGTTCACCGGCCAGGTGATCAAGGCCTCGGGCGGCAAGGCGAACCCGGCCACGGTCAACGCGCTGGTGGCGGCGAAGCTGGGGCTCTGACGCTCCGGCTGTCGCCCGACCGGCGCGGTTCTGCCGGGGAAAGCTTCCGTGATTTGCGGTCGAGGGACGAATGCCATATTCCTTGCCCGACCCAAGGCCGGAGACCAGGATGCAGCGCTTCGAATACAAGGTCATTCCCGCCCCCAAGCGCGGCGAGAAGGCGCGGGGCGTGAAGTCCACCGAGGACCGCTTTGCCCATACGCTGACCCAGTTGATGAATGCTCTCGGGGCCGAGGGCTGGGATTATGTCCGCGCCGACAGCCTGCCCTGTGACGAAAGGGCCGGGCTGACCGGGACCAGGACCACCTTCCAGAACGTGCTGGTGTTCCGCCGCCAGCTGGGCGCGCTTGCTGACGCCTCGGCGCCCTTGCGCCTGGTGGCGGCCGAGACCGCCGTGGTTTCGGCCCCGCGGCTCGGCCCGGCCGAGGTGCCGCTTTCCGGCGCCGCTCCGGCTGTCGGCCCGGTCAACCCCAAGCTCGCCGCCGAGTGATCAGCCCGCGGCTTTCAGGGCCAGGGGCAAGGTTTCCTCAAGAATATCAAGCGCCTGACCGTCGCCCAGGCTGATGCGGATGCAACGGTCGAGCGGGGCGATGCCGGGCATCCGGATGAACACCCCACGGCGTCCCAGCTCTGCCAGCACCTTCCCTGCGTAATCCCCGTCGCGGCCGCAGTCGATGGTGACGAAATTGGTGGCCGAGGGCAGGGGCCGCAACCCGTTCTGCACCGCGATGGCCGAGAGGCGGGCGCGGGCGGCAAGTGTCAGATCCTGTACGCTTTTCAGCCAGTCCTGATCCCGCAGCGCCGCCAGGGCCCCGGCCTGGGAGGCGCGGGCCATCCCGAAATGGTCGCGCACCTTGTCGAAGGCGAGCGCAAGTTCGGGATTGGTGATCGCATAGCCGACGCGCGCACCTGCGAGGCCGTAACCCTTTGAAAAGGTGCGCATCCTGATCATCTGCGGATGATCCGCCGGGATCATTGGCACCGTGCCCGGCGGGGCGAGGTCGGCATAGGCCTCGTCCAGGATCAGAAGGGAATGGTCGGGGAGGTTCGCCACCATGTCCTCGACCACTGCGGCGGGGTGGTGGCTGCCCATCGGATTGTCGGGGTTGGCGAGGTAGACAAGTCGCGCGCCGGTGGTTTTCGCTGCGGAAACAAGGGCTTCCGGGTCCTCGTGGTCGTGCTTGTAGGGCACGCGGGTCAAGCTTCCGCCATGGCCGGCAACGTGGAAGTTGAAGGTTGGATAGGCGCCGAGGCTGGTGACCACGGGGGTGCCGGGCTCCAGCGTCAGGCGGCAGATCAGGCCGAGAAGGCCGTCGATCCCCGGACCCACCGCGACATGGGCGGGCGTGACGCCGTGGTGCGCGGCAAGTGCCTGTTTCAGATCGTGATTTTCGGGATCGCCATACATCCAGGCCCCGCCTGCGGCCGCCTGCATCGCCGCGACGGCCTTGGGGGAGGGGCCGAAAAGCGATTCATTCGCGCCCAGCCGGGCGCGGAACGGGATGCCGGAGCGACGCTCCAGCGCCTCGGGCCCGGTGAAGGGGACGGTGGCGGGAAGCCGGGCGGCGAGGGGGGTGAGGAAGCGGCTCATGCGCGGAAGGCTGGCACGGGGCCGGGGGCTTCGCAAGGGGGTCTGCGCTGTGGCAGGAAACCGGGTAGACGCGTCTGGCATCCGTCTGGCAGGCGTCTGGCATCTGTCTGGCCGGGCAACTGGCACCCTTTGCCGCAACGCCGGCCGCTTCCGGCGGCCTTCCCGGCCGATGACAGGCCGCCGCAGGGCAGCGCGTGACGGCGAGATCGTGCGAGCCGCGACTTCGCGGCGAGAGGCGGGTTCCCGTGGGATTCTGTCAGGATTATTGCGCAATAACAATTATCTGCGGCGGTCTGCCACATCGCGGCGTGACTTGGAATTGATCCAGATCATGGTCCCGCGCCCGACCGCCCGCGACCCTTCCCATTGTTGCGAAGACCCGAGACGGAGGTAGGGTCAGGACTCGTTCTCGGATCATAGCCAGAACATGACGGTTGCGGCGAGTGCGACGGCGGAGAGGAAGACTTTTGGGCATCTATCGTAGCGGGTCGCGACCCTGCGCCAGTCCTTCAGACGT
>NZ_JAYRUJ010000030.1:0-29977 GCF_041919135.1 Tabrizicola sp. | reverse complement strand
AGATCTTGTCGAAGGGCGCGTCGTCGCGGACCTTGGCCAGCGCGATCTCGGGCAGCACCGTGTGGTTGGCGAAGGTCGAGCAGCCCATGTAGTGATGGATCGGCGTCCCGTCGAGCATGGAGAACCGCGTCGTCCCGTCCGGCATCAGCCCTTTTCCTTGCGTGTCGCGGATCGCGGTGCAGAGGTTGGTCTTGCGGCTGAGGCAGGACGGACATTCGCGGCATTCGGGGGTATAGAGCGGGATCACATGGTCGCCCGGCTTCAGCGACTTGACGCCGGGCCCGCATTTCACCACCACGCCCGCGCCCTCATGGCCAAGGATCGAGGGGAAGATCCCCTCCGGGTCCGCGCCCGAGAGGGTGAATTCGTCGGTATGGCAGATGCCGGTGGCCTTGATCTCGACCAGGACCTCGCCTTCCCTGGGGTCGTCAAGATTGACCTCCATCACCTGCAGGGGTTGTCCGGCGGCGACTGCAACGGCGGCACGGGTGCGCATCAGCTTTCCTCCCATTGATCCCTCCGGCCGGGCGGGCCGGGCGGGCCTAGTCCTTCAGCACGCCGCTCGCCCGGGCGGTGAAGGTGGCGATATAGTCCATCAACCCCGGCGACAGCGCGTCATAGGGCGGCAGGCCCAATTCGTTCAGCCGCGCCCGGATCCCCTCCATCGCTTCGGGCCGGGTGCCGCCCTCGATCACCGAGGAGACGAAGGCCGCGAAGGTCGGCGGCGACCAGCCCTCCTCGCCCGACCGCTCGGTATGGATGAAGCTGAGGCCGGTGAAGGGGTGGTTCTCGCGCGTGACCGGCCCGTGCATGTGCACGCCGCAAGCGGTGCAGGCGTGGCGCTGGATCAGGGCCGAAGGATCGACGACCTTCAGCTTGTGGCCGTTCCGCGTCACCGTCACCTTGTCGGACGGCACCACCGAGACCATCGAGAAGATCGCCCCCTCGGGCTTCCAGCATTTGGTGCAGCCGCAGACGTGGTTGTGCAGGCAATCCGTGGCGATCTCCACCTCGACCGGGTCCGTTGCGCAGTTGCAGCGCAGCGTCCCGCCCGCGAATCCGGGCCTGCCGGGTTTCACGCCGTTGTCCACCGCCGGGTGGATCCTGACCGTCGTTATTTCGCGCCTCCCCTGATCTTCGTTGACGCGAACAGGTTCGCACCAATGCGCAGGTCGGGCAATTCAACCAAAAGGCTGGAAACACGACCCGCCCACCGGATGAATCGTGACGGAGCCCTTGCAGGCCCCGACCCGGAATTCTGCGGAATTCCGCTGGCGCCCGGCTTTCGACCAGGGCGCCCCGGGGCTCAGAACAGCTGCAGGAGCCGCTTGAAATAGTCCAGTTCCTCGCTGGGCCGGGTCAACTCGCCCGAGCGGCGGCGAAGCTCGTCCAGGAGTTCCTGCGCGCGCTTGTTCGGGTCGGTCTGCACCATGTTCCGGTCCGAGCCGATCCGCGCGGTATCGCCCGGCTCGCGGCCCAACGGGTCGCGGCCGCTGGGGTCGGCGCTGCCGAGGTCGCGCTCGTTGCCCTGGCCCTCGCGGTTCTGGCGCTGCTCGTCGGCCAGCGCCTCGCCAAAGTTGCGCAGCCCGTCGCGCATCGCTTCCATCGCCTCGGCCTGGCGGTCGAGTGCGCCGTCCAGATCGCCCTGGCGCAGCGCCTCCTCGGCCTCGTCCATGGCGCGTCCGGCCTGATCGAGGTTCCGGCGGCCTTCCTCGCCCTGCGCACCGCCGTCACCCGGCAGCTGGCCGTCCTGCAACTGGTCCAGCCGGTCGCGCAACTCCTGCTGGCGCTCGGCCAGCGAGCCCTGGTCTTCGCCCTCGCCGTCCTGCTGGCCCTCCTGCCCCGGCTCCTGCCCGCCCTGGCCCTGCTGCATGTCGCGATAGGCATCGTCCGACAGCTCCTGCTGGTCGCGGAGCGTATCGCCCAGCTCGCCCATCGGGCCGCCCTTGCCCTGCCCGCCTTCGCCCTGCACCACCTGCATGTTCTGCATCAGCTGGCGCAGCTGCTCCATCAGTTCGGCCGCCTCGGCGGTGCGGCCTTCCTCCATCAGCTTCTGCAACTCGTCCAGCATCTGCTGCAGCTGGTCGCCCGACATCATCTGGCCCTGCATCTGGCCCTGTTGCTGCTGGTCGCCGGGATTGCGCTGCGCCTCTTCGGCCAGTTCGCGCATGTATTCGTTCAGCGCCTGCTGCATTTCCTTCATCAGCTGGTCGATTTCTTCCGGCGAGGCACCGTTCCTGATCGCCTCGTCCAGGCGGTCCTGCGCGCGTTGCAGGCGCTCCAGCGCGTCCTGAAGATTCCCTTCCTCGACCATCAGCGCGATGGTCCAGAGCTTTTCGGCCAGCGCATCACGATCCTCGGCCGAAAGGCTGGCCTGCTTCGCCTCAAGCTCGCGCATCAGGACGCGCAGGTGCAGGAAGGCGCGGTCGTGGCGGATGAAGCCTTCGGGGCGGAAGGTCACCGCCTTGAGGATCTCGACCGCGCGCGGGGCGTTGATCCGGTTCCACAGGATGTCGCGCCGCATCTCGATCAGCGCGGCGGCGAGCGGGTCGAAGAAACGCTTGCCGGGCAGGGTCACGGCATAGGGTTCGGACCGGCCTTCCTGTCCGGCGGCATCGACGGCGGCGAAGACCATGGTGACGGGCAGGTTTGCGAAGACATGCTTCGACAGGTCGTCGACCAGCGTCTCGGTCACCTCGCCCCGCTGGCCCGTAAGGGGCATCGGCAGGTCGAGGACCACGGGCTCCACCGGCTCGGGCGCGGGGATCAGGCCGTGGCGGCGGTCGACCTTGGCAAGGTCGAGGGCGATCGTCACCCGCCCCGCGACCACGCCGTAGTCGTCGGACGCGGTGAACCCCTGCTTGAAGCGGCCATCCCCCTCGCGTCCGATGGCGCCCGAGACGGCGATTGCGGGCAGGGCGTCGGGAAGGGCGGTCACCGCCCATTCGCGGCCGCCGGGGCCCTCGATGGCCAGCTTGCCCGAACGGGTGACAGTGAAATCGCGCACGCCGGCCATCCCGTCGGGGACGGCGGCGACCTCGGTCGTGTTCGGGGCTGCGGGTGGTTGGTCGGCAATGGTCTGCTCGACCGCGAGGGTGCCTTCGGGGCCGTAGAGGCGGATCTGCAGGCGGGTCCCGGTGGGCAGTTCCAGCGCGCTTTGGGTGATGTCGTTGAGGTAGAGCGAGGGCTTGCCGGTATAGCCGGGCGGCTGGGCCCAGGCCTCCCAACTCGGCCCGCCGGGCATGGCGATGGCGGGACCGGGCGCCAGCCCGGTGACCGAGGCCGCACGCCAGAACGAGCCGAAGAGAAGCGCCATGACGAAGGCGGTCAGCGCGACGTAGCGCAGCGAGAAGGGATCGCGCGAGGACAACCGCAGGTCGGGCCGGACCGGCCGGGTCCCGGCGGCGCGGGCCGCCATCCTGTCCTGATGCGCCCGCCAGACGGCCAGCGAGGCGGGGTCCGTCGTGCCGATTGCCTGCCTGTCGCGCAGCGCGGCGATGGGGCGGCCGGGCATGGTGGCGTCCAGCCGGTCGAGCGCATCGGAAACCGTGGGTCTACGGAAGCGCCGCACCCCCAGCGCCAGCAGGAGAAGCGCCAGCAGGGCGACCGCGCCGCCCGCGATCCGGGCGTGCAGCAGCGGGCCAAGGTCCTGCAGTCCGAAGGCCAGCGCGGCCATGACCGCCAGCGCGAGCGACCAGAGCGGCCAGAACGCCCGCGCCAGCCGTTCCGCCCAGAGGCCGACAAGCGTCAGCCGCATCGGCCAGAGCAGGGAGTTCAGCGGTGGCGTCGTTCCGGGTCCGGTCATCTCACCTGCCTTCGACCGGACGTCGCGTCACAGCCATGCGGGGATGGTATCGCGGTTGAGGATTTCGTCAAAGCTTGGCCGCGCCCGGATGACAGCGAAGTGATCCCCGTTGACCAGAACCTCGGGGATCAGGGGCCGGGTATTGTATTCCGACGCCATCACCGCGCCATAGGCCCCGGCGCTGCGGAAGGCGACAAGATCGCCCTCTCCCACCAGCGGCAGGTCGCGGCCCTTGGCGAAGGTATCGCCGGTCTCGCAGACCGGGCCGACCACATCGAACTCCTGCGTGGGGGCGGCGACCGGCGCTTCGGCCACCGGAACGATGTCGTGATGCGCGCCGTACATCGAGGGGCGAACGAGGTCGTTCATCGCGGCGTCGAGGATCAGGAAGTCGCGGCCCTCGCCGTTCTTGACGTAGATGACGGATGCGACCAGCAGGCCGGCATTGCCCGAAATCAGTCGTCCGGGTTCGATCTCGATCTCGCAGTCGAGGTCGCCGACGGTGCGCTTGATCAGGGCGCCATAGTCGGTGGGCAAGGGCGGGGCCTCGTTCGAGCGGGCATAGGGAATGCCAAGGCCGCCACCAAGGTCGAGCCTTGTGATCGTATGGCCCTCCGACCGCAGGCGCTGGGTAAGGTCGGCGACCTTGAGATAGGCCTGCTCGAAGGGCTCAAGCTCGGTCAGCTGGCTGCCGATGTGGACGTCGATGCCGACGACCTGCAACCCGGGCAGGCGGGCCGCCTCGGCATAGACTTCCGAGGCGCGGGCGATGGGGATGCCGAACTTGTTTTCCTTCTTGCCGGTCGCGATCTTCTCGTGCGTCCTGGCGTCCACGTCGGGATTCACGCGCACGGCGATCGGGGCGGTGACGCCCAGGCTGGTGGCGACCTCCGACAGCGCCCGCATCTCGGGTTCGGATTCCACGTTGAACTGCCGGATGCCGCCGGTGAGGGCCAGGCGCATCTCCTCGCGCGTCTTGCCGACGCCGGAAAAGACGATTCGGTTGCCCGGAACGCCGGCGGCCCTGGCGCGCAGGTATTCGCCGGCCGAGACCACGTCCATCCCGGCGCCGAGGTTGCCGAGGGTCTTCAGGACGGCGACGTTCGACAGCGACTTGATCGCGAAGCAGACGAGATGGGGAAGCGGGGCCAGCGCCTCGGTGAACAGGCGGTAGTGCCGGGAAAGCGTCGCGGTGGAGTAGACGTAGAAGGGGGTGCCGACGGCGGCGGCGATCTCGGTGATCGCGACGTCCTCGGCGTGCAGCGTGCCGTTGTGGTAGAGGAAATGGTCCATGCGTCGCCCCCGGTCATGCCACGCCGTCATATCCGGGCGCGCGGCGGGTGCAAAGCGCCGATTTCTTCAAAGAAATCGGACCGGAATTCGTGCGAATTCCGGCGTGCGCCCCGGACCGGGGTTCCGCTATCGCCTCGTCGCGGGCGGCCTTTCAGACGTTCCTTGCGACAAGCGGTGCAGCGTCAATTGCCGCCGACGCCCATCGCGACCTTGCCGCCGAAGGTGACGCCGCTCTGGCTGGGCGCTTGCGGGTCACCATTGGCACCGCAGGCGGCGAGCGTCAGGCAGGCGATAAGAAGCAGGCGGGGCATCGGGACCTCATCTGTGGTTCGGCCGGGACGGTGGCATCCCCGCCGGGCGCTGGCAAGTCGTGCCTTCAACCCAGCGCCGCCTTCCAGCGGGCGACCTGGGCCCGGACCTGGTCCGGCGCGGTGCCGCCATAAGAGATGCGGCTGCGGACCGAGTTTTCCACGCCGAGGACGCCGAAAACCTCGTCAGTGATGCCGGGATGGACGGATTGCATCTGCTGAAGCGTCAGGTCGGGCAGGTCGCAGCCCTGCTTTTCCGCCAGGGCGACCAGGGCGCCGGTGACATGATGCGCCTCTCGGAACGGAAGGCCCAGCGCGCGGACCAGCCAGTCGGCCAGATCGGTCGCGGTCGAGAAGCCCGAGGCCGCCGCGGTCGCCAGCACCTCGCGGTTGGCGGTCATGTCGGAGACCATCCCCGTCATCGCGGCAAGGCCCAGCATCAGGCTGTCGGCCGCGTCAAAGACCTGTTCCTTGTCCTCCTGCATGTCCTTGGAATAGGTCAGCGCAAGGCCCTTCATCACGGTGAAGAGCGCCACCGTCGCCCCCAGGATGCGCCCCAGCTTGGCGCGGAGAAGCTCGGCCGCATCGGGGTTCTTCTTCTGCGGCATGATGCTGGACCCCGTGGTCCATCTGTCCGACAGCCGGACGAAGCGGAACTGGGCGCTGGACCAGATCACCAGCTCTTCGGCGAAGCGCGACAGGTGCATGGCGCAGATGCTGCTGGCCGCCAGGAACTCCAGCGCGAAGTCGCGGTCGCTGACGCTGTCCAGGCTGTTCGCCGTGGGCCGGTCGAAGCCAAGCGCCCTGGCGGTCATGTGCCGGTCGATGGGGAAGCTGGTCCCGGCCAGCGCCGCGGCACCCAGGGGACATTCGTTCATCCGGCGGCGGGCATCCTCAAAACGCGAGCGGTCGCGGGCCAGCATCTCGACATAGGCCAGCATGTGGTGGCCCCAGGTGACGGGCTGGGCGGTCTGAAGATGGGTGAAGCCGGGCATCACCCAATCGGCCCCGGCTTCGGCTTGCTGAACGAACGCCTGCATCAGCCCGGTCAGCCCGGCAATGGCCTGGTCGCACTGGTCGCGGACCCAGAGCCGGAAGTCCACCGCCACCTGGTCGTTGCGGCTGCGCCCGGTGTGCAGGCGCTTGCCGGCCTCGCCGATCCGCTCGGTCAGGCGGGCCTCGATGTTCAGGTGGATATCCTCAAGCTCGGGCGTGAAGGGGAACTTGCCCGCCTCGATCTCTGACAAGATCGCGAGAAGGCCTTCCCCAATCGCATCCGCATCCTTAGAAGAGATGATGCCCTGCGCGGCCAACATGGCGGCATGGGCCCGGCTGCCCGCGATGTCCTGCGCGTATAGCCGCTGGTCGAACCCGATCGAGGCGTTGATCGCCTGCATGATCGCGTCCGGCCCGGCCGAGAAGCGCCCGCCCCACATCTGGTTGGCGGAGGAGGAATCGGGGTTGACGGTCATGGGGTGGCCTCAATGGGTGGAAACGTGCGGAAAATCCTGGTCGTCCTCTACACGGCCTTCCTGATCGGTGCAAATGCAGCGGCGGCGGACGTGGCCGCCCTGCGCGATGGCGACATGAAGAAGCTCGCGCTGCACGAGACCCCGGTGGCCCTGCCCGAGGCGGTGCTGCTGGATGCCGGCGACGGCGAGCATTCGCTGGCCGAATACCGCGGCAAATGGGTGGTGCTGAACTTCTGGGCCACCTGGTGCGCCCCCTGCCGGCGCGAGATGCCCTCGCTGGAGCGGTTGCAGGCGGCGATGCCGGAACTAGCGGTGGTGCCGGTGGCGACGGGGCGCAACGCGGTCGAGGGGATCGAACGGTTCTTCGAGGAGGCGGGCGTGACGGCCCTGCCGATCCTGCGCGATCCGAAATCCGCCCTGTCGCGGGCGATGGGCGTCATGGGGCTGCCGGTGACGGTGATCCTGAACCCCGAGGGCGAGGAGGTCGCCCGGCTGATCGGCGACGCCGAATGGGACAGCGACAGCGCCAAGGCGGTCCTGGCGGCGCTGATGGCGGGGCAGTAGTCAGTCGAACAGCAGGCGCTCGTCGAAGGCGAAGGGCTCGATCCGCAGCACGGTGACGCGGCCCATCTCGGGGTGGCGTGGGTTCAGGACGACATTGGCCTCAAGCGGGACGACATTGCTCGGAACACTCAGCGCAAGACATTCCAGGCTGTCCAGCCAGGCGTCGCCCAGGGGGCGGGTCCGATGCTCGGGCATGGCTCCGGGAAAGCCGGAAAGCTTGCAGAGTTCGTCGGGCAGTTCCATCTCGACCGCCGCGTGGGGCGGGGCCTGGCCCTTGCGGCGCTGCCGGTCGGGCAGGTTGACCAGCACCTCCAGCGCGGCCAGCGCAAGGGACGAGGCGCAATAGACCGCCGGCAGGCCGGGGCTGTTCCAACGGCCGCCCTGAATGCGCGCGCCCTCGCCGTCCAGGCCGGGCACATGTTCCGGTTTCGTCAACTGCCACAGACGCATGCCATCCTCCGCCCTCTGCCGGACGCGGTGCATATGCGGCGAAACGGGGGTTTGTTCCCTTAAAGGTCGAAGCTGGCAAAAACCGGGACGTGGTCGCTGGGCTGCTCCCAGCCGCGCACCGGGCGCAGGATGCGGCTGCCATGCGCCGCCGCCGAGATGTCGGGCGTTGCCCAGACGTGATCCAGCCTGCGGCCCTTGTCGGCGCTGTCCCAGTCCGGGCTGCGATAGCTCCACCAGCTGTAGAGGTTGCCGGTCGGGATGTCCTGCCGCGTCACGTCCTGCCAGCGGCCCGCATCCATCACCTGCCCCAGATGCTCCACCTCGACCGGGGTGTGGCTGACGATCTTCAACAGCGCCTTATGGTTCCAGACGTCATCCTCGCGCGGGGCGATGTTCAGGTCGCCCACCAGGATCGACCTTTCCGGCGCCTCGGCGTGGAAATGGTCGCGCATATGGGTCAGGAAATCCAGCTTCTGCCCGAACTTCACGTTCTGCGCCCGGTCGGGAATGTCGCCCCCCGCCGGGACATAGAAGTTGTGGATCGTGACCCCGTTCTCCAGCCGCCCGGCGACGTGCCGCGCATGGCCGAGGGTCGCGAAATCATGGCCGCCCACGTCCTGCATCGGCAGCTTGGACAGGATCGCGACACCGTTATAGCCCTTCTGCCCGCGCGCGACGACATGGCTGTAGCCCAGCGCCCGGAACCCCTCCAGCGGGATCAGCTCGACCGGGCACTTGCATTCCTGCAGGCACAGGATGTCCGGTGTCTCCTCGCTCATCAGGCGCGAGACCAGCGCCTCGCGCAGGCGGACCGAGTTGATGTTCCAGGTGGCGAGGGTAAAGGTCATGGACAGGCTCCGGGCTGCGGCGAAGGACCCTAGGACCCTCCGCCGCAAGGCACAAGTCCCGGATCAGTCGGTCAGGGTATAGGTCCCCAGTTCGCACAGGTTCTGGGTATCCTCGGCCTCGCCCCCCTCGGCCGAGACATAGCGCAGGTCGTAGTCGCAGACCTCCAGCCCGTCGGCGATCGTCACCTCGCCCGAGACGCCGGGCTCCACCGCGCCGAACAGGATGTTCTCGCCCCACTGGTCGACGCCGACTTCGGAAACATACATCTCGACGATGGTGTGCGAACTGTCGTTGACCAGGGTGAACACCAGATCCTCGGCCAGGGCGGGGGTGGCGGCAAGGGCGGCAAGGGCAGTCAGGGCGAAACGCATGCGATTCTCCGATCGGTGCCGCAGCCTTTCTGCGGTCGGGCGCAAGCAGCCCCGGAATTGTGCAATCCCGGTGGCGGACATGCGCCCGGCCCGTGGCATTCGCCAAAAAAAGGCCGGGCAAGAAGCCCGGCCAGGTCCAACAGGGAGGATGCCGTGTCATGACCCCGACACGGCAAGGGGAACCTGCGGCGCAACCTGCGCGTGAAATTCAAGGTAACAACCGATTCCGGCAACAATAAGTCCCAGGGTCCAAGATTCCTGCGTTGTTGCAGCAAGGACGCAGTTCCGTTGCCCCCTCGCCAGAAAATGCCCGGCGCACCAGGGTCCGCCGGGCCAGTCAACAGGGAGGAGCCGCGTCATGACCCCGACGCGGCCAGGGGAACTACGCCACCAGCCGGTAGCCGCCGCTTTCCGTGACCAGAAGCCGCGCGTTCGAAGGATCGGGCTCGATCTTCTGGCGCAGGCGGTAGATATGGGTTTCCAGCGTATGGGTGGTGACGCCCGCGTTGTAGCCCCAGACCTCGTGCAACAGCACATCCCGCGGCACCACGCCCGATTGCGCGCGATACAGGAACTTCAGGATGTTGGTTTCCTTCTCGGTCAGGCGGATCTTCTTTTCCTTCTCGTCCACCAGCATCTTCTGCGCCGGGCGGAAGGTATAGGGGCCCATCTGGAACACCGCATCCTCGGATTGTTCATGCGTGCGCAACTGCGCCCGGATCCGGGCCAGAAGGACGGGGAACTTGAAGGGCTTGGTCACATAATCGTTCGCGCCCGCATCCAGGCCCAGGATCGTGTCGCTGTCGGTGTCATGGCCGGTCAGCATCAGGATCGGGCATTTCACGCCGCCCTTGCGCATCCGGCGGCACAGCTCGCGCCCGTCGGTGTCGGGCAGACCCACGTCCAGGATCACCAGGTCAAAGAGGCCGACCTTGACCTTCTCCATGCCTTCGGCGCCGTTGCGGGCCTCGAACACGTCGAAATCCTCGGTCATCACCAGCTGTTCGCTCAGCGCCTCGCGCAGGTCGTCGTCGTCGTCGACCAGCAGGATCTTCCGCAGTCCGGCCATTGCAGCCTCCATCGCTTCTTGCGGGTCAGATGCGGCCCGATCACGACTCCCGCAAGGTTTGCTACCGAAAACTCACGCGCTCGTGTCGCCCTGGCGGGGAATGTTTCAATTTCCCGTGCCGCCGGATATGGATATCCGCATGAGCCTGCATCTCTCGATTGCCGAACGCCTGACCCGTGCCCGGGGCGACCTGCGCATGGGCGTGCCCGTGATCCTCTGCGGCCCCGGGGGCGCGGCGCTGGTCGCCTCGGTCGAGGCGCTGGATGCCGGGCGGCTGGCCGATCTGCGCGGCTTCGGGCCGCCGGTCCTGGCCATCACCGCGCGGCGGGCCGAGACGCTGAAGGCCCGCGCCTATGACGGCGATCTGGCGCGGATCCTGCCGCCTGCGGCGGCCGATCTCGGCTGGCTGCGCTCGGTCGCCGATCCGGCGGATGACCTGCGGGCGCCGATGAAGGGGCCGCTCACCTCGGCGCGCGAGGGGGCGGCGGACCTGCACCGGGCGGCGCTGGCGCTGGCGAAGGCGGCGCATCTCCTCCCGGCGGCGCTGGTGGTGCCGGTCGGCGATGCCCTGCGGCTCGCGGCGGAGCATGGGCTGACCCTGCTGGTCCTGGACGAGATCGCGCCCGCGCTGGCCGCCCTGCCGCCGCTGGACGAGGTCGTCTCGGCAAGGGTGCCGCTGGTCGCCTCGGAGGCCGGGCGGGTGCATGTGTTCCGGCCCGACGATGGCGGTGACGAGCATTACGCGATCGAGATCGGCCGGCCGGACCGGAGCCGGCCGGTGCTGGCGCGGCTGCATTCGGCCTGTTTCACCGGGGATGTGCTGGGGTCGCTGAAATGCGACTGCGGGCCGCAATTGCGGGCGGCGCTGGCCCAGATGGGCGAGGAGGGCGCGGGGGTGCTGCTCTACCTGAACCAGGAGGGGCGGGGGATCGGGCTGGCGAACAAGATGCGGGCCTACAGCCTGCAGGACCAGGGCTTCGACACGGTCGAGGCGAACCACCGCCTCGGCTTCGAGGACGACGAGCGGGACTTCCGGATCGGGGCCGAGATCCTGCGGAAGATGGGGTTCTCCTCGGTGCGCCTCCTGACCAACAATCCCCGGAAGATCGCGATGATGGAGGCCTGCGGGCTGCATGTCGTGGAAAGGGTGCCGCTGAAGGTGGGGGAGACGGCGGAGAACCGGGCCTATCTCGCGACCAAGGCGGCGAAGTCGGGGCATCTGTTGTGACGCCCGCCGACCTGGTGGTGACGCCGGGCGGGGTGCGGTTCCTGGGGCGGCGGTTCGCCTGCACGGTCGGGCGGGGCGGGATCGTGCCGGGGCCGGCGAAGCGGGAGGGGGACGGGGCGACGCCGGCGGGGGTGCACCGGCTGGTGGGGATGCTCTACCGGGCGGACCGGATCGCGCGGCCTTCGGGCTGGGCGGAGCCGATCGGGCCGGGGGACCTCTGGTCGGACGATCCGCGCGACCCGGACTACAACCGGCTGGTCCGGGCCCCGCACCCTTTCGGGCATGAAAAGCTGCGGCGGGGGGATCCGATGTATGATCTGGTCCTGCTGACCGACTGGAACTGGCCGGAGGGGGTGCCGGGGCTTGGGTCGGCGATCTTCCTGCATCGCTGGCGGCGGCCGGGGGCGGCGACGGCGGGGTGCGTGGCTTTCTCGGGGCGGGACCTGCGGTGGATCGCCGGGCGGGTGGTGCCGGGGACGCGAGTCATTGTCCACAGTGGACAGGATCGCGAATGTTAGGGAAATCAAGGGGTTGGGCGCGGGCGTTAGGGGTTTGTTAAGGGGTTGAGTTGGGGTGCCGAGCGGAGTCGGGGCACGCCCCGACCTACGGGGTGTCGTAGGGTGCGCTATAGCGCGCCTTCGGGCCGGGGGTTTCGCGGGCGGCGCTATTGCGGGTAGGTTCGTTGGCCGAAGATCGCGCTGCCGACGCGGATGTGGGTGGCGCCCTGGGCGACGGCGGATTCGAAATCGTGGCTCATGCCCATCGAGAGATTCGCAAGGCCGTGGTCGGCGGCCATCCGGGCGAGCAGGGCGAAATGGGGAGTGGACTCCGCATCCTCGGGCGGGATGCACATGAGGCCGCTGGGCGCCAGCCCCATCCCCCGGCAGTCGCGCAGGAAAGGGGCAAGGTCGGCGGGGAGGACGCCGGCCTTCTGCGGTTCTTCCCCCGTGTTCACCTGGACGAAAAGCTGCGGCAACGACCCGCGCGACTGTTGCAGATTGGCGAGTTTCTGCGCCAGCGAGGGGCGGTCGAGGGTGTGGATCGCGTCGAACAGATCGACCGCCTGCTTCGCCTTGTTGGTCTGCAAGGGGCCGATCATGTGCAGCTGCACACCGGGATATTGCGCGCGCCAGGCGGGCCATTTCGCGGCGGCCTCTTGCACATAATTCTCGCCAAAGACGCGGTGGCCCTGGTCCAGGACGGCGGTCACCCGCTCGGCCGGTTGCACCTTGGAGACGGCGATCAGCGTCACCGAGCCGGGGGCGCGGCCCGCCGCCGCCTCGGCCGCGCGCAGCCGTGCCGTGATTTCTGCCAGTGCCATCGCCATCCCCTTCTGCCGGTGGCGGCAAGGTAACGGCATGGCGCAAAAAGAAAAGAGCGGGCAAGGCCCGCTCTTTCCGTATCGTCCGGTCCCGAAGGATCAGAACGAGAAGCTGAAGCCGGCTTCCCAGACGGTTTCGTCGTCGCGATCCCAGTCGGTGATCTGGGCAACACCGCCGACCACCGAGGCGCCACCGCCGAGGTCGTAGGCAGCGCCCACGCCGAAGGCTTCGTAGTTTTCGAACGAAACCGGGTTCTCAGCGTCAGATTGAGCGTACTGAGCCATAAGGGTCAGAGCTTCGACGGTGTAGCTGACGTGCAGGCCGAAGGCTTCGCCATCGGGAAGGATGCTGCCAGTGTCGGCGCTGAAGTCGGTGTACATCGCCTTGACGCCGAAGGCGCCGAAGGTGCCGCCAGCATAGAGCGTGGTCGCAGAGCCGGCAACGTCGGTGTAGGCGTCAACGCCATCGTCGTTGTAGCCGATGCCGACATAGGCGTCGCCGAACGAGTATTTCAGGCCGAGAGCGTAGCCGTCACCTTCGCCGTCCAAGTCACCTTGCGCGCCGATCTGGGCCGAGATCGCGGCGGTCAGAGCGCCACCCGAATAGGTGTAGTTCACGTCGTGCGATTCACGGTCAAACTCGCCGGCAGCCTCGTCGCCGGTGTAGGTTTCGGCAACGTCGTCAACGCCGAGGCCCGACAGGCCGCCGATGTCGGAGAAGGAACCCGGCATTTCGTCGGCTTCGGTGACATCACCCATCGAGAGCTTGCCCCAAGCGCCCGAGATGAAGACGGAGGTGCCGTCGTCGGTGAACTCTTCGTCATCGGTGGTGTAGGTCGCGAAGGTCGACTCCAAGCCGAAGGAGAGGCCGGTGTCAGTTTCGCCCGAAGCGGTGGCGGTCAGGTAGGTTTCCATGACCGAACGGGCGCTGTTGTCGAGGCTGTCGCCGTTGTCGCCCACACCCATGACGGCCGAGCCGGAGAAGGTGATTTCCGCGGAAGCGAAGCCTGCCGACAGGGCCAGGACGCTGGACGCGAGGAGAACCTTTTTCATGTTTTTCCCTCTTTCCTTAAGGTTAAGCCCGCCGCAGGGGAATCCGCAGGGGAATGAGCCGTATTTCACCCGCCCCACCCCGGATTGCAACGCCAACGGCCCGCTTGCCGCAAAACGCCCCGGACGTGGTGCAGCTATGCCACAGGTCGGGGCCACAGGTCGGGCGGGGCGCGAAGCAGGAGCAGGTGGCGCGGGCGCGCGGGCGAAAGCCCTTGGCAGGCGGGGGGCGCTGGGCTAGACAGCAGGTCACGGAACGGCAGGGTGGACGGATGAACTTGCAGCAGGTCGCACGCATTGCACTGGCAACCGCGCTGGTCGCCACCTTGTCCGCCTGCGGTGGCGGCGGGCTGTTCAACCGGGGCGGCTCCTCCGAGTCGAAGGCGGCGCAGAGGGCGCTGGCCGACGAGCAGCGCGCCAACATCGAGGCGGCGACGGGCGAGAAGAAGAAGGGCTCCAGCCTGTGGGACCTGTTCTCGAACGCGGATGATCCGAACACGACGGTCGAGGTCAACAAATACATCTGGCAGGCCAGCCTGGAAGTGCTGAACTTCCTGCCGATCGAATCGGTGGACCCGTTCACCGGCGTGATCGTGACCGGCTACGGGCGGCCCCCCGGCGGCGGGCGGGCCTATCGCGCGACGATCTATGTGCAGGACCCGGCGCTGGATGCGCGCAGCCTGAAGGTGGCGCTGCAGGGCCAGGGCGGCGGCGCGGTGGCCCCGGAGACGGTGCGGGCGGTCGAGGACGCGATCCTGACCCGGGCGCGGCAGCTGCGGGTGCGCGACAGCAAGCTTTGACGCAGGCGAAGCGTCTGGGGGGGTGGACCTTCCCGCGGCCGGCGGTGTAATTCCGCGCGGACTGTTGCAGGGGGCCCCCAGATGTCGCGCTATGACCCTTCGGTGATCGAACCCAGATGGCAGGAGGCATGGGACAAGGCCCAGGCCTTCGCCGCCCTGCGCGACCCCTCGCGGCCGAAGTATTACGTGCTGGAGATGTTCCCCTATCCGTCGGGGCGGATCCACATGGGGCATGTGCGCAACTATACCATGGGCGACGTGGTGGCGCGGACCAAGGCGGCGCAGGGCTATTCGGTGCTGCATCCGATGGGCTGGGACGCCTTCGGGATGCCGGCCGAGAACGCGGCGATGGAGCGGGGCGGCCATCCGAAGGACTGGACCTACGGCAACATCGCCGACATGAAGGCGCAGATGAAGCCCCTGGGGCTGAGCATCGACTGGTCGCGCGAACTGGCGACCTGCGACCCGGAATATTACGGCCAGCAGCAGGCGATGTTCCTGGACATGATGGAGGCCGGGCTGGTCTACCGCAAGGCCGCCGTGGTCAACTGGGACCCGGTGGACATGACGGTGCTGGCCAACGAGCAGGTGATCGACGGCAAGGGCTGGCGGTCCGGGGCTGCGGTCGAGCGGCGCGAGCTGGTGCAGTGGTTCTTCAAGATCAGCGATTACTCGGAGGAGTTGCTGGAGGCGCTAGACGGGCTGAAGGACTGGCCGGAGAAGGTGCGGCTGATGCAGGCGAACTGGATCGGCAAGTCGCGCGGGTTGCAGTTCGCCTTCGAGACGGTGGGGGCTCCGGCGGGGTTCGAGCGGCTGGAGGTCTATACGACGCGGCCGGACACGCTGCTGGGGGCGTCCTTCGCGGCGATCAGCCCGGACCATCCGCTGGCGAAGGCGCTGGAGGGCGATCCGGCGGTGGCGGAGTTCGTGGCGAAGTGCCGCCGCGGCGGGACCAGCGCCGAGGAGATCGAGACGGCGGAGAAGATCGGCTACGACACGGGCATCCGGGTGAAGCATCCGCTTGATCCGGCGTGGGAATTGCCGGTCTGGATCGCCAACTTCATCCTGATGGACTATGGCACCGGCGCGATCTTCGGCTGCCCGGGGCATGACCAGCGCGATTTCGATTTCGCGACGAAATACGGGCTGCCGATCAAGGCGGTCTTCGTGGCCGAGGGCGAGGCGGACAAGACCCTGGCCGAGGCTTTCGTGCCGATGAAGTCGGAGAAGGTGCATTACGTCCGGGGCTTCGCCGGGGCCGAGGTGCAGACCGGGGACGAGGGCGTGGCGGCGGCGATCGCGCATGCCGAGGCGCAGGGCTATGGCAAGGGCGTCACCAAGTTCCGCCTGCGCGACTGGGGGATCTCGCGGCAACGCTACTGGGGCTGCCCGATTCCGGTGGTGCATTGCCCCTCCTGCGGCGTGGTGCCGGAGAAGAAGGAGAACCTGCCGGTCGAGCTGCCCTATGACGTGAGCTTCGACAAGCCGGGCAACCCGCTGGACCGGCATCCCACCTGGCGCGACGTGCCCTGCCCCGCCTGCGGCCAGCCCGCGAAGCGCGAGACGGATACGATGGACACTTTCGTCGATTCGTCCTGGTACTATGCCCGCTTCACCGCCCCCCGCGCGACGACGCCGACCGTGGCGGCGGAGGCGGAATACTGGATGAACGTCGACCAGTATATCGGCGGGATCGAGCATGCGATCCTGCATCTGCTCTATTCCCGCTTCTTCGCACGGGCGATGCACAAGACCGGCCACCTGCCCGTCAAGGCGGTGGAGCCGTTCAGCGCGCTGTTCACCCAAGGCATGGTGACGCACGAGATCTACAAGACCACCGATGCCCAGGGTCGGCCGGTCTATCACCTGCCCGAGGATGTCATCCGCAGCGAGTCCGGGGCGACGCTGAAGGACGGGACCAGGGTCGAGGTCATCCCCTCGGCCAAGATGTCGAAGTCGAAGAAGAACGTGGTCGATCCGATGCATATCATCGCCTCGTTCGGGGCGGATACGGCGCGGTGGTTCGTGATGTCGGACTCGCCCCCGGAGCGCGACGTGGAATGGACCAGCGCCGGGGCGGAGGCCGCGCACAAGCATCTGGCGCGGGTCTGGGCTCTGTGCAGCCGCATCGGCGAGATGCCGGCGGACCATGTCGGACAAGGCGGGGACGCGGGCGACGATGCCCTGCGCCGCGCGACGGCCAGGGCCATCGACGAGGTGACGAAGGGGATCGAGGGCTTTGCCTTCAACAAGGCGATTGCCAGCCTTTATGCCTTTACCAACACCATCGCCAAGGCCAATGCCTCGACCCCGGTGATGAAGGAGGCGATCCGCACGCTGGCGCAGCTCACCTCGCCGATGACGCCGCATATCGCGGAGTCGATCTGGAGCTATCAGGGCGGCGAAGGCCTTTGCGCCAAGGCGCCCTGGCCCAAGGCGGACCCGGCGCTTCTGGTCGAGGACACCGTGGTGCTGCCGATCCAGATCAACGGCAAGCGCCGGGCGGAAATCGGCGTGCCGAAGGACATGGCGATTCCCGAGATTGAAAAGATTGCGCTGGCGAACGAGGATGTGCTGAAGTTCCTTGCCGGGCAGCCGGTGAAGAAGATCATCGTCGTGCCGGGCCGCATCATCAATGTCGTCGTCTAGGACCATCCCCCCCACCCGATCCCTTCCCCACGAAAGGGGGAGGGGGCCTGTCGCGCCCGTCATCCAGCGCGGCGCTTCGGAGATGGCGCCTCCCTTTCCCCGCGCGGCATCCGGCGCACGGCTTTCGCGTCGCTTCCTCATCCTCGCCCCGCTTGCGCTGGCGGCTTGCGGCTTTACCCCGGCCTATGCGCCCGGCGGCGGGGCGGACCGGCTTTTGGGCACGATCTGGGTGCAGGACCCGGACACGAAGGCCGGATTCGACCTGGTCGAGCGGCTGGAGGAGCGGCTGGGTCGGCCAGAGGTGGTCCGCTATGACCTGGCCTATGTGATCACCACCGAAGCGGTGGGCGTCGGCGTGACCGAGGAAAGCCAGATCACCCGCTACAACCTGAAGGGCGTGGTCGATTACACCCTGACCGAGCGTGCGACCGGCACCCGGGTCGCGGGCGGACGGGTGCAGAATTTCACCGCCTATTCCGCCACCGGCTCGACCGTCGCCGGGCTGGCGGCCGAGGAAGACGCCGCGCTGCGGCTGATGCGGATCCTGGCCGACCAGATCGTCGCCCGCCTGATCGCCGTCTCGGCCAGCCTGCCATGATCCTGAAGGGGGCCGAGGCCGCCCGCTATTGTGCGAAGCCCGATCCCGCGCGTCCCGGCCTGCTGGTGTTCGGCGCCGATGCGATGCGGGTGGCGCTGAAGCGGCAGGAGGCGATTGCCGCCCTGGTCGGCCCCCAGGGCGAGGCCGAGATGCGGCTGTCGCGGATGTCGGGGGCGGACCTGCGCAAGGATGGCAGCCTGCTGCTGGATGCGATCAAGGAGGTCGGGTTCTTTCCGGGCCCCCGGGTGGCCTTTGTCGAGGAGGCGACGGACGGGCTGGCCGAGACCGTAGCCGTTGCCTTGAAGGAATGGAAGCCGGGCGATGCGGTGATCGTGGTCACGGCGGGCAACCTGACGGGCAAGTCGGCGCTGAAGACCCTGTTCGAGAAGCATCCCGCCGCCGTCTGCATCGGTCTTTACGACGAGCCTCCGGGGCGGGAGGAGATCGAGGCGGCGCTGAAGGCCGCGGGTCTGGTGGACATCGGCCGCGAGGCGATGGCGGACCTGAACATGCTGGCGCGCGCGCTGGATCCGGGCGATTTCCGGCAGACGCTGGAAAAGATCGCGCTGTACAAATACGGCGATGCCTCGCCGCTGACGCCGGCGGATGTGGCGGCGATGGCCCCGGCGACGATCGAGGCCGAGGTCGACGATCTGGTCGGCGCGGTGGCCGAGGCGCGGCGCGAGGCGATCGGCCCCCTGTTCCGGCGGCTGGAGGGGCAGGGCGTGCTGCCGGTGACGATCTGCATCGCGGCGCTTCGGCATTTCCGGGTGCTGCACGGCGCGGTCTGCGATCCGCAGGGGCCGGGGGTCGGGATCCAGAAGGCGCGGGTGAACTTCAAGCAGAAGGACGCGATGGGGCGTCAGGCCGGGCAATGGGGCATGCGGGCGCTGGAGGCGGCGGTCGCGGTGCTGGTCGAGACCGACCTGACGCTGCGCTCGGCCAGCAGGGCGCCGGGGATGGCGCTGATGGAACGCGCGCTGATCCGCATCGCGATGATGCGGCGCTAGGAGGGAAGATGGACCCCGTCGCGATCGAGGCTTTCCTGGCGCCGCTGGCGCGCCATGCCCGCAAGCTGAAGGCGCTGGAGGGGCTGGTGTTCTGGGGCGGGGCCGAAGGTTGGGAGGCTTCGCCCTCGGAGGCGCTGGAGGCCGAGGAGATCGCCTTCTACGCCGAGGGATTGCTGCTGGACGGGTTCCGGATGCAGTGGACGCTGGTGGCGGCGGCCGATGCGCCGACGCTGCCCGACCACCTGCGGCTGGAGTTCTGGCAGGACGGAAGCCCCGCGCCGCCGCTGCCGCCGGGCTGGGTCGCACTCGATTCGGCGCGCTGGGGCTAAAGCCGCGACAAAAGGAGCCCGGCGAGGACCAGCCCTGCCGCGGCGATCCGCGTGGGGGTGACCTCGCGCACCGCCATGCCCAGGACTCCGGTCGCGTCAATCACCAGGGCCGCGCCCATCTGGCCCAGGATCAGGGCGGCGACCAGGGTGACCACGCCCAGGGACGACACGCCCCAGATCGAGGCGAAGACATACCAGGCGCCGAGGATCCCGCCGAGAAGCGTCCAGCCCGGCACCTGCGCCAGCCGCAGATAGGCCGGCCCCTGACCCTGCAGGACCGAGACCGCCAGCAGCACCAGGAAGCCCACCCCGAAGGACACCGCCGCCGCCGGGGCCGGCGCGCCCAATCCACGCCCCAGCGCCGCGTTGATCGGGGCCTGCACCGCGATCGCCACCCCGCCCAGGACCACCGCCGCCACTGCCCACCACATGCGCGCCTCCATCTTCTGCCGCGCCGACTGAACCACGCCGTCGCCCCGGCAACAACCCTTGCCCTTGTGCCGGGAATGCGCAGACTGCGCCCTGGTCTTCCTCCTGGAGAAATACGCCACGGGGGTCCGGGGTGTGAACCCCCGGCGGCCGACCACAGGAAACCGCGATGGCCTTCACGCTCCGCCAGCTTCAGTTCTTCGTCGCCGTCGCCGAGGCCGGGTCGGTCTCGGGCGGGGCGCGGGCGCTGTCGATCAGCCAGTCCTCGGTGACCGAGGCGCTCCGCAGCCTGGAGGACGACCTGGGCGTGACGCTCTTCGACCGGCAGGCGCGGGGGCTGATGATCACGCACAAGGGCTCGGCCTTCCTGCGCCATGCGCGCAAGATCCTGGCCGATGTGGCCACCGCCCGCAGCGCCTTCCAGGAGGAGGCCGAGGCCGCGACCGGGCGGCTGTCGCTGGGGGTGACCAGCCTGGTCGCGGGCTATGTCCTCTCGGACATCCTGGCCCGCTACCGCCGCGCCTTCCCGCAGGTCGAGCTGAACGTCATCGAGGACAACGGCGACTATCTCCAGCACCTGCTGATCGGCGGCGAGCTGGATGTGGCGGTGCTGCTGACCTCGTCGGTCAAGGACCGGCTGGCGCTGAACCTCGAGACGCTGCTCGTCTCGCCCTATCGGCTGTGGCTGCCGCTGGGGCATCCGCTGGCGCAGCAGGAGACCATCACGCTGGAGGAGCTGGCGGGCCAGCCGCTGATCCAGCTGATGGTGGACGAGATCGAGGAATCGACCCGCCGCCTGACCGCGGCCCTGCCCGTGAAGCCGCAGATCACCTTCCGCACCCGCAGCGTCGAGGCGGTGCGTTCGCTGGTGGCCACCGGATCGGGCCTCGCGATTCTGCCGGGGCTGGTCTACCGGCCCTGGTCGCTGGAAGGCGACCGGATCGAGATCCGCGACGTCTCGGGCGACCTGCCCTCGGTCCAGGTCGGGCTGGCCTGGCGCAAGGGCGCGCCGCTTTCGGTGCCGGCGCATAATTTCGTCCGCTCGGCCCAGGTCGGGCTTCCCGCCCGGAGCGGGGCCGCGCCGTAGACCCATCGGAAAAACAGATAGCGCGCATCCAGTTTTTGCATTTGCGATTTCTGCCGCGCTGGCTAGCCTGCCTGACATGACCGGAACACCGGCGTGCCGCGCTGCCTGCGGCCCATTCCAAAGGGAGTTTGTCGATGAAGAATTTGAAGCTGATGGCCACCACCGCGCTCTGCGCGCTGACCGGGATCACCCCCGCGCTGGCCCAGGTGACCGAGCTTGGCGCCCCCGAGGGCCAGGTCAGCATCGTCGCCTGGCCCGGCTATATCGAGCGGGGCGAGACCGACAAGGCCTTCGACTGGGTGACGAAGTTCGAGGAAGCCTCGGGCTGCAAGGTCAATGTCAAGACCGCGAACACCTCGGACGAGATGGTGGCGCTGATGAACGAGGGCGGGTTCGACCTGGTGACCGCCTCGGGCGACGCCTCGCTGCGGCTGGTGGCGGGCGACCGGGTGCAACCGATCAACACCGACCTGATCCCGTCCTGGAAGACGGTGGACGAGCGCCTGCAGAACGCCGCCTGGCACACGGTGGACGGGGTGCATTACGGCGTGCCCTACATGTGGGGGCCGAACGTGCTGATGTACAACACCGAGGTCTTCAAGGAGCCGCCGACCAGCTGGAACGTGGTGTTCGAGGAGATGGACCTGCCCGACGGCAAGTCGAACAAGGGCCGGGTGCAGGCCTATGACGGGCCGATCCACATCGCCGACGCCGCGCAATACCTGATGGCGCACAAGCCGGAACTGGGGATCACCTCGCCCTACGAGCTGAACGAGGACCAGTACAAGGCCGCGCTCGACCTGTTGCGCGCCCAGCGCAACCTGGTCAGCCGCTACTGGCACGACGCCTTCATCCAGATCGACGACTTCAAGAACGAAGGCGTGGTCGCCTCGGGCTCCTGGCCGTTCCAGGTCAACCTCCTCAAGGCGGACGGGCAGCCCATCGCCTCGACCATCCCGGAGGAGGGCGCGACGGGCTGGGCCGACACCACGATGATGCATGTCGATGCGAAGAACCCGACCTGCGCCTATCTGTGGATGGAACATTCGCTGGCCTCGAACCTGCAGGCCGACCTTGCGGTCTGGTTCGGCGCGAACCCGAGCGTTCCGGCCGCCTGCACCGACGGCCGCGGCATGTCGACGGCGGAAAGCTGCACCGCGAACGGGATGGACGATTTCGACAAGATCCGGTTCTGGACCACCCCGGTGTCGAACTGTTCGCAGGGCGAGGGCGCCTGCGTGCCCTATTACCGCTGGGTCAGCGACTATATCGGCGTGATCGGCGGGCGCTAAGCCATCTTCTGCCCCCGCCCCTGACCGGGCGGGGGCGATTGTAGGGTGGGTGAAATCCACCGCTTTGCAACGGTGGGTTTCACCCACCCTACGGATGCTCCATGACCTCAGCCGTCGAATTCCAGAATGTCTCGCGCCATTTCGGCCCCGTGAAAGCCGTCGATGGCGTCGATCTGACCATCGCCGAGGGGTCGTTCTTCGCCATGCTCGGGCCATCGGGATCGGGCAAGACCACCTGCCTGCGGCTGATCTCGGGCTTCGAGAAGCCGACGGGCGGGGCGATCCGCATCTTCGGCGAGGATGTCTCTGCCACCCCGCCGCATCTGCGCAACGTGAACACGGTGTTCCAGGACTATGCGCTGTTCCCGCACATGAACGTGCGCGACAACGTGGCCTATGGGCTGATGGTCAAGGGCATGGGCCGGGCGGCCCGCCATGCCAGGGCCGAGGAGATGCTGGCGCTGGTCAAGCTGGACGCCTATGGCGACCGCAAGCCGGCGCAACTGTCGGGCGGGCAGCGGCAGCGGGTGGCCCTGGCGCGGGCGCTGGTGAACGAACCGCGCGTGCTGCTGCTGGACGAGCCCCTAGGCGCGCTGGACCTGAAGCTGCGCGAGGCGATGCAGGACGAGCTGAAGGCGCTGCAAAAGCGGCTGGGGCTGACCTTCGTCTTCGTGACGCATGACCAGCACGAGGCGCTGTCGATGGCCGACAGCCTGGCGGTATTCAACGAGGGCCGGATCGCCCAGATCGGCTCTCCGCAGGACATCTACGACCGGCCCGCCACCCGCTTCGTGGCGGATTTCGTCGGATCGTCGAACGTGCTGCCGCCCGACCTGACCCGCGCTCTGGGGGGGCCGGAGCAATGGGCCTCGCTGCGGCCGGAAGCGACGCGGCTTGCGGACTCCGGCCCGGTCCGGGGCAGGGTGAAGGCGTTGCGCTACCTCGGTTCGGGCACGCGCGTGGTGATCGAGGCGAATGGTACCGAGGTGGCGGCGCTGGTCCCCGCCGGCCAGCCGGTCCCTGCCGAAGGCGCGACGACGGCCTTCGCCTTTGATCCGAAGGATCTGCACCTGATGGGCGCGGCATGACCAGCGCCCCCGCCATCCTGCCCGCGCGCGGGTTTGCCGACCGGCTGACCGGCACGTTCTGGCGCCATCCCCGGGTGCTGCTGGCAATCCTGCTGACGCCCCCGCTCCTCTGGCTCGGGGTGGTCTACCTCGGCTCGCTCGCGGCGCTCCTCCTCCAGTCGTTCTACTCGATCGACGAATTCTCTGGCGTGGTGAAGGAGGAGTTCACCCTCAAGACCTATGGCGAGCTGCTGCGCCCGTCGAACTTCGACATCCTGGTCCGGACCGTGATCATGGCCGCCTGCGTGACACTGGCCTGTGCCGCGCTGGCTTTCCCCATCGCCTATTACGCCGCCCGCTACGCGAAGGGCCACTGGAAGGCCGCCTTCTACCTGGGGGTCATGCTGCCCCTGTGGTCAAGCTATCTGGTCAAGGTCTATGCCTGGAAGCTGATCCTGGCCAAGGAGGGCATCATCGGCTGGGCCGCCGAGCAGACGCATACCTCTTGGATCATCGACGGGCTCCTGTTGATCCCGGGGCTGGAGGGATCCTCGCTCTCGACCTCGCCGCTCGGGACCTTCGCGGTCTTCTGCTACATCTGGTTGCCCTACATGATCCTGCCGATGCAGGCCGCGCTGGAGCGGGTGCCGAACTCGATGCTGGAGGCCTCGGCCGACCTGGGGGCCACAAGGGCGCAGACCTTCCGCACGGTGATCCTGCCGCTGGCGCTGCCGGGGGTGATCGCCGGGTCGATCTTCACCTTCTCGCTGACGCTGGGGGATTACATCATTCCGCAGATCATCGGCAATTCGGCCAATTTCATCGGCATGGCGGTCTACCAGTTGCAGGGCACCGCCGGGAACATACCGCTGGCGGCGGCCTTCGCGGTGGTGCCGATCGGGATCATGCTGGTCTATCTGGCGCTGGCGCGGCGGATGGGGGCGTTCGATGCTCTCTGACCGCTCCCCGCTCTCGCTGCGCGCGGCGGCCATCGGGGGCCTGCTGTTCCTGCACCTGCCGATCCTCCTGATCTTCCTCTATGCCTTCACCACCGAGGAGCGCAGCTTTCAGTTCCCGCCGCCGGGCCTGACGACCGAGTGGTTCGGCGTGGCCTGGAACGACCGGCCCGACATCTGGCCGCCGCTCTGGCTGTCCTTGCGGGTTGCCGCCATCGCCACCTCGATCGCGCTGGTTCTGGGCACGCTGGTCGCGGCGGCGATGACGCGGACGGCGTTTTTCGGGCGGGACCAGATCAGCCTGCTGATCCTTCTGCCCATCGCGCTGCCCGGGGTGATCACCGGCATGGCGCTGCGGTCGGCCTTCGGCGTCATGGACATCCCGTTCAGCACCTGGACCATCGTGCTTGGCCACGCGACCTTCTGCATCGTCATCGTCTACAACAACGCCGTCGCCCGCCTGCGCCGCCTGTCGGGCGGGATCATGGAGGCGTCGGCGGACCTGGGCGCCAATGCCTTCCAGACCTTCCGGCATGTCCTTCTGCCCAACATGGGCTCGGCCCTGCTGGCAGGCGGGATGCTGGCCTTTGCGCTGAGCTTCGACGAGGTGATCGTGACCATCTTCACCGCCGGATCGGGCGCGGATGCCAAGACCCTGCCGATCTGGATGCTGGACGAGCTGATCCGCCCGCGCCAGCGGCCGGTGACCAATGTCGTCGCGATCCTGGTCTTCGCGGCCACCTTCTTCCCCATCCTTGCAGCCTACTACCTGACCCGCGGCGGCTCCGAGACCGCCGGCATGGGCAAATAGGGAGACAGACCATGAAGATCGACACCCGGCTTCTGATCGGCTCGGATTTCGAGGCCGGGCAGGAGGCGAAGGAATCCATCCTGAACCCGCGCAGCGGCGGGCTGATCCTGGAGGTACCGGAAGCCTCGACCGCGCAGGTGGATCGGGCGGTGGCGGCGGCACGCAAGGCCTTCGACGGCTGGTCGCGGACGACGCCCGCCGAACGGTCTGCCGCGCTGTTGCAGATCGCCGACCGGATCGAGGCCGAGGCCGAAGCCTTCGCGGCGCTGGAGGCGCTGAACTGCGGCAAGCCGATCAACGCCGCCTGCAACGATGAGATCCCGGCCATCGTCGATTGCTTCCGCTACTTCGCGGGCGCGGTCCGCTGCATGACCGGGACGGTGGCCGGGGAATACCTGTCGGGCCATACCAGCATGATCCGCCGCGACCCGGTGGGGGTGGTGGCCTCGATCGCGCCCTGGAACTATCCGCTGATGATGATGGCCTGGAAGCTGGGGCCGGCCATCGCGGGCGGCAATACGGTAATCTTCAAGCCCAGCGAGCAGACGCCGCTGACGGCGTTGAAGCTGGCCCATGTGCTGGCGGATGTGCTGCCGGAAGGCGTGGTCAACGTGATCGCCGGGCGCGGGCAGACGGTGGGCAGCTACCTGATCAACCATCCGCAGGTGGACATGATCAGCCTGACCGGCGACGTGGCGACCGGCAAGAAGATGCTGGACGCCGCCGCCAAGACCGTGAAGCGCACCCATCTGGAACTGGGCGGCAAGGCCCCGGTGATCGTGTTCGACGACGCCGACGTGTCCGAGGTGGTCGAGGGGCTGCGGGCCTTCAGCTTCTACAACGCGGGCCAGGACTGCACCGCTGCGTGCCGGGTCTATGCCGGCAAGAAGGTCTACGACAATCTGGTCGCCGACCTGACCTCCGCCGCCGCCTCGATCACGCTGGGGGCCGAGGACGACACCGCGAACGAGATTGGCCCGCTGATCAGCCAGCGCCAGCGCGACCGGGTGGCGAGCTTCGTCAACCGCGCCCGCGAACTGAACCATGTCGAGATCACCACCGGCGGCGAGGCGATGGAGCAGGGCTTCTACTACCGCCCCACCGTGGTGGCGGGCGCGAAGCAGGACGACGAGATCGTGCGGCGCGAGGTCTTTGGCCCGGTGGTGTCGGTCACGCCGTTCAGCGAGGTGGAGGATGCGGTGACCTGGGCCAATGACAGCGACTATGGGCTGGCGTCATCCGTGTGGACGAAGGATGTGGGCCGGGCGATGGCGACGGCCGCGCGGCTGCGTTATGGCTGCACCTGGATCAACACCCATTTCATGCTGACCAATGAGATGCCGCATGGCGGGCTGAAGCAGTCCGGTTACGGCAAGGACATGTCGGCCTATGCGCTGGAGGATTATACGGTCGTCCGGCATGTGATGGTGAAGCACGGCTGACCCCTCCTCGTTCGACTTCGTCTCCTCGTCGGCCGGCAGCGAGGAGTGACGAAGTCATCGACGAGCGGGGACCAAAGAAAAACCCCGGCCGCCTTGGACCGGGGTTTCTTCATACGAGCAGACGCCGGATCAGCGGTGCGAGTCGTCCTCGTCCTCGTCGTCGTGGCTGCCGGCGGGGAGGTTGAAGAAGCTGTCGGCATCCGAGAAATCGGCGGGCGAGCTTTCGTCCTTCTCCTCGTCGCCGAAAACCTCGAGCCCCGTGGGCAGCTTCGGCTCGGGCGCCATGCCGAGGGACTGCTCGGTGGACACGAGCTTGCGGCGCTCGTCATCGGTCATCACCGAGCCTTCGGCGGCCTTCTTGCGGGCGGCGACCTGGACGGCGGCATCAAGTTCGGACTGCTTGCAGAGACCGAGTGCGACCGGGTCGATGGGCTGGATCGAGCCGATGTTCCAGTGCGTGCGCTCACGGATCGACTGGATCGTGGGTTTGGTGGTGCCGACCAGCTTGCCGATGGCGCCATCCGAAAGCTCGGGGTGAAACTTGACCAGCCAGAGGATCGCGGCCGGGCGGTCCTGGCGTTTCGACAGCGGGGTATAGCGCGGGCCGCGACGCTTTTCCTCGCCCACGGCGGCGGCGTTGAACTTCAGCTTCATCCGGTAAAGCGGGTTGGCCTGGGCGCGCTCGATCTCGACCGGGTCGAGCTGGTTGTTCGCGATCGGGTCGAAGCCCTTGACCCCGGTGGCGACGTCGCCGTCGGCGATGCCCTGGACCTCAAGCTCGTGCATGCCGCAGAAGTCGGCGATCTGCGCGAAGCTGAGGGTCGTGTTGTCGACCAGCCAGACGGCGGTCGCCTTCGCCATGAGCGGCTTTGACATCGACATCGGATCTCTCCTTTACAAATCTCTCCCGGGCCGGGAAAACGGCTGCGGGCCGGGCCCGCGAGTTCCACGATTTCGGGGAATTCACCCGTCCATATAAGGCCAGAACGACGGGAGGAAAAGCGGAAATGCGGAAGCTGGTGGCCGTGCTTGCGCTGTTCTGCCTGTCGCAGGCGGTCCGGGCCGAGGGCGAACGGGCCGGCGCGTTCGACTATTACGTCCTGTCGCTGTCCTGGTCCGCCGCCTGGTGCGCGCTGGAGGGCGATGCGCGGGACGATCCGCAATGCGACCGGGGGCGGGGGCTGACCTTCGTGCTGCACGGGCTTTGGCCGCAGTACGAGGACGGCTGGCCCAGCTATTGCCGGACCGGCGCGCGCGATCCGGGCCGGGCGGAGACGGCGGCGATGGCGGATGTCATGGGGGGCGCGGGGCAGGCGTTCCACCAGTGGAAGAAACATGGCCGCTGCTCGGGCCTGGCGGCCGGGGACTATTACCGGGTGGCGCGGCAAGCCTTTGAAAGCATTGCGGTTCCCAAGCTTTTCACCCGCGTGGACCGGCCGCTGACCCTGCCCGCAGCCGTGATCGAGGCGGCGTTCCTGGAGGCGAACCCGGCGCTTTCCCCCGACAGCATCACCATCACCTGCAAGGCCGGGCTGATCCAGGAAGCGCGGATCTGCCTGACGCCAAAGCTGGAGCCACGCGCCTGCGGACCGGACGTGGCCCGCGACTGCCGCCTGCCGGATGCGGTGCTGGAGCCGGTGCGATAGAAGCGGCGGGATCGCATAAAAACAAGCTTCCGGTGGAAGTCGAAGCAAGGAATTCCTGCAATGCACGATGCCGGGGACAGCTGGGGATCTGCCGCCCGGCCGAGGCTTCCGTCTGAATTCCGATCCCGCCTGAATCAGGGTTTAGCAAACCTTTATGACAACCGCGCGGGAAAGTTGCGCCAATTGCATGCCGCAGCGTCAAACGGTCGACACATTCAGTTTTCGACCTTCAGCACGATCTTTCCGACATGGCCCTCGGCCTCGATTCGCCAATGGGCGGCGGGGGCCTCGGTCAGGGGGTATTCGCTGTCCATGACGACGCGGAAGGCGCCGCGTTCGATCATCGGCCAGACATGGGTCTCGACCTCGCGCGCGATGCGGGCCTTGGCCAGGTCGGACTGCGGGCGCAGCGTGGAGCCGGTGAAGGTGAGGCGGCGGGTCATCAGCTCGGCCCAGTTGACCGTCACCTTGGGGCCCTGCAGGAAGGCGATCTGCACCAGGCGGCCATCGTCGGCCAGCGCCTTCAGGTTCCGTTCGAGATAGGGGCCGCCGACCATGTCGAGAATCAGGTTCGCGCCGCCCGCCTCGCGCAGGGTCTGGACGAAATCCTCGCTGCGGTAGTTCAGCGCGACCTCGGCCCCGAGATCGCGGCAGACCTGGACCTTCTCTTCCGATCCGGCGGTGGCGAAGACGCGGGCGCCAAGGGCGCGGGCGATCTGGATCGCGGTGGTGCCGATGCCCGAGGTGCCGCCATGGACGAGGAAGCGTTCGCCCGCCTGCAGGCCGCCGCGCATCACGATGTTGGACCAGACGGTGAAGCAGGTTTCCGGCAGGCAGGCGGCCTCACGCAGGCAAAGGCCGCGCGGGACCGGAAGCGCGTGCGCTTCGTGTGTGGCGACGTATTCGGCATAGCCGCCGCCGGGCAGGAGCGCGCAGACCTGGTCGCCGATCTGCCAGCGGGTGGCGCCCGGCCCGACCTCGACCACGGTGCCGGAGCATTCGAGGCCGGGAAGCGGCGAGGCCGAGGGCGGCGGGGCATACAGGCCGGCGCGTTGCAGCGCGTCGGGGCGGTTCACCCCGGCCCAGGCCACGCGGATGATGATCTGGCCATGCCCCGGCACCGGCACGGGGACCGAGACCGGCTGCAACACCTCCGGCCCGCCGGGCTGGGAGATTTCGACGGCAAGCATGCTGTGGGTCAGGGCCATGGCTCGGTTCCGGCTTGAGGGTCAGTCCCGGCGCAGGCCGGGCAGGGTGGTGGGCGGCTTGGGCGCCCGGATGTTTTCCATAACCTTGAACGGACCGGAGAACAGCTTTTTTCCCAAAGGATTTTCACGGAAATCCGCCTTGAGCTTCTCGAAGCGCATCACGCCCTCGATCCGGCGGTCGAGAAACTCCCAAGTTGCGTGGTGGTCGGAACTGTCGTCGCCCAGCCAGAACAGCACCGTCGCGCCGTAGACGGCCGAGAGCGTGGCGCGCTTGGTGTACCAGTTCAGGTCCTGCGAGCCATCCCCCAGCGCGGTCCAGATCCGGTCGGCGGTGGACCAGATCGCCCGCGCGCCGTCGGCGGCGTGCTGGGGCAGGGAAAAGAGGGTGGAGCCGCGCCGCACCAGTTCGCGGTCGGCAAGCTCGAGCCGGGTGCGGACGGCATGGGCGATCCGGTCGCGGAAGCGCAGGGCGGAAAGATCGGTCGCGGCCAGATGCGCGACCATGGCCGCATCGCCCCTTGCGTGGTAGGCCAGCGCCAGATCGACACCGCCGCGCGGGAACAGCGCCCGCGCGAGGCCCGGCGCGACCCCTGTCTCCTCAGCCGCGGCGCGCAGGGTGCGGTCGGACCAGCCGTCGAAGGGCACATGCACCAGCGCGGCGTCGAGCAGGCGGTCCTTCTGTTCCTGGGTCATGGCCTGATCCTTCCGTGGTGGACAAGTGGCGTCATGCTTGCTATAGGGCGGCCGCCTGCACAAGTCAGTGCAACTCTAGCTTAGGAAGGTGGTGACAACCACATGCAGGTCAGCGTCCGCGACAACAACGTCGAACAGGCTCTCCGTGCTCTGAAGAAGAAACTTCAGCGTGAAGGGGTG
>NZ_JAYRUJ010000029.1:0-30283 GCF_041919135.1 Tabrizicola sp. | reverse complement strand
GCAAGCTCAAGCAGTTCCGAAAGATCGCAACCAGATACGAAAAAACCGCGACCAACTACCTGGCCGCCGTCCTTCTCGTCTGCTCAAGACTATGGACCCGCGCTTATGAGTCCGCAGCCTAGCCCGACACCCCCTTCGCGCGAAGGGCGCGCCCCGGCCCCGAGGCGCGCGCTTCTGTCATCTTGCGGGGCATTTTCTGCCCTTGCGCCAAAGTCATGCATTGCGACGCGGCAGTTGCGGGGCTAAGACAACGGGACAAGAGAGCCGGGCAGTCCGTCATGCGGGCTGCCCTTAGGCATAAATTACGACCAAAGCGGGAGCAGCCCATGGCGGACGCAGCCATTCACGGCCACGAGCATGACAGACGCGGGTTCTTCACCCGCTGGTTCATGTCGACCAACCACAAGGACATCGGCATCCTCTACCTGTTCGCAGGCGGGATCGTCGGTCTGATCTCGGTCATCTTCACCGTCTACATGCGGCTGGAGCTGATGCATCCGGGCGTCCAGTACATGTGCCAGGAGGGCCTGCGCCTTATCGCCGATGCGACCGCGACCTGCACGCCGAACGGGCATATCTGGAACGTGACCGTCACCTACCACGGCATCCTGATGATGTTCTTCGTGGTCATCCCGGCGCTGTTCGGCGGCTTCGGCAACTACCTGATGCCGCTGCAGATCGGGGCGCCGGACATGGCCTTCCCGCGGATGAACAACCTGTCGTTCTGGCTTTACATCGCCGGCACCTCGCTGGGCGTGGCCTCGATGCTGGCGCCGGGCGGCGGTGGCGATCTGGGCACCGGCGCGGGCGTGGGCTGGGTCCTGTATCCGCCGCTGACCACCACGGCCGAGGGCGGCTATGCGATGGACCTGGCGATCTTCGCCGTCCACCTGTCGGGCGCCTCGTCGATCCTGGGCGCGATCAACATGATCACGACCTTCCTGAACATGCGCGCCCCCGGCATGACGCTGCACAAGGTGCCGCTCTTCGCCTGGTCGATCTTCGTCACCGCCTGGATGATCCTTCTCGCCCTGCCCGTCCTGGCCGGCGCGATCACCATGCTCTTGACCGACCGCAACTTCGGCACCACCTTCTTCACCCCCTCGGGTGGCGGTGACCCGATCCTTTATCAGCACATCCTGTGGTTCTTCGGCCACCCCGAGGTCTACATCATCATCATCCCGGCCTTCGGGATCGTCAGCCACGTCATCTCGACCTTCGCCAAGAAGCCGATCTTCGGCTATCTGCCGATGGTCTATGCGATGGTGGCGATCGGCGTGCTGGGCTTCCTGGTCTGGGCGCACCACATGTTCACCGTCGGCATGTCGCTGACCCAGCAGTCCTACTTCATGCTGGCGACCATGGTGATCGCGGTGCCGACCGGCATCAAGATCTTCTCCTGGATCGCGACGATGTGGGGCGGCTCGGTCGAGTTCAAGACCCCGATGCTCTGGGCCTTCGGCTTCCTGTTCCTGTTCACCGTCGGTGGCGTGACCGGGATCGTCGTCAGCCAGGCCCCGGTGGACCGCGCCTACCACGACACCTATTATGTCGTCGCGCATTTCCACTATGTGATGTCGCTCGGCGCGCTGTTCGGGATCTTCGCCGGGATCTACTTCTGGTTCGGCAAGATGTCGGGCCGGCAATATCCGGAATGGGCGGGCAAGCTGCACTTCTGGATCATGTTCATCGGCGCGAACATCACCTTCTTCCCGCAGCACTTCCTGGGCCGCCAGGGCATGCCGCGCCGCTACATCGACTATCCCGAGGCCTTCGCCTACTGGAACTGGTTCTCCTCGGTCGGTGCCTTCATCTCCTTCGCCGGCTTCCTGTTCTTCATCGGCATCATGGTCTACAGCCTGCTCTGGGGCCGCCGGATCACCGAGAACAACTACTGGAACGAATACGCCGACACGCTGGAATGGACCCTGCCCTGCCCGCCGCCCGAACACACGTTCGAGCAGCTTCCCAAGCGCGAGGACTGGGACCGCAGCCACGCCCACTGAGGCAGCCGAAAGCGACAGAAGGCCCCGGGAAACCCCGGGGCCTTTTTTCTTTCGCGCGATTCCCTCTCGCCGGGCGCGGCGATCCCCCTTTTCCCGGCCCGAGCCGCGGCTAGAATGATTCCATGCCCTATGAATGGCTCCCCCCCGAAGGCGGCGAGGACCGCCTGCAGCTCTGGCCGCACCGCTCGCTGGACCAGCGCGGCTTCGTCTGGTTCATCGGCATGACCGCCGCGCTGATCGCGGCGCCGCTGCTCGGCATCCTCGGCAATCCGGTACTCTGGGTGCTTCTGCCCTTCCTGATCGGCGCGGTCTGGTCGATCTGGTTCGCGCTGCGCAAGAACGGCCGCGACCGCGACATCGTCGAGGACCTGCACCTGTCGCGCGACCGCATCCAGCTGGTGCGCCACGGCCCGAAGGGGAAGCGGCAGGACTGGGAGGCCAACCCCTACTGGCTGCGCGTGACGCTGCACCCGACCGGCGGCCCGGTGCCGCACTACCTGACGCTGAAGGGCGAGGGCCGCGAGGTCGAGCTGGGCGCCTTCCTGTCGGAGGAGGAGCGCCTCATGCTGGGAGAGGAGCTGCAGGCCCGCCTGAACGCCCTGCGCTGACTTGACCGGGATCAAGGCGCAGGCGGCCTGACGGGGCGCATCCTGCCCGCATCCCTGGACAGGAGCCGGACATGAGCCCTTCCGCCCGCTGGACCCGCCCCGTCGCCATTGCCGCCGGCCTTTTCGGCCTGATGACCATCGTCAGCGGCGGCCTCGTGCTTTTCGGCCCGCCCGAGGCGCAGGCGGCCGCCGGACATGCCGTCCGCTTCGTGGTCGTCTTCAACTTCGCCGCCGGTTTCGCCTATCTGGCCGGGGCCTGGGCGCTGGTCGTCCGCCACCCCGCCGCGCGCGGGATCGCCCTGGCCATCGGGCTGGCGACCCTGGCGGTGTTCGCCGCCTTCATCGTGACCGCGCTGTCCGGCACCCCGGTCGAGTTGCGCACCGCGCTGGTCCTGCCGTTCCGCGCCGCGATCTGGCTGGCGATCGCCTGGCTGGCGGGCCGCGCCACCTGACCCGAGCGCCCGGAGCCGCGGCGCCGCGGCTCTGGGACGGGATCACTGGACCGGGATCATCAGATGCGCATAGGGCGTGCCGGGCCACATGACATAGGGCATCGAGGTGTCCGGATCAGCCGTATCGGGATAGCCCGCCATCATGCCGGTCGCGTTCAGCACCATCACATGCGGGCCGGTCGTGACCCAATGGTTGCCCTCCTCGGGGCCGGCGGCAAAGGGATCGGTGTTGCTGCTGTCGCTGCCCCCGGACAGCATGTACATGAACCCGACCTTGCCCGCCGGCGGGTCGGTCTTGCCCATCCAGGCCTGCGCCCATTCCAGCGCATTCGCATCGCCGCACATCGGATCTGGCCCGGGCGATGCGGGATTGTCCGCCATGCACCACCAGCCGTTCGTGCCTTCGCGGACGGTCATCATCATCCCGCTTTCGTCGAAGCCATAGATCGTGGCACCCGACGCCAGCGCGGCCGGAGCGGCCGATTCCGCACTCTTGATCACCTCCGCATCCTGCCCGAGGGCCGGGCCGGACAGACCTCCCACCACACACAGCGACACAAGCATCACGCGTATTGTCATCGCCAACCTCCCTGAAATGGAGAGGTTTCCCGCGGTGCCGGACGTGGGTCTGGGTCGGCGGTGGCAAGACGGTCGGGCTGTCCTGAAGAACGGGCAAGTCCGGCCCCCGCACATCGGGCGGCCGATACCGGCACAACACTGGAAACCCCGGAATGCCCCCGGCCAAAGGAAGGCCGGAGACCATATGTACATTATCACGAATGTGAGCGTTTCGCCAGCCGGCGGGCCTCTGTCGGCCTAACCAAGCCGCGCCTTGACCAGCGCCCCCACCGCGCCGAAATCCATCTGGCCGGTATGGCGCGCCTTGAGCGCGGCCATCACCTTGCCCACGTCGCGGATGCTGGCGGCCCCGGTCTCGGCCACCGCCGCATCCACCGCTGCCGCGACCTCCTCCGCGTCCAGCTGGCGCGGCAGGAACTCCTGGATCACGCCGATTTCCGCCAGTTCCTTCTCGGCCAGCTCCAGCCGCCCGCCTTCCTCGTAGGCGCGGGCGGATTCCAGGCGCTGTTTCACCATCTTGCCCATGATCTGCAGGATCTCGGCCTCGCCGACCTCGCCCGCCTCGCCCTCGCCGCGCAGGGCGATCTCGCGGTCCTTGATGGCGGCGTTGATCAGGCGCAGCGTGGACAGCCGGTCGGCCTCCTTGGCCTTCATGGCCTCCTTGAGGGCCGTCTGCAGACGGTCGCGCAAAAGCATGGTCGGACTTTCCGATTGTTTCCCCAAGCTTGCGACAATACTCTGATCGGCTGCGGACCGCAACCATGGCGGATTTTGCCAAGCCATTGATTTCGTTTTAAAATCCTTTTCGCATCCACCCTTGACCCTGCGCCCCCCGCCCCTTAGGTTCCGCGCAATTTGCCCATAGGAGAGTCGCCCATGCCTGCGCAGCAGAAGCCAACCGCCTGCCTTGCTCTCGCCGATGGCACGGTCTTCTACGGCCAGGGCTTCGGCGCCACGGGCGAAACGGTGGCGGAACTCGTCTTCAACACCGCGATGACGGGGTATCAGGAGATCATGACCGACCCCTCCTATGCGGGCCAGGTCGTGACCTTCACCTTCCCCCATATCGGCAACACCGGCATCACGCCCGAGGATGACGAGACCGCCACCCCCGCCGCCGCCGGCATGGTGGTGAAATGGGACCCGACCGAGCCGTCGAACTGGCGCGCGACCGGCGAGTTGACCCAGTGGCTGACGAAGATCGGCCGCATCGGCATCGGCGGCATCGACACCCGCAGGCTGACCCGGGCGATCCGCCAGCAGGGCGCGCCGCATGTCACGCTGGCGCATGACCCCGAGGGCCGCTTCGACATCGAGAAGCTGGTCGCCAAGGCCCGCGCCTGGAAGGGTCTCGTCGGGCTTGATCTGGCCAAGGACGTGACCTGCGCGCAAAGCTACCGCTGGGACGAGAAGCGTTGGGCCTGGCCCGAAGGCTATACCCGGCGCGAGGGGCCCGGCTTCCGCGTCGTCGCCGTGGACTACGGCGCCAAGCGCAACATCCTGCGCTGCCTGGTGTCCGTGGGCTGCGAGGTCACCGTCCTTCCCGCCAATGCCACCGCCGAGGAGGTCCTGGCCCACAACCCCGAGGGCGTGTTCCTCTCGAACGGCCCCGGCGATCCGGCCGCGACCGGCGAATATGCCGTGCCGATGATCCAGGGCGTGCTGGCGAAGGACCTGCCCTTGTTCGGCATCTGCCTTGGCCACCAGATGCTGGCGCTGGCCCTTGGCGCCAGGACCCGCAAGATGAACCACGGCCACCACGGCGCGAACCACCCGGTCAAGGACCTGACCACCGGCAAGGTCGAGATCACCTCGATGAACCACGGCTTCACCGTGGACGCCGACACCCTGCCGAAAGGCGTCAGCGAGACGCATGTCTCGCTCTTCGACGGCACCAACTGCGGCCTCGCGGTGGATGGCAGGCCGGTCTACTCGGTCCAGTATCACCCCGAGGCCTCGCCCGGACCGCAGGACAGCTTCTACCTGTTCGAGAATTTCGCCAGGGCGATGCAGGCCCGCCGCGGCTGAAGCGGATTAACCGGCCGTTAACCCGGCGCGCGCAGGATGCGGGGCATGACGCTTGCCCTGCGCCCCTCTTTGCATGCCGACCGGCCCGCCCCGCAGCGGCGGCTGGCCATGGGCGCCTCGCTGCTGCACGCGGGCGTCGTCGGGCCCGAGGATCTGGTGATGGCCCTCGCCCACCGGGGGCGTGAGGCCGGGCGCCTGCCCGATGTCCTGCGCGCCCGCGGCCTGGTGGAGGAGGGCGACCTCCTCGCGGCCGAGGCGCGGAACCGCGGCATGGGTCTCGTCGATCCGCTGGCCGATCCGCCCGATGCCCGCCTGATTGCGGCGCTGGGTCCGGCCGATTGCCTGCGGCTTGGCCTTGTCCCCTGGCGGCGGGCGGGGGATGTGACGGTCGTCGCCACCTCGCGCCCGGCGGAATTTCCGCGCCTGCGCGACTGGCTGACCGCGCGGCTGGGCCCGGTCTGCGCCGCACTGGCCTCTCCCCGCGCGGTGGAGGAGGCGATCCACGCCATCGCCGGCCCCGCGCTCGCCCTGGCCGCCGAAAGCCGGGTCGCCGAAGCGGAAAGCTGCCGCGCCTGGCCGCATCTGCGCCGCTCTCCCCGCAGCATGGCCGCGCTGGCGCTGCTCGCCACCCTGGCGCTTGCGCAGCCCACGGGCTTCGGACTGGGCCTCCTCGCCTTCTTCGCCGTCACCCTCGTCCTGCTCGTCGGCCTGAAACTCGCGGCCCTGCTCGCCGCCCTGACCCGCAGGCCGACTCCCGTGACCCCGCCCGGCAGCGGCATCAATCCGATCATCAGTATCATCGTGGCGCTCTACCGCGAAAGCGACATCGCCCCCCGCCTCGTCGCCCGCCTTGCCCGGCTCGACTACCCCGAGGAATTGCTCGACGTCCTCCTCGTGGTCGAGGAGGACGACCGCATGACTCGCGACGCGCTGGCCGCTTCCGAACTGCCGGAATGGATGCGCGTGATCACCGTTCCGCGCGGCAGCGTGAAGACCAAGCCCCGCGCGCTGAACCATGCACTGGTCTACGCAAGGGGCGCGATCGTGGGCGTCTATGATGCCGAGGACGCGCCGGACCCCGACCAGCTGACCCGCGTGGTGGCGCAGTTCCAGCGTTCCGGCCCAGAGGTGGCCTGCCTGCAGGGGATGCTCGACTATTACAACCCCCGGACCAACTGGCTGAGCCGCTGCTTCACCATCGAATATGCCGGCTGGTTCCGCCTGATCCTGCCCGGCATCGCCCGGCTTGGACTGGTGGTCCCGCTCGGCGGCACGACACTCTTCTTCCGCCGCGCCGTGCTGGAGGAACTGGGCGCCTGGGATGCGCATAACGTGACCGAGGATGCGGATCTCGGCCTGCGCCTGGCGCGGCACGGCTACCGCACCGAAATCGTCGAGACCGTCACCGGCGAAGAGGCGAACTGCCGCGCCCTGCCCTGGATCAAGCAACGCTCGCGCTGGCAGAAGGGCTATATGATGACCTGGGCCGTCCACATGCGGGCGCCGGGCCTCCTGATGCGCCAGCTCGGCCCCTGGCGCTTCCTCGGCGTCCAGATCCTGATCCTGGGCTCGATCGTGCAATCGCTGCTCTCCCCCCTGGCCTGGACCTTCTGGCTGGTGCCGCTGGGCTTTGCGCATCCGCTGTTCGCGGCCCTGCCCGCGGCGGCGGTCTGGGCGATGACCGCGACCTTCCTCTTGTCGGATGCGGTCAACCTGGCCATCGGCATGATCGGGCTGCGCCGCAGCGGCCAGCGGATCGGCCTTCTCTGGGTCGTCACGACCAAGCTTTACTATCCGCTGGCCTCGCTCTCGGCCTACAAGGCCCTGATCGAACTCGCGACCCGCCCCTTCTACTGGGACAAGACCACGCATGGCCTGTTCGACCAGTCCGGCGGCCGCTGATCAGCGCAGCCGAAGCTCGCCCGAATCGACCCGCAGCCGGGTCTCGAAGGCCTTGCTGATATGCGACTTCAACGCCTGATAGGCCGCCTCGCCGTCGCCCGCCTCGATGGCGCGGACGATCTGGTCGTGCTCGTCCAGCGCCACCTCGTCCCGCCCCTCGGCCGCGAAGGAGGTGTTGGCCATCAGCGCCATGGACCGATGCACCAGATCCAGCTGCTGCACCAGGAATCGGTTGTGGCTGGCCAGGTGGATCTGCTTGTGGAACCGCTTGTTCGCGCGGGACAAGGCGCGCGGATCGCCGCCCAGCAGCCCCCGGTCCTCGGTCACCATGCTGCGCAGCACCCGCACCTCCTCGGGCGTGGCATGACGCGCGGCCAGCCGCGCCGCCAGACCCTCAAGCTCGGTCCGGACCGCGTAAAGCTCGGCCAGCTGGTTGTGGTCGAGGCTCGCCACGATCAGGCTGCGCCCGTCGCGCGTCAGCATCGCCTGGGTCTCCAGCCGCTGCAGGGCCTCGCGCACCGGGGTGCGGCTGACGCCCAGCCGCTCGGCCAGCTCGCTTTCGACCAGCCGGTCGCCCGGCTTGTAGACCCCGGCCTCGATCGCCTCCATGATCAGCGTATAGGCGTCTTTCTGCACCGCTCCGGCCCCTTTTCCCGTCCGCCGGACCCTATCCTGCCCGCCGCACCGCGATCAACCCTTCCAAAGGCCGCGCCCCGGGACTAGATCATGCGCATGATGCATCCCTTCTCCGGCGTCGCCACCTGGGTCTTCGACCTGGACAACACGCTCTACCCGCCGCACATGCGCCTTTTCGACCAGATCGAGGTCCGGATGACCGACTGGGTCATGCAGGCGCTGAAAGTCGACCGCGCCCGCGCCGACCATCTGCGCGCCTATTACTGGCAGACCTACGGCACCACCCTCGCCGGTTTGATGACCGAGCATGGCATCGATCCTGGCCCCTATCTGACCGATGTGCATGACATCGACTTCTCGGTCCTCGCCCCCGATCCCGCGCTTGCCGGTGCGATCGCCGACCTTCCCGGCCGCAAGATCGTCTATACCAACGGCTGCGCGCCCTATGCCGAAAAAGTCCTTCTGGCGCGGGGCCTTGGCGGCCTTTTCGATGCGGTCTACGGCGTCGAGCACGCCGATTTCCACCCCAAGCCCGAGGCCCGCGCCTTCGCGAAGGTCTTTTCCCGCGACGGGCTGGACCCGGCCGTCGCCGCCATGTTCGAGGATGACCTGCGCAACCTCGCCGTGCCGCACGAGCTTGGCATGCGCACCGTCCATGTCGCCCCCGCCGCCCAGCCTGCGCCGCATGTCCAGCACCATACCGACGACCTCGCGGGCTTCCTGCGGCGGCTGAAGGGGTGACGAAGCGTCACACTCCCTGACCTTTCCACATGCGCTATCCTGCGGGCTTCCCCCACAATCCAGGAGAGCCCGATGTCCAGCGAAGAAACCAGCCAGGGTGCCGCCACCACCCTCATCCTGATCGCGATCGCGCTGGTTGCCGCCGCCGTCGCCGTCTTCGCGATGGGCTTTCCGGCGCTGGTGCTGATCGCGCTGGCGCTGGTGCCGGTGATCTTCGTCCTGTTCTTCTGGACCACGCTGCCCTGACCCACTGGCCCTCGCCCCCGCCCCGGCCTATGCTTGCCGCCGGAGGCCCGAGATGCGCGAGACGACCGATATCCTGATTTCCGGCGGCGGCGTGGCGGGCCTGGCCGCCGCCTGCGCCCTCGGCACGGCCGGGTTCCGGGTGATCTGCGTCGACCCGGCCCCCCCGGTGACCAGCGCCGAGGCTGCGGGCGCCGATTTGCGCACCACCGCCTTCCTGCAACCTTCGCGCAGCGTGCTGGAGGGCGCGGGCCTCTGGTCCCGCCTCGCCCCGCATGCCGCGCCGCTGCAGGTCATGCGGATCATCGACGCCGGCGGCCCGACGCCCGAGGCGCGTCTGGTCACCGATTTCGACGCCGCCGACATTTCCGACGCGCCCTTCGGCTGGAACCTGCCGAACTGGCTCCTCCGGCGCGAGATGCTGGCGCGGATCGCCGAACTGCCGCAGGTCGGCCTGCGCAGCGGGGTGGGCTTCGCCCGCCTCCTGACCCGCGAGGCCGAGGCGATCGTCACCCTCAGCGACGGCTCCCGGATCGCCGCCCGCCTGGTGATCGGCGCCGACGGCCGCGACTCGCCACTGCGCGAGGCGCTGGGAATCGGTGCCCGCAGCTTCCGCTATGGCCAGAAGGCGCTGGCCTTCGCCGTCACTCATCCCCATCCGCATCGCAATGTCACGACCGAGGTGCACCGCTCCGGCGGCCCCTTCACCCTGGTCCCGCTGCCCGACCGCGACGGCAGCCCCGCCTCGGCCGTGGTCTGGATGGAAAGCGGCGCCGAGGTCGCGCGCCTCGCCGCGCTGCCGGTCCCGGAGTTCGAGGCCGAGATGACCGCCCGCTCCTCGGGCATCCTCGGGCCGCTGACGCTCGCCAGCCGCCGTTCGGTCTGGCCGATCATCAGCCGGATCGCCGACCGCATGTCGGGCCAGCGCACGGTCCTGATGGCCGAGGCCGCGCATGTCGTGCCCCCGATCGGCGCGCAGGGACTGAACATGAGCCTCGCCGACCTCGCCTGCCTGCTGGAGCTTGTCGGGAAACATCGGCAGGATCCCGGCCTTCCCGCCGTGACCGAGGCCTACCACCGCCGCCGCCATCGGGAGGTGCAGGCCCGCGTCACCGGGATCGACCTGTTGAACCGCGCCTCGATGGCCGGGGCGCAGCCGCTGCGCGACCTGCGGGCCAGGGCGCTCGACCTGATCTACGGCGCGCGGCCGGTGCGCCAGGCCCTGATGCGCGCCGGCCTGGGCGTCGGGCCCAAGGCCGAGGCAGCGGCCGGAGGCTGACCCCCGGCCGGCGCCGCGTCACAGAACCACGTCGACCGCCCGCTTCAGACGGGCAACGGTGCCGTCCACATCCTTCAGCTTGTCCAGACCGAACAGGCCCAGGCGGAAGGTCTTGAACTCCGGCCCCTCGCCGACCTGCAGGGGCACCCCGGCCGCGATCTGCAGGCCCTCGGCCCGGAACTTCGCGCCGGACTGCACCTCGGGGTCGCCGGTATAGCTCACCACCACGCCAGGCGCGCCGAATCCCTCGGCCGCGACCGAGACCACACCCTTCTCCGCCAGCATCGCCCGCACCGCGCGTCCCAGCGCCCATTGCGCGGCCTTCGCCGCCTCGAAGCCCATCGCCTGCGTCTCCAGCATCGCGTCGCGGAAGCCCAGGATCGCATCGGTCGGCATGGTGGCGTGATAGGCGTGGCCGCCCTTCTCGTAGGCTTCCATGATCGCGCGCCATTTCTTCAGGTCCAGCGCAAAGCTGTTCGACACGGTCTCGGCCAGCCGCGCCTCGCCGGCCGGCGACAGCACCACCACCCCGGCCGAGGGCGAGGCAGACCAGCCCTTCTGCGGCGCCGAGATCAGCACGTCCACGCCCGTCGCCTGCATGTCGACCCAGACGCAGCCCGAGGCGATGCAGTCCAGCACCATCAGCGCGCCGACCTCATGCGCCGCCGCCGCCATCCGGGTGATGTAATCGTCGGGCAGGATGATCCCGGAACTGGTCTCGACATGCGGGGCGAAGACCGCATCCGGGCGATGCTCGCGGATCCTCGCCACCACCTCCTCGATCGGCGGCGGGGCATAGGGCGCGCGGGCGTCATTCCCGGTCTGCCGCGCCATCACCACGCTCGTCTCCGAGGCAAAGCCCCCGGCCTCGAAGATCTGCGTCCAGCGATAGCTGAACCAGCCGTTGCGCAGGATCAGGACGCGTCCCTTGCCGAACTGCCGCGCGACCGCCTCCATCGCATAGGATCCGCCCCCCGGCACCAGCGCCACCGCGCTGCCCTTGTAGACCTCCTTCAACAGCCCCGAGACATCGCGCATCACCTGCTGGAACCGGGCCGACATGTGATTGAGCGAGCGGTCGGTGAAGACGACCGAGAATTCCTCCAGACCCTCGGGGTCGATATGGGCGTGCAGTCCAGGCATGGGTAACTCCTTGCAAATCAGCCCCCACCCTAGCGCATTTGCTCTTTTCACAAATACTCAAAACCGACAGCGCCACCCGCGCGGCGTTTCCGGAAATGTCGCGGGCGCAAGGTCGGCACCCTTGCCCCCTGCCCGCTAGCCCAACGGCCCCGGCCGGCGCTCCTCGGTCAAAAGCACATTGGCCTCGACGTTGCCCACCCCCGGCAGCGTCATGATCCGCCGCCGCAGCACGCGCTCGAAGTCGCTCAGGTCGCGCGCCACCACCCGCAGGCGATAGTCGAAGAGGCCCAGCACATGCTGCACCACCTGCACCTCCGGAATCGCCTGCACCGCGCGTTCGAAATCCTCCAGGGAAACCCGACCCTTGGTGGCCAGCTTCACCCCCAGGAACACCGTCACCCCGAAACCCAGCTTCTCGCGGTCCACCTCGACCGCAAGGCCCTTCAGCACCCCCGCCTCCTCCAGCCGCCGCACCCGCCGCCAGGCCGCCGGCTGCGACAGCCCCAGCCGCCGCCCCAGCTCCCCGGCCGAAAGCGTGCCATCCCCCGCCAGCGCCCGCAGGATCGCCCGGTCGGTGTCATCCAGATCGATCACGCTCACGGTCACAGCGGCAGCCCCCCCGTCTCCTTGATGGTCGAGACCAGCATCAGGGCCTCCACCTCGGCGATATGCGGCAGGGTCAGGATCCGGTCGCGGTAGATCCCGGTCCAGTGCCCCATGTCCCGCGCGATCACCGTCAGGCGCATGTCGACCCGGCCAAGGAAGGTCTCGATCGAGGTCACCTCCGGCACCTCCCTTGCCGCCGCGATGAATTCGTCGAAGGCGCGCGGGTTGGTCTTGTCCAGCGCGAAACGCAACGAGACCTCGACCGCGTATCCCAGCGCCCGCCAGTCGATCACGGCGCGCTCCCGCTGGATCACCCCGCCCGCCCGCAGCCGGTCCAGCCTGCGCCAGAGCGTCGCCGGCGTGACCCCCGCCCGCTCGGCCAGCGCGGAACGCTCCAGCCCCGGCTCGGCCAGCCAATGCCGCAGGATGCGGCGGTCGGTATCGTCGATCTGCATGGATTATCCGTGATCCGGCAATTTCTGGAATGATCATTCGCAGAAACCGTGCCATTCGTCAAAGATTGCACGGTCCTCAGCCGCAAAACCCCTATCTTGCCGCCATCAACAGCAAGGAGACGCCCGATGCGCGTTTACTACGACCGCGACTGCGATGTGAACCTGATCAAGGACAAGAAGGTCGCCATTCTCGGCTATGGCTCCCAGGGCCATGCCCATGCGCTGAACCTGCGCGATTCGGGCGCGAAGAACCTGGTCGTGGCGCTGCGCGAAGGCTCGCCCTCCGCCAAGAAGGCCGAAGCAGAGGGCCTGAAGGTCATGGGGCTAGCCGAGGCCGCCGCCTGGGCCGACCTGATCATGTTCACCATGCCCGATGAACTGCAGGCCGAGACCTACAAGAAATACGTCCACGACAACCTGCGCGAAGGCGCGGCGATTGCCTTCGCCCACGGCCTGAACGTCCACTTCGGCCTGATCGAGCCGAAGAAGGGCGTCGACGTCATCATGATGGCCCCGAAGGGCCCCGGCCATACCGTGCGCGGCGAATATACCAAGGGCGGCGGCGTGCCCTGCCTGGTGGCCGTGCATCAGGACGCGACCGGCAAGGCGATGGAAATCGGCCTCAGCTACTGCTCCGCCATCGGCGGCGGCCGTTCGGGCATCATCGAGACCAACTTCCGCCAGGAATGCGAAACCGACCTCTTCGGCGAACAGGCCGTGCTTTGCGGCGGCCTGGTGGAACTGATCCGCATGGGTTTCGAGACGCTGGTCGAGGCCGGCTACGAGCCCGAGATGGCCTATTTCGAATGCCTGCACGAGGTGAAGCTGATCGTCGACCTGATCTACGAAGGCGGCATCGCCAACATGAACTACTCGATCTCGAACACGGCCGAGTATGGCGAATATGTCTCCGGCCCGCGCATCCTGCCCTATGACGAGACCAAGGCCCGGATGAAGGCGGTGCTGCGCGACATCCAGACCGGCAAGTTCGTCCGCGACTTCATGCAGGAAAACGCCGTCGGCCAGCCGTTCTTCAAGGCGACCCGCCGCATCAACGACGAGCATCAGATCGAGCAGGTCGGCGAGAAGCTGCGCGCGATGATGCCCTGGATCTCCAAGGGCAAGATGGTCGACCGCGCGCGCAACTGATCGCGCGGGAAACAGGAAGGGCGCCCCGGCGGGCGCCCTGTCCTATTCGCGGACCGGGATGGCGAGGGCCTGGCCGCGCGGGCGCAGGGTCAGCGCCAAAAGCGCCAGGGCCGCAAGTCCAAGCAGGACAGGCGGAGAGGCCATTGCTTCCAACATCGGTATTCTCCATTCCAGGGGCGCCCGAGCGGCACCCGTCGCAGGACCAACCCGCCCCACCCGTCCGAAGTTCCCCGACCGCTTCCCCCTCGGCGTGAAATCCCTGCCCTTGCGTCCCGGTCCAGGCCTCGCCAAGGCGGAAGGCCTGACCGGGATGGCGGTCAGAGTCTTAAGATCTCGTGAACGTCAGCCCGCAAGCCATTGATTTCACTCGGGCGAGAAAACTGTCCACGGTGGTCAGACCGCCGCCTGCACCGCGCCCACGATCTCGTCCACCACCTGGGCCAGCAGGCCCTCGTCCTCGCATTCGGCCATCACCCGGATCAGGGGCTCGGTCCCGGACTTGCGGATCAGGATGCGGCCGCGTCCGGCGATCCGGGCCTCGCTCTCCTCTATCGCCCGCTGCACCGCCGCCACTTCCAGCGGGCGCACGCCATCCGGGAAGCGGACATTCTTCAGAAGCTGCGGCACGGTCTCGAAGCTCCGGGTCAGTTCCGAGGCCGGCGTCCCGGTGCGGACCATCTCGGCCAGGAACTGCAGCGCCGCGATCAGCCCGTCGCCGGTGGTCGCATAGTCGGTCATCACGATGTGACCCGACTGCTCGCCTCCAAGGTTGAACCCGCCCTCGCGCATCCGTTCGACGACGTAGCGGTCGCCCACCGCCGTCCGCTCCAGCCTCAGGCCGCGGCCCTGCAGGAAGCGTTCCAGCCCGAGGTTCGACATCACCGTCGCGACCAGCGCGCCGCCGGAAAGCCGCCCCTCCTCGGCCCAGCGGGCGGCGAGCAGCGCCATGATCTGGTCCCCGTCGGCGACCCGTCCGGACTCGTCCAGGATCATCACCCGGTCGGCGTCGCCATCCAGGCTGATCCCGACATGCGCGCCATGGGCGACCACCGCCTCGGCGGCGGTCTCGGGGTGGGTGGAGCCGCAGCGGTCGTTGATGTTGGTCCCGTTCGGAGTGACCCCCACCGGGATCACCTCGGCCCCCAGTTCCCACAGCACCTCGGGCGCGGCGCGGTAGGCGGCCCCGTTGGCGCAGTCGATCACCACCTTCAGCCCGTCCAGCCGCAGCCCGTGCGGAAAGCTGGTCTTGACGAATTCCTGATACCGCCCGCGCCCGTCCTCGATCCGCTTGGCGCGGCCAATGTTTTCCGGCCGCGCCGGCAGGATCTCGCCCGCGACCATCGCCTCGATCTCGGCTTCGGCGGCGTCCGAGAGCTTGAACCCGTCCGGCCCGAAGAACTTGATCCCGTTGTCCTGGTGCGGGTTGTGGCTGGCCGAGATCATCACCCCCACATCCGCCCGCATCGACCGGGTGAGGTAGCCCACCGCCGGGGTCGGCACCGGGCCGAGCAGCAGCACATTCATCCCGGTCGAGGTCAGCCCGGCGGTCAGCGCATTCTCCAGCATGTAGCCGGAGAGGCGCGTATCCTTGCCGATCACCACCCGATGCGCCGAGGAATCGTCGCGGCGGAAGTACCGCCCCGCCGCCGCGCCCAGTTTCAGCGCAAGCTCGGCCGTCATCGGCCAGGAGTTCGCCCTTCCCCGGACCCCGTCGGTCCCGAACAACTTGCGGCTCATCCCTGGTCCTCCGCCTGATCCATGTGCAGCGCCTGCCAGAGCAGCAGCGCCTGTCGCGTCTCGGCCATGTCATGCACCCTTGTGATCTGCACGCCTTGCGCGACTCCCGCAAGCGCCACCGCGACCGAACCCGGCATCCGGTCCGCAGGCGCCTCGGCCCGGCCGATCGAGCCGATGAACCGCTTGCGCGAGGTGCCGACCAGAAGCGGGCAGCCCAGACCGTGGAACAGCGACAGCGCCCGCAGGAGCGCGATGTTGTGCGCCATGGTCTTGCCGAAGCCGATGCCGGGGTCGATGGCGATGCGCCGGGGGTCGATGCCCAGGGCCACGGCGCGGGCCAGCCGCTCGGCCAGCGCGTCGTAGACATCCAGCAGCACATCGCCGTATTGCGGATCGTTCTGCATCGTCTCGGGCAGGCCCTGGGCGTGCATCAGCACCAGCGCCGCGCCGGTCTGCGCCACGAGGCCACCCATCGCCGGGTCGAAATCCAGCCCGGAGACATCATTGACCACCGTTGCCCCCGCCGCCAGCGCGGCCGAGGCGACCGGCGCCTTGCGCGTGTCGATCGAGATCGGCGCCTGCATGCCGCCCTCCCGCAGCGTCCTGATCACCGGGGCGGTGCGGGCGATCTCCTCGGCCACCGGCACCTCGAGCGAGCCGGGCCGGGTGCTTTCGCCGCCGATGTCCACCATCTCGGCATGGCGGGCGACAAGGCGGGCGTGTTCGACGGCATTGGTCTGCGCCAGATAGCGGCCGCCGTCCGAGAAACTGTCGGGCGTCGTGTTCACGATCCCCATGAGACGAGGCCGGTCCATCGTCAACCCGGCGAAATCGGCGCGCGGCGCGGTCAGGCGGTGCAGCGCCTCCTCGGGCAGGCTGCCGGCCGGGATCAGGCGCGCGGGCGCGGCGCGGGACAGGACCTCGACCCGGTCGAACCAGCACCAGCCCCCGGCAAGGGCGAAGGACCCCGCCGGACGGACGGGATCGGTCATGACGATCGGTCTGAAATATTCCATAGGAACGCCAGTGGCCGAAGCCGATTCACTTGGCAAGGGGGGAGTCTTGCGACTTTTCAACCGGCACGCGGCTTCCTGCCGGGACTGAAACCTCGCCGTGAACCACCAGCGCGGTGGCCGACATCATCTCGGCCAGCCAGAGCGCCAGCGTGACGGGCGAGGTCCCCTGCGGCCCGTCCACCGCGTCCAGCACCAGTTTGGACGGGGCCCAGACCACCGATTGCCCGCGCCGGATCGCCCAGTCGATCTCGGTCCGGGTCGCCACCACCACGCAGCGCGGATCGCGGGCGGCCAGCGCCCAGGCATTCTGCTCGATGGCCAGCAGGTCGATCCGGCGCTGGGTCGGCTTGTGGCCGGTCACGGCGCGGGGAAAGTCGGGCAGGCCCACGGTCAGGATCAGCGGCAGGCCACGCGATTGCAGAGCGTCCAGACGGCGCGACAGGTCGGGCGCGGCGATGGTGGCATTGTCCAGGAAGACCACCAGCGGATGCACCGCCTCGTTTCCCTCGGCGCCGGCGCGCTGGACCGGAACCTCGGCGCGCGAGCGGACGATCTCCACCCCCAGCGCATAGGGGCCGACGTCCAGCTTCTCGATCCGGATGAAGACCCGCATGGCGGCGGGCTCGGCCAGGATGCGCTCGGCCACCCGTTCGGCCAGGGTTTCCAGCAGGTTCAGCCGTTCGGCGGCGAGTTCGGCCGCGATCGCCTCGGTGATCCGGTCGTAGGAGAGGATGCGGTCGACGTCATCCTCCAGGGGCTCGGTCACCGGGCGGACCTCGACCACGACGTTGAAGCGCAGGCGCTGCTTGTGGCCGCGTTCCTTCTGGAAGGCACCGATGTCGGCCTCGACCACATGGTCGCGCAGCGAAATCCGGTCGCGCGGGGCGGCGCCGGCCGAAGCCTCGGCCCGGTCCTCGGGATGGGCGAAGGCAAGCGAGATGTCGTTCGTGGTCATGGGAGCCTCTGCGGTTCGGCCCCCTCATAACATGCGGGGCGGCAGGTCCAAGCGGGAAGACGCCGCCCGCGGCCCGCTTTGCGACCAGCCGCGCGGCGCGTCCGGCCAGCTGCGCGGCGACTTTCAGCTAGCTGCGCGGCGACTTTCCAGTTAGCTGCGCGGCGACTTTTCAGTTAGCTGCGCGGCAGGGGCTGGCGATAGAACAGATGCGCCCCGATCGAGGCGGTATGGGCGAAACGCCTGGACCAGCCGGGGCGGACCTGGCGGGTATGGAAATGGGTGGCGCCGTCGGTCAAGAGACGCGGCGCCCCGTCCAGCATGGCGCGGGCGATGCGGCCGGAGAGATCGGCCGCCGCCTTTTCCCGCATCCGCTTCTTGCCGTCGCAGACATAGGAGAACTGGCAGCCCCCGCCGCCCCGCTGCTTGACCACGCCGCAGACGCTGCGCGGATAAAGCGCACTGTCGACGCGGTTCAGGATCACCTCGGCCACGGCGATCTGGCCTTGCAGGCTTTCGCCACGGGATTCGAAGTAGAGGGCTTCGGTCAGGCATTGCCAATCCGCATCGCCAGTGGGCGCGGGTTGGGCCAGAAGCCAGTCCATCGTCAGCCCCTCGGTCTGCGCGCGGGCGGACTGGGCGGCAGCGAGATCGGGGGCGGGCAGCCGGACGAGTTCGGCTCCGATCGGCGCGGATCGGCCATCCGCAAGGGCCGGGAGGGCAAGGAGCCCTGCCACCAGCAGCGGCGCGATCCTTCGCGCCAGGACACAGAGTTTCATTCTGCTTTTCCGTCGTTGTTACAGAAAACGGCGGAAGCGACCCCCGCCTTTGCAAGCCGGCAGGGACGTAGGGGCAAAGCGGTCCGGGGGTCTACCGCTGTGGCATTTTTAGCACGATTTTTGCGCGAAACTCGGCGAAATCTCGCCGAAAATTCCTGCCATTTTCTTAAGAATTTCCCGCAAGTTGCGCATTGTAAAGGGTTTTCGCCCGATCCTGCAAGGCCAGGTGCGCCGCCGCCAATCGCGCCATCGGCACACGGTAGGGAGAGCAGCTGACATAATCGAATCCCGCTCGGCGACAGAAGTCGATCGACTCCGGGTTGCCGCCATGTTCACCACAGATGGACAATGTCAGGTCGCCACGGGTCTTTCTCCCCCGCTCGGCACCAATGTGCAGCAGTTCGCCCACCCCGTCGACGTCCAGGATGTGGAACGGATCCTCGGGAAAGACGCCCTGCCGGACATAGGTGTTCATGAAGCGGCCGGCGTCGTCGCGCGACAGGCCATAGGTCATCTGCGTCAGGTCGTTGGTCCCGAAGGACAGGAAGGCCGCGTGCTGGGCGATCTCGCCGGCCCGCAGCGCGGCGCGCGGGGTTTCGACCATCACGCCCAGCTTGTAGTCGAAATCGGCCCCCGCCCTGGTGCGGACCATGGCGGCAACGGCGTCGATCCGGGTCTTGATCAACTCCACCTCGCGCCGGGCCGAAACGAGCGGCATCATGATCTCGGGCACCACCGGCGCGCCGCGGCGGGCGCTTTCCAGCGTCGCCTCGAAGATCGCCTGGGCCTGCATGTCATAGATTTCCGGCAGGACCACGCCCAGCCGGACCCCCCGCATCCCCAGCATCGGGTTGACCTCGGTCAGCGCCTCGGCCCGGCGGGTCACCTCGGACAGCGGCCGGTCCAGCGCCTCGGCCAGGTCGCGCAGCCCCTCGCGGTCCGAGGGCAGGAATTCGTGCAGCGGCGGGTCGAACAGGCGGATGCAGACCGGCAGGCCCTGCATGATCTCGAAAAGCTGCACGAAATCGGCCCGCTGCATCGGCAGGAGCCGGGCCAGCGCCGCCGCGCGGTCGCCGGGGCTGTCGGCGAAGATCATCTCGCGCATGACGACAAGGCGGTCCTCGTCGAAGAACATATGCTCGGTACGGCAGAGGCCGATCCCCTCGGCCTCGAACCGGCGGGCGGTCTCGGCGTCGGAGGGGGTGTCGGCATTGGCGCGGATGCCGATGTCGCGCACCTCGTCGGCCCAGGAGAGCAGCCGGCGGAAACTGTCGTCCAGCGCCGGGGGCAGCATCTCGGCCGCGCCGGCCAGCGCCTCGCCCTTGGAGCCGTCCAGCGTCACCGCGTCGCCCTCGCGGAACACCCGGCCGTCGGCGGCAACAAGCTTGCGGTCGCGCGGGTCCAGCCGCATGTCCGAGGCTCCGACGACGCAGGGCAGGCCCAACCCGCGCGCGATGACGGCGGCGTGGCTGGTCATGCCGCCGCGTTCGGTCAGGACCGCGACGGCGGAATGCATGCCGCGAATATCCTCGGGCGCAGTCTCGCGGCGGACGAGGATGCAGGGCTCTCCCCGTGCCGCGCTGGCCTGGGCGGCCGAGGAGGAGAAGACCAGCCGCCCGGTCGCCGCCCCGGGCGAGGCCGCGATGCCGCGGGCGATGACGTCGCGCGGGCCGCGCGGATCGACCTGGTGGTGCAGAAGCTCGGACAGCGCGCGGGGTTCGACCCGCAGGACCGCCTCGTCCTTCGGGATGACCCCGTCTTCGGCGAGCGCCACGGCGATGCGCAGCCCGGCCCGGGCCGAGCGCGGCACCTTCACGGCGTCCAGCACCGCGAGGCGGCCATCCTCGACGGTGAATTCGATCTGCATCTCCTCGCGCAGGCGGCTGCGGCAGGTCGCGCCGTATTCCACGAGCGTCTGGAAGATCTCGGGCGCGACATCCTCCAGCGAGGGGCCGCGCGGGTCGCGGGTCAGGTACAGCGCCTCGGTCGTCTTCAATGCGTCGCGGCCCTGGCTTTGGCCGAGGTAACGCCCGGTGATCTGCCGCTGCCCGGTCACCGGATCGACGAACTGGATCACGCCGCTGCCGCTGATCCCCTGCCCGATGCCCTGCGCCATCTCCTGCACGACCAGCCCCAGCGCCGCCTCCTCGGGCGCGCCCTTGGCCTGGCGGAGAAGCCGGGCCGAGGTGCCCTCCCAGGCCCGCGCCATCGAGCGCAGCACTTCGGAAAGCTGGCGCGCGGGGTCCTCGGGGAAGGGTTCGTCGGTCTCGACCTCATACTGCCGCAGCGCCTCGCGCAGGGCGCCGGGGCCGGGTTTCAGATCGTCGAAGATGTCGGGGTCCAGCCGGGCGACATGGATCGCATAGGCCTGCACGAAGCGCAGATACAGCGCGTCCGCCGCCGTCTCGCCATGCGTCTCGGCAAGGCGGGCGTGGCGCTTGGCATTGAGCCCGATGTTCAGGATGGTGGCCGGGCCGCCCCAGTCGGGGTTTGCCGGCGAGGGCCGGACCGAGATCAGCGGGCCGTCGCCGAAATGGTCCAGGATGCCCGCCGCGTCGACCCCGTGCCCCGCCGCGATGGCGCGGACGGTGGTGGCGGACAGCGCGACGGATTTCGGCACCGGCAGGTCCAGCCGCACCAGCCGCTGCAGGCATTTCGCCCGCCAGCCATGGCCTGCCGTCGCGATCTGCGCCGATTGCGTGATCTGCGCGAAGTCCGGTATGGGATCGTGTTTCTGCACCGCAGCATCCTGTGTTCGCGTGCAGAATACGCCGAAACCCCTGTCACGCAAGCGCGACATGGGCTGTCGGTGACGAATCTTCGGGCGCTATCAGCCCTCGATGCGGGTCAGGTCGGCGACGCCGGAACAGACGGCGCGGATGCGGTGCAGGAGGTTCAGCCGGTTGCGGCGGATCACCGGGTTGTCGCTGTTGACCTGCACGGCGGTGAAGAAGGCGTCGATGGGCGCGCGGAGGGCGGCCATCGCGGCCATGGCCCCGGGGAAATCCTCGGCCTGCATCGCCGGGGTGATCGTCGCCTCGGCCTTGTCCAGAGCCGTGAACAGCGCGCGTTCCTCGTCGGTCTCGGCGAACTTCGGGTCGGCGCCGAAGGAGTATTCGACACCGTCCTTCTGCTCCGCTTGGGACAGGATGTTGTTCGCCCGCTTGTAACCCTGCAGCAGGTTCGCCCCGTCCTCGGTCTTCATCACCGCCGCCAGCGCCTCGGCCCGCTTGACGAGGAGCGTGAGGTCGTCATTGCCGGGCATGGCAAGGCAGGCGTCGATGATGTCGTGCCGGATGCCCTGGTCCTTGAGATAGACCTTGAGGCGGTCGTGGAAGAAGGAGAGGAGGTCGGCGGCAACCGAACTGCCATCGTATGACGCGGCCTTATAGTAGACCGAACCGCCATCCTTAAATGTCGCACTTCCGCGCAGATCGTCAGCGTGCTCAAGAATGATAGCAACCTGGCGCACACAGTGTTTCAAGATGCCAAACCGCACCCCATTGCTTACCACCAACCGGATCACCCCCAACGCGGCGCGGCGCAAGGCAAACGGGTCCTTCGACCCCGTCGGCTTCTCGTCGATCGCCCAGAAGCCGGTCAGCGTGTCGATCTTGTCGGCCAGCGCCACGGCGACCGAAACGGGCTCGGTCGGGACGGAGTCGCTTTCGCCCTTCGGCCGCCAATGGTCGCGGGCGGCGTCGGCGACCACCGGCTTCTCCCCGGCCTCCAGCGCATAATAGCGGCCCATCACGCCCTGAAGCTCGGGGAACTCGCCCACCATCGAGGAGCGCAGGTCGAGCTTGGCGATCTTCGCGGCGCGTTCGGCATCGGCGGGATCGGCCCCGACCAGCGGCGCGATCTCGCGGGCGAGCGCGGCGATGCGCTCCACCCGTTCGGCCTGGCTTCCAAGTTTCGCCTGGAAGGTCACCGACTTCAGCCCCTCCGCCCATTCGGCCATGCCCGCGCGGGCCACCCGCAGGTCGTTCTCCCAGAAGAACTTCGCGTCCGAGAGCCGCGCGGCCAGCACCTTCTGGTTGCCCTTCAGGATCACCTCGCCGCCGTCCGGGGCCTCGATGTTGGCGACGGTGACGAAGCCCTCGATCCGGCCGGTCCTGGGGTTGCGGACCGAGAAGAACTTCTGGTGTTCCTTCATCGAGGTCTGCAACACCTCGGGCGGCAGGCCCAGGAAAGCCTCGGCGATCCGGCCCATCAGCGGCACCGGCCACTCCACCAGCCCCGCGACCTCGGTCAGGAGGCCCGGATCAGGAACCACTTCCATCCCCGCCGCGAAGGCCAGGTTCTGCGCGCCCTGCCAGATCGCGGCCTCACGCTCGGCCGTGTCCAGCACCACCTTCGCGCGCTTCAGCTTGACCGCATAGTCGTCGAAGCCGGTCACGGTGAAGCGCCCGTTGCCCATGAAGCGGTGGCCCTCGGTCACGTTCCCCGCGACGATGCCGTCGACCGTCAGCGGCACGACATGCGCGCCGCCCTCATCGGACAGTAGACATACAATCGACTGCAAGGGCCGCACCCAGCGCAAGGACCCGCTGCCCCAGCGCATCGACTTCGGCCAGGGGAAGGTGCGGATCACCGCCTCCAGCACCTCGGCCACGATCACCGCCGCCGCTCGCCCCGGCTTCTCGACCACGGCATAGAAGGTCTCGCCCTTCTTCTCCGCCCGCCGCTCCAACTGGTCCAGCGTCAGGCCGGTGGAGCGCAGGAACCCCTCGACCGCCTGCGCGGGGGCAGAGGTGGACGGGCCCTTGCGCTCCTCGCGCACCGCCCGGCTTTCGGCGGTCAGCCCCTCGATCGACAGGACCAGCCGCCGGGGCGTGGAGAAGGCCCCGGCCGAGGCATAGGTCAGCCCGGCCTCGACCAGGCCGTCGGTCAACAGTTTCTTCAGGTCCTCGCGGGCGCGGGACTGCATCCGGGCGGGGATTTCTTCCGAGAAGAGCTCGATCAGCAGGTCGGGCATGATCAGTCCTTGAATTGGGCGTTCAGCTGGTGCCAGGCATAGGCACGGCCATCAGGAAAGACGGCGACGACCCGGTCGACGCCGGGGTGGATGTTCGGCTCGGACAGGAAGGCGAGCGCCTCGCCGCTCTCCAGCGCGCGGCCGATGGCCTTGGCGTCGAAGCAGTCGAAGTCGGAAGGCGCGATCAGCGGTTCGGCATCCGGATAGTCGCGGTAGGTCTCGGTCAGCATGGCCAGCGACAGCGGCGTGGTGAAGCAGGCGCGGAACTTGATCGGCGAGCTTGCGGCATCGGTCCCGGTCACATCCGCGACCAGGATCGCCTCGGGCTGGTCGCCGGCCAGCGGCACCAGCCTGATCTCGGCCCCGGGGGTGAAGGCGACGGGTTCGTAATAGGCCCGCTCGGCGGTATACCACAGGAAGGCGCCCCCGACGGCGGCGGCAAGCAGGATCACGGCCACGCTGATGCGCCCCACATTCACAGATCCGCCCCCGCCTCGGTCAGGCGGAAGGCGTCGGCGCATTGTTTCGCCAGCGCCCGCACCCGGCCGATATAGGCCTGGCGCTCGGTGACCGAGATCACGCCCCGCGCGTCGAGGAGGTTGAAGATATGGCTGGCCTTGATCGTCTGGTCATAGGCGGGATGCGCCATGATGATGCGCTTGCCCGATTTCGGGTCCTGCGGCTCGAAGGCCAGCAGGCGCTCGCATTCCTTCTCGGCATCCTCGAAATGCCGCAGCAGCATCTCGGTCGTCGCCCCGTCGAAGTTGTGGCGGGAGTATTCCTCCTCGGTCTGGCGGAAGATGTCGCCATAGGTCAGCGGGATCGGGCTGGCGGGATCGTTGAACGGCATGTCCATGACGTGATCCACGCCCATGACATACATTGCCAGCCGTTCCAGCCCATAGGTCAGCTCGCCCGAGACCGGCTTGCAGTCATGCCCGCCGACCTGCTGGAAATAGGTGAACTGGCTGACTTCCATCCCGTCGCACCAGACCTCCCATCCCAGGCCCCAGGCGCCGAGGGTGGGGCTTTCCCAGTCGTCCTCGACGAAGCGGATGTCGTGCAGGGAAAGGTCGATGCCGATGGCGGCAAGGCTGCCGAGATAGAGGTCCTGCAGGTTCGCAGGCGATGGCTTGATGATCACCTGGTACTGGTAATAGTGCTGCAGCCGGTTCGGATTCTCGCCATAGCGGCCGTCGGTCGGGCGGCGCGAGGGCTGGACATAGGCCGCCGCCCAGGGCCTGGAGCCCAGCGAGCGCAGCGTGGTGGCGGGGTGGAAGGTGCCGGCGCCGACCTCCATGTCATAGGGCTGCAGCACGGCGCAGCCCTGGGACGCCCAGTAGGTCTGCAGGCGCAGGATGATCTCCTGGAAGCTGCGGGGCGTGGTGGTGTCATGCGGCATGGCGCACCTTCGCGAAACGGGGCAGACGGGTCGCGCCTTCCCTATCCATTGGCCGGTGAAGGGTCAATTCCCCGACCTGCGGGAATGTGACCGGGCGCGCCCGGATATGGCTTGCCGCTGCGGCGGGGTCCACTAATGTCGGGCGCGATCCGCGACCCGATTTCAGGACCTCCGATGTTCAGACCCTTTGCCGCCCTTGCGCTTTTCCTCGCCATGCTTGCCGCCCTTGCCCCGCGTGCCGGCCTTGCGCAGGAAGAGACCGTCTGGATCCAGATCGAGGCGCAGCCCAGCCAGGCCGAGGGCGAGGAACGGGCCCGCGCCTATGCCGCGCTATTCCCCGAGACGGCCGGTTTCCGGTTGCGCTCGGGCTGGTTCGGCATCCTTCTGGGTCCCTACCCCGCCGCCGAGGCCGAGGCGAAGCGCAGGAGCCTGACGCGGGAGGGGCTGATCCCCTCCGACAGTTTCATCGCCTATCCGCGCAACCTGGGCGAGGCCTTCTGGCCCCCGGAAGGAAGCGCGCCGGTCCCTGCCGCGCCGGAAGCCGCCGCCGTGCCGGAAGCCGAAATGCCGGCCACCGCGCCGGACGAGACCCCGCAGGAGGCCCGCGCCAGCGAGGCGCTGCTGACCGGGGACCAGCGCAAGGAATTGCAGGTCGCGCTGCAATGGTTCGGCTTCTACCAGGGCGGCATCGACGGCGCCTTCGGGCCGGGCACGCGCAATTCGATGGCCGCCTGGCAAGAGGCGCAGGGGCAAGAGCCGACGGGGGTGCTGACCTCAGGCGACCGCGCCGCGCTGCTGGAGGCCTGGCGCGGCGAGACCGCCGCCTTCGGTTTCGCCGAGGTGGTCGAGGAGGAGGCGGGCATTGCCGTGACCCTGCCGCTGGGGCTGGTCGAGTTCGACCATTACGAGCCGCCCTTCGTCCATTTCCGCGCCCGTGCCGAAGGCGGCCCGCGCGTGATCCTGATCTCGCAGCCCGGCGACCAGGCGGCGTTCTACGGGCTTTACGACATCCTGCAGACGCTGGAATCGGTGCCGATGGACGGCCCGCGCGAGCGGGGCGAGCGGGCGTTCGGCATCCGGGGCACCTCGGCCAGCGTGGACACCACCATCCGGGCCGAATTCACCGGCGGGATGATCAAGGGCTGGATGTTCATCTCCGCGCCCGGCAACGAGGCGCGCGATGCCCGGATCCTGCGCCAGATCGAGACCAGCTTCACCCCCCGCAACGACAAGGCGCTGGACCCCGGCATGGTCGCCATGTCGGCCGAGACCAAGGCCGGGCTTCTGTCGGGACTGGAAGTGCGCAAGCCCCGGCTCAGCCGCTCGGGCCTGTTCGTCGATGCGGCGGGCAGCGTGCTGACCACCATCGAGGCGGTCGAAAGCTGCGCCCGGGTGACGATCGACGGCAAGACCGAGGCGAGCGTGGCGCTGTCCGACGCGGCCAGCGGCCTTGCGCTGCTGAAGCCGCTTGCCCCCCTTTCGCCCCGCGTGGTGGCCGAGTTCCAGCTTGCGCCCGAACGCCCCGGGACCGAGATCATGGTCGCAGGCTATCCCTATGAGGATCGCCTGCCCGCCCCGGTGATGACCTTCGGCACGCTGGAGGAGGTGACGGGCCTGGACGGAGAGCCGGGACTGAAGCGGCTGGCGCTGCCCGCGCTGCCGGGCGATGCCGGCGGGCCGGTGCTGGACGCAACCGGCGCGGTGATCGGGATGCTGCTGCCGAAGGCCGGGGCCGAGGGCCGCACCCTGCCCGAAGGCGTGCATTTCGCGGCCTCGGGCGCCGAGATCGCGCGCGTGCTGGGCGCAAGCGGTGTCGCGCCGGTGCAGGCCGACCGCAAGGCGGCGCTTGCGCCCGCGGACCTGACGGCGGCGGGGCTGGGGATGACGGCGCTGGTCTCCTGCTGGGATTAGCGGCGCCAGAAGCTGGGCAGCACCATCACCAGGATCGCCAGCAGGCCCAACCGGCCCAGGATCATGCACAGCGACATGATCGCGATTCCGGCCGGGGGGAAGTCGATGAAGGTGCCGGTCCGCTCGACCAGCGGGCCGAAGCCGTAGCCGATATTGCCGATCGAGGTCCAGACAGCGAAGATCGCCGAGATGGTATCGACGCCCAGGAGCGTCATCGCCACGCTCATCAGCCCCAGGATCAGGATATAGCCCGAGACGAACAGGATCAGCGCGTCCAGCACGTCCTCTCCGACCGGGCGGCCGGCGTAGCGGATCGGGTCCACGCTGGAGGGATTGCCGATCCGCCGGATCTCGCGCCGGAGGACAGCGATCACCAGCTGCACCCGGAACACTGAAAGCCCCGCCGCGGACGAACCGGAACAGGCCCCGACAACGCCGACCACGAAGGCCACGACCAGCATGAAGCCGCCCCAGGTCGGGAAGCCGCCCGAGAAGAACCCGGTCGAGGAGACGATCGAGGTCAGGTTGAACAACGCCTGGCGGAAGGTCGGCTCCAGCGCGTCGCCCGTGGTCCAGACGCGCCAGGCGGTGACCGAGAGCACGGCATAGGCCAGCCAGCGCAGATAGGCCCTGACCTGGCTGTCCTGCCAAAGTGGCATGGCCTGGCCGTTCACCAACTGGACATAGCGGATATAGGGCAGGCTGCCGAGGATCATGAACAGCGCGCCGAAATATTCGGCTGCGGGACCGAACTTGTTGAAGGAGGTGTCGGTCGGGGTGAAACCTCCGGTGGCGATGGTCGCAAAGCCCGCCACCACTGCGTCCAGCGCCGCCATCCCGATTGCGGAATAGGTCGCGATGCAGGCCATCGTCAGCAGCGTGTAGACAAAGAGAAGCTGCCGGGCGATGTCGGTGGCGCGCGGCAGGGCCTTGCCGAAGGTGTCGAAGCCCTCGGTCCGGAAGAACTGCATTCCCCCGACGCGCATCAGCGGCAGGAAGATCATCGCGATGAAGGCGATCCCGAGGCCGCCCAGCCAGTTCAGCATCCCCCGCCACAGGTTCATCCCGGCGGGCAGCGCGTCCAGCCCGAAGATCACGGTCGAGCCGGTGGTGGTGATTCCCGAGACCGCTTCGAAATAGGCGTTGTTCAGCGACAACCCCGGCGCACCGATCCAGAAGGGCAAGGCCGCGAAGAAGGGGACCAGCGTCCAGATCGCCGCCGTCAGAAGATAGGCCTGCCGCGTGTCCATGGCCCGGCCCAGGGCATTGCCGGTGGCCAGCGTCAGGGCGCCGCCCACGACCCCGGTCAGCGCGGCCGATTGCAGGAAGGCGATGCCGTTCTCCAGCCCCGCGCGCCAGTCGATGATGGCGGGGGCCAGCATCAGGATCGCAAGCACGATCAGGATGCGGCCGATGACATAGGCGACGGGGCGGAGGTCAACCATGGTCCGGCATGGCTACGCGGCCCCGCCCCCGCCGTCAACCGGCGTGGATCAGCCCCTGGAACAGGCGCGGGTCAAGGCTTTCGGCCGCGAAGGTCGCGCCTTCGGTCAGGAGGCTGATCGCGTCATGGCTGTGGAGCGATTCCTGGTGGCTGGCGATCACCCGGAAATCGCCGATGCGCGGATCGGCCCGCAGCCCCTCGCAGAACAGCCGCGCCGCATCCTCGACGAAGATCGGGTTGGCGGCGTTCAGCTCGGCGAAGGCCTGCTCGTCCTCGCGCTTGACCATGACCTGGGTCTCGGTGACGACGGCCTGGCGCGCCAGATCCACCAGATCCTCGATCCAGATCTCGCCGTTCAGCGCGACCGAAAGCCGCGCGACCGAGCGTTGGGAATGCGGCGTCGCGAGTTGCCCGCGCATGGACCGCGCATGTTCCGACAGTTCCAGAGAGCAGGGGCAGGTCGAGCTGTAGACATAGTCCAGATGCAGGATGCGCTTGCGGACCCCCGCCACCTCGACCAGTTCCAGCGCGATGTCGTAATACTGCCAGCCCGAAAGGCCCGAGCGCAGCGAGCCGAGCCGCATCGGGAACGAGGCCCGCATCTGGATCCGCGCGTCGAACGAGCCGAGGTCGCGCATGTAGTCGTCCAGCGCCGCCTCGATCACCCCGAAGGAGAATTCCTTTTCGGCATGGGCATAGAAGGACCGCATGATGCGGCTCATGTTGATGCCCTTCTTCTCGGCCTCCAGGCTTACGGTGCCGGTCACGCTGGTCTCCAGCACCAGCGCGCCGCCGTCGCGGGTGGCGAAGCGGATCGGCAGGCGGAAATTCGAGATTCCGACATGCTGGATGCGCGCCTTGGCCCCCCGGATCAGGCTGGCCGGGCCGTTCTGCAGGTCGGGCATCGCGGCGCGATAGTCGTCGTCGGGGCGGAAGCTTTCGGGATAGGCGCGCGACAACGCCGGATAGCCCTGCCCCGGCAAGAGGTAGCCAAGCGAGGCATCCAGCCGCGCGATCTCGTCATCCGAGGACTTGCCCGCCCATTGCCGCAGCAGGGCCAGCGCGGCCTCGGCCTCCTCGCGCGAGGGTTTGCGGTCGAATTCGGGGGTATGGATGTTCATCGGGTGGTCCTTTCGGTTCAGGCGGGACCTGGCCCACCGTCAATTTCCGGATAGATTTACGCATCAACCCCGCCGCCGGATCACCCTGGTCCGGGGCAGATGTCCATCAGATAGGCATTTCATCGCGGGACACAAGCGCCCTTTGCGACATTCACGCCACCGAAAGCGCCCGGGCGAGGTCGGCGACCAGGTCCCCCGCGTCCTCCAGCCCCAGCGACAGGCGGATCAGGCCCGGCGTGATCCCCAGCGCGTCCTTCTGCTCTTGCGGCAGGCGCTGGTGCGTCGTCGTCGCCGGATGGGTGGCGATGGTGCGGGCGTCGCCAAGGTTGTTCGAGATCTTCACGATCTCCAGCGCATCCATGAAGCGGAAGGCCACATCCTTGCCGCCCGCGACCTCGAAGGTGACGAGCGTGCCGCCCGATCCCATCTGCGCCATGGCCAACGCATGCTGCGGATGGCCGGGCAGGCCCGGATAGATCACCTTCGCGACCTTCGGATGCGCCTCCAGCGCCTCGGCCAGCGTCAGCGCCGCATCGGCCATCGCCCGGCAGCGCAGGTCCAGCGTCGCCATGCCGTTCAGATGCATCCAGGCGGTGAAGGGGCTCATGCTGCCGCCGGTGTGCTTCATGTAGGGTTCCAGCACCTTGCGGATGAAGTCGCGCGTGCCGCAGACCACGCCGCCAAGCGCCCGGCCCTGGCCGTCGACGTGCTTGGTGGTGGAATAGACGACCACGTCCGCCCCCTGCTCGACCGCGCGGGAGAAGATCGGGGTGGCAAAGACATTGTCGCAGATCACGATGGCGCCCGCGGCATGGGCGATCTCGCTGACGGCGCGGATGTCCACCAGTTCCAGCGTCGGGTTCGACATCGATTCGAAGAACACCGCCTTGGTCCCCGGCGTGACCGCGCGGCGCCACTGGTCAAGGTCGGCGCCGTCGACGAAGGTGACCCGCACGCCGAAGCGGCCCAGCACCTCCTCGAGGATATAGAGGCAGGAGCCGAACAGCGCCCGCGCCGCGACGACATGATCCCCCGCCCGGAGGCAGGAGGTCAGCGCGCCCGAGACCGCCGCCATGCCGCTGGCGGTGGCGAAGGCGTCCTCGGTCCCCTCGAGCG
>NZ_JAYRUJ010000028.1:0-34059 GCF_041919135.1 Tabrizicola sp. | reverse complement strand
CGTCTGAAGGACTGGCGCAGGGTCGCGACCCGCTACGATAGATGCCCAAAAGTCTTCCTCTCCGCCGTCGCACTCGCCGCAACCGTCATGTTCTGGCTATGATCCGAGAACGAGTCCTGACCCTAGAATGCAGCGGATGACCAAGCACGACCTGACCGGGGGATTCATGCTGATCACGGCGTTGGCGGGCCTGTATGGTCTGCACTTGGCCGAGATCGGCGGATGGCCGGGAGCTATCCTTACGGGTGTGGCCGGGATGGTTTTAGGCTACAAGGACGGCAAGCAGCGTTGACCTGACCGGAATGTTTAGGGGTCGCAACCGCGAGAGCCTCACCGATAGTGTGACAGATCGCGCTTTCCCCCCATGACGGGGGGCTGAGGAAGGCAGGGTTAACGTGGCCCGGTCCTGCCGTCCGTGCTTTCTTCTTGTGGCAGTCCTTGGAAGCATGGGCCATCAACAGGCACAGTGAGAGGTCGGACATGTTCTTCGCCAAGGCAGGCTTTGTCATCGCGTGGCCGCTCTTCATTCCCAGTGCCGCAGCCTATGGCATCATGACGGTGTCAATTTGGACCGGGACAACGGCTGCTGTTGCTGAGGTCTTCGGCGCGAGGTTCTTCGCGTCACACGGCACAGTGGCTGAGGCCATCGCCATCAGTGTTGCCTTCGGCATTGCGGCAGAGATCAGCAGGTCGATAGCCGCGAGAGAGTAGGGCGATTGGGTCAGGCTGTTGCGATAGGGTATACCTTAGTGCATCGTTGGCGCGAGACGCTTTCGACGTACCATTAGGGTTGACTTGAGCATTTGTGGTACGATGGCGAGTAAGGGTCTAGACCCAAAAAGGACACCGCCATGAAGTACGGGTACGCCCGCGTCAGCACTGATGATCAAGACCTGACCCTCCAGCGCGAGAAGCTGCTGGCTGCTGGTTGCGACGTGGTCAGGGAAGAATAGCGGAGCGGCACGAAGCTTGCAGGCAGGGACGAACTGAAGACCTTGCTGGAGTTCATGCGGGAAGGCGACACGCTGGTGGTCACGCGGCTTGACCGTCTGGCCCGTTCTCTTGAGGATTTGTCACACGTGGCCCGCCAGCTTCACGCCAAGGGGGTAACACTCATGGCGACGGAGCAGCCTGTAGACACCAGCAACGCGGCGGGGAAGGCGTTCTTCCAGATGCTGGGGGTCTTCGCAGAGTTTGAGACCAACCTGCGCCGGGAGCGGCAGATGGAGGGAATAGCCAAGGCCAAAGCGGAGGGAGTCTACAAGGGCCGGAAGCCTACCATTGACCCCGCAGAGGTTCGGCGGTTGCATGGGGAGGAGGGCATGGGGGCGACTGACATAGCCCGCAAGCTCGGCATCGCACGGACGTCAGTCTATCGGGTGCTTGAGGGAAAGATCGCAGCGCAGTGAGGCCGCAAGTGCATGGCTGCTAGACGTATTCAGAGGCCCCTCTCGGGGGCTTCTGTCGTTCTGGGGCGGTGGGGTGCGGGCGAAGGCGAAGCTGCAGCCTACGGAGGTTATTTAGCGCTCTCCGTTGGTTCTGCCTTTGCTTCCTCTCTCTGCGGATTAGGCAGACCGAAAGCCTTCAGCATCGCCCGAGTGGTCACACGCAGTTTCGCGGGTGTTCCGCCATAGACCCGGTCTCCGACCCCGCCAAGTTCATGGCCAAGGATTAGGTTCTGATCAAGGAAAGAAACCTCCGCGATCATCAACCGATCCTTCATGTTGTGACGCAGTGAGTGGACTACATGCTTAGGGTTGGTTGTCGCGTCGCGGAGGTGACCCATCAGAGCCGCAGAAGCTGCATCGGAGCCACCAGGGCGGCAGTAGGACAGGAAGACTAGGTTCCCCTTCTTAGTTGTCTTCAGTGTCTCCTTAGCCGCAGCAAGGGCATCGCCGACCAAGGGAACGAAGCGTCTGGAGGCGGCAGTCTTCACCCTGCACTGCTCGTGCCACGTAACTTTGACGTTTGGATACTCACCCGCCACATCAACATCTTCCACCCGCAGGCCGGTGATTTCAGCCAGTCGGCACCCCGTGCCTTCAAGCAATCTCCAGATGAGAGCGAGGTCTGGCTTGCATCTTGAGGTTATGCGCTCGCGGGCCTTCAGAAGGACGGTTTCGGGAAGTGGGTCGCGCCCTTCCGAATCATCGCGTCTGCCGGTAGCGCCCTGAACTGGCAGTGCGCTGAACTGGTTCTTGAAACTGGCGGGAAGGGGCATTTCCCTTGCTGCATAGTTGATCACCGCATTCAGAGCATTGATGTCGCGGGCGACGGAGTTTGGACTGATCGGTTTCCCATTAGCCTTCAATCGCCGAAGCATGTAATCTCGGACTGTGCGGGCATCCTCGCGCGTGATCTTGACGAGGATTGGGTTGTTGCCCAAAGCCTCTTCGACATGTCCCACGATTCTCTCGATGTGCTGCTTGAAGCGGTCCCTGACCTCTTGCGCTTCGGTCTGATCACGCTCGGCTAGGTAGAGTCCATCGCATCGCGGAGGGTGGTGAGAGGGGGTTTGGCCTTCGATCCCGCCTGCAGGATGGCGACGGTGTAGGCGTCAACCTTGTTCGGAATGATCGGATGACCCGATTCCTCTTCGCGTTGATACCTATGTATGATGGACTGCGCGAGATGGTCGCGGCCATCCCAGTCGGTGTTGTTCATACCCATCTCGGTTGCCCGAGCCACTGCCAGCTTGAAGGCGTGACGGTCGGACAGTTCACCACGGTCGGCAGCGCCCCTAAGTTCAAGAGAGCGCCGAGCTTCCGTGATCTCCCTCTCCACCAGAGCATGGAAAGCGGGGTAGGCAGCCAAGGCTTGCCGCTCGGTGTCGCCCAGCTTTTCCTTGAACTCACGCTTCAGGATGACAGCGGATAGGTCTTTGGGGACTCGGCTGCGGTACTGCCATCCACCTGATTTGGTTATTTCAACGTGGCGCAAGACAAGCCTCATGTGTGCTCCGTGTGTGCCCAGATGTGCACCGAAACGGACCATACGTCACTGATTTGCTTGATTTCTTCAAGTTTCCCGAAGGAAATTGGCTCCGGCGGTAGGGATCGAACCTACGACCAATTGATTAACAGTCAACTGCTCTACCGCTGAGCTACGCCGGAACACGGGGCGCGTATAGCAAGGGTGCCGGGGGGCGGCAAGGGGCAAATGCGGGAAAAGATGCCGGCGCTTAGTTCCTCTGGAAAATCGGCTCCGGCGCCGTGGTGGAAGTGGCGGAAACCAGGCTTCTGGCGGCAAGATCAATGAGATGGGCAAGCACATTCTGCCGGGCGGCGGGCCAGAGCGTCCGGGGGATGTCCCGGTAGATTCGCGCGGTCAGTTCGCCGGCGCTGGCCGGGGCCGCAGCGAGGGCGGCGAGGATTGCGGCCTCGCGGTCCCGGCGATGGGCGATGAGGGCGGAGAGCCGGGCTGCCGGCTCGGCGACGACCTCGCCATGGCCGGGCAGGAGACTGCGCCAGTCCCGCTCGGCCATTCGGTGCAGCGAGGCCATGTAATCGGTCATGTCGCCATCGGGCGGGGCGACGATGCTGGAGGACCAGCCCATCACATGGTCGCCGGAGAACAGCATCTCTCCCAGCGCCAGGCAGATGTGGCTGCCGAGATGGCCGGGCGTGTGGTGGACCGAAAGCTCCCAGTCGGGGCCGGAGAGGCGCTCGCCCTCGGTCAGGCGGCGGTCGGGGGTGAAATCCAGGTCGAGGCCCTCGGCCGCGGGGGGCAGGTGGTCGGCCCAGTCCGCCATGCGCGGGCTGCGCCCCTCGGTCGCGGTGCCGAAGGCCAGGACCTCGGCCCCGGTGGCGGCGGCAAGCCGCGGGACAAGCGCGGAATGGTCGCGGTGGGCATGGGTCACGACGATCCGGGTGACGGGGCGGCCGGCGGCGGCGGCAAGGAGGGCGGCGAGATGGTCGTCGAGGTCGGGGCCGGGGTCGATCACCACAAGTTCGGTGGCGCCGATGACATAGGTATTGGTTCCGGTCCCGGTCAGGGCCGAGGGGTTGGGCGCGAGAATCCGCCGGATCGGGGGGTCACTGAACGACATGGCGGTCTTTCCAAGCGGGGGCAGGGCGGCTAGGCTGCCGCGTGATGGCTTTCCTCAAGCGGTTCCTTCCCCGGGGTCTCTACTGGCGCGCGGCGCTGATCCTGATTGTGCCCATCGTCACGATCCAGCTGGTCGTGTCCACCGAATTCATCCAGCGTCATTACGAGAGGGTGACGCAGCAGCTGACCTCGGGCGTGGCATTGGAACTGGCCTTCCTGATGCGCGAGATCGACGCCGCCGCCACGCCCGAGGCGGCGCTCGCGGCGGCGCGGCCGCTGGCCGAGGCGTTGCAGATCACGCTGACGCTGCCGGCGGGCGCGGATGCGCCGGTCGAGGACCGGATCGGAGTGCTGGACCTGTCGGGCCGTGCCCTGGTCGACACCCTGCGCGACGGGGTGCCGGGCCTGGTCGCGGTGGACGTGACGGGCGAGGGCCGGGTGGTGAACCTGCGGCTGGACAGCGCGGTCGGGCCGGTCCAGGTGCAGATGGAGCGGCGGCGGATGTCGGCGACCAATCCGCACCAGCTGCTGGTGCTGATGATCTTCACCTCGCTTCTGATGACTGCCGTGGCCTTCCTGTTCCTGCGCAACCAGTTGCGGCCGATCACCCGGCTGGCCAGGGCGGCCGAGGATTTCGGCAAGGGGCGCATGGCCCCCTACCGGCCGCGCGGGGCGCTGGAGGTGCGGGCGGCGGGTCGCGCCTTCCTGGACATGCGCGAGCGGATCGAGCGGCAGATCGAACAGCGCACCCTGATGCTTTCGGGCGTCAGCCACGACCTGCGCACGCCGCTGACCCGGCTGCGGCTGGGGCTGGCGCTTCTGCCCGAGGACCCGGAGGTCGCGGCGCTGCAGGCGGATGTGGCGCAGATGGAGCGGATGGTGGAGGAGTTCCTGGCCTTTGTCCGGGGCGATGCGATGGAGGGGACTGAACCCACCGATGCGGTGGCGCTGGTCCGCGCGGTGGCGGACCGCGCGGGCGCGGTCCTGACCGAGATCCGGGGCGAGCCCGCGCCGGTCGAGATACGGCCGCAGGCGGTGACGCGGGCGGTGGAGAACCTGGTCTCGAACGCGCGGCGCTATGGCAGCCGGGTCGAGATCAGCCTGTGGTTCCGCGAGGGCAGCCTCTGGATCACGGTCGAGGATGACGGGCCGGGAATCCCGCCCGAGAAACGGGACGAGGCGCTGCGGCCCTTCACGCGGCTGGACGCCTCACGCGATCCGAACAAGGGGGGCGGGGTGGGGCTGGGGCTGTCGATCGCCTCGGACATTGCGCTGAGCCATGGCGGCACGCTGCGGCTGGGGCAGAGCGCGCGTCTGGGCGGGCTGAAGGCCGACCTGACGCTGGCGCGCTAGGGTCAGCGCGAGGCACCGAAGTTGATGACCCAATGCAGCTTGTTGTCGGGCGCATCCGAGACGGCGATGCCGATCCCGACCTCGTTCACCTTGCCAAGCAGGATGTTGTCGCGATGGTGGGGCGAGTTCATCCACCAGTCCACCGCCCGCGCCCCGGTGCCGAAGCCGCGCCCGGTATTTTCGGCCGCGGCGCGGAACCTGTAGCCCACGCGCTTGAGCCGGGTCCTGAGCGTGCCGCCATCCGAGGAATCATGGCTGATCGAATGGCGCCGGGCATTGTCGCAGGCATGGCCCTGCGCGGCCTTGTCAAGCTTGGTGGAAAGCTTGAAGGCAGAAAGGCCATGGGCCCGGCGTTCGGCGTTCAGATGCGCCAGCACCTCTTGCTGCAGGGCGGATGCGTCGGCCGGCTGGGTGCAGGCCATCGCGGGGGCGGCAAGGCCAAGACCCGTCGCCAGGGCGAGTGCGGAAAGGCTGAAATGCGATGACATGGCTTCCTCTTGAACGCGACGGTCCCATTGTGCAAGCCTCTGCGGCCAGATTTCGGCAGATGATGGCGAAAATGTGAAGTTTGCGCGAATTTCGCGGGTTCGGTGCAACCGGAAGTGGCGAAGGTCTGCCTGTCGCTGCCGGCTGAAAAGGGGAAAGCCGGGGCCGCGGAGGGTCGCGCAGGACCAGGAGAACGGCATGCTGGACGGGCTCATGCGTGGGGTGATCGAGGCCCCGCTGAACCGCGGCGGGCGGTGGCTCGCCGCGCGGGGCGCCTCGGCCGACCAGGTGACGCTGATCGGTCTGGGACTGGGGCTGTTCGCGGCTGCCCTGGTGGCGCTTGGCGGGGCGGGTCTCTGGGTCGCGCTGCCGCTCATGGCCAGCCGGCTGGCGGACGGGCTGGACGGGGCGGTGGCGCGGGCGCGGGGCAAGTCGGATTTCGGCGGTTATCTGGACATCACCTGCGACTTTGCCTTCTACGCCGCGATCCCGCTGGCCTTTGCCCTTCGCGATCCGGGGGCGAACGGGGCGGCGGCGGCCTTCCTCCTGGCCACGTTCTACGTCAATGGCGCCACCTTCCTTGGCTTCGCGATCCTGGCCGCAAGACAGGGGATGGAGACTGTCAGCCGGGGCGAGAAGTCGCTGTATTTCACCGCCGGCCTGCTGGAGGGGACCGAGACGATCCTGTTCTTCCTCCTGATCGTGCTCTTCCCCGCGCTTTTCGTCCCGGCCGCCTGCACCTTCGGCGCGCTGTGCCTGGTGACCGCCGCGGCGCGGGTGCTGCTGGCGGCCCGGACGTTCCGCTAGGGGCCCGAAGGGACGGGTCCACCGGGCCCGGGGCAAGCCGCCCGGGCCCGGGATTTCGGGCGGGCCGCCCTTGCAGCCCCCGTGCCACCCCACTAAGACTCTGGCAATACAAATGACGCTATTCATCGCGAGACACGAAGAGGCAGGCCCCGATGCGCGATCCCGTTGACCACTACATGAACACCCTCGTCCCCATGGTCGTCGAGCAGACCAGCCGGGGAGAACGCGCCTATGACATCTTCAGCCGGATGCTGAAGGAACGGATCATCTTCCTGGGCGGCCCGGTGCATGACGGCATGTCCAGCCTGATCTGCGCCCAGCTCCTGTTCCTGGAATCGGAAAACCCGACCAAGGAAATCAGCATGTACATCAACAGCCCCGGCGGCGTGGTGACCTCGGGCCTGTCGATCTACGACACGATGCAGTATATCCGCCCCAAGGTCTCGACCCTGGTGATCGGGCAGGCGGCCTCGATGGGCTCGCTCCTGCTGACGGCGGGCGGGAAGGGGATGCGCTTCAGCCTGCCGAACAGCCGGGTCATGGTGCACCAGCCCTCGGGCGGGTATCAGGGCCAGGCCACCGACATCATGATCCACGCCCGCGAGACGGAAAAGCTCAAGCGCCGGCTGAACGAGATCTACGTCAAGCACACCGGCAACAGCTACGAGGCGGTCGAGGCCGCGCTGGAGCGGGACAATTTCATGTCGGCCGAGGATGCGAAGGCCTGGGGCCTGATCGACCAGATCCTGGAAAGCCGCGGCAAGGCGGACGATACGTCGAAGTGATCAGAGCCCCTTGCCGGCCGGTCCGGCGGGGGGATTTTCGCATTGTGGTGGCCGGGGGCTTGTCCTAGACTTTGCCCGAAGGCCCGTGACAACGGACGGGTGTCCAGAGGACTTTGGATGGCGAACAACTCCGGCAGCGACAGCAAGAACACGCTCTACTGCTCGTTCTGCGGCAAGAGCCAGCATGAGGTGCGCAAGCTGATCGCGGGGCCGACCGTGTTCATCTGCGACGAATGCGTCGAGCTTTGCATGGACATCATCCGCGAGGAGACGAAGACCACGGGTCTGAAGTCGACCGACGGGGTGCCGACCCCGCGCGAGATCTGCAAGGTGCTGGACGATTACGTGATCGGCCAGATCCACGCCAAGCGCGTGCTTTCGGTTGCGGTCCACAACCACTACAAGCGGCTGAACCATTCCTCGAAGAACGACATCGAACTGTCGAAGTCGAACATCCTGCTGATCGGCCCGACCGGCTGCGGCAAGACGCTGCTGGCGCAGACGCTGGCCCGCATCCTGGACGTGCCCTTCACCATGGCGGACGCCACCACGCTGACCGAAGCCGGTTACGTCGGCGAGGATGTGGAGAACATCATCCTCAAGCTGTTGCAGGCCAGCGAATACAACGTCGAACGCGCGCAGCGCGGCATCGTCTATATCGACGAGGTCGACAAGATCACGCGGAAGTCCGACAACCCCTCGATCACCCGCGACGTGAGCGGCGAGGGCGTGCAGCAGGCGCTGCTGAAGATCATGGAGGGCACGGTCGCCTCGGTTCCGCCGCAGGGCGGGCGCAAGCATCCGCAGCAGGAATTCCTCCAGGTGGACACGACCAACATCCTGTTCATCTGCGGCGGCGCCTTCGCGGGGCTGGAGAAGATCATCGCGCAGCGCAACAAGGGTTCGGGCATCGGCTTCGGCGCCGATGTGAAGGGGCCGGAAGAGCGTAGCGTGGGCGAGCTTTTCAAGGAGCTGGAGCCCGAGGATCTGCTGAAATTCGGCCTGATCCCGGAATTCGTCGGCCGCCTGCCGGTGATCGCCACCCTGACCGACCTGGATGAGGCCGCGCTGGTGACGATCCTGACGGAACCGAAGAACGCGCTGGTCAAGCAATACCAGCGCCTGTTCGAGATCGAGGGCGTCAAGCTGACCTTCACGTCGGACGCCCTGACCGCGATCGCCAAGCGCGCGATCAAGCGCAAGACCGGCGCGCGCGGGTTGCGCTCGATCATGGAGGACATTCTCCTCGACACGATGTTCGAACTGCCCGGCATGGACGGGGTCGAGGAGGTCGTCGTCAAGGACGAGGCGGTGAACCTGGGGGCCAAGCCGATGCTGGTCTATACCGAGAAGAAGAAAGAGCCGGTCAAGGCCTGAGGGCCGGGATCTGGAAGGCGGGCCTCCGGGTCCGCCTTTTTCCTTGGCAAAGGTCGGTGCCGGCCCCGGCTTGGCCCTAGACCTTCCCGCCGCTTTCCGCCATATCAGGGCCAGAGACCCGGAGGCCGCCCATGTATTTCCTGAAACGCCTGCTGACCTGGTGGAACAGCCAGACCCTCGGCACCCAGATCTTCACCGCGCGCAAGGGGGTGAAGGTGGGCGAGGACGAGGCCGGGAACATCTTCTACCAGACCCGTGACGGCAAGCGGCGCTGGGTGATCTACAACGGCGAGATGGAAGCCTCGCGCGTGTCGCCGGATTGGCACGGCTGGCTGCACTACACCTGGGACGAGCCGCCGACCAAGGCCCCGCTGGCCCGCAAGCCGTGGCAGAAGCCGCATCAGGAAAACCTGACCGGCACCGATGCCGCCTATGCCCCGCCCGGCTCGATCCGTCGCGTGGAACCCGTCGCGCGCCGCGACTACGAGGCCTGGCAGCCCGAGTGATGGCCTACGAGAAGGCAGAGATCGTCACCGGGGCGGCGGTTCTGGCCGTTGCCCTCGGCTTCGCCATCTATGCCGCGCAAGGCGCCGGCATGGGGCGCCAGCCCGAAAGCTATCCGCTGACCGCCAGCTTCCGCTCGGTCGAGGGGATCACCGTCGGCTCGGACGTGCGGCTGGCCGGGGTGAAGGTCGGGACGATCACCAGCCTGAATCTGAACCCCGAGACCTTCTTCGCCGATGCGTCGATCCAGTTGCGCAACGATGTGCAACTGCCGACCGATTCCTCGATCCTGATCTCGTCCGAGGGGCTGCTTGGCGGCAATTTCGTCGAGATCCTGCCCGGCGGCGCGCTTGAGACCCTGGCCCCCGGCGAGGAGATCGAGGATACCCAGGGCGCGGTCAGCCTGATCACGCTCCTGTTGAAATTCGTCGGCGGGAATGGCGAGGAGAGCGCGCCCGCCGAGCCGGCCACGCCATGATGCGGGTGTTGGCTGTCGCATTGATGCTGGCCGGCCCGGCCACGGCGCAGGACTTCGCCGATTCGACCGGGGCGACGCTGCGTTTCCTGGACAAGCTGACCAGCGAGACCGGGGACGTGACGTTGGGCATCGGCCAGGCGGCCAAGTTCGGGCGGCTGGTGGTGCGGCTTGACAGCTGCCGCTATCCGGTGACGAACCCGGCCTCGGACAGCGAGGCCCATGTGACGATCATCGAGGAGACCACCCAGACCCAGCTCTTCACCGGCTGGATGCTGGCCTCCTCGCCCGCCCTCTCGGCGCTGGATCATCCGCGCTATGACGTCTGGGCGCTGTCCTGCACCCTGCCCGAAGCCGCCGTCCAGCCCGAGGAATAGGACTCCGGGTCGAAGCGCGCGGCGCCGTCCAGCGCCGCCCTGAGCAGCCGGTGGTAGGATGCACGCGGGATCTCGACCGCGCCGAGGCTGGCGAGATGCGGCGTCAGGAACTGGGTGTCGAACAGCCGGAACCCGTCCGCCTTCAGCCCCCGCACCGCATGGGCCAGCGCGACCTTCGAGGCATCGGTGACGCGCGAGAACATGCTTTCCCCGAAGAAGGCCGCGCCAAGCGTCACGCCATAGACCCCGCCGACCAGCCGGTCCTTCTGCCAGACCTCGATGGAATGGGCGTGGCCAAGCCGATGCAGCTCCTCATAGAGCGACTGGATCCGGCGGCTGATCCAGGTCTCGCCCCGCTCGGCGCAGGCGCTGACCACATGGAAAAAGGCACGGTCCGCGGTGACGGTGAAATCGCCCTGCCGCAGCCGCCGGGCCAGCGAGCGCGAGATGTGGAAACCGTCCAGCGGCAGGATGCCCCGGCGGCGGGGGTCGACCCAGTGGATCTCGGGGTCGTCGCGGCCCTCGGCCATAGGGAAGATGCCCATGGCATAGGCGCCAAGCAGGATCTCGGGCGTGATCTCGTCGGCCGGGTCCGGCATCGCAAAATCCTTCGAAGGATTTTGCAAAAGTTCTCGAAAACTTTTGCGCGAAAGGGCGCCGCTCGGGGCGCCCTTCAGGTCACTTGAACTGGCTCTCCAGCCACTTTTCCAGCCAGTGAATGTTGTATTCGCCGTTCTGGATGTCCGGCTCGGCCAGAAGCATATGGAACAGCGGCACCGAGGATTCCACCCCGTCGATGATCAGTTCGGAGAGCGCGCGCTTCAACCGGGCCAGCGCCTCGGGCCGGTCGCGGCCATGCACGATCAGCTTGCCGATCAGGCTGTCGTAATAGGGCGGGATCGAATAGCCGCCGTAAAGCGCCGAATCCATCCGCACGCCCAGCCCGCCGGGGGCGTGGAAGGTGCGGACCTTGCCGGGGCAGGGGGCAAAGTTCGGCAGCCGCTCGGCGTTGATCCGCACCTCGATCGCATGGCCGGAAAGCTCCAGCTCGTCCTGGGTGAAGGACATCGGCAGCCCGGCCGCCACCCGGATCTGTTCGCGCACGAGGTCGACGCCGAAGATGTATTCGGTCACCGGATGCTCGACCTGAAGGCGCGTGTTCATCTCGATGAAATAGAACTGCCCGTCCTCGTACAGGAACTCGATCGTGCCCGCGCCGATATAGTTGATCTTCGCCACGGCCTGGGCGCAGATCTCGCCGATCTCGGCGCGCATCGTCCCGGTGATCGCGGGGCCGGGGGCTTCCTCGAAGACCTTCTGGTGCCGGCGCTGCAGCGAACAGTCGCGTTCGCCAAGGTGGACAGCCTTGCCCTTGCCGTCGCCGAAGACCTGGATCTCGATATGGCGCGGCTTCTGGAGATATTTCTCCATGTAGACTTCGTCGTTGCCGAAGGCGGACTTGGCCTCGCTGCGGGCGGTGCGGAAGGCGATCTCCAGCTCCTGCGCGTTCTTCGCGACCTTCATCCCGCGCCCGCCGCCGCCGGCGGTGGCCTTGATGATGACCGGATAGCCGATCCCCTCGGCCACCTTCTTCGCGGTCTCGAAATCCGGCACCCCGCCGTCCGAGCCGGGAACCACCGGGATCCCCAGTTCCTTCGCGGTTTCCTTGGCGGTGATCTTGTCGCCCATGATGCGGATATGCTCCGCGTTCGGGCCGATGAAGGTCAGGCCATGGTCCTGCAGCGCCTGGGCGAAACCGGCGTTCTCCGACAGGAAGCCATAGCCCGGATGCACCGCCTGCGCCCCGGTGATCTCGCAGGCCGAGATGATCGCGGCCTTGTTCAGATAGCTTTCCGAACTGGGCGCGGGGCCGATGCAGACGGATTCGTCGGCCATGCGGACATGCATCGCATCGGCATCGGCGGTGGAATGCACCGCGACCGACTTGATCCCCATTTCCCGGCAGGCCCGGATCACGCGCAGCGCGATTTCCCCGCGGTTGGCGATCAGGATTTTCTCGAACATCCCGCGCGCCCTTATTCGATGATCATCAGCGGCGCGCCGTATTCGACCGGATGGCCGTCCTCGACCAGGATGCGCTTGACCGTGCCCGCGCGGGGCGCGGGGATGTGGTTCATCGTCTTCATCGCCTCGATGATGAGGACGGTCTGGCCCTCGGTCACCTGGGCGCCGACCGCGACGAAGGGCGTGGCCCCGGGTTCGGCCGCAAGGTAGACCGTCCCGACCATGGGCGAGGTCACCGCGCCCGGATGCTGGGCCGGATCCTCGGGCGCTGCCGCCGGGGCAGCCGCTGCCGCCGCGACGGGGGCTGCATGATGCATGGCCGGGGCAGGGGCCGCAGCCGTGACGGTGACCACATTGGCCTGCTTGACCACGCGGACCTCAAGGCTGTCGTCCTCGCCATATTCCCGCTTCACCGACAGTTCGGTCAGGTCATTCCTGTTCAGAAGCTCGGCCAGCGCCGAAATGAAGGCCACGTCCGTGTCTGTCGTCTGCTTGCTCATGAAGTCCTCTGTTGGCCAGGAGCCCCGGGATCTTGCGGGGATCGCTGCCCCGCCCGTTGTGCGGCGCTTATACGCGACAGGAACCGGGGTGAAAAGCCGCGAAACTCCGACCCGGGGGGCTGGCCCTGTCCAGCAGGCGCAAAAATTGTCCATTTGGGAAAATTTACCGTTTGATAAAAAAACCGACCTGTGCCAGCGTGATAAAAAACATAAGCCAGGGAGGCTCCCAGCCATGTCGAACAGCCCGCTCACGCCGGGAATTGCGGCCAGCCGTCTGCCGGCCGAAGCCTATGCGCGGAACTTCTCGGACCACGAGCCGGCGCTGGACCGGCACGAGGCCCGGGTCGCCGCGGATCGCTGCTATTTCTGCCATGACGCACCCTGCATCACGGCCTGCCCGACCTCGATCGACATTCCGCTCTTCATCCGCCAGATCGCGACCGGCACGCCCGAGGCGGCGGCAACGACGATCTGGAGCCAGAACATCCTGGGCGGCATCTGCGCCCGGGTCTGCCCGACCGAGACCCTGTGCGAGGAGGCCTGCGTCCGCGAGGCGGCCGAGGGCAAGCCGGTCGAGATCGGCCAGCTGCAACGCTTCGCCACCGACACGGCGATGGCGAAGGGCCTGCATCCCTTCACCCGCGCGGCCCCGACCGGCAAGCGGGTGGCGGTGGTGGGGGCGGGGCCCGCGGGCCTGGCCTGCGCGCACCGGCTGGCGCTGCACGGCCACGACGTGGTGGTGTTCGAGCGCCGGGCCAAGGCCGGGGGGCTGAACGAATACGGCATCGCCAGCTACAAGGCGACCGGCGGCTTCGCGCAACGCGAGGTCGAGTGGCTGCTGCAGATCGGCGGGATCGAGGTCCGGACCGGGGTGGAACTGGGCCGCGACGTCTCGCTGGAGCAGCTCACGGCCGAGTTCGACGCGGTCTTCCTGGGCATCGGCCTGGCCGGGGTCAACGCGCTCCGTGCCGTGGGCGAGGATCTGGCGGGCGTGCGCAACGCGGTCGATTTCATCGCCGAACTGCGCCAGGCCGCGGATCTGTCGCAACTGCCGGTGGGCCGCGATGTGGTGGTGATCGGCGGCGGCATGACGGCGGTGGATGCGGCGGTGCAGTCCAAGCTTCTGGGCGCCGAGAACGTCACCATCGTCTACCGGCGCGGGCAGGCGAAGATGTCGGCCTCCGGCCATGAGCAGGACCATGCCGCGCAGGCGGGCGTGCGGATCATCCATAACGCGGCGCCGGTGCGGGTCCTGGGCGACGGCCAGGCCGAGGCGGTGGAATTCGCCTATACCTCCGAGGGGGAAAACGGGCTGGTCCTGTCGCCCGAGACCTTCACGCTGAAGGCCGACCAGGTGTTCAAGGCCATCGGCCAGACCCTGCAGGGCGCGCCCGAGGGGTTGGCGGTCGCGGGCGGCAAGCTGGCCGGTCCTGCGGGCAAGGTCTGGGTCGGCGGCGACTGCGCGGCGGGGGGCGAGGACCTGACCGTCACCGCCGTGGCCGAGGGCCGCGATGCCGCCGAGGCGATCCACGCTGCGCTGGCATGCGGCTGATGCGCGCGGTTTTCCCTTGCCAGGCCGGGACTTCCCCGCCACTAGAAGGGCGGGCAGGAACCTTGCATGAGCGGCTGGACCGACACTTTCATCGCCTTCATCGACCGCAACCAGGACTGGCTGCCGCTGATCATGCTGGTCTTCGCGGCGGCCGAGACCACGGCCTTCCTGTCGATCCTGATTCCCTCGACCGCAGTCCTGGTGGCGGTCGGTGCCCTGGCGGCGACGGGGGCGGTGGCGTTCTGGCCGCTCTGGGCCGGGGCGACGCTGGGGGCGCTGACCGGCTCCAGCTTCAGTTACTGGCTGGGGCGGCGCTACGGCGCGACGATCCTGCGGATGCGGCCCCTGCGCGACCATCCCGAGATGGTGGAAAAGACGCAGGGCGCCTTCTCCCGCTATGGTCCGGCAACCATCCTAATCGGCCACTTCACCACCGTCTTCCGCCCGGTCGTGTTCCTCCTGTCCGGGATGAGCGGCATGACCCTGCCGCGCTTCCTGTTCTGGAACCTGCTCGGCTGCGTGGCCTGGGCCTTCCTGATCCCGAAGCTCGGCCAGTTCGGCGGCGATCTGATCGGTCTGGTCTGGTCGCTTTTCTGACCAAGGGCGGGCCGATTGCCCGGCCCGCATCCCCCACATCACTCCCAGCTTGTCGCAAGGAGGCGTCCCATGGCTGACCTCAGCTCGAATTTCATCGGCATCAAGTCCCCGAACCCGTTCTGGCTGGCCTCGGCCCCGCCGACGGACAAGAAATACAACGTCGAGCGCGCCTATGAGGCGGGCTGGGGCGGCGTGGTCTGGAAGACGCTGGGCGCCGAAGGCCCGCCGATCGTCAACGTGAACGGCCCGCGCTACGGCGCGATCTGGGGCGCGGACCGCCGCCTTCTGGGCCTGAACAACATCGAACTGATCACCGACCGCCCGCTGGAGGTGAACCTCCAGGAAATCAAGGAGGTCAAGCGCAAGTGGCGCGACCGCGCGCTGGTCATCTCGCTGATGGTCCCCTGCGAGGAGGACCATTGGAAGGCGATCCTGCGCCAGATCGAGGACACCGAGGCCGACGGGGTGGAACTCAACTTCGGCTGCCCGCACGGCATGGCCGAACGCGGCATGGGCTCGGCCGTGGGCCAGGTGCCGGAATACATCGAGATGGTCACGCGCTGGGTCAAGCAATATTCCCGGATGCCCTGCATCGTGAAGCTGACCCCCAACGTCACCTCGATCCTGCCGCCCGCGCTGGCGGCGCACCGGGGCGGGGCGGATGCGGTCTCGCTCATCAACACCATCAAGTCGATCACCAACGTCGACCTCGACGATTTCTCGCCCTTCCCGATGATCGACGGCAAGGGTTCGCACGGCGGCTATTGCGGCCCGGCGGTCAAGCCCATCGCCCTGAACATGGTCGGCGAGATCGCGCGGCACCATGAAACCCGCGGCCTGCCGATCAGCGGCATCGGCGGCGTCACCACCTGGCGCGATGCGGCCGAGTTCATGGCGATGGGCGCGGGCAACGTGCAGGTCTGCACCGCGGCGATGACCTATGGCTTCAAGGTCGTGCAGGAGATGATCTCGGGCCTGTCGCAATACCTGGACGAAAAGCAGATGGCGCTGTCCGACCTGGTCGGCCGCGCGGTGCCGAACTTCGTCGAATGGCAGCACCTGAACCTGAACTATGTCACCAAGGCCCAGATCGACCAGGACCTCTGCATCAACTGCGGCCGTTGCTACGCCGCCTGCGAGGACACCAGCCACCAGGCCATCGCCATGTCGCCCGAGCGGATCTTCACCGTGAAGGACGAGGAATGCGTGGCCTGCAACCTCTGCATCGACGTCTGCCCGGTGGACAACTGCATCACCATGCGCGAATTGCCGAAGGGCAGCACCGATCCCCGGACCGGCCGCGTGGTGGGCGATTTCGCCGACTGGACCACACATCCGAACAATCCGATGGCCCAGGCCGCGGAATGACCGACCCCGCCCAAAAATTTTCGTCGAAAATTTTTGGGCGCTCGCTCCTTTTGGCCCCCCGTTTCCGGCTCAGCAGATGACCTGCATCTGGCCGGGGTTGCAGATGACGATGAACTGTCCGCCACATTCGACGAGGTGAAAACCCCGGCGGCGGACTTCTGCAACCAGCGCACCGCGCCCGACCTCGCGTTCGACGTCGCGTACCGCCCGACGGACGATGCCGCCCTTGCCGACCGCCTTGGCCGAGAAAACATCCTCGAGCCAGGCATGGGCGGTGACGGAAGGCGGGCGAAACATCTGCATGCCCGATTCCTGCGCGATTCCGGTGAAGAACGGGTTAACGCCGTCTATGGCAAGGGCAGCGGATTGACCCCCGCGGCGACCGAGGCGCGGATATAGGCGTCCCGCGCGGCTTCGGCCGCGATGCGGGCGGCGGCGACGGGGTCGTGATCCTCGTCCCGTTCGGCAAGTTGCACGCCGATCGCGGCCGCGGCGCTGTCGGGCTGGCGCAGGGCCTCAGGATGCTGAGGCTGCGCCACCGCGGCAACGGATTGCCCCGTTGCGGCACGTTCCGTGGCCGTGCCGGTGATCGGTTGCATGGCCGGAACCGGCACCTGCGACCGGACGGCAGACATGATACCCATTTCGCGCCCCCATTCTAATCGCCCCCGGTTCGCAAGATAGCAGGATGCCGGCCGCCCCGCCCGCCCGAAAAGCGGAAAACTTGATGCATCAGGGCGCCAGCAGCCGGGTGAAGAGCGTCTCGAGAAAGCCGCCCGCCTCGGTGAACGGGTCGTGTTCGGGCCCGAGGACGGCGCGGACCTGCACCTCGAAATCGGCGTAATGCTGGGTCAGCGCCCAGATCGAGAAGATCAGATGCACCGGATCGACCCGGGCGATCCGGCCCTCCGCCATCCAGCGCGAAAGGATGCGCGATTTCTCGGTCACCAGATCGCGCAGGTCGCCCTCGATCGCCTCGCGCATCCGGGGCGCGCCCTGCAGGATCTCGCCCGCGAACAGGCGGCTTTCGCGCGGGAAATCGCGCGACATCTCCAGCTTGCGGCGCACATAGGCCAGGATCTCGGCCAGGGGATCGCCCTCCGGGTCCATCTCGCGCAAGGGATCAAGCCAGCTGTCCAGAAGCCCGGTCAGCAACACCTTGTGCACCGCCTCTTTCGACGGAAAGTAATACAGCAGGTTCGGCTTCGACAGGCCCGCGACCTCGGCGATCTGGTCCAGCGTCGCCCCGCGAAAGCCGTGCAGCGAGAAGACCTCCAGCGCCGCGTCCAGGATCAGCTCTCGGTTGCGCTGCTGGATGCGCGAGCGGGGGCGGGCGGTGGGGGGCATCGCGATCCTGCACTTGTCGGTCCGAACCTCTTGGATAGCGTGAGGCCGAGTGCTAGGTCAAACCATTCGCCCCGCGCCAGGGGCGCTGGGAGGAAGCCATGGCCCTGGACCGCAAGGTACCGAACGACCTCGACGCCTTCTGGATGCCCTTCACCGCGAACCGCCAGTTCAAGAAGAACCCGCGGATGTTCGTGGCGGCCAGGGACATGCATTACACCACCGCCGACGGCCGCCAGGTGCTGGACGGCACCGCGGGCCTGTGGTGCTGCAACGCGGGCCATTGCCGGCCGAGGATCACCGAGGCGATCCAGAAGCAGGCGGCCGAACTCGATTACGCGCCCGCCTTCCAGATGGGCCACCCGGTCGCCTTCGAACTGGCCAACCGGATCATCGACATCGCGCCCAAGGGGATCGAGCATGTGTTCTACACGAACTCCGGCTCGGAAAGTGTCGAGACGGCGCTGAAGATCGCCATCGCCTATCACCGCGCGCGCGGCGAGGGCACCCGCACCCGCCTGATCGGGCGCGAGCGCGGTTACCACGGGGTGAACTTCGGCGGCATCTCGGTCGGCGGCATCGTGAACAACCGCAAGTTCTTCGGCAGCCTGCTGACCGGCGTCGACCACCTGCCGCATACCCACCTGGCCGAGAACGCCTTTTCCAAGGGCCAGCCCGAACATGGCGCGACCCTTGCCGACGATCTGGAGCGCATCGTCGCCCTGCACGGCGCCGAGACCATCGCGGCGGTGATCGTGGAGCCGATGGCGGGCTCGACCGGCGTCCTCCTGCCGCCGAAGGGCTATCTCGAGAGGCTGCGCGCGATCACGAAAAAGCACGGCATCCTCCTGATCTTCGACGAGGTCATCACCGGCTTCGGCCGCCTCGGCAGCGCCTTCGCCGCCCAGCATTTCGACGTGCTGCCCGACATGATGACCACCGCCAAGGGCCTGACCAACGGCGTGATCCCGATGGGCGCGGTCCTGACCACCGCCGCCGTGCACGACGCCTTCATGCAGGGGCCCGAGCATCTGATCGAACTGTTCCACGGCTACACCTATTCCGGCAACCCGATCGCCGCCGCCTGCGGCATCGCCACGCTGGAGACCTACAAGGAAGAAGGCCTGTTCGACCGCGCGCGCGAGCTGGAGGGCTACTGGCAGGACGCGCTGCACAGCCTGAAGGGCGCGCGCCATGTGATCGACATCCGCAACATGGGCCTGATCGGCGCGGTGGAGCTGGAGGGCATCCCCGGCGAGCCGACCAAACGCGCCTTCACCGCCTTCCTCAAGGCCTATGAGAAGGGCATCCTGATCCGCACCACCGGCGACATCATCGCCATGTCGCCGCCGCTGATCATCTCCAGGGCGCAGATCGACCAGCTGATCGGCACGCTGGCCGAGGTGCTCGGGTCGCTGGACTGACGCAGCCTCTGCCCGCTATTCAGGGCAGGGTGGCCTTCCCCGGGAGAATGCGATGACCCGTCCGAACTGTACGGCCCATGTCCTGGTGGATGATGCGCGGGTGCGCGTCACCCGCTTCGATTTCGCGCCGGGGGCCGAGACCGGCTGGCACCGGCACGGGCATGACTATGTCATCACGGCCCTGACCGACTGCCCGATGCTGCTGGAGGAGCCGGGGGGCGCGACGCGGCGGGTGCTGGTCCCGGCGGGGACGGCCTACCGGCGGCCCGAGGGCGTGGAACACAACGTGGTCAATGACGGCCCGCTGCCGATGAGCTTTGTCGAGGTGGAGCTGAAGGAACCGCCGCAAGGGTAGGGGGCCAAAATCCTTCGAAGGATTTTGCAAATCTTTTCGAAAAGATTTGGCCTCACCCCGCCGTCAGCACCCGGCCCCCGCGCAGGGCCGGTCGGTGATCCTCGCCCCGCAGCAGGCCCCGGACCCGCAGCTGCATTTCCGGGCCGCCCAAGCCGCAGGTGGCGCCAGCGCATCCGGTCGCCTCAGATCGCCCCGATCCCGCGCAGGACCATCTCCTTGACGCTGGCCTTCGCCTCGGCCCATTGCCGGTCGGACAGGGGCTTGCCGGCGTTCAGCGTCTGGATCTGGTGGCCGAAGTCGGCATAGTGCTGCGTCGTGGCCCAGAGCAGGTAAAGCAGGTGCCGCGGGTCCACCGGGCGCATCTTGCCCTCGTCGATCCAGCGCCGGATCACCGCGATCCGCCCCTCGGTCCAGTCGCGCAGCGTCGTCTCCAGATAGTCCTGGATCACCGGCGCGCCATGCATCACCTCCGAGGCCCAGACCTTCGACCCGTGCGGATGGGTGCGGCTGATATCCATCTTGGCGTCGATATAGGCCCCGATCCCTTCGACCGGCCCCGGCGCATCGTCGAAGCTGGACGCGGCATCCAGCCAGATCTCGAAGATCTGCTGCACCACCCGGCGGTAAAGGTCTTCCTTGGTGGCGAAATAATAGTGCAGGTTGGCCTTCGGCAGCCCCGCCATGTCGGCGATCAGCTGCATGGTGGCACCCCCGAAGCCGGCCTCGGCAAAGACCTTCTCGGCCGCCTCGAGGATCGCGCGTTCGTTCTCGCGCCGGATATCCGTGCGGCGGCCGGGTTTCAGGCGCGTGATCTCGGCATCGCCGGACATGGGCCTCCGATATTCTTGTTGACCGTATGGTCAGGTTGTGCTGCGCTTCACCTTGACCATACGGTCAGGAAACGAGTCGCGGCAAGGGGCAGCATGGCCCCGACGCGAACAGGGAGCGATGCGATGCCAGCCACCGGGGACAACCTGCGGATCAACCCTGCGCGCCTGTGGGACGCGCTCGAGGAGATGGCGAAGATCGGCCCCGGTATCGCGGGTGGCTGCAACCGCCAGACCCTGACCGATGCCGACGCCGAGGGGCGCCACCTCTTCGCGTCCTGGTGCAAGGCGGCGGGCCTGACCATGGGCGTCGACAGCATGGGCAACATGTTCGCGACCCGTCCGGGCGAGGATCCGGAGGCGCTGCCGGTCTACATGGGCAGCCACCTCGACACCCAGCCGACCGGCGGGAAATATGACGGCGTGCTGGGCGTCCTCGGCGCGCTGGAGGTGGTGCGGACCTTGAACGACATGGGCGTCAGGACGCGGCGGCCGATCGTGGTGACCAACTGGACCAACGAGGAGGGCGCCCGCTTCGCCCCCGCCATGCTGGCCTCGGGCGTCTTCGCCGGCATCCATACCGAGGATTACGCCAAGTCCCGCCGCGACCTCGACGGCAAGGTCTTCGGCGAGGAATTGCAGCGCATCGGCTGGGTCGGCGACGAGAAGGTCGGCGCCCGCAAGATGCATGCGATGCTGGAACTGCACATCGAACAGGGCCCGATCCTGGAGGCCGAGGGCAAGGACATCGGCGTCGTGACCCATGGCCAGGGCCTGTGGTGGCTGGAGATCACCCTGACCGGCAAGGACGCCCATACCGGCTCGACCCCGATGAACATGCGGGTGAACGCGGGCCTGGGGATGGCCCGGATCACCGAGCGGGTCCATCAGATCGCGATGAGCCACCAGCCGAACGCCGTGGGGGCGGTGGGGCAGGTGAAGGTTTTTCCCAACAGCCGCAACGTGATACCGGGGAAAGTTGTGTTCACGGTGGACATCCGCTCGCCCGAACAGGCCAAGCTCGACGCGATGAAGGGAGAGGTGATCCGCGCCGCCCATGCGGTGGCGAAGGAGCTGGGGCTCGGCTGCGAGATCGAGGACGTAGGCCACTTCGACCCCGTCACCTTCGACCCCGGCCTTGTGAAGATCGTCCGGCAGAGTGCTGAAAAGCTGGGCTATTCCCACATGGACATCATCTCCGGCGCCGGCCACGACGCCTGCTGGATCAACCGCGTCGCGCCGACGGTGATGGTGATGTGCCCCTGCGTGGATGGCCTCAGCCACAACGAGGCCGAGAAGATCACGCCGGAATGGGCCGCGGCGGGAACGGATGTGCTGCTGCACGCCTGCCTTGAGGTGGCGGAGGTGGTGGGGTGAGGGATCAAGGGATACCCGTCCCGGGCTTGACCCGGGACCTCCACATGCGAAGGGCGCTGCCTTTGGTTGAACGAGGCCCCGGATCAGGTCCGGGGCGGGGTTTACCGTCGATTAACCTTGTCGCGACAGACTTTGGGTATGGCGCATTTCGTGTACATCATGGCCTCCCGGCCGGGCGGAGCGATCTACATCGGTCGGACCGGCAACCTTTCCGCGCGGGTCGAGGCGCATCGCGCCGGGGCCTCCGTTCATACGGCGAAGTACAAGATCCGCACGCTGGTCTGGTTCGAAATGCACGAAGACTTCGCCACCAGTCTGCAGCGCGAACGTGCGATCAAGCGTTGGCCGCGCGCGTGGAAGAACGCGCTGATCGCCGAGCGGAACCCGAACTGGCAGGACATGACTGCGCATATCCCGGTCTAGGACTAGCAATTGTCAGCGCCAGGACCAACCGGAGGTCCCGGGTCAAGCCCGGGACGGGTATTCTCTTTTCCAGTGGGAGCCGCACATGACCACCATCATCAAGAACGGCACCGTCGTCACCGCCGACCTCACCTACAAGGCCGATGTGCGGGTGGAGAACGGGGTGATCACCGAGATCGGACCCAACCTCAAAGGCGGCACCGAACTTGACGCGACCGGCTGCTATGTCATGCCCGGCGGGATCGACCCGCATACGCATCTGGAGATGCCCTTCATGGGCACCTATTCCACCGACGATTTCGAATCCGGCACCAGGGCGGCCCTCAGCGGCGGGACCACGATGGTGGTCGATTTCGTCCTGCCGGGCCAGGGCCAGGGCCTCATGGATGCCGCCCAGATGTGGCACAACAAGTCGGGCCGGGCGAATTGCGACTATTCCTACCACATGGCCGTGACCTGGTGGGGCGAGAAAGTGTTCGACGGGATCGCCGACTCGATCAAGGCGGGGATGACCAGCTTCAAGCATTTCATGGCCTACAAGGGCGCCTTGATGGTGAACGACGACGAGATGTACCAGTCGTTCAAGCGGGTGGGCGATCTCGGCGGTCTGGCGATGGTTCATGCCGAGAACGGCGATGTGGTGGCGGAGCTGACGGCGAAGCTGCTGGCCGAGGGCAACACCGGGCCGGAAGCCCATGCCTACTCGCGGCCCCCGCAGGTGGAGGGCGAGGCGACCAACCGCGCGATCATGATTGCCGACATGGCGGGGGTGCCGCTGTATGTCGTGCATACCTCCTGCGAGGAGGCGCATGAGGCCATTCGCAGGGCAAGGCAGCAGGGCAAGCGGGTCTGGGGCGAGCCGCTGATCCAGCACCTGACGTTGGATGAGAGCGAGTATTTCCACCCCGACTGGGACCATGCCGCCCGCCGGGTGATGTCGCCGCCCTTCCGCAACAAGAAGCATCAGGACAGCCTCTGGGCCGGGTTGCAGTCCGGGTCGCTGTCGGTGGTGGCGACGGATCATTGCGCCTTCACCACGGAACAGAAGCGCTTCGGCCTCGGCAACTTCGCCAAGATTCCGAACGGGACGGGGGGCCTTGAGGACCGGATGCCGATGCTCTGGACGCATGGGGTCGGCACCGGGCGGTTGACGCCGAATGAATTCGTCGCCGTAACCTCAACCAATATCGCGAAAATCCTGAACTGCTACCCGAAGAAGGGCGCGGTTCTGGTGGGCGCGGATGCCGACCTGGTGGTCTGGGACCCGGAGAAGGAGAAGACGATCACCGCGGGCAAGCAGCAGTCGGCGATCGACTACAACGTGTTCGAGGGCCAGAAGGTGAAGGGCCTGCCGCGCTTTACCCTGACCCGCGGGATGGTGGCGATCCACGATGGCGAGGTGCGGACCAGGGAAGGCCACGGCCAGTTCGTCGCCCGCGAGCCGCGCCCGGCGGTCAATCGGGCGCTGAGCCAGTGGAAGGACCTGACCGCCCCGCGCCCGGTGATGCGGACGGGTGTCCCGGCGACGGGTGTGTGATGCAGGAGAGTTTTCGACGGAAAATCATACTGTTCAAGGCTGAAGTTAAGGGAAAGGCGTCGTGAAGGATACCATGAGCGTCAGCCAGCCGGTCGTCGAGGCCCGCAACCTCAACCTCGTCTTTCAGACCGCCGACGGGCCGGTGCAGGCGTTGAAGGATGTCAACCTGACGGTCAATCAGGGGGATTTCGTCAGCTTCATCGGGCCAAGTGGTTGCGGCAAAACGACTTTCCTGCGGGCCATCGCGGCGTTGGAGACGCCGACCTCCGGCGCTCTGACTGTTAACGGGATGACTCCGGACGAGGCGCGGCGCAAGCGGGCCTATGGCTATGTGTTCCAGGCGGCGGGGCTTTATCCCTGGCGGACGATTGCCGGGAATATCAGATTGCCATTGGAAATCATGGGCTTCTCGAGGAAAGATCAGGAGGAGCGGACCGAGCGGGTGCTGGAGTTGGTGGAGCTTAAGGGCTTCGGCAAGAAGTTCCCCTGGCAGCTTTCGGGCGGGATGCAGCAGCGGGCCAGCATCGCCCGGGCCCTGGCCTTCGATGCCGACATCCTGCTGATGGACGAACCCTTCGGCGCGCTGGACGAGATCGTGCGGGACCGGCTGAACGAGGAGGTGCTGAAGCTTTGGGCGCGCACCGGGAAAACCATTGGATTCGTTACACATTCCATCCCGGAGGCGGTTTACCTCAGCACCAAGATCGTCGTCATGTCACCGCGCCCGGGGCGGATCACCGATGTGATCGACTCGCCTCTGCCGAAGGAAAGGCCGCTGGATATCCGCGACAGCCGCGAGTTCATCGAGATCGCGCATCGGGTGCGGGAGGGCCTGCGGGCCGGTCATCATGAAGATTAGGTCAAGCGTCTGGCACCTGTCTGGCATGCGTCTGGCATCCGTCCAGACACCGGACGGCCGGCAAGGACCGGGAGGCGGGGCATGACGGCGCTCTCCTTTCTCTGGCTGGCGGCGGCGACGGTGGTCTTCGTCGCGGCGAACGGGGTGTTGAAGGTCTATGCGACCAAGGGCCAGCTTCCGGTCCTTCTCGGCGCTCTGGTGATGTTCGGCCTTGGCAACTGGCTGATGGTGCAGGTGATGCGGCTGAGCGGGCTGGGGCTGGCCATCGCGGTATCCTCCATCGTGCAGCTGGTCGCGATCTCGGTCCTGGCGATCGGCGTCTTCGGCGAGCGGCCGACGGGCCTGCAACTGGCCGGAATGGCGCTTGGCGTCGTTGCGGTCGCGATGATCGCCTGGCCGACGGGGGTGCGGGAATGATGTTCGCGATGGCGCATGGCTTGCCGACCAGCCCCCCCATCCCAACCCTTCCCCACGCGAGGGGAGGGAGCCGCCCCGGACCATCGACAGATAGCGCCTCCCTCCCCCCACCGTGGGAGAGGACTGGGGTGGGGGGGGCGGTCCGATGAACCGCGCGCTTCCCGTCCTTACTGTCCTCCTTGGCATCCTCGCGATCTGGTATGCCGCCGCGGTCTGGATGAACGCGACCTGGGTCTTCGACCAGGCCGAGCGCGCCGGAACCCCGGTGACCTGGGCCGAGGCGATCCCGCAGACGATGGCGCAGGAACGGCCGCTGCTGCCGCCGCCGCATCAGGTCGGGGCGGAGCTGTGGAAGGGCCTCTTCGGGCAGGCGGTGACCTCGAAGCGGAGTCTGGTCTACCACGGCTTCGTCACCTTCAAGGGCACGATGATGGGGTTCGGCCTGGGGATCGTCGCCGGGGTGCTGCTGGCCATGGCCATCGTCCGTTTCCGGGTGATGGACATGGGGGTGATGCCCTGGGCGATCATCAGCCAGACCATCCCCATCGTGGCGCTGGCGCCGATGATCATCACGCTTTCCAGCCAGCTGGGCCTGACCGACCGCGATGTGCCGAAGGCGATCATTGCGGCCTACCTGAGTTTCTTCCCGGTGCTGGTCAGCATGGTGAAGGGCCTGCGCAGCCCGGACCAGATGCAGCTTGACCTCTTGAAAACCTATGGCGCGGGCGAGATGGCGACCTTCCTCAAGCTGCGGCTGCCGGCCTCGATGCCCTATTTCTTCGCCTCGCTGAAGGTGGCGGTGGCGGCCTCGCTGGTCGGGACCATCGTCGGGGAACTGCCGACCGGGGCGATCGAGGGGCTGGGGGCGCGGATGCTGATCGGCTCGCAGTTCGGCGAGCCGCTGATCATGTGGGCGGCGCTTTTCGCGGCGGCGATCCTGGCGGGGCTCTTGATCGTCACGGTCGGGGTGGTGGAACGGCTGGCGGGGCGCAGGATGGGGGTGCGGGCATGAGCTGGGTTCCGGCAAATCCCGGCTGGCTGATGGGCGCGCTGGCGGTGTGGCTGGTGCTTTGGGCGGCAAGCGTCGCCCTGGCCGGGCGCGAGGGGCGGGGGGTGCGGCTGGTGGTGCCGGTGCTGTTCGGCCTGTCGCTTCTGGTGCTGTGGGAGGGCATCGTCCGGGCCTGGGCGGTCGCCCCGGTGATCCTGCCCGCGCCAAGCGTGATCGCGGCGAAGATCGCGGCGACGGGGCCGGTCCTGTGGCAGGATTTCGCGCAGACGATCCTGAAGGGCGCGATCCCCGGCTTTCTGATCGGCTGCGGCGCGGCCTTCCTGGTGGCGATCCTGATCGACCGGAGCCCCTTCCTGCAGCGGGGCCTGCTGCCGGTCGGCAATTTCGTCGCGGCGCTGCCCATCGTCGGCCTCGCGCCGATCCTGGTGATGTGGTTCGGCTTCGACTGGCAGTCCAAGGCGGCGGTCGTGGTGGTGATGGTCTTTTTTCCGATGCTGGTCAACATCGTCGCGGGCTTGCAGGCCAGCGAGCGGATGCAGCGCGACCTGATGGCGACCTGGGGGGCGAGCTACCTGCAGACCCTGGTCCGGCTGCGGCTGCCGGCGGCAATGCCCTTCGTCTTCAACGGGTTGAAAATCGCATCGACTCTGGCCCTGATCGGGGCCATCGTGGCCGAGTTCTTCGGCAGCCCGATCTATGGCATGGGATTCCGCATCTCGACCGAGGTGGGGCGGCTGGGGCTGGACATGGTCTGGGCCGAGATCGCGGTGGCGGCCCTGGCGGGGTCGGTCTTCTACGGGCTGATCGCGCTGATCGAACGGGGGGTGACCTTCTGGCACCCGTCGCAACGGAAGTGAGAAGAAGCCCGCCAGACGGGCGCAACACGGGAGAGCGAAGATGAAGAGACTGATCACGGCGGCCTTCCTGGCGGCGGCGGCGACCGGCGCCAGCGCCGAGGATGTGAAGCTGCAGCTGAAATGGGTCACCCAGTCGCAGTTCGCGGGCTATTACGTCGCCCAGGCGAAGGGCTATTACGAGGAGGAGGGGCTGAACGTCACCATCCTGCCGGGCGGGCCGGACATCGCGCCGACCCAGGTGATCGCGGGCGGCGGGGCCGACGTGATGGTGGACTGGATGCCGGCCGCGCTGGCCGCGCGCGAGAAGGGCCTGCCCCTGGTGAACATCGCCCAGCCCTTCGCCAGCTCGGGGATGATGCTGACCTGCCTGAAGGAGACCGGGATCACCTCGCCGGCCGATTTCGCCGACAAGACGCTGGGCGTCTGGTTCTTCGGCAACGAATATCCGTTCCTGTCCTGGATGAGCCAGCTTGGCCTGAAGACCGACGGCTCTCCCGGCGGGGTGACGGTGCTGAAGCAGGGCTTCAACGTCGATCCGCTGCTGCAGAAGCAGGCGGCCTGCATCTCGACCATGACCTACAACGAATACTGGCAGGTCATCGACGCCGGGATCCCCGAGGACCAGCTGGTGACCTTCAAGTATGAGGACCAGGGCGTCGCGACGCTGGAGGATGGGCTTTACGTGCTGGAGGACCGGCTGGCCGATCCCGCCTTCCAGGAGACCATGGTCAAGTTCGTCCGTGCCAGCATGAAGGGCTGGAAATATGCCGAGGCGAACCCGGACGAGGCGGCGATGATCGTGCTGGAGAACGACCAGACCGGCGCGCAGACCGAGACGCACCAGAAGCGGATGATGGGCGAGATCGCCAAGCTGACCGCCGGCTCGAACGGGGCGCTGGACGTGGCGGCGGCAGAGCGCACGGTGGCCTCGCTGTTGTCGGGCGGGTCGGATCCGGTGATCACCAAGGCGCCGGAGGGGGCCTGGACGAGCGCCATCACCGACAAGGCGCTGGCGGAATAATCGCGCGACTTGTCTGCATTCGGTGGGCGCGGCCGGGGGTCGCGTCCGCCTTTTCTTTACCTTTCGCGGTCTTTCTGGTGCCGGATTGCAGGGGATCGGCATGGGATGGATCGGTGCGGGACTCGCGGCGCTGGCACTGGCGCTCATGGCGACCGTCTGGTGGCAGGGCTTTGCCGCGCCGGCGGGGTATCTTTACGGCGCGGCCACGGCCGAGGCGGAGGCGGCCTATTGCCTTGCCGTGGCCGAGCGGATCGGCGAGATCACCGGCGGGCGCGGCGCGGCGCGGCTTGAGGCGCATCTGGACGAGCAGGTCGCCTTCTGGCGGCCGCGCGCGGGGCCGCGTCCCGGGATCGGGCGGGTCGCGCTGGCGCGGGACAGCAATGCCCCCGGCGTGAACGAGGGCGCGCATCTGCATCTGGCGGTGCAGGATTGCGCCGGGCGCGCGGTGGGCTTCTACGGGCACCGTTTCGAAGGGTTCGACTAGGGATTTCCAACGCTTGTAAAGCTTCACAACGCCTGTAAACTCTGCCGCCATGGCCCTGACCGCCCTGACCGGAACCAAGCTGCGCGAACGCCGTCTGGCGGCCGACCTGCGCCAGGCCGATGTCGCGGCGGCGGCGGGGATCTCGGCCTCCTACCTGAACCTGATCGAGCATAACCGGCGCAATGTCACGCCCGAGGTGATGGAGCGGCTGGCCGGCGCGCTGGGGCTGGACCGCGCCGCGCTGGCCGAGGGGCCGAGCCCGGCGCTGCTGGAGGACCTGCGCGCCGCGGCGGCGCGGGGCGGGCTGGAGGCGGCGGAGCTGGACCGGCTGGAGGATTTCGCCGACCGCTTTCCCGGCTGGGCCGGGCTTCTGGTCCGGCTGGGCGCGCAGGCGCAGACGCTGGAGCGCGCGGTCGAGGCGCTGAACGACCGGATGACGCATGACCCGCATCTGAGCCAGTCGCTGCACGAGCTTCTGTCCTCGCTGTCGTCGGTGCGGGCCACGGCGGCGATCCTGGCCGATACCGAGGATCTGGACCACGACTGGGCCGCGCGCTTCCACCGGAACCTGCACCACGACAGCGAGCGCCTGGCCGCCGGGGCCGAGGCGCTGGTCGCCTATCTGGACGGCGGCGGGGGCAGGGCCGAGCAGGGCATCGCCTCGCCGCAGGAGGAGGTGGAGGACTGGCTGCGCGGCCGGAACTGGCGGATCGGCGACGAGGAACTGGCGCGCGGCCTGGACGCCGAGATCGCGGGGCTGGCGGCCACGGCGGCGCGGGCGCTGGCGCGGGCCCATGTCGCACGGGCGGCGGCGGATGCGCGCGCCATGCCCGAGGCGGGCCTGCGCGCGGTGCTGGCGAGGACGGGGCCCGACCCGCTGGCGCTGGCGCAGCATTTCGGGGCCGAACCCCTGGCCGCGATGCGCCGGCTGGCGACGCTGCCCGACCTGGGCGCGGGGCTGGTCGCCTGCGATGCCTCGGGGACGCTGACCTTCCGCAAGCCCGCGCCCGGCTTTCCGCTGCCGCGCTTCGGGGCGGCCTGCCCGCTCTGGCCGCTGTATGCCGCCCTGGCCCGGCCGCAACTGCCGGTCGAGACGGCGATCGGGATCGCGGGCCAGGCCGGGCGGCGGCACCGGGTGGTCGCGGTCTCGGCGCTGCGCCACCCCCTGGGCCTGCGCGGGCCGGAACTGCGCGAGGCGGCGATGCTGATCCTGCCCGACGAGGGCGGCAAGGGCCCGGTGCTGACGGTCGGCTCCAGCTGCCGGGTCTGCCCGCGCACGGGTTGCGTCGCACGGCGCGAGCCCTCGATCCTGACGCTGGACGGCGGGTGAACGGGGGCGGGCGAAGACGGTTTTGACACGGGCCGGCGATCCGGGAATAGTGGGTGCGAGGGCAGCGCAAGCCTGCCGGGGGGTGTTTCGTGGGACGGCATGTGCTTCTGGTCGAGGATGAGGCGAATATCGCCGAGGCGATCCGCTTCATCCTGACCCGCGACGGGTGGCGGGTCTCGCATCTGGCCGACGGGGCCGAGGTCCTGGCGCTGGTGCGGCGGGAGCCGCCGGACCTGGTGATCCTGGACCACATGCTGCCCGGCATGTCCGGCCTGGAGATCCTGACCGCGCTCAGGGCGGAACCCGCGACGCGCGCGCTGCCGGTGATGATGCTGACCGCGCGCGGCCGCGACCGCGAGGCGGCCGAGCGCGCCGGGGCCGACCGCTTCATGTCCAAGCCCTTCTCCAACGCCGAGATCCTCGCCGAGGTGCGGGCGATGATGGGGCGCTGATGCGCCGGCCGCTGTTCCTGGCCCGCGCGCCCTATCGCCGCCGCCGGCTGCGCGACGCGGCGCGGCTCTTGCCGGTGCTGGGGATGCTGCTGCTGCTGCTGCCGCTGTTGTGGACGCCCGGCTCGGAGGTGCGGCTGGGGGCGGGGGACGTGGCCTATTTCTTCCTGGTCTGGTTCGGGCTGATCGCCCTTGCCGCCGCCATCGCCCCGGGCCTGAGCCCCGGCGAGGGGGACGAGGAGGAGGACTGAATGCAGTTCAACCTGCTGGTCGCCGCCTGCCTGGCCTATGTGATCATCCTGTTCGTCGTGGCCTTCATGGTCGAGCGGCGGGCCCAGCACGGCCGGCTGGGCTGGCTGCGCTCGCCCCTGGTCTATACGCTGTCGCTGTCGATCTACTGCACCGCCTGGACCTTCTACGGCGCGGTGGGTTACGCGGCGCGGTCGGGGCTGGAATATCTGACGATCTACTTCGGCCCGACGCTAGTCTTCATCGGCTGGTGGTGGCTCTTGCGCAAGCTGGTCCGGATCGGGCGGCAATACCGGGTGACCTCGATCGCCGACCTGATCTCGTCGCGCTATGGCAAGTCGAACACGCTGGGGGTGATCGTGACCCTGATCGCGGTGATCGCGACCACGCCCTATATCGCGCTGCAACTGCAATCGGTCGTGCTGGCCTTCGGCGTCTTCGCCACCGGCACGCCGGACGGGGTGACGCCGCCCGACGCGGCCAGCACGGCGATCTGGGTCGCGGCGGGGCTGGCGGTGTTCACCGTCCTGTTCGGCACCCGCAACCTGGACGCGCGCGAGCAGCACCACGGCATCGTCACGGCGATCGCGGTCGAGGCGGTGGTGAAGCTGGTGGCGCTGGTCGCGGTCGGGGCCTTCGTGGTCTGGGGCATCGCGGGCGGGGTCGGAGAGGTCCTGGCCCGGATCGACGCGGCGCGGCTTTCGGCCTGGCAGGTCCAGCCCGGCCGCTGGGCCGGGCTGATCGCGCTCTCGGCCATGGCGGTGATCACGCTGCCGCGCATGTTCCAGGTCATGGTGGTCGAGAACGACGACGAGGGGCATCTGGCGCGGGCGAGCTGGGCCTTCCCGGCCTATCTGATGCTGATGAGCCTGTTCATCGTCCCCATCGCGGTGATCGGGCTGGAGCGGCTGCCGCTGGGCTCCAACCCCGACATGTTCGTCCTGACCCTGCCCCTGGCCGAGGGGCAGGGCGGGCTGGCGATGTTGGCCTTTCTCGGGGGCTTTTCCTCGGCCACCTCGATGGTGATCGTCGAATCGATCGCGCTGGCGACGATGATCTCGAACCATATCGTGATCCCGCTCTGGCTGCGGCTGCGCCCGGCTGCGGAAGGGCAGGGCGAGGATCTGCGCGGCGTGGTGCTGATGGCGCGGCGGCTGGCGATCGGCGGGGTGCTGGCGCTGGGATACGGCTATTACCAGGTCTCGGGCGGCTCGGCCGCGCTGGCCTCGATCGGGCTGATCGCCTTCCTGGGGGTGGCGCAGGTGCTGCCGGCGATGATCGGCGGCCTGTTCTGGCGCGGCGCGACGCGGCTGGGGGCGATCCTGGGGCTGGGGACGGGGTTCACGATCTGGGCCTTCACCTCGTTCCTGCCGTCCTTCGGGCCGGGGGCGGTGCTGTCGCGGGCGGTCTTTGCCGAGGGGCTGTTCGGCCTGCACTGGCTGCGGCCCTATGGCCTGTTCGGGACCCAGGCGATGGACCCGCTGATGCATGCCCTGTTCTGGTCGCTGGTGCTGAACGCGGTGGCCTTCTGCCTGGGATCGCTGCTGAGCTTTCCCGGCCCGGTCGAGCGGCTGCAGGGCGCGGCCTTCGTCAAGGTCTTCGATGGCGCGGTCGGCCCGCAACGCTGGGCGCGCGGCCAGGCCGAGCCCGAGGCGCTGCTGACCATGGCGCAGCGCATCCTGGGCGAGGAGGTGGCGCTGGCGCTGTTCCAGTCGGCCGCGCGCGAGCAGGGCAAGGAGGGCTATCTGCCCGACCCGACGCCGGCCTTCCTGGACGCGCTGGAGGCGCGGCTTTCGGGCTCGGTCGGGGCGGCGACGGCGCATGCGATGATCAGCCAGCTGGTCGGCCGGGCAACGGTCACGGTCGAGGAGCTGATGGCGGTGGCCAGCGAATCGGCGCATATCATGGAGCATTCCGCCCAGCTGGAGGCGCGCGAGGCCGAGCTGACCCGCACCGCCGGCGCGCTGCGCGAGGCGAACGAGAAGCTGACCCAGCTTTCGGTGCAGAAGGATGCCTTCCTCAGCCAGATCAGCCACGAGCTGCGCACGCCGATGACCTCGATCCGGGCCTTCTCCGAGATCCTGACCGAGGGCGACCTGCCGCCGGATCTGGTGGCGAAATACGGCCGGATCATCCATGACGAGGCCAAGCGGCTGACCCGGCTTCTGGACGACCTTCTGGACCTGTCGGTGCTGGAGACGGGGACGGTGCAGCTGAACCTGGGCCTGGCCAGCCTGCAGCAGATGCTGGACACCGCGCTGACGGCGGCGCAGCAGACCCGGCCCGAGCGGAACTTCATCGTGCAGCGCGACCTGGCCTCGGAGGCGATCTACCTGCGCACCGATGCCGACCGGCTGACGCAGGTCTTCATCAACCTGGTCTCGAACGCGCGGAAATACTGCGATGCGGCCCGGCCGGAACTGCGCATCAGCGTGCGGCAGCGGGCGGGGCGGGTGATGGTGGATGTGGTGGACAACGGCACCGGGATCCCCAAGGGCAGCCAGGCGCTGATCTTCGAGAAATTCGCGCGCCTGACCGATGCCAACCGCGCGGGCGGGGCGGGCCTCGGGCTGGCGATCTGCCGCGAGATCATGGCGAACCTTGGCGGCTCGATCGTCTACCTGCCGGGGCAGGGCGGGGCGGCCTTCCGGGTGACGCTGCCGCTGCGGCTGGAAAAGGCGGCGGCCTGATCCGGCTTAACCCTTTGTGAAGGGCTTTCGGTCTAGCGTCGGGCCAAGCCTCGACGGGACCAGAAGATGACCGACGTGATCCGCCGCAAGATCGACCGCGCCCGCCCGGCCCAGGCCGAAGGCGCACCCGGCGCCGACCGGGGCTGGCGCCTGGCGCTGGCCCGCGCCGCGCGCGACGCCATGGGGCTGGAGCTTGACTTCACCCGGATGAGCATCGGCCGCTACAGCCTGGCCGAACTGCCCGAACTCGCGCCCGACCGCGCGCTGCTGGCGCTGCTGGACGGGCCGCGCGGCGCGCTGGGGGTGCTGATGCTGGGGCCCGAGGTGACCTCGACCCTGATCGAGATGCAGACGCTGGGCCGGCTGACCGCGACGCCGGCCGCCGCGCGCAAGCCGACACGGATCGACGCGGCCATGGTGGCCGGCCTGGTCGACCGGGCGCTTGCCGGCCTGGACGAGGCGCTGATGGAGGAGGCCGATCTCGCCTGGGCGGGGGGATTCCGCTATGCCTCGTTCCTGGAGGAGGTGCGCCCGCTGGGCCTGATGCTGGAGGACGAGACCTATCGCGTCCTTTCCGCCGAGGTGTCGCTGGGCGGCGGCAGGCGCAGCGGCCAGGTGCTGCTGGTCCTGCCGGCGCAGGGCCGGGGCGAGCGTCCGGCAACGCTGGCCCCGGCGGGCGAGGGCGAGGCGCCGCTGTTCTCGGCCGCGCTCTCGGCGCAGGTGATGGCGGCGGATTGCCGGCTGGATGCGGTGATCGGCCGGGTGACGCTGCCGATCCGGCAGATCATGGCGTTGCGCGCCGGCGATGTGCTGCCGATGCTGCAGGCCTCGGTCGACAGCGTCGGGCTGGAGACGATGGCCGGGCGCAAGGTCGCCTCGGGCAGGCTGGGCCAGCATCGCGGGATGCGGGCGCTGAAACTGTCGGATACGGCCGATCTTGCCGCCGATCCGCCGGTCCTGGGGCAGGGCAGGCCGCTGCTGCAGGGCCTGTCGCCGCTGGCGGGGCCGGGCGAGGCGCTGCGGGCCGCGGGCTAGGCTGCGGACTCATAAGCGCGGGTCCATAGTCTTGAGCAGACGAGAAGGACGGCGGCCAGGTAGTTGGTCGCGGTTTTTTCGTATCTGGTTGCGATCTTTCGGAACTGCTTGAGCTTGCT
>NZ_JAYRUJ010000027.1:0-41607 GCF_041919135.1 Tabrizicola sp. | reverse complement strand
GTCTGAAGGACTGGCGCAGGGTCGCGACCCGCTACGATAGATGCCCAAAAGTCTTCCTCTCCGCCGTCGCACTCGCCGCAACCGTCATGTTCTGGCTATGATCCGAGAACGAGTCCTGACCCTAGCACTTTCTGATCTACTCAAAAACCACTTTACGAAAACGATCAAACAGAGAACTCCGGTAAATTTTGCGAAAGTCCATTGGACCGAGCTTCTGTCTGTAATCAATCAAAGTCCAATTGATATCGACCCTGACACGTTCTTCACTCACTCCTGGTCATCCAGGTTCGAGGCCACGACCCAACAGAAAGCTTACAAGGCGATCAAAGCAGATGTTGTTTCCACAAATGCAAAGAAGCACTTGCTGGATTTTGTTGAAGACGCACGGCACTATCTTTCAATTTTCAGCCCGGAAACGGGATGGCAGAAGGGGCAGGGGGAGATCGTTCGATCTCTTCAAGCCTTAAGAATATTTCGTGTTTCTCAGCACACTCCGGGCGTTCTGTCACTAGTTCGGGCCAATAAATCTGGCATCATAGCCGACAAAGCGTTGAAGCGGGCGCTTCGCGCCATTGAGAACTTTCACTTTCAATTCACGGCCGTAACATCGTCTAGATCTTCCGGCGGTATTTCTGCCATGTACTCATCCTTTGGCCGGCGCCTCTACGAAGCGCCAGACTCAAATGCTGCGGGGATTTTAATTTCTGAATTGATTGATAAACTTGAGGAGCGTAAGCCATCGATCTCCGAATTTATGGCCGGTTTTGAGCAAATTAATTTTTTGAACAGCAATACGAAGCAATCTGCGCTTGTTAGATACATCCTGCAGAAAATCTCAACCCATTTGGAGCTGGCCTTTACAGAAGATCAAGCAATGCTCACAATAGAGCATCTTCATCCGCAGTCTATGATAGATCATGCTTGGACACCAGATATCGTCGGCAGTATTGGGAACCTCATTCTGCTTCCCAGCAAGCAGAACGGGTATTTAAAGGACGACGACTTCAAGACGAAGTCTAAAACTTTGCAAGCATTTGGGGCGTCCATCCCGCGGGATATTTTGAATGCATCTGAATGGGAACCTGATCAAGTCTGGCAGCGAACGTCGAACCTTGCAGAGCTTTCCTACTCTACTATCTGGAAGATTGGGTGAGGTAAGGGTTTGCTTTACCAACCCATTAACCACCCCCTTAACAAACCCTTACCACCCACACCCATTCCCCAGCAAAATCAACCCCTTACCAAACCTGTCCACCGTGGACACACGCCCCCCCCTCACCCATAGGCCCCCGCCCAGCGGCTCACCAGCTGCCCCTGCAGCCGCCGCGCCCGGCGGGTCCAGGACTTGGCTCCCTCCGGTGCCTCGCGCAGGCTGACCGGCACCGCGTCCCGCCGCGCCGGGTCGCCCGAGAAGATCGCGAAGACCAGTTCCCTGCCGCCGTTTCCTGAAGTCGGGGGCACCACCACATGCCCCGCCAGCCCCGAGACGAAGTTCAGCGTCCCCGACTTCGCCAGCACCTTCACCGGGTGCTTCTCGATCACCTTGCCCTGGTCGTCCTTCATCCCCACGTCGCGCAGGATCGGCTTCAGCCCGCGCCCCTCCCGCTCCGCCTGGACCAGGACTCGCGCCATCCCCCCCGCCGTCACCCGGCTCGCCCCCCCGAGGCCCGAATGGTCGCGCAGGTCGAACTCCACCCCGAATGTCGCCTTGACCCAGGCCTGCATCGCCCGCGCCGACCCCTCCAGGTCCCGCACCCCCGAGGCCGTCAGCCCCACGCATTCCGCCGTCAGGTTGGTCGAATAGCGCAGCATGTCGCGCAGGACCTCGGGCAGGGGCGCGCTTTCCACCCGGCCGATCTCCTGCCCCGGCGGCAGCACCTCGATCCGCTCCCCCGGCTCCAGCCGGATCCCCTGCGCCCGGGCGAGCGTGCGGAACACCTCGGCCACGTAGCGGCCCGGTTCGCGCACCGGCAGCCAGCGGCTTCCCCCCTTGCCCAGCGCGGCGGAGGCCACGGTCCATTCCTCGACCTGGCCCCGGTCATAGGTGAACAGGGGCGCCTCGCGCGAACGGATGCCGACGCGGACCATGCCGACCTCGGGCCGGAACCGCTCGCCGCGCGCGTCGACCGCGACCTGCCAGTCGCCGCCGGCCCGCTGCCACTCGAAATGCACCCGGTTGAAGTTCAGGCACAGCCCCGAGACGGCGGCGTTGTAGCCGACATGCTCGGGCTGGTCCGCCGCGATCCCCTCGACCCCGGGCAGCGCGCCCTCCCACCAGAGGAACCGTCCCGTCGCCCCCTTCAGCCCCGAGGCCGCCAGCCGCGCCACCAGGTCGCCCAGCTGGTCGGTCTGCAATGTCGGATCGCCGCCCCCCGCCAGCACCAGGTCGCCCTGCACCATGCCGCCCGAGACCGGCCCCGTCGCCAGCACCCGCGTGGCGAAGCGGTGCCCCGCCCCCAGCCGGTCCAGCGCGTAAAGTGCGGTCACCGCCTTGGCGACGCTGGCGGGCGGCAGCGGCAGGTCGGGTTGCCGCGACTCGAGCACCGCGCCGGTCTTGGCGTCGACCACCACCCAGGCGACCTCGCCGCCAAGCTTGGCCGCCGCGACCAGCGCCGAGGCATCCCCCAGCGGGGCGGGCGCCGGCCGTCCGCCGCGCGGCACGGGGCGCGGAGAGCTGACGAGCCCCTCGCCCAGCGCGGGCAGGGCCACCCCTGCCAGGAACCCGCCCAGAACCATCCGCCGCGTGATCACGCCATCACCCTCCCGCTTTCGCCGGTGATACCGCCTTGCGGGGCGATTCCACCAGTCCGCACCAGCCTATTCGCCGCGTCCCCAGCCGCCCCTGGCCCGGATCTCGGTCGAGGAGGCGTCGTTCATCGGCAGGTTCACGAAGGCCCAGACCGGGGGCTTGCGGCCCCGCAGCGTCTCGCCCCGTTGCGTGCGATGCACCCGGAAGGCGCGGGCCGCCACGCTCAGCCGCGCGGCGACGCCCGAGCCGGGCCGCGCCAGCACCCCCACCGGGACCGAGCGCAGGATGTCGCGCCAGCGGTCCCAGCGGTGGAACTGCACCAGATTGTCCGCCCCCATCAGCCAGACGAAGGTGACGCCGGGATAAAGCGCGCGCAGCCGCGTGATCGTGTCGAAGGTCGCCCGCGTCCCCAGCCGCTCCTCCAGCGCGGTGACCTTCACCCTGGGGTGCTGCATGACCTTGCGCGCCCGGACCAGCCGGTCGGCCAGCGGCGCGGGCTGGCGCGCCTTCAGCGGGTTGCCGGGCGTGACCAGCCACCAGATCTGGTCGAGCGCCATCCGCTTCAGGGCCTCGCGCGTGATATGGACATGCCCCTCATGCGCCGGATCGAAGGAGCCGCCCAGAAGCCCGATCACCATTCCCCGGCGCGCCACCGGAAACCCTTGCCGCATAAGACCATCCCTGTCCCTCGGCCGCCACTTGACCGCAAAGCCCCAGGCTTGACAATGGCGCGATGCCGCCGCGTAGGGTGGGCGATATTGCCCATCCTGCCCCGCATGGAACGCCGATGTCCCGCCCGCCGCCTTTCGCCGAGGCCACGATCACCCTGGCCGATCCCGCCGGACCCGAGGCGCAGCACTGCCTCTCCGCCTATTTCCACGAGCTTGACCGCCGCTTCCCCGGAGGCTTCGACCCCGGCCCGCCCACCGATCCCGCCCGTTACCGCCCGCCGCTCGGCGCCTTCCTGATCGCCAGCCGCAATGGCCGGCCCCTCGGCTGCGTCGCGCTGTCCATCCCCGATGCCGAGGTCAAGCGGCTGTGGATCGCGCCCGAGGCCCGGGGCCAGGGCCTTGCCCGCCACCTGATGGCCGCCATCGAGGACCAGGCCCGCGCCATGGGCCTTGCCCGCCTTCGCCTTGACACCAACCCCAGCCTGACCGAGGCGCTGGCCCTGTACCGCAGCCTGGGCTGGAGCGAAATCCCGCGCTACAACGACAATCCCCATGCCCAGGCCTGGTTCGCCAAGGCCCTCTGACGGCCGCCTGCCAGCCGTTGCAGCGCAGCGCCTTCGTCGCTACATAGGCGCCAACCCCCCGAATGCCCTTATGGAGCCCGACCCATGGCCAGCTACCAATATGTCTATCACATGGAGAACGTCTCCAAGACCTACCCCGGCGGCAAGACCTGCTTTGAAAACATCCACCTGAACTTCCTGCCCGGCGTGAAGATCGGCGTCGTCGGCGTGAACGGCGCGGGGAAATCCACGCTGCTGAAGATCATGGCCGGGATGGACAAGGACTTCAAAGGCGAGGCCTGGGCCGCGAAAGGCGCCAAGGTCGGCTACCTGGCGCAGGAGCCCTATCTCGACCCCAAGCTGACGGCAAAGGAAAACGTCATGCTGGGCGTGGCCGAGCAACAGGCGATCCTCGACCGCTACAACGAACTGGCGATGAACTACTCGGACGAGACGGCGGACGAGATGGCCCAGTTGCAGGACCAGATCGACGCCGGCAACCTGTGGGAGCTTGAGGCGACCGTCGGCGTGGCGATGGACGCGCTGCGTTGCCCGCCGGACGATGCCGACGTGACCACGCTGTCGGGCGGGGAACGCCGCCGGGTGGCGCTGTGCAAGCTGCTCCTCGAAAAGCCCGACATGCTGCTTCTCGACGAACCGACCAACCACCTCGACGCGGAATCGATCGCCTGGCTGCAGAAGCACCTGATCGACTACAAGGGCACGATCCTGATCGTCACCCACGACCGCTATTTCCTGGACGACATCACCGGCTGGATCCTGGAGTTGGACCGCGGCCGGGGCATCCCCTATGAGGGCAACTACTCCGCCTGGCTTGACCAGAAGGCCAAGCGGATGGCGCAGGAAGCGCGCGAGGACAAGTCCAAGCAGAAGGCGCTGGAAAAGGAACTGGAGTGGATCCGCTCCGGCGCCAAGGCGCGGCAGGCCAAGGGCAAGGCCCGTCTCACCCGCTACAACGAGATGGCCGGCCAGACCGTCATGGAACGCGCCACCACCGCGCAGATCATCATCCCGAACGGCGAGCGTCTGGGCAACAAGGTGATCGAGGTCGAGGGCCTGAAGAAGCACATGGGCGACAAGCTTCTGATCGAGGACCTGTCCTTCACCGTGCCGCCGGGCGCCATCGTCGGCGTCATCGGCCCGAATGGCGCCGGCAAATCCACCCTGTTCCGCATGATCACCGGGCAGGAGCCGCCGGACGAAGGCACGATCAAGCTGGGCGATACGGTGAAACTGGCCTATGTCGACCAGTCGCGCGACGCGCTTGACCCCAACAAGAACGTCTGGGAGGAAATCTCCGGCGGGGCGGAAGTCATCCACCTCGGCGACATGCAGATGAACTCCCGCGTCTATACCGGGGCCTTCAACTTCAAGGGCACCGACCAGCAGAAGAAGGTCGGGCTTCTCTCCGGTGGGGAGCGCAACCGCGTCCACATGGCCAAGCTCTTGAAATCGGGCGGCAACGTGCTGCTCCTCGACGAGCCGACCAACGACCTGGACGTCGAAACCCTGCAGGCCCTGGAAGCCGCCATCGAGGATTTCGCCGGCTGCGCGATCATCATCAGCCACGACCGCTTCTTCCTCGACCGGCTCTGCACCCATATCCTCGCCTTCGAGGGCGACGCGCATGTGGAATGGTTCGAGGGCAACTTCGAGGCCTATGAACAGGACAAGGTCCGCCGCCTCGGCCCCGACGCGCTGGAGCCGAAGCCGGTGAAAGCGGTTCGCCCCGCAGGTCGGGTTCACCCCCGGCTTTCCGCCCCGCCTGAAGGCTGCGCATCCCTTGCGCAGCCCATCCACCCCGTAGGGTGCGCTACAGCGCACCATGCCCCGGCGCCGTGCCGGAACCACAAGCCACCGCTCGCGTTTCCTTGCCAGCGGAGCCATTCCGGCCCCTTTCACGAAAGGCGCTTCCCATGACCCTTGGCACGATCCTCCTCATCATCCTGATCCTGATCCTGATCGGCGCGCTGCCGACCTGGGGCTATTCCAGCTCCTGGGGCTATGGTCCCTCGGGCGTGGTCGGGCTGATCGTCGTGGTCCTCCTGATCCTTGTCCTGATGGGACGCATCTAGACCCGCAGGGTCCGCCTCCCTCTCCACCGTCCCGTATCATTCCAATCGAGGAGTCACCCAATGAAAGGCGCACTTGCCTGGCTGATCGGCATCCCGATCCCGATCATCATCATCCTCTACCTGCTCGACGTCTTCTGACGCCCGCCCCGGGCGGCACGCCGCTGCCCGGGGTTACTCCAGCAGCCCCAGCACCTCGTCGGCCAGCTTGCCGACCTCGCCCGCGGCCAGGCCGCGGACCTCGCAGGCGCCCAGCCCCTGGCCCAGGGTCTCGGCATAGACGACGCGCTGGCCAAGGCTCGCCCCCGCCACGCCGCCGACCTCGGCCGCCGCAGTCGCGACCTCCTCGCCCAGCCGCGTTCCCGCCTTGACCCGGTTCAGCACGATCACCGCCCGCCGCCCCTCGCGGCCGATCAGGTCGAAGACCCCGTCCGTCGCCCAGAGATCCACCATCGAGGCCGCGACCGGCACCAGCACCAGGTCCGCCTCGCGCAGGGCCGGGCGCAGGTCGGCGTCCACCTTGGGCGGCGTGTCCACGATCACCACATCGGCCTGCTTGCGCAGCTTCTCGCATTCATAGCCCACGCCCCAGGCCGAGGCGGTCGAGAATTCCATCCCCGCCTCGCCCAGCCTGTCGCGCCGCGCCATGAACCAGCGGCCAAGGCTGCCCTGGGGATCGGTGTCCAGCAGCGCCACCCGCAATCCCCGGCGCCGGAACTCCACCGCCAGGTTGACGGCCAGCGTCGTCTTGCCGCTGCCCCCCTTCTGCTGCGCCACGGTCACGACCTTGCCCATCGCGAATCCTCCTGTTGCCGCAGCGCAGCATAGCGGCAAATCCGGGCCCGGCACAGGCCCTGCAACCCCCTGCACCGGCAAGGCTTGGATTCCCGCGGCTTTTGTGCGATCCTGCAGGAAGCGACGTTATCTTCTCGACCACTGTCTCCGACTTTCGGCCACAGCAATCGACCTAAAGCTGACGGGGCCGGGCCGCCGCACTTCCGCGGGCGGCACAACGACAGGAGACTTCACGATGGCCAAGGGCACCGTGAAATGGTTCAATGAGACCAAAGGCTACGGCTTCATCGCCCCGGAAGGCGGCAAGAAGGACGTGTTCGTCCACATCACCGCGCTGGAGCGTGCGGGCCTGCGCAGCCTGAAGGACGGCCAGCCGGTCACCTTCGACATCGAAGCCGGCCGCGACGGGCGCGAATCCGCCACCAACCTCGCGCTCGCCTGAGCAGTTCCCGGCCGGGGGCGGTCCGCCGCCCCCGGCTTTTTACATCAGCGTCATTGCCACCCGGTCGCGCAGGACGTGATCGTAACCACGGCGAAAGCCCGCCTCGGACACCGGATCCGGCAGGCAGACCGCCGTCCGCCGCCCCATCGGATAGGCCGGCACGTCGAAATCCCGGCTGACCAGCATCACCCGCATCCGCGCCTCGGCCGCCACCAGCGCCGAAACCGCGCGGTGGGCGCCGGCCATGCCGCCGAAGGCGTCGCAATCCATCACGAAAAGATCAAAGCCCAGCGGGTCGTCCACGACCGCCGCAAGGGCAAGGTCCAGCTCGCCCTCGATCTCGACCAGGCTGCCATAGCTTGCCAGGCGCTGCGCGCTCTCTCCCTCGGGCCGGTCGGTCAGCAGCATGACCCGCGCCCCTGCGGCCTGTGGAAAAGCCCCTTGTCCTTCGATCCCCGGAAACGTCTGCACCGCGCACCTCCATTATCCTGGGCCTGCGTAACCTGGCATTGCAGCCAGCATTTGCCGTAAACAAGGAAACTTACAGGTAAAAATCGGGTACAGCGCCACATTCCAGCACAGGTTGCCGGGCCAGCGGGGATGCCCCCGTCACGGTTGCACGAATTCGGTTTCCGGGAGTTGTTAACGGTTCATCCTCTCCTGTTAACCTATTTCATCTCGGAATGCAGCCCTTGATGGGCCAAACTGGGTGCGAATCACCAGGAGATGATCGCGATGAACCAGCATGCGAACCTTGCCCATTGGGACCTGCGCCAGGACCTTGCCGCCGCCTTCCGCTGGACCGCGCGGCTGAACCTGCATGAGGCGGTGGCCAATCATTTCTCGCTGGCGGTCAACCCCGAGGGCACGCGCTTCCTCATCAATCCGAACGGACGGCACTTCAGCCGGATCACCGCCTCCTCGCTGGTCGAGATCGACGCCAACGATCCCGCCACCATGTCGCGCCCCGATGCGCCCGATCCCACCGCCTGGGGCCTGCATGGCAGCATCCACCGCGCCTGCCCGCATGCCGCCTGCGTCATGCATGTCCACTCGATCCATGCCACGGTCCTGGCCAGCCTCGCCGACTCGCGCCTGCCGGCCATCGATCAGAACACGGCGATGTTCCACAACCGCCATGTGGTCGACGACCATTACGGCGGCATGGCCTTCGGGGAAGAAGGCGCGCGCTGTGCCCGGCTTCTGGCCGATCCCGGGATCACCACCATGGTGATGGGCAACCACGGCGTCCTGGTGATCGGCCGCACCGTGGCCGAGACCTTCAACCGGCTCTATTATTTCGAGCGCGCGGCCGAGACCTATATCCGTGCCCTGCAGACCGGCCGCCCGCTGCGTGTCCTGCCCGAGGAAATCGCCGAGAAGACCGCCCAGGAATGGGAGGCCTACCCCGGTTTCGCCGAGGCCCACCTGCGCGAGTTGCGCGCCATCCTGGACGCCGAGGATCCCGGCTACGCCGGATGACGGATATGGGCAGCCCGGGTCGGTGAAGGACCAGACCCGAATCCCGCCTCGGGGCAGGAAAACCGCAAGCAAGTGAAGGGCGCCCCGATGGCCGAGAAGCCGAATCTCCTGATCCTCATGGTCGACCAGCTGAACGGGACGCTGTTCCCCGACGGCCCGGCCGATTTCCTGCACGCCCCGAACCTGCGGCGGCTGGCCTCGCGTTCGGCCCGCTTCGCCAATTGCTACACCGCCTCGCCGCTCTGCGCCCCGGCGCGGGCCAGCTTCATGTCGGGGCAACTGCCCAGCCGAACCCGCGTCTACGACAACGCCGCCGAATTCGCCTCGGACATCCCGACCTATGCCCACCACCTGCGCCGGGCGGGCTACCAGACGGCTTTGTCGGGCAAGATGCATTTCGTCGGCCCCGACCAGCTGCACGGGTTCGAGGAGCGCCTGACGACCGACATCTACCCCGCCGATTTCGGCTGGACCCCCGACTACCGCAAGCCGGGGGAACGGATCGACTGGTGGTATCACAACCTCGGCTCCGTCACCGGCGCGGGGGTGGCCGAGATCACCAACCAGTACGAATACGACGACGACGTGGCTTTCCAGGCGGTGCAAAAGCTATACGACCTGTCGCGCGGCCTGGACGCCCGCCCCTGGTGCCTGACCGTCAGCTTCACCCACCCGCACGACCCCTTCGTCGCGCGTCGCAAATACTGGGACCTCTACGAAGGCGCCCCCGAATGCGAGCCGCCCGAACCCCTTGCCTACGAAGACATGGACCCCCATTCCAAGCGCCTGATGGACGCCTGCGACTGGCGCGGGATGGAGATCACCCCGGATCACATCCGCCGCGCGAAACAGGCCTATTTCGCCAATATCTCCTATATCGACGACAAGATCGGCGAGATCCTGGCGGTGCTTGAGGCGACGCGGCAGGAGGCCCATGTCGTCTTCGTCTCCGACCACGGCGAGATGCTGGGCGAACACGGCCTCTGGTTCAAGATGACCTTCTTCGAAGGCTCCGCCCGCGTGCCGCTGATGATCGCCGCCCCCGAGATGCCTGCGGGCCGCGTCGAGACCCCGGTCTCCTCGATCGACCTTGCGCCCACGCTGGCCGCGCTGGCCGGTATCTCGATGGAGGAAGTCGCCCCCTGGACCGAGGGCGTCAACCTGATCCCCGTCGCGAACGGCGCCCCGCGCGGCCCGGTGGCGATAGAATATGCCGCCGAAGGCTCGATCACCCCCCTCGTCGCCCTGCGCGAGGGTGCCTGGAAATACATCCGCTGCCCGGCGGACCCGGAGATGCTGTTCGACGTGGCGAACGACCCCGGCGAAGGCACCAACCTCGCGACCGACTCGCGCGCCGCCGAAATCCTGGCCCATTTCCGCGCGCTGGCCGACGCCCGCTGGGATCTCGCCGCCTATGACGCGGCCGTGCGCGAAAGCCAGGCCCGCCGCTGGGTGGTGTATGAGGCGCTGCGCAACGGCGCCTATTTCCCCTGGGACCACCAGCCCCTTCGCGCCGCCTCCGAACGCTACATGCGCAACCACATGGACCTGAACGTGCTGGAGGAGCGCAAACGCTTTCCCCGCGGGGAATGACGCGCTCCCCTGCCGTCGCAAGATGTGTATTTGGGAAAAGAGCAAACCCGCATGATTTGCTCTTTTCCAGAAATACTCCCGCCGGAGGCTCCATCCCCCGCACCAGACGACCCCGCCGGGCTCCTGTCCGCGGCAGCGCCGTCCGCGTGGCTCGATGCCACAAGGACGGCTCGCCCGGCCAGGATCAGCGCGCGTCGCGCAAGACCGCCTCGGCCCCCTTCCAGCCCATCAGCATGGCCGGGGCATTGGTGTTCCCCGCGATGATGTTCGGGAATGCGCTCGCGTCGATCACCCGCAGCCCGCCCACCCCATGTACCCTCAGCCCCGCATCCACAACGGAACCCGAGGCATCCCGCCCCATCCGGCAGGTGCAACTCGGGTGATAGACCGTCCCCGACCGCGCGCGGAAATCCGCGATCAGCGCCGCGTCCGTCACCACCTCCGGCCCCGGCCGCAACTCCTCCCTGATCAGCCGCGCCAGCGCCGGCCCAGCCGCGATCCGGCGCAGGAACTTCACCGCCGCCAGCATTTCCTCGACATCATTGTCGGTGGAAAACGCGTTCGCCGTGATCACCGGATGATCCTCGGCGCGGTCCGTCCGCAGCCTTATATGTCCCCGGCTGGTCGGGCGGCAGTTCGACAGCCCGATCGACATCCCAGACCATGGGTCCGGCGTCAGAAGCGGCCGCTCGCCCTCCCTCGGGATCAGCGTCGAGAACGCCTGGAAGTACAACTGCATGTTCGGCCGGTCCAGATCGGCCCGCGTGCGGAAGAACCCGCCGCCGTGGTTGATCGACTTCGCCAACGGCCCGCCGCCGCCCAGGACATACTGCAATCCCGCCCGCAGCTTGCCCCACCAGGGCCGCAGCTCGTCATTGTAGGTCGGCACCTGCATCGACCAGGTGTAATTGATCCCCTGATGGTCGCTCAGATGGTCGCCCACGTTCGGGTTCTCGCGCAGCACCGGAATCCCCAAGCCCTGCAGCACGGCCCCCGGCCCGATCCCCGACAGTTGCAGCAACTGCGGCGAGTTGATCGCGCCGCCCGCAAGGATCACCTCGCCCCGCGCCCGCAAGACCCGCGCCTCGCCGCCCCGGCGGTATTCCACCCCCACCGCCCGGCCGCCCTCGATCAGCACCCGGCTGACCAGCGCCCCGGTGACAACGCGCAGGTTCCCGCGCCGCATCGCCGGCCGCAGGAAGGCCCGCGCCGCCGAGTTCCGCCGCGCCCCCTTGATCGTCATCTGGTAGACGCCCGCGCCTTCCTGCACCGCGCCGTTGAAATCCGGGTTCTCCGCCAATCCCGCCTCGCCGCAGGCCGCGACATAGGACTTCACCAAAGGATGCAGCCCCGCGCGATTGGCCGAGATGTGGAGCGGCCCGCCCGTCCCGCGCCAGTCATCCGACCCGGCTTCGTTGTCCTCCATCGCCCGGTAGGCCGACAGGCAGTCCTCCCAGCCCCAGCCCGGGTTCTCCCGCCCCCAATCCTCGTAATCCGCCCGATGCCCGCGGATCCAGACCATCGCGTTGATGCTGGAGGATCCGCCCAGAAGCTTGCCCCGCGGCCAATGGTCCCGCGCGCCGGCCAGCCCCGGGTCGGGCTCGGTCCGGTAAAGCCAGTTCACCGCCGGATCGTAGAACAGCTTGCCGTAGCCCAGCGGCAACTGGACATAGAACCGCCGGTCCGTGCCCCCCGCCTCCAGCAGCGTGACCCGGTGCTTGCCCGAGGCGGTCAGCCGCTCGGCCAGCACGCAGCCCGCCGAGCCTGCGCCCACGATGATGTAATCGCTCTCGTCCACCCGCGCGCCCCCGCCCCCGGCTTCCTCCGCATCCGCGACCCTAGCGGCGGGGAGGCCCCGGAACCGTCCGGTTTGCGACAGCGCATGTCGCGCCGGGCATGGCTCCTCGTTCGGCTTCGCCTCCTCCTCGCCCCGCCGCGAGGAGTGACGAAGTCATCGACGAGCCACTGCCTCAGCCCTCGACCTCGAAGGTCGGCTGATACTCCACCGGAAAATTCACCGACCGGGCAATGAAACAAACCTCGTGGATGCGATGATGGATCGCCTCGGCCTTGGCCAGATCGGCCCCCGCCTTCACCACCACATGCGGCCGCAGCACCGCCTTCACGAACCGCCCCGCGCCGCCGCGCCCGACCTCGCCCACTCCCAGCGGGCTGTCGGAATACCCGGTCACCACGATCCCCGCATCGCTGGCATAGTGCAGATACCACAGCATGTGACAGGCCGAGAGCGCGCTCAGCAGCAGGTCCTCCGGGTTCATCTTCCCCGGATCGCCGCCCAGAAGCGGATCGTTCGAGCAGTGGACCGGGGCCTTCCCCGGCACCGCGATGTCCCAGGTCCGGTCATAGGCCTTGTAATGCGCCGTTCCCTCGCCCCGGTTGCCGGTCCAGAGGATGCGGGTGGTGTAGTCGTGGCTGGGCATGGGGGCCTCGTTGGCAGCTTTGGTAGGGTGCGCTACAGCGCACCCTCGGACGGTGCGCCGTAGCGCACCCTACCTCCCCTTCCAGACCGGGTCGCGCTTTTCCGCAAAGGCCCGCGCGCCTTCCAGCTGGTCCTCGCTGGAATAGAGCCGGTCCACCGTCGGCAGCAGCCGCTTGGACACCCGGTTCAGCGCGTCCTGGAACCGCATGTTCTCCGCCTCGCGCACCACTTCCTTGATCGCGGCATAGACCAGCGGCGGGCCGCTTTCCAGCAGCCGCGCCAGATCCCAGGCCTTGGCCAGCAGATCCTCGGGCGCGCAGATCTCCTTGACCAGGCCCCAGCGGAAGGCCTCCTCGGCGTCGAACCAGCGCCCGGTCAGCAGCAGGTCCATCGCCACGTGATACGGAATGCGCTTCGGGAGTTTGATGCTGGCGGCATCGGCCACCGTGCCCGAGCGGATTTCCGGCAGGGCAAAGGTCGCGTTGGTCGAGCACAGGATCAGATCCGCCGAGAGCGCCAGTTCCAGCCCGCCGCCGCAGCAGATGCCCTGCACCGCAGCGATCACCGGCTTGTTGAGGTTCGGCAACTCCTGCAAGCCGCCGAACCCGCCGACGCCATAGTCGCCGTCCACCGCATCGCCCTCGGCCGCCGCCTTCAGGTCCCAGCCGGGGCAGAAGAACTTCTCCCCCGCCGCGCGCAGGATGCAGACCCGCAGGCTGTCGTCATCGCGAAAGTCGCGGAACACCAGCCCCATCACCCGGCTGGTCTTCAGGCTGATCGCATTGGCCTTGGGTGCGTCCAGCGTGACCTCCAGAATCGCCCCCTCGCGCCGGGTCTTTACCGGCCCCTCGGTCCGCATCTCCATTTCGGCCATCATATCCTCCTGACCAGTGCATCAACCGCCACGGCGCCGCTTTGCCGCACCATGACCGGGTTGATCTCGATTTCCTCAAGGCTCTCGTCCGCCAGCATCAGCGCGCCCAGCCGGACCGCCATCGCTGCGACCGCCCCCATGTCGGCGCGGGGACGCCCGCGATAGCCGTCGAGCAAGGGCCAGAGCCGCAACCCCCGCGCCGCCTCCAGCACCTGTCCTTCCGTCACCGGCAGGACCAGCGTCACCGTATCGGCCAGCACTTCCGCCGTGACCCCGCCCATGCCCAGCGTCAGGGTCACGCCATAGACCGGATCGCGGCGCAGGCCCAGAAGCACCTCGGCCACCGCGCCCGTCACCATCTCCTCGACCAGATAGCCCGCGGCCCCCGGCATCTCCGCCTGTCCCTCAAGGCTGGCAAGCCCCAGCCGCACCGCCCCCGCCTCGGTCTTGTGCGCGAAGCCCAGCCCCTTCAACGCATAGGGCGGGTGCAAACCCACCGCCGCCTGCGCCACCTCCTCCAGCGTCGCCCCCGTCACCGCCCGCGGCACCGCCACCCCTGCCGCAGCCAGCAGCGCCTTCCCCTCGGCCTCCGACAGCATCCGCGTCTCGCGCGGGGGCAGCGCCGCCGCAGGCCGCCAACCCGGCACTCCGGCCGGAGTCTGTGCCGCCCGGATCGCCGCCAGCGCCGTCTCCAGCCCCAGCAGGGCCGAGACGCCCTCCGCCATCATCGCCTGCACCCGGCCCTCGCCGAAGTTCTCGGCCATCGAGGCGACCGGAAAGGCCGGCCGCCCCACCGCCTTCTGCGCAGCCACGATCGCCCGGAAGGCCGGATCATAGCCCGAAGGATCGCAGCGGTCGGCGCGGGGCGAATCGATGATGTAGATCCCGGCGTCATAGGCCTCCAGCATCGCGCTGAAGACTTCCGTGGTCTTCGGCCCGTCACCCCAGATGAAGGTGTGGTAATCCAACGGGTTGGAAATCGTCGGAATCTCGCCCAGCACCGCGAACAGCCGGTCGTGCGTGGCCTGCGGCACCGGCGGAAACTCCAGCCCATAGGGTGCGGCCAGGTCCGCGACCAGCCCCGCCTCGCCCCCCGAACAGGACAGCGAGCAAAGCCGCCGCCCGATCTGCGGCCCGTGGACATGGAAGATCTTCAGCGTCTCGACCAGTTCCGAGGGCGTGTTCACCTCCGCCACCCCGATCTGCCGCAGGAAGGCGCTGGAGGCCGCCCCCCCGCCCGCCAGCGACGCGGTATGGCTGGCCGCCGCCGTGCGCGACAGCTCGGTCTTGCCCGACTTGATCGCCACGACCCCCTTGCCCATCGCCCGCGCCTTCTCGGCCAGCGCCGCAAAGGCCGGGGCATCGTCGATCCCCTCGATATAAAGGCCAACCGCCGTCACCCGCGGATCGTCGAGCAGCGCTCCGGTCAGCTCGGCCAGCCCCACCACGGCGGCATTGCCCAGACAGGCGACATAGGCCACCGGCAGGCCCCGCTGCTGCATGCCGAGGTTGATCACGATATTCGAGGACTGGCTGACCAGCGCCACGCCCTTGTCGACCGGGATGCCGCCATGCTGGTCCGGCCAAAGCAGCGCCCCGTCGAGGTAGTTGATCACCCCATAGCAGTTCGGCCCCAGGATCGGCATCCCGCCCGCCGCCGCGACCAGCCGGTCCTGCAACCCGGCCTCGCCCGCCTCGGTCCAACCGGAGGCGAAGCAGATCGCCCCGCCCGCCCCCATCGCCGCAAGCTCGGCCACCACTTCCAGCGTCGCGAAACGGTTCACCCCCACGAAGACCGCATCCGGCGGCTCGGGCAGGTCGGCGAGACTCGGGTAAGCCTTCAACCCCCCGATCTCGGCCTTGGTCGGATGCACCGGCCAGACCGGACCCTTGAAGCCCATCTTGCGGCACTGTTCGATGACATTCAGCGCCCAGCCCGCCCCCAGGACGGCGATGTGGCGCGGGCGGAGCAGACGGTCGAGGCGGCTCATGCCCGCATTCCGCCTGCTGCATCGAGCACCGGGGGCGCTTCGCCCCCCGGACCCCCCGAGGATATTTTTGAACAGAAGAAAGTGCTTGGAAAAGAAACGCCCCGCCCAGACCAGCCAGACGAGGCGCCTTCTCCCGTTACGGTCATCGGCGTCCCCGCCTGTACCGTGTCCCCAGATTGACCGCCAAAAGTTAACATTTCGTTGCTTCTTCTGTTCTCAAATATCCCACGGGGGGTCCGGGGGGTGTGAAACCCCCCGGTCCGACATTTCAACCCCCGACCGCCCGCAACAATTCGCGGCTGATGATGTGGCGCTGGATCTCCGAGGTGCCCTCCCAGATCCGCTCCACCCGGCTGTCGCGCCAGATGCGTTCCAGCGGCAGCTCGTCCATCAGCCCCATGCCGCCGTGGATCTGGATCGCCTCGTCGGCGATATGCGCCAGCACTTCGGTCGCCTTCAGCTTGGCCATCGACATGTCGGCTTCCGTCACCGTGCCCTGGTCGTATTTCCAGGCGGCCTCGCGGGTCAGAAGCTCCGCCGCCTTCAGTTCCATCGCCATGTCGGCCAGCTTGAAGCTGATGCCCTGGAACTTGCCGATCTGCTGGCCGAACTGCTTGCGCTCCGCCGCGTAGGACACCGCATGCCCCAGCGCCCGCTCCGCCCGGCCGAGACAGGTCGAGGCCACCTGCAATCGCGTCGCGCCGAGCCAGGAATTCGCCACCTCGAAGCCCTTGTGCACCTCGCCCAGCACATTCGCCGCCGGAACCCGGCAGTCGTCGAACTCCAGCACGGCGTTGGTGTAGCCGCGATGCGAGACGTTGCGATACCCCTCGCGCACCGTGAACCCCGGCGTGCCCTTGTCGACGAAGAAGGCGGTGATCAGCTTCTTCGGCCCGCGCGGGGTCTGTTCCTCCCCGGAGGCCATGAAGCAGATCGCAAAACCGGCAAGGTCGGCATGGCTTATGAAATGCTTGGTGCCGTTCAGCACCCAGTCGCCGCCGTCCTGCCGGGCGCTCGCTTTCATCCCCCGCAGGTCCGACCCCGCGCCGGGTTCGGTCATGGCGAGGCAATCCCAGGTCTCGCCCCTTATGCAGGGCATCAGATAGCGTTCGCGCTGGTCGGCGTTGCCCGCCAGCAGGATGTTCGACGGCCGCGCCACGCAGGTCCAGTGCAGGGCATAGTTCGCGCGGCCCAACTCCTTTTCGTAGAGGAGCCAGGAGAGGGTATCGAGGCCCGCGCCGCCCAGTTCCACCGGCATGTTGGCGGCGTAAAGCCCCGCCGCCATGGCCTTCTGCTGGATCTCGCGGATCAGCTCCAGCGGCATGTGGCCGGTGCGTTCGACCATCTGCTCATGCGGATAGAGTTCCGTTTCGACGAAGGCGCGGGTCGTCTCGACGATCATCGCCTGTTCTTCGGTCAGCCCGAAATCCATCGCCCTATTCCTTCTTCTGTCCGACCGCCCGGCCCGCGCCCTCGGGCAGCGGCAGCCCGGCATGGGCCTTCGCCACATTTTGCAGCTTGGCCCAGACCTCGGGCGCCGCTGCAACGGTCTTGCCCGCCTTCGCGTCGACATGCAGGCACAGCTGCTCGATCGTGGCGACGCATTCGTCGCCCTTCATCACGCGGACGAAGGACCGGAACCGCTTCTCGTCGGCCGAGATGATCTGCAATTCGCCCCGGATCTGGTCGCCCAGCTTCGCCTCGCCCAGATGGCGGATATGCGTCTCGGCCGAGTAATAGGAATGCCCCGCCGCGACGTAATCCATCCCCGCGCCGATCATCCGCAGGAAGTTGTCCAGGGTTTCCGAGTTGCAGAAATAGTAGCGGCTTTCGGTCATGTGGCCGTTGTAGTCGATCCAGCCCGGCAGGACCTGCCCCTGCCACATGACCAGCGGAGCCGCCTTCGCCCCGGTGTCGAGGCCCTTCGCCACTTCGGCATGGAAGGCCGCCGCGCGGCGTTCGTCGTGTTCCTTCAGCACCTTGCCCGCGCCCCAGTCGCGCTCCTTCAGGCTGCGCAGGAAGCCGACCAGGTTGCGGTCGCGGATGCGTTCCAACTCGCGGATGCCGTATTTGCCGGACTGCGCGTCGGACTGGTTGGCGACCAGGTCGACCAGTTCGTCGTTGAACTCCGGCACGTCCATCAGCTTGGTCCAGGGCCATTTCAGCGCCGGGCCGAACTGGGCCATGAAATGCCGCATCCCGGCCTCGCCGCCCGCGATGCGGTAGGTCTCGAACAGACCCATCTGCCCCCAGCGCAGGCCAAAGCCCATGCGGATCGCCTCGTCGATCTCTTCGGTCGTGGCGATGCCGTCCTTCAGCATCCACAGCGCCTCGCGCCAGACGGCTTCAAGGAAGCGGTTGCCGAGGAAGGCGTCGATCTCGTGCCGGATCACCAGGGGGAACATCCCGATGTTCTTCATGATCTGCACCGTCCGCTCCACCACTTCCGGCGGGTTGGCGGGCGAGCCGCTGATCTCGGACAGAGGGAGGAGATAGACCGGGTTGAACGGATGCGCGACGATGATGTTTTCCGGGCTGACCGCAGATTTCTGCAAGTCCGAGGCCTTGAACCCGCTGGTCGACGAGCCGATCAGCACGCCGGGGTTCGATTGTTGCAACTGGGCATAGACCTTGTGCTTCAGTTCGATCCGCTCGGAGACCGATTCCTGCACATATTCCGCGCCCTCCACCGCCTCGCCGATGGTGCCGTGGAAGGTCAGCTTGCCTTCCTTCGGCATCGGCACGTCGCTGAGCGCGGGCAGCGCGGCTCGCGCATTCGCCATCACCTCGGCAATCTTGCGCTCCGCCTGCGGATCGGGGTCGAAAACTCCCACATCCCAGCCGTTCAGCAAGAACCGCGCGGCCCAGCCGCCGCCGATGACCCCGCCCCCGATGATTGCCGCCTTGCGCGCCATGCTCTTTCCCTCAGTCAATGCAGATGCCGACCGTCTTGCCGGCCTCGTCCAGATAGTCGAAACAGCCGAACATCGGCGTCACCGGGGAACAGGTCCCCTCCTCCGCCAGACACTGGCCGATGCAATCCGTCTTCTTCGTGCAGGCCTTGCCCGCATCCGGCTGCGGCAGGAAGCAGACCTCGTCCGGCAGCAGCCCGCCGCGCCCGACCGTTCCGCCCTGCATCAGGCATTCCGCCCGCTCGGCCTTGCCCAGGGGCTTGCCCTCCGGCCCGGTCGGAGGCTCCTCGACACAGGCCGCCAGCGCCAGCACCGTCAGCAGCCAGACCCGCCGCAGCCTCACTTCGCCACCGGAGCGCGCTTTTCCAGCTTCAGCCGCGCCCGCACCTCGGCCGGGGTGATCACCCGCGCGCCCAGGTTCTCGATGATCGTGGCCGCGCGCTCGACCAGTTGCGCATTGGTCGCCAGCACGCCCTTGTCGAGCCAGAGGTTGTCCTCCAGCCCCACCCGCACGTTGCCGCCGCCCAGCACCGCCGCCGCGACATAGGGCATCTGGTGACGCCCAAGCGAGAAGGCCGACCAGTGCCAGTCCGACGGCACGTTGTTGACCATCGCCATGAAGGTGTTCAGGTCATCCGGCGCGCCCCACGGCACGCCCATGCAGAGCTGCACCAGCACCGGCTCGGGGATCACGCCCTCCTTGACCAATTCCTTGGCCAGCCAGAGGTGGCCGGTGTCGAAGGCCTCGATCTCGATCCTGACGCCCGCCGCCGTCATCCGCCGCGCCATGTCGCGCAGCATGCCCGGCGTGTTGACCATCACGTAATCGGCCTCGTTGAAGTTCATCGTGCCGCAATCCAGCGTGCAGATCTCGGGGCGGCAGTCGACCACATGCGCCACCCGCTCGGTCGCCCCCGCCATGTCCGAGCGCGGGCCGATCCGGCCCATGTCCTCGGTCCCCTCGAAATAGATGTCGCCGCCCATGCCCGCCGTCAGGTTCAGGACCACATCCGTATCGCTGTCGCGGATCCGCTCGGTCACCTCGCGATAATACTCCAGCTTGCGCGAGGGCTTGCCGGTCTCGGGGTCGCGGACATGGCAATGCACCACCGCCGCGCCCGCCTTGGCCGCCGCGATCGCGCTTTCGGCGATCTGTTTCGGCGAACGCGGCACATGCGGGCTGCGATCCTGCGTCCCGCCCGAGCCGGTGATGGCACAGGTGATGAAGACTTCGCGGTTCATGGTCAGCGGCATGGCATCCTCCCCTTGGGCTTGCCCCCAGCATAGCCGCCTTGCGCGCCGCCGCTTTGCACATTACGAAATCCCGATGACGGAAAACGCGATCTTCTCGCCCTCGGACCAGCCGCTGAGCATCGCGCTCTTCGTGCTGCCCCAGGCTTCGATCCTCGAGGTCGCCTCGGCGCTCGATCCCCTGCGCAATGCCAATCGCCAGCTCGGGTCCGAGGCCTATCGCTGGCGCGTGGTCTCTCCGGACGGGGGCCCGGTGCCGCTGACCTGCGGGATCGAACTCCCCTCCTCCGGCCCCCTCGCCCATGCCGCCGGGGCCGAGGCGCTGATCGTCGTCGCGGGCTACCGGCTGCACCAGGTCGCCACCCGCCCCCTGATCCGCGACCTGCGCCGCATCGCCCCGCGCTTCCGGCTGGTCGGCGGCATCGACGCCGGTCCCTGGGTCCTGGCCCGCGCCGGACTGCTCGACGGCTACCGCGCCACCGTGCATTGGGAGGACCTCGAGGACCTCGCCGCCGCCCATCCGCATATCGACGTGGTGCCCGACCGCTTCGTGATCGACCGCAACCGGGTGACGATCTCGGGCGCCGCCCCGGCGGCGGATTTCATGCTGCACCTGATCCGCGCCCGCCACGGCGCGGCCCTGTCCCGGCAGGTCGCGAACAGCTTCCTGACCCGCGCCCGCCCCGGGCACGAGCCGCAGATCGCCCCGCCCCGACCCGAGCCCGCGCTCGATCCCCGCGTCGCCGCCGCGCTGGCCCGGATGGAGGCCGGGATCGACGCGCCCGAATCCATGGCCGAGACCGCCCGCGCCGTCGGCCTCTCGCCCCGGCGGCTGGAAACCCTGTTCCGCGATGCGCTCGGCACCACCCCGGCCGCCCATGCCCTCGGCCTGCGCCTTGCCGCCGCGCGCCGGATGCTGACCGACACCCGCCACCCGCTGGCCGAAGTCGCGCTGCGCACCGGATTCTCCAGCCCCGCCACCCTGTCGCGCGCCTTCAGGGCCCGCTTCGGCCAGCCGCCGGGGGCCTTGCGCCGCTGACTTGCTCTTTTTGCAAATACTCCGGGGGTGCGGGGGCTGGCCCCCGCCTCAGGCCGCGTCCAGCAGCCCCCGGCCCTTCAAGAGCGCCTCGACCCCCGGCATCCTTCCCCGGAACTGCAGATACAGCGCCTCCGCCTCCTCCGACCCGCCGGCCGAGAGGATGAACCGCTCCAGCCGCGCCGCCACCTCGGGGTCGAAGGGATCGCCGGCCTCCTCGAAGGCCGCGAAAGCGTCGGCATCCATCACCTCGGACCACATGTAGCTGTAATAGCCGCTGGAATAGCCGTCGCCGCTGAACACATGCGAGAAATGCGGCGTCGCATGCCGCATCCGGATCGCCCGCGGCATCCCCAGGCTTTCCAACACTTCGGCCTGTTTCTGCATCGGATCGGCCGGGGGACTGCCGGTATGGAACTCCAGGTCCACCATGGCGCTGGCGATGAATTCCACGGTGGCAAAACCCTGGTCATAGGTCGCCGCAGCAACAAGCCGCCGCAGCATGTCGGCCGGCATCGGCTCGCCGGTCAGATAGTGCTTCGCATGCGCCTCCAGCACCGATGGCACCTCCAGCCAATGCTCGTAAAGCTGGCTCGGCAGTTCCACGAAGTCCCGCGCGACCGAGGTGCCGCTGATGAAGCCATAGGTCACGTCCGACAGCATCTGGTGCAGCGCATGGCCGAACTCGTGGAACAGCGTCCGCGCATCGTCATAGGACAGCAGGCAGGGATCGCCCTTGGCGAAGTTGCAGACGTTCACCACGATCGGCCGCACCTCGCCGCCCAGCTTGCGCTGCGACCGCATCGCCGAACACCAGGCCCCCGACCGCTTGGACCCGCGCGCGAAATAATCGCCCAGGAAGACGGCCAGATGGGTGCCCCCGCGCGTGACCTCCCAGCCCCGCACGTCCGGGTGATAGAACGGCCCCTCGATCTCGCGAAACTCCAGCCCGAACAGCCGGCTCGCGCAGTCGAACATCGCCCCCAGCATCGACTCAAGGCCCAGGTAAGGCTTCAGCGCCGCCTCATCCAGGTCATGCTCGGCGCGGCGCCGCTTCTCGGAGTAATAGCGCCAGTCCCAGGGCTCCAGCGGCCCCGCGAATCCGTCCGCGTGCAACATCCCTTGCAGCACCGCCCCATCCGCCAGCGCCTTCGTCCGCGCCGGCGCCCAGACCCGCAGCAGCAGGTCCCGCACCGCCTCCGGCGTCCTGGCCATCTCGGGTTCCAGCTTGAAGGCGGCGAAATCCTTGTAGCCCAGCAGCGCCGCCCGCTCGGCCCGCAGCGCCAGCGTCTCGGCCGCGATCGCCCGGTTGTCGGTCTCGCCCCCGTTTGCGCCCCGCGCGACCCAGGCCTCATAGGCCTTTTCCCGCAAGGCCCGGTTCGGCGAGAATTGCAGGACCGGCACGATCAGGCTGCGGTTCAGCGTCACCACCGGCCCCAGCCCCTTTTCCGCCCCCGCCGCCTGCGCCGCCTCCTGCACGAAACCCGGCAGCGCCGCCAGATCCTCCGGCGCAAGCTCCAGATGCCAGGCCCGCTCGTCCGCCAGCAGGTTCTGCGAAAACTGCGTCCCCAGCACCGCCAGCCGCGCCTTGACCGCCGTCAGCCGCTCGGCCGCCGCCCCCTCCAGCGCCGCGCCCGAGCGGAGGAACATCCGCCGGTACAGTTCCAGCACCCGCAACTGCTCGGCGCCGAGGCCCAGCCCCTCGCGCCCCTGCCACAGCGCGTCGATCTTCGCCCACAGCGCCTTGTTGTTGGTCACTTCGCTGGAAAACGCGCTCAGCTTCGGCGCCAGTTCGCGCATCAGCGCCTCGCGGGCGTCGTTCGAATCCGCGCCCGCCAGGTTGTAGAACAGCCCCGACACCCGGTCGAGGTCGCCCTCCGCCAGTTCCAGCGCCTCGATCACCTCGGCGAAGGACGTCCCCGGCCCCTCGGCAATCGCCAGGATCGCCGCCCGCGCCCGGTCCAGCGCCACGTCGAAGGCCGGCCCGAAGTCCTCGTCCCGAATCGCCGCAAAGGGCGGCAGGCCGAAAGGCGTATCCCATCTGTCCAGAAGCACGTTCATTGCCAGGTCTCCTTTGCCGCAAAGCTAGGCCCTGATCCCGCCAACTTCCACCCCTTGCTCTTTTCGGCAAATACTCTCGGGGGGTTCGGGGGGCGAAGCGCCCCCGACGGCCGAGGAGGAGGCGAAGCCCGACGACGAGACAAAAGGCTCGCGGCGCATGCCGCTCCGCCTATGACCCGTCCCGCCCGCGCGACCGCATCCGCGCCTCGAACCGGCGCAAGAGCAGCGACAGCCCGATGGTCATCACCAGATAAAGGAAGGCCGCGACGTTATAGGTCTCGAAATAGCGGAAGTTCCCCGCCGCCGTGACCTTCGCCAGCTGCGCCACGTCAGAGATTCCCAGCACCGCGACCAGGCTTGAGTCTTTCACCATTGCAACGAAATCATTGCCAAGCGGCGGCAGGATCAGCCGGAACGCTTGTGGAAATCGAACTAGCCGGAACCTTTGCCACCCGTTCAGCCCCAGCGCCATCGCGGCCTCGACCTGGCCCTTGTCCACCGCCTGCAGACCGGCGCGGAAGATCTCGGCCAGGAAGGCGGAATAGGCCAGCATCAAGGCCAGCACCGCGCGGTAGAGAAGCGGCACGTCCCGCGTGCGCAGCACATCCTCCCCCGCCAGAAGGTTCGCGCCCGAGACCAGCCCCGGCACCAGCACGAAGGCGACGTAGAGCAGCAGCACGATGATCGGCACGCCCCGCATCACCTCGATATAAAGCCGCGCCGCCTGCCGCAGGACGAGATGCTTCGACAACCCCATCACCGCCAGCCCCAGTCCGATGACGCAGGCCCCGAGATAGGCCACCACCGCCACCGCCAGCGTCACCCCCAGCCCCTTGGTCAGGATGCGCAGCGCCCCGGCATAGACCTCGTCCGACAGCATCTCGTACAAAAGCCAGAGGCCGGTGACCGCAAGGATCACCAGCCACCAGGGAAAGTCGTTCTCAGGTTCGGCGTTCGGCGTCATGCGGATGCCCCCGGGCCCGGCCGGGGGCGGCCCTTCACTCGCCCATCTTGTAGTCGACGAACCACTTCTGGTTCAGACCGTCCAGCGTGCCATCCGCCTTCATCGCCGCGATCGCCGCATTGACCGGCGCCACCAGGTCCGAGCCCTTGGGGAAGATGAAGCCGAAATCCTCGCTCGCCAGCGGGGCGCCGATGATCTTCAGCCCCCCTTCCGAGGCCGCGACATAGCCGTTGGCGGCGGTCGAATCCGACAGCGTCAGGTCCACGTCCCCCGCCTTCAGCGCCTCCAGCCCCGCGCCGAAGGTCTCGAACTTGATCACGCGGGGGTTCTCCTCGTTCCCGTCCAGGATCTCGTAGACCGCCGCGTAGAAGGGCGACGTCCCAGGCTGGGCCGAAACCAGCAGCTCCGGGATCGCCGCAAAGCTGGCCGCGTCGGTGAACCGGCTTTCGTCGCCGCGCACGATCATCAGCATCTCCGACCGCATGTAGGGCTCCGAGAAGTCGACCTGCTCCTTGCGCTCGTCCTTGATGGTGATCCCGGTCATGCCGATGTCATACTGGCCCTCGGCCACCGCCGGGATCATCGCATCCCAGCTGGTGTTCTCGTATTTCACCGCCAGGTTCAGCCGCTTGGCGATCTCGGCCATCGCGTCGTATTCCCAGCCGACCGCCTGGCCATCCTTGTCGATGAACTGCAGCGGCGGATAGGCATTCTCGGTCACCACCACGACCTCGCGGCCCGCCAGATCCGGCAGGTCCTGCGCCATGGCTGGCAGGGTGGACAGGGAAAGCCCCATCAGGGCGGCGGTCAGTTTCATCGGTCAGCTCCCGGCTGGTGTGTCGCCGCCGACTATGCCACCTGCGCCCGCCGATGCAAGGCCGCGGCTCACGCCCCCCAGACCGCCTCGCCCAGCGCCGCGTCCAGCATCACCGCCGCATCCGTCGCGCCGGTCCAGCCCTGGCCCGAGGTCACGATGCAGCTGATCCCGTCGCCGCCGTGATGCACGACCGTCCAGGTCCCCATCAGCTCCGAGGCCCAAAGCTCCATCGTCATCCCTTCCGCGGTGACCTGCATCCGGCGCGGGGTCTCGTCGAAATCATGCCGCAGGGTGACGGCCACCACGTTGCGCGCGTCGCAATAATTCTCGGTCAGCGACAGCGACTCCTCGGCCCGCGGATCGGGCGCGGCCGCAAGCGCCACGGTAACGCTCAGCCCCACCCCGCCCAGGTAAAGGCCGGTCCGCCCATGAGCGGGGCAAGGCTCTGGAACATCGGTGACATGACCATCGGGTTCCTCCGATTGCTGCTGCCCCGGGACAACGTCCCCCGCTCGCCCCAGTTCCCCCGCACCGCGCCTCCCCAGGCCACCACGGCTTGCTCTTTTCCGAAATACTCCCGCCGGAGGCAGCCACCCTTCCGGCCCGCGTGACATCGGCCGGTGTTCCCCCACCCTGCCCCCTTCCCAGCCGGACGGATCCGGTCCACAAGATGCCGATGGATCCCGCCACGCTCACCGCCAGCGCGCTTGCCGCCCTGATCCGCAGCCGCCGGCTCCCGGCTCTCGAGGCGGTGCAGGCCAGCCTCGCCCGCATCGACCGGCTGAACCCCGGCCTCAACGCCATCGTCCAGCGCATGGATGACGCGGCCCTGGCCCAGGCCCGCGCCATCGACCAGCGGCTCGCAAGGGGCGAGGACCCCGGCCCCCTCGCCGGCGTGCCCGTCACCGTCAAGGTCAACATCGACCAGCAGGGCCAGGCCACCACCAACGGCCTCCGCATCCAGAAGGACCTGATCGCCAGCGAAGACAGCCCGCCCGTCGCCAACCTCCGCCGCGCTGGCGCGATCATCATCGGCCGCACCAACACGCCGGCCTTCAGCCTGCGCTGGTTCACCCGCAACAGCCTGCATGGCGCGACGCGGAACCCCGCCTTCCCCGGCCTGACCCCCGGCGGCTCCTCCGGCGGCGCCGCCGCGGCCGTCGCCGCCGGGCTCGGCCCGATCGCGCATGGCACCGACATCGCGGGCTCGATCCGCTACCCGGCCCATGCCTGCGGCATCCATGGCCTCCGTCCCGGCCTCGGCCGCGTCGCCGCCTTCAACGCCACCGGCGGCGACCGGCTGATCGGCGGGCAGCTCATGGCCACCTCCGGCCCCCTCGCCCGCTCCGCCGCCGATCTGCGCCTCGGCCTCGCCGCCCTGTCGCAGCCCGACCCGCGCGATCCCTGGTGGACCCCGGCCACCGCCGCCCCCTACGCCAGGCGCGCCGCCCTGGCCCTTGCCCCCGACGGCCTCGCCACCGACCCCATGCTCCGCGACGCGATCATCGCCGCCGCCCGGACCCTCGAAGCGAACGGCTGGGAGATCGGCGAACCGACCCTCCCCCCCTTCCGCGAGGCGATGGAACTGCAGCTCAGCCTCTGGCTCTCCGAATTCGCCCTCAGCGGGGCCGGGGCCGTCGCCCGCGAGGCCGACCCCGACGCCAGCTTCGTCCACGCCGAACTCCTGAAGCTCGCCCCGCCCCCGACGCTCGAGGGCTTCATGCGCGCCCTGCAATCCCGCGCCCGCCTCGCCCGGCTCTGGCGCGGCTTCTTCACCGACTGGCCGGTCCTGCTGACCCCGGTTTCCGGCCGGCTTCCCTTCCCCGACCACTACGACACTTCCTCGCCCCGGGCCTTCGCCGAGGTGATCGAGGCCCAGATGCCCCAGATCGCGCCGCCCTTCATGGGCCTGCCGGGCCTGACCGTCACCACCGGCCGCACCGCCACGCATCCCCTGGGCATCCAGGCCCTCGCCGACCGGGGATGCGAGCACATCCTCCTCGACCTCGCCGACCTCCTCGCCCCGGAAATCCCCGCGACCGAGGTCGGGCCTCGGCCCGAATCCTCCCCGCCCGCCGCCAGGGCCCTCGACCCGTAGGCTGCGCTACAGCGCACCGAACCCGCAGGTCGGCGCCACGCGGGCGCCCCTCAGTGCCGCCCGCCGCAGACCGCGCAATCCGCCCGCCGCCTCACCGCGATCACCCTTGTCTCGGCAAAGAGGGCATCGTGGATCATCAGCCGCCCCGCCAGCCCCTCCCCCGCCCCGGTGACCCATTTCACCGCCTCCATCGCCATCATCGCCCCGATCACCCCCGGCAGCGGCGCGGCCACCCCCGCCTCGGCGCAGGTCGGCACCAGGCCGGGCGCCGGCTTCACCGGAAAGACGCAGGCATAGCAGGGCGCCCCCGTCGCGGGATGGAACAGGCTCAGCTGCCCCTCCCATTGCGTGATCGCGCCACTGAGCAGCGGCACCCCGGCCGCCACGCAGGCCCGGTTCACCAAATAGCGGGTGTCGATGTCGTCGGTGCCGTCCAGCACCAGATCATAGTCCCGGACCAGATCGACCGCGATCTCCCCGGTCAGGCGGCGGTGATAGGGCCGGACCTCGATGAACGGGTTCAGCGCCCGCATCGCCGCCTCGGCCGAAAAGACCTTGGGCATCCCGATCCGCCCGTCGCTGTGGATCACCTGCCGCTGCAGGTTCGACCCCTCCACCACGTCGTCGTCGATCACCCCGATCACCCCCACCCCCGCGGCGGCCAGATACAGCAGGACGGGGGATCCCAGCCCCCCCGCGCCCACGACCAGCACCTTCGCCGCCATCAGCCGCTTCTGCCCCGGCCCGCCGATCTCGCGCAGGATGATGTGGCGGGCATAGCGGTCCAGCTCCGCCTCGCGGAAAGCGCCGGGCGCGGCCGGCACAGGCTCGGCGACCTTCCGCCGCCGCACCGCCCGCAAGACCTCCCGATACCCCAGCGCGACCAGCGCGAGCAGCCCGAAGACCAGCCACGCCTCGACCCGCCCGCCCAGAAGCCGCGCCGGCAAAGTGCCCGCAAGGATGGGCAGGCCGGCCAGCATCAGGACCAGCCACCACCCCGCCGCCGCCAAGAGCCAGCCATCGCCCCAGCCGCGCCAGCGGCCCAGGGCCCAGAGGCCGACAAAGCCCAGAAGCCCGATCACGACCCGAAACCCGTCGACCCGAACCCGCCCGTCCCCCGCGCCGTCTCGTCCAGCCCGTCCACCACCGCGAATCCCGCCTGCACCACCGGGGCCACCACCACCTGCGCCACCCGGTCGCCATGGCGGATCCTGTAGGGCTCGCACCCCAGGTTGATCAGCGACACCCCCAGCGGCCCCCGATAGTCGCTGTCGATGGTCCCCGGCGTGTTCGGCAGGGTGATCCCATGTTTCGACGCCAGCCCCGAGCGCGGCCGCACCTGCATCTCATAGCCCTCGGGCAGCGCCACCCTTATCCCGGTCGGACAGATCGCCCGCCCCATCGGCGGCAGCAGCAGCCCTTCCTCCCGCGCCTCCGGCGGGAAATTCGCGCAAAGGTCCGCCCCCGCCGCGCCCGCCGTCTGATAGGCAGGCAAGGGCAGGGTCCGATCCGCCCAATCCTCCCAAAGCACCTGCACCACCGGCCCCATCGCCCGCCCTTTCATACTGGTCCAAATATCCCCGCCGGAGGCTCCGACCCCGGCCCTCAGCGCAACGCCTCGGCAATCCGCGCCGCCAGCTTCCGCGCGACCTCGTCCTTGCCCATCCGCGGCCAGGCCTCGGCCCCCGCGTTCGAGATCAGCGTCACCGCATTCTCCGCCCCGCCCATGATCCCGGTGCCCGGCGAGACATCGTTCGCCACGATCCAGTCGCAGCCCTTGCGCGCCCGCTTGGCCGTGGCATGGGCCACCACATCCGTGGTCTCGGCCGCAAAGCCCACCACCAGACGGGGCCGCTGCACCCCCTTCGACACCGTCGCCAGAATGTCCGGGTTCTCGGCGAATTCCAGCGCCGGGGCCTTGCCCGAGCCATCCTTCTTCAGCTTCTGCCCGGCCGCATTGGCCACCCGCCAGTCCGCGACCGCCGCCGCCATCACCGCCGCATCGGCAGGCAGCGCCGCCGCCACCGCCGCCGCCATCTCGCGCGCGGTTTCCACCGCCACCACCGTCACCCCGGCGGGTGGCGGAACCGTCGCAGGGCCGGTAACGAATGTCACCCGCGCGCCCAGATCGCGCAGCGCCGCCGCCAGCGCCGTCCCCTGCGCCCCCGACGACCGATTGGCGATATAGCGCACCGGGTCAATCGGCTCATGCGTCGGGCCAGAGGTCACCAGCACATGCCGCCCCGCCAGAGGCCCGCCCGCCAGCGCCGCCTCGATCGCCGCCACGATCTCCAGCGGCTCGGCCATCCGCCCCTCGCCCGCCTCGCCACTTTCGGCCATCTCGCCGCGAGCCGGGCCGACGAAGCGCACCCCGTCCGACAGAAGCTGCGCATGGTTGCGCCGGGTCGCGGGATGCGCCCACATCCGGGGATTCATCGCCGGGGCCATCAGCACCGGCTTGTCGGTCGCCAGCAGGACCGCGCTGGCCAGATCGCCCGCCAGCCCCTGCGCCAGCTTGGCCATCAGGTCCGCCGTCGCCGGGGCCACCACGATCAGGTCGGCCTCGCGCGACAGCCGGATATGGCCCACGTCCTGCTCGTCCTGCCGGTCGAAAAGATCGGTAAAGACATGATCCGCCGTCAGCGCGCCCACCGACAGCGGCGTGACGAACTGCTGCGCCGCCGCCGTCATCACCGCCCGCACCACGGCCCCGCGCTCGCGCAGGCGCCGGATCAGATCCAGCGCCTTGTAGGCCGCGATCCCGCCGCCGATGATCAGAAGTATGCGCTTGTCCGCCAGCATCGGCAGGCCCCCCATCGCCTGCCCCAAGGTGTAGGGGCGGGCGGCGGCAAACTCAACTCCCCGGCGGCATCCGGTCGATCTCCTCGGCCACCAGCGCCTGCAACCGCCAGAGGCCCGCATCGCGAATGCCGCGCGCCTCCAGCTGGGTGACGGTGTTCAGCAGATACTCCGCCCCCGTGCCCCAATGGCCGCAAGCGCGCGAGAGCGTGCGGGCCGCCTCCTCGGGCGGCAGGCGGCCCGCGTAATAGGGCGAGGCGCGATTCATCACGAAGCCCAGCGCCTTCACCGGCCCGTCCGGCGTCTGCACCATCAGCCAGCGCGGGATGTTGTTGATCGGCTTCACCGTGAACTCGCGCCGGAACAGCCGGTCCAGCTGCACGGCCGGGTCCTCGGACGGCAGTTCCAGCACCACGCCCCGGCACTGGCCACCCCGGTCCAGCGCCATCATCAGGCCGGGCTGGTCGGGCGTGCCGCGAAAGCGGTGCATCCGCAGGCAGAAGGCGCGATGCCAGCCCCGCGCCACGGCAGGACGCTCGGCCCGGTGGTCGATCTCGGGCTTCCAGATCAGCGAGCCCGAGGCGAAAAGCTGGATCGGGGCGCCCGGCGCATGGCCCTTCAGGATATGTGACACCCAATGCGCGTAATCGGCATCGGTCTGCTGCTCGACCCCCGGCGCGGGCCCGGCATCCGCGATCTCGCGATGCACCCGGGCGATGTGGTCCGGCGTCAGGCTTGGCGGGTCCGGGACACGGGGCATGATCTCCCCCCTTTCCTGCCGGATGGTCCACGCGGGACAGCGCCGCGTCAAGGGTCAGCCCAGGAACTGCCGCACCTCACCCGACTGGGTTTCCAGACTGCGGCGCATCTTGGCGAAGGCCGCCGCTTCCAGCTGGCGCACGCGCTCTTTCGACAGGCCCAGCTCGTCGCCCAGGCTCTCCAGCGTCCGGCCCTCGCCCTTCAGCTTGCGCTCGGCCACGATATAGCGTTCGCGCGGGTTCAGCGCCTGCATCGCCGCGACCAGCCAGCCGCGCAGCCGCTCGCCGTCATGCGCGCCCTCGACCGCCTCGGCGGCCTGCGGGGCCTCGTCCTCCAGCACGTCGATCCATTCGCGCCCGTCCTCGTCCCAGGACTGGGTGGCGTTCAGCGAATAGTCGCTGCCGGAAAGCCGCCCCTCCATCATCTCGACATCTGCGACCGGGACGCCGACCTCGGCCGCCACCATCTGCCGCAGCTGGCGCTGGTCCAGCACCTCGCCGCGCTGGCTCGCCTCGCGCTCCAGCTTGGCCTGCACCCGGCGCAGGTTGAAGAACAGCGTCTTCTGGCTCGAGGTGGAGCCGGTGCGCACCATCGACCAGTTGCGCATCACGTAGTCCTGGATCGAGGCCTTGATCCACCAGACCGCATAGGTGGAAAAGCGCACCCCGCGTTCGGGATCGAACTTGTCGGCCGCCTTCATCAGGCCAAGGCTCGCCTCCTGGATCAGATCGTTCATCGGCGCGCCATAGCGGCGAAAGCGCGCGGCCATGCTGATCGCCAGCCGCATGTAGGCGGTGATCAGCCGGTGCAGCGCGCGCTCGTCCCGCCGGTCGCGCCAGGCCCGGGCGAGACGCACCTCCGTCTCGGCATCCAGAAGTTCGGCGCGCATCGCTTGGCGTGACACGTTCAGGTCGGTATATCCGTCAAGCGCCATGACCACCTCCTGCCGTCCCTGTTCCTTCTGCGAGGCCCGCCCGTGACCGGATCCCTTCCGCCCCTCACCCTCGTCGTCGGCGGCGCGCGGTCCGGCAAATCCGCCTTCGCCGAGCGGCTGATCGCCGCCACCGCCCGCCCCCGCCGCTACATCGCCACCGCCGAGGCCTGGGACGACGAGATGCGCGCCCGCATCGCCCAACACCGCGCGGACCGCGCCGGCGGCTGGACCACGGTCGAGGCCCCGCTCGACCTTTGCGCCGCGCTGCACTCCGCCCGCCCGGACGAGGCCGTCCTGGTGGACTGCGCGACCCTCTGGCTCACGAACCATCTCCTGGCCGGGCATGACCTCGCCGCCGAAACCCTTTGCCTCATCGCCGCCCTCGCCGCCTGCCCCGCCCCCGTGGTCGTGGTTTCAAACGAAACCGGCTGGGGAATAGTTCCCGAGAACGCGCTCGCCCGGCGGTTCCGCGACGAACAGGGCCGCCTCAACCAGCGTCTCGCCGCCGAGGCCGCCCTGGTCGTCACCGTGATCGCCGGCCTGCCGCTGGCGCTGAAGGGCGCCCTTCCCTGACCCCGCCAAGTGCCACCCCCCTCCACACGAGACGCAAATGACCCGCTTCTGGCTCGTCCGCCACGGCCCCACCCATGCCAGGACCATGATCGGCTGGACCGACCTGCCCGCCGATCTCTCCGACTGTGCCGCCCTCGACCGCCTCTCCGCCCATCTCCCCGCGCGCGCGCCCGTGATCTCCTCCGACCTCGCCCGCGCCGTGGCCACCGCCGACGCGCTCGGCCCCCGGCGGCCGCGCCTGCCGCACGACCCCGCCTTCCGCGAGATCCACTTCGGCCATTGGGAGGAACGCAGCTTCGCCGAGGTCGAGGCCCGGGACCCCGCCCTGATCCGCGCCTTCTGGGACCAGCCCGGCGACATCCGCCCCCCCGGCGGCGAAAGCTGGAACGACCTGACCGCCCGCAGCTGGGCCGCGCTCGACCGGCTGCAGGGCCGGGCCCCCGACCTGATCGTCGTCGCCCATTTCGGCCCGATCCTCGCCGCCCTGCAACGCGCGCGCGGCGTGACCGCGACCGAGGTCTTCGCCCAGAAGATCGACAATCTCTCCGTGACCTGCCTGACGCTCTCCCCGCCCGGCGTGCAGGCGATCAATCATTGCCCGTGATCCCCGCCCGCACAAATCGGCATTTCCCTTTCCCGCCGCCCCGCGCTTCACTGCCGCGAAAGGAGACCCCATGACCTATGACCTCGTGATCGGCGACCGCGCCTATTCCAGCTGGAGCTTGCGCGGCTGGCTCCTCTTCGACGCTTTCGGCATCCCCGTCCGCACCCTCTCGGCCCGGCTCTATACCGACGAGTTGGCCATTCTCCTCAAGGACTTCTTTCCCGCCCGCACCGCCCCCACGATGCGCACGCCCGAAGGTTCCATCGTCCCCGAGACCATCGCCATCGCCGAGGAACTGGCCACCCGCCACCCCGAGGCCGGGATCTGGCCCGCCGCCCCGCAGGCCCGCGCCGCCGCCCGGGTGCTGGCGGCCGAGATGCACGCCGGCTTCACCGCGCTGCGCAGCCATTGTCCGATGAACCTGCGCGTCAGCTATACCGACTGCCAGCCGTCCGCCGAGGTCCTGGCCGACCTCCGCCGGCTGGAGACCCTCTGGACCTGGGCGCGCGACACGACGCAATCCACGACCCCCTGGCTCTGCGGCGCCTATTCTGCGGCGGACGCCTTCTTCGCCCCCGTCGCCAGCCGGATCGCCACCTACAACCTGCCGGTCAGCGCCGACGCCATGCTTTACGTCGACGCCCATCTCGCCCATCCGTCGTTCCGCCGATGGCGCGCGATGGGCATGGTCGACGGCGCGGATCAGGACTTCTACCGCCGCAGCTACCCCCGCCGCGACTGGCCCGGCCCCGTTCCCCTGCCCGCCCGCGCCCTGTCCGGCAGCGCAAGCGAGAACGCCGCCTGTCCCTATTCCGGCAAGCCCGTCACCCATATTCTGGAACTCGGCGGCCGCCGCTTCGGCTTCTGCAACGCCTTCTGCCGCGACAAGACCGCCGCCGACCCCGAGGCCTGGCCAGCTTTCATCGCCCTTTACCAGTCGTAAACCATTTCGCCCTACCCGTTAACCAGGGTGAACCGGATGGGGCGGATGCAGACAGGAACCGGACGCAAGGCCACGGCACGGGCGCCGACCCCCTTCGCGCGCGCCAGCGCGGGGCACGGGGCGCCTCCCCTCCGGGGGAGGGGCCGGGGGTGGGGGGCGACCCAGGGGTTCCCGGCATGACCGCCCGCACCTATACCGTCGCCTTCGAAGGGGTGGAGGCCCGCCTGGTCGAGGTGCAATGCGCCGTCTCCGCCGGCTCCCCCGCCTTCACCCTGGTTGGCCTGCCCGACAAGGCGGTGTCCGAGGCCCGCGAACGTGTCCGCGCCGCGCTGCAGGCGCTCTCAATCGCGCTGCCCAGCAAGCGGATCACCGTCAACCTCTCGCCCGCCGACCTGCCGAAGGAGGGGTCGCATTTCGACCTGCCGATCGCCGTCGCCCTGCTCGCCGCCCTCGACATCATCCCCCGCGACCTGGTCGAGGGCGTGGTCTCCCTGGGCGAATTGTCGCTCGACGGCCGCCTGATCGCCGTCGCGGGCGCGCTTCCCGCCGCCATGGCCGCCGCGGTCGAGGATCGCGCGCTCCTCTGTCCGAAACCCTGCGGCGCCGAGGCCGCCTGGGTCGGCGCGACCCAGGTCCTCGCCCCCGCCTCGCTGGACGAGGTCCTGCACCATTACACCGGCCGCGCCCCGCTTTCCCCGGCCGAGGCGGGCGAGGTCGCGGGCACCGCCTCCCCCCGCGACTTCCGCGAGGTGAAGGGCCAGGAACGCGCCAAGCGCGCGCTGGAAATCGCCGCCGCCGGGCGGCACCACCTGTTCATGGTCGGCACGCCGGGCAGCGGCAAATCCATGCTGGCCGCGCGCCTTCCCGGCATCCTGCCGCCGCTCTCGGCCCCCGAGGCGCTGGAAACCTCGATGATCCACTCGCTTGCGGGCCTGCTGACCGAAGGCGGCATCTCGCGCGACCGCCCCTTCCGCGAGCCGCACCATACCGCCTCGATGGCCGCCATCGTCGGCGGCGGGCGCGGCGCGAAACCGGGCGAGATCAGCCTGGCGCATAACGGGGTCCTGTTCCTGGACGAGTTTCCCGAATTTCCCCGCACCGTGCTCGACACGCTCCGCCAGCCGATCGAGACCGGCAGCGTCATGGTCGCCCGGGCCAATGCCCATGTCCGCTATCCCTGCCGCTTCCTGCTGATCGCGGCGGCGAACCCCTGCAAATGCGGCTATCTCTCGGACCCCAACCGCGCCTGCGGCCGCGCGCCGCTCTGCGGCGAGGATTACCTGGGCCGGATCTCCGGCCCGCTGATGGACCGTTTCGACCTCAGGGTCGAGGTGCCTCCGGTGGCCTTCGCCGACCTCGACCTGCCCGCCTCGGGCGAAAGCTCCGCCAGCATCGCCGCCCGGGTCGGCGCGGCACGCGCGCGTCAGTCCGCCCGCTTCGCCAGCCACCCCGGCCTGCGCGTCAACGCCGATCTCGAAGGCGCCACGCTCGAGGATTTCGCGACCCCGGATAGCGAAGGCAAGGAACTGGTCGGCCGTGTGGCCGAACGCATGGGCCTCTCGGCCCGGGGCTACCACCGCGTGCTCAGGGTCGCGCGCACCATCGCCGACCTCGACGCCAGCCCCACGGTCCGCAAACCCCATGTCGCCGAGGCCATCAGCTTCCGCCTCTCCTCAGCCACCGGCGGGCTTTAAGGGCAGCAACCTCGCCAAGCCTGCGCCGGCACGAATTCTTAAGAATCGGTGAACGCCCAAAGTCATGTCATTGAAATCAATGGTGAACTGGATTCTGTCCACCGTGGACAGGCTCATCCCCGCCGCTTCGCCTCGATCACCTCCCAGATCCGCGCCGCCGCATTGGTCCCGTCGAACCGCTCCATCTCCTGGATCCCGGTGGGCGAGGTCACGTTGATCTCGGTCAGCCAGTCCCCGATCACGTCGATCCCGACGAAAACCTGGCCCTTTTCCCGCAGGACCGGCCCGATGGTCCGGCAGATTTCCAGGTCCCGCTCGGTCAGCCCCACCTTCTCCGGCCGCCCCCCCGCATGCATGTTCGACCGCGTCTCCCCGGCCTGCGGCACCCGGTTGATCGCCCCCACCGGCTCACCGTCGACCAGGATCACCCGCTTGTCCCCCTTCGCGACCGCCGGCAGGAACTTCTGCACGATCAAGGGCTCGCGGTTGATGCCCATGAACAGCTCATGCAGGCTGGAGAGGTTGCGGTCGTTCGGATCCAGCCGGAACACCCCCGCCCCCCCGTTGCCATACAGCGGCTTCAGGATGATGTCGCCATGCCGCGCCTTGAAGTCGCGGATCGTGGCCAGGTCGCGCGCGATGGCGGTGGGCGGGGTCAGGGTCGGGAAACGCAGGACCAGCAGCTTCTCGGGGCTGTTCCTGACCCAGAACGGATCGTTCACCACCAGGGTCCGGGGATGGATCATCTCCAGCAGATGCGTCGTCGTGATATAGCCCATGTCGAACGGCGGATCCTGCCGCAGCCAGACCACGTCCAGCGTGCCAAGGTCGACCTCGGTCTCCTCGCCATAGCTCACGTGATTGCCCAGCTCGCGCCGGACCTCGATCCACCAGCCGCGGGCCAGGACGCGGCCCTCGACATAGGTCAGCCGGTCGGGCGTGTAGTAGAACAGCCGGTGCCCGCGCGCCTGGGCCTCGAGCGCGATGCGGAAGGTCGAATCGGCGTTGATGTTGACCGACCCGATCGGGTCCATCTGCAGGGCGACATTCAGGGGCATCACATTCTCCGGTCAGGTCCTGCAGAAGTGATGACCCAAGCCCGGGGAAGATGCAATTCAACCCGCGAAGGCGTTTTCGACCACTTCGATCCGGCCCATGCCGTCCACCAGCGCCAGGTCGATCCGCACATCGGTCAACAGACCCCTGGGTTCGCCGCCAAGGAATTCGTCCACCGTGGTGAAGATCCGCGCGATCTGGGCCGGGGTGACATGCGAGGCGGCGAGGTCATGGGTGCGGCTGTACTTGACCTCGACAAAGACCACCTCGTCGCCGTTGCGGCCGATCAGGTCGACCTCGCCGCCGCTGCCGCGCCAGTTGCGGGCGCAGATCGGGATGCCGAGTCCTTCGTAGTGCCGGGCGACGGCGGCTTCGGCGGCATGGCCCGCGTGGTAATTGGCAAGGCCGCGCGCAGAGCGGCGGCGGCGGACAGGTTCGGGGACGAAATCGAAGGGCATGGCCTATTCCTGCTGGCGCGCGAGGGCGATCCTGTAGGCGATCTTGCGCGCTACCTTCAGATCTTGCGACACGAAAGTTGCGGCATCCTTAACGGACATGCGGGCCAGCGCCGCATCCAGCGCGGCGGCGATCCTCTCCTCGGACACCGCCTCGGGCGGGGCGCGGTCGATCAGGACGACGATCTCGCCCTTCAGCTCCCGTCCGGCCAGCAGCGCCGCAAGTTCGGCCAGCGTCCCGCGCGTGACCTCCTCGAACCGCTTGGTCAGCTCGCGGCAGATCGCGGCGCCTCGGGTCTCGCCCAGGACCCGCGCCGCATCCGACAGGAACGCGGCCAGGCGCTTCGGGCTTTCATAGAGGATCAGCGTCGCCTGGACCGGGGCCAGCTCCTCCAGCGCCGCGCGGCGGGCCGAGGCGGCGGCGGGCAGGAATCCCGCGAAAAGGAATCGGTCCGAGGGCAGGCCGGAGAGCGTCAGCGCGGCGATCGCGGCGCAGGGGCCGGGGGCGGCGGTCAGGGGCAGGCCCGCCGCGGCAACGGCGCGGGCGAGTTCGAAGCCGGGGTCCGAGATCAGCGGCGTCCCGGCCTCGGAGGCATAGGCGAGGCTCCTGCCCTCGGCCACCAGCCCCAGCAGGCGTTGCAGCTGCCCCGCGCCGGAATGGTCGTGGTAGGCGATCACCGGGCGGCCGTTCAGGGCGATCCCGTGGATCTCCATCAGGTGGCGCAGGGTGCGCGTATCCTCGGCCACCAGCACATCCGCGCCGGCCAGCACGTCCAGCGCCCGGAGCGTGATGTCACGCGCCGCGCCGATCGGCGTCGAGACCAGGTGCAGACCCGGCGGAATGGCGCGCAGGCCGGGTCTGGTGGCCGGATCGGCGGGTTCTGGCGTCTGCCTCACAAGTTTACTTCCCTTTGCGAACCCTTTACCTTCCCCGGGCCATCATCGCGCCACGAGAGTGAGGAACCCTGATGTTGTCCGCAATTCGCCGGGCCCGCAAGTCGCTGGGCCAGATCTTCCTTGTCCTCGCGGCCGCCGTGGTCTCGGCCTGCGTCCCGGCCGGGGGGCCGTCCACCGGCCCGGCGCAGGGCAGCGGCGGGGCGGTGCAGGTCGCGCTCCTGATCCCGTCGGGCTCGGGCCAGTCGCAGGACGAGATCTTCGGCTCCAATCTGGAAAACGCGGCACGGCTGGCGATGGCGGACCTGTCGGGCGTGCAGATCGACCTGCGCGTCTACAAGACCGGCGGCAGCCCGGCCAAGGCCAGCGCATTGGCGAAGCAGGCGGTGGACGAGGGCGCGCAGGTGATCCTGGGGCCGTTCTACTCGGAAGAGGCGAATGCGGCCGGCGTCGCGGTGGCCAATTCCGGCGTGAACGTGCTGGCCTTCTCGAACAACGCCGCGATCGCGGGCGGCAATGTCTTCGTCCTGGGCCAGACCTTCGACAACACCGCCCGGCGGCTGGCGAATTACGCGGTGCGCAGCGGCAAGTCGAAGATCCTGGTCGTGCATGACCGCAATGTCGCGGGCGAGATCGGCAAGGCCGCGATCGAGCGCGGGGTGCAGGCGGCGGGCGGCTCGGTCGTGGGCGTGACCTCGTATGAATTCTCGCAGAACGGCATCGTCCAGGCGGCCAGCGGCATCGTGAACACCGCGAAATCCTCGGGCGCGACGGCGCTGTTCCTGACCGCCGACACCGCCGGGGCGCTGCCCCTGCTCAGCCAGCTTCTGGTCGACAACGGCATCGACCGGGCGACGACGCAGTTCATCGGCCTGACGCGCTGGGACATTCCACCCGCGACCCTGGCCCTGCCGGGGGTCCAGGGCGGCTGGTTCGCCATGCCGGATCCGGGCCTGCATGCGCAGTTCCAGTCGCGCTACCAGGCGGCCTATGGCAGCCAGCCGGCCGCGATCGCCGGCCTTGCCTATGACGGGATCGCCGCGATCGGCGCGCTGGCGCGGGCCTCGAAGGGCGCCCCGCTGAGCAGGAACGCGCTGACGCAACCGGCCGGTTTCGCGGGCGTCTCGGGCATCTTCCGCCTGCTGCCGAACGGCACGAACGAGCGGGGGCTGGCCGTGGCCACGATTCGCGGCGGCCAGGTCGTCGTCATCGACAGCGCGCCGCGCAGCTTTGCCGGGGCCGGGTTCTGACATCGTGACAGCCGTCGCCGAGGCCCCTCTCGCACAGGAGACCGGGCCGGACTATCCCCTGCCGGATGCCGGGGCGCTGCTGCAGGCCGTGCGTCTCGATCTGGCCGGGGCCGAGGATGGCAAGGCCGGGCGGGCGGTGGTGGTGCGGCATCTGCAGGCGGCCAAGGCGGCGGCGAATGCGGCGCTTCAGGCGCGCTTCCTGCAGACCCCGCGCGCCGCGCGCGGCCTGGTCGCGGCCCAGGCGGCGCTGACCGATGTCCTGGTCCGCGTGGCCTTCGACTCCGCCCGGCTCCTGCATCCGCTGGCCAATCCGACCGAGGCCGAGCGCCTTGCCGTCCTGGCCGTCGGCGGCTACGGCCGGGCCGAGATGGCGCCGCAATCCGACGTGGACCTTCTGTTCCTGTCGCCCTGGAAGATCACGCCCTGGGCCGAGAGCGTGATCGAGACCATGCTCTACATGCTGTGGGACCTGAAGCTGAAGGTCGGCCATGCCAGCCGCACGGTGAAGGACTGCGTCCGCCTCGCGCGCGAGGACATCACCATCCGCACCGCGCTCCTGGAGCATCGCTTCATCTGCGGCGATGCCTCGCTGGCCGAGGCGATGGACAGCGCGCTCTGGTCCGAACTCTTCCGCAACTCGGGCCCCGAGTTCATCGAGGCCAAGCTGGCCGAGCGGGGCGAGCGGCACAGGCGCCAGGGCGGGCAGCGTTATGTGCTGGAACCGAACGTCAAGGAAGGCAAGGGCGGGCTGCGCGACCTGCAGACGCTGTACTGGATCGGGAAATACCTGCACCGGGTGCCTTCCGCCGAGGGGCTGGTCGAGGCCGGCCTCCTGTCGCGCGAGGAGTTCGACAGCTTTGCCAGGGCCGAGGATTTCCTCTGGGCCGTGCGCTGCCATCTGCACCACATCACCGGCCGGCCGGCCGATGTGCTGACCTTCGACCTCCAGGTCGAGGTGGCGGCGCGGATGCTCTATCGCGATGCGGGCGGCAGGCGGGCGGTCGAGCATTTCATGCAGGACTACTTCCGCCACGCGACCCGGGTGGGCGAGCTGACCCGGATCTTCCTGACCGAGCTGGAAGCCCGCCACGCCAAGCGCGAGGCCAGCATCTTCGGCATCTTCAAGCTGACCAAGCGCGTCCGCCGGGGCTACAAGCTGGTGCAGGGCCGGATCGACGTGGCCGATCCGCAGGCCTTCCTCGCCGACAAGCTGAACATCCTGCGCGTCTTCGAAGAGGCGTTGCGGACCGGCTACCTGCTGCATCCCAACGTGATGCGGCTGGTGGCGGCCAACCTGCACCTGATCGACGACGAGCTGCGCGAGACCCCCGAGGCGCGGCGGCTGTTCCTGGACCTGCTCCTGAAGCACGGCAACCCGGAGCGCAGCCTGCGGCGGATGAACGAACTGGGGGTGCTTTCGGCCTTCATCCCCGAGTTCGAGCCCATCGTCGCGATGATGCAGTTCAACGTCTACCACCATTACACGGTGGACGAGCACATCATCCAGACCATCTCCTGCCTGGCCCAGATCGAGCGGGGCGAGCTGATCGAGGACCTGCCGCTCTCCTCCTCGCTGCTGAAGGGCGGGATCAACCGGCGGGTGCTTTACGTCGCGCTGCTCCTGCACGACATCGGCAAGGGCCGGCCCGAGGACCATTCGATCCTCGGCGCGCAGATCGCGCGGCGGATCTGTCCCCGGCTGGGGCTGGAGCCGGAGGAATGCGAGACCGTCGAATGGCTGGTGCGCTATCACCTGCTGATGTCCGACACGGCGCAAAAGCGCGACATCGGCGATCCCCGGACAGTGCGCGACTTCGCCAAGGCGGTGAAGTCGAAAAAGCGGCTGGACCTGCTTACCGTGCTGACCGTCTGCGACATCCGCGGCGTCGGGCCGGGGACCTGGAACAACTGGAAGGCCATGCTGCTGCGCCAGCTTTACCAGCAGACGGCGGATGCGCTGGAGGGGGGCCTCGAGACGCTGAACCGGGAAAACCGGATGGGCGACGCCACCCGCGCGCTGCGCGAAAGGCTTTCGGGCTGGAGCAAGGCCGAGCTGGAGCATGAGACGACACGGCATTACGCCCCCTACTGGCAAGGGCTTTCGACCGACACCCACGTCGTCTTCGCCCAGCTTCTGCAGGGCCTTTCCGACGACGAGATCCGCATCGACCTGCACCCCGATCCCGACCGCGACGCGACGCGGGCCTGTTTCGCGCTGGCCGACCATCCCGGCATCTTCAGCCGCCTGGCCGGGGCGCTGGCGCTGGTCGGCGCGAATGTCGTGGATGCGCGGACCTATACCTCGAAGGACGGCTATGCCACGGCCGTCTTCTGGGTCCAGGACATCGAGGGCCACCCCTACGAGGTCAGCCGCCTGCCGCGCCTGCGGCAGATGATCGACAAGACCCTGAAGGGCGAGGTCGTCGCGCGCGAGGCGCTGAAGGACCGCGACAAGCTGAAGAAGCGCGACCGCGAGTTCCGCTTCCCGACCCATATCACCTTCGACAACGAAGGGTCGGACATCTACACCATCATCGAGGTCGACACCCGCGACCGTCCGGGCCTGCTCTACGACCTGACCCGGACGCTGGCGGGCAACAACATCTACATCGCCTCGGCCGTGATCGCGACCTATGGCGCACAGGTGGTGGATACCTTCTACGTCAAGGACATGTTCGGCTTGAAACTGCACCAGAAGCACCGGCAAGAGGCGCTGGACCGCAAGCTCCGCGCCGCCATCGCCGAGGGTGCCGAGCGGGCGCGGGCATGAACCCGGCCGGGGGGGGGGGGGGCGCGGGGGCGGCGGCGCGGGCG
>NZ_JAYRUJ010000026.1:20149-43801 GCF_041919135.1 Tabrizicola sp. | reverse complement strand
GAGGGTTTGCGGTCGAATTCGGGGGTATGGATGTTCATCGGGTGGTCCTTTCGGTTCAGGCGGGACCTGGCCCGCCGTCAATTTCCGGATTGATTCACGCAGGAGCCCCGCCGCCGGATCACCCTGGTCCGGGGCAGATGTCCATCAGATAGGCATTTTATCGCGGGACACAAGCGCTCTTTGCGACGCTCACGCCGCCGAAAGCGCCCGGGTGAGATCGGCGACCAGGTCGCCCGCGTCCTCCAGCCCCAGCGACAGGCGGATCAGGCCTGGCGTGATCCCCAGCGCGTCCTTCTGCTCTTGCGGCAGGCGCTGGTGCGTCGTCGTCGCCGGATGGGTGGCGATGGTGCGGGCGTCGCCAAGGTTGTTCGAGATCTTCACGATCTCCAGCGCATCCATGAAGCGGAAGGCCGCCTCCTTGCCGCCCGCGACCTCGAAGGTGACGAGAGTGCCGCCCGACCCCATCTGCGCCATGGCCAAAGCGTGCTGCGGATGGCTGGGCAGGCCCGGATAGACCACCTTCGTCACCTTGGGATGCGCCTCCAGCGCCGCGGCCACCCGCAGCGCGGCATCGGCCATCGCCCGGCAGCGCAGGTCCAGCGTCGCCATGCCGTTCAGATGCATCCAGGCGGTGAAGGGGCTCATGCTGCCGCCGGTGTGCTTCATGTAGGGTTCCAGCACCTTGCGGACGAAGTCGCGCGTGCCGCAGACCACGCCGCCAAGCGCCCGGCCCTGGCCATCGACATGCTTGGTGGTGGAATAGACGATCACGTCCGCGCCCTGCTCGACCGCGCGGGAGAAGATCGGGGTGGCAAAGACATTGTCGCAGATCACGATGGCGCCAGCGGCATGGGCGATCTCGCTGACGGCGCGGATGTCCACCAGCTCCAGCGTCGGGTTCGACATCGATTCGAAGAACACCGCCCTGGTCCCCGGCGTGACGGCGCGGCGCCACTGGTCCAGGTCCGCGCCGTCCACGAAGGTCACCCGCACGCCGAAGCGGCCCAGCACCTCCTCAAGGATATAGAGGCAGGAGCCGAACAGCGCCCGCGCCGCGACGACATGATCCCCCGCCCGGAGGCAGGAGGTCAGCGCGCCCGAGACCGCCGCCATGCCGCTGGCGGTGGCGAAGGCATCCTCGGTCCCCTCGAGCGCCGCGATGCGCTCCTCGAACATGCGGGTCGTGGGGTTGCCGTAGCGGGCATAGATGAACTCGTCCTCGCCGGCCTTGACGAAACGCGCCTCGGCGGCCTCGGCGGTGGGATAGACGAAGCCCTGGGTCAGGAAGATCGCCTCGGCCATCTCGCCGTACTGGCTGCGGCGCGTGCCCTCGTGCACCAGTTGCGTGCGGGTCTTCCAGTCCTTCGTCATCGCGCAAGGCCCCCCGGCCAAGAAAAAGCCCCGGCAAACCCAAAGGTGCCGGGGCGATCCCCTTCACCTCTTTAGCGGCTTGTTTAACGTGGCCCGCAATCCGGTAACAAAGCGCCACGGGGGCCTGAATACGCCTGCCGGAGCGGTGGGTCAACCCGTCGCCCGGGTCTTGCGGCCCTTGATTTTCCCCGGCGGGTGAAGGACGCTTCCCCTGCCCCAGCCGCAGGTTTCCATGCGTTCCTTGCTTTTCGTCCTTGCCACGCTAATCCCCGCCCTGCCCGCCCTTGCGCAAGGCTGCGAGGACCGCAGCCAGGATCACGAGGCACGGATCGCGGCTTGCGACCAGGCCTTCGCCATGGCCACGGATGCCGAGGCGGCCGCGATAGCACTGGCCTTCAAGGGCGAGGCGCTGCGCCTCCTGACCCGCTTCGACGAGGCCGAGGCGGTGCTGAAGGATGCGCTCGGCTTCATGCCCGAGAATGGCTGGATCTGGATCGAACTGGGCAACCTGGCCTATGACCGGGGCGATCCGGCCGATGCGCTGGCGCATTACTCCGCCGCCCTGGCCGTCGAGGACAGCGCGGACGCCTGGGCCAACCGGGCCGAGGTCTGGTGGCAGTTTCGCAGCGGCGAGCGGTGCAATGCGGATGCCGACGAGGCGCTGCGGATCGACGCCGATTTCGCCTATGCCAACGAGATCAAGGGCCGCTGCCTGATCGACCTTGGCCGGGCCGAGGAGGCGCTGGAATATTTCGACCGGGCGATCGCGCTTTACCCCGGCTACCAGAACGCCTGGCGCAACAAGCTGGCCGCGCTGGCCGCCCTCGGCCGGCATGAGGAACTGGTCGCCGTGGCCGACGAGGCGCTGCGCCCCGGCGTGGTCTCCGATCCCCTGCCCGAAATCGAGGAGGACATCCTGGCGCGGCGGCTTCTGGCCCTGGCGCAATATGCCCCCGCAGCCACCGTCACGGCCGAGGCGGATGCGCTTCTGGCGCGCTATCCGAACAGCCTGGCGGCGCTGAACGTGAAGGGCCGCGCGCTGCTGGACGAGGGCAGGCTGGAGGAGGCCGACCAGACCACCCGGGCCCTGCGCCAGAATGCCGAAGGCCGGCCGATGGAGGCGCCCTATCACGACACGCTGGCGCAGATCGACGTGGCGCTCGGACGGCTGGAGGATGCCTGGACGAATTACTCCGCCGCGCTCGACCTGGACCCGAGCCTGTCGCGGGCCTATGCCCGCAGCCTGTCGGGGCTGGGCTTCCTGCCGCTGTCGAACTCGCCCTCGGGGGTGCTGACGGCGCTGCGCCGCTGCCTTGACGTGAAGAAGTCGGCCTGCCGGGTGACCGGCTGAGATTCAGACCGGGCGGGCGTCATCGTCCAGGTTGATCACGGTCAGCACCATGGCGCGCAGGACCATCTGGCCGATCACCGGCAGCACCGCCCAGAACAGAAGCCAGTGCGAGACTTCGACGGCGCGGATCATCGTCTCGTTCAGAAGCAGGAAGGCGAAGTTGTAGACCACCATCATGCGGGTCAGGTTCGGCAGGTGGCCGCGCATCTCGGCATCCGGCCAGAAGCTGGCGGCGGTCGCGATCTTGCCCTGCACGACATCCACCAGGAAAAGCGTCCCGATCGCCACATAGAAGACGCTCTGCATCCGCTGGCACCAGACCGGATCGTCCACCGCCGCAAGGACCAGGATCGGCAGCCCGGCGAAGGCCAGCGCGAATAGCACCGTCCGCGTCGGGGAATAGCGCGTCAGCATCCGGCGGACCATGCCCTCGAACCCCAGGCCGACCCGCACCGCCAGCGCCGCGATGAAGGCGGTGACGAAGGCCTGCCCGTCATGCTCGGGGCCCAGCACCACCGAAAGGGCCGGATATCCCAGAAGCAGCACCGCGCCGGGAAGGAACAGCGCCCGCGACACCGGCGGCAGATCCTGAAACAGGCTCAGGAACAGGCGGACGAGGTCGAACGGATGACGGTGCATGGCGAACCCCCTGAAGTTCGCCCCCTGTCTAGCGGTGCATCAAGGCAGGTCTAGGGCAGGAACCGGACCGCCGTGCGGCATTGAGATCCAACCGCTCAGGGCTTGTCCTCGGGCGGCTCGTCCATGTGCGATTGCAGCATGGAGAAGTTCACCATCAGGAACAAAAACAGCGCCACCGGCATGCCGAAGGTCTCGAGCTTGACCCAAAGCTCGGTCGACTGGGTGCGCCAGATCGCCTCGTTCGCGATGGCGAGGGCCGCGAACATCAGCGCCAGGCGGCGGGTAAGGATCATCCAACCCTCTGGTTTCATGGGCAAAGCCTCGGCCATCACCCATTGCAGCAGGCTGGTCCCGCGCAAGAGCCCCGCGCCCAGGATCAGCGCGAAAGTGCCATAGACGATCGTCGTCTTCATCTTGAAGAAGCTCTCGTCATTGAACCAGGCGGTCAGCCCGCCGAAGAAGACGACCATGAAGGCGACGAAGATCTGCATCCGCGACAGCGTCCCGGTCAGCCACCACAGCGCCGCGATCGAGGCGAGAAGCAGCGGCACCAGCACCACCGCCGCCACAATGAAGCCCGAATATTCGGTGCCCGCGATGGCATACGACTCATCCTTGATCCACATGTAGATCGCGAAGAATACCAGTGTCGGGCCCAGTTCCAGGACCTGCTTCAGCACCGGGTTGATCTTCCGTCCAGCCATCCTCAGCCCCTTCATCCCCGCGGCCCGGCCGCGACCCCTCCCTCACCTTCTCGCCCGGAATCCGCCAGCGGATCAAGGCGGCACAGCCGATCGAGACCTCGCGCCGGCCGAAGGAGAGGGCCGCGCCCAATACACCCCGTTGCGGCAGCGGCACAAGCCTGGCGGCTTCAAGCTTTCGCCAGCGGCGCCGGGCGAGGGCCGGAGACCCCGGCAGCGCGGCGTCGATCCGGCCGGGAGCTGCCGCGCGCCGGGCCCAGGCGGATCATCCCGCCGTCCCGACCAGCGCGCGGGCGAAATCCTCGGGGTCGAAGGGGGCAAGGTCGTCGATCTGCTCGCCCACGCCGATGGCATGGATCGGCAGGCCGAACCTGTCGGCCAGCGCCACCAGCACGCCGCCCTTGGCGGTGCCGTCCAGCTTGGTCATCACCAGCCCCGAGACATCGGCGATCTTGCGGAAGATCTCGACCTGGGTCACCGCGTTCTGGCCGGTGGTCGCATCCAGCACCAGCAGCGTGTTGTGCGGCGCGGTGGGATCCACCTTGCGGATCACCCGGACGATCTTGGCCAGTTCCTCCATCAGGTCGGCCCGGTTCTGCAACCGCCCGGCGGTGTCGATCATCAAGAGGTCCGCGCCATCCGCCCGGGCCTGCGTCAGCGCCTCGAAGGCAAGGCTGGCCGGGTCCGACCCTTCCGGCGCGGTCAGGACGGGCACCCCGGCGCGCTCGCCCCAGATCTTCAGCTGGTCCACGGCGGCCGCGCGGAAGGTGTCGCCGGCCGCGATCACCACCTGCTTGCCCGCCGCCTTGAACTGGCTGGCCAGCTTGCCGATCGTGGTGGTCTTGCCCGAGCCGTTCACCCCCACCACCAGCACGACCTGCGGCTTCGTCGGGTAAAGCGGCATCGGCCGCGCCACGGGTCCCATGATCCGCGCCACCTCGGCCGCAAGCGCCTCGCGCAGTTCCCCGGTCGAGACGCGGCGGCCAAAGCGGCCCTCGGCGATGTTCGCGGTCACCCTGACGGCGGTGTCCACGCCCATGTCGGCCTGGATCAGCAGTTCCTCCAGGCTTTCCAGCATCGCATCGTCCAGCACCCGGCGGGGCTCGTCGGCGCGGCCGAGGAGACGGCCGAGGATGCCGGGCTTTCCGGCCTCCGGCTCGGGCGGGGGAGCGGGGGAAGCGGGCGCCTCGCCCTCGGTCACCAGCGCCTCGAGACCCTCGCCGATCTTGTCGGACGACCGGAACATCCGGTCCTTGAGCTTCTTGAAGAACGACATCGGCGGCCCCTGCTATCCCTGTTCCCACCTAGTCGCTTTGGCCGCGCATGGGAAGGCCAAGGCATCGGGCGCATCGGCGATCCGCCCCGCCAGCGACACTATGACAGTTGCATGGGACGGCAAAACCTCCAACCATCCGGCCCGATCCCTTGAAGGCCGCTCCGGCAATGACCCCGTCGCCCAAACCCCTGCCCCTGGCCGGCTTCGCGCTTGCCGCCCTCATGCCCCTGCCGCTCCTGCTTCTTGGCGCGGGGCTGGGCGGCGTCTGGCTCTGGGCGGCCTTCCTTTACATGGCGGTGCTGACGGTCATCCTCGACCAGCTGGTGCCGCTCACCTCGGGCGCGGCCGAAGGGGCCGAGTTTCCCGCCGCCGACATCCTTCTGGTGACGGTTGGCGTCGGCGCGCTGGGTGTGCTGCCGCTTGCGACCTGGGCCATCGCCGGCCCCGGCCCGCTTGGCGCCTGGGAGCGGGTTCTGCTGTTCCTCGCCAGCGGATTCTGGCTGGGCCAGGTCGCCCATCCCGCCGCGCATGAGCTGATCCATCGCCCGCGGCGCGAGTTGTTCCGGCTGGGCGCCGCGGTCTATGTGGCGCTTCTGTTCGGCCAGCACGCCAGCGCGCACCGGCTGGTCCACCACCGCCATGTCGCCAGCGACGAGGACCCGAACAGCGCCCGCGCGGGCGAGGGGTTCTACCGCTTTGCCCCGCGCGCCTGGGCGGGAAGCTTCGTCCAGGGGCTGCGGGCCGAAAGCGAGCTGCGCCGTCGCGGCAGCCGTCTGGGCCTGCATCCCTATTTCCTTTACGTCGCGGGCAGCCTGGCCGCGCTGGTGCTGGGCCTTGCGATCGCGGGCCTGCCGGGGCTTCTGGTCTGGCTTGGCCTTGCCCTGCATGCGCAATCCCAGATCCTGCTGTCCGATTACGTCCAGCATTACGGGCTGACCCGCGCCCGCCTGCCCGACGGGCGGCTGGAGCCGGTGGGCCTGCGGCACAGCTGGAACACGGCGCACTGGTTCACCTCGGCGATGATGCTGAACGCCCCGCGCCACTCCGACCACCATGCCCATCCCCTCCGCCCCTTTCCCGCGTTGCGCCTGCCGTCCGAGGACGAGGCCCCGCGCCTGCCCTGGCCCCTGCCGGTGGCCTGTGCGCTGGCGCTGGCCCCCCGGCGCTGGCGGCGGCTGATTCGCCCCCATCTCGCGCGGTGGCAGGCGGCCCGTCCGGCGCAAGACACGGGCGCTTGACTGGCCATCGCCGCCGGGGTCTGGCAGTCTGGCGTCGAACCTGACGGAGCCTCCGATGCCGCGCCTCTTTGCCGCCCTGATCCTGATCGCCACACCCGCGCTGGCCGAGACGCCGCTGACCGGGCCCGAATTCGACGCGGCCACGCGCGACAGCACGATCACCTACGACTATGGCGACGGCCTGTTCGGCACCGAGGAATATCTGGAAGGCCGCCGCGTCCGCTGGGCCTTCGAGGGCGACCTGTGCATCTACGGCGTCTGGTACCAGAAGGGCGACGAGATCTGTTTCGACTACGAGACCGACCCGACGCCGGCCTGCTGGCTGTATTTCCTGGAAGACGGCAGGATCCGCGGCCGCTACATGGGCGAAGGTGGCGGCTGGGAGATCCTGGAGTCCTCACGCGATGGCGGCCCCCTGCCCTGCGCCGGCCCCGACGTGGGGGTGTGATGCGGGTCCTCCTGCTGGCGCTGGTCCTTGCCGCCCCGGCCCTGGCCGAAACCCCGCTGACGCCCGAGGGGTTCGAGGCGCATGTCACCGGCCATACCCTGACCTACCGGCAGTATGGAACGGTCTTCGGGATCGAGGAATACCTGCCCGGCCGCAAGGTCCGCTGGAGCGTGGCCCCGAACCAGTGCCAGTATGGCAGCTGGTATCCCGAGGGCGACTACATCTGCTTCGTCTACGAATACGACCCCGCCCCCTCGTGCTGGAGTTTCTGGCTGCGGGACGGACGGCTGGTCGCGCTCTCGATCGCCGATGCGCCGGGGGCCGAACTGCACGAGACCGGGCGCGACCAGACCTCCTTGCCCTGCCCCGGCCCCGACGTGGGTGCATGAGATGCCGCAGGTCCTGCCCCTGCTCCCGGGGACCCCGATGTCTCCCGAGGATTTCGCCGCCTGGGCCACGCCTTCGGCGAAAGCCTGCAGTCAGCACCTCGGCCCCATGCCAGCCTGCGCCGCCCGGTCTGGCCGTCGGACCGCGATCGGGACGCGCCGGCCGGCTCAGGCCGCGCCGCCTTGCAGCCATTTCAACAGTTTCTGCAAGGGGCGGCTGGGGTTCCAGAGCCTTGGCCAGACGATGTGATAGGCCCCGTCCACCTCGGTGAAGCCCTCGACCGCCGGACGCAGCCGCCCGGCGCGGAACTCGGCCTCGGCCAGGAAGCGCGGCAAAAGCGCCACGCCGAAACCCAGCGCCGCCGCCTCGGCCATCTGGGCGAACTGGTCGAACAGCATCCCGCGCAGATGGTCGGCCGGGCAGCCATGGCGGGCGAACCAGTCCTCCCAGGCGCCGGGGCGGCTTTCCAGATGCAAGAGCGGCAGGGACTGCAGCATCTGCGGCGCCAGCGCCCCCAGCGGCATCAGACCGGGCGCGCAGGCCGGGATCACGCTTTCGCGCGCCAGCTCCAGATGATGCGCGCCGGGCCAGTCGGCGCTGCCGAAATGGATCGCCGCGTCGAACGGCTCACGCGTGAAGTCGAAGGGCGAGAGCCGGGTGCCGAGGTTGATGATCGTGTCCGGATTCTCCTCGGCAAAGTCGCGCAGCCGGGGCAAGAGCCAATGCGTCCCGAAGGCGGGTAGGACCGCGATGTTCAGGCTGGATCGCTCGCCCGCCGCGCGGATCTTCAGGCTGGCCCGGGCCAGGTCCTGCAGATAGTCGCGGACCGAGGCGGCATAGTCGATCCCCGCCGGGGTCAGCGCCAGCCCCTTGCCCTCGCGCCGCAGCAGCGTCACGCCGATCTGGTCTTGCAAAGCCTTCAGCTGCCGGCTGACGGCGGAATGGGTCAGCGCCAGCTCGTCGGCGGCGGCCGTGGCGCTGCCCAGCCGGTCCACCGCCTCCAGCGCCAGAAGCGAACTGATCGAGGGCAGGAAGCGGCGCGGGGCGATCATGTGAGTTTTTCTCCAGCATGCTGGACCACAAGTCGCTCATTTTCGCGGCGAGGGCCAGCTAGAATGGCATACGGACCTTGAAGGGATGCGGGAAGACATGACGCAGGCGGCCAGTTTCCATCGGGCAGAACGGATCAGCAGGCTGGAGATTTCGGAAATCGTCCAGATCTCGGAACAGGCCGCCGCGCTGCAGGCCGAGGGGCGCGATGTCGTGTCGCTCTCGACCGGAGAGCCGGACTTTCCCACGCCGCCCCATGTGATCGAGGCCGCGCACCGGGCGGCGCTTGCCGGCCAGACCCGCTATACCGCGACCATCGGCACCCCCGCCCTGCGCGCCGCGATCGCCGCCGGGGCCGGGGCGGCGGTCGCCGATGTCATCGTCTCGACCGGCGCCAAGCAGGTCATCGCCAATGCGATGCTGGCGACGCTGGATCCGGGCGACGAGGTGGTGATGCCCGCGCCGTTCTGGACCAGCTATGCCGATATCGTCAGCATGGCGGGCGGCCGGCCGGTGGTGGTGCCCTGCGGGATGGAGGCGGGGTTCAGGCTTTCCCCTTCGGCGCTGGAGGAAGCGATCACGCCGCGCACGCGCTGGCTGATGTTGAACTCGCCCTCGAACCCGACCGGAGCGATCTATTCCGCCGCCGAATTGCGCGCGCTGGCCGACGTGCTGGACCGCCACCCCGGCGTCTGGGTCCTGACCGACGAGATCTATGCCGAGCTGAACTTCCAGCCCTTCACCCGCTTCACCGATGCCGCGCCGGGGCTTCGGGACCGGACATTGACGGTGAACGGCGTCTCGAAGGCCTGGTCGATGACCGGCTGGCGCATCGGCTGGGGCATCGGGCCGGTGGCCCTGGTCAAGGCGATGGCGGCGGTGCAGGGGCAGGTCACCTCGGGGGCCTGTTCCATCGCCCAGGCGGCGGCGCTGGCGGCGCTGACCGGGGATCAGGCCGGGCTTGCCACCCGGCGCGAGGAGCTTCGCGCAAGGCGCGACCGAGTGGTCGCGGCCCTGCGGGCGGTGCCGGGGTTCGACTGCCCCTCGCCCGACGGGGCCTTCTACGTCTTTCCGCGCATCACCGGCGCGATGGCGGCCACGGGCCATGCGACGGATGCCGACCTCTGCCGCTGGCTGCTGCTGGACCACGGGGTCGCGCTGGTTCCGGGCCGCGCCTTCGGCCTCTCCGGCCACCTGCGCCTGTCCTTCGCCTATTCCGACGCCGACCTTGCCAAGGGCCTGTCGCGCATCGCATCCGCCGTGGAGGCCCGCTGATGGACCGCTGCGAGATCGTCCACGAGAACTTCCTGCGCCGCGTCGCCGCCCGCGACCTGCCGCCGGGTCGCGTGCCCTCGGGCCCCCTGTCGCCGACGCTGGCCGTCTCGCTCTACCGCTCCGGCTGCCTCAGCCGCGCGCTGGACCGGCAAAGCCGGGCGATGCAGCGGGCCGGACAGGGGTTCTACACCATCGGATCGTCGGGGCACGAAGGGCTGGCCGCCGTCGCCGCGGCACTGCGCCCCACGGACATCGCCTTCCTGCACTATCGCGACGCGGCCTTCCAGATCGCGCGGGCGGAACAGGTGCCGGGCCAGACCATGACGCGGGACATGCTCTTGTCCTTCGCCTCGTCGGTGGAAGACCCGATTTCCGGCGGGCGGCACAAGGTGCTGGGCAGCCGGGCGCTGATGATCCCGCCGCAGACCTCGACCATCGCCAGCCACCTGCCCAAGGCGGTGGGCGCCGCCTATGCCATCGGGGCTGCGCGGCGGCACCGGCCGGAACATGCGATCCTGCCCGACGACGCCATCGCCTATTGCAGCTTCGGCGATGCCTCGGCCAACCATTCCACCGCGCAGGGCGCCTTCAACACGGCGCAATGGACCAGCTACCAGTCGGTGCCCCTGCCGCTGCTGTTCTGTTGCGAGGACAACGGCATCGGCATTTCCACCCGGACGCCGAAGGGTTGGATCGCCGCGACCTTCCAGAACCGCCCCGGCCTGAAGTATTTCGCCTGCGACGGGCTGGACCTTTACGACACCTACGCCACCGCGCTTGCTGCGGCGGAGTATGTCCGCAGCCGCAGGAAACCCGCCTTCCTGCATGTCCGCACCATCCGGCTTTATGGCCATGCCGGGGCCGACATGCCGACCACCTACCTCCCGCGCGAGGAGGTGGAGGCCGAGGAGGCGAACGATCCGCTGCTGTATTCTGTCCGCCTGCTGGACCAGGCCGGGGCCCTGTCGCCCGACCGGGCGCTGGCGATCTATACCGAGACCGGCGCGCGCGTGGCCCGCGTCGCGGCCGAGGCGGTGACGCGCCCGCGCCTGAAGACCGCGGCGGAGGTCATGGCCTCGATCGTCCCGCCGCGCCGCGAGTGCCGGCCGACGAACGGCCCCGGCGCGCAGGCGCGCGAGCAGGCTTTCGGCAGCGACCTCAAGGCGATGGACGAGCCGCAGATCATGTCGCGCCTGATCAACTGGGCGCTGACCGACCTGATGCTGGCCCACTCCGAGATCGTGATGATGGGCGAGGATGTCGGCCGCAAGGGCGGGGTCTATGGCGTGACCCAGAAGCTGACGGCGCGCTTCGGCCAGGACCGGATGATCGACACGCTTCTGGACGAACAGTCGATCCTGGGACTTGCCATCGGCATGGCGCAGAACGGCTTTGTCCCGATGCCCGAGATCCAGTTCCTCGCCTATGTCCACAATGCCGAGGACCAGATCCGGGGCGAGGCGGCGACCCTGCCCTTCTTCTCGAACGGGCAGTTCACCAACCCGATGGTGATCCGCATCGCGGGGCTGGGCTACCAGAAGGGCTTTGGCGGCCATTTCCACAACGACAACTCCCTGGCCGTGCTGCGCGACATTCCCGGCGTGATCCTGGCGGTGCCGTCGAACGGGGCCGATGCGGCGATGATGCTGCGCGAATGCGTGCGGCTGGCGCGCGAGGAGAGCCGCGTGGTGGTCTTCGTCGAACCCATCGCGCTTTACCCGATGCGCGACCTGCACGCCGACAAGGACGGCGGCTGGATGCGGCGCTATCCCGATCCCTCGCAAAGCATCCGGCTGGGCGAGGTCGGCATCGACGGCGCGGGCACCGACCTGGCCATCGTGACCTTCGGCAACGGCTGCTACCTGTCGCAGCAGGCGCGGCCCGCGCTGGAGGCGGCGGGGATCAGGACGCGGATCATCGACACGCGCTGGCTCTCGCCCCTGCCGAAAGCGGCGCTGACCGCCGCCGTCGCGGGGTGCAGGCACATCCTGGTCGTGGACGAGACCCGCCACACCGGCGGCGTCGCCGAGGGGCTGGTGGCGCATTTCCACGAATCCGCGCCCGGCGTGCCGTTGGCCCGGCTGACGGCCGAGGACAGTTTCATCGCCACCGGCCCGGCCTATGCCGCGACCATGCCGTCGAAAGAGCAGATCATCGCCGCCGCCACCGCCCTGACGGGAGGCGCGACATGACCCGCAGGACCGCCGTCGTCATCTGCCCCGGCCGGGGCACCTATAACGCGACCGAACTCGGCTATCTCGGCCGCCACTTCCCCGACGCGGCCCTGCTGTCCCGCTTCGATGCGGTGCGCGCCGCCGCCGGGCAGGAAAGCCTGGCCGCGCTGGACGGGGCCGACCGCTTCTCGCTTGCCCGCCACTCGCGCGGCGACAATGCCAGCGGGCTGATCTTCGCCGCGACCCTGGGGGACTTTCTCTCGCTCGACCGCGCGGGGATCGAGGTTGTGGCGGTCACCGGCAATTCGATGGGCTGGTATTCCGCACTGGCCTGCGCCGGGGCGGTGACGGCCGAAGCCGGGTTCACCATCGCCAACACCATGGGCAGCCTGATGCAATCCGCGCTGATCGGCGGCCAGACCGTCTATCCCTGGATGGACGAGGACTGGATCCCCCGCCCGGTGCGCAAGGCGGCGCTTCTGGCGCTGGTCGCCGACATCGCCGCCCGCCGCGACCATGCGCTCGCCCTCTCCATCGACCTTGGCGGGCTTCTGGTGCTGGCCGGGAACGAGGCCGGGCTGAAGGCGTTCGAATCCTCGGTCGATCCCGTCCAGGGCCGTTTCCCGATGCGGCTGGGCAACCACGCCGCCTTCCATACCGCCCTGCAGGCCCCCGTGGCGGCGCAGGGGCGCGCCGCGCTGGCTGTGGAACTGTTCGCCCAGCCCGGCCTGCCGCTGATCGACGGCCGCGGCGCCGTCTGGTGGCCCGGCGCCACCGACCGCGCGGCCCTGCGCGACTACACCCTCGGCCATCAGGTGACCGAGACCTACGACTTCACCGCCGCGATCCGCACCGCCGCGCAGGAATTCGCCCCCGACCTCTTCATCGTCACCGGCCCCGGCACCACGCTGGGCGGCGCGGTGGCGCAATCGCTGATCCTGGCGCGCTGGCGCGGCATGGGCGGCAAATCCGATTTCCAGAAGACCCAGGCCGACCAGCCCCTCCTCGTTGCGATGGGCATGAGCGAACAGCGCGGCCAGGTCACCCAACAAGGAGCCATCAGATGACCCATTCCCCCATCCTTTCCGCCGCCGGCCTGACGCAATCCGACCTGACCGGCGGCACGCTTGTCGTGCGCTCGCCCATCGACGGGGCGGAACTTGCCCGCGTCGCGCAGACCGCCGCCGCCGATATGCCCGCCGTGATCGCCCGCGCCAAGGCCGCCTTCGCCGAATGGCGCAGCGTCCCCGCCCCGCGCCGGGGCGAGCTGGTGCGCCTTCTGGGCGAGGAATTGCGCGCCTCCAAAACGGAACTCGGCGCGCTGGTGACGCTGGAGGTCGGCAAGATCACCTCCGAGGGTCTGGGCGAGGTGCAGGAGATGATCGACATCTGCGACTTCGCCGTCGGCCTTTCGCGCCAGCTTTACGGGCTGACCATCGCCTCCGAGCGTCCCGGGCACCGGATGGCGGAAACCTGGCACCCGATGGGGCCGGTGGGGGTGATCAGCGCCTTCAACTTCCCCGTCGCCGTCTGGTCCTGGAACGCGGCACTGGCGCTGGTCTGCGGCAACCCGGTGATCTGGAAACCGTCCGAGAAGACCCCGCTGACCGCCATGGCCACGATGCGGATCATGGAGCGCGCCCTTGCCCGCTTCGGCGACGCGCCCGAGGGGCTGTGCCAGCTGGTCGTCGGCGGCCCCGAGGTCGGGGCGGCGCTGGTCGAAAGCCGCGACGTTCCGGTCCTCTCGGCCACCGGATCGACCCGGATGGGCGGGATCGTCGGCCCCAAGGTCTCGGCCCGCTGGGGCCGTCCGATCCTGGAACTGGGCGGCAACAACGCGATGATCGTGGCGCCCTCGGCCGACCTCGACATGGCGGTGCGCGCCATCGTCTTCGGCGCGGTCGGCACCGCCGGGCAACGCTGCACCTCGCTGCGCCGCCTGATCGTCCACCGCTCCATCCGCGAGGATCTCGTGGCGCGGCTGACCAAGGCCTATGCCAGCCTGCCGATCGGCGACCCGCGCGCGGAAGGCACGCTGATCGGCCCGCTGGTCGACATGGCCGCGCGCGACCGGATGCTGGCGCAGCTTGACCGCGCAAGGGCCGAGGGCGGCGTGGTGCATGGCGGGCAGGCAGTGACCAGGGGCGTGCCGGAGGGCGGGGCCTATGTCACGCCCGCGCTGGTCGAGATGCCCGCCCAGACCGAAACCGTCCGCGAGGAGACCTTCGCCCCGATCCTCTATGTCCTGACCTATGACCAGTTCGACGAGGCCATCGCTTTGCAGAACGAGGTGCCGCAGGGCCTGTCCTCCTGCATCTTCACCCTGAACCTGCGCGAGGCCGAGACTTTCCTGTCCGCCGCCGGGTCCGATTGCGGCATCGCCAACGTCAACATCGGCCCCTCGGGCGCCGAGATCGGCGGGGCCTTCGGCGGCGAGAAGGAGACCGGCGGCGGGCGCGAAAGCGGCTCGGACGCCTGGAAGGGCTACATGCGGCGGCAGACCTCGACGGTGAACTACTCGACCAGGCTGCCGCTGGCGCAAGGGGTGCGCTTTGATCTCTGATCCGAACCTCTGGCGGGCCAGCGCCGCCGAATGCGTCACGGCCCCGCCGCTGGACGCCGACGTCACCGTCGATCTTGCCGTGATCGGCGGCGGCTTCACCGGCTGCGCCGCCGCACTGGAAGCCGCCCGCGAAGGCGCAAGCGTCTGCCTGCTCGAGGCCGAGACCATCGGGCATGGCGGATCGGGGCGCAATGTCGGGCTGGTGAACGCCGGCCTCTGGCTGCCGCCCGAGACGGTCAAGGCGCAGCTGGGCGAGGCGGCGGGCGGCAAGCTGCTGGCGATCCTCTCCGAGGCCCCTGCCCGCGTCTTCGACCTGATCGCGCGGGAAGGCATCGACTGCGAGGCCACGCGCAACGGCACGCTGCACCTTGCCCATTCGCCGAAGGGTTTTGCCGATCTCGGCGAACGCCACCGCCAGGGCCGCGCCATCGGGGCGCCGCTGGAACTCCTCGATGCGGCCGAGACCGCGCGGCGCACCGGCTCGGACGCCTTCCACGGCGCGCTTCTCGACCCGCGCGCCGGCACGATCCAGCCGCTTGCCTATGCCCGCGGCCTTGCCCGGGCGGCGGGGGAGGCGGGGGCCGGGCTGCATGGACAAAGCCCGGTGCAGGCGGTCACGCGTGCCGGCGACCACTGGGCCGTTTCCTGTCGCGGCCATCTGGTCCGGGCCAGGCGGCTTCTGGTGGCGACCAATGCCTATCACCTTGGCTTCGGCCCCCTGTTCCAGCCCCGCTTCGTGCCGGTCCACTATTGCCAGTATGCAACCGATCCGCTGCCGCCTGCCCTGCTGGAAAGGATCCTGCCGGGGCGCGAGGGGTGCTGGGACACGGCGATGGTGATGTCCTCGGTCCGGCTGGACCGGGCGGGGCGGCTGATCATCGGCGGCATCGGCAACGGCGACGGCCCCGGCGCGCGGGTCCATGCCGCCTGGGCGCGGCGCAAGCTGGCCGCGCTTTACCCGCAGCTGCGCGGAATCGCCCTGCCCTACGGCTGGACCGGAAGGATCGCGATGACCAGCGACCATGTCCCGAAGATCCTGGCCCTCGGTCCCGACGCCTATGCCTGTTTCGGCTACTCCGGGCGCGGAATCGGTCCCGGCACCCTGTTCGGGACCCTGACCGCACGCGCCCTTCTTGCCGGGTCGGAAAGCCCGCTGCCGCTGGCCCCGGTTTCCCGGCACGACGAGATGGCCCCGGCCCTGCTTGCCGCCTGGTACGAGGCCGGATCCTGCCTCACCCATGCCACGGCCGAGCGCCGCGCCTGACCCGCGACCCGTCCCCTTCCGGGGGGCGGGAGCACCCGATTTCAGCCCGTTTGCCCATCTTCCGCCGCGCAGCCCCCCGGCCCTGCGGCGGCCGGCCCCCCGCCGGCAAGGGCCTGCCCCCTACCCCACCCGGCCATGTCGTCCTGTGCTTCGAAAGGTCGCTTTTCCTCGCATCGTGGCGTAAGGTTCGTTCATTGCTCGTTGGGCACGGACCACGCAGCAAACAAGCTATGATCGGCCTTCGACGGGCCGGGTCACTCGCAGGGAGACTTCGATGAATACCACGCTCAAGAAACTTTCGCTTGCCACCACCGCCCTTGTCGGGCTTGCCGGCCTGGCTTCGGCGCAGGAATGCGGCGACCTGTCGATCGCCAGCATGAACTGGCAAAGCGCCGAACTGGCCGCTGCCGTGGACCAGTTCATCCTGAACAACGGCTTCGGCTGCAACGCCGAGATCATCCAGGGCGACACCGTTCCCACCATCACCTCGATGGTCGAGAAGGGCGAGCCGCAGCTTGCCCCCGAAGGCTGGATCGACCTGATCCCGGAAGTGGTGCAGTCCGGCCTGGCCGAGGGCAAGATCGTCGGCGCGGCGAACATCCTGTCGGATGGCGCGGTCCAGGGCTGGTGGGTGCCGAAATACATCGTGGACGCCAATCCCGAGATCAAGACCATCGACGACGCACTGAAGCATCCCGAACTGTTCCCCGATCCCGAGGATTCGACCAAGGGCGCGGTGCACAACGGCCCGCAGGGCTGGGGCGGCACGGTCGTGACGGCGCAGCTCTACAAGGCCTTCGGTGCCGAGGCCGCGGGCTTCACCCTGGTCGACACCGGCTCGGCCGCGGGCCTCGACGGCTCGATCGCCCGCGCCTACGAGCGTCAGGAAGGCTGGGTCGGCTACTACTGGGCCCCGACCGCGCTTCTGGGCAAGTACGAGATGGTCAAGCTGGAACATGGCGTGCCGCTGGACATGGAAGAGTGGAAGTCCTGCACCTCGAACGCCGAATGCGCCGAGCCGAAGAAGAACGACTGGCCCAAGGACACGGTGCAGACCATCGTCGCCAAGTCCTTCGCCGACAGCGCCCCGGCCGAGGTGATGGACTACCTCAACAAGCGGTCCTGGACCAACGCGACCGTCAACGGCGTGATGTCCTGGATGACCGACAACCAGGCGACCGGCGAAGACGGCGCCAAGCACTTCCTGAAGGAGAACGAGGCCCTCTGGATGGAATGGGTTTCGCCGGAAGTGGCCGAGAAGGTCAAGGCCGCGCTCTGACCGCCTGACTGACGCCGGGGGCGATATGTCCGCATATCGCCCCCTTGTTCTTCCCGGCAGGGAAGATAGCACGAGACACGGACCCCTCCCATGGATTGGTTGACGACATTTCCGCAGATGGATGACACCCGCCTGCGCGACCTGAAGAAGGTCATCGACGAAGCCTTTCGCGGCTTCACCCGCAGTTATGGCGATGCCTTCGAATCCATGTTCGAGCCCTTGCGCATCTTCATGGTCCATGCCGAGCGGTTCCTGGTGAACACGCCCTGGATCGTGATCTTCGCGTTGATCGTCGGCATCGCCTGGGCCGGCAGCCGCAGCCGCAAGGTCGTGCTGGCAACGGTGGTCACCATGTTGCTGATCGGCTATTTCGGCATGTGGGAAGACACGATGAAGACCATCGCGATGATCTTCGTCTCGACCTTCATCTCGATCGTGATCGGCATCCCGATCGGCATCGCCATGGCGCGCTGGAACCGGCTGCAGTCGGTGATCAACCCGATCCTCGACGTGATGCAGACGATGCCCAGCTTCGTCTACCTGATCCCCGTGGTCATGCTGCTGGGCATCGGCAAGGTGCCGGGGCTGATCGCCGTGGTGATCTATGCCATGCCGCCGGTGATCCGGCTGACCAACCTCGGCATCCGTCTGGTGGACCGCGAAATGCTGGAGGCCGCCGACGCCTTCGGCTCGTCGAACTGGCAAAAGCTGAAGAACGTGCAGCTGCCGCTTGCCCTGCCGACGATCATGGCGGGGATCAACCAGACGATCATGATGGCGCTGGCCATGGTGGTCATCGCCTCGATGATCGGGGTGCAGGGGCTGGGCCAGCCGGTGCTGCGCGCGATCTCGAACCAGTATTTCACCCTTGGTGTGTTCAACGGTTTCGCCATCGTCGGCATTGCAATCATCTTCGACCGGGTAAGCCAGGCCTTTGGCAAACGCCTCCAGAAGCACAACGAGGTCATCCATGGCTGAGCCGATCGGGATCGATATCCGCAACCTCTACAAGATCTTCGGCCCGAACGCCGCCGTGCTGATGGCGGCGGTCCGCGATGGGATGACGAAGACCGAGTTGAACGACAAGCACCACCATGTGCTTGGCCTGAACAACATCAACATCTCGATGCCGGCGGGCCGGATCCAGGTGATCATGGGGCTGTCGGGCTCGGGCAAGTCGACGCTGATCCGGCACATCAACCGGCTGATCGACCCCACCGCGGGCGAGGTTCTGGTCGGCGACGAGAATGTGGTGACCATGTCGCCCGACGCCCTGCGCGAATTCCGCCGCCACAAGACCGCGATGGTGTTCCAGAAATTCGCCCTCCTGCCCAACCGCACCGTGCTGGAGAACGTCTGCTACGGGCTGGAGATCCAGAACGTCCCGCGCGCCAGGCGGGTCGAGGCGGCGATGCGTTGGATCGAGCGGGTGGGGCTGAAAGGCTTCGAATCGAAATATCCCAACCAGCTTTCCGGCGGGATGCAGCAGCGCGTCGGCCTTGCCCGCGCCCTGACCAACGACGCGCCGATCCTCCTGATGGACGAGGCTTTCTCGGCCCTTGACCCGCTGATCCGGGTGGACATGCAGACCGTCCTCCTGGATCTGCAGAAGGAAATCCGCAAGACCATCGTCTTCATCACCCACGACCTGGACGAGGCGCTGCGGCTGGGCGACGCGATCGCGATCCTGCGCGATGGCGAGATCATCCAGCAGGGCACCAGTCAGGACATCGTCCTGCGCCCGGCCGATCCCTATATCGAAAGCTTCGTGCGCGAGGTGAACCGTGGCCGGGTGATCCGGGCCGATGCCGCGATGACCGCCCTGCCCGAGGGCGCGGCCCCCGCGATCGGTGTCGACGGCACCACCACGCTGGAGGAAGCTGGCCGCCTGATGGTCGAGAACGCCGCCACCAGCCTTGCGGTGCGGGACCCGGCCTCGGGCCGCCCGGTGGGCATGCTGTCGATGGAGGCGATCCTGCGCGCCGTCACCTCGCGCGGGGAATAAGACGCCGGGGCACCGCGCGGGCGGTGCCCTCACCCCCCGGCCTGAACCGGGCGCTTCTTGCGGAAGTGTGAGAAATTGTGCGGCGAGATGCCGAATTTCTTGCGGAAGCTCTTCGAGAAATGCGCGCTGGAGCCGTAGCCGCAGGCCACCGCCACGTCGATCACGCTCATGTCGGTCTCGGCCAGCAGCGCCCGCCCGTGCTGCAATCGCACCCCGTTCAGGTATTGCAGCGGGGTCATGCCAAGGTTCTTCTGGAACAGCCGCTCGATCTGGCGCCGCGAGACGCCGACATGCTCGGCGCAATCGTCGATGCGGAAGGTGTCCTCGATGCATTGCTCGATGTAGTTGACCGCCTTCAGCAGATGCCGGTTGCGGCTGCCCAGGCGCGAGGTGAGCGAGGTGGTCTGCTCGTCCCCCTCGTCGCGGCGGCGCGTCAGCAGGCACATGTTCATCACGGTCTGGCTGAGTTCCGGCCCGCAATGGTCGTCGATCAGCTTCAGCACCAGGTCGGCCGCCGCCACCCCCCCGGCGCAGGTGACGATGCGGTCGTCGACGCAGAACACCTGCCATTCCGGGGTCAGCTTCGGGAACAGTTCCGAGAAGCTGCGGATGTTCTCCCAGTGCAGGGTAAAGCGGCGGCGGTCCAGGATGCCCGCCCGCGCCAGCGCATAGGCCCCGGTGCAAAGCCCGCCCACGATCCGCCCGTGCCGCCATTGGGCGCGCAGCCAGTCGGTCAGCGCCGGCGAACAGGCGGCATCCGGCTCGACCCCGCCACAGACCAGCACATAGCCCGGCGCGGCCAGCGGCGGCAGCGGGCCATCGGGCAGAAGCGGCACCCCGTTCGAGCAGGCGATGGGCTTGCCGTCCTCGGAAAAGACATGCCAGCGGAACAGCACCTGCCCCGCCAGCTGGTTCGCCACCCGCAGGGGCTCGATGGCCGAGGTGAAGGCAAGCATGGTGAATTGCCGCATCAGCACGAAGGATACGGTTATCGGCTCGACCGGCGTGGACAGCGTGACATGGGCGATGCCACGCGAGACGAACTGCCGGCCCTGGGGCGAAACGGGGCTGGTCATGGCGGCTCTTTCGTTAAATGCAGCCGGGGACCCACGCAAGACGGGTGGCGCGGAATTGATCGACCTGTCCGGATGTATTCCCTCCGCAGCGCGAATTCGAGGAAGGCCCGCCGTCCTTGCGCGACGGGTGGGCGATGCGGATGGCCGCGCGGATGATCTCGCCATTGTTCGAGGCGAAGCGGGAATGCAGGGGCGGCCCGACAAAAGCATCCCTGCATTTTCGCACAATATCGGTGCTTGCCGCGATCTTGCGTGCGGCCATCGCGAGGGGCATCTCGCCTCTGCAACCCCGAACTCCAGGATATCCGCCATGACCAAAATTCTGCGCATCGAAAGCTCGATCAAGGGCGAAAACTCGGTCTCCCGCGATCTGACCGACCGCATCGTCGCCCGCCTGACCGCTTCTGGTGACGCGACCGTCACGCTTCGCGATCTTTCCGGCGGCGTGCCGCTGATCACCGCCGACTGGATCGGCGCCGTCTTCACCCCGGCCGAGGCCCGCAACGCCGAGCAGGCCCGGATCGCCGCCTTCTCGGACGAGCTTCTGGCCGAGGTCCGCGCGGCCGACGTTCTGGTCATCGCGCTGCCGGTCTACAACTTCGGCGTGCCCGCGACCCTGAAAAGCTGGTTCGACCATCTGGCGCGCAAGGGCGAGACCTTCAACTACACCGAAACCGGGCCCGTCGGCCTTCTGACCGGCAAGCGCGCGATCATCGCCATGGCCTCGGACGGCACCAAGATCGGCTCGGCGATCGACTTCGCCTCGGGCTATGTCCGCCACATGCTGGGCTTCTTCGGCATCACCGAGGTGGAATTCATCGCGGCTGACGCGGTGCTGTTCGGCGGCGACGTGGTTGCCCAGGCCCATAGCGCGATCGGGAAGATCGCCGCCTGAGACCTTCGGGGCCGCCTTCGGGCGGCCCTTTAGTCGCCGCGCGCCAGGCTTGGCGGCGAATAGGATTTGGCGAAGCTGCCGGCGATGTAGTCCTCAAGCCGCAGCAGCGCCTCGGAGCGGTTGCCGGCCGCGCGATGCAGGCGCAATTCCAGCTGGCCCAGCTGCGGCAGCCCGTCCCGCTCGGTCAGGGTGCGGATCCCCGAGGGGATCGTGCTTTCCGCCATCAGGGTCACCCCGATTCCGGCGCGCACGGCCGCCGAAATGCCATTGTAGCTTGAGCTGATATAGACGATCCGCGACGGGCGCTCGGCCTGGTTCAGCCCCTGCAGCATCCGGCTGCGATAGATGCAGGGCGGCGGGGCCAGCACCAGGGGCAAGGGGCTCTGAAGATGGCTGGCGTGATCCTCGCCGCCGACCCAGACCAGGGGCTCGGTATGGATCGGACGGCCGCCGTCGGGGGCCGAATCCTCATGCAGCGCGATGACCAGGTCGAACTCGCCTTCCTGCTGCGCGCGCAGCAGGGTCTTGCTCAGGTCGCTCGTCACCTCGAGCATGACGTTCGGATGGGTCTGCGCGAACTTGCCCAGGAACTCGGGCAGAAGCGAGGCGGTGTATTCGTGCGGCGCCCCCAGCCGGACACGCCCGGCGACCTCGGACTGGCGCAGGTTCATCAGCGCCTCGTCGTTCAGCGCCAGGATCCGGCGGGCGTAACTCGCCAGCGACCGGCCTTCCTCGGTCAGGTTCAGCCTATGCGCAGAGCGTTGGAAAAGCTGGACATTCACGATCTCCTCCAGCCGCCGGATCTGCAGGCTGACCGCCGATTGCGTGCGTCCCACCAGCGCGGCCGCCAGGGTGAAGCTGCCGCAGTCCATGACCTTCACGAAGGTCCGCAACAGGTCGGTCGGAATGTTCTGCATGGCGCCCTCATCATAAGCGATCCTCATGCTATGATAAGCAGAATGAATTTTCCAAATGAAACTTTCTGCTGTTTACCTGCGGCCGTCCGAACCTGGCTTCGAAATCGAACGTGAGGCGGCCTTCCGGCCTGGACCTGCCCCGACTGGCAGGCCCGCTGCCAAGCCGATCACCCGGTAGCCCGACGCGGACTGTCGAGGAGGACGACCCCCAGCAGGAATCCTGCGCCCGCGGGCGGCAGGAAGGCTTTGCCTGTTCCGCCCGTCTGGGAGGCTATCGGAACGTGAGAGGAGAATGCCCATGAGAACTGTTATCCGCACCGGCCTGGAGAATGGCGGCCAGGCATGACCATTTCCCACAGCCAGCAGGGCACCGCCGCGCCGCATATCGCCAGGGAAGACCATCTCGAGCGCAACCTGACCAACCGTCACATCCAGCTCATCGCGATCGGCGGCGCGATCGGGACGGGGCTGTTCATGGGCTCGGGCAAGACGATCTCGCTTGCCGGGCCTTCGGTCATCTTCGTCTACATGATCATCGGCTTTTTCCTGTATTTCGTGATGCGGGCGATGGGCGAGATCCTGCTCTCCAACCTGCACTACAAGTCCTTCGCCGATTTCGCCGCCGACCTGATCGGTCCCTGGGCGGGCTTCTTCGTCGGCTGGACCTACTGGTTCTGCTGGATCGTCACCGGCATCGCCGACATCGTGGCGATCACCGGCTACATCTCGTTCTGGTGGCCCGATCTCCAGCTCTGGATCCCGGCGCTGGCGACGATCGTGCTTCTCCTCCTGCTGAACATGCCCTCGGTCAAGGCCTTCGGCGAGATGGAATTCTGGTTCGCCATCATCAAGATCCTCGCCATCGCCGCCCTGGTGATCGTCGGCGCGGTCATGGTCCTGCGCGGCTTCGTCGCGCCGAACGGGGCCGAGGCGAAATTCTCCAACCTGTGGAATGACGGCGGCATGTTCCCGACCGGCTTCATGGGCTTTGTCGCCGGCTTCCAGATCGCGGTCTTCGCCTTCGTCGGCATCGAGCTTGTCGGCACCACCGCCGCCGAGGCGCGCGACCCGGAAAAGACCCTGCCGCGCGCGATCCGCGCCATTCCGATCCGGGTGCTGTTGTTCTACGTCGGCGCCCTGACCGCGATCATGGCCGTGACCCCCTGGCGCGAGATCTCGCCGGCACAAAGCCCCTTCGTCTCGATGTTCGCCCTGGCGGGTCTTGGCATCGCGGCCTCGGTGGTGAACTTCGTCGTGCTGACCTCGGCGGCCTCCTCGGCCAACTCGGGCATCTACTCGACCTCGCGCATGGTCTTCGGCCTGGCGCAGGAAGGCGACGCCCCGGCGATGTTCGGCCATCTCAGCAGCCGCCATGTGCCGGTGAACGCGCTTCTGTTCTCCTGCATGTTCCTGCTGGCCTCGCTGTTCCTGCTGTTCTCCGGCGAGACGGTCCTGGCCGCCTTCACCCTGGTAACGACGATCTCGGCGCTTCTGTTCATGTTCGTCTGGACGATGATCCTGTTCAGCTACATGGCCTACCGCCGCAAGCGGCCGCACCAGCACGAGATGTCCAGGTTCAAGATGCCCGGCGGCGTGCCGATGTGCTGGGCCGTGCTTGCCTTCTTCGGCTTCATCCTCTGGGCGCTGACCCAGCAGCCCGACACGCTGCAGGCGCTGATCGTGACCCCGTTGTGGTTCCTGGCCCTCGGCCTCGCCTGGCTGGTCGTGCGCCGCCAGCCGCGC
>NZ_JAYRUJ010000026.1:0-20139 GCF_041919135.1 Tabrizicola sp. | reverse complement strand
GACCTGGCCGAGGACGACGCGGCCAGCGTCTGACCCCGCCCGGCACCGCGCGCGCCGCGGTGCCGGCCCCCTCCCCCCTCCCAGCAGGAGCCGCGCATGTTCAACGCCCAGGATATCGCCGCCTTCGACCCCGCGCTCTGGACCGCGCTCGAGGCCGAACGCCACCGCCAGGAAGACCAGATCGAACTGATCGCCTCGGAAAACCACGCCAGCCCGCGCGTGATGCAGGCGCAGGGCTCGGTCCTGACCAACAAATACGCCGAAGGCTACCCCGGACGGCGCTATTACGGCGGCTGCGCCCATGTCGACGTGGTCGAAGATCTGGCGATCGACCGGCTGAAGCAGCTCTTCGGCGCGGAATACGCCAATGTGCAGCCCCATTCCGGTGCGCAGGCCAACGGCGCGGTGAAGCTCGCGCTCCTGCAACCCGGCGACACCATCCTGGGCATGAGCCTCGATGCCGGCGGCCACCTGACCCATGGGGCAAAGCCCGCATTGTCGGGCAAGTGGTTCCGGGCCCTGGCCTATGGCCTCGGGGCGGACGGCCGCATCGACTATGACCGGGTCGAGGAACTGGCCCTGGCCGAGAAGCCGAAGCTGATCATCGCCGGCGCTTCGGCCTATTCCCGCGTGATCGACTTCGCCCGCTTCCGCGCCATCGCCGACAAGGTGGGGGCCTGGCTTCTGGTCGACATGGCCCATATCGCCGGGCTGGTCGCCACCGGACACCACCCCAGCCCGATGCCGCACGCCCATGTCGTGACCTCGACCACCCACAAGACCCTGCGCGGCCCGCGCGGCGGCTTCATCCTGACCAATGACGCGGACCTCGCCAAGAAGATCAACGCGGCCGTCTTTCCCGGCCTGCAGGGCGGCCCGCTGATGCATGTCATCGCCGCCAAGGCCGTGGCCTTCCAGGAGGCGCTGCAACCCTCGTTCAAGGACTATATCGCCGGGGTCGTCGCCTGTTCCGCCGCCCTGGCCGAGGTGCTGGTGGCGCGCGGGGCGGCGATCGTCTCGGGCGGGACCGACAACCACCTGATGCTCGTCGACCTGCGCCCCCTCGGCGTCAAGGGCAATGCCGCCGCCGAGGCGCTGGAGCGGGCGGGCATCACCTGCAACAAGAACGGCGTGCCGAACGATCCGGAAAAGCCCACCGTCACCTCGGGCATCCGCCTGGGCACCGCCGCCGGGTGCAGTCGCGGCTTCGGCGTCGCCGAGTTCCGCCAGATCGGCGGACTGATCGGCGACGTGCTGGACGCGCTGCGCCAGTCGCCCGAGGGTGACGCCGCCGTCGAGGCCCGTGTCCGCGAGCAGGTGCTGACGCTCTGCCGTCGCTTCCCGATCTACGGGGCCGATCATGCGTGAGTTCGATCTTGTCGTCATCGGCGCCGGCCCCGGCGGCTATGTCGCCGCGATCCGCGCCGCGCAGCTGGGGCTGAGCGTCGCCTGCGTCGAGGAACGCGCCACCCTGGGCGGCACCTGCCTGAACGTGGGTTGCATCCCGTCCAAGGCGCTCCTTTCCTCGTCCGAACACTGGGCGGACCTCAGGCCTCTGGCCACGCATGGCATCTCGCCGGGCGAGGCCAGCTTCGACCTTGCCGCAATGATGGCGCGCAAGGACAGGGTGGTGGCCGACCTGACCAAGGGCATCGCCCATCTGTTCAAGAAGAACGGCGTCGAATGGCTGAACGGCCGCGGCACGATCCCCGCCCCCGGCCGGGTGCAGGTCGGCGACGAGACCCTCGCCGCGAAGACGATCCTGATCGCCACCGGCTCCGACCCGGCCGGCCTGCCCGGCGCCATCGTCGACGAAGAGGTGATCCTGACCTCGACCGGCGCGCTGACCTTGCCGCAGGTGCCGGGGCATCTGGTGGTCATCGGCGCGGGCGTGATCGGGCTGGAGCTGGGCCAGGTCTGGTCGCGGCTGGGCGCGAAGGTGACGGTCGTCGAATACCTCGACCGCATCCTGCCCGGTGCCGACGCCGAGATCGCCAGGACCGCGCAACGCCTGTTGCAGCGGCAGGGGCTGGCCTTCCAGCTGGGCCGCAAGGCCTCGGTGATGCGCGAGGGCGCTAGGGCCGTGGTCACGCTGGAACGCCGCGACACTGGCGCAACGGAAACCCTTGCGGCCGACGCCATGCTGATCGCCATCGGCCGCCGCCCCCGCACCTCCGGCCTCGGGCTGGAGGCGCTTGGCGTCGCGGTGGACCCGCGCGGCTTCATCGCGGTGGACGGGCAGTTCCGCACCAATGTGCCGGGCATCCTTGCCATCGGCGACGTGGTTCCCGGCCCGATGCTGGCCCACAAGGCCGAGGAAGACGGCATCGCTGCGGTCGAGGCTCTGGCCGGCCACGCCCATCCCGCGCCGGACTATTCGCAGGTGCCGGGCGTGGTCTACACCGCGCCCGAGATCGCCAGCCTCGGCGCCACCGAAGAGGCGCTGAAGGACGCGGGCCGCGCCCATGTCACCGGCAAGTTCCAGTTCATCGCCAATGGCCGCGCCCGGGCGATGGCCGCGACCGACGGTCTGGTCAAGGTGCTGGGCTGCCCGGACACCGGCCGCATCCTCGGCGCGCATATCATCGGCCGCAACGCGGGCGAGCTGATCCAGCCCCTCGTCCTCGCCATGTCCACGGGCGCCACGCTGGCGCAGGTCGCCGGCTCCTCGCACGCCCATCCCGGCATGGCCGAGGCGGTCAAGGAAGCCTGCCTCGCCGCGCTTGGCAAACCGCTGCACGCCTGAAGGAGGCACGGATGAAGGACCTTCCCGAACGCCTGCGCCATCCCGAAAAGGCGCACCGCCCCGCGCAGGAGACCGCGCGCAAGCCCGGCTGGATCCGCGTCTCGCGCGCCGAAAGCGCGGAATACGGCGAGACCCGCCGCATCCTGAAGGCCAATGCGCTGTCGACCGTCTGCGAAGAGGCCGCCTGCCCGAACCGGGGCGAATGCTGGTCGAACCGCCACGCCACCATGATGATCATGGGCGAGACCTGCACCCGCGGCTGCTCGTTCTGCAACGTCGCCACCGGCAAGCCCGACGCGCTGGACGCATTCGAGCCCGGCCGCGTGGCGCAGGCGGTGGCGAAGCTGGGCCTGAACCATGTCGTCATCACCTCTGTTGACCGCGACGATCTGGACGACGGCGGTGCCGGGCATTTCGCCCGGACTATCCGCGCCCTGCGCCACCAGAACCCCAGGACCACGATCGAGGTGCTGGTCCCCGACTTCCTGCACAAGGGCACGGCCTGGACCGAGGTCGTCGATGCCGCGCCGGACGTCTTCAACCACAACCTCGAATGTGTGCCGCGCCTCTATCCTTCGGTCCGGCCCGGCGCGCGCTATTACCAGTCGCTGCGGCTGCTGGACGACGCCAAGCGCCGCAATCCGCAAAGCTTCACCAAGTCCGGCCTGATGGTCGGCCTCGGCGAGACCTTCGAGGAATTGCGGCAGGTGATGGACGACATGCGCGTGGCGGGCGTCGATTTCATCACCGTCGGCCAGTATCTGCAACCGACCCCGCAGCACCACAAGGTCGACCGTTTCGTCCCGCCCGAGGAATTCCGCCGCATCGCCGACATGGCCCGCTCCAAGGGCTTCCTCACGGTCTCGGCCACGCCGATGACCCGCTCCTCCTTCCACGCCGGCGCCGACTTTGCCCGCCTGCAAGCCGCCCGCCGCGCCCAGACCCCCGCCATGGAGACCCCGAATGCTTGACACCCTAAGCCTCAAGACCACCCCGCTGACCGCGCTGAACATCGAGCTTGGCGGCAAGATGGTGGGCTTCGCCGGCTACGAGATGCCGGTCCAGTTCGCCCCCGGCGTGATGAAGGAACACCTGCACACCCGCGCCAAGGCCGGGCTTTTCGACGTCAGCCACATGGGCCAGGTTCTCCTGCGCCCGAAGTCCGGCAAGGTCGAGGACGCGGCCCTGGCGCTGGAGCGTCTGGTGCCGGTCGACATCCTCGGCGTGAAGCCGGGCCGCCAGCGTTATGCGCTCTTCACCGATGCGCAGGGCGGGATCCTGGATGACCTGATGGTCGCCAATCGGGGCGATCACCTCTACGTCGTGGTCAACGCATCCTGCAAGGAACAGGACGTGGCGCATATGCGCGCGCATCTCTCCGATCTCTGCGATGTGGTCGAACTGACCGACCGCGCGCTGGTCGCCCTGCAGGGCCCCGAGGCCGAGGCCGCCCTCTCCGCGCTGGCCCCCGAGGTCGCCGCCATGGCCTTCATGGACGTCCGCGGCGTCAGGATCCTGGGCGCCGACTGCATCGTCTCGCGCTCGGGCTATTCGGGCGAGGACGGCTATGAGGTCTCGGTTCCGGCGGAAACCGCCGTGGCCCTCGTCCGCAAGCTCCTGGAAAACCCGGATGTGCAGCCCATCGGCCTTGGCGCGCGCGACAGCCTGCGGCTGGAAGCCGGGCTTTGCCTCTACGGCAACGACATTGACACCACGACCACCCCGGTTGCCGCCGCGCTGGAATGGGCGGTGCAGAAGGTGCGCCGCAGCGGCGGCGCCCGCGCCGGCGGCTTCCCCGGCGCCGATGTGATCCTGGCCGAGTTCGACCGGGGCGCGCCCCGCCGCCGCGTCGGCATCGCGCCCGAGGGCCGCGCCCCGATCCGTGGCGGAACGGCGCTCTTCGCCGACGAGACCTCGACCGCGCCGGTCGGCACGATCACCTCGGGCGGCTTCGGCCCCACCACCGAGACGCCGGTCGCCATGGGCTATGTCGCCGCCACGCTCGCCCGGTCCGGCACCCGGCTTTTCGCCGAACTCCGCGGCAAGCGGCTGCCCGTCACCGTCGCCGACCTTCCCTTCATCACCCCCCGTTACAAGCGCTGAGGACCGGATCCATGCTGAAATATACCGAAGACCACGAATGGCTGAGCATTGCGGATGGCATCGCCACCGTCGGCATCACCAACCACGCCGTCGAGCAGCTGGGCGATCTCGTCTTCGTCGACCTGCCCCAGGTCGGCGCGACTCTGGCCAGGAACGATTCGGCGGCGACGGTCGAATCCGTGAAGGCCGCCTCGGATGTCTATTGCCCGCTGGACGGCGAGGTGCTGGAGGTCAACGAGGCGATCGTGAGCGACCCTGCCGTCGTCAATGCCGATCCGCAGGGCGCGGGCTGGTTCTACAAGCTCAAGCTCGCGAACCCGGCCGAGGCCGAGGCGCTGATGGACGAAGCCGCCTATCTGGCGCTGGTGGGCTGAGGGGGCAGCGATGAGCTACAAGGAAACCGTCTACGCGCCCTACGACTTTGCCAACCGGCGTCACATCGGCCCCTCGCCCGCCGAGATGACCGAGATGCTGAAGGCGGTCGGCGCGGCCAGCCTGGATGCGCTGATCAATGAGATCGTCCCCGACGACATCCGCCTGACGACCCCGCTGACCTGGGGCAAGGCGCTGTCGGAACAGGCGGTGCTGGCGAAACTGCGCGGCGTGGCCGACAAGAACAAGGTGATGACCTCGTTCATCGGCCAGGGCTATCACGGCACCGTCACCCCGCCGCCGATCCAGCGCAACATCTTCGAGAACCCGGCCTGGTATACCGCCTATACCCCCTACCAGCCCGAGATCAGCCAGGGCCGCCTCGAGGCGCTGCTGAACTACCAGACCATGATCGCCGACCTGACCGCGCTGGACGTGGCCAATGCCTCGCTCCTTGACGAGGGCACCGCCGCGGCCGAGGCCGTGGCGCTCTGCCAGCGGTCGGCGAAATCGAAGGCCACCGCCTTCTTCGTCGACCAGGACTGCCACCCGCAGACCATCGCCGTGGTCAGGACCCGGGCCGAGGCCCTGGGCTGGTCCGTCGTCCTGGGCAATCCCTTCACCGACCTGGACCCGTCCGCCGTCTTCGGTGCGCTCTTCCAGTATCCCGGCACCTACGGCCATGTGCATGACTTCACCGCCGTGATCGCCGGCCTGCACGCCGCCGGCGCGCTGACCTGCGTCGCCGCCGACCCGCTGGCGCTCTGCGTGCTGAAGGCCCCGGGCGAGATGGGGGCGGATATCGCCATCGGCTCGACCCAGCGGTTCGGCGTGCCGATGGGCTATGGCGGCCCGCACGCCGCCTACATGGCCGTCAAGGACGCGCTGAAGCGCAACATGCCGGGCCGGATCGTCGGCGTCTCGATCGACGCCCGCGGCAACCGCGCCTACCGGCTGAGCTTGCAGACCCGCGAGCAGCATATCCGCCGCGAGAAGGCCACCTCCAACGTCTGCACCGCGCAGGCGCTTCTGGCGGTGATGGCCAGCATGTATGCCGTCTTCCACGGCCCCGACGGGCTGCGGGGCATCGCCGAACGCATCCACCGCAAGACGGTGCGCCTGGCCAAGGGGCTGGAAGCGCAGGGCTTCAGGGTGGAACCTGCGGCGTTCTTCGACACGATCACCGTCGACGTGGGCGCCGTGCAGGGCGCGATCCTGAAATCGGCCGAGGCCGAGGGCATCAACCTGCGCCGCGTCGGCGCCACCAGGATCGGCATCAGCTTCGACGAACGCGCCACCCGCGCCCATACCGAGGCGATCTGGCGCGCCTTCGGGATCGAGCGGCGCGACGACGACCTGACGCATGACTACCGCCTGCCCGAGGGGCTGGTGCGCAGCTCGGACTACCTGACCCATCCGGTTTTCCACATGAACCGGGCCGAGGCCGAGATGACCCGCTACATGCGCCGCCTCGCCGACCGCGACCTGGCGCTGGACCGGGCGATGATCCCGCTCGGCTCCTGCACCATGAAGCTGAACGCCACCGCCGAGATGATGGCGCTGAGCTGGCCGGAATTCGCCGACGTCCACCCCTTCGCCCCCGACGCGCAGACCAAAGGCTATGCCGAGATGCTGCGCGATCTGGAAGCGAAGCTCTGCCTCGTGACCGGCTATGACGCCTTCTCGATGCAGCCGAACTCGGGCGCGCAGGGCGAATATGCCGGGCTTCTGACCATCCAGGCCTGGCACCGCGCCCGTGGCCAGGGCCAGCGCGACGTCTGCCTGATCCCGACCTCGGCGCATGGCACCAACCCGGCTTCGGCGCAGATGGTGGGCATGAAGGTGGTGGTCGTGCGCGTCGCCGAGAACGGCGACATCGACATGGACGACTTCCGCGCCAAGGCCGAACAGCATTCGGCCAATCTCGCCGCCTGCATGATCACCTACCCGTCAACGCATGGCGTCTTCGAGACCACCGCGCGCGAGATCTGCGAGATCACCCACCGGCACGGCGGCCAGGTCTATCTGGACGGCGCCAACATGAACGCCATGGTGGGCCTCTCGCGCCCCGGCGACATCGGCTCGGACGTCAGCCACCTGAACCTGCACAAGACCTTCGCCATCCCGCATGGCGGCGGCGGCCCCGGCATGGGCCCGATCGGCGTCAAGGCCCACCTCGCCCCGTACCTGCCCGGCAACCCGCTGGTCGCGGACGGCGGGGCGGTGTCCTCGGCGCCCTATGGCTCGGCCTCGATCCTGTTGATTTCATGGGCCTATTGCCTGCTGATGGGCGGCGAGGGGCTGACCCAGGCGACCAAGGTGGCGATCCTGAACGCCAACTACATCGCCAACCGCCTGAAGGCGGCCTATCCGATCCTCTACTCTGCGGATGGCCGGGTGGCGCATGAATGCATCCTCGACACCCGCGGGATGAAGGATCGAGCGGGGATCACCGTGGACGACATCGCCAAGCGCCTTGTCGACTGCGGCTTCCACGCCCCCACGATGAGCTGGCCGGTCGCCGGAACGCTGATGGTCGAGCCGACGGAAAGCGAACCCAAGGCCGAGCTTGACCGCTTCATCACCGCCATGCTGGGCATCGCGGCCGAGGTGGAGGCCGTCGCCGAAGGCAAGCTCGACGCCGAGGACAACCCGCTGAAGCGCGCGCCGCATACGGTGGAGGACCTCGTCGGCGACTGGAACCGGCCCTACAGCCGCGAGGCCGCCTGCTTCCCGCCCGGCGCCTTCCGGGTGGACAAGTACTGGTCGCCGGTCAACCGCGTGGACAACGTCTATGGCGACCGGCACCTGATCTGCTCCTGCCCGCCGCTGGAAAGCTACGCCGACGCGGCCGAGTGAGCGATCCCGGACAATGACGGGGGCGGCCGCGCGGCCGCCCCTTTCCGTCACGACGCCTGCAGCCCGACCTGCTTGGCCACCCGCACGAAGGCCAGGACCCGAGGCGACCTGTGCGACCCTTTCCAGGCCAGAACGGTCCGGCTGCGGAACGAAGGGTGCATCAGGCCAGGAAAGCCGATCGGCCTTCTGGATGGATCCTGATCCCCAGCCCAGCTCCAAACCATTGAAATCATGGGACCCGGGATCGCCAGCCCGCGCGGGCGGACTCTTTCCCGCGGGCCCGCCCGTGCTATCCTTCCTCCATGGCCAGCCCCGTCCTCACCTTCACCGACCGCGGCATCTACTGCCCCGCCGGGGACTTCCACATCGACCCCTGGCGCCCCGTCCCCCGCGCCCTGGTGACGCACGGGCATTCCGACCATGCCCGCCCCGGCATGGCGGCCTACCTCGCCACCCATCAGGCCCTGCCGGTGATCATCCGCCGCCTGGGTCCGATCACGGCCGAGGGCATCGCATATGGCGAGGCGCGGCGGATCGGGGGGGCCAGCGTCTCGTTCCACCCGGCCGGCCATGTCCCCGGCTCGGCCCAGATCCGCGTCGAGGTGGGCGGCGAGGTCTGGACCGTCTCCGGCGACTACAAGACCGAGGCCGACGGTCTGGCCGAGCCCTTCGAGCCCGTGCCCTGCCACGCCTTCATCACCGAATGCACCTTCGGCCTGCCGATCTTCCGCTGGGAGCCGCAGCCCCGCGTCATCGACCGGATCGCCGCCTGGTGGGCCGGCAACGCGGCGGCCGGCAAGACCTCCATCCTCGGCGCCTACAGTTTCGGCAAGGCCCAGCGCCTGCTGGCCGGTCTTGGCGGCAGGGGCCCGATCCTCACCCACGGCGCGGTCGAGGAGATGACACAGGTCCTCCGCGATCAGGGCTATCCCCTGCCCCCCACGATCCGCGTGACGCCCGAGGTCACGGGCAGGACCCACCCCGGCGCGCTGGCGATCGCGCCGCCCTCGGCCCTCGGCTCGGCCTGGTCGGCCCGCCTCGGCCCGGTGGAGGAGGCCTTCGTCTCGGGTTGGATGGCCGTGCGCGGCATCCGCCGCCGCCGCGCGCTGGGGACCGGCTTCGTCCTCTCCGACCACGCCGACTGGCCGGGTCTGAACGACGCGGTCCGCGCCACCGGGGCCGGCCGCGTCTTCGTCACCCATGGCTACACCGCCCCCTTCCGCCGCTGGCTGGAGACGCAGGGCCTGGATGCCGGCATCGTCGAGACCCGCTTCGGCGACGAGGAAGAGGCCGAGGAGCCGCTCGCCGAATGAAACGCTTCGCCGCCCTCTTCGCCGCGCTGGACGGCACCACCCGGACCGGGGCCAAGACCGCCGCGCTCGCCGATTATTTCCGGCAGGCCCCCGAGGCCGACCGGGTCTGGACCATCGCCCTCCTGAGCGGCCGCCGCCCGAGGCGGGCCGTGAACGCCACCGAACTGCGGCTCTGGGCGGCCGAGGTGGCGGGGGTGCCGGACTGGCTCTTCGAGGAAAGCTACAGCGTGGCGGGCGACCTGGCCGAGACCATCGCGCTTCTCCTGCCGCCGCCCGCGACGACCGGGGAGCTGGGCCTGGATCAGGCGATCCGCGGCCTGGTCCGGCTGACCGGCCAGCCTGCCGAGCAGCGCAAGCAGGCGGTGCTGGCGGCCTGGGCGCAGCTTCCGGCGACGGAACGCTTCCTCTACAACAAGCTGCTGACCGGCGGCTTCCGCATGGGCGTCGCGCAGGGCCTGCTGACCCGGGCGCTCTCGCAGGCGACGGCGGTGGAGGAGGCGACGCTGGCCCACCGGCTGATGGGCGACTGGGACCCGGCGCGGATCACCTTTGCCGCCCTGGTCGCCGGCGACGCGGGCGGCGATGCGCGGCCTTATCCGTTCGCGCTCGCCAGCCAGCTGGAGGACGGGCCCGAGGCGCTGGGTGCGCCCGGCGACTGGCTGGCGGAATGGAAATGGGACGGCATCCGCGGCCAGCTCATCGCGCGGCCGGGGGCCTTCGCCCTCTGGTCGCGCGGCGAGGAGCTGATCACCGACCGCTTCCCCGACCTGGCGCCGCTGGCCGACTTCCTGCCGCCGGGAGTGGTGATCGACGGCGAGGTGCTGGCCTGGGACCGCGCCGCGAACCGCCCCCTGCCCTTCGCCGCGCTGCAACGGCGGATCGGGCGCAAGACCGTGCCGAAGACCCTGCTGGCCGAGGCGCCGGCGCGAATCCTGGCCTATGACCTGCTCGAGGACGGAAGCGAGGACATCCGCGACCGCCCCCTGTCGCACCGAAGGGCGCGGTTGCTCGATATCCTGGCCGCCCTGCCCGCCGGACTGCCGCTTGCCGCCTCGCCCCTGCTGGCCTTCCCGGACTGGCCGTCGCTGGCCGAAATCCGCGCCACCGCCCGGGCCGGCGGGGCGGAGGGGGTGATGCTGAAGCGCGCGGCATCGGCCTATTTCACCGGGCGCAAGCGGGGCGACTGGTGGAAATGGAAGCTCGACCCCTGGAGCGTGGACGCGGTGATGCTCTATGCCCAGGCCGGGCACGGGCGGCGGGCGAACCTCTTCACCGACTTCACCTTCGCCGTCCGCGACGGCAAGGAACTGGTGCCCTTCGCCAAGGCCTACAGCGGCCTGACCGATGCCGAATTCGCCGAGATCACCCGCTGGGTGCAGCGCCATACGCTGGAACGCTTCGGTCCGGTCCGGAAGGTGCCGGCCGAACTGGTCTTCGAGATCGGCTTCGAGGGCATCCAGGAAAGCCCCCGCCACAAGAGCGGCATCGCGCTGCGCTTTCCCCGGATGCTGCGCTGGCGCCGCGACAAGGGCGTGGAGGAGATCGACACGCTGGACAGCCTGCGGGCGCTGCTGAAGGCGGCGGGATGACCCCGGCGCCGCTCGTCGATGACTTCGCCGCTCCTCGCGGGGGGGCATCCGACGAGGAGACGAAGTCGAACGAGGAGGGGACCGCGAAAGCCGCGCCCTGCCCTTGCACATCCCGCCCCCTGCCCCCTAGATGAACCCTGACCTCATTCGGAGAAGCCCATGACCCTGCCCCTGCCCCAGCCCGTTTTCGACGCGAATGCCACCGGCGGCGGGTTCGGCGACCTGCCCGACTGGGACCTGACCGATCTCTATCCCGCCCCCGACGCGCCGGAATTCGCCGCCGACATGGCCGAACTGGAGCGCGCCTGCGCGGCTTTCGCGGCAAGCTACGAGGGCAAGCTCGCCCGCCTGGATGCGGCCGCGCTTCTGGCCTGCGTCCGGGAATACGAACGGATCGACGTGATCGCCGGGCGGCTGATGTCCTATGCCGGCCTGCGCTACTACCAGAACACCATCGACCCCGAGCGCGCCCAGTTCATGGGCAATGCGCAGGACCGGGTGACGAACGCCACGACGCCGCTGGTCTTCTTCAGCCTGGAGTTCAACCGGCTGGACGACGACCACCTCGCCCGCCTTCTGGCCGCCGATGCCGGGCTCGCGCGCTACAAGCCGGTCTTCGACCGGATGCGCGCGATGCGGCCGCACCAGCTTTCGGACGAGCTGGAGAAATTCCTGCACGACGAAAGCGTGGTGGGGGCCTCCGCCTGGAACAAGCTCTTCGACGAGACGATGGCGGGCCTGATGTTCCAGGTCGAGGGCGAGCCGGAGGAACTGAACCTCGAAGCCACGCTAAACCTGCTGACCGACCCCGCCCGCCCCCGGCGCGAGGCGGCGGCGCATGCCCTGGCCGAGGTCTTCCGCAGGAACGTCAAGCTCTTCGCCCGGATCCACAACACGCTGGCAAAGGAAAAGGAAATCCACGACCGCTGGCGCAAGATGCCGACACCGCAGCACGGCCGCCACCTGTCGAACCATGTCGAGCCCGAGGTGGTCGAGGCGCTGCGCAACGCCGTGGTCGCGGCCTATCCCAAGCTGTCGCACCGCTACTACCGGCTGAAGGCGAAATGGATGGGGCTGGACAAGCTCCAGGTCTGGGACCGCAACGCCCCTCTGCCGATCGAGGTGCCGAAGACCGTGGACTGGGCCACCGCGCGCAGGACGGTGACCGAGGCCTATGCCGCCTTCGATCCCCGGATGGCAGATCTCGCCGCGCCCTTCTTCGACAAGGGCTGGATCGACGCCGGCGTGAAGCCGGGCAAGGCCCCCGGCGCCTTTGCCCATCCGACGGTGACCACGGTCCACCCCTATGTCATGCTGAACTACCTCGGCAAGCCGCGCGACGTGATGACGCTGGCGCATGAGCTGGGCCATGGCGTCCACCAGGTGCTGGCCGCCGGCCAGGGCGAGCTTCTGGCCTCGACCCCCCTGACCCTGGCCGAGACGGCCTCCGTCTTCGGCGAGATGCTGACCTTCCGCAAGCTGCTGGACGGCGCCAGGACCCCGGCCGAGAGGAAGACCCTGCTGGCCGGCAAGGTCGAGGACATGATCAACACCGTCGTCCGCCAGATCGCCTTCTACGACTTCGAATGCAAGCTGCACGCGGCGCGGGCGGAAGGGGAGCTTACCCCCGAGGATATCGACGCGCTCTGGATGTCGGTCCAGGCCCAGTCGCTGGGCGATGCCTTCGAGTTCATGGACGGCTACGAGACCTTCTGGGCCTATATCCCGCATTTCGTCCATTCGCCCTTCTACGTCTACGCCTATGCCTTCGGTGACGGGCTGGTGAACGCGCTTTACGCGGCCTATGCGGGCGGGCTTCCGGACTTCCAGGAGAAATACTTCGCCATGCTCAGGGCGGGCGGCTCGATGCACCACAAGGAGTTGCTCGCGCCCTTCGGCCTGGACGCGAGCGATCCGAAGTTCTGGGACAAGGGCCTGTCGATGATCGCGGGCTTCATCGACGAGCTGGAGGCGATGGAGGGCTGATCCGCGCCGGGGCCGTCAGGCCCCGGGCAGGTCCTCGAAATGCGCGGGCAGGTCGTGGACCGCGACCCGGATCAGGTCCTTGGGCATCTCGGCGGCGACATGCGCGGCCAGCGCCTTCGGGATCTGGCCGCGCAACTCTCCCAGCATCCTGGGGCCGGCGGCGATGACGATCCGGTCGGCCTTGCCCTTGGCCCATTCCTTCTCCAGCGCCTCCAGCGCATAGCAGGCAAAGCGGCGGCGCTCCTCGGCCTCATGCGCGCCGGGCTCGGTGGTGTTGAAGGAAATGCCGCCGGACTGGCCACGGCTGGGGGGCGGGGCGTCGCGGCCATGCACGTCGGGATAGTCGTCGGCCTTGCGATGCGCGATCTCGGCCAGTTCGGACCGCGCGCCCCGCAAGAGGCGAAAGTCGCGGTCGGCGGCCAGAAGGTAAAGGGTTTGCGTCGGTTTCATCGCCGTCTCCTTTGTCCGCTGCGGCTGGCCCGGCGCCAGCCCGATGATTCAGCCACAGACACTCCGCCTCTGGCCCTGATGCAGGTCAAGCCTCAGATCTCGACCGCCACCTCGTAGACCCGGTCCATCATTGCCTGCGTTCCCCGCACGAATTCCAGCGGACAGGGCCAGGCCGCGCCTTCGCGGACCGAGCGGCCGAAAGCCTCGACCTGCAGCCGGTACTGGTTCACGCCGGGAAAGCGTTCCACCGTGACGCTATTGCCGTTCCGGTGCATTTCCACCTCGGCCAGGTCATTGACATTGGCATTGAAACAGCCGCCCTCCAGCCGGATCATGCCCCTGGTGCCCTGGAAGGTCGCCACCTGCCGGTTGTACATCCGCATCGAAGTCATCGAACCATAGGTGAAGCGCCCGCCCGGCCCTTCCATGATCGCGGCCACCTGGGCAAAGACATCCACCCCGTTCTCGCGCCGGATCCGGGCCGAGACCTCCGCGGGTTCCGCCCCGGTCACGAAGCGGGCGCAGCCGAAGGTATAGACCCCGATGTCGCGCAACGCACCGCCGCCGGTTTCCGGCTTGTTGCGGATGTTGCCGCCGTCGGTCAGGTTGAAGCTGAAGGCCACGTCGGCATGGACCAGTTCGCCGATCTCGCCGGACTGGAGCCATTCCCGCGCCCGCTGCCATTGCGGGTGGTGGACGATCATGTAGGCTTCGGCCGCCAGAAGGCCGGAACGGTCGCGGGCGGCGATGATCCGGTCGATCTCGGACGCGGCCAGGGCGATGGGCTTTTCGCACAGCACATGCTTGCCCGCCGCCAGCGCCTTCAGCGTCCAGTCCACATGCAGATGGTTCGGCAGCGGGATATAGACCGCGTCGATGGTCGGATCGGCCAGCAGCGCCTCATAGCTGTCATGCAGCGCAAGGCCGGGACAGAAGGCCCGGAATCCCTCGGCCTTGGCCGGGTCCGAGGTCGCCAGCGCCGCGAGTTCCGCCCCCTCGGCGGCATGGATCGCGGGTGCCATATGCTCGCGCGCGAAGCGGGCGGCGCCAAGGACGCCCCATCTGACAGGTTTCATCGCTCTCCTCCAGGGTCCTGGCCAGTCTGACCAGAGCCGGGACGTTATTCAAGCCGCCGGAAGCGCAGATAGGTCATCAGGCCCAGCGGGCGAATCTGCAACTGTTCCACCAGCTGCAGCCTGGGATGGCCCAGCACCCGCCCGATCGCAAAATCCGAATGCCAGCCCAGAAGGTTCGCCAGCGGCGCGGCCAGCCGTTCGGCCAGCGACCAGCCCCCCGCATGGTCGGCGAAATGATTGGCGATCAGGACCGAGCCGCCGGGCCGGCAAAGGCGCACCATCTCGGCCAGCACGGCCTCGGGGTCGGGGACCACCGACATGATGTGCATGGCCGCCACATGGTCGAAGCTGGCATCGGGCAGCGCCACCTGCGTCGCGTCCATCTGGTGCAGGCCGGCGACATTGCGCAGGCCGCGCTTCGCCACCTTGGCCCGCGCCTCGCGCAGCATGTCGTCGGACAGGTCGATGCCGGTCACGCTGACATGCGGCTGGTAGAATTCCAGCGCCAGCCCGGTGCCGATCCCGACCTCGAGCACGGATCCGCCAAGCGCATTCACATGCCGCGCGGCCAGGATGCGGCCGCCCTGGGTGATCCGACCAAAGGTCAGGTCATAGATCGGGGCCCAGCGGCGATAGCTGCGACGGATGGCCTCTGCTTGCATGCACATGATTCCCTTTGGATTTCTACCACAGAGTGCGCATTCCACCGGGGGATGCAAGGCAAAGAGGCGATGGCGCCGGGCGGCAGGCCTTATGCCGCCGGGCGCTGGAGGTTGCGCAGGAACAGCCAGAGGATCGCGCCGAGATAGGCCAGAGAAAGCGTCAGCAGCGTCACCCAGGGATAGGTCAGCAGTGCCGCGACCACGATCACAAGGCCCACCAGCACATAGCGGGCATGGTCGGTCGAAACCTTGATCCGCTTCAGCGAGGGCGTGCGGACCCGGCTGATCATCAGCGCCCCGATCGCCACCATCCAAAGCGCCACCAGTTGCGGCGGCAGGACCACCGCGTGATCCAGCGCCAGCGCCAGATACATCGGCACCAGCGCCAGCATCGCCCCGGCCGGCGAGGGCACGCCGATGAAGACGGTCTTCTCGGCCGGCTCGCCCTCGACCCGCGAGCCGACGTTGAACCGCGCCAGCCGCAACATGCAGCAGACCGCATAGACCAGGACCGCGATCCACCCAAGGCTCGTCTCGGCCCGAAGGCCCCAGAGATACAGCACCAGCGCCGGGGTGACGCCGAAGTTCACGAAATCGCACAGCGAGTCGAGTTCCGCCCCGATCGCGCTTTCCGACTTCAGCATCCGCGCCAGCCGCCCGTCCAGCCCGTCCAGCGCCGCCGCCGTGCCGATCAGCAGGATCGCCAGGCCGAAGTTCCCGGCGATCGCGAAGCGGATCGCGGTCAGCCCCGAGCACAGCGCCAGGATCGAGACCAGATTCGGCAGCAGCTTCAGCAGCAAAAGCTCGCGCGGGGGGTCGGTGGGGCTGCGCGGCATCGTCACTCGATCCGGGCGGCGCGGGCCGGGACGTCCTGGCCGATCAGCGCGATCACCGTCTCGCCCGCGACCATGGTCTGGCCCAGCGCGACCTGCGGCGCCACGCCCTCGGGCAGGTAGACGTCAAGCCGGCTGCCGAAGCGGATCAGGCCGAAGCGTTCGCCGGTGCGGACCCCGTCGCCGGGCTTTTTCCAGCACATGATCCGGCGCGCGACGAGGCCCGCGATCTGCACCACGGCGATCTTGCGGCCATCCGCCATCTCGATCGCCAGCGCATTGCGCTCGTTCTCCTCGGACGCCTTGTCAAGCGAGGCGTTGAAGAACTTGCCCGGCCGGTAGGCGACGGCCGTCACCTGGCCCGCGATGGGCGCGCGGTTCACATGGCAGTTGAAGACCGACATGAAGACCGAGACGCGGACCAGCGCCTGCGGGCCAAGGCCCAGCTCGGCCGGGGGCACCGCGCGTTCGATCAGGCTGACCACCCCGTCGGCCGGGCTGACCAGAAGGCCCGCGTTCTCGGGCACCGCGCGGCGCGGATCGCGGAAGAAATAGTAGCACCAGACGGTAAGGCCCAGGCCCAGCCAGCCCAGCGGGTCCCAGATCCAGAACAGGACCAGCGTGACGGCCGCGAAGACGGGGACGAATTTCCACCCCTCGGGGTGCATCGGCTTGAGAAAGGTGTCGATCATGCGCATGGGCGCTTCCCTAAACCCGGCAGGGTCCGGGATCAACGAAAACCCGCCGGGCGCAAGCCCGAGTTTGAAAATACTGCGGACCGGAGCCTTCGGCGGCTCCGGTCCGTCTTATTCCGGGAAACCGGCTCAGGCGGGAACCACCATCCCCTTGCCCTTCGCCAGCTCGCGCATCTTCGCCTGCAGCTTCTCGAAGGCGCGGACCTCGATCTGCCGGATCCGCTCGCGGCTGACGCCGTAGTTGGCCGACAGGTCCTCGAGCGTGACCGGGTCCTCGGACAGGCGGCGCTGGGTCAGCACGTCCTTCTCGCGGTCGTTCAGCACCGAAAGCGCCTCGGCCAGAAGGGCGCGGCGGGTGTCCAGCTCGTCCTTGGCCTCATAGGCCCCGGCCTGGTCGCTGTCCTCGTCCTCCAGCCAGTCCTGCCACTGCGCCGAACTGTCGCCATCCGAGCCCACGGTCGCGTTCAGCGACGCGTCCGAGCCCGAGAGGCGGCGGTTCATCGCGATGACCTCCTCCTCGCTGACGGACAGGTCCTTGGCGATCCGGGCCACGTTCTCGGGGCGAAGGTCGCCCTCCTCCAGCGCGCCGACCTTGGCCTTGGCCTTGCGCAGGTTGAAGAACAACTTCTTCTGCGCGCTGGTGGTGCCCAGTTTCACCAGGCTCCAGGACCGCAGGATGTATTCCTGGATCGAGGCGCGGATCCACCACATCGCATAGGTCGCCAGACGAAAGCCCTTTTCGGGATCGAAGCGTTTCACCGCCTGCATCAGGCCGACGTTCGCCTCGCTGATCACCTCGGCCTGCGGCAGGCCATAGCCGCGGTAGCCCATGGCGATCTTCGCCGCCAGCCGCAGGTGGCTGGTGACCAGCTGGTGCGCGGCGCCCGCGTCCTGGTGGTCGACCCAACGTTTGGCCAGCATGTATTCCTCTTCCGGCTCCAGCAGCGGAAACTTGCGGATCTCCTGGAGATAGCGGTTCAAGCCCTGTTCCGGGCTCGGTGCGGGTAGGTTCTGATAGGTGCTCATTTCGCCCCCTGTTCGCCCGGTGCGTCAGCGCCCCCGGGAATGGTGATAACCTAAAGTAACCATCCATTCCTTGCAAGGGGCTTCTTCCCAACGCGCAAGGCCAGTTTAGGCTCCCTTCCAGCGGGTTGCAGCCCTGTGACGGCCGGGTCACGCGATTGTCAGATCGCCACCCTCTCGCCCAGTTCGACCACGCGGCCGCGGGGAAGGTGATAGAACTCGGTCGGGTCCGCCGCCATGCGCGACAGCGCGACGAAGACCCGGTCCAGCGCCAGCTCCAGGCCCTTGCCCGTCGCCACCGCCCGCCTGCGGCCCAGGAAGAAGGTCGAGGCCATGACATCGAACTTCAGCCCCGCCCGCCGGGCATGGGCCATGGCGCGGCTGACATTCGGCGTCTCCATGAAGCCGAAGCGCAGCGTCAGCCGCAGGAAGCAGCCGCCCAGCATCTCGACCGAGGCGCGCTCGTCGGCGGTGGCATAGGGCACGCGCAGGGTCTCGACGGTCAGGAAGACGGTCTGCTCGTGCAGGACGCGGTTGTGCTTGAGGTTGTGCAGAAGCGCCGAGGGCACGACCTGCGGATCGCCGGTGAGGAAGAAGGCGGTGCCGGGGATCACGTTGACGCTGGAATTGCGCATCATCCGCACGAAGGAATCGACCGGGATCGCCAGCTTCGCCACCCGCGCCCGCATGGCCTGGGTGCCGCGCCACCAGCACCACATCAGGAAGCCGACGACGACCGCGATCAGCACCGGCACATAGCCGCCATCGCCGATCTTGGCCAGGTTCGAGGCCAGGAACACCGCCTCGACCGACAGGATCGGCAGGACGGCCAGGGCGGCGATCGGCGCGCGCAGCCGCCCGGTCCGCACCAGGTAAAGCGCGCCGAGGATCGTGGTCAGCACCATGGTCCCGGTCACCGCGATCCCATAGGCCGAGGCCAGCGCGCTGGACGAGCCGAAGGCCAGAACCAGCCACAGCACACCCCAGAGCAGAAGCCAGTTCACCGCGCCGATGTAGATCTGCCCGCTCTGCCCCTCGGCGGTGTGCCGGATCCGCAGGCGCGGCAGGAAGCCCAGCTGCACCGCGCCCCGCGCCATCGAGAAGGCGCCCGAGATCACCGCCTGGCTGGCGATCACCGTGGCGGCGGTGGCAAGCATCACCAGGACCGGCAGCCCGGCCTCGGGGGCAAGGCCGAAAAAGCTCTCCTCCGCCCGTTCGGGATGGGCCAGCACCATCGCCCCCTGGCCAAGGTAGTTCAGCACCAGCGCCGGCAGGACCAGGGCGAACCAGGCCAGCATGATCGGCCGCCGCCCGAAATGGCCCAGATCGGCGTAAAGCGCCTCGCCCCCGGTCACGGCCAGGAAGATCGCGCCCAGGACGACGAAGGCGACGCCGGGATGGTCCAGCAGGAAATCCACGCCCCAGACCGGGCTGAAGGCGCGCAGCACCGCGGGCGTCTCGCCCAGATGCCACAGGCCCAGCCCCGCCAGGGTCAGGGACCACAGCACACAGGCCGGGCCGAAGAACAGCGCCACCCGCGCCGTCCCGGTGCGCTGGACGGCAAAGAGCGCGACCAGGATCCCCATGGTCACTCCCAGCACCCAAGGTTCCAGCGCCGGCAGGACGAGTTCCATCCCCTCCACCGCCGACAGGACCGAGATCGCCGGCGTGATCGCCGCATCCCCGGCGAAAAGCGCGGCCCCGCCCAGCGCCAGCAAGAGGACCGGAACCGAGCGCCGCCCCGTCGCCAGCCGCACCAGCGTGTACAGCGCCAGGATCCCGCCCTCGCCCCGGTTGTCAGCGCGCAGAAGGAAGAAGACATATTTGACCGTGACCACCAGGATCAGCGTCCAGATCAGCAGGGACAGGATGCCCAGCACCTCGGCCTGGCCCGGAACCGCCGCGCCGGTGGCGCGCAGGGCCTCGCGAAAGGCATAGATCGGCGAGGTGCCGATGTCGCCATAGACCACGCCGATCGCGCCAAGGCTCAGCGCGGCCAGGCCCTGCCGGTGCGTCGCATCGTCGTGGATGTCCGAAGCGGCCTCCTGCTCGGACTTCAGGTAATCGGCGATGTCCAGCGCCTCGTCGTCAAGCAGCGGCAAGGCAGGCTGGACGTCCCGCGGAATCGGGTCGTGTATCATGGCTCACCCTCGGGTGCTGGTCCTGATGCGGATGTGGGGTTGGGTCGGCTCATCCGGAAGACGATGCGCCGCAGGTCCTGCGGGTTCGGTCCGGGTCCCCCCTGGCAGGAGGGGTGCGCTTGGCTCCGATGCCGGTACCGACTCGTGGGTCGGCGTCAGGCATCGGTCTAGGCTGTGAACTCATAAACGGGATTTCCGCGGGTTCTGAAGCGTGATTCACTCGCCTCGATGGAGGTGGTGATGGCGCGTTTTGATCTTTCGGACTTCGAATGGGATCTGATCCGAGCGCTG
>NZ_JAYRUJ010000025.1:0-45583 GCF_041919135.1 Tabrizicola sp. | reverse complement strand
TCTTGGGAAAGAAGGGCTGCAGCCGTGCCATCTGCACGTCCGTCAGCCAAAAAAGGTTGGTCATAGGTCAGTCTCCTTGCGGAGCCTGAATCACGCCGAAAGTGGAAGATCAATGGGTCCTGACCCTGGTGACGCATGACGTCTCGACCTCGATCAGCGCGGGCATCGACGGCGGCCAGCCCTGGCGGCGCACCTTCGGGGGGCGCAATGTCACCTACACCGACTGGCAGAAGGACAATTATTTTCATGCCATCCGTGGTCTGTCCGGCGGCGTGAAGCGGCTGGGGATCGAGTTCGACCATATCACCATCGACACGCTGAACCTGCTCAGGACCGAATTCCCGCAGATGGAGTTCGTCGACATCGCCGCGGCCTCGATGCGGCTGCGCATGGTCAAGTCGGCCGAGGAGATCGCCCATATCACCAAGATGACCCGGATCGCCGACATCGGCGGCGCGGCCTGCGTCGAGGCAACGGCAGTCGGCGTGCCGGAACACGAGGTGGCGCTGCACTCGACCGCCACCATGGTGCGCGAGATCGCGAAGGTCTGGCCGCATGGCGAGCTGCTGGACACCTGGACCTGGTTCCAGTCGGGCATCAACACCGACGGCGCGCACAACCCGGTCACCAGCCGCCGGATCGAACGCGGCGACATCCTGTCCTTGAACTGCTTCCCGATGGTCGCGGGCTACTATGTCGCGCTGGAACGGACGCTCTTCGCGGAAGAGGCGAGTGACGAGCACATCCGGCTCTGGGAGATCAACTGCAAGGTCCATGACCGGGGCAAGGAACTGCTGGTTCCGGGCGCGAAATGCAGCGACATCGCCAGGGAACTGAACGAGATGTATGCCGCCGAGAACCTGCTGCAATACCGCAGCTTCGGCTATGGCCATTCCTTCGGCGTGCTCTGCCACTATTACGGCCGCGAGGCCGGGCTGGAGCTGCGCGAGGACTGCGAGACCGTGCTGGAGCCGGGCATGGTCGTCTCGATGGAGCCGATGATCACCATCCCGAACCACCTGCCGGGCGCTGGCGGCTACCGCGAGCACGATATCCTGGTGATCACCGACGACAACAACAAGGGCAACACCAACATCACCGGCTTTGCCTATGGGCCCGAGCACCTGATCGTGAAGGGCAAGGGCTGATCCGAACAGGGGCGCGGGCGAAGGTCCGCGCCCCTTCCGCAAGTCAGGAAGCGCGGCCCTCAGGCCGGCCATGGCTGCACCGCCGGTCCCGCATCCCGCCGGCCGGACGTTCCAACAGTGGAGACCAACCGATGAAGAAAGCATATGCCACGGCCGTCCCGGTTCTGGGCCTTCTGGCGCTGGCCGCGCCCGCGCTCGCCGAAGGCTCGATCTCGGTGATGAGCTTCGGCGGCGCCTATCAGGAAGCGCAGCGCAAGGCGGTGTTCGAGACCTACACCGCCAGCACCGGCATCAAGGTGGACGAACAGGAATACGGCGGCGAGATCGCCAAGATCGCGGCGATGGTCGAATCCGGCAACACCACCGTCGACGTGGTCGATGTCGATGCCCCGACCCTGCTGCAGGGCTGCGATGACGGCATCTTCGAGAAGATCGACTGGACCCGGATCGGCGACCAGGCCGACTGGCTGGGGGGCACCACCTCGGACTGCGGCGTCGGCACGATCGTCTATTCCACCGCGCTGGCCTATAACGCCGCGACCCTGCCGGAAGGCCCGACGGTGATCGCCGACCTGTTCGACACCGCGAAATTCCCCGGCAAGCGGGGCCTGTGGAAGAACCCGGCGACCAACCTTGAATTCGCCCTGCTGGCCGATGGCGTCCCCGCCGGCCAGGTCTACGAGGTGCTTGCCACCGCCGAGGGCGTGGACCGGGCCTTCACCAAGCTGGACACGATCAAGACCGACATCGTCTGGTGGGAGGCGGGCGCGCAGGCGCCGCAGCTTCTGGCCTCGGGCGAGGTGGTGATGACGACCGCCTGGAACGGCCGCATCTACAACGCCAACAAGGAAGGCCAGGATTTCCGCATCGTCTGGGACAACCAGATCCTCGATTCCAACTACTGGGTGATCCCGAAGGGCGCGAAGACCCCCGAAGCCTCGCTTGAGTTCATCAGATACGCGGTCGAGCCGCAGGTGCTGGCCGGGACGACGAAATACATTCCCTACGGCCCGGTCCGCGCATCCGCCGCCGAATTCGTGACGCCCGAGGATGCGGCGAACCTGCCGACCAGCCCGGCGAACATGACCGTCGCCCTCACGCTCGACAATGCCTTCTGGGCCGACAACGGCGACGAGATCCGCAAGCGGTTCACCACCTGGCTCGCCCAGTAGGCCGCGGAAAGAGGAGAGCGCATCATGAATGCCATGCCAGCCGACACGTTCACGACGGTCAGGAGCGAGGATGCGCTCGTCCGTTTTTCACAGGTGAAGAAGTCCTATGACGGCATCCACTATGTGGTGAAAGACCTGAACCTGGATGTCGCCAAGGGCGAGTTCCTGACCATGCTCGGGCCTTCGGGCTCGGGCAAGACCACCACGCTGATGATGCTGGGCGGGTTCGAGCGGCCGACGCTGGGGCAGATCCTGCTGAACGGCAACCCGGTCGAGCGCCTGCCGCCCGAAAAGCGCAACATCGGCTTCGTCTTCCAGAACTATGCCCTGTTTCCGCACATGACCGTGGCCGAGAACGTGGCCTTCCCGCTGCGCTATCGCGGCATCAAGGGCGCGGCGGCGGGCGCGAAGGTCGCCCGCGCGCTTGGCCGCGTCGGGCTGGAGGCGATGGGCGACCGTCGGCCGGCGCAGCTTTCGGGCGGCCAGCAGCAGCGGGTGGCCCTGGCCCGGGCGCTGGTGTTCGAACCCTCGCTCGTCCTGATGGACGAACCGCTGGGCGCGCTGGACAAGCAGTTGCGCGAAAGGATGCAGATCGAGATCAAGCACCTGCAGACCTCGCTGGGCATCACCATGGTCTATGTCACGCATGACCAGTCCGAGGCCCTGACCATGTCGGACCGCATCGCCGTCTTCCACGACGGGCGCATCCAGCAGCTGGCCGATCCGAAGACCCTCTACAACGCGCCGGAGAACCGTTTCGTCGCGGGATTCATCGGCGAGAACAACACCATGCCCTGCGCGCTGGTCGGGCGCGAGGCGGGCCTTGCCGTGGTGCGGATGGCGGACGGCTCGACCCTGAAGGCGGCCGATACGGCCCTGTCCGGCGGACAGGCCGAGCTGTCGCTTTCCGTGCGGCCCGAGAACATCGGGCTGGCCGGCGAACCGCCGGCGGCACAGGGCAACCTCTTCTCCGGCCAGGTGGCGGACATGTTCTTCCTGGGCGATCACATGCGCCTGTCCGTCGCGGCCTTCGGCGGACAGATCGTGACCGCCAGGGTTCCGGTCACCTCGGTCCGCAGCATCGGCACGGGTGACACCGTCCACCTCACCTGCGCCCCCGCCGACTGCCGCCTGCTGGAGGGCTGAGAGATGAGCGTCACCGAAACGGTCGACATCGAACGCATCCGCACCTTCGTCGCCGTGCGCCGCGCCGCGCGCCCCGCCCGCCGGGCCGCGCTGTCGCTGGCGCTGCCGCTGGTGGGGTTCCTGATCCTCGCCTTCATCGCGCCGATCCTCTCCCTCCTGGTGACGGCCGTCGACAATCCCGAGACCCGCAGCATCCTGCCCCGGACCCTGACCGCGCTGGAGAGCTGGGACGGAGTCTCGACCCCGGACGAGCCGGTCTTCGCCGCCCTCGCCGCCGACCTGAAGCAGGCCAAGGCGGACAGCACCGCCTCGCAGGTGGGCAAGCGGCTGAACTACGAGATCCCTGGAATGCGCAGCAAGGTTCTGGCCGCGTCGCGGATGGCGGCGGGGCTGGAGGCCGGGCCCTACCGCGAGGCATTCCTGGACCAGAGCGACATCTGGGCCGCCCCCGAAACCTGGAGCGTGATCCGCCGCAACGGGGCGGGCCTGACCCCCTATTACCTGCTCACCGCCGTGGACCTGCAACAATCGCCCTCCGGCGGCATCGAGGGCGTGGCCCCGGATCAGGCGATCTTCCTGCCGATCCTCGGCCGCACGCTTCTGGTGGCCGGCATCGTCACCGGGTTGACGCTGATCCTGGGCTATCCGGTGGCCTATGTCCTGACCATCGCGCCTCGGAGCATCGCGGCAGTGATGATGCTGATGGTGCTCCTGCCGCTCTGGACCTCGCTTCTGGTGCGCACGACCGCCTGGGTGGTGCTTCTGCAATCCGACGGGGTAATCAACGCGGTCCTCATGGCGCTGCACCTGACCACCGAGAAGGTGCAGCTGATCTTCACCCGCTTCGGCACCGTCACCGCGATGACCCATATCCAGCTGCCCTTCACCATCCTGCCGATGTATTCGGTGATGCGCTCGATCCAGCCCACGCAGCTGCGCGCAGCCCGTTCGTTGGGCGCCGGGCCGACCTCGGCCTTCTGGCGGATCTACGCGCCGCAGACCCTGCCGGGCGTGGTCGCGGGCTGCCTGATGACCTTCATCCTGTCGCTGGGCTATTACATCACCCCCGCGCTGGTCGGCGGGCCGCAGGACCAGATGGTCTCGAACTTCATCTCGGTCTACATCAACCGCGATCTGAACTGGGGGTTGGCGGCCGCACTCGGCGTCGTGCTGCTTCTGGTGACGCTGGCGATCTACGGCCTGTTCCTGCGCCTTGTCGGCGCCGACAAGATCAAGCTGGGGTAATCCATCATGTGGCTTCCGTCCTATGCAACCCCGTCCGAGCGCCTGTCGCGGATCCTCGTCGTCGGTTTCGCCGTCGCGGTCATGCTGTTCCTGATCGCGCCGCTGTTCATCATCGTGCCGCTCTCGTTCTCGAAGGACCCGTTCTTCACCCTGCCGGTGCGGGAATACTCCCTGCGCTGGTACGAGGATCTGTTCGGCAACCCGCGCTGGTTCGAGGCGATGGTCAACAGCGCCGTGGCGGCGGTCCTGACCACGATCCTCGCCACCACCCTGGGCACCTTGGCCGCCCTGGGGATCGCCCGTCCGGATTTCCCCTGCCGCCGGGCGATCATGGCGCTGTTGATCTCGCCGATGATCGTGCCGATCGTGATCGTGGCCGTCGGCAGCTACCTGTTCTTCGGCGCGTTCGGGCTGACCAACACCCGCGCGGGCCTGGTCCTTGCCCATACCGCGCTGGCGACGCCTTTCGTCGTGATCACCGTCACCGCGACGCTTTCGACCTATGACACCAACCTGACCCGTGCCGCGAACAGCCTGGGCGCATCGGGCCTCTCGGCCTTCTTCCGGGTGACGCTGCCGAACATCCTGCCCGGTGTGATCTCGGGCGCGATCTTCGCCTTCGCCACCTCCTTCGACGAGGTGGTCGTCGCCTTGTTCCTGACCGCGGCGGAACAGCGGACCCTGCCGGTGCAGATGTTCTCGGGCATCCGGGACCAGATCAATCCCACGATCATGGCGGCGGCGACGATGTTGCTGATCCTGTCGATCCTGCTCTTTGCCGCCCTGGCCCTGCTGACCCGCAGGAAGGCGCGCTGAAGAAGGCCGCGGCAGCGCCCTCCCAGGGTTCCGGCGCAGGACCGGACAATGCGGCCCGCACCGTCCTGGTGCGGGCCGCGCCCGTTTGCGGTCGGCATCCGTGGCGATGCCGGCCGCGTCCCGCAACCCTTCCGGCGAAAGCAGATCGGTGTTGACAGACGTATGACAACAATCGTCCTCTGTCGCAGGGCCTGCGGCGACGGGCACAATCCAGAGGGAGGAGAAGAAGATGAGACTGGCTCTGATCGGCGCATTGGCGGCCGTTTTCCTGACGCCCGCCGTCAATGCGGGCGAGACCCTGGACCGGGTGACCTCGACCAAGGTGCTGAAGGTCGCCACCAATGCGGGCTGGCCTCCGCAAAGCTTTCTCGACGACAGCAACCAGCTTGTCGGTTTCGACATCGACGTCGCCAACGAGATCGCCAAGCGCCTCGGGGTGACGGCGGAGTTCGACACCCCGGAATGGGGCGTGATGACCGGCGGGCGCTGGGGCGGGCGCTGGGATGTGGCGGTCGGCTCGATCACGCCGACCAAGCCGCGCTCCGAGGTGCTGGATTTCGCGGCGATCTACTACTACACGCCCTATGTGTTCGCGGTGCACCAGGACAGCACCATCACCGACCCGAAAGAGCTGAACGGCAAGCGGATCGGCGTGGAAACGGCCACGACCTCGGAGGAATACGTCAACCGCAGCCTGGTGATCGACGCGCCCGGCGTGCCGCCGGTCGAATACTGGCTGGAACCGGGCGAGGTGAAGACCTACGCCGATTCGATGCTGCCCTTCGACGACCTGCGGCTGGGCGACGGCGTGCGCGTCGATGCGGTGATCTCGGGCGAGCAGACCGTGCTGGGCGCGATCAAGAACGGCTATCCTATCAAGGTCCTGCCGGGCGACTATGCCTTCCAGGAACCGCTGGCGATCGTCGCCGACAAGGGCGATGCCGAATGGACCGCCAAGGTCGGCGAGACGATCGCGGCGATGAAGGCCGATGGCACGCTCAGCCAGCTTACCACCAAATGGTACGGCAAGGACTACAGCGAGTGAACCGACCCGGTGGCGGGCGGCCCGCGCCGCCCGCCTCTGCCTTCGCCCCATCCTTCCGCCCGCTATCGCCGTGCCGTCCCAGGGAACCGAAATGCCGACCAAGTCTTCGACCGAATATGCCGATGTCTGGTATCGCCGTCAGGCCGCGGCCGAGATCCCGCTGCATCCCCCGCTGCAATCCCGGACCGAGGCCGATGTCTGTGTCGTGGGCGGCGGCCTGGCCGGGCTGACGACGGCACATCACCTTGCCCGCGCCGGACGCAGGGTCGTGCTGCTCGAGGCGCGCCGCATCGGCTGGGGGGCGTCGGGGCGCAATGGCGGCTTCGTCAGCCCGGGCTACGCGCTGGGCCTCGACGGCATCGCCGGCCGGATCGGCCCCGAGGCGGCGAAAGAGCTGTTCCGCATGTCCATCGAGGGGATGGAGATCGTGGCCGGGAACATCCGCGAGTTCGGCATCTCCGCCGCGGCCCCCTGCCCCGGCATCCTTGGCGCCGTGCGCTACGACGCGGGGCGGCAACTCATGGATCGCCGCGACTGGCTGGCGCGGGAATTCGGCTATGAGGTAGAGCATCTTGACCGCGCCGCCCTGGCCGAACACCTGACCTCGCCGCGCTATCATCAGGCGCTGCACGACCGGAACGCATTCCATTTCGATCCGCTGGCCTATTGCCTTGGCCTTGCCGGGGCGGCCGAAGCGGCCGGGGCGACGATCCACGAGGCGACGCCCGCCGACAGGATCGAAGGGGGACCGGACGGCTGGACGGTGACCACGCCGCAGGGCCGGATCTCGGCGCGCGAGGTGGTGGTGACCACCGGCGGCTATACCGAGCGGCTGGTTCCGGCCCTGCACCGCGCCTTCCTGCCGATCGCGACCTATGTGATGGTCACCCGCGAGGCGCCGGAGCTGATCGCCAGCGCGATCCACACCCGCTCGGCCATCGGGGACGACCGCAGGGCGGGCGACTATTACCGGCTGGTCGATGACGGCAAGCGCGTGCTCTGGGGCGGCAAGATCACCACCCGCACCTCGGAACCGCAGGACCTGGCCCGCCTCCTGCACCGCACCATGACCGACACCTATCCGCAACTGGCCGGGCTGGAGATCGAGACGGCCTGGACCGGGCTGATGTCCTATGCCCGCCACCTGATGCCGCAGATCGGCCGGCTGCCCTCGGGCCTGTGGCACTGCACGGCCTTTGGCGGCCACGGGATGAACACGACCGCGATCGGCGGCCGCGTGATCGCCGAAGGCATCCTGGGCCAGTCCGACCGCTGGCGCGCCTTCGCGCCCTTCGGCCTGGACTGGACCGGCGGCGCACTGGGGATGGCGGCGGTGCAGCTGACCTACTGGCGCTATCAGGCGATGGATGCCTGGCGCGAGCGCAAGGGCTGACCGCCATGCATTACAAGGACAACATCGACTATCCGCCGCTCCTCTCGCGCCCCGCGGTCTATCTGCCGGTGCTGGCCGCGGTCTTCGCGGCGCTCTGGTGGTTCCGGGCCGGCGACGGCGCGCTTGGCCGGCTGGTTCTGGGCCTCGTGCCGGGGGCCGAGGGCAATGCGCTGAACCTTGCGACCGCCGCCTGCGTGACGGTGCTGGTCGGCTTCAACATCTTCGTGGTGATGCGCCTGCCGCTGCGCCAGCAGGTCTGGCTGGTCTGGGCCGAGCTTGCCGCCCTGATCCTGCTCTTCTTCTATTCCTTCGACCTCAGCTTTGCCTTCATCCAGCGCAAGATCGGCTTTCTGATCACCCAGGGGCTGGTGACCACGCTCTATATCTCGGCGGTCTCCATCGTCATCGCGACGGTGCTGGCGCTGATCGGGGCGATTGCCAAACTGTCCTCGAACGGCATCGCGCAGGGCATCGCGCATTTCTATACCTCGCTGTTCCGGGGCCTGCCGCTCCTGATGCAGATCTACATGATCTACCTCGGCCTGCCGCAGCTGGGCTATGTCGTCGATGCGGTCCCGACCGGGATCGCGGCGCTGTCGCTGTGCTATGGCGCCTACATGACGGAAATCTTCCGCGCCGGGATCGAGAGCATCCCCAAGGGCCAGTGGGAGGCCGCCCGCGCCCTGGGGATGCGGCCGGTTTCGGTGATGACCCGGATCATCCTGCCGCAATCGATGCGGGTGATCATCCCGCCGACCGGGAACCAGTTCATCTCGATGCTGAAGGACAGCTCGCTCGTCTCGGTCGTGGGGGTGTGGGAGTTGATGTATCTGGCCCGCACCCAGGGCCAGACCGAGTTCCGCCATATCGAGATGATGGTCACCGCCTCGCTGATCTACTGGCTGATGTCGATCGTGCTGGAACTGGCGCAGAAACGGATCGAGACCCATTTCAACAAGGCGGCGACGCGATGACATCGGCACAGGACAGCGCCCCTCCCGCCATCCAGATCACCGGCCTGAACAAATGGTATGGCCTGCTGCAGGTGCTGCACGACGTGAACCTGTCCGTGGCGCAGGGCGAGCGGCTGGTGATCTGCGGCCCCTCGGGGTCCGGCAAGTCCACCCTGATCCGCACCGTGAACGCGCTGGAGGGCTTCCAGAGCGGCGAGATCAAGGTCGCGGGCCTCCGGCTGACCCGCGAACCGGCCGTGGTCGAGGAGATCCGCCGCCGGGTCGGCATGGTGTTCCAGCAGTTCAACCTGTTCCCGCATCTGACGGTTCTGGAGAACTGCGCCCTGCCCCTGCGGCTGGTGCGCGGCCTCTCCGCGACCGCGGCGCGGGACCGGGCGATGCATTACCTGTCGAAGGTGCGCATCCCCGAACAGGCCGCGAAATACCCCGCGCAGCTTTCGGGCGGCCAGCAGCAGCGCGTCGCCATCGCCCGCGCGGTGGCCATGCAGCCGGAGGTGATGCTCTTCGACGAGCCGACCTCGGCCCTGGATCCGGAGATGGTCAAGGAAGTGCTGGACGTGATGGTGGCCCTTGCCGACGAGGGCATGACCATGGCGGTCGTGACGCATGAGATGGGCTTTGCGCGGCAGGTGGCAGACCGGGTGATCTTCATGGATGCGGGCCGGATCGTCGAGCAGGGTCCGCCCACGACCTTCTTCACCGCCCCGAGAAGCGACCGGACCCGGGCCTTCCTCCGGCAGGTGCTGCATTAGCACGGGATCGCGGCGGCTTCGGCCAGGCCGTCACTGGCGCGTGAAGTTGAACGAGATCAGCGACCCGCGGTGATAGTCGCGGGCGTAAAGCACCGGGGTGCCGTTGTCGGACAGGCAGGTTTCCGACACCAGAAGCCAGGGCTCGGCATTCGCGGGGCCCTGCAGCACGCCCGCCGGCAGGAAGGCCGCCGCGACATTGGCGCTGGACATCACCGGCCTGTGGCCGGCGTCGGCCAGAAGCTCGTTGACCGAACCCGCCAGGTCCGTGTCCACCGGCCTGCCTGCCAGAAGCGCCATCGGGATCACGTCCAGGGTATAGACCAGAACCTCCTCCCCCGCCTCGCGCAGCCGTTCCAGCACGAGAATCTCGGCCCCCGGCGTCAGACCCAGCGCGAGGGCCGCCTGCGGATCCGAGGCCGCAAGCGCGACCCGCGACGAAAGCACCCGGGTCTCCGGATCATGGCCCAGCGACGCCAGCATCCGGGTGATGCTTTCATAGACGGTGATCGGCCGGGCGACATGCAGCGCCGCCGCCGCGGTCACGAACCGGCCGCGGCCATGCTCGGTCACGATCAGCCTTTCCTGCTCCAGCAGGCGCAAGGCCTCGCGCAACGTCGGGCGCGAGACGCCGAAGGCCGCGCACAGGTCTGCCTCGGTGGGGATGCGGTCCCCCGCCTTCAGGCCCCGCGCGCGGATATGGTCGCTGACCGCATCGCGGATCTGCTCGGCCATCTTCCTGTGCGGCTGGAATGGTCTGGTGCCGAGCATCCTGTCCTGGCCCGCCCATGCTGCCTTGTCAGTCATCAGACAATAGCCGCGAGCCGTCGGTCAAGTAAAGCAAGCATGCAACCCGGCCGCCGCGGCCGGATCCGCCATAGGCCTGGGGCTGGTCTGTCGCCCTTCAGCCGACGCCTTCTCCGGTCCAGGCCGGATAGGCCGGGGGGAAGATCGCAGCCACCGGCGGATGGCCCCAGGTCCGGTCGGGATAGCGCGACACCAGCCCGTCGAACTGCACCTGCGCCCTGCGCCGGGCCTCGGCCATGTCGATCCCGGCAACCTCTCCGTCCCGCATCGACAGGCGGCCGTCCACGAACACCGCCCGCGTGACGCGGCCCGTCGCCCCCAGGATCAGCGTGCGGATCGGATCGACCCGGGGGGCCATCAGCGCATCCGCCATGTCGAAGACCGCGATGTCGGCCTTGGCCCCGGCCTCCAGCCGGCCGAGGTCGGGGCGATGCAGCGCCTCTGCCCCGCCGATGGTGGCGGCGTCGAAGACATGTTCCGGCGCGGTCTCGGTCAGCCCGTCGCCCGCCGCCCGCGCCATCATCACCGCCACCGCCATGTTCAGCACCATGTCGGGCGGGGCGGTGTCCGTGCCCATGCCGATGCGGATCCCCATGCGGCGCAACCTGGCGAAGGACCGCAGCATTTCGCCCGTCCGCGCAAAGACCAGCGGGCAATGCGCGACCGTGACGCCATGGTCGGCGTATAGCGCGAGGTCGGTCTCGGTGGCCTGGACGGCATGCGGCGCGATCAGCCGGTCGTTCAGCGCCCCGAACCCCGCCAGCCATTGCGGCGCGGTGGTGCCATGCAGGGCCTGCACGGTGTCGCGCTCCATCCGGCCCTGCGCCATGTGCAGCCGCACCGGCACGTCCAGGTCGCGCGCGGCATCCATCGTGCGCCGCACCAGCGCCTCGGTGCAGGTCTCCACCCGGTCGGGCGCCAGCATCCCCTGGACCAGCCCCCCGAACCGCCCGGCCTGCGCCTTGACGAAGGCGATGGCATCGGCAAGACCGGACAGGCCCCTGCCCTCGTCGAAACGCGGCTCCAGCACGCCGGGCGCGGTGCAGACCATCCCGCCCGCGCGATAGGCCGGCCCCAGCCAGACCCGCAGCCCAAGCGCCCCGGCCGCCTCGGCGGCGGCCTCGAACTCGGCCACCGTCTCGCCCCATTCGCGATAGAACAGCGAGGCGATCGGCAGCGCCGAAGTGATGCCGTTGCACAGAAGCTGCGCAAAGCCGAAGCGCTTCTGGAAGGCAAGCTCCTCGGGCGTGTACATCTCGTAAGGGCCCCGCGCGACATAGCTTTCCGGCCAGACCCGCCCCTTGGCCCAGGCCGGGCCGCAGTCGACGCCAAGCGTCGTCGTGTCGAGATCGGACAGCGCATCGAGGTCGATCAATCCCGGCGAGACCAGCACCTCGCCCAGATCGATCCGGCGCGCGACCTCACCCCCGAAGCGCGGGCCGACATGGAGGATACGGTCGCCCTCGATCACCACCTCGCCATTCTCGAGCAGCCGGTGCCCGCCCGCCTGATGCGCCACGATCCAGCGCGCGGACAGGGCGGTACGGCCGGCGGGCCGCTTCCCAAGGGTCAAAGCCGAAAGGGTCATGGGGCCTCCATCAATGCCTTGCCGCGACGCGCGGCAACCACGCCGCCCTTCAGCGTCATGAGGACCGGCCCGCCCTGGGCCACGGCAGCGGCCAGAGTCTCGCCGGGCAAGAGGGCAAGATCGGCGGGCGCGCCCTCGGTCAGGCCGTGACCCTCGATCCCGATGGCCCGCGCCCCGCCCGAGGAACACAGATCCAGCACCGCCGCCAGATCCGCGTCCGAACGCATGTTGTTCTTCTGGGCGACGATGCGGGCGCGGTCCAGCATGTCGGGCCGGTTCCACGGATTCCAGGTGTCCAGCACCCCGTCGCAGCCCGCGCCCATCCTGATCCCGCGCGCCCGCAGGCGCGGCACCGACGGCACCTCGCGCGAAGGCGCCCCCGTCGTCATCACCGCGATGTCCAGCGCGGCCAGCCCGTCGATCAGCGCCTCGGTCCGGCGCGCATCCGGCATCCCGAGGCAGAAGCCATGGCTGACCGTGATCTTTCCCGCCATCCCCAGCGCGCGCGTCCGCTCGCAGATCAGCTCCAGTGAGAAGGCGCCCATCTCGCCGGGTTCGTGCAGGTGGATGTCGACCCCCGCGCCATGGCGGTCGGCAAGCGCGAAGACCGTGTCGAGATGTCCCTTCGGGTCCCGGTCCACCGCGCAGGGATCAAGGCCCCCGACCAGATCCGCCCCCATTGCCATCGCCTGGTCCAGCAACTCCGCCGTGCCGGGCCGGATCATCAGCCCGGACTGCGGAAACGCGACGATCTGGATATCGAGCACCCCGCGCAGCGACAGGACGTCCCGCAACCCGTCCAGCCCGTTCTCGGTATCGACATCGACATGCGTCCGGACATGCGTCGTGCCGTTGCCGACCAGCGCCAGCGCATGACGCATCGCCTGGCGGCCGACATCCAGGCCAAGCCGCCGGCGCTCGGCGCGTTCGTTGTCGATCATCGCCCGAAGATCGGTGCCGACGGCATTGGCATACCAGCCCATGCCCATCACCGTCTTGTCCAGATGGGTATGCGCCTCGACCAGCCCCGGCACGCAGATCGCGCCGTCCCCCTCCTCGACCGTCAGACCATCGGCCGAAAGCCCTTCCGCCATGGCCTCGATGCGTCCGTCCCGGATCGCGAGATCCACCGAAGGGCCGCCAAGCGGACGGATGTTGCGCAACAGGATCCCGGTCATGTGCCCTCCGGCGGCTGGAGTTCCATCACTTCCCGTCCCGCGACCGGCAGATCAAGCCCGGCCTCCCAGGCCTTGGCCTGCGGCGGGGGGCGCAGCTCGAACTGGCGGTCGGCCACGATGTAATTGTCCGCATGCAGCCGCGCGATCGGCTGGTAGACCGAGGGATCGACATAGCGGCCCTGCGCGTCCAGGCAGTCGTCGCGCACCGTCATCTCGACCACTTCGCCCAGGATGATCGCACGGCGGGGAAAGTCGATGATCCGCTCCACCCGGCATTCCATCGCACAGGGCGAGCGGCGGACGAAACGGGCGGCGATCTGGCGGCAGTCCCGCATCTCCAGCCCCGCCAGCGCCGGTTCGTCGATGTCGCGGGCGAAGTTGATGCCGCACAGGATCATCGCCTCGGCCAGCTCCATGTCGACCATGTTCACGCAGAACTGCCCGGTGCGGCGGATGTTCACCGCCGTATCCTTCTCGGCCCCGTCGGCGCGCGTCTGGACCCCCAGGATCACGATCGGCGGCTCTTGCGAGAAGACGTTGAAAAAGCTCATCGGCGCGGCATTGTCATGCCCGGCCTCGGACCGGGTGGTCACCAGCGCGATCGGGCGCGGGCCGACGAAATTGGTCAGCAGACGATAGCGGTCGGCGGCCGGAAGCCGGGTGAAATCGAACTCCATCATCCGGCCTTTCGCAGCGGGAAGGAACCGATGCGGCCTTCCTCGACCGCATGGCAGCGCACCCGGGCGCCGTCCCGGGCCAGGAAATCCGGCACCTCGCTGCGGCACCTGTCATCGGCCAGAGGGCAGCGGGGATGGAAATGGCAGCCGCGCGGCGGGGTGATCGGGTTCGGCACCTCGCCGGCGGGACGCTCCTGGTCGCGGTGCGTCATCGAGATGTCGGGCACCGTCTCCAGCAGCAGGCGCGTATAGGGGTGCTGCGGTTCGGCGAATATCCGGTCCGCCGGCGCAAGCTCCACCAGCCGGCCCAGATACATCACGCCGATCCAGTCCGAGATGTAGTTCACCACCGCAAGGTCGTGGCTGATGAAAAGATAGGTCAGCCCCAGCTCGCGCTGCAGCGACCGCATCAGGTTCAGGATCTGCGCCTGCACCGACACGTCCAGCGCCGAGGTCGGCTCGTCGCAGACCAGGAACTCGGGCTTGGTCGAGATCGCCCGCGCGATCGAGATCCGCTGCCGTTGCCCGCCCGAGAATTCATGCGGGAACTTCTCGCCATCCGCCGCCGAAAGCCCGACGAACTCCAGCAGGCGGTCCACCTCCCTGCGGCGCGCGGCGGGATCGGGATGGGTGCCGAAGCTTTTCATCGGCTCGGCGATGATGCGTGCCACCCGCCAGCGCGGATTGAGGCTGGCGTAGGGGTCCTGGAAGATCATCTGCATCCGGCGCCGCACGGCGGGCGGCTCGCCCGCGACGGTTCCGGCAAGCTCGTGCCCGTCGAAACGGATGCTGCCCGCCGTGGGCCGGGCCAGCCCCATCAGAAGCTTGGCCACCGTCGACTTGCCGCAGCCGGATTCGCCGACCAGCGACAGGGTCGTGCCGCGCGGAATGGTGAAGTCCACGCCGTCCACGGCATGGACAAAGCGCCTGTCGCCGCCCGAAAGCAGGCGGTTCAGGAAGGGCTGCGAAAGATCGAAGGTCTTTCGCAGCCCCGAGACGGTCAGCAGGGGCTCGGGCGCGGTCATGCGGGCACCTCCGTGGTCAGGTGGCAGGCGACGGCCCGGACCGGGGTTCCGGTCAGTTCCGGCCGCGCATCGCCGCAGGGCGCGAACCTGTGCGGGCAGCGCGGGGCGAAGGCACAGCCCGGCGGCCGCGCATGGGGACGCGGCATCGCCCCCTCGATCTGCGGCAGGATGTCCGGGCGCGGGCCGATCCGGGGGATCGAGGCCATCAGGCCCGAGGTATAGGGATGGCGCGGCGCGCGCAGCACCTCGGCCACCGGCCCGACCTCGACGATCCGCCCGGCATACATGACGGCCACCCGGTCCGCCGTCTCGGCGATCACGCCCATGTCGTGGGTGACCAGGATCACCGCGACCCCGGTTTCCCGCGCCAGCTGGCGCAACAGCGCGATGATCTGCGCCTGCACGCTGACGTCGAGTGCCGTCGTCGGCTCGTCCGCGATGACCAGCCTCGGCTCGGCGCACAGGGCCAGCGCGATGACGACGCGCTGCCGCATGCCGCCGGAATACTGGTGCGGATAGGTGTCGATCCGCGCCTCGGGGGCGGGAATGCCGACCCGGCGCAGCCAGTCGATCGCACGGGCCCGGGCGGCCTCGCGCGGCAACTTCAGATGGGTCCGGATCGTCTCGATCAGCTGCTCGCCCACGGTCAGCACCGGGTTGAGGCTGGTCAGCGGGTCCTGGAAGATCGCCCCGATCCGGCGGCCCCGGATCCGGCGGATCGCCTCGGGCGGCAGGTTGTCGATCCGCTCGCCCTCCAGCCGGATTTCGCCGGCACTGATGCGGCCGGGGGGCTCGATCAGCCCGATGATCGCGGCGCCGGTCATGGACTTCCCGGCCCCGCTTTCGCCGACCATCCCCAGGATCTCGCCCGGCTCAAGCTCCAGGCTCACATCCTCGATGGCGTTGACGGTGCCCGAGCGTCCGGAAAAGGCGACGGTCAGGTTCTTGACGGACAGAAGGGTCATCGCGCTTACCTCAGCCTGGGATTCAGGGCGTCGCGCAGCCAGTCGCCCAGCAGGTTCACCGCCAGGACAAGCACGACAAGAACGATCGACGGAAAGATCACCACCCACCAGATGCCGGAGAACAGGTATTCGTTGCCGATCCGGATCAGCGTCCCCAGCGAGGGTTGGGTCGTCGGCATCCCCACGCCAAGGAAAGAGAGCGTCGCCTCGGTCAGGACCGCCATGCCAAGGTTGATCGTCGCGATCACCAGCACCGGGCCCAGGACATTCGGCAGGATGTGCTGCACCATGATGCCCGCCCCCGAGACCCCGTTGATCCGCGCGGCCTGGACATATTCCTTCTGCCGCTCGACCATGGTCGAGCCGCGGACGGTGCGGGCATATTGCACCCAGTTCGTCAGTCCGATCGCCAGGATCAGCACCCAGATCGCCGCATCGGCGTGACGGTCGGGGGGCAGGATTCCCCGGGCGATGCCGTTGACCAGCAGCGCCACCAGGATTGCCGGAAAGCTCAGCAGGATATCGGCGACGCGCATGATCGCGCCATCGACCATCCCGCCCAGGAACCCGCCCAGAAGGCCCAGCGAGATGCCGATGGCTCCCGCCAGCGCCACGCTGGCAAAGCCCACGATCAAGGACAGGCGCAACCCGTAGAGGATCGAGGAATAGACGTCGCGCGCCTGTTCGTCGGTGCCAAGGAAATAGCGGGGATCGCCCCCCTCGGCCCAGGCCGGCGGCAATTCGCTGTCCAGAAGGAACAGCTGCGAGATGTCATAGGGGTTCTGCGTCGCCAGAAGCGGCGCCAGCAGGGCGGCAAGGAACAGGACCGCCAGCAGAAGGGTAGAGATGCGCGCCGTCCAGGAGTGCCGGAAGCTCCAGGCAAGGTCGCTGGAATAGGCGCGGGAAAGGGCTTGCATGGCCATGGTATCCCCCGGTCTCAATGCGCGCCGCGCGCGCCATCGACGCGCAGGCGGGGGTCGAGCACCGCATAGAGCAGGTCGACCGTGGTGTTGATGATGACGAAGATCAGGCTGACCAGCACCAGATAGGCCGCCATCACCGGAACGTCGCCGAAGCTGACCGCCTGGATGAAGAGCGCCCCCATCCCGGGCCACTGGAAGACCGTCTCGGTGACGATGGCAAAGGCGATCAGCCCGCCGAGCTGCAACCCGAAGATGGTGATCACCGGGATCAGCGTGTTCTTCAGCGCATGGCGGAAGTGGATCGAGCGGTTGGACAGGCCGCGCGCCCGGGCGAACTTGATATAGTCGGTCCGCAGGACCTCCAGCATCTCGGCCCGCACCAGGCGCATGATCAGGGTAAGCTGGAACAGGCACAGCATGACCGACGGCAGGATCAGCGCCTTCAGCCCCGCCAGGGTGAAAAAGCCGGTCGACCACCAGCCGATGTCCACGACATCGCCCCTGCCGAACGAGGGCAGCCAGCCCAGCCAGACCGAAAAGACCAGGATCAGCAGGATGCCGGTCACGAAGGTCGGCAACGAGATCCCGATCAGCGAGATCAGCTGCAGCGACTGCGCCGGGAAACTGCGCGGCCGCAGCGCGGTCAGGATGCCCAGCGGGATCCCCAGCACCAGCGACAGGGTGGCCGCGACCAGGACAAGCTCGGCCGTGGCGGGGAGCCGTTCCGCCAGAAGCGTCGAGACCGGGCGGGCATTGCGCCAGGAAAGACCGAAGTCGCCCTGCGCCGCACGGGCCACGAAGCGGCCGTATTGCATCCACAGCGGCTGGTCGAGGCCAAGGCGTTCACGCACGGCCTCGCGCTCTTCGGTGCTGGCATTCTCGGTGACCATCGAGTTGACCGGGTCACCCATGAAACGGAACATCAGGAAGGCGATCAGCGCAACCGCGAGCATCACGAAGACCGACTGGATGACGCGGCGAACAAGAAATCCGAGCATGGCGAAACCTCCCGTGCCTCAGGACCGAAGGAGGGGGCGGGCATGTCGGCGCCCGCCCCGGCGGATCACTTCGCGACCTTGGCGTACCACAGGCGCACCAGGTCATCGGCCGCCTGCGGAAGCTCGACCGTATCGCGCGCCGCCCAGGACATCGGCTGCTGGTGCAGCGGGATCCAGACGTAATCCTCCTTGGCCAGCCCCAGCGCCTCGATCATCATCGCGCTGCGCTTGTCGGCGTCCATCTCGGTCGCGATGGCCTTGGTCAGCTCGTCCACCCGCGGGTTGGAATAGCCGGCCGGGGTGAAGGTGCCGTATTCGCCTTCCGTCGTCGCCAGCATGGCCGACAGGACCGAGAACCCGTCCAGCATCGGCAGCGTCGCCCAGCCCAGCATGAAGACGTCGACGGCGTGGTTGTCGACCTTCTGGAAGTGCATCTGGCGCGGTTCCGTCACCAGGCGCGGCTCCAGCCCGGCCTGGGCCCACATCGCCGCAATGGCCTGGCAGATCGCCTCGTCGTTGACGTAGCGGTCGTTCGGGCAGTTGAAGTTGAAGGCAAAGCCCTCGGGATAGCCCGCCTCGGCCAGAAGCGCCTTGGCCGCCTCGACGTCATAGGGCGCGCGCGCGTCCAGCTCGTCGGAATAGCCGCGAACCTGCGGCGCGATCATCGATCCGGTGTTGCGCGACTTGCCGCGCATGATCTTGTCGCGGATCAGGTCCATGTTGATCGCCAGCGTCAGCGCCTTGCGGACGCGGACGTCCTTCAGCGGATTGCCCTCGACATTGCCGTCGACCAGCGCGTCGCCATGGTTGATCCCCAGAAGGATGGTGCGCAGCCCGGCATTCTCCAGCATGTGAACGCCGTCCGCCTCTTCGATCCGGGCGGCATCCTGCAGGGGCGCCGGCTCGATCAGGTCGATCTCGCCCGACAGGAGCGCCGCCACCCGCGTCGCGTCCGAGGCGATGGGCGTATGCTCGATCCGGGTCAGGTTGTGCGCCGGGGTGTCCCACCAGCCCTCGTTGGCGACCAGGACGTTCATCGCATCCGGACGGCGGCTTTCCAGCTTGAACGGGCCGGTCCCGTTCGCGTTGTTGGTGGTATAGCCCTCCTCGCCCTGGCTGGCGTCGATGGGGGCAACGGCGTCATGTTCCTCGAGCCAGCCCTTGTCCATGATGAAGGCGTTGGTCAGGTAGTTGTTCAGGATCGGCGAGGGGCCATCCAGGATCAGGTCCACGGTCAGCGGATCGACCACCTCCACCGCCTTCAGGCCGGGAAGGTTGCCCTTCATCGGCGATTTCTCGTTCACCATCCGCATCAGCGAGACCGCGACGTCCTCGGCGTCCAGGTCCTGCCCCTCGTGGAACTTCACGCCCTCGCGCAGGAAGAAGCGCACGCGCGTCGGCTCGATCACCTCCCAGCGGGTCGCAAGCGCCGGCTCGATGTTCAGTTCCGCGTCATAGCGCACCAGCGGCTCATAGATGTGATGCGTGAAGATGTTGGTGAAACTGTCGGTGACGCCATGCGGGTCCAGCCCGTAGACATCGCGGGCCGTGGCATAGCGCAGCGTCTCGGCGCTGGCACCGGCGGCCAGAACGGCCGATGCGGCGGCGGACATCATCAGAAGACGAAGCATGTGGAAACCTCCCTGTGGTGCGCTGGCCGGTTTTTCCTGCATGCATGCCAGCAATGCTCATATTGCATACATAGCACCATCTCATTGTCTACAATTTTTTTTGCTTGTGCATGCAATACTGTTAGCATAGCCTTCGACAATCGGGAAAATGCGCGAAGGGACAGGAGGATATCGAAGATGTACGATGTCGAACCAGCCGCCGAATCCCCGCAGACCGAAATCTACAACCGGCTCTGGATGTCGATTGCCGAGCGGAAACTGCGCCCCGGCACCCGCCTCAAGGAGGAACAGCTGGCCGAGATCTTCTCGGCGAGTCGCGCCCGCGTCCGGCATGCGCTGACCGCCCTTGAACGCGACGGCCTCGTCACGCTGGTCCCGCATCGCGGGGCCTTCGTCGCGCAGCCCTCGATCGACGAGGCGCGCGACATCTTCTTCGCCCGGCGCATCATCGAGGCCCCCCTCGCCGCCCGGCTGTGCGAGATCGCGACCCCGGCCATCCTCGACCGGCTACAGGCGCATGTGGATCAGGAGCGGCAGGCCCGCCAGCAGGGCGACACCAGGGCCGCGATCCGGCTTTCGGGGGGCTTCCACCTGCTGATCGGCGAGGTTGCCGGCTCGCCCTACCTTGGCGAGGTGCTGCGCGATCTGGTGTCGCGCACCTCGCTGATCGTGGCGATGTATCAAAGCCGCAGCCAGGCCGACTGCGGGCCGGACGAACATGCCGAGATCGTGGCCGCGATCCGTGCCCGCGACACCGCGCGCGCCCGACACCTCATGGACGATCACATCGACCACCTCGAGCGCAAGCTCGACCTCGACAATGGCGAAGAGCCGAGCATGGACCTGAAGGAGCTTCTCGCATGACCACGCCCGCAAGCCACGACCTCCTCTTGCGTTGCGCCAGCATCGTCACCCTCGACCCGGACCGCCGCGTGATCGAGGGCGGCTGGATCGCCATCGACGGCGACCGGATCAGCGCCGTCGGCACCGGCCAGCCCCCCGCCGCCCGGCAGGTCATCGACCGGCCCGGCCTGATCGCCCTGCCCGGCCTGATCGACGCCCATTCGCACGCGGGCCACGGCCTCGTCCGCGCCGCCGGGGATGGCGACGGCGAACTCTGGTTCAGCATCTGCCAGGACATCTACGCCTTTGCCGCAACCCCCGCCTTCTGGCGGGCCGAGGCGCGGCTGGCCCAGGCGGAACGCCTGCGCGCGGGCGTGACCACGGCCGTCTCGCTCCTCGGCGGGGGTGGCGACGTGATGCGCACCGACACGACCGAGGCCGGGGACGCCCATGCCGCCGCAACCGTCGAATCCGGCCTGCGCACCATCATGGCGGTCGGCCCCGGCCGCCTGCCCTTTCCGCGCCACTTCGGACCCGAGCGCCGCGCCGTCAGCTTCGACGAGCAACTGGCGGTCTGCGACGAACTCATCACCCGCCACGACGCGGTCCTGTCGCACCGCACCGGCGTCGCCCTGATCCTGCCGGTCTACGCGGCCGACCACATGGAGAGCGACGGCCCCGAGATCCGGCGCATGTCCGCCGCGATCCGTGAGTTGCAGGACCGGCGCGGGACGCTTTTCACCCAGGACGGCCATCGCGGCGGGACCATCGCGCTGGCCCATGACCTTGGCCTCCTGTCGCCCCGCGCCGCGCTCAGCCATTCGGTCGACCTGACCGAGGCCGATTTCGCCGCGCTCCAGGCCAGCGGCGGCGCCATCATCCACAATCCCAGCGCGATCATGTCGATCCTCGGCCGCTGTCCGGTGCCCGAACTGATCGAGGCGGGCATCGCCGTCTGCCTCGGCTCGGATGCCGGTGCGCCGGACCGGGGCTTCGACATGTTCCGCCACATGGCCCAGGCGCTGCACTACCATCGCCGCCATTTCCGCGATCCCAACGTCCTGCCTGACGGCAAGGCGCTGGAGATGTGCACCATCGACGCGGCCCGGGTCCTTGGCCTTGGCGACGAGATCGGCTCGATCGAGGCCGGCAAGAAGGCGGACGTCATCCTGGTCGACGGACGGCAGCCGCATCTCTGGCCGCCGGTCATGGCTGTGAACCGGCTGACCCATTTCGCGGCGGCCGGGGATGTGGACACGGTCATCGTCGACGGCCGCGTCCTGATGGACCAGCGCCGCATCCCCCATCTCGACCTGGACGCGATCCTGGACGAGGCCCAGGCCCAGGCCGAAAGCGTGTTCCGGCTCTCGGGCCACGCCGACACGCGCCGGGAATCGCCGCAGATCTGGGGCCGGGCGCGGCGAGAGGCCGCGGCGTTCCGGCCCTCCGGCACCCGGCGCTAGCCAGGGTCTCTCACAAGGCGTCCTTCAACCGGCCCAGGGTCGCGACATAGCGGGCGCGGATCGCCTCGCGCGCGATATGGCGGCCGCCCTGCACCAGATGGCGGCCCGCCGACCAGACATCCAGCACCATCCGGTCGTCGCCCGCGAAGATCCAGGCGTCCAGGATCGTGTCGCCGGTCTTGCCGATCAGGTCGACCGCCGCCCCGTCCAGCGCCAGAAGGTCGGCCCAGAGCCCCGGCGCGATCGCGCCCGAGGGCCGCCCGGCCGCCTGCGCCCCGCCGCGTGCCGCGCCCTCGAACAGCACCCGCCCGGTCGAGGCATCGGGCCGCGCCAGCGCCGCCCGCGACCGATCCCGCAGCCGCTGCGAATAATCCAGCGTCCGCAGTTCCTCGGACAGCGCGATGCGGATGTTGCTGTCCGACCCGATCCCGAACCGCCCCCCCGCCCCCAGCCAGCGCACCCCGTCGAAGATGCCGTCGCCCAGCGAGGATTCGGTGATCGGGCACAGCCCCGCCACCGCCCCCGTGGCCGCCAGCGCCAGGGTCTCGTCCGGCTCCATCTGCGTGCTGTGGATCAGGCACCAGCGCCCATCCACCGCCGCATTGTCCAGAAGCCAGCGCACCGGCCGCGCGCCCCGGGCGGCGCTCACCTCCTCGACCTCGGCCAGTTGCTCGGCCAGGTGCATGTGGATCGGCCCGTCGCCCAGCCCGACCACCCCGCCCAGGGCCTCCGGGCCGACCGCCCGCAGGCTGTGCGGGGCGACGCCCAGCAGCGTGTCCGGCGGCAGCGGCGCCAGCGCCGCCCGCGCGCCGTCCATCAGCCGGGCGAAACGCTCCGGATCGTTGCCAAAGCGGATCTGGCCCGGCCCCAGCGCGCGGCCATCGCAGCCGCCATGTTGATACAGCACCGGCAGCAGCGTCAGCCCGATGCCCGTGGTCCGCGCCGCCGCCGCGATCCGGGCCGACATCTCGGCCAGGTCGTCATAGGGCAACCCGCCGGGGCGGTGGTGCAGGTAATGGAACTCGACATTGCAGGCATAGCCCGCCTCCAGCATCTCCATCTGCACGAAGGCGGCAATCGCCTCTACATCCTCCGGGCCCAGACGGTCGAGAAAGCGGTACATCAGCTGCCGCCAGGTCCAGAACGAGTCGCGCGGATCCGGCCCGCGACGCTCGGTCACCCCGGCCATGGCGCGCTGGAAGGCATGGCTGTGCAGGTTTGCGGGCGCCGGCAGCAGGATCGCATGGCGCTCTCCTTCCGGCTCCTGCCCCGCCGCGACCTCGGCGATTCGGCCGCTGTCATCGACCCGGATTCGCACGCCCCGCGCCCAGCCATCCGCCAGAAGTGCCTGTTCCGCCCAGAGAACCGTCATGTCGCGCCCCGTTCCATTCGCATGTTGACAGGAAATATATGTGCAGACATATTACAATTAACAGCGCATAAAACAAGCGTCTCGATACGACAGGAGACCAGATGACACCCGAAATCCTGATCAACACCCGGATCGCCACGCTGGAGGGGCCCGGCTACGGCATGATCGAAGGCGGCGCGGTGGTTCTGGATCAGGGCCGCATCCTGTGGACCGGGGCCGGGGCCGACCTGCCCGCCGAACATGCGAAGGCTCCGCGCCGCGATCTTGGCGGCCGTCTTGTCACGCCCGCGCTGATCGACTGCCACAGCCACATCGTCTTCGGCGGCGACCGCGCCCGCGAATTCGAGATGCGCCTGCAGGGCGCCAACTATGAGGAGATCGCCCGCGCCGGGGGCGGCATCCTCTCCACCGTCCGCGCCACCCGCGCGGCGGACGAGGCCGGACTGGTCGCGCAGGCCCTGCCCCGCCTCGATGCGCTGATCGCCGAGGGCCTGACCACTATCGAGGTGAAATCGGGCTATGGGCTGGAGCGGGAGGCCGAGCTGCGGATGCTGCGCGCCGCGCGGCAACTGGCGCGGCTGCGCCCGGTCCGGGTCCGCACCACCTATCTTGGCGCCCATGCCTGCCCGCCCGAATACAAGGGCCGGCCCGACGACTATTTGACCGAGGTCTGCCTGCCCACGCTCCGCGCCGCCCATGCCGAGGGGCTGGTCGATGCCGTCGACGGCTTTTGCGAGGGCATCGCCTTCGACACTGCCCAGATCGCGCGCGTCTTCGACCTGGCGCAGGATCTGGGCCTGCCGGTCAAGCTTCATGCCGAACAACTCTCGCATCAGGGCGGCACCGCGCTGGCCGCGCGTTATGGCGCGCTTTCGGCGGATCATGTGGAATATGCCACGGCCGGGGACGCGGCGCTGATGGCCGCCTCGGGCACGGTCGCGGTCCTGCTGCCGGGGGCCTTCTACACCTTGCACGAAAGGCAGATGCCCCCCGTCGCCGCCTTCCGCGCGCATGGCGTGCCGATGGCGCTGTCGACCGACTGCAACCCCGGCACCTCGCCGGTGACCTCGCTGCTCCTGACCATGAACATGGGCTGCACCCTGTTCCGCCTGACCCCGGAAGAAGCCCTGCGCGGCGTCACGGTCGAGGCCGCCCGCGCCCTTGGCCTTGCGGACTGCGGCCGCATCGCGCCCGGCCTGCGCGCCGACCTGGCGATCTGGAACCTGGCGAACCCGGCCGAACTTGCCTGGCGCATCGGGTTCAACCCCCTTCATTCCCGCATTTTCGGAGGCTCCGAATGACCATCACCCTCATCCCCGGCGCCGCGACCCTGGCCCAGCTGGAAACCCTCTGGCGCGAAGGCCATGCGGCGCGGCTGGACCCGGCCGCCCGTGGCCCGGTCGAGGCGGCGGCGGCCCGGATCGAGGCTGCGGCGCAGGGGGGCGCGGCCGTCTACGGGGTCAACACCGGCTTCGGCAAACTGGCCTCGGTCAAGATCGCCGCGCAGGACACCGCGACGCTGCAGCGCAACCTGATCCTGTCGCATTGCTGCGGCGTGGGCGAGCCGCTGGACGCCGCCACCACCCGGCTGATGATGGCGCTGAAGCTCCTCAGCCTCGGGCGCGGCGCCTCCGGCGTGCGCTGGGAGATCGTCGCCCTGATCGAGGCGATGCTGGAGCGTGGCGTGGTGCCGGTGATCCCGTCGCAAGGCTCGGTCGGGGCCTCGGGCGACCTGGCGCCGCTGGCGCACATGACCGCCGTGATGATCGGCGCCGGCGAGGCCGTGGTGGAAGGCCAGCGCATGGCCGGCGACAAGGCCCTCGCGCGTGCGGGTCTCACGCCGGTGGTGCTGGGCCCGAAGGAAGGGCTCGCGCTGATCAACGGCACCCAGTTCTCCACCGCGCTGGCGCTGGTGGGGCTGTTCAACGGCTGGCGCAATGCCGTGGCCTCGATGGTCACCGCCGCGCTTTCCACCGATGCGATCATGGGCTCGACCGCGCCGCTGCAGCCGGAAATCCACGACCTGCGCGGCCATCCCGGCCAGATCGAGGTGGCCCGCCAGATGCGCGCGCTGATGGAGGGCTCCGAGATCCGGGAAAGCCACCGCGAGGGCGACAGCCGGGTGCAGGACCCCTATTGCATCCGCTGCCAGCCCCAGGTCGCCGGGGCGGCGCTGGACATCCTGCGCTATGCCTCGCGCACGCTTCAGATCGAGGCGAATGCCGTCACCGACAACCCGCTGGTGCTGTCCAACGGCCGGATCGTGTCCGGCGGGAACTTCCACGCCGAGCCGGTCGCCTTCGCCGCCGACCAGATCGCGCTTGCCGTGGCCGAGATCGGCGCGATCGCCCAGCGGCGCGTGGCGCTGATGGTGGATCCCACCCTCAGCCACGACCTGCCGCCCTTCCTGACCCCCGATCCCGGCCTGAACTCCGGCCTGATGATCGCCGAGGTGACGACCGCCGCCCTGATGAGCGAGAACAAGCATCTCGCCAACCCCTGCTCGACCGACTCGACCCCGACCTCCGCCAACCAGGAGGACCACGTCTCCATGGCCGCCCATGGCGCGCGGCGGCTGGGGCGGATGAACGACAACCTTGCCGTGATCCTCGGCGTCGAGGCGATCTGCGCCGCGCAGGGGATCGAGTTCCGCGCCCCCCTCAAGACCTCGGCCCGGCTCCAGACCGTGCTTGCCGCCCTGCGCGCCGAGGTGGCGCCGGTGCAGCAGGACCGTTTCCTTGCCCCCGATCTGGAAAAGGCCGCCGCGCTGGTCCGCGACGGCGCCCTGATCCGCGCCGCCGGCATCGACGGCGTGGCCCCCTGATCCCCTTTCAAACCCGGCCGATCCGGCCCCCGACGCAAGAGACCGACGATGACCAATCCCCGCCACAACATCCGCGACGTCTTTCCCCCGACCGGCACCGAGATCAGCGCGAAAAGCTGGCTGACCGAGGCGCCCCTGCGGATGCTGATGAACAACCTGCATCCCGACGTCGCCGAAAACCCGCATGAGCTGGTGGTCTACGGCGGCATCGGCCGCGCCGCCCGCACCTGGAAGGACTTCGACCAGATCGTCGCCAGCCTGCGCGCGCTGGAGGAGGACCAGACCCTGCTGGTGCAATCGGGCAAGCCGGTCGGCGTGTTCCGCACCCACAAGGACGCGCCGCGCGTGCTGATCGCCAACTCGAACCTGGTGCCGCACTGGGCGACCTGGGACCATTTCAACGAGTTGGACCGCAAGGGCCTGGCGATGTATGGCCAGATGACCGCCGGATCCTGGATCTACATCGGCACGCAAGGCATCGTGCAGGGCACCTACGAGACCTTCGCCGAAGCGGGCCGCCAGCATTATGGCGGCGACCTCAGGGGCAGGTGGATCCTGACCGCCGGCCTGGGCGGCATGGGCGGGGCGCAGCCGCTGGCCGCCGTGATGGCCGGGGCCTGCTGCCTTGCCGTGGAATGCGACGAGACCCGCGCCGATTTCCGCATCCGCACCCGCTATTGCGACGCCAAGACCCACAGCCTTGACGAGGCGCTGGCGATGATCGACCGCTGGACCCGCGCGGGCGAGGCGAAGTCGGTGGCGCTGATCGGCAACGCGGCCGATGTCTTCCCCGAACTGCTGCGCCGGATGCAGGCCGGCGGGCCGCGCCCCGACATCGTCACCGACCAGACCTCGGCGCATGACCCGGTCCACGGCTACCTGCCGCAGGGCTGGACCGTCGCCGAATGGCGCGCGCGGCAGGAAAGCGATCCGAAGGCCGTCGAAAAGGCCGCCCGGGCCTCGATGCGCGTGCAGGTCGCGGCCATGGTGGCCTTCCATGACGCGGGCGTGCCCACCGTCGATTACGGCAACAACATCCGCCAGATGGCCAAGGAGGAGGGGCTAGAAAACGCCTTCGCCTTTCCCGGTTTCGTGCCCGCCTATATCCGGCCGCTCTTCTGCCGCGGCATCGGCCCCTTCCGCTGGGCCGCGCTCTCGGGCGACCCCGAGGATATCTACAAGACCGACCAGCGGATGAAGGAACTGTTCCCCGACAACGCCCATCTGCACAACTGGCTGGACATGGCGCGCGAGCGCATCGCCTTCCAGGGCCTGCCCGCGCGCATCATGTGGATCGGCCTGGGCGACCGGCACCGCGCCGGCCTCGCGATCAACGAGATGGTGCGCAACGGCGAGCTGAAGGCCCCGGTGGTGATCGGCCGCGACCATCTGGACAGCGGCTCGGTCGCCAGCCCCAACCGCGAGACCGAGGCGATGCGCGACGGCTCGGATGCGGTCAGCGACTGGCCGCTCCTCAACGCGCTCCTGAACACCGCCTCGGGGGCGACCTGGGTCAGCCTGCACCATGGCGGCGGCGTGGGCATGGGGTTCAGCCAGCACTCGGGCATGGTGATCTGCTGCGACGGGACCCGGGACGCCGACCGCCGGATCGAGCGTGTGCTGTGGAACGACCCGGCCACCGGCGTGATGCGCCATGCCGATGCCGGCTATGACATCGCGCTGGACTGTGCCCGCGAACACGGGCTGAACCTGCCGGGAATCCTGTAGACCCGGCCTGCGGCGTGCCCGTCACGGCACGCCGCGCGCTATCCCCCGGTCATGCGCGCCAGATCGGACAGGACCTCGCGGACATCGTTCTGCGGCCGCACCGACAGCTGCCCGCGCGCGGCGACGTCCTCGACATGGCGCTCCATCAGATCTCCCGCCCGCTCGAACTCGCCCGCGACCAGCGCCTCGACGATCTGGCGATGCTCGCGCGCGCCGCAATCGGCGGAGTGCTGCCGCCCGTACATCGCCAGCACCAGCGAACAGCGCGAGACGATCTCGGTCAGATAGCGTTCCAGCACGGCATTGCCGGTCAGGCTGGCCAGATAGAAATGGAACTCGGCCGCCAGCCGGATCGCCTCCACCTCGCTTTCCTGCGCCAGGCGCGACTCTTCCTCGACCATCTGCCGCAGCCGCTCGACCACCGAAGCGTCGATCCGGCCCGCAAGCTGGCGCACCATCGCCCGTTCCAGCGCGGCCCGGATCACGAAGATGCCCCGCCCCTCCTCCAGCGACGGGTTCGCGACAAAGGCCCCGCGGTTCGGGATCAGTTCCACCAGCCCCTCGGCGGCCAGGCGGCCAAGCGCCTCGCGCGCGATGGTGCGCGAGGCGCCGAAGGCCTCTCCGATCGCATCCTCGGGCAAGCGGGTGCCGGGGGTCAGGCGCTGCTGCAGGATCGCCTGCCGCAAGGCGATCTGCACCCGTTCCGTCCGTGTCGGCGTTCGATCCCTGGTCGTCGTCATCGCGTAAGGCATCCCCTCGGCGTTTCCCCTACGGTTTGGCCCAAGGCGCGCGGCGAAGCAATCCATCCTTTCCGGCCCCGGCCCCCGACCGTTCCTGCGGCCCAAGGTCGCAGGTCGGGCAAAGGACAGCCCGGTCGAATTCCGCCAAAGCGCCGGTGCCGCGGATGCGCTAGCCTCGGCCCCGACCACAAGCGGAGCCTCGGCGTGCCCATCCCCCTGACCCTGAACGGCCGGACGACCGAGCTTCCGGCCGCCCCCGGCGACAGGCTCTCCACCGCGCTGCGCGCCGCCGGATTGACGGGGGTCAAGGAGGGCTGCCTGGAAGGCGAATGCGGGGCCTGCACGGTCCTGCTCGACGGCGCGCCGGTCTGCTCCTGCCTGATGCTCGCCGCGCAGGCCGAGGGCCGCGAGGTGGAGACCGCCGAGGGGCTGGCAGGGGACGGGCCTCCGACCTCCAGGCCGCCTTCGTGCGCGAGGGCGCGGTGCAATGCGGCTATTGCACCCCTGGCATGGTCATGGCCGCCGAGGGATTGTTGCGCCGCAACCCCGATCCGTCCGAGGCCGAGATCCGCCAGGCGATCGCCGGAAACATCTGCCGCTGCACCGGATATGTCGCCATCATCCGCGCCATCGCCGCGACCGCGGCCAGCCGGCGTGCCGCGCCATGCTGAGCTTTCTCGCCCCGCGCTCTCTCGCCGAACTTGCCGCCATGCTGACGCCGGACCGCCCCTCCTGGCTGATCGCGGGCGGCACCGACCGGCTGATCGCCCCCGCCAGCCTTCCGGACGAGGGCGTGATCCTCGACCTCTCGCGCCTCGCCGGGCTGGACCGGATCGAGACCGCCGGGGATCGGCTGATCCTCGGCGCGGGCGTCACCGTGGCCCGCCTCGCCTCGGACGAACGGATTGCCCGGCTCGCCCCGGTCCTGACCCGGGCGGCGCGGGTCTTCGGCTCGGCCCAGATCCGCAACCGCGCCACCATCGGCGGCAATGTCGCCAACAACTCTCCCGCCGCCGACCTGACGCCCGCCCTGCTGGCCGCCGATGCCCAGGTCCGGCTCTGGCGGGGCGGCGGCGAATGCGCACTGCCGCTGGAACGCCTCCTCTCGCGGACACTGGACCCCGGCGAGATCATCCTGGGCTTCGATCTGCCGGTCAGCGAGCAGGGCGGCTTCGTGAAGCTCGGCCAGCGCCGGGAACCCGCGATCTCGCGGCTGACGCTGGCGGCCGCCGGCCCGGCGGGCGCGCTGCGGCTTTACGCCGGGGCCGTCGGCCCGGTGCCGCGCCGCCTGACCGGGGCCGAGGCGCTGCTGAACGCGGGCGATCCCGGCTTTGCCGAGGCGCTGTCCGGTGAACTCGCCGCCGCCAATCCCGGCCGCGCCTCGACGCGCTACAAGGCGCTTGCCGCGCGGGGCCTTGCCGCCGACCTTCTCGCCCAACTCGCCGGGGCCGCGCCATGACGATGATCGGAACCCGCGAGCCGATGCTGGACGGCCTTGCCAAGGCCACGGGCCGGCTGCGCTATGCCGCCGATCTGCGGATCGAGGGGTTGGCCCATGCGCTCCTCCTGACCAGCCCGCATCCCCACGCCCGCATCCTGTCGCTGGACGCGACCGCGGCGCTGGCCGCGCCCGGCGTCCTTGGCGTCTTCTGGCACGGCAACATGCCCGCCCACCGCTACAACAGCTCGATCTGGTTCGAGGGGCAGGAGGCGGACGCCGACGAGCAGATGTTCCCCGCCACCGTCCGCCACATCGGCGATCGGGTGGCCGTGGTCGTGGCCGAAACCCTGCCCCAGGCCGAGGCGGCGCTGGACCTCCTGCAGGTATCCTACGACCCGATGGAGCCCTTCCTGACCCCCGAAGCCGCCGACCGCATGCGCGGCCCCCTGTTCGATGCCTCTGGCGCGCCCACCTTCCTGAACCCGGTGGCCGAGCGCGACTTCCGGCTTGGCGATGTCGCCGCCGGTTTCGCCGCTGCCGCCCATGTCACCGAAACCAGGGTCCGCACCCCCAAGACCCACCACTGCGCCATCGAGACCCATGTCGCCGTCGCCCTGCCCGAACCCGGCGTCCGCATCTGCGTCATGGCCCCGTGCCAGAGCGTCCATGCCGTGCAGGTGGTCGTCGCCCGCGCGCTTGGCCTGGCGGCGGCGGATGTGCATGTGATCAAGACGCCGATCGGCGGCTCTTTCGGCGGCAAGGCCGAGCCGGTGCTGGAACCGATCGCGGCCGAACTGGCGCGGCGGCTGGATCGGCCGGTCCGGCTGGCCTGCGACCGGCGCCAGACCTTCACCAGCACGCGGATGCGCAGCGCCACCACCACCCGCATCCGCAGCGCGCTGTCGGCCGAGGGCCGGATCCTGGCGCGGGACACCGAGACCCTGACCGACGTCGGCGCCTATGTCACCGGCGGCAATTACCTGCCCGGCTCGATGCTGCAACGCCATGTCCGGCTTTATGCCATCCCGGCCGAGACCTATACGGGCCGCGCGGTCTATACCAACACCCCGCCGACCGGGGCCTTCCGCGGCTACGGCTCGCCGCAGATCAACGCGGCCGGCGAGATCCACCTCGACATCGCCGCCCGCCGCGCCGGGCTGGATCCGGTTGCCCTGCGGCTCCTGAACGCCGTGGCCCCCAACGCGACCGAGCCCTATACCGGGCTCTGCGTCGGCAATGCCCGGCTGGCCGACTGCCTGCGCGAAGGTGCCGCCGCCTTCCGCTGGGCCGAACGCAGCGCCCGCCCGCGCGACAGCGGCCGCCTGCGCCGGGGGGTGGGCATGGCGGCGGCGGCACATGTCAACGGCTGCTTCCCCGGCTCGGACGAGCAGACGACGATGACCATGACGCTGGGCCGCGACGGCCGGATCACCATGGTCTCGGCGCTGCACGACCTCGGCTGCGGCTCGAACACCACGCTGGCGCAGATCGCCGCCGAGGTGCTGGGCCTCTCCCCCGCCGCCCTCTGCATCACCGAGGCGGATACCGATCTCTGCGGCTACGACCTCGGCACCCGCGCCAGCCGGATGACCTATGTCCAGGGCGAGGCGACGCGGCTCACCGCGCTGGCCCTCGCCGACCGGATCCGCGGCGCGGCGGGACGGCTGGCCAATGTCGCGCCCGAGGACCTCGTGCTGCGGGACGGCGGCGTCGCGAATCTCCGCAGCGGCGAAAGCGCCAGCCTCGCCAGCCTCGCCGCCGACCTGGCCCATGCCGGGCTGGACCTGCCCGCCGCCACCGTGACCCATGCCGCCACCGCCAACCCCAGCTCGCATGCCGCGCATTTCGCCGAGGTCGAGGTGGACAGCCTGACCGGCCTTGTCCGCGTCACCGACTATCTGGCCGCGCATGACATCGGCCGCGCCATCAACCCGATGCTGGTCGAGGGCCAGATCCACGGCGGCGTCCAGATCGGCATCGGCTACGCCCTGTTCGAGGACGTGGCGAACGATCCCCTGACCGGCCGCATGGGCGGACACAGCTTCGCGCGCTACATCATGGCCAACAGCCTGGAGATGCCCCCGATCACCGTCCGCCTGGTCGAGGCGGGCGAGCCGAGCGGCCCGTTCGGCGCCAAGGCGGTGGGCGAGATCGCGACCATCCCGGTCGCCGCCGCCGTGGTCAACGCCGTGAACGCCGCCCTCGGCACCGAATTGGCCGACCTGCCGCTCCTCCCCACCCGCATCCTGGACGCGCTGCATCCCGCCTGACCCTGCCGCGCGGGCCTGGGGTGGGTGAGTCACCCACCCTGCCGGCGTCAGAGGATCTCGCTCATCCGCACCACCCGGCCCTCGGCGACCGATTTCAGCGCCGCCTCCGCCAGCGCCAGCGCCAGCAGCCCGTCCTCGCCCGAGGGGCTGGCCTCGGCCTTGCCCGCCATCGCCTCGATGAAGGCGGCGATCTCGGCGGCATAGGCCTCGGTATAGCGCGTCATGAAGAAATCATGCAGCGGCGGCCGGGTATAGCCCGCCCCCGTCGCGACCTCGATGCTGACCGGCCGCTGGTTCTCGGCCGCGACCGCGCCCTTCGCGCCATGCACCTCGATCCGCTGGTCATAGCCATAGCTCGCCCGGCGCGAGTTCGAGATCACCGCCAGCTTGCCCGACCCCGTCCGCAGCATGACCTGCACCGAGTCGCTGTCCCCCGCCTTGCCGATCGCCGGATCGATCAGCACCGAGGCCATGGCCGAGACCTCGGCGATCTCCTCGCCCAAGAGGAACCGCGCCATGTCGAGGTCATGGATCGTCATGTCGCGGAAGATCCCGCCCGAGCGCGCAATGTAATCCACCGGCGGCGCGCCGGGGTCGCGGCTGGTGATCGTCACCATCTCGACCGGGCCGATGGTGCCCTTGTCGATCTCGGCCCGGACCGCGCGGAAATGCGGGTCGAACCGGCGGTTGAAGCCGACCATCAGCGTCCCCTTGCGCGCCCGTACCACCTCCAGGCACTGCTTCACCCGGACGAGCGACAGGTCGATGGGCTTTTCGCAGAACACCGCCTTGCCGGCTTCCACGAACTGCTCGATCAGATCGGCATGGGTGTCGGTCGGCGTGCAGATCACCACCGCGTCGATATCCGCCGCCGCTGCAATCGCGTCGATGCTGCGCATCTCGCAGCCATACTGGTCGGCAATCGCCTGCGCCGCCGCGGGCATCGCATCCGAAACCGCCACCAGCCTGGCGGCCGGGTTGCCGGTCACCGCCTTCGCATGAACCTTACCGATGCGCCCCGCACCCAGAAGCCCGAACCTGATCGTCATCATTCTCCTTACTCCGGGCAGGCCCCGGCGACATCCTGATCGAAATCCATCAGCGCCCCGGTCATCACGCCGGATGCGTCGGGCAATTGTAACTCGCCAGCCCCGCAACATGCGAGGGTCCTGCGACAGGCTCGAGGGCGGCAGCATGGGCCTCGGCGCCGGCCTGACGGGCCTCGGCTTCCTCCCCTGGCGCAATGCGCGGACGGTGATGGCGGCGGGCCGGCTTTCTCCAGCCTCCGACGCAAAAGGCCGCCCCGGGGGCGGCCTTCTTGTTCACTCCGCCGCTTCCTTGGGCGGCGTCCCGCCGTCGGGCTTCGGATCGCCCTTCGGCTTGCGCGGCCCGCGCGGGCGGCGCGCCGGGCGCTCATCCTTCCCGGCCTCGGGCGCTTCGGCAGCGGGCGCCTCGGCCGCGGGCGGTTCCGCCGCCTCGACCGGCGCCGCCGGAGTCTCGATCCGGGGCCGGGGCGAGGATTCCGGCGTCTCGACCAGACCGCTCTCCTCGGTCGAGTCGACCTCGATCACATCCACCGCGGTCGGCTGCTCGGTCTCGCGCTCCTCGCGGAAATCGCGCTGGTAATCGCGCCGCTCGCCCCCCCGGTCCTGCCGCCGCTCGCCGCGGTCCTGCCGCTCGCCGCGCTCCTGCCGCTCGGGCCGGTCGCCGCGCTCGGGCCGGTCCTGACGCTCGGGCCGGTCCTGGCCATCGCCGCGCGGCTGGCCATTCTGCCCGCCGTTCTGCTGGTACTGCTGCTGGCGCGCCTCCTGCTCGGCCGCCATCTCCTTCATCGCCTCGGCCAGCATCCGCGTGTAATGCTCGGCGTGCTGCAGGAAGTTCTCGGCCGCCACGCGGTCGTTCGACAGCTGCGCATCGCGCGCAAGCATCTGGTACTTCTCGATGATCTGCTGCGGCGTGCCGCGCACCTTGCCCTCGGGACCCGAGGAATCGAAGACACGGTTGACGATATTGCCGAGGGTGCGCGGGCGGTTCTGGTTGGAACGCGAGCGTTTCTTGGAAGAGCGCATCTTGTCCTTATGATGGCTTTGGCCTGCGACCGCCGCCCCTCATGGGCAGCAAATCCGGGTCAGCAGGGTTTGGGCAGTGCACCGGGGCAGGTGAAAACCCGCGTCCGACAGGGGTCACTAATCACAGGCTTTCGGATGTGACAAGAAATTTCTGCGGCTTTCCGCGTGAATCGGCGGCAATCAGGCACAGCCGCAACGGTCGGCCGCACCCGGTTTCACCGCCGCCACCACCCGGTCGCGCCCGTCCATGTCCGGCAGGATGCGCACCTCCCCAAGCCCCGCCTGCCGGAACAACCCGGCCACCGCCGGCCCCTGCGTCGGCCCGGTCTCGACCAGGATCCGCCCCCCCGGCATCAGCCGCGCCCCCGCCCCCCGCGCGATGGCACGATAGGCGTCCAGCCCGTCGCCGCCGGGCGTCAGCGCCAGATGCGGCTCCCAGTCGCGGACCTCGGGCGCAAGGCCGGGCATCTCCGCCGCCGCGATATAGGGCGGGTTCGAGACGATCAGGTCGAAGGCCCCCCCGACCTTCGCGAACCAGTCCGATTCCAGGAACCTCGCCCGGTCCTCCAGCCCCAGGTCCCGCGCATTGCCCGCCGCCACCGTCAGCGCGGCGGGCGAGAGATCCACGCCGACCCCGCGCGCCATCGGCATGCCCTTGAGGCAGGACAGAAGGATGCAGCCGGTTCCCGTCCCCAGGTCCAGCACCTTCAGGAACGGCCGCGCCAGGGCCTCGGCGACCAGCGCCTCGGTCTCGGGGCGCGGGTCGAGCGTGTCGCGGGTGACGCGGAACGGCAGGCCCCAGAACAGCCGCTTGCCGGTGATCTGCGCCACCGGCCGGCGCGCCTCCCGCGCGGCCAGCGCCGCCTCGTAGATCACCGCCTGCGGCTCCGTCATCTCGTCGGGAAGGTGCAGGGTCAGCCGGTCCGGCGCGATTCCCAGCGCATGGGCCAGAAGCACCCGCGCATCCCGCGCCGCGCCCTCGACCCCGGCCGAGTGCAGCCGGGGCACGGCCAGACGCAGCGCCTCGGCGGCCGTCACCCCTCCATCTCCGCCAGCCGGCCGGCCTGGTCATGCGCGACCAGCGCGTCGATCACCTCGGTCAGGTCGCCCGCCATGATCTGCGGCAGGGCGTAAAGCGTCAGGTTGATCCGGTGGTCGGTCATCCTTCCTTGCGGGAAGTTGTAGGTGCGGATCCGCTCGCTGCGATCCCCCGACCCCACCTGCGATTTCCGGTCCGCCGCGCGTTCGGAATGCAGCCGTTCCCGCTCCGCCTCGTACAGCCGCGAGCGCAGCACCTGCATCGCGATCTCGCGGTTGCGGTGCTGCGACTTCTCCGACGACGTGACCACGATGCCGCTGGGCAGGTGCGTGATCCGGACCGCCGAGTCGGTGGTGTTCACATGCTGCCCGCCCGCACCGCTGGAGCGCATCGTGTCGATCCGGATGTCGCTGGCGGGGATGTCGATATCGACCTCCTCCGCCTCGGGCAGCACCGCCACCGTCGCGGCCGAGGTATGGATGCGCCCCTGCGCCTCGGTCTCGGGCACCCGCTGCACCCTATGCACGCCCGATTCATATTTCAGCCGGGCAAAGACCCCCTCGCCCGAGATCAGCGCCACCAGTTCCTTCAGCCCGCCCAGGTCCGAGGCCTGCTCCTCCAGCACCTCCCAGCGCCAGCCCATCCTTTCCGCGTGCCGCTGGTACATCCGCGCCAGGTCGCCCGCGAACAGCGCCGCCTCGTCGCCCCCCGTCCCCGGCCTGATCTCGATGATCGCCGGCCGCGCATCCGCCGCGTCCTTGGGCAGCAGCGCCAGCCGCAGCGCCTGCTCCATCTCCGGGATGCGGGCCTTGAGCCGGGGCAGTTCCTCCTCGGCCAGCGCCTTCATCTCGGGGTCGGAGAGCATCGCCTCGGCCTCGGCCAGATCGTCCAGCGACTGGCGATAGGCGTGGATTTCCTCCACCACCGGCTTGAGATCGGTATATTCGCGGCTGATCCGCGCGATTTCTCCGGGCGCGGCGCCGGCGTTCAGCTGCGCCTCGAGATACTCGAAGCGTTCGGCGATCTGGGCGAGTTTGTCCAAGGGAACCATGGGGTGCGGGTTTGGCGCGAATGGCCCGGCCGGTCAAGGGGCGGCGGGCCCCAGAGGCCTCACCCCCGGACCCCCGCAGGACATTCTCGCCCGCATGAAAGGCTAGAGCCGGGAAAGCCAATCCTTCAGCCGCGCCGCATTCACCCCCATGTCGCCCCGCCCGAAGCGCAGTCGCGCCCGCAGGTAAAGCCCGTCCGCCCGCGCCTCGGCGGTGGTATAGTCCGGAAAACCCCAGAGCGCCGAGCGGGTGACCCAGGTGATCCGCCCTTCGGCGACGGACCCTGCCAGCCGGAGGGTGCGCGGGGTGGCCAGAGCCACGGCATCAAGCCGTGCCAGCAGCGCGCGGGGCTCGCCCCGTCCGGGCGGCAGGCGCAGGCTCGCCCAGCCCTCGCCCGCCGTGACCTCGCCCCAGGGGCCTGCGGCCTCCGGCGCCACATGCCAGCGCGCGGGGTCCGAGGGCGCAAGGCGCACATAGGCGCCGACCCCCGCGACGGCAGCCAGAACCAGCCCGGCCGCCAGCCGCCAGCGCATCACCGCTGCGTCCGCGCCCAGTGATAGAGGCAGATCAGCTCATAGGCGACATGCGCCCCGGCGATCGCCGTGGCCCCGGTGGTGTCATAGGGCGGCGAGACCTCGACCACATCGCCGCCGACCATGTTGATCCCGGCAAGATCGCGCAGACAGGCCGCCGCCTGCCAGGAATGCAACCCGCCCCAGACCGGCGTCCCCGTCCCCGGCGCGGCCGAGGGGTCGAGGCAGTCGATGTCGAAGGTCACATAGGTCGCCCCGTCGCCGACGATATCCTTCGCCTTCGCCACCGCCGCCGCCACGCCCTTCTCATGCACCTCGCGCGCGTCGATGACATGGACGCCCAGATAATCCTCGGTCGTGGTGCGGATGCCGATCTGGACCGAGCGTTTCGGGTCCACGAGGCCAGTCTTCACCGCCTTGTACAGCATGGTGCCATGGTCGATCCGCGTCAGGTCGTCATCCGGCCAGAGGTCGGAATGCGCGTCGAAATGGATCACGCCCAGCGGCCCGAACTTTTCGGCATAGGCCTTCAGGATCGGATAGGTGATGTAATGGTCGCCCCCCAGCACCACCGTCCCCGCCCCGGCGGCCAGGATCGTGCGGATATGGGCCGTCAGCGTCTCGGGGAAATCCGCGACCTTCGCGTAATCGAAGGCCAGGTCGCCGTAGTCGATGACCGTCATCTCCTCCAGCGGATTGGTCGGCCAGCCATAGGGCGGGTCATAGGGTTGCAGCGTCGAGGCCTCGCGGATCGCCCGCGGGCCAAAGCGGGTGCCCGCGCGATGCGTCACCGCCTGGTCGAAGGGCACGCCGGTGATCGCCAGATCGACCCCGGTCAGGTCCTTGGTATAGCTCCGCCGCAGGAAGCTCGTCGCGCCGCCGAAGGCATTCTCATAGGAAAGGCCCCGGCGGTCGCTCCGGGTGAACGCAGTATCGACCTGCGTCTTCGCGTCTTCTAGTGCCATGGAAATCTCGGCTCTGTCGGCGCAGTCGTTCATCGGAGACGCGCGGATCCGGGCGGGCAGGAAACCCCTGCCCCGCCCGCTTGTCAAGCCGGGGGCGATTTCCTTGAAGAAATCGCGCCGGAACTTTCGCCACTCCGGCGCCTCACCCGATGCGGTGTCCCTCGCGCACCAGCTCGTCGGTCACCTGCCGGATCGCGCGCTCCAGCGTCTCGGCGACGAAATCCACCTCGGCCTCGGTGATGGTCAGCGCCGGGGACATCACGTTCAGATGGCCCAGCGGCCGCACCATCATCCCCATCGCCTCGGCCGCGTCCGAGATGCGCTTGGATTCGTTCACCCCGTCCGGCAAGGGCGCCTTGGTCGCCTTGTCGGCCACGTTCTCGACGCAGACCATCAGCCGCCGCCCGCGCACCTGCCCGACCAGCGGCAGCGCCTCCAGCGCCTGCAGCCGCTCCAGGAAATAATCCCCGACCCGCGCCGCGTTTTCCAGCAAGCCCTCGCGCTCGATGATCTCAAGGTTCTTCAGCCCCACCGCACAGGACACCGGATGCCCCGAATAAGTGAAACCGCTGGTGAACCACCGCTCGCCATTCGCCGCCATCGCCTGCCAGATCCGGTCGCTGAAGATCACCGCCCCCAGCGGCACATAGCCCGAGGTCAGCCCCTTGGCGCAGGTGATCATGTCCGGCACCACGCCGAACTCGGCCTCCGAGGCAAACCAGTGCCCCAGCCGCCCGAAGGCCGTTACCACCTCGTCGGCGATGAACAGGATGTCGTGGCGCCGGCAGACCTCCCACATCCGGCGCAGATAGCCCTGGGGCGGCACGATCACCCCGCCGCTCGCCTGAATCGGCTCGGCGATGAAGCCGCCGATCCGGTCGGCCCCGACCCGCAGGATCAGCGCCTCGAACTCGGCCACCAGCGCGTCGCAGAACTGCGCCTCGCTCATCCCCTCGGGCCGCCGATAGGGGTTCGGCGCGCTCAGGTGGTGGATTCCGGTTTCCTTGTAGCGGAACTCGGCCACCCGGTCGCCCGGCCGCTTGCCCACCGACTGCGACAGGTAGGTCGAACCGTGATAGCTGTGGTCCCGCGCCACGATGCCGGTCTTCTCCGGCCGGCCCATGCAGGTCTGCCAGTACCAGACCATCCGCACCGCCGTATCCACCGCGGTCGAGCCGCCTGTGGTGAAATGCACCCGGTTCAGGTCGCCCGGCGCCAGCTCCGCCAGCCGTGCCGCCAGCCGGGCCGAGGGGTCATTCGTCACGTCGACGAAGGTGTTCGAGAATGCCAGCCGTTCGGCCTGCTCGGCCATGGCCACCGCCATCTCGCGCCGGCCGAGGCCCACGTTCGTGCACCACATGCCCCCCACGGCATCGAAATAGCGCCGCCCCTCGGCATCCCAGAGATAACAGCCCTCGCCCCGGCTGATGACCAGCGACCCCTCCCGCTCGAAGGGGCCGAAATTCGTCCAGGGATGCAGAAGATGCCGGCGGTCCATCTCCCAAAGATCATGCGGGCCGGGCCGTGCCAGGGCCATCGGGGCGGTCATGTCGGATCTCCTTTTCAGGCAATGATGCAGTTGAGGAACAACACCAGCCTAGCAGTTTGATCAAATCCGGGCCAGCGCCGCGTCGTTCCAAAGGTTGGGGTCGGAGCCGACCGGGCGTCCAAAGGTTGAACCGCCCCATTCGGCGGCCCGAATCGCCCCCGGCGCAAGCATCCTCGCGGGATATGCCGTCGGTTTCGCCATCGGCTCAGGAACCATGCGGGCCGAGGCGCCCGCGCCGGTCTAGAAGATCCGCTGCTTCGCCTTCGCCACGCTGAACCCGTGCCCCTCGCGGTTGGTGCAGGTCATCCCCGTCTTCGCCGAGACGCAGGAGATCCCGCCCAGCGACACCGCCTCGCCATAGGGCAGCACCGGATTGCCGGGGTCCTGCACCGTGTCGCCGACGCAAAGGAGTTCCCCCTTGCCGGCAGCGCCGACGCCGAAAGCCATCCCCCAGTCCTGCTCGCACCCCGCCGGGCGCTTCGTATAGCTCGGCACATAGGAGCGCAAATCGCACTGCGCCTCGGTCCTGCCGTCGAAACGGTAGATCGCGCAATGGATGTTGCCGGTGGGGGACTGGAAACCGATGTAATCGTCGGCCAGCGCCGGGCCGACCAGAAGCAGGGGAAGCAGGGCAAGGACTTTCACGGGCGGCACCTTTCATGGCAAGGACGGAACCCAAGCCACTCCAGAGAGGCGCAAGATGCCCCCGACCGTCAAGGCCGCCCTTGCCTATGTCCTGCCGGTCTTTGCCGTGGCTTTCGTCCTCGGGGCGCTGCGCGTGAGCCTCGTCGCCCCGCAACTCGGCCCGCTTCCGGCCGTCGCGCTGGAACTTCCGCTGGTCCTCGCCCTATCCTGGGCCGTCGCGGGCCGGGTCCTGGCCCGCTGGCCCGACACCCGCCGCGCGGGCCTCGGCCTCATCGCCTTCACGCTCCTGATGCTCCTGGAACTCGCCACCGCGCTCGTCTTCGGCCAGACCCCCGGCCAGTTCCTCGCCGCCATGGCCACCCCGCCCGGCATGCTAGGCCTTGCGGGGCAGGTCGGCTTCGGGCTGATCCCGCTGGTCCGTCAGCCCAGGGGCTGAGCCTTCTCGACCAGCCGCGCGAAGAAGCTTGCCCCGACCGGCGACACCTCGTCGTTGAAGTCATAGGCCGCGTGGTGCAGCCCCGCCCCCGGCCCGGTGCCCAGGAACAGATAGGCCCCCGGCCGCGCCTCCAGCATGTAGGAGAAATCCTCCGACCCCATCTCGCGGTTGGCCCGGGCGTCCACGGCCTCCGGCCCCACCACCTCGCGCGCGACCCCGGCGGCGAAATCGGTCTCGTCCTCGTGGTTGATCGTCGCCGGATAGCCCCAGTCATAGTCGATCCGGGCGCTGACGCCATAGGCCGCCGCATGGCCCTCGACGATCTCGTAGAAGCGTTTCTTCAACAGCGCCCGCACGTCCGGCTTGAAGCAGCGGATCGTGGCGCAGAACATCGCCTCCTCGGGGATGATGTTGCTGGCAGTCCCGGTGTGGATCTGCGTGACCGAGATCACCGCCTCGTCCAGCGCATAGACGTTGCGCGGGATGATCGTCTGGATCGCCTGCACCATGCCCACCACCGCGACCACCGGGTCCACCGTCTCATGCGGCGTGGCGCCATGCCCGCCCCGGCCGGTGATATAGACGAAGGCCGTGTCCACGCTGGCCATCAGCGGGCCGGGAGTGGTGGTGAAATGCCCGAAGGGCACGTTCGGCGCGTTGTGGATGCCATAGACCTGGCCGATGCCGAAACGGTCCATCACGCCCTCCTGCACCATGACCTGCCCGCCGCCGCCATCCTCCTCGGCCGGCTGGAACAGCAGCGCCACCGTCCCTGCGAAATTCCGCGTCTCGGCCAGGTATTTCGCCGCGCCCAAAAGCATCGTCACATGCCCGTCATGGCCGCAGGCATGCATCCGCCCCTTCACCGTCGAGGCATGCGGGGCCCCGGTCAGTTCCTCGATCGGCAATGCGTCCATATCGGCGCGCAGGCCGATCACCGGCCCCTCGGCCCGCCCCCGGATCAGGGCCACGATCCCGGTCTGCGCGATCCCCTCGTGGATCTCGTCCACCCCGATCTCGCGCAGCCGCGCGACGATGAAGGCCGCCGTCTCCCGGCAGTCGAAGGCCAGTTCGGGATGCATGTGCAGATGCCGCCGCCAGCCCTTCATGTCCTCGGCGTAAGAGGCGATACGGTTCAGAACGGGCATGGTCGGGTCCTTGCGGCAATGTGGGTCGGCCTTTGATCAAATCGTAAAACAGGGCCGACCGCAATGCACATGACTGCGCGTCGAACGGCAAGCTCTTGCCCCCAAGCCCATCGCTCAATCCAGAGAAGACGGCGGCGATACCTGATCACCCCCCGGTTTCACTCCCGCATTTCCGGGCCTCCCGAGGCCCCGACCGGAACTTTCGCGACCCTCATCGCGCTTGCTCCGCATCTCTGGCGCGGGGGCTACCATTGCCCCCGCGCCCATCCTAGGGTGCCCCCGCAACCACGCGAGGCCCCATGCCCCTTCCCTCCGACCTTCCTCCCGCCGGCATCGACCGCCTGCTCGCGATCATGGCCGCCCTGCGCGACCCGCGGACCGGCTGCCCCTGGGACATCGAGCAGGACTTCGCCTCCATCGCCCCCTATACGCTGGAAGAAGCGCATGAGGTCGCCGACGCGATCGAGCGGCAAGCCTGGCACGAGCTGAAGGGCGAGCTTGGCGATCTCCTCTTCCAGACCGTCTACCATTCGCAAATGGCCGCCGAGGCCGGGCATTTCGCCTTCCCCGATGTCGTCGCCGCGATCTGCGACAAGATGATCGCCCGCCATCCGCATGTCTTCGGCGCCGACTCGCGCGACAAGACCGCCGAGCAGCAGACAAGGGACTGGGAGGCGCAGAAGGCGCGCGAACGCGGCGCCATGCGCACCCTCGACGGCATCGCGGCCTCGCTTCCCGCCCTGACCCGTGCGCTCAAGCTCCAGAACCGCGCCGCCCGCGTCGGTTTCGACTGGCCCTCCACCGATCAGGTGCTGGACAAGCTGGTCGAGGAAGCGCGCGAGGTCACCGAGGCCCGCGACAGCCTCTCCCATGCCGAACTGACCGGGGAGATCGGCGATCTCCTCTTCGTCATGGCCAACCTCGCCCGCCATCTGAAGGTCGACCCCGAGGCCGCCCTGCGCGCCGCCAACGCGAAATTCACCCGCCGCTTCGCCCGGATCGAGGATTGGCTCGCCGAAGCCGGCAAGGCCCCGGCCGACAGCGACCTGGACGAAATGGACGCGCTCTGGAACCGCGCCAAGGCCGAGGAAAAAGCGCCGTAGGTCGGGCTTCAGCCCGACTCATCCCCTCAACTCGCCACCTTCAACAGCACGATCCCCGACAGGATCAGCCCCGCAGCCACCATCCGCAACGCCGTCGCGGGCTCTCCCAGCACCAGAAGCCCGACCATGAACGACCCCAGCGCCCCGATCCCGGTCCAGATCGCATAGGCCGTTCCCAGCGGCAGCACCCGCATCGCATGGGCCAGAAGCACGAAGCTCAACAGCATCGTGACCGCCATGACCGCCGTCGGCCAGGGCCGCGTGAACCCCTCCGAGGCCTTCATCGCATAGGCCCAGACGATCTCGAAAATTCCGGCAAGCAGCAACGTGACCCAGGCCATCCCGGCACCCCTTTCGCTCCAAAGGCGCCGGGCCGTCCCGGTCTCATGCCCTTCGACAAGGGGGAGGACGTTGCCTCGCCCGGTCCATATGTCCGCTCCTGCGGCCGCGATCAAGCCGCAAGGGGCGATTTCCGGCAACGGGTTGCCCTTCGGCAACCGCCGCCGTCAGTCTCCCCTTGACCAGAGTAAAAGAGTCGGATTTAACCCCCGGCGGAAACCCGACTAAAGGAGTCAGCCAATGCTGCGCCTCTCGACCCTCGCCCTTCTCGCCTGCTCCGTCCCGGCCCTCGCGCAAGAGATCAACGTCTACTCCCACCGCCAGCCCGAGCTGATCCAGCCCCTCGTCGACGCCTTCACCGCCGAGACCGGGATCGCCGTCAACGTGGCCTTCGTCGACAAGGGCATGGCCGAGCGCCTGGTGGCCGAGGGCGACCGCTCCCCCGCCGATCTGGTGCTGACCGTGGACATCGCCCGCCTCCTCCAGATCGCCGAGGCCGGCGTGCTGCAACCCGTCCAGTCCGACGTGCTCGAGGCCAACATCCCCGAGACCCTGCGCGACCCGAACGACCTGTGGTTCGGCCTCACCTCCCGCGCCCGCATCGTCTATGCCGCCAAGGACCGCGTGCAGCCCGGCGAAGTCACCACCTACGAGGACCTGGCCTCGGACAAGTGGAAGGGCCGGATCTGCTCTCGCTCGGGCCTGTCGGACTACAACATCGCCCTCCTCGGCGCCGTGATCGTCCATCATGGCGAGGAAGAAGCGACGAAATGGGCCGAGGGCCTCAAGGCCAACCTCGCCCGCAAGCCCGAGGGCGGCGACCGCGACCAGGTCAAGGCCATCGCGGCCGGCGAATGCGACATCGCCATCGGCAACACCTATTACATCGGCCAGATGCTCGCCGACCCCGAACAGGCCCCCGCGGCCGAGGCCGTCACCATCGTCTTCCCGACCTTCGAGAACGGCGGCACGCATCTGAACATCTCGGGCGTCGCGATGACCAAATCCGCGCCGAACAAGGAAAACGCGCTGAAGTTCATGGAATGGCTCACCTCGGACGAGGCGCAGAAGATCTACGCCGAGACGAACTACGAATTCCCGGTCAAGCCCGGCGTCGAGCGTTCCGAACTCGTGAAAGGCTGGGGCGACTTCACCCCCGACAGCACGCCGCTCTCCGACATCGCCGCCGCCCGCCCGGCCGCGGTGAAGATCATGGAGACGGTGAACTTCGACGGCTGATCCCGGCCCCGGGGTGCGCGTCCCCTCGCGCACCCCTCTGGACAAATAGCCCCGGCCCGCGTCACCTTCCGCCCGAAGGAGACGCCCATGCCCCGCAAGATCATCATCGACACCGACCCCGGCCAGGACGACGCCGTCGCCATCCTCCTCGCCCTGGCCTCGCCCGAGCTGGAGGTCCTGGCGCTGACCGCCGTCGCGGGCAACGTGCCGCTCCCCCTCACCCAGAAGAACGCGCGGGTCATCGTCGAGCTTGCCCGCCGCGACACCCCGGTCTACGCCGGCTGCGACGCCCCCCTCACCCGCAAGCTCGTCACCGCCGAGCATGTCCATGGCAAGACCGGCCTCGATGGCATCCCCCTGCCCGACCCCACCCATCCCCTGCAGCCCGAACACGCCGTCGACTACCTGATCGACACGCTGCGCGACCACCCTTCCGGCAGCATCACCCTCTGCCCCCTCGGCCCGCTCACCAACATCGCCACCGCCTTCCAGCGCGCCCCCGACATCGTCCCGAAAGTCGCCGAGATCGTCCTGATGGGCGGCGGCTGTTTCGAGGGCGGCAACATCACCCCGGCGGCCGAGTTCAACATCTACGTCGACCCGGAAGCCGCTGACATCGTGTTCAAATCCGGCGTGCCGCTGGTGGTGATGCCGCTCGACGTCACCCACAAGGCCCTGACCTCCCGCGCCTGGGTCGAGGGGATGCGCGCCCTCGGCACCCCCGTCGGCCGGGCCGTCGCCAGCTGGACCGATTTCTTCGAACGCTTCGACACCGCGAAATACGGCAGCGAAGGCGCCCCCCTGCACGACCCCTGCGTGATCGCCTACCTGCTGGAGCCCGCCCTCTTCACCGGCCGCCACATCAACGTGGAGATCGAGACGTCAAGCGAGTTGACCCTCGGCATGACCGTCGCCGACTGGTGGCGGGTGACTTCGAGGGAGCCGAATGCGCTGTTCATGGGGGGAGTGGACCGGGAGGGGTTCTACCGGCTCTTGACGGAGCGGTTGGGGAGGCTGTGAGGGGTTGTCCTTTCTTTTCAGCTACGGCAAGGTTCCCACAGATGATGAACAAGGAAACCAAGTGGCAACTGTCGGAGTGTAAGATTTGCCTCCAGTATCTGAGCAAGTCCCAACGTCCTTTTCTGATCTGTTGAACATAATAGAAGCGTTTCAGGATGGACGTAGGGTCAGGACTCGTTCTCGGATCATAGCCAGAACATGACGGTTGCGGCGAGTGCGACGGCGGAGAGGAAGACTTTTGGGCATCTATCGTAGCGGGTCGCGACCCTGCGCCAGTCCTTCAGACGT
>NZ_JAYRUJ010000024.1:0-50680 GCF_041919135.1 Tabrizicola sp. | reverse complement strand
CGCGACCGGACCCTGACCGAGTTCCGCAGCGGCGAGCTGGACGTGCTGGTCGCGACCGATGTCGCCGCGCGGGGGATCGACATTCCCACGGTCCGGCATGTCTATAACTACGACCTGCCGAACGTCCCCGAGAACTATGTCCACCGCATCGGTCGCACCGCGCGGGCCGGGGCCGAGGGGACGGCGGTGGCCTTCTGCTCTCCGGCCGAGATGGGCGAGTTGCAGGCGATCGAGAAGGTGATGAAGAAGCCGATCCCGGTGATCGGCGGCGCGCCCTGGGCGGCGGATGTGGTCGCGGCGGCGCCGAAGCCGGGGCAGAACCGGGGCCAGCGGCCGGGACGGCCGGGCGGGCAGAAGCCGGGGTCGAAACCGCCGGCGCCGGGGGCAAAGCGGGCGGGCGGCGCGAAACCGCAGGCATCGCAAAGGCCGCAGGGCGGCAAGCCCGCCGGCGGCAGCTTCGCGCCCCGGCGCAGCGCAGGCGGCGGCCAGGGCAACCGGCGGCCGGGCTGAGCGCGCGGCCGATCTGCCGATCGCCGCATATCTGCTGGGGCAAAGCATTTCCCGTTAACCCGCTGGCAATCTTTTGCCATGAATAACCGTGCGTCGGCAGGTTGCCGGCGCGATCACGAGTGGCCGATGTCCCCAGCATCGGTTGAGGGTGGGGGTCCGCTGCCTCCGGTGGGGGCACGAAGACCCGCCAGTGTGTGGCGGGCCCTTCCGTGACGAGTGTCGAGGTTGCCGGTATCGGGCCGCCACGCCCCGCCCAGGTTTGTCGATGAAGCCCATTGCCGACCTGCCTTGCGGCCGGGTCCGGCAATGGGCTAGGGGCAGTCGCATCATGGCCAAGCTCTATTTCCACTACTCGACGATGAATGCGGGGAAATCGACCTCGCTCCTGCAGGCCTCGCACAACTACCGCGAAGGCGGGATGCAGACCTATCTGATCACGGCGCAGTTCGACAACCGCGCCGGCGAGGGCCGCATCGCCAGCCGCATCGGCATCGGCGAGCCCGCGGATACCTTCGCGCCCGGCGAGGACCTGTTCGCCAAGCTGCAGACGCGCCTTGCGCAAGGGCCGGTCGCCTGCGTCTTCATCGACGAGGCGCAGTTCCTGACCAAGGCGCAGGTCTGGCAACTGGCCCGCGCGGTCGACGACCTGGGCGTGCCGGTGATGTGCTACGGGCTGCGCGTCGATTTCCAGGGCAATCTCTTTCCCGGCTCGGCCGCGCTGCTGGCCTGGGCCGACGAGATGCGCGAGGTGCGCACGATCTGCCGTTGCGGCAAGAAGGCCACCATGGTCATCCGCCGCGGCCCCGACGGGCGCGCGCTGAAGGAAGGCGAGCAGGTGGTGATCGGCGGGAACGAGACCTATGTCTCGCTCTGCCGCCGCCACTGGCGCGAGGCGGTGGACGACTGAGCCCTGGAGGGCCGCGCGATCAGCACCCCGGCCAGCGCGATCAGCGACATTCCGGCGACGGCAAGCCAGCTCAGCACCTCGCCCCAGATCACGAAGCCCCAGGCGGCCGAGGCCGGCAGGATGACATATTCGAAGACCGCGACCTTCGAGGCATCGGCGATCTGGTAGGCCCGCACGATCATCCCCACCCCCAGAAGCGAGCCCGTGGCCTGAACGAAGGTCCACCAGAGGAAGCTGCCCGTCGGCCAGACCGGCCCGCGCTGGAGAAAGCCCTCGGCCCCCTCGGGCACCGGCAGGGGAAACAGGGCCAGCACGGCCATGCCGATCAGGCCGAAGACGCCCAGCATCGCGAAGAAGCCCGCGACCAGCACCTCGGCGCTTTCGCCCCTGCACCATTCCCGCGTGGCGATATTGCCCAGCGCATAAAGCGCGCCCGAGATCACCGGCAGCAGCGCGGCGAAAGTGGCGCCCGACAGCGCCTCGGGGCCCAGGACCATGACCACGCCGCCAAAGCCCACCAGCACCGCCAGGACCTGCAGCGCCGAGATCGACTGGTCATAGGCGAACCGCTGGATCAGCAGGACGAAGATCGGCGCGGTGAACAACCCTGCCGCGACCTGGGCCACCGGCAGGAAGGCCAGCGCACCGAAATAGATCACCATGGCCGAGCCGTGGATCACCGACCGCGCCAGCACCCGGCCAAGGCGCCGGGGCCGCAGGCGCAGGCCAAGCGGCACCGCCAGGACGGCAAGGATCGCGAAGGCCATCGCCGTCCGGGTGGCATGGAACTGCCACAGCCCGCCATCGCGGGCGATGACGCGGACGTAATTGTCGGTAAAGGCGATGACCACCGCATAGATCAGCACGGCGCCAAGCGCGGCCAGGGTCCGGTTCGGGGTATCGCTCATTCTTGCCATCCGTTCTGCCTTTGCCGGTTTGCCCCGTCCGGCCGCCCTCTGCCCGCCTGATCGCGACGCCCGGCGCCCGCTTCGGGTCGCGGAAGGGCCAGCATTGTGAAGCACGGCGGCAGGCGGTAAGGTCGCGCGAAACAGGCAGAGACCGGGGCCCGATGACGGCGCTGAAGAAGTATCAGAGGCTGGAATGCTCGGGCCTGTGGCGCGAGAACCCGCAAGACCAGCGCCGCGAGGTCCTCGTCCGCTTCGGCGAGGCGACGCTGATCCTCTCCGATCCGAAAAGCGGCGAGGCGCTGAGCCATTGGTCCCTTCCGGCGGTCGAACGGATCAATCGCGGCGAGGATCCGCCGGTTTTCGCGCCGGGTCTGGAATCGACCGAAAGCCTGGAGCTGGACGAGCCCGACATGATCGCCGCGCTGGAAGCGGTGCGGGCCGCGGTGAAGGCGGCGATCCCGCGTCCCGGCCGGTTGCGCGGGCTGATGCTGGGGGGGACGGTGGCGGCGGTGGTGGCGCTGGCGCTGTTCTGGTTGCCTGGCGCGCTGGTGCGGCACACCGCCTCGGTCGTGCCGCCGGCGCAACGGGCCGAGATCGGCCAGCGCGTGCTGGACGACCTGGTCCGGGTGACGGGCGCGCCCTGCGACAACCAGTTGGGACTGCAGGCGCTGGCCGGGCTGTCCGAGCGGGTGTTCGGCCCGGTCGATACCCCGATCCTCTATGTCCTGCCCGAAGGCGTGGACACGCCGCTGCACCTGCCCGGCGACGTGATCGTCCTGCCCCGCCGCCTGATCGAGCAGTCGAACGGACCCGAGGCCGTCGCCGGGGCCGCCCTGATGGAGCGGTTGCGCTCGAAGTCTTCCGACCCGATGCTGCCGCTTCTGGAACATGCCGGCCTGCGCGCGACCTTCCAGCTTCTCACCACGGCGGAACTGCCGGATGCGGCACTGGCGGGCTATGGCGAGGCCGCCTTGCGCCAGCCCCCGGTGCCGCTGGCCGACAGCGCCGCCCTCGCCGCCTTCGAGACCGCGCAGATCCCGGCCTCGCCCTATGCGGTGGCGGTGGATCCCGACGGGTCGGCTACGGGCGGCCTGGTGGAGAACGACCCCTACAAGGGTCTCGCCCCCTCGCCGCTGATCCCCGACGAATCCTGGGTCGCCCTGCAAGGCATCTGCAGCGCCTAGGGTTTGCCGGATCCGGTCCTGCCCGAGGGCGGGTTGCCGCAAAGCGGCTGCCCCTGCCGCGTGACGCGGGGAAGCCAGAGCACCTGCCCCGGCGCACCCGCCCGGATGAAGATGCAGCCCTTGCTGTCGACATATTGCTGCCCGGCATAGCCCTTTGGCGGCAGCTCGGCCGGACGGATCGGCTCTCCGGCCAGGGCCGGGGCGGCAAGCGCCAGCATCAGCAGCGCCGCCCGCATCACTTGGTCCCGAACATCCGGTCGCCGGCATCGCCGAGGCCCGGCACGATATAGCCGTGGTCGTTCAGATGGCTGTCCACCGCCGCGGTGACGATCGGCACGTCCGGATGCGCCTCCTTCATCCGGGCGACCCCTTCCGGCGCGGCCAGCAGGCAGAGGAAGCGGATCTGCTTTGCCCCCGCCTTCTTCAAGAGCGAAATCGCAGCGGCGCTGGAATTCCCGGTGGCCAGCATCGGATCGACGACGATGGCGATCCGGTCCTCCATCTTCTCGGGCAGCTTGCAGTAGTATTGCACCGGCTGCAGCGTCTCGGGGTCGCGGTAAAGGCCGATGAACCCGACCCGCGCCGCCGGAATCAGTTCCAGGATCCCGTCCAGAAGCCCGTTCCCCGCCCGCAGGATGCTGACGAGAGCCAGTTTCTTGCCCTCGATCACCGGGGCGTCCATCTCCTCCAGCGGGGTCTCGATCCGCCGGGTGGTCATCGGCAGTTCGCGCGTGACCTCATAGGCCAGAAGCAGGCTGATCTCGCGCAGCAGCTTGCGGAACGAGGCGGTCGAGGTGTCCTTCTCGCGCATCAGGCTCAGCTTGTGCTGGACCAGGGGGTGCGACACGACGGTCAGGTGATCCAGCATTCAGGCCTCCAGCTTTTTCGCGATCTTCGCCTTGGTATCGGCATCGCAGAAGGCCGCGTCAAGCGACTGGCGCGCGATCTTCCGGAATTGCCCCTCGTCCCAGTCGAAGGCGCGGTGGAGTTCCTCGTATTCCCGCGCCATGGTGGTGTGGAAGAAGGGCGGATCGTCGGTCGAGATCGTGACCTTGACGCCGCGCCGGTCCAGTTCGGCAACCGGATGGTCGCGGAAGCCCTTGTAGATGCCCAACGCGACGTTCGAGCCGGGACAGACCTCCAGCACCGTGCCGCGTTCGGCCAACTCGTCCACCAGCGCCAGATCCTCGATCGCGCGGACGCCATGGCCGATCCGCTCCACCTCCAGATCGTGCAGCGCCGCCCGCACGCTCTCCGGCCCGCCCCATTCCCCGGCATGGGCGGTCAGCCGCAGCCCCGCCTCGCGCGCGCAATCGAAGGCCCAGCGGAAATCCCTGGGCGCGCCGATCTTCTCGTCCCCCGCGATGCCGAAGCCGACGATCCAGTCGCCCGCCGTCTCGGCTGCGCAACGGGCGGTCTCCCGCGCCTTCTCGGGGCCGAAATGCCGGATGCAGGTGACGATGCCGCGCAGGGCGATGCCCATCTGCCGCTCGGCCTGGTCGGCGGCCTCCTGCATCGCATGCAGATATTCGCGCCAGGCCCCCAGATCGCGTCCGCCGCAGAAATCCGGCGACAGGAAGGTCTCGGAATAGACCACGCTACTGGCCGCCGATTCCTCCAGCACGGCCAGCGTCAGGCGCTGGTAATCCCCCGGCGTCTGCAAGGCGGAGGTCGCCGCTTCATAGACCTTCAGGAAGTCCCAGAAGTCCCGATAGCGATAGTTCCCGCGCCCGTCGAAGATCCCGGATATGTCCAGATGCTTTTCCTTCGCCAGCCCCCTGATGAAGGCCGGCGGCGCCGCGCCCTCCAGATGCAGATGCAGTTCGACCTTGGGCAATCCGCTCACGAAACGCCTCTCCTTCCTCTTGGCCAGAATATTCCGGGTGCGCCTCTGGGTCATGCAACCGAGGGCGCGGGGGCGGCGGCGCCGGCCTTCATCAGGGGGCAGGTCACAGGAAACTCCGTCCCGGCCCCCGCGATGGCACCCCCAGATGCGCCGCGACACTCGCGCCGACGTCGACGAAGCCGCAAAGGCCCGCCTCCCGCGCCCCGCCACCCCAGCCCACCACCGGCACCCGCTCTCGCGTGTGTTCGGTGCCGCGCCAGGTCGGGTCGTTGCCGTGGTCGGCGGTGAAGATCGCCAGGTCTCCGGGGCGCAGATGGGCGAAGAACCGGGGAAGGCCCGCGTCGAACCATTCCAGGGCGCGGGCATAGCCCGAGACGTCGCGGGGATGGCCATACAGCGTGTCGAACTCGACAAAGTTCGCAAAGGTCAAGGATCCATCTTCCGCCTCGTCCCCAAGGCGGAGAAGATGTTCGAAAAGATCAAGGTCGCTTTTGCCCTTCCACAGCTTTCCGACGCCCCGCATCGAGAAGATGTCGCCGATCTTGCCCACCGCATGCGTTGCCCGTCCGGCCTCGGCCACCCAGTCCAGCAGCGTGGGCGCCGGCGGTTCGATGGCGAAGTCCTTGCGGTTCGACGTCCGCCGGAAATCGCCGCACGAGCCGGTAAAGGGCCGTGCGATCACCCGGCCGACCTTGCGGGCATGCAGGCTGGGCGCAAGGTCGTGGCAAAGCTTCAAGAGCCGCTCAAGCCCGAAGGACTCTTCATGCGCGGCGATCTGGAAGACGCTGTCGGCGCTGGTGTAGCAGATCGGCCAGCCGGTGCGCAGGTGCTCTTCGCAATGCTCGGCAATGATCGGCACGCCCGAGGCGTGGCAGTTGCCAAGGATGCCCTCGGTCCCGGCCAGACGGCAGACCTCGGCCACCAGATCCTCGGGAAAGGCGGGGACGGTATCGGGGAAATAGGTCCAGTCCCATGGCACCGGCACCCCCGCGAGTTCCCAATGACCGGAGGGGGTGTCCTTGCCCTTGGACACCTCCGTCGCCGCGCCCCAAAGCCCCTCGGGCACAGCCGAAAGCCCCGGCGTGGCGGCGCCCGAGGCCAGCCGGATCGCCGCGCCAAGGCCGAGACGGTCGAGGTTCGGCATCCGGAGGGGCCCCTCGCGCCCCACCTCGGCCCGGCCTGCGGCACAGGCCTGGGCGATATGGCCCAAGGTGTTCGCGCCCTCGTCCCCGAAGGCCGCCGCATCGGGTGCCCCGCCGCAGCCCGCGGAATCCAGCACGATCAGGAAGGCGCGCGGCATCAGGCGATCCTCTTCTGGATCAGGGCGGGTTCTTCCGGCAGATCCGCGGCGATCCGGTAGGCGGCCTGCACCGCCCGCACCGCCGCCCGCGCGGCCTCTTCCGTGGCGGCATGGACCATCGCCAGCGGCACGCCCGCGCCGGTCTCCTCGCCGATGCCGACCAGGTCCGACAGGCCGACCGAGGGATTCACCTTGTCCCCCTCCCGCAGCCGGCCGCCGCCCAGGTGCACGACGGCATGGCCCAGCGCCTCGCCGTCGATGGCGGTGACATAGCCGTCGGCCGGGGCCGGAACGTCGCGCATCACCGGGGCGGAAGGCAGGCGGTCGGGCCAGCGGTCGACGAAATCCGAAGGTCCGCCCTGCGCCGCGACCATCCGCCCGAAGATCTCGGCCGCCTGTCCGGAATGCAGCGCCTCGGCGATGCGGCCTTCGCCGTCCTTGGGATCGGCGGCCAGGCCCGCCAGCGCCAGGGCCTCGCCGCCCAGGGCCACGGTCAGGTCCCAGAGCGCGGTGTTGACCGAGGTGCCGGTCAGCGTCTCCATCACCTCGATCACCTCCAGCGCATTGCCCGCCGCCGTGGCGAGCGGTTGCGACATGTCGGTGATCAGCGCGGTGGTCATGCAGCCGGCGCCCTGCGCCGTCGCGACCAGCGAACGCGCCAGAGCCTCGGCCCGTTCCGGCGTCTTCATGAAGGCCCCCGAGCCGCATTTGACATCGAGGACAAGGGCTTCCAGCCCTGCCGCCAGTTTCTTGGACAGGATCGAGGCGGTGATCAGGTCGACGGACTCCACCGTGCCGGAGATGTCGCGGATCGCATAAAGCCGCTTGTCCGCCGGGGCGAGGTCGGAGGAGGCGGCGACGATGGCGCATTTCACGCTGTCGATCTGGGCCCGCAGCGCCTCCTCGCCCAGCCCGGTCCGAAAGCCGGGGATGGCCTCCAGCTTGTCCAGCGTGCCCCCGGTATGGCCCAGCCCCCGGCCCGAGATCATCGGCACATAGGCCCCGCAGGCCGCCAGCGCCGGGGCGAGGAGGAACGAGGTGCAATCGCCGATCCCGCCGGTGGAATGCTTGTCCACCACCGGGCCGGGCAGGTCCCAGGCCAGGACCTTGCCGGTGTCGCGCATCCCGCGGGTCAGGGCCACGCGGCCCGCCTCGGACAGGCCCTTGAGCAGCACCGCCATCGCGAAAGCCCCCGCCTGCGCATCCGTCACCGCGCCCGAGGCAAGGCCCGCGGCGAACCAGCGCAGGTCCTCGGCCGGGGGCTGCCCGCCATCGCGGATCGTCGCGATGATCGTGCGGGCGTCAGTCATGTCCGCCCCATATGCGCGGCGCTGAAGACGCCGGGAAGGAGGTCGGCCACGGTCATCACCTTCTGCTTGCCCTCGGTGGTGCAAAGGGTGACCCTCACCTCCTGCCCCGCGAATTCCGCGATCTTCTGCCGGCAGCCGCCACAGGGCGGCACCGGATCGGGGCTGTCGGCGATCACCAGAACCTCGGCGATGCGGCTGTCCCCGGCGGCGATCATCGCGGCGATCGCCCCGGCCTCGGCGCAGGTGCCTTCGGGATAGGCCACGTTCTCGACGTTGCAGCCGACATGCACCGCGCCCGAGGTCGACCGCAGCGCCGCCCCGACCTTGAACCGCGAATAGGGCGCATAGGCCCGTTCCCGCACCCGTGTCGCCGCTTCCAGAAGCGTCATCGCAGTCTCCTTGACCATCCGGTCAGAGTGTGTGCCGAAGCTGCGTGTTCCGCAAGCGGGGGAAACCTCCTCGAGCACTTCGTGCACTCGTCGGAAAGCGGCAAGCGGCGAGGGAGCGACCGCGTTCAGCGCACCACAAGCCGCGTCGGCGGATTGCCGGGCAGCGTGACCTCCAGCAGTTCCAGGTCCGGCGTCGGATCGGCGTAGCGCGTCGCCATGCCGGGCGGAATCACGAAGGCGTCGCCCGGCTCCAGCCGGTAGGGCTCTTTCCCCTCGCCCTCCAGCGTCATCCCGCCGGACATCACGAAGGTGAAGAGGATGTCGCCGTCATGCACCGTCCACGGGGCCGGGCCGGTGGGGCGGGCGACCATGACCGAGGCGACGCCCCTGGTCGCCGCATGGATCGTGGTGTCGCGCGCCTGAAAGCCGGGGATGCGGAAGGGCCTGAACACCCCCTCCTTGCCGATGTCGTGCACGAACTTCTGCCCCTCCCATTCGCGGTCCGGGCGCAGATGCGGCGTCGGCAGGGTCATCTCGTGGTCGATCTCGGTCACATGCTCGGCCGGGACGCCGATCTCGACCACCTGGACGCCTTCGGAGTGCAGGACCCTGTGGCGGATGCCGGGCGGCTGGATGAAGCAGTCGCCGGCATGGATGCGGCGGGTGCCGCCCTGATCCTCGTACAGCACGTCCACCCAGCCCGCGACGCAGAAGATCAGCTGGAAGCCGACCTTGTGGAAATGTACCATGTCCGGCACCGGCCCGTCCGGGACCCGGATATGGCTGGCGATCATCGCGCCGCCGAGGCGGCTGGGGATCAGGTCGCGATATTCCATCCCCGCGCGCCCGATCACCCAGGGGGCCTGGTCGGCCAGCCGGCGGACGACGAAGGCATGTTCGGTGGCGGGTGTGACGACGGGCGGGTTCAGCTCTTCGATCTCGATCCGGGTGCCGTTCGGGGCGGTCAGGAGCTTCGCGCCGCCGGCAAAGCCGGGATCATCGGTCAGGATGCGCAGGGTCCCCGGCCCCTCGGGCGCGCCCTTCTGGATGCGCAGGCGCAGGCCGTGGCCCGACAACACCGCCACCTCGGGGTCGTCGGCGGGAAAGATCATGTCCAGGCGCATTCCCAGCGTCTTCGTGTAGAAGGGCAGATCGTCGCGCAGCTCTTTCGTCGGCAGCCGGATTTCGGCCCGGACTTCAAAGTGGCTCGTTTCCGTCATGGCATTCCCCGTGCTATGGCGGCATCGTGAGTGGGTCGCAGGCGATTTGCAAGCAGGCCCGAAAACGGTTTCAAGCAATGCCGGATTGGCAGGCGGCCGAAACTGGTTCAGCGTTGAACCATTCGGCAGGAGGGATTGATGGACGAGGCACGGCACGACAACGCACGCCAGGCGGCGCTGGACTATCATGAGTTCCCGAAGCCCGGAAAACTGGAGATCCGGGCGACCAAGCCGCTTGCCAACGGCCGTGACCTGGCCCGCGCCTATTCGCCCGGCGTCGCGGAAGCCTGCCTCGAGATCAAGGCCGATCCAGCCACCGCCAGCCGCTATACCGCCAAGGGCAACCTTGTCGCGGTGATCACGAACGGAACCGCCGTGCTTGGCCTGGGCGACATCGGCGCGCTGGCCTCGAAGCCGGTGATGGAGGGCAAGGCGGTCCTGTTCAAGAAGTTCGCCAACATCGACTGTTTCGACATCGAGGTGAACGAGCCCGACCCGGTCAAGCTGGCCGAGATTGTCTGCGCGCTGGAGCCCAGTTTCGGCGCGGTGAACCTGGAGGACATCAAGGCCCCCGACTGCTTCATCGTCGAGAAGCTGTGCCGCGAGCGGATGAACATCCCGGTCTTCCACGACGACCAGCACGGCACCGCCATCGTCGTCGGCGCGGCGGCGACCAATGCGATGCTCGTCGCGGGCAAGAAGTTCGAGGAGATCAGGGTCGTCTCGACCGGGGGCGGCGCGGCGGGGATCGCCTGCCTTGAGATGCTGGTCAAGCTGGGCGTCAAGCGCGAGAACGTCTGGCTTTGCGACCTGGAGGGCCTCGTCTACCACGGCCGGACCGCGCAGATGACCGAGCAGAAGGCCGCCTTCGCGCAAAGCACGGTGCCGGGCACCCTGGCCGAGGTGATTGCGGGGGCGGACATGTTCCTCGGCCTTTCCGGCCCCGGCGTGCTGACGCAGGACATGGTCCGCGCCATGGCCCCGAACCCGATCATCTTCGCGCTCGCCAACCCCTCGCCCGAGATCCTGCCCTCGGACGCGCGCGAGGTTGCCCCCGGCGCGATCATCGCCACCGGGCGCAGCGATTTCCCGAACCAGGTCAACAACGTCCTCTGTTTCCCCTTCATCTTCCGCGGCGCTCTGGACGTCGGTGCCACCACGATCAACGCCGCGATGGAACTGGCGTGCATCGAGGGCATCGCCGCCCTGGCCCGCACCACCACCAGCGCCGAGGCCGCCGCCGCCTACCGGGGCGAGACCATGACCTTCGGCCCGGACTACCTGATCCCGAAACCCTTCGATCCCCGCCTGATCGGGGTCGTGGCCAGTTCCGTGGCCCGCGCCGCCATGGAAACCGGCGTCGCCACCCGCCCGATCGCCGATCTCGACGCCTACAAGCGCAAGCTGGACGGGTCGGTGTTCAAGTCCGCCCTGTTGATGCGCCCGGTGTTCGAGGCTGCCCGCACCGCCACCCGCCGCATCGTCTTTGCCGAGGGCGAGGATGAGCGCGTCCTGCGCACCGCCAACGCGATGCTGGAGGAGACGACCGACCTTCCGATCCTGATCGGCCGCCCCGAGGTGGTCGAGGCGCGCTGCGAACGCTATGGCCTGCCGATCCGGCCCGGCCGCGACTTCCACCTGGTGAACCCCGAAAACGACCACCGCTACCGCGACTACTGGGGCACCTATCACGAGCTGATGGCCCGCCGCGGCGTCACCCCCGACACCGCCCGCGCCGTGATGCGCACCAACACCACCGCCATCGCCGCGATCATGGTCCACCGCGAGGAAGCCGACAGCATGATCTGCGGCACCTTCGGCCAGTTCAACTGGCACCTGGGCTATGTCCGCCAGATCCTCGCGCGGGGCGGGCGGCACCCCGTCGCCGCATTGTCGCTGATGATCCTGGAGGACGGTCCCCTTTTCATCGCCGACACCCATGTCCATCCCGAACCCAGCCCGCAGCAGATCATGGAGACGGTGATCGGCGCCGCCCGCCATGTCCGCCGCTTCGGCCTGACGCCGAAGATCGCGCTTTGCACCCAGTCGCAATTCGGCAACATGGACACAACCACCGCCCGCCGGATGCGCGACGCGCTGGAAATGCTGGACGCCCGCGAGCCCGACTTCGCCTATGAGGGCGAGATGAACATCGACGCCGCCCTCGACCAGTCGATCCGCGAGCGCCTCCTGCCCAATTCGCGCTATGAAGGGGCGGCGAACGTGCTGGTCTTCGCCTCCTCCGAGGTGGCCTCGGGCGTCCGCAACATCCTCAAGGTCAAGACCGGCGGGCTCGAGGTCGGGCCGATCCTGGTGGGCATGGGCAACAGGGCGCATGTGGTGACGCCCGCGATCACCGCGCGGGGGCTGCTGAACATGTCGGCCATCGCAGGAACGCCCGTCGCGCATTACGGGTAAGCCTCCTCGTTCGACTTCGTCTCCTCCTCGGCCACTGCGAGGAGTGACGAAGTCATCGACGAGCGGCTCGAATCGACCGCGCCGGAAACGCGCAAGGCTTTGCAAAACCCGGACGCATGGTGCGGTGGCCTTGCCTGCCGGCCATGATTTGCAAATCCGCCCGGCCGCGAAGGGCAAATTCTGCAAACAAGTCGCAGCCTGTTCCCGGTAACAGCGTTGCGCAATGGGCATCCCATGGCATACCACCGTCCCCAGGCGGCATCAGCAGGGGGAGATCGCGATGAGCTACGCACAGATCTACAAATCCTGGGCCGAAGATCCCGAGGGGTTCTGGCTCTCGGCGGCGGGCGGCATCGACTGGGTCACGAAGCCCGGCCGCGCTCTGGATGACAGCCGCGCGCCCTTGTACGAATGGTTCACCGATGCGCGCGTCAACACCTGCTGGAACGCCGTCGACCGCCATGTGATCGCAGGCCGGGGCAAGCAGCCCGCGATCATCCACGACAGCCCCGTCACCGGCACCAAGCATGTCATCACCTATGCCGAACTGCAGGATCGCGTCGCCCGCCTTGCCGGGGCGCTGCGGGCCAAGGGCATCCAGAAGGGCGACCGCGTCATCATCTACATGCCGATGGTCCCCGAGGCGCTGGAGGCGATGCTGGCCTGCGGCCGGATCGGCGCGATCCATTCGGTCGTCTTCGGCGGCTTCGCGGCCGCGGAACTGGCGGTCAGGATCGACGACTGCACCCCGAAGGCGATCATCGCGGCCTCCTGCGGGATCGAACCCAGCCGGGTCGTGCACTACAAGCCCCTGCTGGATGCGGCCATCGACCAGGCGACCCACAAGCCCGATTTCTGCGTGATCTTCCAGCGCGAGCAGGAGGTGGCGAGGCTCACCCCCGGCCGCGACGTCGCCTGGCACGAGTTCCAGTATGGAGTGACTCCGGCCGAATGCGTGCCGGTCGAGGGCAACCACCCGGCCTATATCCTGTACACTTCCGGCACGACCGGCGCCCCGAAGGGCGTGGTGCGCCCGACCGCCGGGCATCTGGTGGCGCTGAACTGGACCATGCGCGCGATCTACAACGTCGGCGCGGGCGATGTGTTCTGGGCGGCCTCGGACGTGGGCTGGGTCGTCGGCCACAGCTACATCTGCTATGCGCCCCTGATCGCCGGTTGCACCACCGTCGTCTACGAGGGCAAGCCGGTCGGCACCCCCGACGCCGCCGCCTTCTGGCGCGTGATCAACGAATATGGCGTGAAAAGCTTCTTCACCGCCCCCACCGCCCTGCGCGCCATCAAGCGCGAGGATCCCGAGGGCAAGCTGGTCCCCGAGCTTCCCAGCCTGCAGGCGCTGTTCCTGGCCGGCGAGCGCGCCGATCCCGACACGATCGAATGGGCCGCCAGGCATCTGGGCGTGCCCGTCATCGACCATTGGTGGCAGACCGAGACCGGCTATGCCATCGCCGCAAACCCCTTCGGGATCGAGCACCTGCCGGTCAAGATCGGCAGCCCCTCGGTCGCCATGCCCGGCTATGACGTGCAGGTGCTGGACGAGGGCGGCCATCCGGTCAGCGCGGGCACGCTGGGCGCCATCGCGATCCGGTTGCCGCTTCCCCCCGGCACCCTGCCGACGCTGTGGAACGCCGAGGAGCGGTTCCTGAAGTCCTACCTCAACCACTTCCCCGGCTATTACGAGACCGGCGATGCGGGCTATGTCGACGCCGACGGCTATCTCTACATCATGGCCCGCACCGATGACGTGATCAACGTCGCGGGGCACCGCCTGTCGACCGGCGCGATGGAGGAGGTGCTGGCCAGCCACAAGGATGTCGCCGAATGCGCGGTGATCGGGGTGGCGGATGACCTCAAGGGCCAGTCGCCGCTGGGATTCCTCTGCCTGAACAAGGGCGCGGCCCGGCCCCATGACGAGGTGGTCAGGGAATGCGTGCAACTGGTCCGCGACAAGATCGGCCCGGTCGCCGATTTCAAGCGCGCCGTCGTGGTCGAGCGGCTGCCCAAGACCCGCTCGGGCAAGATCCTGCGCGCGACCATGGTCAAGATCGCCGACAGCCAGCCATGGAAGATGCCCGCCACCATCGACGACCCCGCCATCCTGGACGAGATCGCCGAGGCGCTGCGCAGCCTGGGCCTGGCGCGCGGCTGAACCGGCTGGACAATCGCTGCATTTTGCGCCAGATCTTTGCATTATGCAAAGATCTGCGCCTCCCGGCCGTTTCGACCGCGCCCGCTTCCTCCGCCTGATCGAACTGGTCGGGCCCGGAATGGTTCCGGTGCTGCTGACGCAGCTTGCCGCCGACCTTGCGAATTGCGACAGCCGCCTGGCCCGGGGAACGGCGACGGACGATTGGGTGCTGTTGCGCGAGACCTCGCATGACCTGGCGGCGCTGGCCGGCTCTTGCGGGGCGCTGGCGCTGCAGGATCTGACGCAGGACCTGAACGCCGCCGCCCATGCCCGGGACCCCGCGGCGACGCAGCGGCTGGCCCCCGCCATCGCGGCAGAACTGGCCGCGCTTCTGGCCCTGATCCGGGCCACCCCGCCTGAAGGACCGCTGCCATGGTAAGGCAATCCCCCACCCTGCCCCCGCCGATCCTGCTGGTCGAGGACACGATCTCGCTGCAGATCGTCTATCGCGCGATCCTGGAAGCCGCCGGCCACACGGTCACGGTCGCCGCCAACGCCGCCGAGGCCCGCGCGCATTTTCAGGAGCACGGCCCCGCTGTCGTCCTGCTGGACCTTGTCCTGCCGGACCGCGACGGGTTGGAGCTGATGCAGGAGTTCCTCGCCCTCGCCCCCGAGACCGGGTTCATCGCGATCACGGCGAACAATTCGGCCGACCGCGCGGTCGAGGCGATGCGGGCGGGGGCGCACGACTATCTGGTCAAGCCGATCGACGAGGCGCGCCTGCTGGACGCGGTCCGCAATGCCCTGGCCGAAAGGCGCCCGCGCCGCGCCGCGCCGCCGGTGCATGTGCCCGACCGTGGCAGCGCCCCGGTGGAGACCTCCGGGTTCATCGGCTCGTCCGAGCCGATGCGGCGGATCCACGGCACCATCGGCTCGGTCGCGCGGTCGATGGCGACGGTCTTCATCACCGGCGAAAGCGGCACCGGCAAGGAACTCTGCGCGCTGGCCGTCCATGCCCATTCCGCCCGGGCGCAAGGGCCGTTCATCGCGCTGAACTGCGGCGCGATCCCGCAGGACCTGCTGGAAAGCGAGGTCTTCGGCCATATGAAGGGCAGTTTCACCGGCGCGATTTCCGACAAGCCGGGCGCGGCGGCGGCGGCGGACGGCGGGACGCTGTTCCTGGACGAGATCTGCGAGATGGCCCCGGCGCTGCAGACCAAGCTCTTGCGCTTCCTGCAGACCTCGACCGTCCAGCCCGTGGGCGCGACGCGGCCGCGCAAGGTCAACGTCCGCATCGTCTGCGCCACCAACCGCGACCCGCTGGAGGCCGTCCGCCGCGGGCAGTTCCGCGAGGACCTCTATTATCGCCTCTATGTCGTTCCGATCCACATGCCCCCCCTGCGCGAGCGCGGCGAGGATGTGATCGAGATCGCCGAATCCGCCCTGATCCGCTTTGCCGAGGAGGAGGGCCGCCGCTTCCAGGGCCTCTCGCCAGAGGTGCAGGCCCAGCTCATGCGCCTGCCCTGGCCCGGCAACGTGCGCCAGCTTCTGAACGTGATCCGCAACGTCGTGGTGCTGAACCCCGGCGGGCTGGTGACGCCCGAGATGCTGCCCCCGGGCCTGACCCTGGACGAGGCCGCCGAACCGCGGGACGCCGACGAAGGTGCCAGCACCGACGGCCTGGCGCTTGACGGGCTGGTCGGTCTCAGCCTGGCCGAGGCCGAGCGGCGGCTGATCGAGGCGACGCTGGCGCGGCATGGCGGCTCGATCCCCAGGGCCGCGCGGGTGCTGGAGGTCTCGCCCTCGACGCTCTACCGCAAGCTCGACGGCTGGAAGGCGCGCGCCGGCTGACGCCTGGACGCGGAATTCGAAGAATTCCGGCCCGGAAATCGTTCGATTTCCGGCGCCCGGCTCAGGTGAACTGCTCGCCGATCAACCGTTCTTCCAGCCCGTGCCCGGGATCGAACAGCAGGCGGTGGGTGATCTGCGGCTCGGAGCGGACCTCGACGCTCGTCACGTCGCGGACCGAGGACCGGCTGTCGGCATCCGCCATCACCGGCCGTTTCTCGCCCTCGACCACCTCGAAGCGCACCACCGCCGTCGACGGCAAGAGCGCCCCGCGCCAGCGCCGGGGACGGAAGGCCGACATCGCCGTCAGCGCCAGCACGTCCGAGCCGACCGGCAGGATCGGCCCGTGCGCCGAATAGTTGTAGGCCGTGGACCCCGCCGGCGTCGCCACCAGCGCGCCATCGCAGACCAGTTCCTCCAGCCGCACCCTTCCGTCGACCAGCACCCGCAGCTTTGCCGCCTGCGGCCCCTGGCGCAGCAGCGAGACCTCGTTGATCGCCAGCGCCTCGGTCACCCGGCCCTTCACGTTCTCGGCCCGCATCGCCAGGGGATGGATCACCGTCTCCTCGGCGGCGCGCAGCCGGTCGGGCAGGGTCTCCTCGGCATAGGCGTTCATCAGGAAACCGATCGTGCCGCAGTTCATGCCATAGACCGGCAACCGGCGCCCATGCGCCGCGTGCAGGGTCTGCAGCATGAACCCGTCGCCGCCCAGCGCCACCACCACCTCGGCCTGACGGCTGTCGGCCTGACCATAGCGCGCGATCAGCGAGGCCTGCGCCGCGAGTGCCGCCGGGGCCTTGCTGGCCGTGAACCTGATGCGCACCCGATGCCCTCCTGCCCGGCCCTCCGGGACAGTCTTGGCCGCGCGGGGCGTGGAACTCAAGCCCCGGCCCCGCTTTCGCCGGGCAAGATAATTTCGCTACCGGCGCAGTTCATGTCGGATTCTTGCCTTTCCGGACCAGTCCGCCTGCTCTAAACAGCACCGACCAACTCTCAACCCAGAGGACATGACGATGAACGCACCCCACCGCGACACCGGCTTCTTCACCGAGCCCCTGTCCTCGCGCGACCCCGAGCTTTTCGGCGCCGTCACACAGGAGCTTGGCCGCCAGCGCCACGAGATCGAACTGATCGCCTCGGAGAACATCGTCTCGCGCGCCGTGATGGAGGCGCAGGGTTCGGTGATGACCAACAAATATGCCGAGGGTTATCCGGGCCGGCGCTATTACGGCGGCTGCCAGTATGTCGACATCGCCGAGAACCTGGCGATCGACCGGGCCTGCAAGCTGTTCGACTGCGCCTTCGCCAACGTCCAGCCGAACTCGGGTTCGCAGGCCAACCAGGGCGTGTTCCAGGCGCTGTTGAAGCCGGGCGACACCATCCTCGGCATGTCCCTTGATGCCGGCGGCCACCTGACCCACGGCGCGGCGCCGAACCAGTCTGGCAAGTGGTTCCACGCGGTGCAGTATGGCGTGCGCAAGCAGGACCTGACGCTGAACTACGACCAGCTGCAAGAGCTGGCGACCGAGCACAAGCCGAAGCTGATCATCGCCGGTGGCTCGGCCATCCCGCGCATCATCGACTTCAAGCGCATGCGCGAGATCGCGGATTCGGTCGGTGCCTACCTTCTGGTGGACATGGCGCATTTCGCGGGCCTGGTCGCGGCGGGGCTTTACCCCAGCCCCTTCCCGCATGCCCATGTCGCCACCACCACGACGCACAAGACGCTGCGCGGCCCGCGCGGCGGCATGATCCTGACCAACGACGAGGAGATCGCGAAGAAGGTCAACTCGGCGATCTTCCCCGGCATCCAGGGCGGCCCCTTGATGCATGTGATCGCGGCGAAGGCGGTGGCCTTCGGCGAGGCGCTGCAGCCCGGCTTCAAGACCTACCAGCAGCAGGTCATCGCCAATGCCAAGGCTCTGGCCGACGAGCTGATGAAGGGCGGGCTCGACATCGTCACCGGCGGGACGGACACCCATCTGATGCTGGTCGACCTGCGCCCCAAGGGCGTGAAGGGCAACGCGACCGAAAAGGCGCTCGGCCGCGCCTGGATCACCTGCAACAAGAACGGCATTCCCTTCGATACGGAAAAGCCGACCATCACCTCGGGGGTCCGCCTGGGCACCCCGGCCGGCACGACGCGCGGCTTCGGTGAGGCCGAGTTCCGCCAGATCGCCCGCTGGATCATCGAGGTCGTTGACGGCCTGGCCGCCAATGGCGAGGACGGCAATGCCGAGGTCGAGGCCAAGGTCCGCGCCGAGGTCGAGGCGCTTTGCGCCCGCTTCCCGATCTACCCGGATCTCTGATGCCGCGATCCGCGGATCGCAACACCTCCACCGCCCCCGAACCAAGGGGGCGGTGGCTCTTCTGGCTGCTGGCGGGCCTGGCCCTGCTTCTCGCCTCGGGTGTCTGGGCCGGCGGGCTGTTCGGCCTTGCGGCACAGCTTCTCGCCATGCGCGCGCTGCCACCGGACCGGATCGAACACCTTGGCCTCGGTGCCTATCAGGTCGGGATCGAGGCCCGGCCCATCGACGGCCTGACCGACAACACCTCGGGCCTGACCTACAGCCCGGCGACCGGCACCCTGTTCACGGCGATCAACCATCCCCCCGCCCTGGCCGAACTGTCGACCGAGGGTCGGCTGCTGCGTCATATCGACCTTGTCGGCGCGCGCGACGTCGAGGGCATCACCCATGTCGACGGCGATCGCTTCATCATCGTCGACGAAGGCAAGAGCCGCCTGAACTGGATCTCCATCACCCCCGCGACCACCGCGATCGACCTGGAGAACAGCCCTTTCATCACGCTCGACCTCGGCACGCTCTCGAACATGGGCTTCGAGGGCATCTCATGGGACCAGCGCAAGCAGGAGCTGGTGGTGGTGCAAGAGATGCTGCCGGTCCGTGTCCTTGTGGTCGGCGGGCTGGACCGCGCCGTGCGGGGTCAGGGGCTGGCGATCGAGTCGCGGGAGTGGCGGCCCGAGGGCTGGGCCGGGCATGGCGTATCCGACCTGTCCTCGGTCACCGTGCATGACCCGACGGGGAACATGGTCCTGCTCAGCGACATGTCCTCGATCCTGATCGAATACAGCGCGGCGGGGCAGCCGCTCAGCCTCCTCGCGCTCTGGGCCGGGCGTCACGGGCTGCGCGACGGCGTGCCCCAGGCCGAGGGCGTGGCGCTGGCCCCCGATGGTGCGGTCTACATCGTCTCCGAGCCGAACCTGTTCTACCGCTTCGACCGCCCCGCGAGTGCGGTCCAGGACTGAGGGTGGCTGGTCGCGGCGCCGGGATCCGCGTTGGTTACAGGAATCCGCGCCAGGCCAGCAGGGCGATGATCCCGAGGATCAGGAACATCAGGCCATAGCCGATGAAGCCCAGCATGCCGGCAATCGCGTCCCGCCGCCGCGTGGCCGGGTCGATCTTCGTCAGGTGCCGCAGGCAGATGTCATAGGCATCCGCCACCGCGCCCATGTCGATCTGGCCCAGAAGCTTGGGGTTCCGCGCCCGTTCCGCCGCCGTCGCCAGAAGCTCGGCGGCCTCGCGCACCTTGCGCGGCAAAAGCCGTCGGCCGCGCCCCAGCTTGGCCGGCAGGTCGCGCCCGCCCAGGCCCAGCCTCTCCTCCAGAAGCTGCGCCACCCGATCCGCCATCTGCTGGATCGCCATCGCACTCATCCCGCACCCTTTCCCAGGCTCCGGTGCAACCTAGGGCGAAGACACCGAGGGTTCAACCGCTCTGGCCATGCGCTGGCCGCGCGGATAGACAGGCAACATGCTTGCGACGATCCGACATCCCGCCGCCGCCACCCCCAGCGCACCGACCCTGGTGGTCGCGCACGGGCTTTACGGCTCGGCCCGGAACTGGGGCGTCATCTGCCGGCGCCTCTCGGACCGGCGCGACGTGGTGGCGGTGGACATGCGCAACCATGGCGACAGCCCCTGGATGCCGCGGCACCGTTACCCGGAAATGGCCGCCGACCTGGCCGAGGTGATCGAAAGCCTGGGCGCGCCCGTGGACCTCATGGGCCATTCGATGGGCGGCAAGGCCGCGATGCAGCTGGCGCTGACCCGTCCCGCGCTGATCCGCCGCCTGATCGTCGCGGATATCGCCCCGGTCGCCTATGACCACGACCAGGCCCGGCATGCCGAGGCGATGCAGGCCGTGGACCTGAGCCGGATCACCACCCGGGCCGAGGCTGACGCCGCCCTGGCGGAGCGCGTGCCCGACCCCGCCCTGCGCGCCTTCTTCCTGCAATCGCTGGACCTTCGCAGCAAGCCCCCGCGCTGGAAGCTGAACCTGGAGGTGCTGGCTTCCGAGATGCCGCATGTGATCGGATGGCCGGGCCCCGAGGGCCGGTTCGAGGGACCGGCGCTGTTCCTGACCGGGGCCGAAAGCCATTACGTCCGCGCCGAACACCGCGACACGATCCGGGCCCTGTTCCCGAAGGCGCGCTTTGCCAGGATACCCGGCGCGGGACACTGGCTGCATGCCGAGAAGCCGCGCGAGTTCGAGGAGACCGTCCGCGTGTTCCTGGAGGCGTGAGGTCAGCCGATCTCGCGCGCAACCCGCCAGGTCACCGGGATGGCAAGCACCGCCCCGACGGCCGCCGCCAGGAGGATGGGCGTCAGGCTGACATGGCCCAGCGCAAGCACCGCGATCACGCCGGTTCCGGCCACGGCAGTGGCGATCGGGGCGTAGAGAAGCATGAAAAGCCGCACGTCAGTCTCCGGGTAAATGGCACCGGATCAGTATGCCACGGAGCCGGGACCGCCGCCTTGATCCGGATCATGCCCGTCCTGCCTGAAGGGTGGGTAAATCGCCCACCCTGGGCGAGGGCAGTCTCAGATGCTGCGCGTCGTGCCGCCGTCGACGATCAGCGTCTGGCCGGTGACATAGCTCGACTCGTCGGTCAGCAGGAAGGCCGCCGCCTTCGCCTGCTCCTCGACCCTTGCGATCCGCTTCAGCGCGGCAAGCTCGCCGTATTTCGCCACGTCGAGGCTGTCGGTGAAACCCGGCGCCAGGCAGTTCATCCGGATGCCGGCCGGACCATAGCGATCGGAGTAAAGCTTGGTGAAGGACTGCACGCCAGCGCGGTACACGCAGGAGGCCGGGAACCAGAGCGAGGGTTCCATCGCGGCATAGGTGGTGACGTTCACGATCGAGCCGCCGCCCTGCGCCGCCATCACCGGGGTGACGAGGCGGGACATGCGGACGACCGACTTGACGATCATGTCGTTGGCGAGATCCCAGTTCTCGTCGCTGATCTCCAGCAGGTCGCCCTTCGGCGGATGGCCGGTGTGGTTGAGGACCGAGTCGATCCGGCCGTGGGTTTCCAGCGCCAGATCGACGATGGCCTTCAGGTCATCGGCGCTTTGCGCCACGCCGCGCCGGGCCACGCCGCCCAGTTCCGCCGCCAGTTTCTCGCAGCTGTCCGAGGGCGACATCAGCACCAGCGCATGGCCACGGGCCGCCATTTCGCGTGCAACCGCCGCGCCGATACCCCTGCCCCCGCCGGTGACCAGGCAGACCTTCTTCGACATGGTGATTCCCCGTGCTTGACCGCGCCGCACCCTGTCAGAGGCCGCGGGCCCTGTCACCCCCGGCCGGGGCGCCGATCTGCATGTCGCGGGAGGAGGTCATTGGTGGAGCAGAGGTCTACCAATCCCCTAAACCAATCTGTCGCCTTCCCGTCTCATATCATCCTGTTTTTGTTGCTATCACACCTCGCCTGATGTATCAATCAGTTTCATCAAGTTGCACTCTGTCCCACCATTGTCCCACCAAAGCGCACGCCGCTTGGCGGGACGGATGGAGGGACAGCCGGAGCGAGGAACCGAACATGCCGCTGACAGCCAAGGGCGTTGAGGCCAAGAAAGAGCCGGGAATGTATGGCGACGGCGGCGGGCTCTATCTCAGGGTCGGCCCGACTGGCGCCAAGAGTTGGATCGTGCGAACGGTGATCCACGGCAAGCGCCGGGAACTCGGCATCGGCAGTGCCGAACTTGTCAGCCTGGCAGAAGCCAGAGAGAAGGCCGCAGAGCTTCGGAAGGTGGCCCGGGCGGGGGGCGACCCGGACGCGGATCGGAAAGCGGCTGCGAAGGCTGCGGCGGAGGCGGCGCGGCGGAACCTGATCACCTTCGGGAAGGCGGCCGAGGCAGTTCACGCGAAGCTGTTGCCCAAGTGGAAAAACCAGAAGCACGCCGAGACGTGGATTTCGGGCCTGAAGTTGCACGCCTTCCCCAGGCTTGGAGAGAAACCCATTCAGAGCATCACCCGGGACGACGTTCTGCGTGTGCTGGAGCCCATCTGGACCAGCCGTGTAGAGACGGCCCGAAGGCTTCGCCAACGGCTCCATACGGTCTTTCAGTGGGCCAAGGATGAAGGGCACTTCGCAGGAGAGAACCCAGTCGACCAGATCGGCCTCGGGCTGGCCCAGGTGAACAAGAACACAGCACACCTTGCGGCGATGCCCTGGCGCGACGTGCCGGCCTTCTGGCCCCAACTGGTCGAGCGGGACAGCGTGTCGTCGGCCTGCCTGCGCTTCCTGATCCTGACCGCCGCGCGATCGGGCGAGGCCCGCGGCGCGACGTGGGGCGAGGTCGATCTTGAAGGCGCGGTCTGGACCGTCCCCGCAAGCCGCATGAAGCGCGGCAAGGCGCACCGCGTGCCGTTGACGGCGGAGGCGCTGGCAATCCTTGACGCGATGAAGGGCCTCGATCCCGTGCTGTGCTTCCCGTCACCGAACCGCGGCAAGGAGGGGGTGCGCCCCCTGTCCGACATGGCCTTCAAACTGCTCTTCAACCGCATGGGCGCGAGCGGCTTCACCACCCACGGTTTCCGGTCGGCTTTCCGCGACTGGTGCAGCGAAAGCGCCAAGGCCGACCCTGAGCTTGCCGAGGCGGCCCTGAGCCATGCAACCGGCAACTCGGTGGTGAGGGCCTACGCGCGAAGTGACCTCTTCGACCGGCGCCGGGATCTCATGGACGCTTGGTCCAGGTTCGCGACCGGGGGAGCCTCGGGCGAAGTGGTCCAGTTGGTACGGGCATGACCGAGGACGAGCAGCCGCCCGAATTAGAGGCACTGGCGAAGTTTCGCGAATGGCATCGAGACTTCATCCATGAGTACGAGACAGAGCTTGAAGCCACCACTGCATGGCTCGACCAACTTGTTACCCTGCTGGCTTGGCTCGTTCGGCAGAGAGTAAATCCGCGACCGATTTCCGACCCGACCCACTGGCCTAGCGTTTGGCTGATGGACCAGCCGGAAACCCGGGAGGCTGCGTTCCTCGATCCGCTGCTTTTCGACTTGGCGCGGCATCAAACCGCTGCCGTCTTGCTAGGCGAAATTCGGCGGGACATTGGACCGGACCAGACGCTGGAAATGACCTATTGGGCCGCTGAACTACTACGCGCAGACCGGCCCAGACCGGGCAAGGGTGCAGCATCTGGCCGCTCTGGTGTTCAGGCTCTCACCTTGGCCGTTCGAGACGAAATCCTCTCCTGGAACCTATGGAACGTTCGCGAGAAGTGCGGGGATCCCCTCGACGCAACAACGGCGTTTCCCACCGACCCCGCGATTGCATCGGCCCTGTCCGCGCGGCTGAACGTTCATCCGCTACTTGAAGAACTCTCGGATGATGTCCCTTCCCCGAGATACCTCCGGGCACTCATGGACCCTTGACGCAGGATCGGCGAACCTCTCGATAAGGGTGCATACCCCGAGTGATAGAACCGCGCGACTGTATGGCATCGGTTTCCACAAAAAAGGATCGAACGCCATGTCCAAGTTCCCCATGCCCTCCGGCTTGATGACCTCGCGTGAAGTTGCGGGGCACTTCAACTGCAACGTCTCGACGGTCTGGCGCTGGCTCCGCCAGGGAATTCTGCCCAAGCCGGTCAAGATCGCGGGATCGACCCGTTGGCGCCGGGAAGAAATCGAAGCGATGACCGCTGGCGAAACCGCAGCCTGAGCCCGACCCCCACCCCGCGAGGGGCAGAAGCCGGGCCGGTCTGCGCTGCTGGAATGGCGCCATCGTATTCGACCCACTGCCCTTGCGCCATGCAAGGAGGCCAGTCATGGCCCAGCACAAGCACAAGTCTTGGGATCGGCGCTCTTGGACCGTCACACCGGCCCAGGGCGAGCCCTTCACCGTCGCCACCAGCGAGGGCGCAACCTGGGCCCTCCGAGCCCTTATCTCCGCCGGTCACGAAGGCTTGCGGCCGACCGATGGGGCCTCGGGCCGCTTCTGTCTGCTGATCGGCAAGCTGCGCGACCTCGGAATGTCGATTGATGATCTACCGGCCGAGGACGAGGACGGGCGCGCCGGTTTCAAGCTCGCCTGCAAGGTTGAGCAAGCTCGATGAACCTGAAGGCCTTGAACAAAGTCCTGCGGCGAAGGTTTGGAGCAGCGCAGCTTCACACTTCGAAGCGCAAGAAGCCGATCACGGTTTCAGAGAATATCCGCAAGCAGGTGCTGTTCTACTTGGCACTTCGTGCTGAGGCCGACGGAACCGAGATCTACCCCACAAAGCAACGGATCGCCGATGAACTCGGGTTGTCCAAGCGGGCGGTACAACTGGCGATCACCACCTTGCTTCTTCCAACCCCGTTTGGGGGGCCGCCAATACTTCACAAGGACGGCGTGGTGATGACCCGGAAAGGCCCGGCAGACAAGTTCCGGATCGACTTGGCCGCGCTTTGGAAGCTGCCCGAAATCGAGGTCGACGACGACGTTCTGGAGCGAACTGAGTTCACGCCTGAGGTGAATGACGTTCATCCCACCCGTGAACCTGGTTCACCCCACCCCGTGAATGAGGTTCACCCAGAAAGACCTCCTGAAAAACCAAAGAAAGACCTTGGAAAGACGAGGCAGGTCTTCTCAGCAGTTGAAGACAGAGATTTCAACCGGTTCCTAGATGCCTTCCCAAGCAAAGCAGGGATCTACGAAGGAACCCATACAGAGTATCTTCTGGCGCTCAAACGAGGAGCAACGATCCAGGCGCTTCTCGATGCCGCAGCCACATTCGCAAAGCTGGTTAACAGCGGCTGCGTAGAACCCAGCGACCCTGCCGACTGGCTGCGGCGCGACCTGTGGAAAGGCCGGGTCCCCTATCACCCGGGCGGCATTGTCCGGGGACAACCCACGAAGGCCCAACGATGACCGACCATTACCGAAAGGCTCACAGATGACCGACCTTGAAATGACACGCGAAGACCGCGCGGCCTATTGGTCCCGACGCGCCAAGAGCCTCAGGGCCAAGATCGCCGACTGCCGCCAGCGCATCGACGGCGGCGAAGGACAGGTCATGGTCCTGCCGGGCATCGACCTGGCTCTCTGGCTGGAAATGCTTCTAACGGAACTGATGGAGGCCGAACTGGAGCTTGAGCTTGTCAGCCCCGGCGCAGGGGGTGAACTGAGCGCCCGTCTGCTGGCACCCATCACACCGCCTGTCGCGGCAAGCTCCGACCCTGACCTTGCCGACCTTGAAGGCCGCATTGCCAATCTGCGCCACTGCCTGCCCATCATCGGGGATTTCATCGTGCCGGCCTTCGACAAGCTCGCGTCCGAGGTCCTGGCCGATTGGGAGGCAGAGCATCGGGATCTGGTGGCGGAACGGGATAGACTTCGGGCCGAACAGCGGAGGAAGCTGCAATGAAGGAATGTCTCAAAGCCAAGATCGCCGAGGGCAAGGTCGACGCGAAGAAGGGCCGGGCCGCGCTCGACCTTCTGGCCAAGTTGTCGCGACAATACGAAGGCGCCGGCTTCAACCGGCTGCAGGCCGAGGCCATGGCGGCTGAGGAGGCGCAACTGATCATCGGACGGAAGGCCGCAGAGACGCGGCATGTGCTCTTGGGCCAGGCCGCGGCGGCGATGCGGTCGAAGGAGCTTGTCGAGACCTCCAAGCAACTGGGCTCGCTGATGACCGACGTCCTGGAGCGGAACGAGGCCAGCCGGAACCGCCAGGCGACCGTGGTGGGCACGCAGCGCGCCTTGATGCGGCGGTTTCAGCACCGGCTGGGCGGCCTGATCCAGAAGCACAGCCGCGACCTTCTTGGGCGCACCCGAAACCCGACCAACCTGGCGAACGTGGTGAAGGAGCTTCACGGCGAGGCGTCGGGCGACGCGGCGGCGCTCGCGATGGCGAATGCGGTCCGGGATGCCTTCGAGGACATGCGCCTTCAGTTCAACGCGGCCGGCGGCGTGATCGGGAAGCTTGAGAACTGGGGGCTTCCCCATGCCCACAATCAGGCAGCAATCAGGAAGGCCGGGTTCGACGCCTGGGCGGCCGAGGTCGGGCCGCGGCTGGCATGGCACAAAATCCCGAACGACTATACCGGCCGCCCCTTGGCCGAGGAAGGCGAGGCCCCTTCGCCCGCCGTCGCCCACAGGTTCCTCCGCGAGGCGTTCGACAACATCGCCTTCGGCCGCACCACCGAGAGCGGGGAGAAGATCGCGCGGGAGGGGATGGCGCTCTGGCGGCGTCGGGCACAGCCCCGCGTCCTGCCGTTCAAGAGCACGGACGACTGGGGCGCCTACAACCGGAAATTCGGCTCGGGCGATCCCTTCGCGTCGATCATCGGCCACGCGCAGCGCATGGCGCGCGACATCGCCCTTGCCCGGGAATTCGGCCCGGACCCGCGGGCAGGTTTCAGGGCGCGCGCAGAGATGGCCAAGGCGAAGGCCCGGGAGTTGGGCGACGTGGACCTTGCCCGCAAGATCGAAGGCTCTGCCGCCCACGGGGAGCGGATGCTGAACATCATCTCAGGGAGCCAGGTTCCGGCCGGGCCCTTCCAGGAGGCGATGGCCTCGCTGTTCTCGACCACGCGGCATGTGCTGACGGCGGCCTTCCTCGACCGGGCTATCCTCTCGGCGGTGAGCGACCTGAACTCCATGCGCGTTGCTGCGAAGGCCGTGGGCATGAACCCGGCGAACGTCGTCTCGCGCCACGTCAAGTTGCTGGCCGACAGCCTCAGCCGGGAAGAGGCGGCGCGGGCCGGGTGGATCGCCGACACGCTGGCAGACCCCGGCGCGGCGCTGGCGCGGTTTCAGGCAGAGGTTCCGCCCGCGATCTTCGCCGAGCGCCTGTCCTCCCTCGTCCTGCGCATCCAGGGGCTTTCCCACTGGACCGACCAGGCCCGGATCGCCTTCCAGATGGAAATGGCCGGGCTCTTCGCCGAAAACGCTGGGAAGCGCATCGCGGACATTCCCGAGCCCCTGCGCGGCCTGTTGGTCGAGAAGGGGATTGGTGATGCAGAATGGCAAGCTTTCACAGGTTCCGAGACCCTGTTCCGCTCGACCAATGGCGCGACCTTCGCAAGCCCGATCTACTGGCGCGAGGCGACCGACATGGACCGCGCCGCCGCCGATGATCTGTTCGCCCGGCTTCAGGCGATCGTCGAGGAACAGACCGAATTCGCCGTGCCGACCCGCTCATCCTGGGCAGAGGCGCACATCTTGGGCACCGCGCCGCCCGGCTCGATCGGCTACGAACTGGCGAAATCCGGGCTCATGTTCAAGTCGTTCCCGATGACGGTGACGGTCAACCAGATCCGCCGCATCATGGCCCCGCCGCACGGTCGAGGCAGCGTCAGCTACGCGCTGGACTATGCCGGCGGCGCGGTCCTTCTGGGCGCGGTCTCCCTGCAACTGGTCGAACTCGCCAGCGGCAACGACCCGCTCGACATGACGCAAGCCGACTTCTGGGCCGCCGCGGCCTTGCGCAGTGGCACGTTCGGCCTCTTGGGTGATGCACTGGCATCGACCGAGAGACCGGGCCAAGGGCTGGCGTCCTTCGTCGGCGGCCCTATGGTCGGACTGGCGCAGGACACGGCCTCCCTGACCTTCGGCAACCTGATCGACGCAGCCAGCGGCCAGGACATGAACTTCCTGCGGGAGGCGACCCGGTATGTGAACCGCTACCTGCCCGGGGGCGACTTACCTTTCGTCGGGATCGCGGCGGATCGGCTGCTGATCGACCGCTTGATAATGGCGATCGACGGGCAGGGCGTTGAAGAGTTGGCCCGCGAGGTCGCCCGCTCGCGCAAGCGGAGATCAGAAAACATCTTCTGGCTTCCAGGTACGCCTTCGCCGAGCCGGATGCCGGATTTCTCCAAGGCGCTGGGCAAGTGATCCGCCGCGCGTGAGAAATACCACCCATCGCCCACTTTTCCGGCCCGTGCGTTTTCGTGCGGGCCTTTTTTCATTGATCAGAGGCGCGCTGGAGGTCGGTTGACCCGTTGTCGTATGTTCGGGGCCGGGATGCTGCGTTGATGCCCGTTTCTGGCGCGTATGGCGGTCAGGGAAGGGCCTTCCGGCCTTCCGGCACCCCCTCCCCCGCTGCGCAGGGTTGACGCTCACAGTTCATCTGTTGTGCTCTGGTTTTCGAAGTTGCAGCCTTGCGACTCAAGGCTGGGCAAGCACAGGCGCTTGCCTCTGCGCCCGGAGCACTAGGGAAGGTTTAACAAATGTTCTCTATTGATCGGCATGGAATTGACTTATATGTCAACTGAGGATCGGCTCAGGGAGTTGGTAGCACAGGGAACGCTTCGCTATGTCATGCCGCAGCGTGGTCACTCCGCAGTGAGATATGTGTATCTGCTAGATGCACTGTACAGGCGGATCGAGCATGAGGTCGAAGCCGACGGCGAAGATGCGGAGAGGTTCGCTGGCGTAATGGCAGTGCTCTACGCCTTCATTCATGGGAAACGCATGACTTTCGGCATGGATCCGATCTCGAAAGGCCGTGCTGCTCTCATTGCCAGGACGAAACCGGTTCGGATGGGGATCATCGATTTTCGGGTAATGGATCCGTCACCCGGGATGCGTCTCATGGGTGGATTTGTGTCAGCGGATCATTTCGTCGGCCTTCGCTGTTTCGGGCGTGGAGAGATGGGGCCCTTGGGTGGCTTTGGAGGATGCGTGCGAGAGACGTGCGCGACCTGGGCCAAGACATTCGGAACAGGGCTTTCCCCTGTAGTTTCAGACACCTTGAGAGAGTACGTGACCGAAAATGTTCATGAAGTCTAAGCCAGTAGGATCGGAACCTGTATCAAAGGCCGACCTCGCGTTTGCCGCGCAGCGCTTGCGGCTCGAACTACACAACCTGGTCTTGGAAGCCTTTGAGCGTGAAAGAGTTTCGCAGAGCGAACTCGCCCTTCGCCTGCGAAAGCAGCCATCTCAGATTTCGCGTTTGATGGCAGCCCCAGGCAACTGGACGTTGGATACCGCCGCGCATCTTCTGTACGGCATCAGCGGGAACGTCGTGGAGGTGACCGAGCACGATATCAGTGCCGCACCGGTTAGGAACGATGTCATACCTGACCTTCTGTTGGGTCAAAGCGCCGCAAACGCGCCCAAGCCGAAGGCCGAAGGGGTAGTGTCAGGTGCTTCCGCGCCAAAGGTTCAGTTCCAGGTTTCCATTCCATGACGATTACGCCTCGCACCGCCTTACTCTGCGACATGTACCGAAGGGAAGATAATGGGAAAGGCCTCCTGATCGGTATCTACCCTCAGGACGTAGTGTTCCCTCTGTTCCCCGCGACCGGCGCCTTTGTGCTCTACGTGCAGTGCACTTTTTCGGCGGCAGGGTCGCTGTCGTTGGTCTTGAGAGTGCAGCATTCAAACGGCCAGGAAGCCATGATCGACGGGTCGCTAGATGTTCTGTCACCGCAGACCACGTCGTGGCTTCCCGTCCCGCTACCTCCGATGACGTTCGAGGCAGATACCAACCTCGTCGCATCTTACAGGGACGAGGCCGGCAAGTGGATTGAGTTCTTCTCGATCCCCATCAGAAAAGGCCCAATCCCCGGGACACCGTGAAGCAGTTCAGTTGCAGGTGATTAGCCGCGTGAACCCGTTGGCGACCTCTGCGAGATCCTCGGGGGCCAGCGGTGCGGCATCTTCCACTTCGACCGGTTCGATGCCGTTCTGATAGAGGAACAGCTTCGCAATCTCAGCCCGGATAGCGAAGTTGATGTTCTGGGGAATGTCCCCAGTGGCATCGGCCACCATCTGGGCATCCAGCTTCGAAACGACCACGCCCACGACCTGGCCCGCAGAGTTCACTACCGGCCCACCTGAGTTTCCCGGCTGGACCGGGGCGGAGATCTGCATCCGCACTCCGTCTCCGGCTATACCTTTGAGACTTGTCACAGAGCCGCGCGTCACGTTCAAGCCACCCAGAAGATCCGGGAGCGGATACCCGATGACAGTGACGTCGGAGTTAAGCCGGGCGGGCTTCTCTGCAAACTGCGCGGGCTCTGCCGCGGGCGGCGGGGTGACGCGCAAGAGCGCCAGGTCAAAGGCTTCATCCGTTGCGACGACGGTCGCTTTCACCTTGTCAATCGACACGCTCGCGCACCCGTTCACGACGTGATTGTTCGTCAGGAAGTCGCCATCTGTGGACACCAGGAACCCGGTGCCGAAGCCTGGGGCCTGATCCTCGCGTCCTGCGCCTTCGTTGCCATCGGGGGTGGTCTCGGCTGCGGCGGGTGCAGCGTCCCCCTGCCCGGCAGACTCGTCAGCCAGCACCGCCGCCATGGTCTCGATCCCCCTTGCCAGCACGCCCGGAGAAATGCCGATCGCAGGGGCATATCCCGGCTGAATGCTCCCCGTCACCGCGGCGAAAGCGCCGACGTCGCTGTCACGCGCCGAGAGCATGATCGTCGACCAGGCGCCGCGCCGATAGTCCGACCGAGTGTAAAGGCTCACCCCGTTCGCCGTTCTGGCTGAGGTGATCCACAACACCGGCCGCCGGACCTGGTAGACCTCGCCCAAGGCTTGCTCTGCCGTGAACTGGTGCAGCCGTTCCGTTTGCGCGCCCGCACCGATGGTCAGGGAATAGCCCAGAGAGGTTCCGGCCAACTCCATGTTGACGAAGGTCTCCGACGGTTTCCCAGCAACAAAACCGATCGTTGGAACCAGAAACGACATGTCGAGGGCGGAATTGTACTGGCGCACCCATCCGTGCTTTTCGAGGATCTCGTAGGTCTCGACCGCAAGGAACAGCACATCGGCATTCGTCACGAACTCGGAACGACCGTTCCGGACTTCAAACCTTTCCAGGGCACGCTGGCTGCCCAAGCCCCAGGCGCCATCGAGAAGTCCGTTGTACGCATTTGCGAAGGCAAGGCCCGCCTGAAGAAACCGTTTCTCGTCGGCAGTCAGGAAACGAGCGTCGAATTCGAGCTGCAGCTGGTCTACCTCAAACGCACTCGCGGTCGGAGCAGCAACCAGAAATGTGAAAGCTATGGCGACTGAAAGGCGAAGCACGATAACCCCCGGCTCGACTGCCTCTGATTGGAGAGGGCCGCGCCGGGTTCGTCAAGCAAGATGGTTGGATACAAAGATAACGGAAGCTTCAGGGCCGTTCTTCGGCTTCCTGCAAGTGCGCGGGCCGCTGGTAGACGTACCCCGCATTTGCGTGCCCCGCCACTTGGCTGCGCGCGTCCACATTCACGTTCACCGAGGCCGAGGGGCGCCCTTCGTTCAGGAGCAGTTCGATTAGCCGAACCTTGACGGTTTCCGACGATGCCGTCCGCAGCATGTCGGCCGCCACCTCCAGCGCCTCCAGCCGCAGGGCATCCCGGCGGGCCGAGGCCTCGTCCAGGAGGCGCTTGCGCACATCCTCCGCGTACAACCGCACCTCTGCCCGGCGCTGGGCCTTGTAATAGGCTTGGGTGCTGATGCCGGCCGCGGCGCAGGCATCCGTGACGGTGCAGCCCTTCTTGATGCGCAATTCAATGGCGCGCTTCAGCGAAGCCGACAGGCGGGACGGGCGGGCGGGGCGCAGGGACGCGGGGAGGGTTTCAGACATGCCAACAGGTTCACCCCTCCGAACGGTTTCCCCTATGCCTCCGCTCGCGCGCCTGAAGCCTTTCTTCCGCATCCTTTAGCAGGGAGGCAATAACGCGCCGTGCACGCTCCACTTTGGACCGCTGTTCCTTGGCAAGGAGAGGGTCAGCAATCAGCCCGTCAGCCCGCTCCAACTCCCAGCGGTACATTTCGACCTTCTCTCGAAGCGGATCCGCGACCATGGGGCGGCCTCCCTTTCTCCCAATGCTGCACAAGGCGCGGCGGGTCGGATAGGAAAAAATTTCAGAACTGGCGCGGCTGTGTGTGGAGTAGTGAAACCGCGCGGCCCGTTTTTACCCCCCACCCCCTCCCGATCGACCCCCACCCCCTATGCGAGGCCCTGGGGGGCTGGACCGGGAACCCGTCGCCAGACTTGGCGCCGGCGGGGCTGGGCTCAGAGCTTGCTCCAATCGACCCCGGCCACGCTGCCTGAGGCATCGCCTTTGGCGTTCTCGCGGGCCTCGGCTTCGGTCACGTCCGCCACCCGGCGGCGGCGCTTGATCCATGCCAGCACGTCCTGCCGGCAGGTCAGGCCGATCAGGCCGTCGATCCGGGGGAAGCCTTCCCTTTCCAGCTTCGGCCGGTTCTGCCTGAACCAGTCGCGCGAGCGGCCAAGGACCGTCGCGACCTCGGTCTCGGTCAGGTACTCCGGCACCAGCCAGGGCTTGCTCTGTGTCTTGTCCATCTGCGCCACCTCCTGAATGCGAAAGCGGCCCCACCCGATCAGGCAGGGCCGCGCTGGGCCGTCTGTCAGTGCTGGGTCGGCGCGGTGAGGCCGAGGGCGGCCCGGGCCTCCTGCATCAGCGCAGCGGCCGCACCAGCGTGCCGGGGCTCGGTCACGTCGAACACCATCGCCACCTTGCGCCAGATATCCAGCGGCTCGACGGCGGGCAGATCGGCCGCCATCCGCACCAGCGTCAGATCCGCGTCGATCTCGGCCTCGGTGGACAGGCCATCGGCCGACTTCTGGGCGAGAGGGAGCCACTGGTCGAAGATCGCGGCAAGCGGGCTCTGTGCAGCGGCCTCGGCTTCCTCCCGCGCCCTGCGGAACAGAGCATCGGCGGTCGCGGTGACGTCGCGGCCTTCCTCTGTCGTCATGGCGAGCAGGCGCCAGCCATCCACTGCGCAGGTCACGGGCAGCGCGACGGCGGCGTCCTCGATCTGGGCCTGCTCCTGGGCCAGGCGGGTGAAGGTCGCGTCGTCCGCTTGGGAAAGCTGCGCCTCGATCACGTTCCAGGCGGCGAAGGCTTCGGCGATGGTCTGCATGGGTCTCATCCTTTCAGGGGCCTTTCGGCGGTTGAATGGATGATCTGAGCGAGGGAAGCGGCGTCTCGGTGGTGGGCTAGATGGTGGGACAGGTCCTGATCCCGTTCGGGTTTTCCTGTCTTTTCATCATCTTAGCTGAGGGTCATTGGTGGAGCAGAGGGGGATCGAACCCCTGACCTTATCATTGCGAACGATACGCTCTCCCAACTGAGCTACTGCCCCAATGACCTGGCGCGGTGTCTCGCGCATCGCAGGGATATTGTCAAGCGGGCCCGAACGGGTTTCAGCCTGCGTGCTGGCGGGCAAAGGCCACGATCTCGGCGGCGGGGCGGGCGCCGGCCAACCGGCCAGCCTCGCGGCCATTCCGATAAAGGATCAGGGCCGGAATGCCGCGGATGCCGGCGCGGGCCGAGACCTCGGGATGGTCCTCGGTGTTCAGCTTCATCAGCCGCACCCCGGGCGCGAGCGTCCTCGCCGCCTTGGCGAATTCCGGGGCCATCATCCGGCAGGGGCCGCACCAGGGCGCCCAATAGTCCACCAGCACCGGCAGCCCGTCGCTGCGCGTGACCTTTTCATGCGTGGCCGCATCCAGTTCGGCCACCCCGCCATCCACCAAAGCCGCGCCGCAGGTGCCGCATTTCGGCCCCTCGGCCAGACGCGCCAGCGGCACGCGGTTGCCCTGGCCGCAGGTCGCGCAGGTGAGCCTTGCCGATTCGGACATTCGATCCCCCATCACATCTATCAAGGTTCAAAGATGTGAAGCCGAAGCCCCGGACGCAAGCCCCCCCGGCGCGGGCGCTCAGAGGAAATCCTCCTCCTCGCCGGTCACGTCCACCCCCAGCGCCTCAAGGCCCGATTCCAGGTTCTCGGCCAGGTGCGGCATGCCCATGAGATAACCGGCGGTCGGCGTCGTCGCCTCGGCGGCGGCGGTGGCGGCGGCCTCGGCGAAATCCTCGGGTTCGAAGGCGCCGCGGCCGATCCAGGCGACGGCGGTCAGATGCGCCTTTTCCTCGTCGTTGAGGTTGTCGATGAAGGCGTGAAGCTCGGCCTCGCCCACCGCACCCTCGCGGGAAAGGTAGATCACATGGACCACTTTCTGCGGGCTGATCTCAAGCATGGGTCACTCCTTCTTCATCCGGGTATCGTCGCGCAAGCCGGGCGCGGGCGCAAGCGCAGGCTCAGCCCAGAAACCAGACGGTCGCGCCATGGATCACCGCCCCCGCCAACGTCGCCAGCACCACCGAACGGCGCAGGCGGAAGGCGGCAAGGACGGCAAGCGTGCCGGTGATGGCGGGGACGAGGCGGGCCGGATCGGGCACCAGCTCGGGCAGGATCGCGGCGACGAACAAGGTGGCGATGGCGGCGGGGCCGGTGGCCGAGAAGAACCGCTCCAGCCAGCCGCCCGCGGCGACCCGGTCGGTGCGGGCCAGGATCGGCAGCGCCCGGAAGGCCCAGTTCGCAACGCCCGCCAGCACGGCGACAATAAGAAGATCGGTGTTCATCGCCGCACCAGTCCGGCCAGCGCCCCGGCCAGCATGCCCAGAAGGATGCCGCTGGTGGCGCTGATGGCCAGCGTCGCCGCCACCGTCACCGCACCGGCGACCGCGATCACCGGCAGCTGGCGGCGGCTGAGGATCGACAGGAGAAGCGCCAGGAACAGCGCCGGCAGCATGAAGCCGAGCCCCGCACCCAATGCGGGCCAACCATCCAGTGCCCCGCCCCCCGCCACCGCGCCGGCGAGCGTGCCCAGGACCCAGCTGGCATAGGCCCCGAGCCCGAGGCCGAACATGTAGGGTTCCGAAAACCGCTGCCCCCGCGCCAGCGCCCCCAGCGCCTGGCCAAAGACCTCGTCCGTCAGGCCGAAGGCCCAGGCCCAGGCATGGCGGGTTCCCGCCTCCCGCCCGGCCTCGCGCATCAGGGCGGGCCCGTACAGGATATGCCGCAGGTTCATCGCGATCAGCGTGAAGGCCGAGACCAGCACCGGCGCGCCCGAGGTCAGAAGCGCGAGCGCCAGGAATTGCGAGGCCCCGGCAAAGATGATCAGCGAAAGCGCGACCGCCTCGGCTGCGGTAAAGCCGGAACGGGTCGCGGCGACGCCGAAGGAAAAGGCGATGGGGAAATAGCCCAGCACGATCGGCAGGCTGGCGATCAGTCCGTCAAGAAAGGGCGGGCGGGTGCGGCTCATCGGCCACGGCTAGCGCGGCCTGCGCGACTGGTCAATGCACGGCGTCCGAAAGCCCGACTTGCGGAATGCCCCCCCGGCCGGGCATGCTGTGTCCAACCGATGACAGAGGAAGGTCCGATGCGCGCGCTTGCCTATTCCACCCTTCTTGCGACTTTCGCCGCCCCGGCACTGGCCGAGCAGATCCGCGGGACCGATTTCGAGACCGGCTACTGGACCGGCGCGGCCTATACCGAGGATGCGACGGGCAAGTTCCTGTATTGCGACGTCTCGGTCTCCTACACCAATGGCGAGACCCTGTGGCTGGGTCTTTACCGCAACGACACGCTGGCCGTCCTATTGACCCATCCCGAGGTGCGCTACCGCACGGGCGAGACCTTCGATGCCTGGCTGATGCTGGAGACGGGCCTGCCGATCCACCAGGATGCCGAGGCCTGGGACGAAAGCTATGCCGGGATGACGCTCTCGGGGATCGACGGGTCGATCGACTTCCTGTCCGCCGGGCAATGGCTGCGGCTGCTGGGGATCGGGATCGACGAGGCCTATGACGTGACGGGGATCGGGGATGCGCTGGCGATGGCGCGGGCCTGCCACGCAAAGCACTCTGGCACGAACCCCTTTGCGACGGTCGCACCACCCGTGGCGGAACCCGAGGTCACGCCCGAGGCCGAGCCGCCGGTCGAAGTCGAGCCGCCGGTGGAAGTGGCGACCGAGCCGACGGTGGAGCCGCCAAAACTGGGCACGCCGCCGCCGATGCCGAAGGTGCCGGACCTGAAGCCCAAGACCGGCGGCGGGCTGGGCACGCGACCTGGCGGCACGCTTGGAACGCCGGCGCCGAAGCCCGCGCCCTGAGCTTTGGCTCCCGGTCTGATCCGGGGGCCAAATTTATGCGAAATAACCTGCCAAAATCCTTAAGTAAGGATTTTGCGCCTCATTCCGCCGCCTCGGCATAGGATTCGACCGGCGGGCAGGTGCAGATCAGGTTGCGGTCGCCATAGACGTTGTCGACCCGGCCCACCGGCGGCCAGTACTTGTCGACCTTGAACGCCCCCGGCGGGAAGCAGCCGGACTCGCGGCTGTACTTCCGGTTCCACTCGCCCACCAGCGCCGCCACGGTGTGCGGGGCATGGCGCAGCGGCGAATCCTCGGCCGTGATCTCGCCGTTTTCCACCGCCCGGATCTCCTCGCGAATCGCCAGAAGCGCGGTGATGAAGCGGTCGATCTCGGCCTTGGTCTCGGACTCCGTCGGTTCCACCATCAGCGTGCCCGAGACCGGCCAGGACATGGTCGGCGCGTGGAAGCCGTTGTCGATCAGCCGCTTGGCGATGTCGTCCACGGTGACGCCCACCTCGGCGAAGGGCCTTGTGTCCAGGATGCATTCATGCGCGACCCGCCCCTTGTTGCCCATGAACAGGATCGGATAGTGCCCGGAGAGCCGCGCCGCGATGTAATTGGCGTTCAGGATCGCCACCCGCGTCGCCTGGGTCAGCCCCTGTCCGCCCATCATCAGGCAATAGGCCCAACTGATCAGCAGGATCGAGGCCGATCCGTAGGGCGCCGCCGAGACCGTGCCCTGGTCGGTGCTTTTCAGCCCGCCGCCGGGGGGATTGTCCGTCTCGGGATGCCCCGGCAGATGCGGCGCGAGATGCGCCTTCACGCCGATCGGCCCCATGCCCGGCCCCCCGCCGCCATGCGGGATGGCGAAGGTCTTGTGCAGGTTCAGGTGGCTGACGTCGCCACCCACTTCGCCCGGCTTCACCAGACCGACCAGCGCGTTCATGTTCGCGCCGTCGATATACACCTGTCCGCCGTGATCATGCGTGATGCGGCAGATTTCCTTCACCGTCTCCTCGAAGACGCCATGGGTGGAGGGATAGGTGATCATGCAGGCCGCCAGCCGCGCGCCCGCAGCCTCGGCCTTCTGGCGGAAGTCCTCGACATCCACGTCGCCGTTCGGGGCGGACTTGACGACGACCACCTCCATCCCCGCCATCTGCGCAGAAGCCGGGTTGGTGCCATGCGCGCTGGTCGGGATCAGGCAGACCTTGCGATCATCATCGCCCCGCGCCCGGTGATAGGCGAGGATGGTCAGCAGCCCGGCATATTCCCCCTGCGCGCCGGAGTTCGGCTGCATGGAAAACGCGTCGTAGCCGGTGATCTCGCACAGTTTCGCCGAAAGGTCGTTGATCGCCTCATGATAGCCCGCCGCCTGGTCGCGCGGCGCGAAGGGATGCAAGGAGCCGAACTCCGGCCAGGTGATCGGCATCATCTCCGCCGCCGCGTTCAGCTTCATCGTGCAGGAGCCGAGCGGGATCATCGCCCGGTCCAGCGCCAGATCGCGGTCGGAAAGGCGGCGCATGTAGCGCATCATTTCCGACTCCGCCCGGTTCATCTGGAAGACCGGATGGGTCAGATAATCGGTCGTGCGCAGCATCTCCTCGGGGAAGCCCAGCGTCGCCCGGTGCGGCGGCACTCCGTCGATGCCGAAAGCGCGGAGAACCTTGATCAGCACCCGTTCGTCCGTCGTCTCGTCCAGGCTGATCCCCACCCGGTCGTTGCCGATCTTGCGGAAGTTCAGCCCCTCGTTGCGGGCGGCGGCGAGGATACCTGCCTGGCCGACGCCGACCTCGACGGTGATCGTGTCGAAGAAGGCCCGCGGGTCGACCTTCGCCCCCGCCGCCTTCAAGGCCCGCGCCAGCCGCTGGGTCAGGAAATGCACCCGCTCCGCAATCGCGCGCAGGCCCTTCGGCCCGTGGAAGACGGCATACATGCTGGCCATCACCGCCAGCAAAGCCTGCGCCGTGCAGACGTTCGACGTTGCCTTCTCGCGCCGGATATGCTGCTCGCGGGTTTGAAGCGACAGCCGGTAGGCCTTCCCCCCCTGCGCGTCGATCGAGACACCGACGATCCGCCCCGGCATCTGCCGCTTGTGCGCGTCCTTCACCGCCATGAAGGCCGCGTGCGGCCCGCCATAGCCCATCGGCACGCCAAACCGCTGGGCGCTGCCGATGGCGATATCCGCCCCCATCGCCCCCGGCTCCTTCAGCATGCACAGCGCCAGAAGGTCGGTCGCCATGATCGCGATCGCCCCCGCCGCATGCAGCGAGGCGATGCGGACGGTGAAGTCGACGACATGGCCGTAGCTGGAGGGATACTGGAAGATCGCGCCGAAGACCTGCGAGGGATCAAGGTTGCGCACGTCATCCTCGATGATCTCGATCCCCAGCGGCAGCGCCCGGGTGCGGATCACCGCGATGGTCTGCGGATGGCAGAAGCGGTCGACGAAAAAGGCTTTCGCCTTCGACTTTGCCACCCGTTCCGCCATGGCCATCGCCTCGGCCGCCGCCGTCGCCTCGTCCAGCAGGCTGGCGTTCGCCACGTCCAGCCCGGTCAGGTCGCAGATCATTGTCTGGAAGTTCAAGAGCGCCTCCAGCCGGCCCTGCGCGATCTCGGGCTGGTAGGGCGTATAGGCGGTATACCAGGCCGGATTCTCCAGGATGTTGCGTTGGATCGCCGGGGGCGTCACCGTGCCGTAATAGCCCTGGCCGATCAGGCTGGTCATCACCCGGTTCTTCGCGCCCACTTCCTTCATCATCGCCAGCAGCTCATGCTCGGCCAGGGGCGCCCAGGACAGCGGCTGCGCCTGCCGGATCGAGGGCGGCACGGTCTGGTCGATCAGCTCGTCCAGCGCGCGGACACCGACGGCCGCCAGCATCTCCTCCATCTCGACCGGCGAGGGGCCGATATGGCGGCGGTTGGCGAAGTCGTAGGGATTGTAGTCGACGGGGGTGAAGGTCATGGCGCAGGCCTCTGGCATGGGGCGGACAAATTCCTTCGAAGGAATTTGCAAATCTTTTCGAAAAGATTTGCCCGGCGCGGATCCCACGCCGGGCGCTTTGGATCAGCCGATCAACTCCTGATACTCGTCCTCGTCCATGAACTGGTCGAGCACGCTCAGGTCGTCCACCTTCAGCTTGAAGAACCAGGCCGCCCCCATCGGGTCCTCGTTCACGAGGCCGGGGTTGTCGACCAGCTTCTGGTTGACCGCGACGATTTCGCCGTCGATGGGCGCCAGGATGTCCGAGGCCGCCTTGACGCTCTCGATCACGCAGACCTCATCGCCCTCGGCGACCTGGGTCTCGGTCTCGGGCATTTCGACGAAGACCACGTCGCCCAGCTGCGTCGCGGCATGCTCGGTGATGCCGACGACCACATGGTCGCCCTCGACACGCAGCCATTCGTGTTCCTTGGTGAATTTCATTGCGGACTCCTCAGCGCTTGTAGGTTGTCGGTTGGAAGGGAAGCTCGGCGACCGTGACGGGCAGGCGCTTGCCGCGCACCTCTCCCAGAAGGGCCGTGCCGATGGCAGAATGGGCGCGGGCGACATAGCCCATCGCGATGGGGGCGTTGACCGAAGGCCCGAACCCGCCCGAGGTGACGCGGCCGACCGGCGTGCCGTCCTCGGCGAACAGTTCCACGCCTTCGCGCATCGGGGCCCGGCCCTCGGGGCGCAGCCCGACGCGCAGCCGCTCCGGCCCCTCGGCCAGTTCGCGCAGGATGCGTGTCGCGCCGGGGAAACCGCCCTCGCGCGCTCCGCCGGCCTTGCGGGCCTTCTGGATCGCCCAGGTCAGGCCGGCCTCGACGGGCGAGGTCGTGGTGTCGATGTCGTGGCCATAAAGGCAAAGCCCCGCCTCCAGCCGCAAGGAATCCCGCGCGCCAAGGCCGACGGGCGCCACGCCCGGCTCTGCCAGCAGCTTGCGGGCAAAGCCCTCCGCCTGCGCTTGCGGCACCGAGACCTCGAACCCGTCCTCGCCGGTATAGCCCGACCGCGACACCCAGATGTCGCCGATCACCCGATGGTCCATGAACCGCATCGCCGCGACACCCGGCAGCACCGCCTCCAGCGCCGCCTCGGCCCCCGGGCCCTGCAATGCCAGAAGCGCGCGGTCGGTCACGGGTTCCACCGACACGCCCGGCATTCCGGCGGCCATATGGGCAATGTCCGCCGCCTTGCAGGCCGCGTTGACCACGACATAGAGGTGATCCCCCCGGTTGGTGAACATCAGGTCGTCCAGGATCCCGCCCGCGTCATCGGTGAACAGCCCATACCTCTGCCGACCCTCGGCCAGCCCCAGCACGTCGACCGGCATCAGCGCCTCGAAGGCGCGTTTCAGGTCATCCATGGAGCCTTTCGGCCGCAGGATCACCTGGCCCATGTGGCTGACGTCGAACAGCCCCGCGGCTGCGCGCGTATGCAGATGCTCCTTCAGCACGCCGTCGGGGTATTGCACCGGCATCTCGTAGCCGGCGAAGGGCACCATCTTGCCGCCCAGCTCGACATGCAGGTCATGCAGTCCCAGACGCTTCAGCCCGTTCTCAAGGTCGGCCATTGCCGCCTCCCTAACCCATGGCCGGACAATCCGGCACCGTCAGGCGGGCAAATCCCCGCCCTGCGATGCCCCCTCTGTCCTTGCGCCCGCTCCGAATGGCCGGACATGGCGCGCCTGAGATCGTTATCCCTTCGGCGTCCCGGATTTTCCGGGAACTCTCCAGAGTCTGTCGTCAGCTACGGTCCCTTGCGCCTGAGAGTTTACCGGGGCGGTTGCTCCTTCGGCACCGGATCTTGCACCCGGATTCTCCCGAACCTGACAGGGAAACGGGTAACCCATAGCCCCCCCGCCGGGCAAGGAAAATCGGAATACGACGGTATGCAGCGCGAAAGCGCCGGGTCAAAGCACCCCATGCCGGCGCAAGACGGCCGTCTCGTCGCCGGAGATCCAGCCGAACACCCGTGGCCCGTCCTGACGCTGCTGCATCAGATAATGCACCTCGAAGTCGATGACGGTCTCGGGCAGGTCCGCACGGGCATAGGTCGCGCGCCAGGCGAGATGCGCCACGCAATGCAATTCGTCGATCGGCGACAGGCGCAGCCCCTGCACCCGCATGTCCCTGGTGCCGATCGCCCGGTACTGCGCATGGCCCTGCCGCATCGCCTCGATCAGGCTTGCGTCGTTCTTCCCGGCCTTCACCCCGGCGGGAGAGGCCGCGATGAACTCCTCGGCGTAAAGACCTGCCACCTCGGCCGGGTCCAGCTCACCGGCCAGCGCGCGCAGGAAGAACCGCTCGTAACGCGCGAAGAAACGGCGGATGCTGTCTTCCATGGCTGGCCTCCGATGGCGGGCGCCGCCAATCTCCCACGTCTTGCGCCCGGCGCCAACGGCTCACGCCCGCCGCTTGCCGGGATCGGCCGCCGGCGCGCCTGCGGGCTTCGGGGCGGGACGGCCGCGCGTCACCGGCGACCGGATCGCCAGAAGCGCCAGCCAGGCCGCCGCCAGCCCGAAGACGACGCCCCCCAGCGCCTGCCCCACCAGCACGCCCTGCGCCCCCCAGTATTGGCCCAGCCACAGCGCCAGCGGGATCGTTCCCAGCGTGTGCCGGCCCCAGTTCACCACCGTCGACCAGAAGGGCCGGCCCAGGTTGTTGCAGACCGCATTGCCGACGAAGATCACCCCGTTGAAGAACCACAAAAGCGCCAGCGGCCCGCAGAAGAGATAGACCAGATCCCGCGTCAGCCCCTCGGCCCGGAAGGCATCGGCAATCGGCGCCCGCAATGCGAACAACACCGCCGAGACCATGACGATCACCAGCCCGGTGAAGACCAGCCCGTCCAGGAAGGCGCGGCGCACCCGGTCCATCCTGTCCGCGCCGAAGTTCTGTCCGATGATCGGCCCGATGGCACCGGACAGCGCGAAGATCACCCCGAAGGCCACCGGCGTCAGCCGACCGGCGATCGCCATGCCCGCCACCGCCGCCTCGCCATAGGCCGAGGTCGCCCGGGTCACGAAGGCCTGCCCGACCGGCGTCGCCACCTGGGTCAGGATCGCCGGGATCGCAATCGCCCAGATCGGCCCCATGTCGGCCATGACCTGCGACGGCACCACCCGGTCGAAGCCGCCATGTCTCGCCCGGATCGGCCGCAGCGCCATGAGCGCGATCACCACCCGCGCCGCCACGCTGGCGATCGCCGCCCCGGTCAGCTCCCATCCCATGCCGAAGATCAGCACCGGGTCAAGCGCCGCCGTGGCGACCGCGCCCCAGACCGTCGCCATCATCGCCGCCCGCGCATCGCCATGGCTGCGCAGGATCGCGCCCCCGATCATGCCGACCATCAGCAGCGGCTGCGAGGGGATGACGATGGCCAGGAAATGCACCGCCAGCGCCGCCGTCTCGCCCGTCGCCCCCAGCAGCCCGACCAGCGGCCAGAGCGCGACCCAGATCACCGCCGCGAAGACCGAGCCGAAGACGAAGCCCAGCGCCAGCCCGGTCGTCGCCTTCTCCCGCGCAAGCGCCGGATTGCGCTCGCCCAGCGCCCGGGCCACCAGCGCGCTTACGGCAATCGACATGCCGATCCCGAAACTGGTGGTGAAGAACAGCACCGCCCCGGCATAGCCGATGGCCGCCGCCAGCTCCTCGCGGCCCAGCAGCGCGATATACAGCATGTTGACCAGATCGACGACGAAGACCGCCATCAACCCGACCGATGAGGTCAGCGCCATCACCGACACATGCCGGAACAGGTTCCCCTCGACGAACTTCGCCCGCGCGCCCGGTCCCGCCACCACGACCCCCGTTGCTCCGGAACCCGAAAGGGCCCTTCCTCTTGGTTCAACTACTCCACGGGTGCGTCCAGTGGTGGCGCCATCGGTTCAAGCACCACCGGACGCGGGGGGTGTGAACCCCCCGGGGCCGGCCAGAGGCTCAGAGGCCCGGCACCTTGCGCAGAAGCGGCATCACCTCCGCCATCTCCGGCCCGGCGTCGCGGCCCGTCAGCACCCGGCGCAGCGGGCGGAACAGGTCCTTGCCCTTGCGCCCCGTCGCTTCCTTCACCGCCTGGGTCCACTCGCCCCAGGTCGCCTGTGTCCAGGGCTTCGGCGGCAGCAGCGCCAGCGCCTGGGCGACGAACTCCCGGTCGGCCGCGTCCACCACCGGCTCGGCCCCGTCGCGGAAGAGCCGCCACCATTCCTCCAGGTCCGCCAGCACCGTGATGTTGCCCTTGGCCACCGCCCAGAACGCCTCGGCCTCGCCCTCGGGCACGCCCAGGTCCAGCACCCGCGCCTTCACGGTCTCGAAGGGCAGCGACTGCACATGGTGCCGGGTCAGCGGGAACAGGTCCTCGGCGTCGAACTTCGTCGGCGCCGCCCCGAACGAGCCCACGTCGAACCCCGCCACCAGCTCGTCCATGGTCGCCGCCAGCTCCACCGGCTTCGACGACCCCAGCCGCGCCATCAGCGACAGCAAGGCCATCGGTTCCACCCCCCGCGCCCGCAGGTCGCGCAGGGACAGCACGCCCAGGCGCTTCGACAATTCCTCGCCCTGCGGTCCGGTCAGCAGCGAATGGTGCGCAAAGGTCGGCGGGGTGCCGCCAAGGGCCTTCATGATCTGGATCTGGGTCGCCGTGTTCGTCACATGGTCCGCGCCGCGCACGATATGCGTGACCCCCATCTCCACGTCATCCACCGACGAGGCGAAGGTATACAGCACCTGCCCGTCCGCCTTGATCAGCACCGGGTCGCTGACCGACGCGGCATCGATCGAGATCGGCCCGATGATCCCGTCATTCCACTCGATCCGCTCCTGATCCAGCTTGAAGCGCCAGTAACCCTGCCGCCCCTCCGCCCGATAGACTTCCTTCTGCGCCTCGGTCAGCGACAAGGCCGCCCGGTCATAGACCGGGGGCTTGCCCATGTTCAGCTGCTTCTTCCGCTTCAGGTCCAGCTCGACCGGAGTCTCGAAACATTCGTAGAACCGCCCCGCCGCCTTCAACTGCTCGGCCGCAAGCGCATAGCGGTCCATCCGCTTGGACTGCTGCTCGATCCGGTCGTATCTGATCCCCAGCCAGTCGAGGTCCGCCTTCAGCCCGTCGATATATTCCTGCTTCGACCGCTCCTGGTCGGTATCGTCCAGCCGCAGGATGAAGGTCCCGCCGTTCTGTCGCGCGATCAGATAGTTCATCAAAGCGGTGCGCAGGTTCCCCACATGGATCCAGCCGGTGGGCGAGGGGGCGAAGCGGGTGATGACGGTCATGCCTTGGGCTCCTTGGAAGGCCCTTCCCTGTCACAAGCCCCCGGATTTGTCCAGTTTGGCGCCGCCCCTGCGACTATCCGTGGCAACGCCGTCGCCGGGGGCTCGATGCCCCCGGCGACGGCCTGCGCGGGGCCCCCGGGGGGGGGGGGGGCGGGGGCCCCCGGGCGCGGGCACCCCCGCACCCCCTTCCCCCAAGGGGCCGGCGGCCCTATCTTTCCGCCATGACCAACCCATCCCCCGACAGCATCGCCCCCTCCCTCGCCCTCCTGGAACAGCTCGCGCACGAGGCGATCGCCACCCTGCCCGACCCTTTCCGCGCCCCCGCCAGCCATATCCTGCTCCGGATCGAGGACTTTCCCGAGGACGAGATGCTCGAGGACCTCGGCGTCGACGATGCCTTCGACCTCACCGGCCTCTACGACGGCATTCCCCTGACCGAGAAATCCACCGCCGACCAGGTGACCCGGCCCGACGCGATCTGGCTCTTCCGCCGTCCGATCCTGGATGAATGGGCCGAACGCGGCAATGTCTCGCTTAAGGAACTGGTCAGCCATGTGGTGATCCACGAGCTTGCGCATCACTTCGGCTGGTCCGACGACGACATCGCCGCCATCGATCCCTGGTGGGAGTGATCCGGTTCCAGGCGCTTTCGCACAGGCCCTGTGCGGCACGGCACGGAAATTGACGTCCCCGTGACCCGCTATTCCCGCCGCCTGTCCTATCCTTTCCGCAGCCAGCAGAAGGAGGACCAGATGACCCGCGTTTCCCGCCGCCAGGCGCTGTTTGCCGGTGCTGCCCTGCCCCTCGCCGCCGCCCTTCCCATCCCCGCCCTTGCCAAGGCCGAGGCGCAGGGCTCCGGCTTCGCCCCCTGGAACCGCTTCCGGCTTGGCCGTTTCGAGGTGACGACCCTCCTCGCCGGCACCCGCGCCGGCGACAAGCCGCAGGAAACCTTCGGCACCGATGCCAGCCCGGAGGAGTTCGCCGCCCTTTCGGCCGCGAACTTCATCCCCGCCGACCGCACCCAGAACTTCTTCACCCCCACCCTCGTCAACACCGGGGCGGAACTGGTGCTCTTCGACACCGGCCTCGCCGCCGAGGGCATGCTGGCCGCCCTGACCGCCGCCGGGATCGCGCCCGATCAGGTCGACATCGTCGTCCTGACCCATATGCACGGCGACCATATCGGCGGGCTGATGGGCGCGGACGGGACGACGCCGACCTTCGCCAAGGCCCGCTATGTCACCGGCGCCACCGAACACAATCACTGGTCCGGCGCGGCGAACGACGGCTTCGACAAGAACGTGAGGCCCCTGAACGACAAGATCACCTTCCTTGACGATGGCGGCAGCGTGGTCCCTGGCATCACCGGCATGGACGCCTTCGGCCATACCCCCGGCCACATGGTCTATCAGCTGGAATCCGAGGGCCAGCGCCTGATGGTCACCGCCGACACCGCCAACCACTATGTCTGGTCGCTGCAGAAACCCGACTGGGAGGTCCGCTTCGACGCCGACAAGGCAGCGGCGGCCGCCACGCGCAAGCAGGTCTTCGGCCAGATCGCCGCCGAACGGATTCCCTTCATCGGCTACCACATGCCCTTCCCCGGCATCGGTTATGCCGAACCCCTGGGCGACGGCTTCCGCTTCGTTCCCGCAAGCTATCAGCTGATGCTGAACGGCTGAGTCTGGCGTCCGGATTCCCTGGGGAAGACCCGACCCTCTGGGGGCGACCGGCCCGCGTGGGGCAGTTCCATTCCGGCGGAAAGGGCTTTATGATAGCGGTAACACGAACAGGTGCCGCATGACCCAAGCCCCGATCCTGACGCTGACGCTCAACCCCGCGCTCGACATGTCGACCGAGGTGCACGAGCTGGTCCCGAACCACAAGCTGCGCTGCACCGAACCCCTGCTCGACCCCGGCGGCGGCGGGCTGAACGTCTCCCGTGCGATCAAGGCGCTGGGGGGCGACAGCCTGGCGCTGGTCGCGCTCAGCGGGCTGACCGGGGACCGGCTGGCCGGGCTGATCCGGGCCGAGGGGGTGACCTTCCTGTCGATCCTCGGCCCCGGCGAGACGCGCCAGTCGCTGACGGTGAGGGAAGAGACCTCGGGCAGGCAATACCGCTTCATGCTGCCCGGCCCGGTCTGGGGCGAGGAGGAACGCGCCCGGGTCTTCATCCTCCTGCACGCCACTGCGCGGCCGGGCGGGTTCTCGGTGATCTCGGGCAGCCAGCCCCCGGGGGTGCCGCTGGACTTTCCCGCACAGCTGGCGGCCTCGATGCCGGAAAGCCGGGTGGTGCTGGACACCTCCGGCACTACCCTGGCCGAGGTGGTGCGCAATCCGATCCCGGGGCTCGAGGTGCTGCGGATGGACGGCCCCGAGGGCGAGGCGCTGGCCGGCAAGCCGATGACCAGCCGCGAGGAGACCGCCCATTTCGCGCAGGCGCTGGTCTGGGCGGGGGTGGCGCGGATGGTGATCGTGGCGCAGGGGGCCGAGGGCAATGTGCTGGCCGATGCCGAGCACCGCTTCTTCGCCAGGGCGGCGAAGGTAAAGGTGAAATCGACGGTGGGGGCGGGCGACAGCTTCGTCGCGGCCTTCGTCCTGGCGCTGGCCCGGGGGCAGTCGCATGCGGATGCGCTGGCAATGGGCTCGGCCGCGGCTTCGGCGGCGGTGATGACCGATGCGACGCAGCTTTGCCGGCCCGAGGATGTGATGCGGCTGCTGCCGGAATGCGGGGTGGTGGAGCTTTGAGACACCCGGTGACGGCGGGGGGATTCTGGCGGGTCGGCCCGGTGACGGTGCGCTGTAGCGCACCCTACAGGGTCGCCTCGTAGGGTGCGCTACAGCGCACCGTCACCGCCGGCCACGCCACGCGAGAGCCGGGCCGAAGCCCGACCCTACGGTGTGCCCTCGGCGGGCGCGACATCCGCCGGGGCCTCCGGCGGGGCGGTCAGGATACCGTTCTGCCAGATGCCCTCGGCCACCTCGCCGCTGGCGTAGGTGAGTTTGCCCTGGCCCTCGCGCTTGCCGGCCTTGAACATCCCCTCGTAGACATCGCCCCCGGGATAGGTTGCGGTCCCCTGCCCCTCCATCTGGCCCGCGACCCAGGCCCCGGCATAGCGGAAGCCGTCGGGCAGGGTGAACTCGCCCTCGCCCTCGCGCAGGCCGGCCTTGAACGCGCCCTTGTAGACCCCGCCATCGGGATAGGTCGCGGTGCCCGCGCCCTCACGCCGGCCATCGACCCAGTCCCCCTCATAGCGATAGCCGTCCGGATAGGTCATCACTCCCACCCCCTGCGGCCTGGCGTTGCGGAACGCGCCCTCATAGACCCGGCCGTCGGCATAGCTGGCCCGGCCCTTGCCGGAGATCAGCCCCTTGTCCCAGTTGCCCTGGTAGGTCGTCCCGTCCGGATAGGTGATCGCGCCCTGTCCCTGCGGCTGGTCGGCCTGCATGGCGCCGATATAGACCGAGCCGTCGGGATAGGTGATCGAACCCGTCCCCTCCATCCGCCCCTCGACCCAGGCGCCTTCGTACTTGAAGCCGTCGGCGGCGGTGAAGCGGCCCTGCCCGTGGCGACGGTCCTTCTGCCAGCCGCCATCATAGACATCGCCGTTCTTGTGCGTCATCTTCCCCTGGCCCTGACGTCGGCCATTGACGAAGGCGCCCTCGTAGACATCGCCGTTCGGCTGGGCGAGACGGCCCTGGCCGTTGATCTGCCCCTCGGCCCAGTCGCCCTCGTAGACAAGGCCGTCCGGCATGGTCAGCTTGCCCTTGCCCGACCGCTGCCCCTTGGCCAGCGTTCCCTCATAGGTCGCGCCATCGGGATAGGTGATCCTGCCGGTCCCCTCCTTCACGCCCAGGCGCCAGTCGCCCTCATAGGTATAGCCCGAGGGATTGGTCAGCTTGCCCTTGCCGTCATGCTGGCCCTGGACGAAGCCGCCCTCATAGACCGCGCCATTGGCATAGGTGGCCATGCCCTGCCCGGTCATCGCGCCCTGGATCCAGTCACCCTCATAGGTCCGCCCGTCCGGCGCGGTGATCTTGCCCTTGCCCTCGGGCTGGCCCTTGAGGAAGGCCCCCTCATAGACCGAACCGTTGGGATAGCGGGCGGTGCCCTGGCCGGTGATCTCGCCCCCGATCCAGTCGCCGCTGTATTCGAACCCCGAGGGCAGGCGATAGGTGCCCTTTCCATGCTGGCGGCCGTTCAGGAAGGTCCCCTCGTAGACCGAGCCGTCGTCATACTGCTTGGTGATCACCTCGCCATCCTGGGCCAGCGCGGGCAGCGAGAGGGCGGCGAGGAAGGCGGCGGTCATCAGGCGCATGGACGAATCCCCGAAGTCATTGGCGGGCAGGGTAGGGGGGCGGTTCCAAGGTGACAAGGATTTGGCTGGCACGCCTCCTCGAGCACTTCGTGCACTCGTCGGAAGGGTGACCGCGAGGCGTGCACGAAGTGCTCGACGAGCGGTTCCATCGGGGGCGATCCCGGTCTAGATACGGGGGAAAGGAGCCCGCCCATGACAGACATTTTCAGGATACTGCTGGCGCAGCTGAACCCGGTGGTGGGCGACATCGCCGGAAACGCCGCGAGGGCGAGGGCGGCCTGGGCCTCGGGCAAGGCGGCGGGGGCGGACATGGTCGCGCTGACCGAGATGTTCGTGACCGGCTACCAGACGCAGGACCTGATCCTGAAGCCGGCCTTCGTCCAGGCGGCCGTGGCGGCGCTGGAGCAGCTGGCCCTCGACTGCGCGGACGGCCCGGCCCTGGGGATCGGCGGGCCGGTGTCGTTGGGCGGGCGGCTCTACAACGGCTATTATGTGCTGGAAGGCGGGCGCGTCCACGCCCGCGTGTTGAAGCACCACCTGCCGAACGATGCGGTCTTCGATGAAAAGCGGGTCTTCGCCTCGGCCGACGTGCATGGGCCCTATGTGGTCAGGGGGGTGCGGATCGGCACCCCGATCTGCGAGGATGCCTGGCACCCCGACGTGGCCGAGACGCTGGCCGAGACGGGGGCGGAGATCCTGCTGATCCCGAACGGCTCTCCCTATCACCGGGGCAAGCCCAACCTGCGGCTGAACCTGATGGTGGCCCGCGTGGTGGAGACGGGGTTGCCGCTGGTCTACCTGAACATGGTGGGCGGGCAGGATGACCAGGTGTTCGACGGCTCCAGCATGGTGCTGAACCCCGGCGGGCGGCTGATGGCGCAGCTGCCGCAGTTCGACGAGGCCGAGGTGATGGTGACCTTCCGGCGCGGGGCGGAGGGCTGGGTCGCGGACCCCGGCGAGATCGCCGAGATCCCGCCGATCGGCGAGGCGGATTACCGAGCCTGCGTGCTGGCGCTTGGCGATTACATGCGCAAGACCGGGTTCGGCAAGGCCCTGCTGGGCCTGTCGGGCGGGATCGACTCGGCGATTGTTGCCGCGATGGCGGTGGATGCGCTGGGGCCCGAGAACGTGCGCTGCGTGATGCTGCCCAGCGAATTCACCAGCGCGCATTCGCTGGAGGATGCGACGGCGGCGGCGCGGGCGCTGGGGTGCCGGCTGGACACGGTGCCGATCAGCGGCGCTCAAGGAGCGGTGGGCGCGGCGCTGGCGCCCCTGTTCGCGGGGACGGAACCGGGGATCACCGAGGAGAACATCCAGAGCCGGATTCGCGGGCTTCTCCTGATGGCGCTGTCGAACAAGTTCGGCGAGATGCTGCTGACCACCGGCAACAAGTCCGAGATGGCGGTGGGCTACTGCACGATCTACGGCGACATGAACGGCGGCTACAACCCGGTCAAGGACATGTACAAGACCCGGATGTTCCTGACCGCAAGGTGGCGGAACGAGAACCACCGGAGCTGGATGAAGGGCCCGGCGGGCGAGGTCATTCCGCAACGGATCATCGACAAGCCGCCCTCGGCCGAACTGCGCGCGAACCAGACCGACCAGGATTCGCTGCCGCCCTACGAGGTGCTGGACGCGATCCTGGAATGCCTGGTGGAGCGGGAGATGTCGGTGGCCGAAACGGTGGCCCAGGGCTTCGACCGGGACATGGTGAAGAAGGTCGAGCACCTGCTCTATCTGGCGGAATACAAGCGGTTCCAATCCGCTCCCGGCGTCCGGCTGACGCAAAAGGCCTTCTGGCTCGACCGCCGCTACCCGATCGTCAACCGCTGGCGCGACCGGGGCTAGGGTGGACGAATCGCCCATCCCCCGCCTGCGGCCATGGCTTGCTCTTTTGCCAAATACTCCCGCCGGAGGCTTCCGCCCCCGCCACCCCGCGCATGTCCCCCGGCATGGCTCGCGGCAGCGCCGTCGCCGGGGGCTCGAT
>NZ_JAYRUJ010000023.1:0-57615 GCF_041919135.1 Tabrizicola sp. | reverse complement strand
GTTCCTCCGATATGAGCAGTGTGATCCGGCAGTTATCGAACGCATCATGGCTGACCAAAAAAATGATGAGCCGGAAAACCTTCGCCACAGCGAAGCAACATAACTGCGGCCTACGCCGGATGCTTACAAGTGGGCGGGCCACTTTGCAGCCCGGGAGTTCGCCGAAGAGATCAAGGGAGCCTGGACCCGCTTCAATCTTGCAGCCCTTGATAAGGAAGCGGCGCGACTGAACAAGGTCCTTGCCGGAGTGCTGTCGCTGGCGGCTCCGTCCCGATACCCCGCTGCGTGTCAGATCGCGCTGCTGCTCAAAGAAGCCCGTGCTCTGGATGCTTCGCTGTTGTCGAAGCTGAATGCCGAGGCCATCGGTCCCGAGGTCGTCGCGCGCATAGCACCCGTCCGGAAACTCGCCGCCGACCCGCGAACAGCACGGGCGAATGCCATCTCCGCCTTTGTCACGGCCGAACTGGACCGCTGGAAGGACTTCTTCGACACGATCGAGAGCAAACCGCTGACACCGGAACAGCGTCTTTCGGTCGTGGTCGACGAGGACGCGACCCTGGTCCTCGCCGGGGCGGGATCCGGCAAGACCAGCGTCATCACCGCCAAGGCGGCCTATCTGGTCAAGGCGGGCATCCGCCAGCCGGAGGAAATCCTACTTCTGGCCTTCGCGAAGAATGCGGCGGAGGAAATGTCAGAACGGGTCGAGGCCCGATCCGGCGTGCCCATCGTCGCGCGAACGTTCCACGCGATTGCCTATGACATCATAGGCATCGTCGAAGGGTCAAAGCCCGCCTTGGCGGATCATGCCACCGACGACACCGCCTTCTCCAACCTGATCAAGCAGATCCTGAAGGACCTGGTTTACCGCCTGTCAGAGGTGTCGAAGGCGATCATCCAGTTCTTCGCGCATTTCCTGGTCGAGCCCAAGACGGAATGGGACTTCAAGACCAAGCATGACTTCTACACCCACATGGAGAGCCAAGACCTGCGGACGCTGCAGGGCGAGAAGGTCAAGAGCTACGAAGAGCTGCAGATCGCCAACTGGCTTTACGAAAACGGCGTCGAGTACGAGTACGAGCCCCTCTACGAACACAAGGTTTCCGAGATCGGCAGGCGCGATTACCAGCCCGATTTCCGCCTGACCGAAAGCGGCATCTACATCGAGCACTTTGGAGTGCGGCGCGAGAAGGCGCGGGACGGCAGCGAAAGGCTGGTCACTGCGCCTTTCGTGGACCGCGACGAATACCTGGCGGGGATGGACTGGAAGCGGAAGGTCCACGCCGAGCATCAAACCACCCTGATCGAGACCTACAGCTATGAACGGCAGGAAGGCCGCCTGCTGACCAGCCTCGCAGAGAAGCTGGCGCCGCATGTCACCCTGAACCCCCGGCCGGTCGACACCATCTATGACCGGATCGTCGAGTTGAAGCAGGTCGATGACTTTTCCAAGTTGCTCGGAACCTTTCTGCGCAAGTTCAAGAGCGGCGGCTACAGCCTGCAGGACTGCGAGACCAAGTCTGAGCGGATGAAGCTGGGCAAGCGCGCCCGGGCGTTCCTCGACGTCTTCGCGCCGGTCTTCGAGGAATATCAGAAGCGTCTTGAGGGCCGGATCGACTTCGAGGACATGATCCTGCGCGCCGCGCGCTATGCAGAGGACGGCCGCTATGTCAGCCCGTTTCGCCATATCCTCGTCGACGAGTTCCAGGACATCTCGCAAAGCCGGGCCCGGCTGGTGAAGGCGCTGAAGGCCCAGCATCCGGATGTGCGCGTCTTTGCCGTGGGTGACGACTGGCAATCGATCTTCCGCTTCGCCGGATCCGACATCCACCTTATGCGCCATTTCGGGCGGGAGTTCGGGGGGCGCTTCGATGGCGAGACTGGCGTGCACAGAACCGTCGATCTCGGCCGCACCTTCCGGTCGGTCGACCAGATCGCCTTTGCTGCCCGAACCTTCGTTCTGCGGAACCCCGCCCAGATCGACAAGAAGATCGTCCCGGCTGGAACCGCCACCGAACCGGCGATCAAGGTTGTCACGGTGTCCAAAGGCGAAGATGAGGGGAAACTGAACGAGGTGCTTGCCGCCCTGTCTGCCGCCGCGGCGCTCGGGGCAAAGCCTGCGACGGTATTGCTCCTCGGCCGCTACCGTTTCAACGAACCGGACATGCCGGGTCTGCGGCGCCGTTTCCCGCGGCTGAAGATTGAATTCAAGACCATCCATGCGTCGAAGGGGTTGGAGGCCGACCACGTCGTCCTGCTGAACGCCGACAGCGGGCGCATGGGGTTCCCGTCAGAGATTGTGGACGACCCGCTCCTGTCGCTGGTCTCGCCGGAGGAGGAGGCGTTCCAGAACGCAGAGGAACGGCGCGTCATGTATGTTGCGATGACGCGGGCCCGGCATACACTGACGATCATTGCCTCGAATGCCCGACCGTCGTCTTTCGTGACCGAGCTGCGCAAAGACCCGGCCTACGGGATTTCGACAGCCCCCGGAGCGGAACCAGAGGCCCACGTCTGCGGCGAATGCGGTGGGCGACTGCTGGGCGTGACCGGGCAGGATGGCCGCATCTGGTATCGCTGCGAGCATGTTCAGCATTGCGGAAACCTGCTGCCCGCCTGCCCATCCTGCGGCACGGCCCTGCCACGACATGCCGAGGGGACGAGTGAGGTTCGATGTTCCTGCGGTGCCACTTTTCCGACGTGCCCGGTCTGCGAAGATGGCTGGCTGGTCGAACGCAGCGGCAGCTTCGGTAAGTTCCTCGGATGCGTCCGCTATCCGACCTGTGTCGGGAAAGCCAAGGCGCCTACAGCATCACACTGCCGGCAGGGGAGACAAAGTTGATCTGACGGCCGGAAACGTCGCCAAGTCCCATCAGCAAGGTCGCCGTCTTTGTGTCGATTTACTCGATGCCGAACTTCTGTCCAGTGCGACAAGTCGCATTCAAGCGCAAAATCTACGATGGGTCTAATGATGGGTACCCACCGAACGGGCACATTTTAGCTTTTATTTTCAAGGGTGAGTGGCGGACCCGGAGCGATTCGAACGCCCGACCCTCAGATTCGTAGTCTGATGCTCTATCCAGCTGAGCTACGGGTCCGCAATGCCGGGCGATGTAGCCCCCTGCGGCGGGCAATGCAAGGGCAAATCATGCAAAAGATTCGGTTGTTTCCTTCGGCAGGTGGATGGTGAACTCCGTGCCCTCGGCATCGGAGCGCGCAAGCTCCAGCCGGCCGCCGTGGCCGCGCACCAGTTCGGCGGCGATGGCAAGGCCAAGGCCGGTGCCGCCCTTGCGCGCGCCGCCCTGGAAGGCCGAGAACAGGTGCTCGCGCGCCTTGGGCGGCAGGCCGGGCCCGGTGTCGCCGACGCGGATCCACCATTCGCCCTCGTCCTCGCCGGCGGAAAGCTCGATCGTGCCGGGCTGGCCGGTGGCCTCGATCGCCTGGCGGGCGTTGCGCATCAGGTTCGAGAGCACGCGGTGCAGCTGCTCGCCATCGGCGCGGATCGTCAGGCCCGGCGGGATGTCGATCAGGCAGGTGATCTGCGTCTCGGCCCCCAGCCCCTCGCCTTCGGCCACCTCGCCCGCCAGCTGGGCCAGGTTCAGGCGGCGCAGTTGCGGCGGCGGTTCCTCGGCCTTGCCGAAGGCCAGCGTCGCCTCGCACAGGCTGACCGCCCGGCTGATCGAGTTGATCAGCTTCGGCGCGGATCGGGCCACGGCGGGGTCGGCGCTGCCTTCCAGCCGGTCGGCGAACAGCTGCGCCGTGGTCAGGATGTTGCGCAGGTCGTGGCTGATCTTGGCCACCGCGCCGCCCAGCTGGGCCAGCCGTTCCTTCTGGCGCAGCGCGGCGGTCAGCTGGGTCTGCATGGATTTCAGCGCCTCCTCGGCCCGGCGCAATTCCTCGACATCGGCATTGGGCTCAATCACCCGGCGGGCATCCTCGGGCGCCTCGGCATAGGTCTGCATGTGGTGGACGACCCGGCGGATCGGCAGGACCAGCAGGCGCTGGACCGCGATGAACAGAAGAAAGGCGGTGACGACCGAGATCAGCGCCGAGAGGAACAGGATGCGCAGCCCGTAGTCCAGCATCGCCAGGCGCAGCGGCCGGGTCTCCATCGTGACCTCGATCAGCGTGCCCGCCTCCTGCACCGGATAGCCGATCACCCGGACGATCCGGTTCTGCGGATCGATCATCAGGGCGAAGGCATCGCGGATCAGTTCCCACGGGCCGGCGACGCGCAGGTCGTAGGTCGCGTGGATCTCGCCGGGGACCGGCGACGACAGGACCAGCTGGCGCACCTCGTTGCGGCGCAGGACGACGTTGTAGACCTCGGCATTGGCGAGAAGCTCGGCCTCAAGCTCGGGCATGATCATGTCCTCGGTCGCAAGCTGGGTCAGCGCCGCGATCTGGGCCTGTTTCAGCCGGGTCAGCAGGAAATCGGCGCGGTAGCGCGCGATCGAGGGGACGAAGATCAGCACCTCGGCCAGCATCACGAAGATGACCGTAAGGATCAGGAAGCGCCCCGACAGGGTCTTGAAGAAGCCTCTGCGCCGTTCCGCCACCTGGTTCGTCCTTGCCCGGCGTCAGGGCACCCGGTCCTGGATCAGGCGCACGATGCGCCGCAGCAGGGGGTTCCCGAACAATCTCGGGCTAAAATAGGCACCTGCGGCCCGTTTGGAAACCTCTCCCAGCGTCGGATAGGGCAGGACCGTGCCGGCCACGGCGGAAAGTTTCAGCCGGGCGGCGATGGCAAGCGACCAGAGCGAGATCAGCTCTCCGGCCTGCGGGCCGACGATCGTGGCCCCGACCGGGCGGCCCCGGACCACCATCACCTTGGCAAAGCCCGTGCCCAGGCCTTCGGTCCTTGCGCGGTCGTTGTGCGCAAGCGCGGCGCGGGTGACGGTCAGCCGCTCGCCATGCCTGGCGCGGGCCTCGGCCTCGGTCAGGCCGGCCTGGGCCAGTTCGGGCGCCGTATAGGTCACGCGCGGAATGGCGCGGCGATCGGCCCGGGCGGGCAGGCCAAGGACGATCTGGCGGATCACGATCCCGGCCTGCCAGCCCGCGAGATGGGTGAACTGCGGCCCGCCCGTCACGTCGCCCACCGCATAGACCCGGCGGTTGGTGGTCCGCAGGCCGGGGGTGACGGTGACGCCCTGCGCCGTATGGGCGATCCCGGCTTCCTCAAGGCCAAGCCCCTCCAGCGCGGCCCTGCGGCCGGTGGCGAGGAGGAGGTGGCTGCCCCCGACCTCGGTCCCGTCCGCCAGCGTGGCGATGATGCCCCCTGCCCCGCCCGCCAGCCGGACGACCGCCTGCCCCTCGACCAGCCGCACGCCCTCGGCCCGCAGCTGGTCCAGCACCAGCGCGGCGGCCTCGGGATCCTCGCGGCCAAGGGCCGTCGCGGCCTCGATCACCGTGACCGCGCTGCCAAGGCGGCGGTGGGCCTGGGCCAGTTCGACCCCGACCGGCCCGCCGCCGAGAATGACCAGATGCCGGGGCCGGTCGCGCAGGGCGAAGATGGTCTCGCTGGTCAGGTATGGCGTGGCCTCGATGCCCGGAATCACCGGCAGCATGGGGCGCGAGCCGGTGGCGAGGACGAAGCGGCGGGCGCGGATCCGCTGCCCGCCGGCCTCGACCTCGCGCGGCGAGGTGAAGCGGGCCATGGCGCGGATCACGGTGCAGCCAAGCCCCTCGAACCGCGCCTGGCTGTCCATCGGGGCGATCCCGGCGACCACGGCGGCGACATGGTCGCTGACGGCGGCAAAGTCGATCCGGGGCTCCTGCGCCGCGATGCCGGGAAAGCCGCGCCGCTGCGCCTCGGCCGCGCGGGCGGCGGCGATCAGCGCCTTCGACGGCACGCAGCCCGCATTCAGGCAGTCGCCGCCCATCTCGCCGCCCTCGACCAGGACGACACGCGCCCCCATCTGCACCGCCCCGGCCGCGACCGTCAGCCCGCCCGCTCCGGCGCCGATCACGCAGATGTCGGTCGTCAGCATGTCAGGGCCCTTTCCTCAACGCCCGAAGCAGCATCGGCAGCGCCGCCAGCACGGCAAGGCCCAGAAGCGGCACGAGGATCGGGGGCGAGAAGATCAGCGCCAGGTCCGGCCGCCCCCCTTGCGCAAAGACCTCGCCCAGGCCCGCACCGACCGAGGTGAAGACGAAGGCCGCCGGGATGATGCCAAGAAAGGTGGTTGCGGCATAGGTCGGCAGGCGGGTTCCGGTGAAGGCGGGGATCAGGTTGGCCAGGAAGAAGGGCACGGCAGGCACCAGCCGCAGCATCAGCAGCACCGACCATTCGTTCTGCCGGATCGCCGCGATCAGCCCGGCAGCCCGGCCCCCGCCCTGGCTCAGACGGCTTGCGAACCTGTCGCCAAGGCCCGAACGGGCGGCAAGGAACAGCAGGACCGCGCCCAGGGTGGCGGCGGTGACGTTGAGAAGGACGCCGGGAAAGAGGCCGAAGAGGAAGCCGCCGGCCAGCGTGGCCACGGTCCCGCCGGGCAGGCTCAGCGCCACGATCGCGACATAGGCGGCCAGGAAGGCGGCGGCGCTGGCCAGGTAATGCGCATCGCGGAAGGCAAGCAGCGCCTCGCGGTGCCGGGCAAGCGCCTCGACCCCCAGCGCGTCGCGGAAGAACAGCGCCCCCAGCAGCGCCGCCGCCAGAAGCGCAAGGATCGGCGCGCGCCGCAGCCAGATGCGGCGCTGGCCAGGACTCCGGGTGGTGATCTGCGGCGGGCCTTGCATGGGGGGTGAAGATGGCCGAAACGGAGGGCCTTGGACAGGGCCATGGCCTGCGGTCACGCCGCATTGATCCGGCGGGCGGAAGGCGGGACGCGGTTGACACATTCCGATGCCGGCAGGCGCGGAAATGTTGCAGGAAATCCGCGCCGGATCCGTTGACTTGGCCGCCGGTCGCCCGTAAAGGACGGGCTTCAAGTTCAAGGGCCCTCGAATCCCGTCAGGGTTCGGGTCAATTACGGAGAGCCGCGATGAAGCGCACCTTTCAACCGTCGAACCTGGTCCGCAAGCGCCGCCACGGCTTCCGTGCGCGCATGGCGACGAAGAACGGCCGTCTTGTGCTGGCTGCCCGCCGCGCCAAGGGCCGCCACAAGCTGACCGCCTGATGCCTGCCCCTGCGGGGGCGATCGGTGGCATGATGACACCGCCGGAGAGCCAGGGGACGCGCGACCGCGCCGGACCCGAAGGTTCCCCGGCGGTTTCGCTTTGCGTGCTGCGCAAGCGCGCCGACTTCCTGAAGGCCGCCAGCGCCCGGCGGCAGGGGACGGATGGCTTCCTCTTGCAGGCCCGCGATCGCGCCGATGGCGAGGCGACGGTGCGCCTGGGCTTCACCGCCTCGAAGAAGATCGGCAATGCGGTGGCGCGCAACCGCGCCAAGCGGCGGCTCCGGGCCCTGGCGCGCGAGGTGCTGGGCCCGGCCGCCCGCCCCGGCTGGGACTATGTGCTGGTCGCCCGGCCCGGGGCGACCGTGACCCGCTCCTATGCCGATCTGCGCGCCGACATGGAGCGGGCCCTGCGCTCGGTCCATCGCGGATGACGCCCCTGGCCCATGTCCTTGCCCTGCCGGTGCGGGCCTACCGCCTGCTCCTGTCGCCCTGGGTCGGGCATGGGTGCCGCTACCAGCCGACCTGCTCGGCCTATGCGCTCGAGGCGCTGGAGCGGCATGGCGCGCTGAAGGGCGGCTACCTGACCGCGCATCGCCTCTGCCGCTGCCATCCCTGGGGCGGACATGGCTATGACCCGGTGCCGGGCGCAGACCCCGAACACGACGCGGGACGCTAGGGCCGGGCCACGATTTCCGAACGGAAATCGGCGTCGCGTCACTCCAGGGTGGCGATGATGGCGCGGAGGGTTTCGATCCCCTCGCCCTTTTCCGAACTGGTCACCACGATCTCGGGATAGGCCGCCGGATGCTTCGCCAGCGCCCCCTTGACCTGCTCGATCACCGCCTCGCGCTCGGCGCGGTTGATCTTGTCGACCTTGGTCAGCACCACCTGGAAGGTCACCGCCGAACGGTCGAGAAGCTTCAGGATCTCGGCATCCACCGCCTTGATCCCGTGCCGCGAATCGATCAGCACGAAGGCCCGGCGCAGGGTCTGGCGGCCGGCGAGATATTGTTTCAGCAGCGCCTGCCACTTGGCCACGACGGCCACCGGCGCCTCGGCATAGCCATAGCCGGGCAGGTCGACCAGATAGCGCGATTCGCCCAGGGCGAAATAGTTGATCTCCTGCGTCCGCCCCGGCGTGTTCGAGGCGCGGGCCAGCGTCTTGCGGCCGGTCAGCGCGTTGATCAGGCTGGACTTGCCGACGTTCGAGCGTCCCGCGAAGCAGACCTCCACCCGGTCGGCCGGAGGCAGGCCCGCCATGGCGACGACGCCCTTGACGAAGGTCACCGGCCCGGCGAACAGAAGGCGCCCGGCCTCGCGCGGTTCTTCCTCGGCCTCGGGCGCAAGGGTGAAGGTCAGGCTGGTCACAGGTGCACCTCGTCTCCCAGGGCCACGGCCCCCGCCTGGATCACCCGGGCGAAGACGCCAAAGTCGGCATGGCCGAACCCGCCCGCCAGCGCCGCCATCACATCGGCGTCCTGCCGCCCGGTCGCGGGGTTCGCCCCGGTCGCACGGCAGCGCCCGATCGGCTTTTCGATCCGCAGCCGGGCATTGCCGATGCCGATCTCCTGCCCGACCAGATCCAGCTCGGCGCGGGGCGGCAGGCCTTCGATCCAGATATTGCCGCGGAAGCGGTGGATCGACAGTTCCTGCCCCATCTGCGCGGAAAGCTCGGCCAGCGAGGACAGGCTGTTGATCGAGACCAGCGGCTCATTCTGGTCGGTCATGGCCTGGCCGGGGACGCGGACCACCCGCGCCGGTTCGGGCCGGGTATCGGGCCAGAGCGGGCGCAGCCAGTCGATCAGCCGCGCGGCATCCCCGGGATCGTCCGGGCGAAAGCTCGCGCTTGGCAGCTGCGGATGGCTGAGCGTGACCCGGCCCGCCTCTGCGTCAGAGGTGCAGGCCACGGCCATCAGCCCGGCCGAGCCCCAGCCGCGCAGGAACTGCAGCTTGGGTGCCCAGGCCGGAGGCGCGGCCAGCCGCGCGGCGGCATGGGCCACGGCCCAGACCCGATCGAAGGGAAAGGCCGCGCCGGGGGTCAGCGCGGCCACCTCCACGGGCTCATGCCCGGCGGACTTGATCGGGTGACGGACCAGATGCGCGACCCGCGCCCTCACTTCTTGCCCTTCTTCGGCTGCGGCGGCGCGGCCTTGGCCTCGGCCCTGGCGGCGCGGGCAGAGCGGATGTTGCCGAAGATGTCGGGGCGTTTCCCGTGGCTCCACATGATCAGATACTGCTGCACGAAGGTGATCGTGTTGTTGGTGATCCAGTAGATCACCAGGCCCGAGGCGAAGCCGCCCAGCATGAACATGAACACCCAGGGCATCCAGGCGAAGATCTGCTGCTGCACCGGATCGGCGGGGGCCGGGTTCAGCTTCTGCTGCAGCCACATGGTGATGCCGAGCAGGATCGGCAGCGCACCGATGAAGATCAGGTGCAGGATCGTGCCGGAGGCGGGCGCGTCCCAGGGCAAGAGGCCGAAGAGGTTGTAAAGCGAGGAGGGATCGGGCGCGGACAGGTCCCTGAGCCAGCCGAAGAACGGCGCATGGCGCAGTTCGATGGTGACGAAGATCACCTTGTAGAGGCTGAAGAAGATCGGGATCTGGATCAGGATCGGCAGGCAGCCCGCGGCGGGGTTCACCTTCTTTTCCTTGTAGAGCTGCATCATCTCGCGCTGGAGCTTCTGGCGGTCCTCGCCCGCGCGTTCCTTCAGCGCCTCCATCTCGGGTTGCAGTTCCTTCATCCGCGCCATCGAGACATAGGACTTGTAGGCCAGCGGCAGGACCAGGAACTTGAGGAAGAAGGTCAGCCCGATGATGGCCAGGCCCATGTTGCCGATCAGGCCGTGCAGCCAGTGCAGGACGGCGAAGATCGGCTTCGTGAGGAAGTAGAACCAGCCCCAGTCGATCGAATCGATGAAGCCCGGGATGCCGCCCTCGGTCTCGTAGGCGCGGATGGTGGCCCATTCCTTGGCCCCGGCGAACAGGCGGATCGTCGAGCTGGCCTCGGCCCCGGCGGCAAGGCTGACGGCGGGCGGGCGGACCTCGGCCTGGTAGATCCCGGCCGAGGGGACGTATTTCAGCACCTGCTTGTAGGGCTTGCCCTGCTCGGGAACCAGCGTGGTCATCCAGTAGTGGTCGGTGAAGCCGATCCAGCCATCGCTCGCGGCCTCGGTCACATGGGCGGGCTGGCCCTCGTTCGGATCGACCGCGAATTCGGTCAGGTCGGCATAGTCGGTCTCGGTCAGCTCGCCATCGGCGCGCTGCACGGCGCCTTCGTGGACGACGAAGATCTTCTGCAGTTGCGGCAGGCCGTGCCGGGCGATGATGCCGTAGGGCTGCAGGCTGACCGGATCGGCTGACCCGTTCTTCACATGATCGGTGACGGTGAACATGTAGTCCTCGTCCACCGCGATCTCGCGGGTGAAGGTCAGGCCGTTCGGGCTGGTCCAGCTCAGCGTGACCGGCTGGCCGGGGGCCAGCGCGGTGCCGCCGGTCGTGGTCCATTCGGTCGTCGCGCCGGGAACGTCGGCCCCCTCCAGCCCGCTGCCGGGCAGCCAGCCGAAGACCGAGTAATAGGGCAGGTCCTCTCCCACCGGCGACAGGAGCCGGACGGTGTCCGAGCCGGGTTCCAGCGTCTCGTGATAGGCTTTCAGCGACAGATCGTCGATGCGGCCGCCCAAGAGCGAGATCGAGCCGCCAAGCTTGGGCGTGTCGATGGCGAGGCGCGGCGCCTCGGGGACGGGCTCGATGGCCGGGGTGGTGCCGGGAGTCGCGGCCGGGGTGGACTCGGTGGCCGGGACGGTGACGGTGCCTTCGGCGACCTCGGTCGCGGGCGGGGTCACGGCCGGTTCCGGCGGCGGGAAGAAGACGAACCAGATGACCATCACGGCGGCGGAGAGCGCCATCGCCAGGATCAGGTTCTTGTTGTTCTGCTCTTCCATCGGCCCGCACCCAAGCATCATCGGATCAGCGGTGCTTCAACGACAGGGGCGGCGAAAGGTCAAGCAGTTTCGCCCCGGCGAGGGTCGCGGGCATGATCAAATCACCGCGTCAGTTCGGCCGCTCGGCCCGGATGCCGATGCGCAGGGCCTGGGCCAGGCGGTCGCGATACTGGCGCAGCCAGGCCGCGACCTCCTCGGCCGGCAGCGGGCGGGCGAGGACATAGCCCTGGACATGGCCGCAGCCAAGCTGGGCCAGCATCGCATGTTCCCCCGGCGTCTCCACCCCTTCCGCCAGGGTGTCGAGGCCAAGCTGTTCGGCCATGGCCAGGATCGCCGTGACGATGCGCTGCTGGCCGCGGTCCAGGTCCACCTCGCGCACGAAGGAGCGGTCGATCTTCAGCCGGCCGAGGGCGAAGCGGCGGATCGAGGTGATCGAGGCATTGCCGGTGCCGAAATCGTCCAGGTCCACGCCGCAGCCCATCTGGGAGATCCGGGCGATGTTGCGCACGATGGCGTCGTCCGAAGGGGCGGCGATGACGGTTTCCAGCACCTCGATCGTCAGGCGCGCGGGGGCGAGGTCGTGGCGGTCCAGCGTCCAGCGCAGACGCTCGGGCAGGCCGGGGTCGCGCAACTCCTGCGCCGAGAGGTTGACGGCCACCGTCGGCACGCGCAGCCCCGCCTTCTCCCATGCGGCAAGCGCGGCGAGGCCCTGGGCGATCATCGCCTGGCCAAGCTGCTCCATCAGTTCGGTCCCCTCGATCGCGGGCAGGAACTGGCCGGGGGCAAGGATCCCGCGTTCGGGGTGGTGCCAGCGCGCCAGCGCCTCGACCCCGGTCACCTCGCCGCTGTCGGTGCTGACCTGGGGCTGGAAATGGGCGCGGATCTGGCCGCTGTCGATGGCGGCGGCGAAACCGGCCCGCAGCGCATCGCGGGCGGACCGTATCCCGGCAAGATCGCTGGTATAGGCCCGGATGGCGGCGGGGCGGTGGCGCCCGGCCTCGTCCGCCGCGACCTGGGCGGCATCCAGCAGCGCGCGCCCGTCGGCGCCGGGCAGAAGCCGCGCATGGCAAAAGCCGATCGAGCAGGTCACCTGCGCCACCTCCAGGCTGAGGGCCATGGGCTGCTGCACCACCAGTTGCAGGCGCCCGGCAATGGCGACCATCGCCTCGATGTCCAGGCGCAGGGTCGGGCCGAGGACGACGGCCATGCTGCCATCCTCGAGCGCGTAGAGCCGATCGCCGGGCCGCAGCGCGCCGCGCAGGCGGGCGATGCAGGCGGCGAGAAGCCCGGACTGGCGGACCCGGCCATGCCGGTCGCACAGATCCGAGGCATCGTCGAACTGGATCACGAAACAGCCGGTCGAGGCGCCGCTGGCCGCCCCTTCGGCAAGCGCCAGGTCCAGCGCCCGCGCCACCTGGTCCGAGACCGGGACCGCCGTCCCCCTGCCCCGCCGCATCGCGGCCACCGCCGCAAGTGTGCCCAGGGAAAGGGGAATTATCGCAACCTCGCCCCCGAGCATCAGGGCCAGCAGCATCGCGGCCGGCAGGAACAGCAGAAGTCCGGGGCGGTCAAGCCGATCCGCAATCCGTGCGAGCGTCATTCCACCATCCCTGCCCGGTTCACCTCATGTTCCGGGCAGGTTAGCGGGATGTTCGTGATCAGTTCCTTAACGCTCGTCCGGAAGTTGCGTAGAATTGTCGCCATCTGCCAGAGCGGCAGTCAGCCCGGCAAAGTCGAACAGGTCCGGATCGGCCAGATGCGAGGGCCGGACGTTCATCAGCGCGCGGAACATCACCTGGCGGCGGCCCGGCGTGCGCGCCTCCCACTCGTTGAGGAGCTTCTTGACCTGGGCGCGCTGCAAGCCGTCCTGGCTGCCGCAAAGGTCGCAGGGGATGATCGGATAGTTCATCCCGGCGGCGAATTTCCCGCAATCCTCCTCGGAGACGAAGGCCAGCGGGCGGGCGAGGTAGAGGTCGCCCTCCTCGTTCAAGAGGCGCGGCGGCATCGAAGCCAGCCTGCCGCCATGGAAGAGATTCATGAAGAAGGTCTCGAGGATGTCGTCGCGATGATGCCCCAGAACGACGGTCGAGCAGCCCTCCTCGCGGGCGATACGATAGAGATTTCCGCGTCTTAGCCGGGAGCAGAGGCTGCACATCGTCCCGCCCGGCCTGATCTTGTCGATCACCACCGAATAGGTGTCCTGGTATTCGATCCGGTGCGGAACGCCCATCTTCGACAGGAAGCCGGGCAGGACGGTCGCGGGGAAATTGGGCTGGCCCTGGTCGAGGTTGCAGGCCAGGAGATCCACCGGCAGAAGGCCGCGCCATTTCAGCTCGTGCAGGATGGCGAGCAGCGTATAGCTGTCCTTGCCGCCCGAAAGGCAGACCAGCCAGCGGTCGCCGGGTTTCGCCATGCCATAGGTGTCGATCGCCTCGCGCACCTGTTGCACCAGGCGCTTCCTCAGCTTGCGGAACTCCAGCCCCTTGGGCGCGCCGTGGAAAAGCGGGTGGATGTCGTCGTCGGTGTCGTCAAGCATGGGTGCCTCGCGCGGGATGCGCCCTTATGCCAGAGGCCGGGGTCGAGGGCAAAGCGGGGGTGGGCGGGGATTGGTTACGGGAAGATGAACGCGGGTCCGATGGGGCGGCGCGATGCCGGACAAGGGTTTGGAAACGCTGCGTTAATGGAGGTTTCCCGAGCGGCGGGACCGTCTGCCTTGCGTCTGGCATCTGTCTGGCATCGGTACAGACGCCGGGCGGGAGGGGGTGGCATTAACCGTGTTTGGCGAATCGGATGGCGCGACGTGCGGTCTGGCGGAAGGTGCGCTGTAGCGCACCCTACGAGGTGCGGCGGTCAGACGTGCTGGGCGCCGTTGACCTTGATCCCGGCGCCGGAGATGTAGCTGGACTGCCACCTCGCGCGGCGGCAGGGGGTGCCGGAACCGTGCCCCCAAGATCGGAAGCTGCGCCATAGCGCATCCTGCGAGGCGGGGCGGGCGGCGGGGCGGTCAGACGTGCTGGGCGCCGTTGACCTCGATCTCGGCGCCGGAGATGTAGCTGGACTGGTCCGAGCAGAGGAACCAGATCACATCCGCCACCTCGCGCGGCTGGCCGAGGCGCTGCATGGGCAGTTTCTCGACGATCTTCTCGGTCCCCGGCGAGAGGATCGCGGTCTCCACCTCGCCGGGCGCGATGGCGTTGACGCGCACGCCGAGCGGGCCGAAGTCATGCGCCATCTCGCGCGTGAGCGCCGCCAGCGCCGCCTTCGAGGTGGCATAGGCCGCCCCGGCGAAGGGATGGACGCGCGAGCCCGCGATGGAGGTGACGTTGACGATGCTGCCCCGCGCGGCGGCAAGCTCGTCCTTGAGGCCGCGGGCCAGGATCACGCTGGCGAAGAAATTGACGTGGAAGACATGGCCCCAGGTGCGCAGGTCGGTCTCGAGCGTGTTCAGCCGCGAGCCGCCGGGGCCTTTCGGGCTGATTCCGGCGTTGTTCACCAGGGCATGGATCCGGCCGCCGGCCTTTTCCCTGATCGTCCCGATCGCGGCGATGGTCTTGTTCGGGTCGGCAAGGTCCAGCTCGATATGGCTCGCCTCGCCGCCGGGCCAGGGGCAGCGCGGATCGAAGGGCTGGCGCGAGCAGGTCAGGACCCGCCAGCCCTCGGCCGAGAACCGCTTGACGGTGGCATGGCCGATCCCCCGGCTTGCGCCGGTCAGGACGAGGGTTTTCCGTTCGGACATCGCGGTCTCCTTTGGCGTGACAAGCTACCCGCGCCGATGGGGAAGGCAAGGCTTGGCCGAATAGTCTTGGCGGGGGGGTGGAAAAGGCTTATGCGGCGCGAAAGCATGGAGGTCCCGATGAAGCAGCAGACCCTGACCGCAGAAGACGCCAAGACCACCGCGAAGATGCTGTCCGAGGCGCTGCCCTACCTGCAAAGGTTCGAGGGCGCGGTGGTGGTCGTCAAGTTCGGCGGCAATGCCATGGGCGACGACGCGGCGATGGCGGAATTCGCCCGCGACATCGTGCTGATGAAGCAGGTCGGCGTGCATCCGGTGGTGGTCCATGGCGGCGGGCCGATGATCAACGAGATGCTGACCAAGCTGGGCATCAAGTCGGAATTCGTGCGCGGCAAGCGGGTCACCGACAAGGCGACCGTGCAGGTGGTCGAGATGATCCTCTCGGGCCTGGTCAACAAGCGGATCGTGCAGGCGATCATGGATGCGGGCGGGCGCGCGGTGGGGATCTCGGGCAAGGACGACGACCTGATAGTCTGCGAGCCGGACGACCCCGAACTGGGCTATGTCGGCCGCCCGGTCGAGATGAACGTGCAGGTGCTGCGCGACCTTTACAACGCCGGGATCATCCCGGTGGTGGCGCCGGTGGCGACGGGGATGCAGGACAACGAGACCTTCAACGTGAACGGCGACACCGCCGCCGGGGCGATCGCCGGGGCGCTGAAGGCGGACCGCCTCCTGCTCTTGACCGACGTGCCGGGGGTCAAGGATGCCTCGGGCGAGGTGATGACCCAGATCACGCCGGACGAGATCCGGCAGATGACGCGGGACGGGGTGATCTCGGGCGGGATGATCCCGAAGACCGAGACCGCGCTGATGGCGATCGAACAGGGGACGCGGGCGGTCACGATCCTGGACGGCAAGGTGCCGAACGCCTGCCTGCTGGAACTGTTCACCGACCACGGCGCGGGCAGCCAGATCCGCTCGACCGAGCCCAGAGTGAAGCCGCAGGTCCGGCGCTAGGGCCCCGGGCCCGGCGCGTCGCGGATACCGGGGAAGCGGTCCGGGCTGTCACCCGTCCGGGAACATTCCGGCGGCGCCATAGGTCTTGCAGACCTCGGCAAAGGCCTGCGCCAGTTCGGCATGGGCCGGATGAGCGGGGCCGAGGTCCCTTTGCTGCCACCAGTCATCCACCAGGTCATGCAGGGATGTGTCGCCGTCCCTGGTCCGCGTGAACCTGTAGCGGCCCAGGCGGATCGAGGCGCCGTCGGCCCGGAACGTGGGAATGGCGCGGTCCGGCAGGCTTTCGGCACCCGCGATCAGCGGAGCCAGGGATTGCCCCAGGCCATGCGCGGGGGCGGGCAGGCCGACCATCGACAGGACCGTCGGCCCGACGTCGATCAGGCCGACCGGATCGGTCACCTCCTGCGGCCGGGGCCGGGCGGGGTCGTGGAGGATGAGCGGCACATTGGCGACCTGCTCCAGAAGCGTCGATTTCCCGAACCGCCGCTTTTCCCCCAGATGCATGCCGTGATCGGTCAGGATTACCAGAATGGTATTCCCGGCATGGCGCGAGGATTGCAGCGCATCCCAGACCGTCCCCAGATGGTGGTCGCCATGCGATATGGCCGAGAAGTAGTTGCGGACGCTCTTTTGCCAATGCCGCTTGCGGTTGGTCTTGAAATTGGCCCGCACGGAGTCCGACCGCTCTCCTTCGGGCTGCAGCTCCTCCTCCCATTCCGGCGGGTATTCGAAATCGCCGATCCTGTAGAGCTGCTTGAAGCGGGCCGGGGTGATGAAGGGATTATGCGGGCTGAAGAAACCGACCTCGCGGTAGAACGGGGCGTCGCCGTCGTAATTCGCGATGAATTCGGCAAAGGACCGGGCGGAATGGGCGTCGTAATAGCTGCCGTCATCCGCGGGATCCAGGGTCGCGATCCCGCCGCCGGCGCCGCCCGAGATATTGGCGCTGACGCCGGGGCGAAGCCGGAGATCCCGGGGGAACTGCTTCGGCGCGTCCGAATAGAGCTGGTCGTGGATCGCGCCGGGAAGCGGGACATAGCCGTGATGCACCTTGCCGCCGGACGAGCAGAAATAGCCGTCGCGCTTCAGGCCGTGGGACCAGATGTCCCGGGGTTTCAGGATGCTGAAGGCCTCGATGCGGTTGGAGAGGATCCCGGTCTCGATCGGCGAGCGGCCGGACATGAAGCTGGCGCGCGAGGGGCCGCACAATGGCGACTGGCAATAGGCGGCCGAGAAGGTGGTCGAGACCGCGCGGATCCGGTCGAGGTTCGGCGTCTGCAATTCCGCGCCGAACAGGGTCTTGTATTTCCAGAAGGCGACGGCGTCATCGAAGCTGATCAGGACGATATTCTTGCGCTTTTCGGCTGGGCTCATGGGGTTATCCGTCGATCTCAAGCGCCAGCGCCATGGCGGCCCGTTCCAGATCGTCAAGCTGAACGGCCTGGGCCTGCCGGAGCAATTCGGCGAATTCGGGGGTGTCGCGCAGTTCGGCGGCCTTGGCCCGGTGCCAGTCCACCGCGGCCAGATGCAGCCGCTTCACCTCGGGGTCGGCCATGAGGCGCGCGGTTTCGGCCGCGAGGCGCGGAAGGTTGCGCATGATCGTGACATCCCGGTTCTGCGACCAGTCCATCCGCACCCAGTAGTTCAGCCCGATCGAGCGGTCGACATGCAGGGCCCGGCCGCGCTGGCGCTTGATCAGGAAGCTTTCGGCCGAGCGGAGCGCATAGTGATTGAGTTGCAGCATGTCATAGCCGACGCTCGACGGATCCGAGCGCCAGCCCTTGTCGTGATAGCGCGCGGGCATCGGCTTTCCGGATCCGTTCACCCATTGCACGGGGGCGCCGGGGTTGCGCTTGTTCGGCCGGTGGCAGGAGAGTTTGCCATAGACGCCGGAATTGCGGGTCATGGTCTTGAAGCCCCAGGAGGTATGCGGCTTGGGGCAGTATCTTGGCGCCGCATGATCGAATTGCGCGATCACCGGACGGTCCTCGAACCTCTCCACCCGGTTGTTGCCGAACATGCGCCAGGTCATGGCGACATTGGTGGCATCGGGGACGCAGGCAAGGAAATCGTCCAGCGTGCCGTTCCCGGCCCGGACATTGATGAATTCGTCCACGTCGATATGGATCAGCCAGTCGGCATTGCGCACCATCTCCTCGCGCAGGGCCTTGTTCAGGGCATGCTGTTGCGGCGAGTTTCCCTTCCAGTCGCCGTTCGGCCGGTGCTGGACCAGGCCGAGGTCCTGCAGGCGGTCCAGCAACGCATCGGTGCCGTCGCTGCAATCATTGGTGTAGATCAGGAAATTGTCGATACCGATCTGGCGATGGTAGGCGATCCATTCCAGGATATAGGGGGCCTCGTTCTTCATGCAGGCCAGGATGACCTTGCCGGTCTTGCCGGCGGGCAAGGGGGCGAGCGTGGTTTCGGCGAAGGGTGTCGCCTCGGCGTCGCTCCGGGGACCGATCCGGTCATGCGGGGCGAAGCGGTTGCCTTTCAGCGAGGCGAGGATCTCTTTCGCCTTGTCGGACAGCAGGCGTTCGGCCGCCGGGCTCAATCCGGCCTGCTCTGCCGGCCTTGCGGCCGTGGCCTCAAGGATCGCGGGCAGGATCGCGGCGACATATTGCGTCGCGCGAAAACCGAAGCCGGGGGCGGGCTCGGTCCAGTCGGGCCGGGGCTCCTCCGGGCCGAGGCAATCGGCGAGGTCCGGAAAGCGGGCGACGAGCGCGCGGTTCCCGGGCTGGAAGCGGCGGGAGAGGGCGGCCAGCGCCCCCGCCTCGACCGGCGGGCCGGGAAGCGACGCCTCGGCCAGAAGGCCGCGCCAGAGCGGGCGCGGGACGTTGCGGCCTGTCGCCAGCACCCTGGCCAGGACGGCGTTCAGCTGGCGCCAGCGGGCCAGCGTGACGGCGGAGACCGGGGGGTCCACGGGCGGGGCCTCGATCTTCTTGCGCAGGGCCTTGAGGCCGAGAAGCGCGCAAAGCTGATCCGGAAGCGCCGCGCCGGTCGGGTCGTGGGGGCGCAGGATCACCTTCTCGGCGCCAAAGACCTGCTGCCAGCGCGCCAGCAGCGCCGGGTAATCCAGCCAATGCGGGATTCCCTGGATCTCGGCGCAATCCTGCGCGGCTTGCACCGGCCCCCAGCCGGCAATCGCGGTTTCGGCCCAGGGCGCGCCGCTTGCCGCCAGCGAAAGCTCTTGCTGGAGGGAGGCGAGGCGGCCGTGGCGCAGGGCCTCGGCATAGAACCGGGCCAGGATGCGCGCCTGTTCGTCCAGATGGGCGAGGATCGTGATATCGTCGGACAGGGGCGCGAGGAGGGCGCGCAGCCGCTCAAGCTCGGCCGTATCGGGCAGGGTCGCGAGTTGCGGCGCGGAAAAGAGGAGAAGGCGGGCATCGGGATGGCGCGCGGCCTCGGCCGCAAGCTCCCGGGCCAGGTCGCGCCGCAGCTTCTCCTGCGCCGGGGGCGAGGCGAAGCCGCGGGCATGGCGCAGGGGATCGCCGCGGTCGGGATCGGACACCGCCATGTAAAGCCGGCTGTGGTTGCTGCGCCCCGCCGCGCCGGAATAGAGGACGCCCTTGCGCAAAAGCTCGGGCCGCAATTGCCCGAGGGCCGATTGCATCGCCTCTGCCCCGCAGTGCGGCATACCGATATGCACGAGGATCCGCATCAGCGCCGGCTCACCCGATCAACTCCAGAAGCGCCAGTTCCGCCGGGCTTTCGGTCGGAAGCTGTCGCAGCCGGTCGCGCAGGGCGCGGTAGTCGGGATCGGCCAGGAGACGGTCGCGGGTGGCGCGATGGGCGGCGACGGCGCTGTCGTGCAGGTCGCGCAATCGCGCATCGGCCCTGAGCCTGGCCATCTCCTCGCGCAGCCGCGGCAGCATGCGCAGGATCGAGCGATCCTCATGGGCGGGATCGTTGCGCTCGCGCCAATAGCTGTCGTCGAAATGGCGGTTCTCGCGGTTCACGTCGCCGCGGTCATTCTTCACCAGATAGCTGTCCAGCGAGCGCAGCGCGTAATGGTTGAGCGTGGCATGGGCGCGCGCGCCCTTGGCCGGGAACTTCCGGATCCATTGCTTGTTGCCGGCGGAGCGGAATTTCCAGGGCACATCGCGGCCCGAACCATCGGTCCAGACCGGGCGGTCGGCCTTTTTCACGCCCTCGCTCATGAAGGGCCGGTGCGCGCCGTAGTATTTCACCGGAAAATCGCGGCGGATCAGGGTCTTCACCTCTTGCCGGGTCTCGGCGCACCAGATGTCGGGATTGTGCGAGCGGGTGAATTGCTCGATCACCGGGCGGTCCTCGAAGGTCTCGATCCCGGAATTGGCGAAGAACTGAAAGGTCACGCTGATGGCATGGGGATTGCCGCAGGCCGCGACCAGTTCGGGGATGGTGCCGTTGCCGGCGTGGATGTTCAGGAATTCGTCGACATCGGCGATCCAGATCCAGTCGGCGTCAAGCACGACGGGTTGCCGGCGCGCGTCCTTCAGCGCCTCCATCTGGTAATTGCGGCCCTCGGCGGGGTTGGGCAGGTGGCGGACGAGGCCCAGGTCCTGCATCCGGTCGAGGATCAGGTCGGTCGCATCGGTGCAATCGTTGGAATAGATGAGGAAATCGGTCACGCCGATGACCCGGTTGAAGGCGATCCATTCGATCAGGAACGGCCCCTCGTTCTTGACGCAAGTCACGGCCGTTATGCGCAAGAGGCTGTCCGGGGTTGCACTGGTCACTGTCGCCCCGACTATCGCCGAGGCCCGCCGGAAGATCAAGCCGGCGGGCCCCGGGGGTGGTCAGTGCCCGAGGATCTGGCTGAGGAACAGCTTCGTCCGTTCGCTTTGCGGGTTCGAGAAGAATTCCTTCGGGGCGTTCTGTTCGACGATCTGGCCCTGGTCCATGAAGATGACCCGGTTCGCCACCGCCTGGGCAAAGCCCATCTCATGCGTGACGCAGAGCATGGTCATCCCCTCCTGCGCCAGCTGGATCATCGTGTCCAGCACCTCCTTGATCATCTCGGGATCAAGGGCCGAGGTCGGCTCGTCGAAGAGCATGATCCGGGGCTTCATGCACAGGGACCGCGCGATGGCGACGCGCTGCTGCTGGCCGCCGGATAGCTGGCCGGGGTATTTGTGCGCCTGTTCCGGGATCTTGACCTTGGAGAGGAAATACATCGCGGTTTCCTCGGCTTCCTTCTTCGGCACCTTGCGGACCCAGATCGGGGCCAGGGTCAGGTTCTCCAGGATCGTGAGATGCGGGAAGAGGTTGAAGTGCTGGAACACCATCCCGACCTCGGAGCGCACCTTGTCGATGTTCTTCAGGTCGTTGGTCAGCTCGGTACCGTCGACGATGATCTGGCCCTGCTGGTGTTCCTCCAGCCGGTTGATGCAGCGGATCAGCGTCGACTTGCCCGAGCCCGAGGGGCCGCAGATCACGATGCGTTCGCCGCGCATCACGGTCATGTTGATGTCGCGCAAGACGTGGAACTGGCCGTACCACTTGTTCATGCCGGTGATCTGGATCGCGACCTCGTCCGAGACCTGCATTTTAGCTGCTTCTGCCATGATGTGCCCTTAGCGATGATCGGTCTTCAGCTTCTTTTCCAGATACATCGAGTATCGGGACATGCCGAAGCAGATGATGAAGAAGATGGCGCCGACGAAGATGTAGGGCTCCCAGTAGATGCCCTTCCAGTCGATGTCGGCGCGCACGATTTGCGTGACGCCCTTCAGCGGGTCCATCAGGCCGACGAAGGCGACCAGGGTGGTGTCCTTGAACAGGCCGATGAAGGTGGAGACGATCGCCGGGATCGAGACCTTGAGCGCCTGCGGCAGGATGATGAGGCGCTGCGCCCGCCAGTAGTCGAGGCCGAGCGCATCCGCCGCCTCGTACTGGCCGCGCGGCAGGGCGGCGAGGCCGCCCCGGATCACCTCGGCCAGGTAGGCGGCGGCGAAGAAGGTGACCAGGATGATCACGCGCAGGATGATGTCGAAATTCGTCCCCGGCGGCAGGAAGTACTGCAGCAGAAGCGAGGCGGTGAAGAGGAGCGTGATCAGGGGCACGCCCCGGACGAATTCGATGAAGCCGACCGAGAGCGTCTTGACGATCAACATGTCGGACTGGCGGCCCAGCGCCAGGAGGATGCCGATCGGCAGGGAGAAGGCGATCCCGGTGACGCCGATGACGATGGCCAGGAGGAAACCGCCGAAGAGGTCGGAGTTGATCGCCTTCAGGCCGATGGGGGCCAGACTGTCCATCTCGCCGATGCCGTGGGGCAGCAGGGGGAAGATGTCGCGGATCGAATAGCGCACATCGCCGATGGTCGCGCCAAGGTCCAGCCGCACGCCGCTTTCGGTGAAGAAACCGCCAATCCATCCCGCAAGATCCAGAATCGAGCTGATGGGATCAAGAAAGACCACCAGAAAGATCAGGACGGCCCCCAGAAACGGCCAGGGGCTGCCAAGCTTGAGCGGGTTGCCGAAAGCGAAGAACACGGCTGCGGCAAGACCGACGAGTGTCAGTGCCGGAACCCAGACCGACCCGCCCCACAAGAGCCAGAAGCAGAGCGCGGGATAGATCGCGGTGAACCACAGAAGCCGTCCGGGCTGCACCTGGGACAGGGCCGTGAGGCCGAGGACCAGCGCCACGGCGAGCGCGAAGGCGGCGGCGGGGGTCTCGGCGAGGGTCAGCGTCACCACCAGGTAGACCGCGATGCCGCCGAGGAGGAAGGCCATGTTGCGCTTCTGGCCCGCGAACAGGACCGGCGCGAGGGCGACGAAGAGCAGGCCAAGCGCCAGGATCGGCCGCCACCACTGGTCCGGCGGGTAGAAGCCGAACAGGAACTGGTGCCAGCGTTCGCGGATCATCGCCCAGCAGGCGCCGGTGGCCCCCTCGCCCGCCGTCGCGGTGACGATGTCGCGGCACTGGCCCAGACTCTCCGCGTTCCAGACCGAGTTCAGCCACCAAGGCAGCGAGGCGGCGACCAGCGCATAGATCGCGGCCAGGCCGAGCAGGGTGAGGATCGCGTTCAGCGGCGTGGAGAACAGGTTCTCGCGCATCCACTTGACCGCGCCGCGCTCGGTGATCGGCGGGGCCAGCGGGGGCAGCATCTCGCTGCGGGAAAAGTGCTGGTCCATCTTAGCGCGCCTTCAACTGGACGGAACGGTTGTAGAGGTTCATCGCGGCCGAGATGATCAGGCTGATCGTCAGGTAGATCAGCATCATCAGGAGCATGCATTCCAGCTCTCTCCCGGTCTGGTTCAGCGAGATGCCCCCCAGCGTGCCGCGCAGGTCGAGGTAGCTGACCGCGATCCCCAGCGAGGTGTTCTTGGTCAGGTTCAGATACTGGCTGATCAGGGGCGGGATGATCACCCGCAGCGCCTGGGGCAGGATGATCAGCCGCGTGGTCCGGTTCGGGCGCAGGCCAAGCGCAAAGGCCGCCTCGCTCTGGCCGCGGCTGATGGCCTGGATCCCGGCGCGGACGATCTCGGCGATGAAGGCGGCGGTATAGAGCGTCAGCGCGATCAGAAGGGCGGTGAAGCTGTGCGCGACCAGGATGCCGCCGGTGAAGTTGAAGCCCTTCAGCACCGGGACTTCCAGATGGAAGCCGAGCCCGGCCATGAGCGCGATGAAGGGGACGAACAGGATCAGCAGCGACTTCCACCAGGTCACCGGCCGCACTCCCGTCGCCTCTTGCTGCGCGCGGGCGGCGGCGACGAGGCGGTGGTTGACCCAGAACGAGCCCGCCACGACCGCGAGGACGGCGAGAAGCGTCAGGTTCAGCGTGACGAAGCCCAGGTCGACCGAGCCGAGCCCGCGCTCGAACAGGGGGGCGGGAATGTTGGTGCCGCGGTTGGTGACGGCCACGGTGTCGAAGAAGATCATCGAGGCGGCGGGCGCCTCTCCGGCGGCGGCCATCTCGTCCGTCACCCGGAAATCGCGGGGCTGGGGCGTCGTCTCGGAGAGGATGACGTAGGACAGGAGGATCCAGAGCAGCAGGGGAATGTTGCGGAAGGTCTCGACATAGACGGTCATCATCCGGCTGATCAGCCAGTTGTGCGACAGGCGCAGGACGCCGACGATCACCCCGAGGATGGTGGCGAAGATGCAGCCCCAGAAGGCCACGACCAGCGTGTTGATCAGCCCGACCAGAAGCGCGCGGAAATGCGTGCTGTCGTTGGTATAGGGGATCAGCTGCTGGCCGATGTCATAGCCCGCGCGCTGCCAGAGGAAGGTGAAGTCGAACTCCTTCCCGCGCGCGGCAAGGTTCTGCGCCGTGTTGTTCAGAAGCCAGGCCACCGCCATGGCGAACAGAAGCAGGACCACGATCTGGATCGTATAGGACCTGTACCGCGTATCGTATACCAGCATCGAGAGCCGAAAGCTGTCTTTCGGCACGTCCGTGGCCATTGCCATGGCTTCCCCCTGTTGCCCGCAGACGGCCCCGTTTTTCCGGTGGCGACGGGGTCATGGCCCCTGGTCTGCCGGGTTATCGTTGTCGTGAAAAAAGGGGGCGCCACGATGGGCGCCCCCGGGTCGGGATCAACGGAACGGCGGGGCGTATTGCAGGCCGCCTTGGGTCCACAGCGCGTTCAGGCCGCGGGCCAGGTTGATCGTGGTGCCTTCGCCGATGTTGCGGGCGTAGACCTCGCCATAGTTGCCGACGGCGGCGATGGCGCGCTTGAAGGCGTCGTTGTCGAGCCCCATCTTCGCGCCCATGTCGCCCGAGACGCCGAGCATCCGCTTCACTTCCTCATCCGTGGTCGAGGTCGCGACTTCCTCGACATTGGCCGAGGTCACGCCCTTTTCCTCGGCGACCAGGAGCGCGAAGAAGGTCCAGCGGACCACGTCGCCCCACTGGTTGTCGCCATGGCGAACGGCCGGCCCGAGCGGTTCCTTCGAGATGATCTCGGGCAGGATGATATGGGTCTCGGCATCCGGCATGGTCGCGCGGCTGGAGGCCAGGCCCGAGGCGTCGGTGGTGTAGGCGTCGCAGGCGCCGGCCAGATACTGCCGCTGCGCCTCGGAGTCGTCGGCCACGGTGACGGGCTGGTAGGTGATGTTGTTCTGCTTGAAGAAGTCGGCCAGGTTCAGCTCGGTCGTGGTGCCGGTCTGGATGCAGACGGTGGCGCCGTCCAGCTCCTTGGCCGAGGAGACGCCGAGATCCTTCTTCACCATGAAGCCCTGGCCGTCGTAGTAGTTCACCGCCACGAAATCGAGCGCCAGCTCGGTATCGCGCGAGTAGGACCAGGTCGAGTTGCGGACCAGGACGTCGACCTCACCCGATTGCAGCGCGGTGAAACGGGTCTCGCCGGTGGTGGGCAGGAACTTGACCTTGTTCGGATCGCCGAGGACCGCCGCGGCGATGGCGCGGCACAGGTCGACGTCGAAGCCGGTCCAGTTGCCGCTGGCATCCGGGGCACCGAACCCGGTCAGGCCGGTGTTCGATCCGCAGATCAACTCCCCCCGCGCCTTGACGTCATCAAGCGTTCCAGCCCCCGCCAGACCGGCGACAAGCGTGCTGGCCGCCAGCGCGCCGAAGAATACGGTCTTTTTCATTCTTACCTCTTCCTGAGTGAGCGGCCTTCCAGGGGCCGCGCTTTTTCTTGCTGCCGATCGACCCCGCGACCGGCGGACTGCGGAGCTGATCTCCCAGTGCCGCCAGTTTCGGCGAAAGCGGTTTGGGACGTCAAGCGGTAGCGGTCACATTCAGAAAAAACGCCTGTTTCCGCGGCGTTGTGGCAGGTCGCCACGGGATCGGCGATCAATTGCGCAGTCTTCCTGCCCAATTGTTACCGGCACAATGCGAAGAATCGGTCCGCCTGCAGGAAATCGACATGCTTGCGGGCGGTTGCCTCGGCCGCCTCCTCGTCCTCGCCCCATTCCTCGATCTGCCAGGTCTCGTCGATCCGGCTGAGGGTCCAGGCCTCCTCGGCGCGCAGCCGGCCCCTTGTCACGGCCAGCGCGAGGACCAGCGAGCCGGAGAGCGCGACGAGATCGTGGAAGGCCGCAAGCTGGAAGGGCGTCATCGCATGGACGGCCGCCGAGAGGGCGGCGAGGCTGGCCTCGGGCTGGGGGCGCGGCATCACGCCGGGAGTGGGGTGCAGCGGCGCGGCGAAGGTGGCGGCGGTCCAGTCGAGCAGCGGATCCCAGCCTTTGGCCTGACGGGCAACAAGGCCCTCGGGACGCTCGGCGCGGTAGCAGGTCAGGTCGCTGCCGCCGTATTCGGCCAGCATCCCGGCCACCGCCGCGAACTGCGGCGCGACCTTGTCGATGGCGGAATTCGCCATGCGGGTGAAGGGCATGACGGAAGGGTCGACCTTGCCCTCGACCGCCTGCCATTCGGCGGCCACCGCCTGCGCGAGGCCCTCGGTCGGCAGGACCAGCGGCGCCTTCAGCGGCGTGCGCACCGGCTTGCCGTCAAGCTGGACGGCGAAGCCGCCGCCCTCGGCCGGAACCGTGCCGGCCGTGGTCCAGAAGCGGCGGGGGGCCCAGACGCTCATCGGATCGCCTCGAACGGGTCGGCGGGGACGTCGGTTTCCTTCCAGTCCAGCAGCTTCCAGGTACGGGCCATATGCTCTGGCAGCGGCGCGGTGAAGGTCATCGGCGTCTTCAGGATCGGGTGTTCGATGGTCAGCGAGCGTGCGTGCAGGTGCAGCTTTCTCGAAAGGTCGCCGCCGGTGCCCGCCCCCCAGCCGTCGCCCAGGTTCTCGGTCTCGGAGCCGCCATACTTGCCGTCGCCCAGGATCGGATGCCCGATCTCGGCCATATGGGCGCGCAGCTGGTGGGTGCGGCCCGTCACCGGCTCCAGCGCCATCCAGGACAGGCGGGTGCCGAGGAACCAGAGGGTGAAATAATCGGTATGCGCCCGCTTCGCCTCGGGGTGGTCGGCCATCTTCGCCGGGTGGACGCAGAGCATCTTCTCGCCCTCGCCCCCCCTGCCCCGGCCCGGCGCCTTTTCCAGCGCGAACTTGATCGAGCCCTGCCTTGGATGCGGCACGCCGGCGACGACCGCCCAGTAGATCTTGCGCGCCGCCCGATGCCGCAGCGCCTCGGACAGGGCCCGGGCCACGCGGTCGGTGCGCGCGAGCATGAGGACGCCGGAGGTGTCCTTGTCGAGGCGATGCACCAGCTTGGGCTTGTCCTTGTAGCCGAACTTCAGCGCCTCGGCGAGGCCGTCGACATGCCGCTCGCCCTGGCCCGAGCCGCCTTGCGACGGCAGGCCGGCGGGCTTGTTCAGCACGATCAGATGCTCGTCCTTGTAGAGGACCGCCGCCTGGATCATCTTCGCATCCGCCGCGCTGATCCCCCTGGGGCGCGGATCGGCGGGGGCCTCGGCGGGCGGCAGCGGCGGCACCCGCACCATCTGGCCGGGGGAAACCCGGTCCGCGGCCTTGACCCGGCCCTTGTCCACCCGGATCTGGCCGGTGCGGCACAGCTTCTCGACCGCGCCCTGGGTCAGGTGCGGGAAGCGGCGGCGCAACCACTTGTCCAGGCGCTGCTCGCCCTCGTCCTCGGTCACGGTCAGGATCTGGACGGTCATGTCAGGCTCCGGGCGATGGCGGCGCCAAGGGCGACCGCAAGAAGGGAAAGCGCGACCGAGCCGGCGACATAGGCCAGGGCCTGCAGCGGCTGGCCCCGTTCGATCAACTTCAGCGTGTCGAGCGAGAAGGCGGAAAAGGTGGTGAAGCCGCCCAGAAGGCCGGTCATCAGCAGGACCTGCCAGCCCTCGCGCCCGAGAAGGATGAAGAACATGCCGATGGCGAAGCTGCCCAGCACATTCACCGCCGCCGTGCCCAGGGGCGCGCCGATGGCGGTGGCCATCAGGTAGCGCAGGACGGAACCCGCGGCGCCGCCAAGCGCGATCAGGGGAAGGGTCTGGGACATGGGCCCGGTTTGCGGCGGAGCGGGCGGATTGTCAATGTTGCCGCTTGCCCCGTCGCGCCCGCCGGTCCCGATGGATCAGTGCCCGGCCAGGAATTTCTCGGCATCCAGCGCCGCCATGCAGCCCATTCCGGCGCTGGTGACGGCCTGGCGGTAGATGTGATCGGTCAGGTCGCCCGCCGCGAAGACGCCGGGGATCGCGGTGCGGGTGCTGCCCGGCTCGACCACGACATAGCCGCCCGAGTGCAACGGCAGCTGGTCCTTCACCAGTTCCGAGGCCGGGGCATGGCCGATGGCGACGAAGAACCCGGCGCAGGGGATCTCGGACTCGGCCCCAGACTTCAGGTTGCGGACCTTGACGGCGGTGACGCCGAGCGGGGTCTCGGTGCCCAGGATCTCGGTCACCTCGCTGTCCCAGACGACCGCGACCTTGGGGTTCCTGAACAGCCGCTCCTGCAGGATCTTCTCGGCGCGGAAGCTGTCGCGGCGGTGGATCACGGTGACCTTCGCGGCGAAATTGGTCAGGAACAGCGCCTCTTCCACCGCCGTATTGCCGCCGCCGATCACCACGACCTCTTTCCCGCGGTAGAAGAACCCGTCGCAGGTCGCGCAGGCCGAAACGCCGAAACCCTTGAACTTCTCCTCGGAGGGCAGGCCCAGCCATTTCGCCTGCGCGCCGGTGGCCAGGATCACCGCATCGGCGGTATAGGTGATGCCGCTGTCGGCGGTGGCGGTGAAGGGGCGCTGCTTCAGGTCGAGCGTGGTGATGTAGTCGCTGATCACCTCGGCCCCCATCGCCTTGGCGTGTTCCTCCATCCGGACCATCAGGTCGGGGCCCTGCACTTCCGTGTCGCCGGGCCAGTTCTCGACCTCGGTGGTGATGGTCAGCTGGCCGCCGGGCTGCAGGCCCTGGATCAGCAGGGGCTCCAGCATGGCGCGGGCGGAATAGATCGCGGCGGTATAGCCCGCGGGCCCCGAACCGATGATCAGAACCCTGGTGTGACGCGTCTCGCCCATGCTTGCCCCCTGCAGAAATCCGGTCCCGATATAGTCCGCCGCGACAGGGGCGGAAAGCCCCCGCATGGCGGTCTTGCCGGCATGGCGAACCTGCGACAATGCGTTTTCTTGCGCCCGGTTGAAACATTATTGCGCAAACCCGGCTCGGCGCTTAAGTAAGGTGACTTCAAAGAGGGCACCCCGATGGCCGGACACAAGCTAGACCCGATCGACCGTCAGATTCTGGCCGAATTGCAGGCCGATGGCCGGATGACGAATGTCGAACTGGCCGGCAGGGTCGGAATCTCGGCCCCGCCCTGCCTGCGCCGCGTGCGCGGGCTGGAGGAGCAGGGCTATATCAAGGGCTATCACGCCGATATCGACGCGCGCGAACTGGGGTTCGAGGTCCAGGTCTTCGCCATGGTGCGCCTGTCGAGCCAGGCCGAGGCCGACCTTTCCGCCTTCGAGGCCCGCTGCCGCGCCTGGCCGCTGGTCCGCGAATGCCACATGCTGAACGGCGAGATCGACTTCATCCTGAAATGCGTCTCGCCCGATCTGTCCACCTTCCAGAGCTTCCTGACCGAGGAACTGCTGAAGGCCGACCATGTGGCGAACGTCAAGACCAGCCTGGTGATCCGCTGCGCCAAGGACGAGCCCGGCCTGCCCTTCGACGTGCTGGAGGCGCGGCTGGCGCGGAACGCCTAATCCGCCGGGGCCATCGCGCGGGTGGCCGCCTTCAGCCGCGAGGCAAAGCCCTTTTCGCCGGGCCTGAGCCGCCGCGCGGAGGGCTTTGCCGCGACGCGGGCGGGGGGGCGGGCCGCTTCCGCCTCGGCCACGGCCGCAAGCACGGACACGATCCAGCGCCGCCTGGTCTTCAACTCGATGATCATGCCCGTCCCCGCTCAGCATGTGGATTTCCAGGCAGGCTGGTGCCCGATTGCGGCGAGGATGCGGAAAAGATTGGGGCGAAACGGTGCATTTTCATGCCCGTTCGAGTTGAATCAGAGACGGATCGTCGCGATCAGACGGCCGTAGTCGGCCTCGCCGGCATGGGTGGTGCGGCGGAAGGAATAAAAGCGCGCCGCGTCGCGGTAGGTGCAGTGCCGGGTCCATTCCGCATGGCCCACCCCCGCCGCGCGCAGCCGCCAGAGGCCGTAGCCCGGCAGGTCGAACAGGAGACGGTCGCCCGCGCCATTGGCGAAGAAGCGCGTGGCCTCGGGATCCTCGTCGCGGAAACGGTCGACGAATTCCGGCCCGACCTCATAGGCGGCCTGGCTGATCGTCGGGCCGATCACTGCGCGGATGTCGGCCCGGCGCGCGCCAAGCGCCTCCATCGCCTCGACGGTCGCCTCCAGCACGCCGTCCACCGCGCCGCGCCAGCCAGCATGGGCGGCCCCCGCCACGCGCGCCCTCGGGTCATGGAACAGGACCGGCTGGCAATCGGCGGTCAGCACGCCAAGCAGCACCCCCGGTGTTGCGGTGACCAGCGCATCGGCCTCGGGGCGATCCGTGCGCGGGCCGGTGACGGGAATCGCCCTGGCGGAATGGACCTGATGCAGGGTGACCAGCGCCTCGGGCGCGACGCCCATCGCCTCGGCCACCCGGGCGCGGTTGATCGCCACGATCTCGGCCTGGTCCGACGAGCCGATGCCGCAGTTCAACCCCGCGAAGATGCCCGAGGAGGCCCCGCCCTTGCGGGTGAAGAACCCGTGGCGGGTGTCCAGCGCGTCCGAGGTGATGATCTCCAGCGTCGAATGCATCAGGGGCCAAATCCGGGTAACACGGGGGAGTCGGCGCGGGTCAGGGCCAGCACCTTGAACAACGAACCCATTTCTGCGGGATCGGTCAAGCGGCGATGCGCCGCCCGGTGGTTTTCCAGCGCGGCGCCGGTCAGGTTCCGCGCCAGCCTCTCGGCCCGGACCCCGATGCCGAGCCGCCGCAGGAACTCGCCTTGCGTGGTGTAGGCATGGGCCGGGGCCAGCGCGGCCAGCGGCTCGAAATCGACATGGGCGGTCAGGTCGGCCTGACCGGGATGGGCCAGAACGGGATCGAAGGCATGGGCGCGCAGGGCCTGCAGCGTGTCGCCGTTCGAGCGCCAGCCGCCGTAGTCGATGAAAAGCGCGGCGCCGCCGTGGCGCAGGACCGGCCCCAGCGCCGCCGCCGCCGCCGCCCGGGCCGGGGCGCAATGCTCCACCAGATCGCCCGGCCTTGCGGCGCGGAAGGCGGGACTGTCGGGCACCTGCGGCAGGGGCGGCGAGAGGCCGAAGGCCAGCGCCCCCTCGGCCAGCCCGACCAGCCGCTCGCGCCAGCCCTCGGGCGTCAGCTGGAACTGGCGGATCGGCAGGGCGTCCAGGAATTCGTTCGCGACCAGGAACAGGGGGCGGTCGGGCAGATCCTCGACCCGGTCGAGCCAGAGCGGGATCTGGGGGGCCAGCGTCCGCGCCTGCACCTCGCGCAGGCGGGGCGAGACCTCGACCAGCACCGGCCGGGCGGCGGCGTGAAAGCCCGGCACCCCCCGCGTCGCGCGCAGGATGTCGGCCATCAGCGTGCCGCGCCCCGGCCCCAGCTCGGCCAGGGTGAAGGGATCGGGCGCGCCCCGGTCCAGCCAGGCCTGGGCCAGGGCGAGGCCTACAAGTTCGCCGAACATCTGGCTGATCTCGGGCGCGGTGGTGAAGTCGCCGGCCGCGCCGAAGGGCTGGCGCGTGGTGTAATAGCCGTGCAGCGGATGCAGGAGGCACTCGGCCATGTAGTCGGCCACCGGGATCGGCCCGCCCTCGCGGATACGCTCGACCAGCAGGCGCGCCAGCGGCGTCATCGGGCGCGCAGCACGAACCACAGGCCGGCCGCGATCATCGGCAGCGAGAGGATCTGGCCCATGGTCAGGCCGTAGCCGCCGAATTGCAGCGCCCAGCCGACCGGATTGCCGGGCGAGACGAATTGCGCATCGGGCTGGCGGACGAATTCCACCAGAAAGCGCGCAAGGCCGTAGCCGGCCAGGAACAGCCCCATCAACGCGCCCGGCCGCTTCAGCCAGCCGCGCCGGAAGGCCAGCCAGATCAGGACCAGCGCCAGCAGCAGCCCCTCGAGCGCGGCCTGGTAAAGCTGGCTGGGGTGGCGGGCGCAGAGGCCGACGACGCCTTCGCAGCTTTGCGCCGCCTCGCCGGGGAAGATCACGCCCCAGGGCAGCGCGGTCGGGCGGCCCCAAAGCTCGGCGTTGACGAAGTTCGCGAGCCGGCCCAGCATGAGGCCGACCGGCGCGGCCATGGCCAAGAGGTCGCCCAGCGACAGCATCGGGATCCTCTCGCGCCGGCAGAAGATCAGGCCCGCGACGACCACCCCGGCAAAGCCGCCGTGAAAGGCCATGCCGCCCTCCCAGACCCGGACGATCTGCAGGGGGTCGGCGATGTAGGTCTGCGGGTCGTAGAAGATCACATAGCCCAGCCGCCCGCCCAGGATGACGCCGAAGACGGCCCAGGTCAGGAAACGCTCGACCTGCTCGGGGGTCAGCGGCGGCGCGCCGGACCACAGGCGCGGATTGCGGACCGCGCGCAGGATGATCCACCAGCCGAAGAGGAGCCCCGCGATATAGGCCAGCGCATACCAGCGCAGCGCCAGGGTGAAGCCGAAAAGCTCGATCTCGAACAGGGTGGGCGAGATGTCGGGAAAGGGGATCATGCTGGCCTCCGTCCGGCGCTTGTCGCGGGCGGGGCCGGTGAAGTCAACCGCGCTTGCCCCTGCCGGCGGGCGGGGCCATATAGGACGCAGCCCGCAGAAGGAGAGGCCCATGCAAAGCCGCAACAAGTTTCTCGACGACATGAGCCAGCTGATGACCAATGCCATGGGCGTGGCGCAGGGGGCGAAGACCGAGGCCGAGACCGCGTTCCGCAGCTTCATCGACCGCTGGATGGCCGATCGCGATTTCGTGACGCGCGAGGAATTCGACGCCGCCCGCGCCATGGCCCAGAAGGCGCGCGAGGAAAACGCGGCGCTGGAAGCCCGGATCGCGGCGCTGGAAGCGGCGCTGGCGAAGAAGGGCTGACGGCCCGCTTGTCGACCGGCCGCTCGTCGATGACTTCGTCACTCCTCGCGGCGCATCCCTGGCGACGAGGAGACGAAGTCGAACGAGGAGCGGCGCTCAGGCCCGGACCAGCCGGAACGCGGCCGAGGCGCCCCAGCCGGCAACCCCGGCCATCACCAGCGACAGCAGGCCGTAAAGCAGCGGCTGCTCTCTGGCCAGGTTGAAGATCCAGCGTTCCAGCCCCTCCTTGCGCACGCCGATCACCCGCTCCTGGTGCGCGATCACCTTGCGGTCGCGCAAGAGGAACAGGCGGACCTTGTATTCGCCCTCGGTCAGGTTCGAGGGCAGCACGATGTCGGTGCGGAACAGCGTGTCCTCGGTCAGCTCCACCTTGCCCTGCAGGACGCGGTAGCGGTCCTCGTTGGTGCGCACCCGCAGCAGGCCCAGCAGGAACTCGCCCGCCTCGTCCGCCTCGGCGGTGATGCCGACGGCGCGGATCACCCGTTCGATGGTGATGCCGTAGCGCAGGTTGTCGGTGTCCGACAGGATGTGGTCCAGCGGCCCGGTGGTCGCCAGGGCGAAGAAGCTGGGCGCGCTGTCCACCCGCACCTCGGCGTTGTTCAGCCAGATGCCCGCCACGCGGTCCTTGCGCCGCACCGCGACCGGCGTCGAGGGCCCCTCGACCGTCACGATCACCTCCAGCGGACCCCGGCCCTCGGGCGGGGGGGCGTCGCGCTTGACCGCGCCGTAGATCAGGATTTCCGAACCGTCGAAATCGGCGGTGATCGAGACGCGGTTCTGGCTCATCCCGGCGACGATCTGCTCTTGCGCGGCGGCCGGCAGGGCCAGCGCCAGGAGGAGAAGCGCCTGCCGGATCATGGCAGCACCGCGGCGACCGAGTAATGCTCGGCCGGCTCGATCAGGAGGTCCACCGCGATGCGGACCGAGACCGCGATGACCAGGAGCGACAGCAGGATGCGCAGCTGTTCCGCCTTCAGCCGCACCCCGACCCGGGTGCCGATCTGCGCCCCGACCACCCCGCCCAGGATCAGCAGAAGCGCCAGCATCATGTCGACCGACTGGCTGGTGACGGCATGCATCACCGTGGTGAAGGCGGTGACGAAGATGATCTGGAACAGCGAGGTGCCGATCACCACCTTGGTCGGCATGCCCAGAAGGTAGATCATCGCGGGCACCATGATGAAGCCGCCCCCCACCCCCATGATCGCGGCGAGAAAGCCGACCAGCGCGCCCACGGCCAGGGGCGGGATGACGCTGATGTAGAGGCCGCTGGCGCGGAACTTCATCTTGAAGGGCAGGCCATGCACCCAGGAATGGACATGCGCGCGGCGGACCGGCCCGCCGGGCTTGCGGGCGCGCAGCATGCTGCGCAGGCTTTCCTGGAACATCATCGCGCCGATCAGGCCCAGGAAGACGACATAGGACAGCTGGACGAACAGGTCGACCTGGCCGGCCTCGGTCATCAGCCGGAAGACCCAGACCCCCAGCGCCGAGCCCGCGAAGCCCCCCGCCAGCAGCACCCAGCCCATGGTGAAGTCCACGCCCTTGCGCTTGAGCTGCGCCAGCACGCCCGAGACCGAGGAGGCCACGACCTGGTTCGCGCCGGTGGCCACCGCGACGGCCGGGGGGACGCCGATGAAGAACAGGAGCGGCGTGATCAGGAAGCCGCCGCCCACCCCGAACATCCCCGACAGGAAGCCCACGATTCCGCCCAGCCCGAGAATCAGGAAGGCATTGACCGATACCTCGGCGATGGGGAGGTAGACCTGCATGGCGACGGCTGGCTCGGGCGGAAAGGGGCGGAGTGTTCAAAGGCTTGCGCGGTCTTGCCGGCGAAGTCAAACCCCGATGCGCGCTAGGTCAGGTTGCGCAGGTATTCGCGCAGGATCCGTTCCAGTTTTGCCGCACCGAGCGGGGCCATCGCCTTGGTATGCTCATGCCCGATCCGCTCGTCCGAGAGGCCCGCCGCCATGTTGGTGACGGTCGAGATCGCCGCGACCCTCAGCCCCAGGAAGCGGGCCAGGATCACCTCGGGCACGGTGGACATGCCCACCGCATCGCCGCCGAGCAGCTTCAGCATCCGGATCTCGGCCGGGGTCTCGAAGGAGGGGCCGGAATACCAGCAGTAGACGCCCTCGGGCAGGGGCAGGCCCTGCCGCGCGGCGGCGGCCTTGAGGGCGGCGCGGAGGTCCGGGTCGTGGGCCTCGGTCATCGGCACGAAGCGGGCGTCGGTCTTTTCGCCGATCAGCGGGTTCAGGCCGTTGTAGTTGATGTGGTCGGACAGGAGCATCAGATCGCCCGGCCGGATATCCGCGCGCAGCGAGCCCGCGGCATTGGTCAGAAGCACCGCCCCGGCCCCCAGGGCCTGCAACACCTGCAGGGGCAGGAGCATCGCCCGGGGATTGCCGTTCTCGTAGTAATGCTCGCGCGCGCCGAAGACGGCGACGCGGGTGCCCTCCAGATCGCCGATGTGCAGCTGCGGATTGTGGCCCGAGACGCCGACATGCGGGAATCCCGGCAGTTCGGCATAGGGGATCGCGACCCCCTCCACCTCATGCGCGAGATGGCCGAGGCCGGAGCCGAGGATCAGACCGAGGCGGACGGGGGCATCCCCGGCGCGGGCGCGGATCAGGGTGGCAAGGGTAGCGGCATCGGTCATCGGCATCGCCTCTGGCTGGAGGCGGAGCGGGGGTTTCACACCCCCGCACCCCCGTGGGATATTTGGACCAGTATGAAAGCGCCTCAGCGTTCCTTCACATAGGGCTCGCCCCCGGCGCGGGGCGGGATCGCCTTGCCGATGAAGCCGGCGAGGACGACGACGGTCAGGATATAGGGCAGCGCGTCCAGGAAGGGGACGGGCACCTTGACCTGCACCACCGCCTGCACCACGTCGGGGCGCAGGGCGAGCGCCTGGAAGAAGCCGAACAGCAGGCAGGCCCAGAGCGCGGCCACTGGGCGCCATTTCGCGAAGATCAGCGCGGCCAGCGCGATATAGCCGCGGCCCGCCGTCATCTCGCGCCCGAAGCCCGCCTGCAGCGCGGTCGCCATATAGGCCCCGGCCAGGCCGCAGAGGATGCCGGTGATCGCCAGGGCGGCATAGCGCAGCCCCACGACCGAGACGCCGGCCGTGTCCACCGCGGCCGGGTTCTCTCCGACCGCGCGCAGGCGCAGGCCGAAGCGGGTGCGGTTCAACACCCACCAGGACAGGGGCACCATGGCCAGCGCGAGGTAGACCGGCAGCGCGTGGCCCGAGATGACCTCGTGGTAGAGCGGGCCGAGGACGGGGACGCCCTGCAGCTCGTCGGCGAAGGGCAGCGTGATCGGGTTGAAGCGGGCGGCGCCCGACAGGGGCGGGGTGCGGCCGCCCTGGCCGAAGAGCGCCTGCGCCACCAGCACCGTGATCCCCGAGGCGAGGAAGTTCAGCGCCACGCCCGAGATCAGCTGGTTGCCGCGGAAGGTGATCGAGGCGAGGCCGTGGATCGCCGCGAAGACCAGCGAGGCCCCGATCCCCGCCAGCAGGCCGAGCCAGGCCGAGCCGGTCAGGAAGGCCACCGCGCCCGAGGCCATGGCGGCGGCGAGCATCTTGCCCTCGAGCCCGATGTCGAAGATGCCCGAGCGTTCCGAGAACAGCCCGGCCAGGCAGGCGAAGAGAAGCGGCGTGGCCAGCCGCAGCGTGGTGTCCAGAAGCTGCAGAAGCGTTGCGTAATCCATCACGCCACCCCCGGGTTGCGGCTGCGGAACAGCGCGAAGATCCGGGCCAGCAGCATCCGCACCATCATGTCCAGCGCGCCGGTGAACAGGATCACCAGCCCCTGCACCACGATCCGCATCTCGATCGGGATCGAGGTCCAGAGGCCCAGTTCGGCCCCGCCCTGGTAGAGAAAGCCGAAAAGCAGCGCCGCCAGCACCACGCCCAGCGGATGGTTCCGCCCCATCAGCGCCACCGCGATGCCGATGAAGCCCGCCCCTTCCGAGGAGTTCTGCAATAGCCGCTCGGCCTCGCCCATCACGTTGTTGACGCTCATCATTCCCGCCAGCGCGCCGGAGACCAGCATCGCGACCATGATGATGAAGGTCGGATTGATCCCGGCGTAGCGGGCGGCGGGTTCCGACTTGCCGAAGGCGCGGATCTGGTAGCCCAGCCGCGTCTGCCACAGGATCGCCCAGACCACGACCGCCATGGCCAGCGCGATGAACAGGGTGACGTTGGCCGGGACCGGCTTGGTGAAGATCAGGTTCAGGCCGGGAATGTCGTTCAGCGCCGGCAGATGCGCGCCCTCGGGGAAGCGGGCCGAGGCCGGGTCCATCTGCCCGGCCGGGCGCAGCACGTCGACGAGGAGGTAGACCAGGAAGGCGGCGGCGATGTAGTTGAACATGATCGTGGTGATCACGATATGGCTGCCGCGCCTGGCCTGGAGATATGCCGGGATCGCCGCCCAGGCCGCGCCGAACAGCGCCGCGCCCAGGGTCGCCGCCGCCAGGGCCAGCGTCCAGTGCGGCCAGGGCAGCGCCAGCGCCACCAGCGCCACGCCCAGCCCCCCCAGCTGCGCCTGCCCCTCGCCGCCGATGTTGAACATGCTGGCGTGGAAGGCGAAGGTCACCGAAAGGCCGGTGAAGATGAAGCTGGTGGTGTAATACAGCGTATAGCCCCAGCCATAGGCCGAGCCGAGCGCCCCATCCACCATGACGTTGAACGCCTCGACCGGGCTTTGCCCGATCGACAGCAGGACCAGCGCCGAGATGATCGCGGCAAGGAGAAGCGAGATCAGCGGCACGAGGGCCACGTCGGCCCAGCGGGGGAGACGGTCCATCAGGCGAGCCTCCGGTCGTTCGATCGGGAGGCGGCTTCCCCATCCCGGCCCTCCGCCAGGAGGCGCCCGGCATCAACCGTCAGGCACAGGGAGCGGGCGCCTCCCCTTCCCGCCTGCGGGGAGGGGGTGGGGGTGGGGGGCCGCCGCCGGGAAGGAACCATCACGCCGCTTCCCCCTGCCCGGCCATTCCGGCCATCATCATCCCCAGTTCACGCTCATCCGTCGCGTCGGGGTCGCGGAAGCCCATCAGGCGGCCGTCGAACATCACCGCGATCCGGTCCGACAGCGACATGATCTCGTCCAGCTCGACGCTGACCAGAAGCACCGCCTTGCCGGCGTCGCGCAGGGCGACGATCTGGTTGTGGATGAACTCGATCGCGCCGATGTCGACGCCGCGGGTCGGCTGGCCGACCAGGAGGAGGTCGGGGTTCTGCTCCATCTCGCGGGCGACGACGATCTTCTGCTGGTTCCCGCCCGAGAAGCTTTTCGCCGCAAGGCCCGGAATCGGCGGGCGGACGTCGTATTTCTCCATCTTCCGGCGGGTGTCCTCGCGCAGCGCGGCATTGTCCATGAACAGCGCGTTCTTCTGGTATTCGGGTTCGTTGAAATAGCCGAAGGCCACGTTCTCCCAGGCGGTGAAGTCCAGGATCAGGCCGTAGTGGTGCCGGTCCTCGGGGACATGGGCGATCCCGGCCCGGCGGCGGCTTTGCCCGTCCGCGCCCCGGCCCGCAAGCGGCAGCTCGACCCCGTTCAGCGTCACCTTGCCGGTCGCCCGCACCATCCCGCCCAGCGCGGCCAGAAGCTCGGACTGGCCGTTGCCGGCGACGCCCGCGATCCCCAGGATCTCGCCGGCGCGGATCTCGAAGCTGACGCCCTTCAGCCGCTCGACCTTGTGCTCGTCGCTGACGCGCAGGTCCTCGACCTTCAGGACCACGGCGCCGGGGGTGGCGGGTTTCTTCTCGACCTCGAGCAGGACCTTGCGGCCGACCATCAGCTCGGCCAGTTCCTCGGGCGAGGTCGCGGCCGTCCTGACCGTGGCGACCATGGTCCCGCGCCGCATGACGCTGACGTTGTCCGTCGCCTCCATGATCTCGCGCAGCTTGTGGGTGATCAGGATGATGGTCTTGCCCTGGTCCTTCAGCCCTTCCAGGATGCGGAACAGGTGGTCGGCCTCGGCCGGGGTCAGCACCCCCGTGGGCTCGTCCAGGATCAGGATGTCGGCCTGGCGATAAAGGGCCTTCAGGATCTCGACCCGCTGCTGATGGCCGACGGAGAGGTCCTCGATCAGCGCGTCGGGGTCCACGTCGAGGTCATAGTCGCGGCTCAGCCCCTCCAGCACCTCGCGCGCCTTGGCGAGCGAGCGGTTCAGGAGCTGCCCCTCCTCGGCGCCCAGGATCACGTTCTCCAGCACGGTGAAGTTCTGCACCAGCTTGAAATGCTGGAACACCATGCCGATCCCGGCGCGGATCGCGCTCTGGCTGTCGGGGATGGCGGTCGGCTTGCCGCCGATGAAGATCTCGCCTGCGTCGGCCTTGTAGAAACCGTAGAGGATGGACATGAGCGTGGATTTCCCCGCCCCGTTCTCGCCGATGATGCCGTGGATCGTGCCGCGCGGCACGGCGAAGTTGATGTCCCTGTTCGCCTGGACCGGACCGAAGGCCTTGGAGATGCCCTTCAGTTCGATGGCGAGCGTGCCGTCAGCCATGCCTTCCCCCTGTCAGCCGCCGGATGCGCCCGCGTCTGCCGCGCGGGTGGCGCTCCTTGCGAAACGTGCCGCGCCAAGGCCCGGCGCGGCCCGGATCATCTGCCCCGCCGCCGTAGCACGTGGCGGCCGGGCAGGTGTTGTCGGCCATGTAGTCGTGCACCACGATCTCGCCCGACTTGATCTTCTCGGCCGCGGCATCGACCTGGGCCTGCATCTCGGGCGTCACCAGGCTGGCGTTGTTCTCGTCCATCGCATAGCTGACGCCGTCGTTCGCCAGCCCCATGACGTTGAGGCCCGGCTTGAGGTCGGTGCCCTCCTTGAAGGCTTCGTAGACGGCGTTGTCGACCTTCTTGACCATCGAGGTCAGGACCTTGCCGGGATGCAGGTAGTTCTGGTTCGAATCGACGCCGATCGACAGGATCCCCTCGTCCGCGGCGGCCTGCAGCACGCCCACGCCGGTGCCGCCGGCGGCGGCATAGATCACGTCGGCGCCCTGGGCCTTCTGGCCCTTGGCCAGTTCCGCGCCCTTCACCGGGTCGTTCCAGGCCGCCGGGGTGGTGCCGGTCATGTTCAGCACGATGGTCGCGTCCGGGTTCACCGCCTTGACGCCCTGGGCATAGCCACAGCCGAACTTGCGGATCAGCGGGATGTCCATGCCGCCGATGAAGCCGACGGTGCCGGTCTTCGAGGCCAGCGCGGCCAGCATGCCGACCAGATAGCTGCCCTCATGCTCGTTGAAGACGACCGATTTCACGTTCGGCTGCTCCACCACCATGTCGACGATGGCGAACTTGGTCTCGGGGAAGTCGGGGGCCACGGTGTTCAGCACGTCGCCGAAGGCGAAGCCGGTCATCACGATCGGATTCGCGCCCGATTCCGCCAAGCGGCGCAGCGCCTGTTCGCGCTGGGCTTCCGACTGCATCTCCAACTCCTTGAAGGTGCCGCCGGTTTCCTGGGCCCAGCGGGTCGCGCCGTTGAAGGCGGCCTCGTTGAACGACTTGTCGAACTTGCCGCCCAGATCGAAGATGATCGCAGGATCGGCCAGGGCGGCGCCGGCGGTCAGCGCCATGGCGGTGGCGCCCAGCAGGGATTTCATGAAGGTCATCGGATGCTCCCGGTCGGTTGTCGTTGTCCGTCATGCCGGCCAGCGGCCCGGCACCCCGACGGGAGCAGAGTCGACACTCGGCACTCACGGTTGAAGTTGGGCCGTTTCCCTTGGAACGGTCAAGGGTTATTCCGTCCGGGATCTTCGAATTCTGACCATCCGGTCAGGTTGCGGCCGGGACCAGTTCGCGGCGCAGGACCAGCGCATCCACCAAGGCCCCGTCCGGACCGGCGTAATAGCCGCGCCGCCGTCCCGCCGTGGCGAAGCCGGCCCGTTCATACAGCGCCCGCGCCGGGGCGTTGTCCGCCGCCACCTCGAGGAAGGCGCTTGCCGCCCCGCGCAGCCGCGCCTGATAGAGGAACCTGCCGACCAGCCGCTGGCCCAGCCCGCGCCGCCGGGCCTCGGGCGCGACGGCCAGCGTTAGCAGCTCCGCCTCGCCCGCCACGGCGCGGCCCAGAAGAAAGCCCGCGTCGCCCTCGACCAGCAGGAAGGCCAGGGGATCGGTAAGGAACCCGGCGAATTCCGCCGCGCTCCATGGGCGGGGAATGGTGAAGCAGCGGGCGTGAAGGACGGCGAGGTCTTCCGGTGTCATCCGGCAGGCCCCCCCGTCCCGTCCTTCCGCAGGTCCGGGATTCGCGCCTCCCCTCGTGGCGAGGGGATGGGGGGTGTCAGAGAGAGTCGCAGGCTCACGGCAGGATCACCGGCGGCGGGTCGGCGGGCGGGGCGGCATCGGCACCGCGCAGGTAGAAGGGGGCGGGCGGCGGCGCGCCTGGGGCGCGGGCGGCGGCGATCCGGGCGATGGCCTCGGCCAGCGGCATCGCCGGAGGCAAGGCCATGGCTCCCGCCGCCGATCCGGTCACCGGCCCGGCGACGGGGGCGAGCGCAGGGGCCAGACGTGCCGGCCTCTCGCCGTCGGGGTCGAACCGCTGCACATAGACCTCGCCGCGCCGGGCATCCTCGACCACCGTCAGCGGACGCGGCAGGCCATGGGCCAGGGCCTCCAGCCGGGTGACGCCCACCGCCGGGATGCCGAGGCCCAGCGCCAGCCCCCGCGCCGCCGCGACCGCGATGCGCACGCCGGTGAAATTGCCCGGCCCGGTGCCCACGGCCAGCGCCTTGAGGTCGGACCAGCCCAGCCCGGCCTCGGCCAGGACCTCCTCGAGCATCGGCAGCAGCCGCTCGGCCTGGCCCTTCTCCATCGCCTCGTCATGCAGGATCAGGCCGTCCTGCCAGAGCAAAGCGGCCGCGCAATGCGCGGCCGAGGTGTCGAAGGCGAGGATCGGCAGGATCACGTCAGGCCGCGACCGGACGCACTTCCAGCACTTCCGGGATATAGTGCCGCAGAAGGTTCTCGATCCCCATCTTCAGCGTCAGCGTGCTGGAGGGGCAGCCCGCGCAGGCGCCCTGCATGTGCAGGTAGACCACGCCGCGGTCGAAGCCGTGGAAGGTGATGTCGCCGCCATCCTGCGCCACCGCGGGACGGACGCGGGTGTCCAGCAGTTCCTTGATCTGGCGCACGATCTCGCCATCCTCGCCGCTATGCTCGGCATGGCCGCCGGTGGGGGCGCCGTCACCCTCGATCACCGGCTGGCCGGACTGGAAATGCTCCATGATCGCGCCCAGGATCTGCGGCTTGACATGCTGCCACTCCACGTCCTCGGCCTTGGTCACGGTGACGAAGTCATTGCCGAAGAAGACGCCGGTCACGCCGCCGGCCGCGAAGATGCGCCGGGCAAGCGGGGATTTCGCCGCGGCCTCGGCGCCGGGGAAGTCTGCGGTGCCGGTGTCGAGAACCGTCTGGCCTGGCAGGAACTTCAGCGTCGCCGGGTTCGGGGTGGATTCGGTCTGGATGAACATGATGAGTCTCCGACAGGATCAGTCGGATATGCGCCCTCGGCCCGCCACTGTCAAGTTTGGAACAGTTCTAAATTGCGGGCCGCCCGGGCAGGGTGGGCGATTCACCCGCCCTGCGCCTGCGCGCCTACCGCAGGTCGGAGCCCCAATAGGCATACATCTGCTCCAGCGCGGTCAGCGGGCGCAGCCGGACCGGGGTCTCGGGCTGGCGATCCGTCTGGAAATACAGCGCCTCGACCGGAATGGCGCTGGCTTGGCGGGGCAGGGAATGGATGGACATCTTTCGGGACCTCTAGGCTTGCGCTCCTCCCGTCCCCCGATCTAGCCCTGCGCGCGCGCCGCCCCAACCCCCGTTCGCGCATGGCAGGTCTGCGTGCGGCGCCTATCTACCAGATCAGGACGACCCCGGCATAGATCAGCACCAGCCCGATCGTGCAGGCCACCGCCAGCGAGCCGAGGTCCTTGGCCTCTTTCGCCCAGGCCGACCAGCCCGGAGAGAGATGATCCACCAGCACCTCGAGCGCGGTGTTCAGCGCCTCGACCGCGATCAGGAGCAGCCCCAGGCCGAGAAGCCCCAGCGTTTCGGGCAGGCTGGCGCCGAGGACGACGAAAAGCAGCAGCAGCGCCGCGATCAGCCCCGCCTCCTGCCGGAAGGCGCTTTCCCGGGCCAGCCGCGCCAGCCCCGCCGCCGAATAGCCGGCCGCCGCGATGAAATGCGCCAGGCCGCTCTTGCGCGGAGGTTTCTCCTGCACCGACATCTCAGCCCGCGCCCTTGCGGCAATGGCCCGCGAGGTCCAGCCCCGCGTCCCGCGCCGTGGTCGCGACGTCCAGAAGGCCCAGCACGGTCGAGAACATGTTGTCGTGGCTCACCGCTTCCCCCGTCGCCGCCGCCATGCATCCGGCATCCAGCGCCAGACTGGCACGGAAGCGTTGCGACATCCAGAGCACCATCGGCACCCGCGTCTGGAAGTCCGGCGCCATGAACTCGGGCGCGCCATGCAGGTAGAGCCCGCCCTCGCCCAGGCTCTCGCCATGGTCCGAGACATAATACATCGCCGGGATCACCCGCCCCTGCCCGTCCAGAAGGTCGATCACCTGCGCCAGGAAATGGTCGGTATAGGCGATCGTGTTGTCATAGGCGTTCACGATCTCCTCGGCCGAACACTCGGTCAGTTCGGGCGTCTGGCAGGCCGGGGCAAAGACCTCGCGGTCGGCCGGATAGCGCAGCCAGTAGCTTGGTCCGTGGCTGCCGATCTGGTGCAGCACGATGACGGTGTTGCGGGTGATCGTCCCGGCCTTCTTCTGCAGGTCTTCCAGGAAGACCGCGTCGATGCATTCGGGCTGGCAGAACTCGGCCCCGTCCGCCGCCGTCATCGTCCGCGAGGCGACACGGTCGGCGATGTTCTTGTGGCCGGTGTTGTTGTCCCACCATTCGACGTCGAACCCGGCATGGGCCAGCACGTCCAGCAGGTTCTCGTGCGAGAGACCCCCTTCATAGGAATAGTCGGCCTTGGTCAGGGGCGAGAACATGCAGGGCAGCGAGGTCGCGGTCGCGGTGCCGCAGCTGGTGACGTCGGAGTAGTAGAGGATGTCGCGCGCCGCCAGTTCGGGGTTCGTCTCGCGTCCGTAGCCCCCCAGCGACCAGTTCTGCGCCCGCGCCGTCTCGCCCGCCACGATGACCATGAGGACCGGCTTGGACGCCTCGCCCAGGTAGGGGCCCGGAGCGGCGTCAAGCCCGGTGGGCTGCACCACGATCTGCGTCGATTTCAGCATCATCCTGGCATAGCGCAGCGCGCCCGTCATCGGTGCCAGCGGCTGGACCGCGCCCATCAGTTCCTTGTCGGCGCGCAGGACGGTGGAATAGGCCTTGAGGTTGGTGAACAGAAGCCCCACCACCAGCGCCGCCGCCCCGACGGTGACCAGGGACCAGCTGCCCAGCGCCCGCCAGCGCGTCTGCCGCCGGACCCCGACCCAAAGGACCAGGAGCGAGGGCAGGACGCCGAACAGGCCGACATGGGTCAGGAAGGCCAGGGTGACCAGATGCCGCGATTCGGCGAAGGTCGTCGTCATCGCGTTCTGGATCATCTCGCGGTCGATCACGACGCCCATCACATCGGCATACCACGAGCTGACCGCGCCGATCAGCAGCAGCGTCACCAGCACCGGCTTTTGCATCCAGCGCGCCGCCAGCGACTGCACCACCAGCAGCAAAAGCGCCCAGACCGCCCCGGCAAAGACCAGGGCCGTCAGGGTGCGGCCCTCGAAGATGCGGAACAGGTGACCCCAGAAGGTCGCGTTGCACAGCGCCAGAAGATAGGTGGTGACCAGCAGGTTGAGACCGAGGGCGGAGAGCGTCGGGCGGCGCTCGGTCAGCAGCGGAAGGGGCATCGGGTTGTCCTGGGGAAGGCCGGGCCAGGCTGCGGCCCTGGCGCCCATCTAGCGGATGGTCTGGCGGGTTGCTGTAAGCATGCGCTTATTTGCCTGTCCTTCAGCCCTCGCGCGCGGTCATGTGATGCTTTCCAGCCGTTCCTTCGACATGTCGCCGGGCACGATGGTGATCGGAATCGGCAGGTTGCCCGAGTTGCGGCTGAGCGCCGTGACCAGCGGCCCCGGCCCGGCCTTCTCGGTTCCGGCCCCCAGCACCAGCACGCTGATCTGGGGATCGTCCTTCACCTGGGCCAGGATCTCGACCACCGGGTCGCCCTCGCGGATCACCAGTTCCGGGTTGACCCCCTGCTTGTCCCGCATCCACTTGGCGAACACCTCGAAATGCGCCTCGATCCGGTCGCGCGCCTCGGCCCGCATCAGGTCGGCCACGCCCACCCAGGTCTGGAATTCGTCGGGCGGGACGATCGAAAGGATCGTCACCCCGCCCCCGGTATGCGAGGCCCGGAGCGCGGCATAGCGCATGGCGTTCAGGCATTCGCGGCTGTCGTCCAGGACGACCAGGAATTTCCGCATCATTTCCCCCTTGGCCGGATCATGCCCTTTCCCGGCGGGGAAAGGCAAGCCTCAGCCGCTGGCCGCCAGCGCCGGGACCTTGGGATAGAGCCGCCACAGGGTCAGCGTCCGCGTCCCGTTCAGCACCATCAGCGCCGCCCAGAGCCCGTGATTGCCCGCCAGCGGCACCAGCACGGCCAGCGCCAGCGCATAGACCGCGACCGAGGCCAGCATCGCCCGCAGCATCTCGCCGGTCAGCATCGCGCCGATGAAGATGCCGTCATAGATCCAGGCGGCAATGCCGATCAGCGGCGCGGCGACCAGCCAGGGCAGATAGGCCCGCGCCTCCTGCCGCACCACGTCCGAGGTGGTCAGAAGGTCGATGATCGCAGGCCCGGTCAGGGCAAAGACCAGCGCCAGCCCGATGGCCCCGCCGATCCCCCATTGCATGCAGATCCGCGCCGCCGCCCGCGTCTGGCCGACCGAGCGCGCGCCGACCGCCTGGCCGATCAGCGCCTCGGCCGCGAAGGCGAAGCCGTCCAGCGCATAGGCCGTGACCTCGAGGAACTGCATCAGCACCTGGTTCGCCGCCAGCGTCACGTCGCCGAAGCGCGCGCCCAGGAAGACGAAGCTGGTGAAGGACAGTTGCAGGACGATCGTGCGGCCCATGATGTCGCGGCTGGCGGTGAACATCCGGCGCAGCGCCAGCCGGTCGCCCAGAAGCGCCATGCCCGCGCGGAACCCCGGCCCGAAGGCCTCGCGCGCCAGCCACAGCGCCAGCGCCAGCCCGGTCCATTCCGCGATCAGCGTGGCCGAGGCCACCCCCGGCACGCCCCAGCCGAGGCCCAGCACGAACCACAGGTCCAGCCCGACGTTCGCCCCGTTCTGCCAGACCTGCAGCGCCAGGACGCCGCGCGTGCGGCCCAGCCCGATCAGCCAGCCGGTGATCGCGTAAAGCGCGATGGTCGCGGGCGCGCCCCAGATGCGGATCGCCAGATACTGCCCTGCCAGACGCTCGACCGTCGCGCTGGCCGGGGCCACCGCGAAGGCCGCCGCGAACAGCAGCGCCTGCACCGCCACCAGCGCAAGCCCCGCCGCCGCGCCCACGACCAGCGCCCGCAGCAGCACCGCCGACCGCTCGGCATGATCGCCCGCGCCATGCGCCTGCGCCGCCAGGCCCGAGGTCGACATCCTGAGAAAACCGAAGGCCCAGTAGAGCGTCGCCAGGATCACCGCCCCGATCCCGACCGCCCCCAGCGCGGCCGGATCGCCCAGCTGGCCGATGACCGCCGTGTCCACCGCGCCCAGAAGCGGCACCGTCGCATTCGACAGGACGATGGGCCCCGCGATCCGCAGCACCCGGCCGTGGGTGATGTCGCTCACTTCGGCGACTCGGCCGGCGGCATCAGGAAATGCCCCGTCGCCTGGGCGAAGAGCCGCGCGCGGTTGTCCTGCCAGGCCTCGACATGCACGCTGGCGTAGCGGCGGCCCGAGCGGTTGACCCGCGCCCGCGCATAGGCGTCGCGCGGCAGGCCGGGGCGCAGGTAATCCACGGTGAAATCGATGGTCTTGGGCAGGCGCAGCGGCCCCTCCGGCAGCGCGCCCTGCGCCTCGACCCCGTCCCAGAGGGTGGACCACGACAGCTCGATCATCGCCGCGATCTCCAGGAAGCCGGCGGTCGCCCCGCCATGCAGCGCGGGCAGGATCGGATTGCCGATCAGCTCCTCCTTGTAGGGCAGCACCGCCGTCAGCTCGTCGCCGCGCCGGTCGAACCGGATGCCGAGGAAGGCGATGTAGGGCACCGCATCGACCAGCGTGCGGAGGAGCCCCTCGCGCCGCTGCTTCACGACATGGACCGGCTCCGGCCGTTTCATTGCGCGCCCCGCTCGATGGTGAAGGCCCCGGTCGCCATCGCCACCGGCCGGTCCGCGTCGTCATCCGTCGCCACCGCGCGGACGAAGGCCACGCTGCGGGTGACATGGTGGCATTCCGCCCGCGCCCGGATCGTCTGGCCCGGCGTCGCGGGGCGCATGTAGTCGATGCGCAGGTCCAGCGTCGCGGTCGAGAATCCCGCCTGCGGATGGCACAGCACCGCCGCGCCCGAGGCCGTGTCCATCAGCGCCGAGACGGCGCCGCCATGGATCACCCCGGTCTGCGGATCGCCCACCAGCTTTGGGTCGTAGGGCATGGCCAGAAGGGCCCAGCCCTCGCCCATCTCCTTCAGCCGCATGCCCAGCGTCCGGCTGTGCGGCAGCGCCTCGATGAACTGCCGGGCGATGGTCAGGGTGTCTCGATCTTGCATGGCGCGATCAAACCGCCAGCCCGCGGGGAACGCAAGCCCCAGCGTCACCGTTGCGCGGCGCGACCGCTTGCGCCTAGGCTGCAGGACGAAAGGAGGCGCAGATGAGCGAGACCCGCCTCAGCTTCAAGGAAATGTGCAGCCGGTTCGACGTGACGCCCCGGACCCTGCGCTATTACGAGTATATCGAGCTTCTGGCCCCCGAGAAGGAAGGCCGCGCCCGCTTCTACGGCCCGCGCGAGGTGGCGCGGATGAAGCTGATCCTGCGCGGCCGCCGCTTCGGCTTCAGCCTCGAGGAGATCCGCCAGTGGCTGCTGATCTATGGCAAGAAGGGCGAAAGGCCGCAGCTCCAGGCCTGGCTCGCCCTTGCCGACCGCCAGTTGCAGGCGCTTGAACGCCAGCGCGAGGAACTGGACAGCACCCTGGCGGACCTGCGCGCCCTGAGGGAAACGGCGGTCGCCGAACTGGACCGCCTGCCCGACGCCTGACACCGGGGCGCGGAGCAGCCGAACACTCCGCGCGAGAGGCTTCGCGCCCTCAGATCCCCGTCTCCAGCCGGTCGACCAGCCGGCCCAGCATCCCCCGGCACAGCTCCAGCTGCTCGACCGAGACGAATTCGTCCGGCTTGTGGCCCTGCGCCATCGAGCCCGGCCCGCAGATCACCGTAGGCACCCCCAGCCGCTGGTCGAAAAGCCCGCCCTCGGTGCCGAAGGCCACCTTGATCGTGCCGTTCGCCCCGGTCAGACCCTTGACGAAATTCACCACCCCGGCATCCGAGGGCGTGCCCAGCCCCGGATAGTCCCACAGCCGCTCCACCCGGATCGCGGCCTCGGGGAACTCGGCGCGCAGGGGCGCGACGATCGCCTCGGCCTCGGCCTCCAGCCGGGCGATCAGGGCGGCCACATCCTCGCCCGCCAGCGCGCGGATCTCGAAATCCAGCACGGCATGGTTCGGCACGATGTTCACCTGCACGCCCCCCGACATCTTGCCGACATGCAGCGTGCTGTAGGGCACGTCGTAATCGCCGTCCGTCAGCCCCGTGGCCGCGACCTCGGCCTGCAGCCGCCGCACCGCGCCCAGGAAATCCGCCGCCAGATGCAGCGCGTTCAGCGCCAGCGGCGCCAGCGCCGAATGTCCCTCGCGCCCGGTGCAGCTGGCCCGCAGCGCGACCTTGCCCTTGTGCCCGGTGGCAACCTGCATCCCGGTCGGCTCTCCGACGATGCAGAACCGGGGCCGGACCGGGGCCGCGGCCAGCAGGTCGATCAGGCTGCGCACCCCCATGCAGCCCACTTCCTCGTCATAAGACAGCGCCAGGTGCAAGGGCACCCGCAGCGGCCGGCGCGCGGCCTGCAGCATCGCCTCGACCGCGCAGGCGACGAAACCCTTCATGTCGGTCGTGCCGCGCCCGTAAAGCCGCCCCGACTCCTCGGTCAGCGCGAAGGGCGGCTTCGTCCAGGCCTGGCCCTCGACCGGCACCACGTCGGTATGGCCCGAGAGCATCACGCCCCCCATCCCCTCCGGTCCCGTGGTGGCATAGAGGTTCGCCTTGCCGCCCTCCGCGTCCGGCACCAGCGTCACCGCGATCCCCGCGCCTTCCAGCAGGCCCTTCACATAGTCCATCAGCGCGATGTTCGGCTTCGAGCTTACCGTGTCGAAACCCACCAGCCGGTCGAGTATCCCGCGCATTGCTTCCTCCCCTTTTGCCACCTGCTAGCGTGAAACGCGCGGCGCGGAAAGGTCGCGCGGGCTTGCCGCTGCCGCCCCTCTTTGCCACAACGGATCCCACCCCCGAACCGGACCGCCCATGACCCTGCGCCTGCTGCCGATCCTTGCCCTTGCCGCCCTGCCCGCCCTGGCCGAGGCGCCGAACCTCTCCCGCCCCGCCAGTGGCGCGCCGGGCAGCGCCGCCCGGCTGGTGCTGGCCCAGCGCGCGCAGCAGGCGGCGCTGGAGCGGGGCGAGGTCATGGCGCTGCTGGCGGCGATCCGGCTGGCGCGCGGGATCAGCCAGCGCCCCGCCGTCGGCTGGACCCGCGAGACCGAGGGCAAGGCCCGGCTGGACGCGCCCCCCGGCAACCCCGCCGCGCCCGATCCGGGCGGCGAGGCGGCGATGGCCATGGCGCGCAACCTCGCGGGCGAGGATCCGGACCTGCAGGACCTGGTCTATGCCCTGGACGCCCAGTTGCCGCATGGCGCCCTGCCCACCGCGCTTGTCGCCACGGCCGAGCTTGCCCCCGGCCAGACCGACCGCTGGACCCTGCCCCTCTTCGGCGAGGTCGCGGCCGAGATCGGCCTGATCGGCGACGGCGACGGCCCCCTGACCCTTGCCCTGACCGACGAGACCGGCGCCATCCTCTGCGCCCGCCCGGCCAGCGTGCAGCCGGTGCTTTGCAGCCTGACGCCGGCCCGCAACGGCTTTTTCACCGTCACCATCGGCAATCCGGGCGCGAGCGTGAACAGCTACCGGCTGATCGGCAACTGAGTGACGGCATTTGTCACGCGGTGCCACCTTCTCAAACGCGTGACTCCCTGCAAGGATGCGGTCAGTCCGGCCGGATGCGGGCCGGTTTTTTCAAGAAGGTAACGAGATGACGCAGAAACGCCTTTCCCTCGCGCTTGCCACCACCGCCATGCTGGCCGCGCTCTCGCTTCCGCTTCTGGCCGAGGACAAGTCCGGCGCGAACGTCGGCCCCTCGGCCGAGGGCACGGCGCCGGGCGGCGCCACGACCATGGGCCTTGCGCAGGAACTCTATGCCACCGGCGTCGCCCAGGGCGATGCGATCACCGTGCTCGCCGCCGCGAAGCTGGCCGCCTCGGTCGAGGCGACCACGGCCGAGCCCGCCGCCCTCGACCCCGCCAAGGTCGCCTTCGCCGAGGGCGGACAGGAAAGCTTCCGCAAGAAGGCCGCCCCCGCCGCCCCGGCAGCCCCGGCCCCGATGATGAACGACGGCAGCCCGCGCGCGGCCGGCAAGGCCACCTTCTTCACCGCCACCTCCGAGGACGAGGGCGCGGCCGATGCCCCGGTCACCGCCGATGCGATGTTCGCCAAGGCCAAGGAACTCGCCGCCGGGGACGAGGCACTTCTCGGGCTGATCGACGACGCCATGGCCGAAGGCTCGCGCGGGCGGATCGGCGGGGCGGTGCAGTGGCTCTCGCGGCTGCCGGCCGGCCAGACCGATGTCTGGGAGGTGCCGTTCTACGGCAATTCCTACGCCGAGGTCGCCATCGTGGGCGACGGCGACGCCGACCTGGACGTGGCGGTCACCGACGGGAACGGCAATGTCATCTGCTATGACGTCAGCTGGTCCGATAAGCTCTACTGCGACTTCACCCCGGCCTGGGACGGCTATTTCTACGTCACCGTGCAGAACATGGGCGGGGTGCGGAACAGCTATTACCTGATGACCAACTGACCCCGGCAGCGGCGGATTTCACGGCCCGGGGCGCGCGTCCCGGGCCTTTTGCGCCGCGCCGCACCGTCCCATCCTCTGTTTCAAAGCGCCTGCCACAGCCGGGCTTGCGCGCGCGGGCTGTCCGCGGTCAGGCAGAGGTCGGCGTCCGGCCCGAACCCGGCGCCGGTCGGCTCAGCGCGCGAAGGGATCGGCCGGATAGGCCACGCCCACCAGATACAGCCCCTGCGGCGGCGCCACCGGCCCGCAGGCCGCCCGGTCCCGCGCCGCCAGCGCCGCGCGCACGTCTCCCACCTCCCAGGACCCCGCGCCCACCCGCTCCAGCGTGCCCACGATCGAGCGGACCTGGTTGTGCAGGAAGGACCGCGCCGCAAGGTCGAAGCGGTATTCGATGCCGCCGGGATAGGCGAGTTCCGAAATCTCGATCCGGTCCAGCGTCTTCACTGGGCTTTTCGACTGGCAGAGGGTCGAGCGGAAGGTGGTGAAGTCGTGATGCCCGACCAGTTCCGCCGCGCCGGCCCGCATCGCCGCCAGATCCAGCCGGTTCAGCACCTGCCAGACCAGCCCCCGGTCATGCGTGACCGGGGCGCGCCGCGCGACCAGCCGGAAGGCATATCGCCGCCCCAGCGCGGAAAAGCGGGCGTGGAATTCCGCCTCCACCGGGGCGCAGGCGGTGATCGCCACCGGATCGGGCCGCAGATGCGCGTTCAGCGCCTCGGACAGCCGGAACGGATCCCAGTCCCGCGCCAGATCGACATGCGCCACCTGCGCCGTGGCATGGACCCCCGCATCGGTCCGCCCCGCCGCGGCGATGGTATGGGGGCCGGGCTCCAGCCTGCCCAAAGCCCGCTCGACAGAAGCCTGCACCGAGGGCAGGCCGCCGGCCTGACGCTGCCAGCCCGCGAAGGGGCCGCCGTGATATTCGATCTGAAGCGCATAGCGGAGCATGGCCCCTCCCTATACCGGAAGCGGCGCCTTGTGAATGTGGCTGGCCGCCCGGTTGCCGGACGGCAGGCGCGCACACCCGCCCGCCCGGGCGGCGCCAGCGCAAGGCGGGTGGATCCCCCATCCTGCCACCCCTACCATTCCCCCGCGCCGCCGCCTATCTTTTCCCCGAGAACCAGCGGGAGCGGGCCTTGGCATTTTCGGGACTGACCGACGGCATCGCCCGCAGGATCGAGGGCGCGGGCTCCACCCTGTCCGGGACCTTCCTTGACACCACCCTCCGCCTCGGCGTCACCGGCCTCTCCCGCGCGGGCAAGACCGTCTTCATCACTGCCCTCGTCGCGAACCTCCTCAACCGGGGCCGGATGCCGCAACTCAAGGCCCAGGCCCAGGGCCGAATCCAGGCGGTCCACCTGCAACCCCAGCCCGATCTCACCCTGCCCCGCTTCGACTACGAGACCCACCTCGCCGCCCTCACCGGCGACAACCCGCGCTGGCCCGCCTCTACCCGCGCGATCTCAGAGCTTCGCCTCTCCTTCCGCGTCCAGCCCGCCGGCCTCCTCGCCTCCTGGCGCGGCCCCCGCACCCTGCATCTCGACATCGTCGACTATCCCGGCGAATGGCTCCTCGACCTCGCCCTGCTTGAACAAAGCTACGAGGACTGGTCCGAATCCACCCTTGCCCGGCTGGAAAGACGCCCCGAGGCCGCCGCCTTCCTCGCCCTCGCCCGGGCCGAGGACGGGGCGCTTGCCCTGGACGAGACCCGCGCCCGCGCGGCGGCCGAGGCCTTCACCGCCTGCCTTGCCGCCGCCCGCGACGCCGGCCAGAGCGACCTCACCCCCGGCCGGTTCCTGCTGCCCGGCGACCTCGCCGGCTCTCCGGTCCTGACCTTCGCCCCGCTGCCGAAACCCGCCCTCACCCCGCGCGCAAGCCTCTGGCGCGAGATGGAGCGGCGCTACGACGCCTACAGGTCGAAGGTCGTCCGCCCCTTCTTCCGTGACCATTTCGCCAAGGTCGACCGCCAGATCGTCCTCGTCGATGTCCTCGGCGCGATCCACCAGGGCCCCCGCGCGGTCGAGGACCTGCGCCGCAGCATGGCCGGCGTCCTCTCCGCCTTCCGCCCCGGCCGGAACTCCTGGCTCGCCGCCCTCCTCGGTGCCCGCCGGGTCGAGCGTATCCTCTTCGCCGCCACCAAGGCCGACCATCTGCACCACGAACAGCATCCCGCCCTGACCGCGATCACCGCGGCCCTTCTGGCCGAAGCGAAGTCGCGCGCCGATTTCTCCGGCGCCCGGACCGAGGCGATGTCGCTCGCCTCGCTGCGCACCACGGTCGAGGAGACGGTCACCCGCGACGGCGCCACCGTCCCCGCCGTGCGCGGCACGCTTCTGGCCACCGGCAAGCCCGCGCTGATGTATCCCGGCGCGCTGCCTGCCGACCCCGCCCGCCTCCTCTCCCCCGCGCGCGAGGGGGCCGAGGCCTGGCTGGACGCCGACTATCACCTCATGTCCTTCGCCCCCGCCCGGATCAGCCTGAAACCCGGCGAGGGTCCGCCGCATATCCGCCTGGACCGGGCGGTGGAATTCCTGATCGGAGACCAGCTGTGAGCCGCCCGCCAAAGCCCTTCCTGCAGGAGCTGGACGAGGCCGCCGATCCTTCCTCCGCCCCGCCGGTGCCCGACGTCGCGCCCGAGGGCCAGGCCATGCAGGCGGTGGCGCGGCTCTCGCAAGGCCGCGGCTCGCCCGCCCTGCGCTTCGCCCTCTGGGCCTTCGGCGCGCTTTTCACCTTCGTCCTCTCCGTCGCCGCCTGGGACTTCGTGACCGGCCTTCTGGCGCGCAACCGGGTGCTGGGCTGGACCGCGCTCCTCCTCGTGACGCTCGCCCTCCTCGCCGCCCTGGTGCTCGCGGCGAAGGAATGGGCCGCCTTCCTGCGGCTGAAACGGCTCGACCACCTGCGCAGCCAGGCCGAGGCCGCAGGCGCCGCCGCCGACGTGAAGGCCGCGCGCCGCGTGCTTTCCGCCCTGGGCGCGCTTTACGCCGCCCGCCCCGACACCGCCTGGGGCCGCGCCCGCCTCGCCGAGCGCGCGCCGGACCTGATGGACGCCGACGCCCTCCTCGCGCTGGCCGAACGCGAGCTTCTGGCCACCCTCGACGCCGAGGCCCGGCTGGTGATCGAGGCGGCCGCCCGCCAGGTCGCCACCGTCACCGCCCTGGTCCCCCTCGCGCTGGCCGATGTGGCGATGGCGCTTTTCGCCAACCTGCGGATGATCCGCCGCATCGCCGAGATCTACGGCGGCCGCTCCGGCAGCCTCGGCAGCCTGCGCCTCTTGCGCCGCGTCTTCGCCTCGCTCCTCGCCGCCGGGGCGCTGGCGCTGACCGACGACATGATCGGCTCGGTCGCGGGCGGCGGGGCGCTGTCGAAACTCTCGCGCCGCTTCGGCGAGGGGGTGGTGAACGGCGCGCTGACGGCGCGGGTCGGGGTGGCGGCGATGGAGCTGTGCCGGCCCCTGCCCTTCGCCGCGCTCGACCGGCCGGCGGTGTCTTCGCTGGTCCGCCGCGCCCTGACGGGACTGGTGCCGGGCAGGGAGGCGGCTCCTCGTTGACTTCGTCACTCCTCGCAGGCGGCGCGCCTTCCGACGAGAAGACGAAGTCGCACGAGGAGATGCGGCCCGCCGGACCAGGCTCAGCGGAACCTGTCCAGAAGTCTCTGCATCGGGCTGCGCGCATCCTCCACCGGGGCGGGCGCCGGCGCGGGCGCCTCCCCCTTCTCCGTCGTGGTCGAGGAGCGTGGCGGCGCCGTCCGCAGCGAGACCGCATTCATGAACTTCTGCCCGTCGCCCGCGGCCAGCGCCTCGGCCCCGTCCGAGATGCCGCGCAGAAGGTCCTCCAGCCAGCCCGCATCCGCCTTGGCGAAGTCATGCAGCACATAGGCCGCCACCGCATCCTTGTGCCCCGGATGCCCGATCCCCAGCCGCACCCGGCCGTAGGCCTCGCCCAGATGACCATGGATCGACCGCAGCCCGTTGTGCCCGGCGTGCCCGCCGCCCTGTTTCAGCCGCAGCTTGCCGGGGGCCAGGTCCAGCTCGTCATGGAACACCGTGACCTCGGACAGGGGCAGCTTCCAGAAGGCCACCGCCGCCTGCACCGACTGGCCCGACAGGTTCATGAAGGTCTCGGGCTTCAGAAGCGCGACCTTCTCGCCACCCAGCCGCCCCTCCGCGACCAGCCCCTGGAACGCCTTGCGCCAGGGCGTGAAGCCATGATCGGCGGCGATCCGGTCGACGGCCATGAAGCCGATGTTGTGCCGATTCCCGGCATATTTCGCCCCCGGATTGCCGAGGCCCACGAATAGCTTCACCCGATCGCCTCCGCCGTCACCCAGCTCCCGATATAGACCGGCGGCCCTGTCGCCTCAACCGCACCCACCCGCGCGAGCCCGAAATCCGAACGGATTTCGACCCGGTTTCCGTTCGGAAACCGGCGTCGCGCGGGATGTCAGGCCAGTTCGCCCGAAAGCGCCCGCTCGATCAGCGCCACGCTCTCCTCGACGCCATAAAGCGCGATGAATCCGCCGAAGCGCGGCCCGTCCGAGGCCCCCAGCAGCACCTCGTAAAGCGCCTTGAACCAGTCCCTCAGCGGCTCGAACCCGTGCGCCTTGCCCACGGCGAAGACCATCGACTGCAAGGCCTCGTCGTCCAGACCCCCGTCCCAGAGCCTCAGCCGCGCCACCAGATCCTCCATCGCCGCCCGCTCCTTCGCGTCGGGCAGCCGGAACACCCGCGTCGGCGCGATCCGGTCGGCGAAATAGCGCACCGCGAAGCCCGCCGCCGCGTCCAGGTCCGGGTTCTTCTCCGGGCTCGCCTCCGGGGCATAGCGCCGGATGAACTTCCACAGCGCCCCCGCATCCTTGGCGCCGGCCACCGAGGCCAGGTTCAACAGCATCCCGAAGCTGACCACCATCCGGCTCTCCGGCGGCTTGCCGTTGTGGATATGCCAGACGGGGTTGTTGACCTGACCCGCCACGTCCTGCTCGGCGAAGGCGCGCAGCTGCTGGTGATATTCGTCCACCGCCCGCGGGATCACGTCGAAATGCATCCGCTTCGCCGTCTTCGGCTTCTGGTACATGAAATAGGACAGGCTCTCGGTGGCGGCATAGGTCAGCCATTCGTCGATGGTCAGCCCGTTCCCCTTCGACTTCGAGATCTTCTGCCCCTGGTCATCCAGGAACAGCTCATAGGTGAAGTGGTTCGGCTTCCGCCCGCCCAGCACCTCGCAGATCCCGTCATAGATCGGCGTATTGGTGGAATGGTCCTTGCCGTACATCTCGAAGTCCACGTCCAGCGCCGCCCAGCGCGCGCCGAAATCCGGCTTCCACTGCAGCTTCACCTGGCCGCCGGTGACGGGCAGCGTCCACTCCCGCCCGGTCTCGTCGTCGAAGGTGATCGTGTGGTTCACCTTGTCGACATGCTTCACCGGCACATACAGCACCCGCCCCGTCTCGGGATGGATCGGCAGGAAGCAGGAATAGGTCTGCTGCCGCTCCTCGCGCAGGGACGCCAGCATGATCTCCATGATCTGCTCATAGCGTTCGGCGGCCAGCCGCAGCGTGTCGTCGAAGCGGCCCGACTTGTAGAACTCGGTCGCCGAGATGAACTCATACTCGAAGCCGAACGTGTCCAGGAACCGCCGCAGCATCGCGTTGTTGTGGTGGCCGAAGCTCTCGAACTCGCCATAGGGGTCCGGGACCGAGGTCAAGGGCTTTTGCATGTGCTGGCGCAGCATCTCCTGCTGCGGCACGTTCTCCGGCACCTTCCGCATCCCGTCCACGTCGTCGGAAAAGCAGATCAGCCGCGTCGGGATGTCACTGATGATCTCGAAGGCCCGCCGGATCATCGTCGTCCGCGCCACCTCGCCGAAGGTGCCGATATGCGGCAGGCCCGAGGGGCCGTAGCCCGTCTCGAACAGCACGTAACCCTTGGCCGGGTCCTTGCCGCCATAGCGTTTCAGCACCGCGCGGGCCTCTTCAAAGGGCCAGGCCTTCGAATTCATCGCCGCGTCGCGCAGGGAAGTCATGTCCATTCTCCCGAAACGCCGGGAAACCCCCGACCGCCCGTCCTCTATTGCCCCCCCCGCCCCGCGTCAATAATCTGCGGCCCGAGATCACAGGAGCCGCAGATGTCCGACACCTCCCCCATGTCCCCGCAGGATGCCCTCGTGGCCGTAATGGTGGCCTGCTCCGCCTCGGACCAGAACATGCGCACGGCCGAGCTGGTCGCGATCACCCGCATGGTCAACCACATGCCCGCCTTCGCCACCTACGACCCCGACCGCATCCGCCGCGTCAGCCGCATCGTCTTCGACCTGTTCGAGGAGGAAGACGGCCTCGACGCCCTCTTCGGCCTGATCCGCGAGGCCCTGCCCGAACACCTCTTCGAGACCGCCTATGCGCTGGCCTGCGACGTGGTCACCGCCGACGGCCGCCACTCCCAGGTCGAGCTTCGCATGCTGGAAGAGGTCCGCGAGGAGCTGAAGATCGACCGCCTGCACGCCGCGGCGATCGAGTGGGGCGCGAGGGTAAGGCATATGGGGGTGTGACCCCGTAGGTTGGGGCCTGACCGCCTGCGGCTTGATGCGCATTCATTGGGCACCAACGCCCATATCTAATATACGTATCACTTGCAAAATGCGCTGGAGTTGGTGCAACTTAGAAGTGAACTAGGGTCAGGACCCATTGATCTTCCACTTTCGGCGTGATTCAGGCTCCGCAAGGAGACTGACCTATGACCAACCTTTTTTGGCTGACGGACGTGCAGATGGCACGGCTGCAGCCCTTCTTTCC
>NZ_JAYRUJ010000022.1:0-62236 GCF_041919135.1 Tabrizicola sp. | reverse complement strand
CTCTCGCGCATCATGCTGCGTGACCTGGCCTCGTTCGGCCAGATCCCCGGCATGGTCAAGTCCAGCTGGTAAGGGAGGAATCAGATGTCCATGAACGATCCTCTCGGCGATATGCTGACCCGTATCCGCAACGCCCAGATGCGCGGCAAGTCCACTGTCGTGACCCCCGCATCCACGCTGCGCGCCCGTGTCCTGGAAGTGCTGCTGAACGAAGGCTACATCCGTGGCTTCGAGAAGGCCGACACTGCCAACAAGCAGGGCGAATTCACCATCAGCCTGAAGTACTACGAAGGCGAGCCCGTGATCCGCGAACTCAAGCGCGTCTCGAAGCCCGGCCGTCGCGTGTACATGGGTGTGAGCGAGCTTCCCTCGGTCCGCAACGGCCTGGGCGTCGCCATCGTCTCCACGCCCAAGGGCGTTCTGTCGGATGCAAATGCACGCGCTGCCAATGTCGGCGGCGAAGTGCTTTGCACCGTGTTCTGAGGAGGGTTCCATGTCTCGTATCGGCAAGAAACCCGTCACCCTGGTCAAAGGCACCTCCGCCTCGATCAGCGGCCAGACCATCGAAGTGAAGGGCCCGAAAGGGACCCGTTCCTTCACCGCGGGCGACGACGTCACCCTCACCATCGAAGGCGATGCGGTCAAGGTCGCGCCGCGCGGGCTCTCCAAGCGCGCTCGCGCGCAGTGGGGCATGACCCGTTCCATGATCGAGAACCTGGTGACTGGCGTCAGCACCGGCTTCAAGAAGGAAATGGAAATCCAGGGCGTCGGCTACCGTGCGGCGATGCAGGGCAATGTCCTGAAGCTGTCGGTCGGCCATTCGCATGACGTGAACTTCGAAGCGCCGAAGGGGGTGACCATCACCGTCCCGAAGCAGACCGAGATCATCGTCGAAGGCATCGACCAGCAACTCGTCGGCCAGGTGGCGGCGAACATCCGCGAGTGGAAGCAGCCCGAGCCCTACAAGGGCAAGGGGATCCGCTACAAGGGTGAATTCGTCTTCCGCAAGGAAGGCAAGAAGAAGTAAGGGTGGCGAAAATGGCTTTGAACAAGAGAGAGCTGTTCCTCAAGCGCCGCCTGCGCGTCCGGAACAAGATCAAGGCGACCGCGCATGGTCGTCTGCGCCTGTCGGTGCACCGTTCGTCGAAGAACATCAGCGTCCAGCTGATCGACGACGTGAAGGGTGTGACGATCGCGGCCGCCTCCACGCTGGAGAAAGACCTCGGCGTGGTCGGAAAGAACAACGTCGAGGCTTCGGCCAAGGTCGGCGCGGCGATTGCCGAGCGGGCGAAGAAGGCCGGCGTGGAAGAATGCTACTTCGACCGTGGCGGCTTCCTGTTCCATGGCAAGATCAAGGCGCTTGCCGATGCAGCCCGCGAAGGCGGTCTGAAGTTCTGATCCCGGCGGGCGGCAGCGATGCCGCCCCGATGATCCGGGCCCCGGACCAGATCCGGGGCACCAGGATCGGCTTTAACGGCGCCAAGCGCCACCACGAAGGAATTGCCATATGGCAGAACGTGAGAACCGCCGCGAGCGTCGTGACGACCGTCGCGACAACCGGCCGGAAGAAACCCCGGAATTCGCCGACCGTCTGGTCGCGATCAACCGCGTCTCGAAAACCGTCAAGGGTGGCAAGCGCTTCGGCTTTGCGGCTCTGGTGGTCGTCGGTGACCAGCGCGGCCGCGTCGGCTTTGGCAAGGGCAAGGCCAAGGAAGTGCCGGAAGCGATCCGCAAGGCGACCGAACAGGCCAAGCGTTCGATGATCCGCGTCGCGCTGAAGGACAGCCGCACCCTGCACCACGACATGGAAGGCCGCCACGGCGCCGGCAAGGTCGTGATGCGCACCGCCGTGGCCGGCACCGGCATCATCGCCGGCGGCCCGATGCGCGCCGTGTTCGAGATGCTGGGCGTCCAGGACGTCGTCGCCAAGTCGATCGGCAGCCAGAACCCCTACAACATGATCCGCGCCACCATCGACGGGCTGAAGCACGAGACTTCGCCCCGTTCGGTCGCGTCGCGCCGTGGCAAGAAGGTTGCGGAAATCCTCCGCAAGCCCGAAGCCGAAACCGTGGAGGCCTGAGCATGGCTGCCAAGAAAACCACCGAAGCGGCGAAGAAGACCATCGTCGTCAAGCAGGTCCGTTCCGCCGCCCGCCGCCCGGCCGTGCAGACCGCGACCCTGAAGGGCCTCGGCCTGAACAAGCTGAACCGCACCCGCGAGCTGGAGGATACCCCTTCCGTCCGCGGCATGGTGAACGCGATCAGCCACCTGGTCGTGATCGTCGAAGAGCGCGGCTGATCGCCGACTCGCATCGTAGGTCGGGCTTAAGACCGACCCTTTCCTGGACGCCCTCGCGGAAACGCGGGGGCGTTCTGACTTGGATGGACTGCAGGCATATGATAGCCCTCGTTAACCATTTCTTAAGGGGGCTTCGATGACCAAGAGGATTATCCTTGTCGTGTTTGCCTGTGCGAGCGCAATCAGCACTGCGGCGCAGGCCCACGGCGGAGGATGCCGCAAGAGTTCCCCTCCCGGACAATGCTGCCACATGGACAACTCGGAAGGCATGGTCCACTGCCACTAATCGAACACCTGGAGTTTTAGCGCGAACTCCTCGCACCAGATCATCCGGCACCACGTCCAGCGCCACGGCAATCGCCGTCTTCCCTCATCGGAAGACGCCTCCGCGCGGCCGGAGCTGCAGCACTCCCGTCCCTCGCCATCTTGCATGATGACCCGCCCGCCGCCCGGCAAGGGTCGTCTCTTTGTCCGGTATGCAGCTTCCGGGCCAAATGCTACGCTCCTCGCAGCGACTCAACCCGACCCCGGGAAGGGCAGGGGCCGCACACAGGGAGGAAGCACCATGACCACCCACTACGCCGGCGGCTGTAGCCACGTCCATGTCACTGCAACGGCCGAACCGATCGACAACCACGAATGCCATTGCAACGTCTGCAAGTCGGTGACGGGCCAGCACACCACCCATGTCGCCTTCTTCAACCACGGCGACATCCAGGTCGACCATCCCGAGAAGATCAAGCGCGTGCCCTTCAACAAGGACAATCCGGACGGCCCGCTGGAGATCTGCCTCTGCACCGATTGCGGCGCCGTCCTGATGCTCGATGACAAGCAGGGCCGTATCCGTGTGGCCGTGCCCAACGTCATGGGCTACGACGATGCCAAATTCCCCAAGGCCACCTACCACGCCTTCTGGGACGAGACGAAGGGTTATCCCGCCCCGCAGGATGGCCGCCCGGTCTATTCCGGCCTCCAGCCCAGCTTCGTCTGGCCGAAGGGCACCTGATCCGGCACTTTCCGGACGTTGACACCAGCCTGGCGGAAAATCCTAACCCCTTGGAACCGTTAGGCAAGGCGAGACTGTCACCGTGGACAGCCTCGCCCTTGCTTTTCGGGGTGGCGTGCTGTATCGCCCCCCGGTGGCCAGTTCCGGCCATGAGAATCAAGAAAAGCCGTGGCCGCCCCGTTCTCGCTTCGGGGGCGTTTCCGGCAAGGAGAAGCGACATGAAACTGCACGAACTCGCCGACAACGAAGGCGCGGCGAAGAAGAAGAAGCGCGTGGCGCGCGGCCCGGGCTCGGGCAAGGGCAAGACCGCCGGCCGGGGTATCAAGGGCCAGTCGTCCCGCTCGGGCGTGGCTCTGGGTGGCTACGAAGGCGGCCAGATGCCGCTGTATCGCCGCCTGCCGAAGCGCGGCTTCACCAAGCCGAACAAGCTGCACTATTCGGTGGTCAACCTGGGCCTGATCGAGAAGTTCATCGCCGCCGGCAAGCTGGACGCCAAGGCCGAGATCACCGAGGACGCGCTGGTCGCGGCTGGTGTCACCTCGAACAAGCGCGACGGCATCCGCGTGCTGGCCAAGGGCGAGCTGACCTCGAAGGTCAACCTCACCGTCACCGGCGCCTCGGCCTCGGCCGTGGAAGCGGTGGAAAAGGCCGGCGGCAAGGTCACGCTCCTGGCGCCCGTGGCGGCTGCGGCCGAATAAGGGCCCCGGGCGCGCAGGCGACCAAATAGGGATTGTGAGCGGCCCCGTGGTCGCTTACACCACACCAAGTTTTCCCGCGCCGCCGAACCGGAGAACGGTCCGGCGGCGCTTGGCTTGAAAGAGACCTGACATGGCATCTGCTGCAGAGCAAATGGCGGCGAACCTCAGCTGGGGCATGCTCGGCAAGGCGACCGACCTGCGCCAACGCATCTTCTTCACGGTCGGCCTTCTGATCGTCTACCGGCTGGGCACCTATATCCCCGTCCCCGGCATCGACGGCCAGGCGCTGCGCGAGTTCATGCAGCAGGCCGGCCAGGGAATCGGCGGCATGCTGAACCTGTTCACCGGCGGCGCGATCAGCCGGATGGGGATCTTCGCCCTGGGCATCATGCCCTATATCTCGGCCTCGATCATCGTGCAGCTTCTGGCCACGATGTACGGCCCCTGGCAGCAGCTCAAGAAAGAAGGCGAGCAGGGCCGCAAGAAGCTCAACCAGTACACCCGCTACGGCACCGTGGCGCTGGCGATCCTGCAGGGCTATGGCATCGCCATGTCGATCCAGGGCGGCGGCCTCGCGCATGAGCCGGGCTGGTTCTTCGTCGCCTCCTGCGTCATCACCCTGGTCGGCGGCACGATGTTCCTGATGTGGCTGGGCGAGCAGATCACCGCCCGCGGCATCGGCAACGGCATCAGCCTGATCATCTTCGTCGGCATCGTCGCCGAGATCCCCGCCGCGATCGCGCAGTTCTTGGCGCAGGGCCGGTCGGGTGCGATCTCGACCCCGGTGATCCTGGGCGTGATCGTGATGGTCGTCGCCGTGATCGCCTTCGTCGTCTTCATGGAGCGCGCGCTGCGCAAGATCTCGATCCTCTATCCGCGCCGTCAGGTCGGGATGAAGGTCTACGAGGGCGGCTCGTCGCACCTGCCGATCAAGGTCAACCCGGCCGGCGTGATTCCGGCGATTTTCGCCTCGTCGATCCTTTTGCTGCCGACCACGGTTTCCACCTTCTCGGGCGGCGGGACCAATCCGGTCATGTCCTGGCTTTCGGCGAACCTCGGTTACGGCCAGCCGCTGCACCTTGTGTTCCTGTCGGCGATGATCGTCTTCTTCACCTATTTCTATACGCTGAACGTCAGCTTCAAGGTCGACGAGGTCGCCGAGAACCTGAAGAACCAGAGCGCCTCCGTCCCCGGCATCCGTCCCGGCAAGAAGACCGAGGAATACCTGGAATATGTCGTCAACCGCATCCTCGTGCTTGGCGCGGGCTACCTGGCCGCCGTCTGCCTTCTGCCCGAGGTCCTGATCAGCCGCGTGGGTCTGCCCTTCTACTTCGGCGGCACCTCGGTGCTGATCGTGGTCTCGGTCACGATGGACACGATCCAGCAGGTCCAGTCGCATCTTCTGGCCCACCAATACGAGGCGCTGATCGAGAAGTCGCAGCTGCGCGGCCGCAAAAAGCCGGGCGCCAAGGCCGGCAAGCCCCCGGCGCGGCGCTGATCCATGGCGAACATCATTCTTCTCGGACCGCCCGGGGCGGGCAAGGGCACTCAGGCCAAGCGGCTGGAAGAGACGCGCGGCATGGTGCAGCTTTCGACGGGCGACATGCTGAAGGATGCGATCGCCAGGGGCACCGAGCTTGGCCGCCAGGTCGAGGGGATCATGGCCCGGGGCGAGCTGGTCACGGACGAGATCGTCATCGGCCTGATCGAGGACCGGATGAATGACGGCGCCGGGGGAGGCTTCATCTTCGACGGCTTCCCGCGCACGCTGAAACAGGCCGATGCCCTGGCCGGGCTGATGACCCGGATGGGCTCGACGCTGGACCGGGTGATCGAGATGCAGGTCGATGATGCGGCCCTGGTCGCGCGGATCACCGGCCGTTTCACCTGCGGCAATTGCGGCGCGGTCTATCATGACGTGACCCGGCCGACGAAGGTTGCGGGAGTCTGCGATGTCTGCGGCTCGACCGACCTGAGGCGGCGGGCCGACGACAATGCGGACACGCTGAAGACCCGGCTGATGGAATATTACAAGAAGACCTCGCCGCTGATCGGCTATTACTATGCCAAGGGGCAGCTTTCCGCCGTCGATGGCCTGGCCGAGGTGGATGCGGTCGCCGATGCCATCGCATCGGTTCTTGACAAGGGCTGAGAAACTTGCCCGGCGGCCTTGACGGCCCCGGCAAAAGCCCCTAATGCACGGCGTCCCGCGGTGGAATCGCCTTGCGGGCCTTCCATTATGGAAGTTCGTATCGCCGGGTGAACAGCCCGTGCGGTGTTGTGAAAAAAGGTTCTGGCACTACGGAACCGCAACCGAAGAAGGACGACACGTTTGGCACGTATTGCTGGCGTCAACATTCCGACCGCGAAACGGGTTCCGATCGCGCTCACCTACATCACCGGGATCGGCCCGCAGACCGCCGAAACCATCTGCGAGGCGCTGAACATCGACCGCGCCCGCCGCGTGAACCAGCTGACCGACGCCGAGGTTCTGGCGATCCGCGAATACATCGACGCCAACCTGACCGTCGAAGGCGACCTGCGCCGCGAAGTCACGATGAACATCAAGCGTCTGATGGACCTGGGCTGCTACCGTGGCCTGCGTCACCGCAAGGGCCTGCCGGTCCGCGGCCAGCGCACCCATACCAACGCCCGCACCCGCAAAGGCCCCGCGAAGGCCATTGCCGGCAAGAAGAAATAAGGGGGTCTGACCAATGGCACGTGACACCAAGACCGCCCGCACCAAGAAAAAAGAACGCAAGAACATCGCCGCCGGCGTGGCGCATGTGAACTCGTCGTTCAACAACACCAAGATCCTGATCTCGGACGTCCAGGGCAACGCGATCTCGTGGTCGTCCTCGGGCACCATGGGCTTCAAGGGTTCGCGCAAGTCGACCCCCTATGCCGCCCAGATGGCCGCGGAAGATGCCGGCAAGAAGGCGCAGGAACATGGCGTCCGCACGCTGGAAGTCGAAGTGCAGGGCCCCGGCTCGGGCCGTGAATCGGCTCTGCGCGCGCTGGCTGCGGTGGGCTTCCAGATCACCTCGATCCGCGACGTGACCCCGCTGGCGCACAACGGCTGCCGCCCGCCGAAGCGTCGCCGCGTCTAAGGCATTGATTTCCGCCGGGCCGTGGGGAGCTGTCTCCCTGCGGCCCGGTTTTCGTCGTTTACGATCCTCGGGCGTCCGCCGGCTTTCGGACATCGGCAGCGGACAAGAATAGGGGCTTCAGAATGATCCACAAGAACTGGCAGGAACTCATCAAGCCGACGCAGCTGGTCGTTAAGCCGGGGGCCGATGCCGCCCGCGTCGCGACGGTGATCGCCGAGCCCTTGGAGCGTGGCTTCGGCCTGACGCTGGGCAACGCGCTGCGCCGCGTGCTGATGTCTTCGCTGCAAGGGGGCGCGATCACCTCCGTCCAGATCGACAACGTGCTGCACGAGTTCTCCTCGGTGGCCGGTGTGCGCGAGGACGTGACCGATATCGTCCTGAACCTGAAGGGCGTCAGCCTGAAGATGGAAGTCGAGGGGCCGAAGCGCCTGTCGATCTCGGCCAAGGGGCCGGGCGTGGTGACCGCGGGCGACATCTCGGAATCCAACGGCATCGAGGTCCTGAACAAGGACCATGTGATCTGCCACCTGGACGAAGGCGCGGACGTGTTCATGGAACTGACCGTGAACACCGGCAAGGGCTATGTCTCGGCCGACAAGAACCGCCCCGAGGATGCGCCGATCGGCCTGATCCCGATCGACGCAATCTATTCGCCGGTGAAGAAGGTGTCTTACGAAGTCACCCCGACCCGCGAGGGCCAGGTGCTGGACTATGACAAGCTGACGATGAAGGTCGAGACCGACGGCTCCCTGACCCCGGACGACGCCGTGGCCTATGCCGCGCGGATCCTGCAGGACCAGCTGTCGATCTTCGTCAACTTCGAGGAGCCCGAATCCGCCAAGGCCGGCGAGATCGACTCGGGCCTCGAGTTCAACCCGCTGCTGCTGAAGAAGGTCGACGAGCTGGAGCTTTCGGTCCGCTCGGCCAACTGCCTGAAGAACGACAACATCGTCTATATCGGCGACCTGATCCAGAAGACCGAGGCGGAAATGCTCCGCACCCCGAACTTCGGCCGCAAGTCGCTGAACGAGATCAAGGAAGTGCTTTCGGGCATGGGCCTGCATCTTGGGATGGATGTCGAGGATTGGCCGCCGGAGAACATCGAGGACCTCGCCAAGCGGTTCGAGGACCAGTTCTAAGAGTCGGTCTGAAGCCCGGCCTACGTAGGCCGGGCTTCAGACCGGCGTCGAAATGCCCGGCCATCCGGGGAACCCTGGGCAATCCCGCCCCAACGACGCCGGTCCAACGCAGGCCGGCAACACAAAGCAAAACGACGTCAGGAGACCATCATGCGTCACGCCCGCGGCTACCGCCGCCTGAACCGTACCCACGAACACCGCAAGGCGCTGTTCGCCAACATGACCGGCTCGCTGATCGAGCACGAGCAGATCAAGACCACCCTGCCCAAGGCCAAGGAACTGCGCCCGATCATCGAGAAGCTGATCACGCTGGCCAAGCGCGGCGACCTCCACGCCCGCCGTCAGGCAGCGGCCCAGCTGAAGCAGGACCAGTATGTCGAGCGCCTGTTCGCCATCCTCGGCCCGCGCTACAAGGACCGCCAGGGCGGTTACGTCCGCATCCTGAAGGCCGGTTTCCGCTATGGCGACATGGCCCCGATGGCGATCATCGAGTTCGTGGACCGCGACACCTCGGCCAAGGGCGCTGCCGATCGCGCGCGTGAGGAAGCCGCCGAAGGCTGATCCGACGGCACGGCATATGCCAAAGTCAGCAGGCCCGCCGGTCCGGCGGGCCTTTGCCATTTTGGCACCATCGCCCAACCATTTGCAGGGATTGACAGAAGTTACTTGAACTTGGCTGCCGGGGCATCAAGATCAATCTCAAGTAGAATCGCCGGAAGACGCCCCATCTCGATGTCACAGGTAAAGCGGTTGGCTGAACTGTATGAAGAGTTGAACAAGCTGGCACCCGACGGGTATGCGGTCGGTCTGCACATCCGTTTTGCCACGCCCCTTGTGTATCACAGCCGCTATCCCGCCAAATGGGTCGAATACTACAACAACAACTCCTTCTATCTGCGTGATCCCCTGGTGTTCTGGGGAATAGGCACGACGGGCACCAGCCGGTGGAGTGATATCCCGCTGCCCGATCCTTTCGGCCTGCTGAAGAAGGCCGCCACCTATGGCATGAAATATGGTGCGGTGTCTTCCTACGGCCCGATAACCTCACGCTCGATGGCAGGGATCACCTCCTCGACCCGTGAGTTCACCGTGGAGGAGATGGAGGTCCTTGCCGATATCACCGCGCGTCTGCACATCGCGGCGAAACCTCCGTCGGAACTGACCAAAGCACAGATCGAGGCGTTGCAATGCATCGCAAATGGGGACCGTCACTCTGCTGCCGCAGCCAAACTGGGTATTTCGGAAAGCGCGCTCAAGGCGCGGCTCAACTCGGCGCGTATCCGGCTTGAGGCGCGCACCACCTCCGAAGCGGTGAGAAAGGCGCGAGAGTATCGCATGCTCTAGGCGCCCACGGTTTCCCTCTGACAGGTTCCACGAGCCCAGAAGGAGACGACCATGGAAGTCACTACGCTTTCCTACGAAAACCTGCACAACCACGGCGAGTTGTTCGCCAACATGTTTCGCGCAAGGCACCGCGCTTTCATCCAGCAGAACAAGTGGGACCTGCCCCAGGCGAACGGGATGGAGTTCGACCAGTACGATACCCCGGCAAGCCGCTGGCTGGCCGTGCATGACAACGGCGAGGTGCTGGCGGGCATCCGCCTGACCCCCACGACCCACCGCTGCGGGATCTATTCCTACATGATCCGCGACGCGCAACTGGGCTTGCTGGAAAGCATTCCGTCCAATCTCCTCGACATGCCGGCGCCGGTGGCCCCGCATATCTGGGAATCCAGCCGCGTCTTCGTCTCGGAATCGGTGCCGGCCAGCCTGCGCCTGCGGGTGCAGCTGCAGCTCCGCCAGGAGATGGTGGCGGCCGCGCGCGACCTGGGCGCCTCGATGGTGCTGGGGCTGATTCCCGAAGCCTCGCGCAGGATCGGCCGCCGGGTGGGGCTGGAATGTGAACCGGCCGGCCCGATCCTGAACTTCGATGGCCTGGACTGCGTCTGCGTGACGATCAGCATGGCGGCCAAGCTGCACTAGGCTGATGCGGGGGGACGATCCCGGGGCTGCCATGTCAACCGGGGGACCCGATCCTCGCCGGGTTATCGGGGCGCGCCGCGCGCACCGCGGCCCGGGGCCTGTTCGGCCCTGGGCCATAACGCCGCTTTTCCTTGGCTGCCAGCTTGCCTAGATTGCGGCCATGGCCGATCTGTTCGACACGCCCCACCCTGCAAAAGACAGCGGCCCGCGCCCCCTGGCCGACCGGCTGCGGCCGAAGTCGCTGGCCGAGGTGATCGGGCAGGAAAAGATCCTCTCGCGCGAGGGACCGCTTGGCGCGATGCTGGCGGCGGGATCGCTGTCCTCGCTGGTGCTCTGGGGACCGCCGGGGGTGGGCAAGACCACCATCGCGCGCCTGCTCGCGGCCGAGACCGACCTGCATTTCGTCCAGATCAGCGCGATCTTCACCGGCGTGCCCGAGTTGCGCAAGGTGTTCGAGGCGGCGCGGCTGCGGCGGCAGAACGGGCAGGGGACGCTGCTCTTCGTCGACGAGATCCACCGTTTCAACAAGGCGCAGCAGGACGGCTTCCTGCCGCATATGGAGGACGGGACGATCCTCCTGGTCGGGGCGACCACCGAGAACCCCAGTTTCGAGTTGAACGCAGCACTTCTGTCGCGCGCCCAGGTCATCGTGCTGGAGCGGCTGTCGCTTGCCGATCTGGAGCGCCTGGCGCAGCGGGCCGAGAAAGAGCTTGGCCGCGCCCTGCCGCTGAAGGGCGAGGCGCGCGAGGCGATGCTGGAGATGGCGGACGGCGACGGCCGGGCGCTGTTGAACCTGATCGAGCAGGTCGCGGCCTGGAAGGTCGAAGGCACGCTCTCCCGCGACCAGCTGGCGCAGCGCCTGATGCGGCGGGCGGCGAAATACGACAAGTCCGGGGACGAGCATTACAACCTGATCAGCGCCCTGCACAAATCCATCCGGGGATCCGACCCGGACGCCGCCCTGTACTGGTTCGCCCGGATGCTGGAGGGCGGCGAGGACCCCCGCTTCCTCGCCCGCCGCCTGACCCGCATGGCGGTCGAGGACATCGGCCTGGCCGACCCCCAGGCCGAGGCCGTGTGTCTGGACGGCTGGCAGACCTATGAGCGCCTGGGCAGCCCCGAGGGCGAGCTTGCGCTGGCGCAGGCCGTGGTCTACCTCGCCCTCGCGCCCAAGTCGAATGCCGTCTACACCGCCTACAAGGCCGCCCGCGCGGCGGCGCGCGAGACCGGCAGCCTGATGCCGCCCAAGCATATCCTGAACGCCCCCACCCGGATGATGAAGGAGCACGGCTATGGCGCGGGCTATGCCTATGACCACGATGCCGAGGACGGCTTTTCGGGGCAGAACTACTTTCCCGAGGGTATGAAGCGCCCGGTCTGGTATCTGCCCCCCGAACGCGGCTTCGAGCGCGAGTTGAAGAAACGCGCCGAATATTTTGCAAAGCTCAGGGCAAAGCGGCAAGAGGGATAGAGGGTTCGGCCACTTGACCCGCTGCGGGAAGTGGACGACCCTCGCTCCCGTCCGGTCTGGTGAGTGAGAGCATGAAGATTCTGCTTGTTGCGCAGAATGCATCTTCCCGTTTCGGCGGAGAAGCGTTCCTGCCTCTCAAATACTTCCAGCTTCTGCGTCAGCGCGGCCATGAGGTGCGCCTGATCGCACATCAGAGAAACCGGGACGATCTGCAGGAAACCCTCGGCGATGAAATCCGGTTCGTGGATTTCATTCCCGACACCGGATGGCACCGGGCAATCTGGCGAATTGGGCAGCACCTGCCCGCGCGGGGATTCAAGCCGATTGTCGAAATCGCCATGGGATTTGTGAATGAACATTTCCAGAAGCGCCTCATCCGTTCGCTTGTCGCAGAGGGAAAGGCGGACATAATCCACCAGCCGATTCCGGTTTCTCCGCGCGCGCCGTCCGCGATATACGGTTTCGGCATTCCGGTCGTGATCGGCCCGATGAACGGAAACATGAGCTTCCCGGACGGATACGAGGATTACCAGCCGTCCTGGGAACGCCGGATGATCGGGTTCAGCCGCCTGTTCGCCGGTCTGGCAAACCGGATCATTCCGGGAAAGACGCGCGCCGCGGCGCTTCTGGTTGCCAATGAGCGGACCAGAAAGGGATTGCCCGTCGCGAACCATCCCAGGGTGATCAGTCTGGTCGAGAACGGGGTCGATTTCTCGGTCTGGAAAGGGGCCTTGCGGCGGCCGGAAGGCGACAATGCCTTCCGCCTGGTCTTCGTGGGGCGCCTGGTCGGGTTGAAGGCGGTGGACCTGACCCTGGAAGCGGTGGCGCTGACCCGGAAATCCGGGGTCGATCTGCGCCTGGATATCCTGGGCGACGGACCCGAGACAGAACGGCTTCAAGCCCTTGCGAAGGCCTTGGATCTGCAGGATGTCGTGACCTTTCACGGGTTCCTGCCGCAATCCGAATGTGCCGCGAAGATGGCGCGGGCCGATGCCCTGGTCCTCAATTCCCTGCGCGAATGCGGAGGGGCGGTCGTGCTGGAGGCGATGGGTCTCGGGCTTCCGGTCATTGCCGCGGATTGGGGCGGCCCGGCCGATTATCTCGACCCCTCCTGCGGGATTCTGGTGTCTCCGGTGCCCCGGTCGACCTTCGTGCCAAGGCTGGCCGAAGCGATGCAGCGCCTGGCAAACGACCCAGGGCTTGCCGGGCGAATGGGCGCGCTCGGGGCGGCGAAGGTCCGGGCCGAATACGACTGGGAGAAGAAGATCGACCAGATGCTGCAGATCTACCGGGACCAGCTCGAACCGGCATCCGGGGCGGGGCGCGCGCAGTAAGGCCGGTCCGCTGGCCGGGGCAGGGCGGTGCATGGGAACCCTCGCCCGGATTCCGGGTTCTTCTTGACGCTGGCTGGCCAAGGGGTGATGACTGCCGATGCCGGTAGCCCGGCCCGTCGACCGGGCCGCCCGAGGACGAAAGCGATGACCGATCCCGTCTTTCCCGATCTGAAGCACCAGTCCGTCTTCATCACCGGCGGCGGGTCGGGCATCGGCGCGGCGCTGACCGAGGCCTTCCTGCGGCAAGGGGCGAAGGTCGCCTTCTGCCAGCGGTCCGATGCGACGCCCTTCTGCGACGCGATGGAGAAGGCCACCGGCAACCGCCCGCTGTTCCTGCCCTGCGACATCGCACAGACCGCGCAGCTGCAACAGACGCTCGCCACCGCCGCGCAGGTCCATGGCCCGGTCACGGTGCTGGTGAACAACGCCGCGAACGACCAGCGGCACGAGACGCTGAAGACCGATCAGGCCTTCTGGGACTGGTCGATGGCGGTCAACCTGCGGTCCTATTTCTTTGCCTGTCAGGCCGTCCTTCCGGGGATGAAGACGGCGGGCGGGGGCAGCATCGTCAACTTCTCCTCGATCAGCTTCATGATGGCCGACAAGGGCTATGCCGCCTATATCACCGCCAATGCCGGGATCGTCGGCCTGACCCGGACGCTGGCGCGCGAGTTCGGGCCGGACCGCATCCGCGTCAACGCGATCGCGCCCGGCTGGGTGATGACCGAACGGCAGAAGGAACACTGGGTCACGCCCGAGGGGCTGGCTGCGCATCTGTCGCGGCAATGCCTGCCCGACCCGATCCAGCCCGGGGATATGGCCGGGGCGGTGCTCTTCCTCGCCTCGAACGCCTCGCGCATGATGACCTCGCAGACGCTGATCCTTGACGGGGGGTATATTTCCGCATGACCGGACCGTTCCAACCCGCCTGGATTGCCGTCGACTGGGGGACCTCGAACCTGCGCGCCTGGGCGATGGCGGCGGATGGCTGCGTCCTGGCCGAGGCCGGCTCGGACGAGGGGATGGGTCGCCTGACGCCGGGCGAGTTCGAGCCCGCGCTTCTGCGCCTGGTCTCGCCCTGGCTGGAGGGACGGCCGCCGGTCATCGCCTGCGGCATGGTCGGTGCCCGCCAGGGCTGGTGCGAGGCCCCCTATCGCAAGGTGCCCTGCGCGCCCCTCGACCCCGCGGCGATGATCCTGGCCCCGACGACCGATCCCCGCCTGCAGGTCTCCATCGCGCCGGGGCTGATGCAGGCCCAGCCCGCCGACGTGATGCGCGGCGAGGAGACCCAGATCGCCGGGGCGTTGCGGCTGATGCCGGATTATGACGGCGTGATCTGCCTGCCCGGCACCCATTCCAAATGGGCCCATGTCAGCGCGGGCGAGGTGGTCAGCTTCCAGACCTTCATGACCGGCGAGATGTTCGCGCTCCTCTCCGAAGCTTCGGTCCTGCGCCACGGAATGCAGGGCGGCGGCTGGGATGAGGAGGCCTTCGACCGCTCGGTCTCGGATGCGCTGTCCCGCCCGGAACGGCTTGCGGCGCGGCTCTTCTCGCTGCGGGCCGAGGGGCTGGTGGCCGAACTTGCGCCGGGCACCGCGCGGGCCAGGCTCTCGGGCCTTCTGATCGGGGCCGAGCTGGCCGCCGCCCGGCCCTACTGGCTGGGCCAGCGCGTCACCCTGATCGGCTCTGCCGCGCTGGCCGCCGCCTATGCCCGCGCCCTGGCCGTGCAGGGGGTGGAGGCCGCCCATCTCGCCGCCGCCGATTGCACGCTTGCGGGCCTGGCCGCGCTTGCCCCCCGGACCGAGGCCCCCTCGCCATGACCCACCCCACGACCCACCGCAACCTCATCGCCATCCTGCGCGGCATCACCCCGGCCGAGGCCCCCGCCGCCGCACGGGCGCTGGCAAGGGCCGGGATCACCCGGATCGAGGTCCCGCTGAACTCGCCCGATCCCTTCGCCTCGATCGCCGCCATGGTCGCCGCCACCGAGGATACCGAGATCGGCGCCGGCACCGTCCTGACGATCGACGAGGTCTCGCAGGTGAAGGCCGCGGGCGGCAGCCTGGTCGTCTCGCCGAACTGCGACCCCGAGGTGATCCGGGCCACCCGCGCGCTTGGCATGGCAAGCTGGCCCGGCGTGATGACCCCCACCGAATGTTTCGCGGCGATCCGGGCCGGGGCCACGGGGCTCAAGCTCTTCCCCGGCAGCCTGATCGGCCCCGAGGGGCTGAAGGCGCTGCGCGCGGTCCTGCCGAAGGACCTGCCGGTCTATGCCGTCGGCGGTGCGGGACCGGCGAACTTCGCCGACTGGGCCCGCGCCGGGGCGGACGGTTTCGGCATCGGCACCGCGCTTTACACTCCCGGCCTTTCGACCGCGGAAATCGCCGGCCGCGCCGCGACGATCGTGGCCGCCTTCGACGCGGTATTCGCATGATCTACGATGCGCGTCCCTGCGAACTTGGAGAAGGCGCGCTCTGGCATCCCTTGCGCGAAGAGCTGTTCTGGTTCGACATCCTGAACCGGACGCTGCATTCCCGGGCGCAAAGCTGGAGCTTCCCCGAGCTGGTCTCGGCCGCAGGCTGGGTCGGGCGGGACGAACTCCTGATCGCCTCGGAGACCGGCCTGTTCCGCTTTCACCTCGACAGCGGCGCGCGCAGCCCGGTCGCGGCGGCGGGCACGGCCGCGACCCGCTCGAACGACGGGCGTGCGGACCGGCAGGGCGGCTTCTGGTTCGGCACCATGGGCCGGAAGGCAGAAAAGGGCGCAGGCGCGGTCTGGCGCTGGCGGGACGGCGAATTGCGCCAGCTGTTCAAGGGGATCTCCATTCCCAATTCGATCTGCTTCACCCCGGACGGCAGGGTGGCGCATTTCTCGGACACCGCCACCGGCCAGGTGATGAAGGTGGCGCTGGACGCGGCGGGCTGGCCGCAGGGCACGCCCGAGGCCTGGCTCGACCTCGACCGCGCGGGCCTGAATCCCGACGGGGCGGTGATCGACGCCGAAGGACGGTTCTGGAACGCGCAATGGGGCGCCGGCCGCGTCGCCTGCTATACCCCGGACGGCCGCTTCCTGCAGGCGGTGGAAACGCCGGACGCCACGCAATCCTCCTGCCCGGCCTTCGGCGGCCCCGACCTTTCCACGCTTTTCGTCACCACGGCGCTGGAGAACATGAGCGCCGAGGCGCGGGCAAGGCATCCGGCCTCGGGCCAGGTCTTCGCCTTTCCCGCGGTCGCCAGGGGCCTGGCCGAGCCCCAGGTCCTGATGCCCCCGAAGGACGGATAACCCTGCGCCCGCCTCAATCCTTGACCGAGACCTCGCCGGTCACCGGCAGGAAGGCCGCGGCATTGGGGCCGAGGGTCAGCCGGTCGCCCTCCAGCACCGCGTTGAACGAGACCGGATCCAGGCGGTCCGCGCCCGCCACCGTCACCGACAGCGCCACCGGCGACAGGTTGAACAGGCACAGAAGCGCGGCCTCGCCCTCGCCGCGGAGGAAGCCCAGCACCGGGTCATGCAGGTCGAGGAACCGGGTCCGCCCGGTCCGCAGCACCGGCGTCGCCCGGCGAAAGGCCAGCATCGCCCGGTAATGCTCCAGCACCGAGCCCGGCACTCCCGCCTGGCCCGCGACATGCCGCGCCGCCTGCTCCGCCTTGACCGGCAGCCAGGGCTTGCCGGTCGTGAACCCGGCCTGCGGCGAGCCGTCCCAGACCATCGGCGTGCGGGTGTTGTCGCGGCCGATCGGCTCGGGCCAGAAGGCGATGCCCTGCGGGTCGGTCAACTCCTCCAGGTCAAGCGGCGTATCGGTCTGGCCCAGTTCCTCGCCCTGCCAGAGACAGATCGACCCCTCGAAGGACAGAAGCAGCGACCCGGCCTGCTTGGCCAGGCAATCCAGCGTGTCGCCATATCCGGCCCAGCGGCTGACATGGCGCGGCACGTCGTGGTTGGAAAAGGCCCACATCGGCCAGCCGCGCGCGGCCCCGGCGAAGAACTCGGCCAGCTTGGCGCGGAAACAGGCGGGGGAATAGTCGTTGCCCATCATCTCGAAGCTGTAGCACTGGTGCAGCCGGCCGGGCGCGGTGTATTCGTTCATCATCCGGATCGCATGGTGGCTCTCGCCCATCTCGCCCACCGAGATCGCGCCGTATTCGTCCAGCACCCCGCGCACCCTTTCCAGCCAGGGCAGGGTCTCGGGCTGGTTCTTGTCGAACAGGTGGTACTGCATCCCGTAGGGGTTGGCCTCGGTCTCGGGCTTGATGCGGTAGTCCGAGGGATTGTCGCGGAATTTCGCGTCGTGGAAGAAATAGTTGACCGTGTCGAAGCGGAAGCCGTCCACCCCCCGGTCCAGCCAGAAGCGCAGGGTCTCCAGCGCCCAGTCCTGGACCTCGGGGTTGTGGAAGTTCAGGTCCGGCTGGCTGGCCAGGAAGTTGTGCAGGTAATACTGCTTGCGCCGCGCATCCCAGGCCCAGGCGGTGCCGCCGAAGACCGACAGCCAGTTCGAGGGCGGGCCGCCGTCGTGGCGGGCATCGGCCCAGACATACCAGTCGGCCTTGGGGTTCAGCCGGTTCTGGCGGCTTTCCACGAAGGCCGGGTGCCGGTCCGACGTATGGCTCAGGACCTGGTCGATGATGACCTTCAGCCCCAGCTCATGCGCCCTTGCGATCAGCCGGTCGAAATCCTCCAGCCGGCCGAAGACCGGATCGACGTCGCGGTAATCGCTGACGTCATAGCCCATGTCCTTCATCGGGCTGCGGAAGAAGGGCGAGAGCCAGACCGCATCGACCCCGAGCCCCGCCAGATGGTCAAGCCTGCGGGTGATGCCGGGCAGGTCGCCCACCCCGTCGCCATTGCTGTCCTGGAACGACCGGGGATAGACCTGATAGGTCACCGCGCCACGCCACCATTCCTGCATTCCCGCCTCCATCCCGCGCAAGCGCAGGGTGGCGATATTGCCCGCCCTGCGCTGTCTTCCAGCCCCCATAGCCCTACGCGGCCCCGGGAAAAAGACCCGTCCGCCGCCAGACCGCGCTACTTCCTGCCGCCCGGCCCGCAGCGCCGCCGCAACTTCCCGGTTGACCCCGCCGTCTTGCCGCAGCACCTTCCAGCCCCAGCCCGGAGTCGAAGATGACCAAAGCCCCGCTCGTCACCCCAGTCCTGATCGCCGGATCCGTGATCCTGATGATCTCCTTCGCCGTCCGGGCCAGTTTCGGCGTGTTCCAGATCCCCATCGCCGAGGAATTCGGCTGGATGCGGGCCGATTTCTCGCTGGCGATCGCGATCCAGAACCTGGCCTGGGGCATCGGCCAGCCGCTGTTCGGCGCCCTGGCCGAGCGGTTCGGCGACCGCCGCGCGATCATCGCCGGGGCGCTTCTCTATGCGGCGGGGCTGGTCCTCTCGGCCTATGCGGTCACGCCGGGCCAGCACCAGCTGCTGGCGATCATCATCGGCTTCGGCATCGCCGGCACCGGTTTCGGCGTGATCCTGGCCATCGTCGGCCGCGCCACCAGCGCCGAGAACCGCTCCATGGCGCTGGGTATCGCCACGGCGGCAGGTTCGGCCGGGCAGGTGATCGGCGCCCCCTCGGCCGAATTCCTGCTGCAATCCTGGTCCTGGCAGGTCGTCTTCGTGATCTTCGCCGCCGTGATCCTGGCCACGCTGGCGGCACTCCCCTTCCTGCGCAGCCCGCAGCTGGCCACCAGGCACGAGCTGGAGGAGAGCATGGGCACCGTCCTGGCCCGCGCCATGCGCGACCCGTCCTATACGCTGATCTTCCTGGGCTTCTTCTCCTGCGGCTATCAGCTGGCCTTCATCACCGCCCACTTCCCCGCCTTCGTGACCGAGCTTTGCTCGCCCATCGACGCCAGCAGCCTGCTCGCCGGGCTGGGAATCACCTCGACCTCGGCGCTGGGGGCGGTGTCGATCGCGGTGATCGGGCTGTTCAACATCCTGGGCACGCTGACGGCCGGATACCTGGGCAAGCGATATACCAAGAAATACCTTCTGTTCGCGGTCTATGTCGGCCGCACCATCGCCGCCGCCGTCTTCATCCTCATGCCGATCACCCCGGCCAGCGTGCTGATCTTCTCGGCGGTCATGGGCTCGCTCTGGCTGGCGACGGTGCCGCTGACCAGCGGGCTTGTCGCGCATATCTACGGCATCCGCTACATGGGCACGCTCTACGGCTTCGTCTTCCTCAGCCACCAGATCGGCGGCTTCCTCGGCGTCTGGCTGGGCGGGCGGATGTATGACCTGCACGGCGACTATACGCTGGTCTGGTGGATCGGCGTCGGCGTCGGGGCCTTCTCGGCCATCGTCCACCTGCCGATCCGTGAGCGCCAGATGGTGGCGCTGGCGGCCTGACCCGCATCCTCCTCGAGCACTTCGTGCACTCGTCGGGGATCATCCCGCGAGGAGTGCATGAAATGCTCGACGAGCGGCCCGCTATTCCTTCGGCATCGGCTGGACGACCAGCACCTCGAGGTCGCGGTCGGGCGTGTAATCGGTCTTCTCGATCACGAAGGTGGTCGGGCCGGTCTTCCTCACCCCCTCGGCGCAAAGCGAGATCACGTTCCCTGGATCGCCCTTGTCCAGCGTCAGGCTGAACCTGCCGATCGGTCCGGCCCAGCTGTTCGCCGTCCGCAGGACGTAGGAGAGGTAATAGGCCGTGCCGTAATTGCCATGGTCTTCGCCCCCGGGGTTCTTCAGCGCCTTGGCCATCGCCTTCGAGGTGCCGGCATCGATGCAATACTGCTCCACCAGCGTCTGCTGATAGTCCTCCGGCGGTTCGGACCAGTAGAACAGGCCCCCCGGCGGGCGGTTGGTGTAGCTGTGGCCGATCCGCAGCTCCTTGCCCGCCGGAAAGGTCTGGGTCCAGTGATAGCGGGTGACGATGGACCATGCGCCCCAGACATCGGGCGGGATGTCCTGCGCCGCGTCGCCCTCGAAATATTCCGCCAGCCCCAGCGCCGCGACCTCGTTGCGCTTTTCCTCGGGGAAGGACAGGAGCAGTTCGCGCAGCGCGACCCAGTCCAGCGCCAGGGGGATGCCCAGGCGCTCCAGATCGGCGGTCACCTCGCGGCCCGGCGTGTCGTATTGCTCGGCCAGCGTGGCGCTTTCCCAGTTCTCCTGCACCACGGCGATCCGGTCGATGGTGACCGCGACCGGCTGGCCGTCCACCGTGGCGGCAAAGCCGACGAGATCGGGCTGCGACAGGTCCTCGGGCAGGTTCATCATCCCCTCGTAGCCCGCCCAGACGCTGATCGGGGGCAGGGGAAAGATCACCTCGCCGGTGACATCCTGGGCGGTCGTGTTGCGGAAGACATAGTCCACGCTCACCCTGTCGATCCCGATGAAAAGCCGCTCCTCCTCCATCGTGACGGCCTCGGTCTGGCCGAAGGTCAGGCCGGTGGCGGAGAGCCCGCCGAAACCGTCGTTGGCGAATGCGGGAGCGGCGGAAAGCAGGGCAAGGCAAAGGGACAGGCGCATCGGAACCTCCGGGCGAATCCCCTGCATCAGACGCCCATCGCCGGATTCCCGCAAGTCCGCCGGGCGCCGGAACCTGCAAGGGTTCCGATGCGATTTCTTCCAGAAATCGCCTTGCGCCCGGCCGCGCCGCTTGTCACAACCTCCGGACCCCTGCGAGAGCTTCGCCCCATGCGCATCGGCATTGCCGCCCTCGTCCTGGCCTATGTCCTCAGCCAGTTCTACCGCGCCTTCCTGGCGGTGATGACGCCGGTCCTGACCGCCGAACTTGGCGTCTCGGCGGCGGATCTCGCCTCGGCCTCGGGCTGGTGGTTCCTGGCCTTCGCGGCGATGCAGGTGCCGATCGGCGCCTGGCTCGACCGGGTGGGGCCGCGGCTGACCACGGGCCTTCTGCTGGCGCTGGGGGCGGGCGGGGCGGTCCTGTTCTCCCAGGCGACCGGGGCCCTGCAGATCAAGCTGGCGATGGCGCTGATCGGTGCGGGCTGCGCGCCGGTCCTGATGGCCGGCTATTTCATCTTCGCCCGCAGCTTCTCGCCCACGGTCTTCGGCACGCTGGCCGCGCTGATGCTGGGGGTAGGGACGCTGGGCAATGTCGCCTCGGCGCTGCCCCTGTCCTGGACGGTCGCGGCCTTCGGCTGGCGCGAGACCATGCTGGGCCTTGCCGCCATCACCGGGGCGGTGGCGCTGGCGATCCTCGCGCTGGTGCGCGACCCCGAGCGGCTGGAGGCCGGGCGCAAGGGCTCGCTGGTCGAGCTTCTGCGGATGCCCGCGCTCTGGCCGATCCTGGCGATGATGGTGGTCTGCTATGCGCCGATCGCCGGGCTGCGGGGATTGTGGATCGGCCCCTATTTCGCCGATGTGCATGGCGCGGACCCGCTGGAGATCGGGCGGATCAGCCTCTGGGTCGGGCTGGCCATGGTGGCCGGGAACTTCGCCTACGGGCCGCTGGACCGCCTGCTCGGCCGCAGGAAGTGGTTGGTCATCGCGGGCAATGCGGCCGGTGTGGCCTGTCTCTTCGCCTTGTGGTGGTTCGCGGCGGCCCCGCCGGCGGTGGCGACCGCGATCCTGGTCGCCGCGGGCTTTCTGGGCGCCAGCTTTCCCATCGTGCTGGCGCATGGCCGGTCCTTCGTGCCGCCGCACCTGACCGGGCGGGGGGTGACGCTGCTCAACCTCTTCGGCATCGCGCCCATCGGCATCGCCCAGATTGTCACCGGCCGCATCCATGCCGCGACCCCGGCCGCCCCCGCGGCCGCGCCCTATGCGGCGGTGTTCCTGTTCTTCGCCGTCAGCACCGCCATCGGCCTGGCCGTCTATCTTCTGTCACAGGACCGCGCCGACTGACGCGAGGCCGGACGAATCCGCTTTCCCCCGCGCGGCCCATGCGCTAACAGCCGCCCGTCCCGAGGTCCGGGACGGACAAAGGAGAACCCCGATGGGCTACAAGGTCGTCGTCGCGGGTGCCACGGGCAACGTGGGCCGCGAAATGCTGAACATCCTCGCCGAGCGCGAGTTCCCGGTGGACGAGATCGCCGCGCTGGCGTCGCGCAAATCTCTCGGCACCGAAGTCAGCTTTGGCGACAAGACTATCAAGACCAAGGACCTGGACACTTTCGACTTCACCGGCTGGGACATCGCGCTGTTCGCCGTGGGCTCCGAGGCGACCAAAACCTATGCCCCCAAGGCCGCCGCGGCGGGCTGCGTGGTGATCGACAATTCCTCGCTCTACCGCTACGATCCCGAGATCCCGCTGATCGTGCCGGAAGTGAACGCCGACGCGATCCACGGCTATGCCAAGCGCAACATCATCGCGAATCCCAACTGCTCGACCGCGCAGATGGTGGTGGCGCTGAAGCCCTTGCATGACCGGGCGAAGATCAAGCGTGTCGTCGTCTCGACCTACCAGTCCGTCTCGGGCGCCGGGAAAGAGGGGATGGACGAACTCTGGGAGCAGACCAAGGCGGTCTACAACCCGGTGCAGGAGGTTCCGCCGAAGAAGTTCTCCAAGCAGATCGCCTTCAACGTGATCCCGCATATCGACGTCTTCCTGGACTCGGGCGAGACCAAGGAAGAATGGAAGATGGTGGCCGAGACCAAGAAGATCCTCGACCCCTCGATCAAGGTCACCGCGACCTGCGTCCGCGTGCCGGTCTTCGTCGGCCATTCCGAGGCGATCAACATCGAGACCGAGGAGTTCCTGGACTGGCAGGAGGCGCAGGACATCCTGCGCGAGGCGCCCGGCATCATGCTGGTCGACAAGCGCGAGGCGGGCGGCTACGTCACCCCGATCGAATGCGTGGGCGAATTCGCGACCTATGTCAGCCGCGTGCGGCAGGATTCGACCATCGAGAACGGGCTGAACCTGTGGTGCGTCAGCGACAACCTGCGCAAGGGCGCCGCGCTGAACGCGGTGCAGATCGCCGAGCTGCTGGGGTCGAGGGTGCTGAAGAAGGGCTAAGACTTTCTTTACCCTTGTCTGACAGGGTCTCGGTCCATGGCCGAGACCCTTTTCCATTGCGATGACCTGCTGTGGCGACGTTTCGCCGCGATTTGCCGGGCGCGGGACGAAACTCCCGGCGCGGTGCTGCGCGATCTGGTGCGGCTGGAGGTGCAGCGCAACGAGCGCCGCAAGGCGAGGAGTGACGAAGTCATCGACGAGCAGCTCCTCGTGCGCCTTCGGCTTCTCGTCGCCGAGGCGCTCGCCGAAGCGCAGGACTGGCCCGCGCTGCAGTCCGCCCTGCGCCGGCGTGGCCTTCGCTTCCAGCCCGCGGGCGGTGGCCTCAATCTGATCGACGCCGCCACCGGCGACCCCCTTGCCAAGTCCAGCCAGGTCGGCCCCGCCTATCTCGCCCTCGTCCGCCGCTTCGGCGCGGGCTTCCCCGGCCACCCGCGTCCCGGCCTCGCCGCTCAGGCGCTGGCGCGGCAAGCGGGGCGATAGGGACGGGTTTCCCGCCTTGCGCAATGCGCGCCGACGGGCCTACCCTCGCGCCCAGACCCTTCCCCGACAGGCCACCGCCATGCGCATGCTTCTCCCGCTCCTCCTCGCCACCGCCTTGCCTGCCATGGCCGACACGATCCCCGCAGCCAGCCGGATCACCGCCGTCACCGTCTACCCCGAGGGCGCGAGGCTGACGCGCGAGGTCGCCTTCACCGTCCCCGCCGCCGGGCGGCACGAGCTGCTGGTCACCGACCTGCCCGCGGCCAGCGAGCCGGGGCTGATCCAGCTTGCCCCCGGCGCGGGCCTCCGGCTTGGCGCCTTCAACCTGCGCGCCGACCGCCTCCCCCCGCGTGAGGAGCCGTTGACCCCGGCGCAGGCGGAAGCGCAGGCCGAGGTCGAGCGGCTCGAAGCCGCCGAGCAGGCGGCGCTCCTCGCCCTCGATGCCGTGCAGGCCCGGGTCGAGGCCGCCGAGGCGCAGGCGCGCTTCCTGGCCTCCTTCTCCGGCGCGCTGCCCGATGCCGCCACGCCCGAGACGATCCGGGCCATGGCCGCGATGATCGGGAGCGAGACGCTGGCGGCCCGGCAGGCGGCGCTTGCCGCCCGCGCCGAACTCTGGCCCGCCCGCAAGGCGCTGGAGGCGGCGCAGGAAGCCCTGCAGAAGGCCCGCGCGGCCCTTGACGCCCTGCCCTCGGCCGACATGGACTATACCGCGCTGGCCGTCGACCTGACCGCCGAGGCCGGGGAACATAGCGTCACCATCACGCAATATGTCGGCGGGGCGGGCTGGCGGCCGTTCTACGATCTGAAACTGACGCGCGAGGGCGGCGATGCGCTGGCCTTCGACCGCTCTGTCCTCGTGACGCAACAGACCGGCGAGGATTGGTCCGGGGTCGCGCTGACGCTCTCCTCCTCGGCGCCCAGCCAGCAGGCCGCACCCTCGTCGCTCTGGCCCGAACTGCGCCGGATCGAGCCCGAGGGCGCGAAGGACGACCTGTCCCGTCTGGCCGGAGGTGCTGCGATGGATGCCGAGGCGATGCCGGAAGTGGCCGCCCCCGCGCCCATCACCGCGGCGGCGGCGCTGGAAGGCGATACGGTGGTCTACCACTACCCCGAGCCCGTCACCGTGGCCTCGGGGGCCGAGGACCTGCGCCTTGCCCTCGACAGCCTGAGCTTCGCGCCGGTGATCAAGGCCCTCGCCGTGCCGCGCCTTGACGCGACCGCCTTCGTCTCGGCCAGCTTCACCAATTCCGGCGGCGAGCCCCTCCTGCCCGGCGAGGCGCTTCTCTTCCGCGAGGGCGTGCTGGTCGGGACCGCCTGGATCGACGGGATCGCACCGGGAAGCGAGACCGAGATCGGCTTCGGCGCAATCGAGACGCTGCGGCTGAAACGCGAGATGCCAAGACGCGCGGCGGGCGAGACCGGGGTCTTCACCACCGCGAACGAGCAAAGCGAAAGCGTTGTGATCACGGTCGAGAACACCGGCGACGAGGCCTGGCCGGTGCGGCTGCTGGATCAGGTGCCCTATAGCGAGCAGTCCGAGCTGGAGATCGAGGTCACCGCCTCGCCCGCGCCGGACGAGACCGACGTCGACGGCCAGCGCGGCATCCTGGCCTGGGAGTTCGACCTGCCCTCGGGCGGAAAGCAGACCATCACGCTGGAGCACAGCCTCTCCTGGCCCGAGGGGATGGAGCTTCGCTGAACGCGCGCGGGCAGGGGGCGATAATGCCCTGAGCCCGCGCCCGCCGCTCAGACCGCGACGAAGATCCCCCGGGCCGGGTCGAACTGCTCCAGCAGCCCCTCGCCGGTGTCGTTCCACAGCCCGTGCAGCGTCAGCCGGTCATCCTCCACCGCCGATTTGACGAAGGGGAAGGTCAGCAGGTTGTCGAGGCTGGTGAGCACCGCCTGCTTTTCCAGCGCCCGCAGCAGCTCGGCCTCGGGCAGGCCGGCCACCTTCTCATAGCCGGGGCGCAGGATGTCCATCCAGCGGCCGACGAAACTGGATTTCTCCTCCAGTTGCGGGGCATGGCCGCTGCACATGTCGTGGCACCCCTTCACCCCGCCGCAGTTCGAATGGCCCAGCACCACGATATGCGCCACGCCAAGGCTGGTGACCGCATATTCGACCGCCGCCGAGGTGCCGTGGCGCTCGCCGTCCGGGGTATAGGGCGGCACCAGGTTGGCGATGTTGCGGTGGATGAAGAACTCGCCCTCGTCGGCGCCGAAGATCGAGGTGACATGCACGCGGCTGTCGCAGCAGGAGATCACCATGGCGCGCGGATGCTGCCCGGATTCGGCCAGGCGCCGGAACCAGGCGCGGTTGTCCTGGTAGGTCGTCGCGCGCCAGCCGTGGAAACGCTGGACGAGGTAGCTGGGCAGGGGGCGGATGTGGTTCATCATGGGCTCGGTCCTTCGCTGCCGCTCCTGCCTAAGGCGCATTCGTCGAAAATTCGAGAGGCAATTTCCCGCGCCTGCGCATTGAGGGCAACCCTTTCTTCAGCATGAGGGCGCAGGATCGGCCTCGGGTTGTGTTGGAATATGGGTGATCCGGATGGGACAGGTGACGGTCTTGCGGCCGCAGGATGTCGTGCGCCAGGACGTCGAGGCGATCGCGGTGATGTATCGCAATCTCGGCGCGCCGGTGGCGGAACAGATGGTGACGCGGGCTCTGGGAGAGTTGGCGCTGACGATGGCGGGCATCGCCGAGAAGGTCCGGGCGCAAGAGCTGCGCGATCTCGCGCGCCAGCTCGGCCGCCTCCGCCGCCTGTCCGAGGATATGGGCCTGGTCACCCTGGCAACCGTCGCGGGGGATGCGAAGACCTGTCTGGAGCGGGCGGACGGCACGGCTTTCTCTTCCGTCTGGGCGCGGCTTCTGCGGGTGGCGGAACAGTCGCTGTCGCCGGACCTTGGCACGGCCGACCTTTCGGGCTGAGGCAGGCCGGTCCGCGCGGGCGATGCGCGGACCGGCCGCAGTCTAGGCCAATGCGCGGGGGTCGGGCGGGCGCATTTCCGGCGGGCAGGGCCTTGCATCGACCGATGGCAATTGCCGTTCCTTCAGGAATTGTTAGACCTTCGTGACACAAGCCTTGCGTGACATGCAAATTCCCTTTCCCCTGAAGGAAACCCCGTGACCCGACCCCAAGCCGCCAACGAGATGACCTTTGCCGCCCCCTCCGCCGCCGCCCTGCCGCTGCATGTCCTGCGCCCCGAGGAGCTTGCCGCCTTCCGCGATGGCGCGGGCAAGGCCTGGGCCGGCTGGCTGACGGGATTCGAGGCTGGCCTGGGCGAGGTCAGGCTCCTGCCGGGGCCGGGCGGCGCGGTTGCCGGGGCGGTGGCGGGTTACGGCACGGCCCAGGCCCGGCGGCGGCTGCGCTTCGGCCTGGCGAGGGCGGTCGCGGCGCTGCCGGGCGGCGACTGGCGGCTGGAGGGCAGCCTGTCCGGGGATGAACGGCGCGAGGCTGCGCTTGGCTGGCTGCTGGCCGGCTACCGATTCGATCGCTACCGCCCCGGCCGCAAACCGGCCGAGGTGCCGCGCCTCGTCTGCCCCGAGGGGGTGGATGCGGACCGGCTGACCGCCATGGCCGAGGGCGAGGTGCTGACCCGCGACCTGATCAACACCCCGGCGCAGGACATGGGGCCGGGAGAGCTGGAGGTCGTGCTGAACACGCTGGCGCGGGGCTTCGGGGCAAAGGTCGCGGTCACCTCGGGCGAGGCGCTGCTAGCGCGCAACTTCCCGATGATCCATGCCGTCGGCCGCGCCAGCCCGCGCGCCCCGCGGCTTCTGGACATGAGCTGGGGCGAGCGCGGGCCGAAGCTCACCCTGGTCGGCAAGGGGGTCTGCTTCGACACCGGGGGGCTCAATCTCAAGCCCTCGTCGGGGATGAGCCTGATGAAGAAGGACATGGGCGGCGCGGCCACGGTGATGGGGCTGGCGCAGATGATCATGGCGCTGGACCTGCCGCTGCGCCTGCGGGTGCTGATCCCGGCGGTCGAGAATGTGATCGCGGGCAATGCCCTGAAACCGAAGGACATCCTGACCAGCCGCAAGGGCCTTACCGTCGAGGTCAACGATACCGATGCCGAAGGCCGGCTGGTCCTGGCCGACGCGCTGGCCCATGCCTGCGAGGACAGGCCCGACCTCCTGGTCAGCATGGCCACGCTGACCGGCGCGGCGCGGGTGGCGGTGGGGCCGGACCTCGCGCCCTATTACTGCGACGACGCCCGGCTTGCCGCCGCGGTCGAGGCGGGGGCGGCCGCGGGCTTCGATCCGGTCTGGCGGATGCCCTTCCACGACGCCTATGAAAGCGTGATCGAGCCCGGGATCGCCGATCTGGACAATGCGCCGGGCTATGGCTTCGCCGGCTCGATCACTGCCGCGCTGTTCCTGCGCCGCTTCGTGGACGTGCCGCGCTATGTGCATTTCGACATCTACGGCCACACCCCCAGCGACCAGCCCGCCCGGCCCAAGGGTGCGGTGGGCCAGGGGGCGCGGGCGCTGCTGGGGGCCCTGCCGCAGGCGCTGGGTCTGAAGGTCTGAGAGGGGGGAGAGGGTGATGGATCGCAGGACGACGCCGTTTTCCGGCAGGGTGGCCCATGTCTCGCTGCGGGACCTGGTGGCCGCCCCCCTGACCGAGGGCGAGCCCGCGCGGGTCGTGCTGCCCCTGGCCGACCTTCGCGCCGCACCGGACGGCGCGCGGGACCGCCAGCTTCTGCTGGGCGATGCGGTGACGGTGATCGACCGCGACCGGGACCATGCCTTCGTGATCTCGGAAAAGGACGGCTACTGCGGCTGGGTGAAGGAGGCGGCGCTGGGGAACGGGCCCGAGCCGACGCATTGGGTCATGGCCCCCGCCACCCATCTGTATGAGGCCCCCTCGGTCCAGGCGCAGGAGCTGGCCTCGCTCAGCCTCGGCTCGCGCGTGGCGGTCCAGGGCGCCTGGGGTGCCTGGGCCAGCACCGACTTCGGCTATGTGCCGGTGGCGCATCTGCATCCGGTCGGCCAATGGGCCCCCGATCCGGTGCTGGTCGCGGAAAGCCTGCTGGGCACGCCCTATCTCTGGGGCGGCAACTCCCGCTTCGGCATCGATTGCTCGGGCCTGGTGCAGGTGGCGCTCCACGCGGCGGGGAGGACCTGTCCGGGCGACAGCGACATGCAGATGGCGATGGGTCGCGGGCTTGGCGCAGAGGAGCAGCTGCGGCGCGGCGATCTGGTGTTCTGGAAAGGCCATGTCGCGCTGGTGGTGAACCAGGATCTGCTGATCCACGCCAACGGCCACACGATGTCGGTCAGCTATGAGGGCATCCGCGATGCCGTCGCCCGGATCGCGGCCAATGGCGGCGGGCTGGTGCAGGCGCGGCAGCGGGTCTGACCCCCGCGCCTCCTGCACGCCTCGCCGACGAGGAGACGCAGTCGAACGAGGAGGGGGCCGCAGGCTAGACCGGGCCGATCATCCGACGCTCCAGCACCTTCAGCACCTGGTCAAGGTCATGGCCCCGCCGCAGCACGCGGCCGTCCATCCCGACCACGGCGTAAAGCCCCTGGCGGCTGCGCAGCTTCGGCCGCTTCTCGATCCGGTAGAGCGGGGTCTCGGCCGTGCGGCGGAACACCGCGAAGACCGCCAGGTCGCGCATCGCGGCGATGGCATAGTCGCGCCATTCCCCGGCAGCGACCATCCTTCCGTACAGCCGCAGGATCAGCCCCAGTTCGCGCCGGTCGAAGCTGACCTCATCGGGGATGTGCCGCGTCTGCGGAAACGGGATCGGAGCCTCGGCGTTCATCCCGAAAGCTTACCCGCTTTGCACCTTTAATCAACGGAGAAAGCCCGGCGCGACCCGGACCGTCCCGGTCTCCAGCCCGCGCCAGTTGCGCTGGACGCCGCCCAGCCGCTTCAGCGCGGCGGGATGGGCCGGATCCAGCACCCCGGCCCGGATCAGAAGGGCGGTGATCGCCGCCTCCGATCCCCGGGTGCCGCCATCGACGATCTTCAGCGCGATGCCGCGCCGCTGTTCGGGCAGGATCGCCACGAAGACGGCCTCGGCCCCGGTCTTCAACGCGACCGCATGGCCCATGGCGCGCATCAGCTCGGTGCAGGCCCGGCCCTCGCCGGCCACCAGCTCGGGATGGATGGCCATGGCGCGGGCCAGCCGCTGCATGGCGCGCGCACGGCCATCGCCATCCTCGCGCGCCGCCGCAAAGGCCTGCATCGCGCGCGCCAGCCCCGCGACCGTCACCGCGAAATTCGGCGCCGAGCAGCCGTCGATCCCGTAGCCCGCCACGGTCTCGCCGGTGACTTCCTCGGTCGTCTCGCGGATCATCCGCTGCAGGGGATGGTCGATCTCGACATATTCCGGCCCCGCGCCCAGATGCCGCGTCACCGTCAGAAAGCCGCAATGCTTGCCCGAGCAGTTGTTGTGCAACTGGCAGGGGCTTTCGTCCGACTTGATCAGGCGGTTGCGCTCGTCCCGGTCATAGGGCTCGTGCGCGCCGCAGCGCAAGGCGGGCTCCGCCAGGCCGATCGCGGCCAGCCAGTCCGCGGCCAGCTTCAAATGCCGCGCCTCGCCCTGGTGGCTGGCGCAGGCAAAGGCCAGATGCGCGGGCGTCAGGCCCAGGGCATCGGCGGCCCCGGTCTCGACCAGCGGCAGGGCCTGGATCATCTTGCAAGAGGAGCGCGGGAAGATCACCTTGTCCGGGTCGCCCCAGCTGTCCTCGATCCCGTCCGGGCCCCAGATCACCGCATGGCCGGCATGGGTGCTTTCCAGCAGCCCGCCGCGCCAAAGCTCGACCATCGGATGCGCAGCCGTCATGGCAATCCCCGTAACATATGCGCGAATTGTCGCCCATGGGGCTTTCGCGGATTGGTGTTTTTGGCTAAGGCTGGAATATCGGGTAGACAGGCGCCGCGCCAGTGAAAACGGCCGGGTGGCGCCGGGCAACAAGACAGCTTGGAGGCTGCGTCGGACATGACTTCCCCTATCGGTCGCGCGCTTGCGGTCGCCACCCTCTCGGTTCTGGCCACGGGTGCCGTGGCGCAGGAATCCACCAATCTCGTCGCCACGATGACGGACTGGAGCGTCTTTGCCGAGGAAAGCCCCAAGGAATGCTGGGGCGTCTCCAAGCCCAAGGAATCGGTGAATACCCGTGACGGCCAGCCGGTCAGCGTGCGGCGCGGCGACATCCTGCTGTTCGTGACCTTCCGTCCCGGCAAGCCGGGCGAGATCAGCTTTACCGGCGGCTATCCCTTTGCCGACGGATCGACGGTCGAGGTGATGATCGACGGCAAGCCGCACCAGCTTTTCACCGATGGCGAATGGGCCTGGCCCGGCAGCCCCGAGGATGACGCCAAGCTTCTGGCCGCGATGAAGGCCGGCGGGGGGGCCACGCTTACGGCGCGCTCGGGCAAGGGCACGCAGACGGTGGACAACTTCTCGCTGCGCGGTTTCACCGCCGCGATGGAAGACGCCGAGAAACGCTGCAAGTAGGCGCCCGACAGGCTGCATCCCGGCGCCCCCTCGCGGGGCGCTTTTCTTTTCGCCGCGTCTCGCCTATATCCGCAGCGACATTCAGATCGCCTGTGACAAGGCCCGGTAAAAGGATCTGCCGCCATGAGCGCCCCCATCACGCAAGACGTGCTGACCATTCCGCGCAAACTGCCCGAGGGCGGCCGGACCAATATCGTCGGCCTGACCCGCGCCGCCCTGCGCGAGGCCCTGATCGCGGCCGGAACGCCCGAGAAACAGGCGAAGATGCGCCTCGGCCAGGTCTGGCAATGGGTTTACCACTGGGGGGTGCGCGATTTCGCGCTGATGACGAACCTCGCCAAGGACTATCGCGCGCTGCTGGAGCAGAACTTCTGCATCGAACTCCCCGAGGTCGTGACCCGCCAGATTTCCGAAGACGGCACCCGCAAATACCTGGTCCGCATCGCCGGCGGGCATGAGGTCGAGGTGGTCTACATCCCCGAGACCGACCGGGGCACGCTCTGCATTTCCAGCCAGGTCGGCTGCACGCTGACCTGTTCCTTCTGCCATACCGGCACGCAGAAACTGGTGCGCAACCTGACCGCGGCCGAGATCGTCGGCCAGGTGATGATGGCGCGCGACGACCTGGACGAATGGCCCGTCCCCGGCGCGCCGAAAGAGGAGGTGCGCCTCATCTCCAACATCGTGCTGATGGGGATGGGCGAGCCGCTCTACAACTTCGAGAATGTCCGCGACGCGATGCAGATCGTGATGGACGGCGAGGGCATCGCGCTGGGCCGCCGCCGGATCACGCTCTCGACCAGCGGCGTCGTGCCGGAGATCGCCCGCACCGCCACCGAGATCGGCTGCCAGCTGGCGGTCAGCTTCCACGCCACCACGGACGAGGTCCGCGACGTGCTGGTGCCGATCAACAAACGCTGGAACATCAACACCTTGCTGGAGGCGTTGAAGGCCTATCCGGGCCTGTCGAACTCGGAGCGGATCACGTTCGAATATGTGATGCTGGAGGGGGTGAACGACAGCAAGGAGGATGCGCATCGGCTGGTGAAACTGCTGGAAGGCATCCCGGCCAAAGTTAACCTGATCCCGTTCAACGAATGGCCCGGCGCGCCCTACAAGCGGTCCTCGGGCAACCGGATCCATGCCTTCGCCGACATCATCTACAAGGCCGGCTATGCCTCGCCGATCCGCACGCCGCGGGGCGAGGACATCATGGCCGCCTGCGGGCAGCTGAAATCGGCCACCGAGCGCGCCCGCAAGTCGAAGGCGCAGATCGCGGCCGAGGCGGGGTTGTGAACCCGGCTTGACCGCATTCCGGCTGGTGCTACCGATTGGCGATGCCCGAGCTGATCCCCAACCTCCGCGCCCGCCGCCTGTTCCTGGACCGCCATGCGCTTGCCGAGGCCCCGGTCGGCCCCGCGAGCGGCGCGGCGCTGGAGGCGCTGGTCGAGCGGATCGGCTTTGTCCAGGTGGACAGCATCAACACCGTCGCCCGGGCGCATGAGATGATCCTCTGGTCGCGGCGCCAGGCCTTTCGCCCGCCCGCGCTGAAGCGGCTGATCGAGCGGGACCGGAGCCTGTGGGAGCATTGGACGCATGACGCCTCGATCCTGCCGGTCGGGCTGCACGGCCTGTGGCAGCACCGCTTCCGGCGCGATGCCCAGCGGCTGGAGGCGAACTGGAAACGCTGGTTCCGCGAGGGGTATGAGGCGCAATTCGACAGTATTCTCAACCGGATAGCCAGGGACGGCCCTGTGGGCACGGCGGATGTGGGCGAGGGGGAGGTCCGGGGCAAGGGCGGCTGGTGGGACTGGCATCCGTCCAAGACCGCGCTGGAATGGCTGTGGCGGACCGGGCGGCTGGCGATCACCCGGCGCGACGGTTTCGCCAAGATCTACGACCTGACCGAGCGGGTGATCCCCGAGGCGCATCGCAGGCCGGTGCCGGCCGAGGCGGTGACCGACTGGGCCTGCCGGACGGGGTTGCGGCAGCTTGGCTTCGGCACCTCGGGCGAGATCGCCGCCTACTGGAATGCGATCGGACCGGAGGCGGCAAAGGACTGGTGCCGGGAGGCCCTGGCGCGCGGCGAGATCATCGAGGCCGAGGTCGAGGGGGCCCTGGGCCAGCGCCGCAAGACCTTCATTTTCCCGGAGATTCTGGAGGATGACCCACCCGGACCCGCCCCGCGCCTGCGCATCCTGTCACCCTTCGATCCGGCCCTGCGCGACCGCGACCGGGCCGAGTTCCTGTTCGGCTTCCACTACCGGATCGAGGTCTTCGTGCCCGAGCCGAAACGGCTTTACGGCTATTACGTCTTTCCGGTGCTGGAGGGGGACCGGCTGGTCGGAAGGATCGACGTGAAGGCCTTCCGGGACGCCGGGGCCTTGCGGGTCAAGGCGTTCTGGCCCGAGGCCGGGGTGAAGCTGACGAAAGCCCGCCGGTCGAAGCTGGAGGCGGAACTGAACCGGCTGGCGGCCTTTGCGGGCTGCGAGCGGGTGGAATTCACGGACGGCTGGGAGCGCGAGACGCTGCGCCGGGCAAGTGGTTGAGAACGCGGTGGTAATCCGGCGGATTACCGGCGGGTGAAGCGTCTGGCATCGGTCTGGCATGCGTCTGGCATCCGTCCGGACGGAGGGCCGCCGGAGGAGGCGTTAACCATGCCGCCGCGAATCGGGGGGCGGGGTGGGGTGGGCGCCATTGCCGGCTTGCGCTCAGGCCGGAATCTGCCAGCCGTCGATCACGCTGACCGCCTCTTCCGCCGTCTCGACCATGGCGAAGAGCGCGAGGTCCTCGGGCGAGATCACCCCGGCCTCGGCCAGGTGGCCCCAGTTCACCACCTTTTCCCACCAGTCGCGGCCGAACAGCAGGAAGGGAATCGGCTTCATCCGGCCGGTCTGGACCAGGGTCAGGCTTTCGAACAGCTCGTCCATCGTGCCGAAGCCGCCGGGGAAGACCACGATCGCCTTGGCCCGCATCAGGAAATGCATCTTGCGGATGGCGAAATAGTGGAAGTTGAAGCTGAGGTCCGGCGTGACATAGGCGTTCGGGGCCTGTTCATGCGGCAGCACGATGTTCAGCCCGATGGACTGGCCCCCGGCCTCGTCCGCGCCGCGGTTGCCGGCCTCCATCACGCCGGGGCCGCCGCCGGTGGTGATCACCCATTCGCGACCATAGGTGGCGACGCTGCGCTCGGTCATCGCGCGGGCGAAGCGGCGGGCTTCCTCGTAGTAATGCGACAGGTTGGCCAGCGTCTCGGTCCGGGCATGGTCGCGGTTCTCCGGCGCCGGGATGCGGGCGCCGCCGAACATGACCACGGTCGATTCGATGCCGCGTTCGTCCATGATCATCTGCGGCTTCAGCAGCTCCAGCTGCAGCCGGACCGGGCGCAGCTCCTCGCGCGTGAGGAAATCGTGGTCGGCGAAGGCAAGGCGATAGGCGGGCGCGCGGGTCTGGGCCGTGTCCGGGATGCGCTTGGTCGCCGCGATGTCCTCGATACTGTCGCGGAACGGGTGGCTTCGGGGTTCGTCCTTCATGTGTCGCGCCTGGCAATTGCGTGGTGTCGGGTTCAGCCTTATAGGGTCGGGGCCGCCGTGACCAACCGAAAAGGGGATCCGCATGTCCAACGCCGCACTGGAAGCCGCCATCGAAGCCGCCTGGGAGGCCAGGGACACGATCACCCCGGCGACCAAGGGCGAGACGCGCAGCGCGATCGAGGCGACGCTGGCCGCGCTGGATGCGGGCACGCTGCGGGTGGCCGAGAAGCGCGGCAACGACTGGCATGTGAACCAGTGGGCGAAGAAGGCCGTCCTCCTGGGCTTCCGCCTCAAGGACATGGAGGTCCATACCGGCAGCGCGCAGGGCGGGACCTGGTGGGACAAGGTGGACAGCAAGTTCGCCCATTGGGGCGAGGCGCAGTGGAAGGCCGCCGGTTTCCGCGCGGTGCCGAACTGCGTGGTGCGCCGCAGCGCCTATATCGCGCCGGGCGTGGTGCTGATGCCGTCGTTCGTGAATCTGGGCGCCTATGTCGACAGCGGCACCATGGTGGACACCTGGGCCACGGTCGGCTCCTGCGCGCAGATCGGCAAGAACGTCCACCTGTCGGGCGGCGTCGGCATCGGCGGCGTGCTGGAGCCGATGCAGGCCGGCCCGACGATCATCGAGGACAACTGTTTCATCGGCGCGCGGTCGGAAGTGGTCGAGGGCTGCATCGTCCGCGAGGGCTCGGTCCTGGGGATGGGGGTCTTCATCGGCAAGTCGACCAAGATCGTCGACCGGGAAACCGGCGAGGTGATGTATGGCGAGGTTCCGGCGGGATCGGTCGTCGTCGCGGGCTCGATGCCGTCGAAGGGCGGGATCAACCTGTATTGCGCGGTGATCGTGAAGAAGGTGGATGCGCAGACGCGCTCCAAGACCTCGATCAACGAATTGTTGCGGGACTGAGATGGAAGAGGCGCGTCCCGAGAAGGTCAAGCGGCCGCAGCAGGTCTATACGCTGGTGGTCGAAGTCGGCCGCAAGCCGGGGGATGGCCTGCCGGACAAGGCCACCGGGGCGGGGCTGGTGATCTATGCCAGCGGCGTCGACGAGGCCGAGGCCGTGCGCGAGACGGTGGCGATCCTGAAGGAGGCCGACCTTGCGCCGCTGGAGGTGACGGGCCATGGCACCCTGGACGAGCGGCTGAAGGCCGGGGACGAGATTGACGCCGAGGAGCAGGCGCTGATGCGCCGCGCGCTGGACGAGAATTCGGTGATCGTGGCGCAGATGACGCCGTTTTTCGACTGAGGCCGGGGGGCGCCGTGGGGCGGGATCGCTCCTCGATGGTCTTCGACCACTCGTCGCGGGGGGGGCGAGGAGGAGACGCAGTCGAACGACGAGCGGCGCGGTTGCGGCAGGGCGCGGCAGCGGTTACGCAATACAGGCCCGAGACAGCCCTGGATGACCCGATGCCGACCGAAAAGCTCGACCCCGCCGACCTGACCGCCCGCCTGATCCGCTGCCCCTCGGTCACGCCGGAGGAGGGGGGCGCGATCGCGCTTCTGGCGGGGATACTGGATGAGGCGGGGTTCGCCTGCACCCGCGTCGACCGGGGCGGGATCGCCAATCTGTATGCGCGCTGGGGCAAGCCGGGGGCGAACCGGGCCTTCGGGTTCAACGGCCATACCGATGTGGTGCCGGTGGGCGATGCCGGGGCCTGGCGGCATGATCCGTTCGGGGCCGAGATCGAGGACGGGGTGATGTATGGCCGGGGGGCCTGCGACATGAAGTCGGGCGTCGCGGCCTTTGTCGCGGCGGCGGTGGATTTCGTGCGCGAGACCCCGCCCGATGGCGCGGTGATCCTGGCGATCACCGGCGACGAGGAGGGCGAGGGCACCGACGGGACGGTGGCGATCCTGGACTGGATGGCCTTCAACGGCGAGCGGATGACGCATTGCCTGGTGGGCGAGCCGACCTGTCCGAACGAGATGGGCGAGATGATGAAGATCGGCCGTCGCGGCAGCATGACCGCGCATGTCACGGCGGTCGGGGTGCAGGGCCACAGCGCCTATCCGCACCGGGCGAAGAACCCGCTGACCGCGATGGTGCGCCTGCTGGCCCGGCTGGAGGCCGAGCCGCTGGACCGGGGGACGGCGCATTTCGACCCCTCGACCCTGGCGATCACCACCATCGACTGCGGCAATCCCGCGACCAACGTGATCCCGGCGCGGGCGACGGCCACGGTCAACATCCGCTTCAACGACATGCATTCGGGGGCCACGCTCTCGGACTGGCTGCGGGGCGAGGCGGCGGCGGTGGCCGAGGCGACGGGGGTGGAGATCGGGCTGAAGATCAGCGTCTCGGGCGAGGCCTTCCTGACGCCGCCGGGCGCGCTGTCGGAACTGGTGGCGGCGGCGGTGGCGGCGGAGACGGGGCGGAAGCCGGTGGCCTCGACCTCTGGCGGGACCTCGGACGCGCGTTTTGTCAAGGATCATTGCCCGGTGGTGGAATTCGGCCTGGTCGGGAGGACCATGCACCAGGTCGACGAGCGGGTGGAGGTGGCGCAGATCCACCAGCTGAAGGCGATCTATGGCCGCATCCTGCGGGAGTATTTCGCATGAGGCCCGAGGGTCCGGGCATCGAGGTGACGCGCGACATCGCCGCCTGCCAACGCCTGCGCCGGGCAGTCTTCATCGAGGAGCAGGGCGTCAGCGAGGCGGAGGAACTGGACGGGCTGGACGAGGCGGCGATCCACCTGCTGGCCCTGGACGGCGGGCGGCCGGTCGGGACGGCGCGGCTGCTGGTGCGGGGGGCCACGGGCAAGATCGGCCGGGTCTGCGTCCTGCCCGAGGCGCGGGGGACCGGGCTGGGGGCGGCGCTGATCCGGGCGGCGCTGGCGGAATTGCGCGGAATGCCGGGGGTGGCGGAGGCCTATCTCGGGTCACAGTCCCATGCGACGGGGTTCTACGAGAAGCTGGGCTTCGCGGTCGAGGGCGAGGAGTTCCTGGACGCGGGCATCCCGCACCGCCACATGCGCCGCGCCCTTTGACCGGCGGTTTTTGAATCGAGCGCCTTGCGGCGCAAGCCTTTCATCTCGGTCTTCGCGCGTGAAGGACGCGCGAAAACCTCGGGCGAAGGTGAGTATTTGGGAAAAGAGCAAGCTGCTGGTCCGGGTAGTCGGGGGCTGCCCGTCGTGCTAGGACTTGGGCATGAAACCTTTGCCCTCCAAGGATGAAATCCGTCAGTGGATTTCCGAGAACCCCGGCCTTGCGGCCAAGCGCGACATTGCCAAGGCCTTTGGCATCAAGGGCGATGCGCGGATCGAATTGAAGCGCCTGCTGCGCGAGCTGGAGGGTGAGGGGGTGGTGGAGAAATCCGACCGCCGCTTCCGCGAGCCGGGGGTGCTGCCGCCGGTGGCGGTCTTGCAGGTTCTGCCGCCGGATGCGGGCGGTGATCTTTACGCCAGGCCGCTGGAAGAGGGGGTGGACGAGACCCCGCGTATCCTGATCGTGCCGAAGAAGGGCGATCCGGCGCTGGGCGCGGGGGACCGGATCCTCGCGCGGCTGGCGAAGGTGGAGGCCGAGGACCACGCCTATGAGGCGCGGCTGATCCGGCGGCTGGGGTCGAACCCGCGCAAGGTGCTGGGGGTGTTCCGCATCGGCCGCGAGGGTGGGCGGATCGTGCCGATCGAGAAGGGCGACGACAAGGAATGGCGCGTCTCGCCCGACATGAGCATGGGCGCCAAGGATGGCGAGCTGGTCGAGGCCGAGGCGGTGGGCGGCCGCAGGCTGGGCCTTCCAGCGGCGCAGGTGGTGGCACGGCTGGGCGACCCGGCGGGGCCGCGCGCGGCGAGCCTGATCGCCATCCACCAGCACGGCATCCCGGATGTCTTTCCCGACGCGGTGATCGCCGAGGCGGACCGGGCGGAGCCGGTGGGCATGGCGGGGCGCGAGGATCTGCGCGACTTGCCGCTCTTGACCATCGACCCGGTGGATGCGCGCGACCGGGACGATGCGGTCCTGGCGCAGGCGGATACCGATCTTGGCAATATCGGCGGCTTCGTGATCTGGGTCGCCATCGCCGACGTGGCGCATTACGTCACGCCGGGCTCGGCCCTGGACCGCGAGGCGCGGAAGCGGGGCAATTCGACCTATTTCCCCGACCGGGTGGTGCCGATGCTGCCGGACATCCTGTCGGGCGACCTGTGTTCGCTGCACGAGGGGGTGGACCGGGCCTGTCTGGCGGTGCGGATGGTGATCGACCGCGAGGGTCACAAGCGGAACCACCGCTTCGTGCGGGGGATGATGCGCTCGGCGGCCTCGCTGCATTATGCGCAGGTGCAGGCGGCGGTGGACGGGGCGCCCGACGAGAAGACCGCCCCGCTGGTCGAGCCGGTGCTGAAGCCGCTTTACGCCGCCTATGCCGCGCTGAAGCGGGCGCGGGAGGTGCGGCAGCCTTTGGACCTGGAACTGCCGGAGCGCAGGATCGAGCTGGACGATCAGGGCCGCGTGACCTCGGTCGCGTTCAAGGAGCGGCTGGAGGCGCATCGGCTGATCGAGGAGATGATGATCCTGGCCAATGTGGCGGCGGCCGAGGAGCTGATCCGGCTGAAGCATCCGCTTCTGTTCCGGGTGCATGAGGAACCCTCGCCATTGAAGCTGGAGGGGCTGCGCGAGGTGGCGGAAAGCGCGGGGATGACGCTGGCCAAGGGGCAGGTGTTGCAGACCAGGCACCTGAACCGGCTGCTGGCGCAGGCCGAGGGGACGGAGTTCGACGAGCTGATCAACCTCTCCACCCTGCGGTCGATGACGCAGGCCTATTACCACCCGGAGAATTTCGGGCATTTCGGGCTGGCCTTGCGGAACTATGCCCATTTCACCTCGCCGATCCGGCGCTATTCCGACCTGATCGTGCATCGCGCGCTGATCTCGGCGCATCGCTGGGGCAAGGACGGGCTGTCCGCCTGGGACGAGGAGAACCTGGAGGAGACCGGCAAGCTGATCTCGGAGGCCGAGCGGCGCAGCATGGCGGCGGAGCGGGACACGACCGACCGTTACCTGGCGGCCTATCTGGCGGACCGGGTCGGGGCGGAGTTCGCGGGCCATGTCTCGGGCGTGCAACGCTTTGGCGTCTTTGTCCGGCTGGACGAGACCGGGGCGGACGGGCTGATCCCGGTGCGGGCGCTGGGGCGGGAGTATTTCCACTATGACGAGGGCAGCCAGACGCTGATGGGGGCCGAGACCGGGCTGGTGCTGGGGATCGGGCAGAAGGTCATGGTGCGGCTTTCCGAGGCGGTGCCGGTGACGGGCGGGCTGATCCTGGAGCTTTTGTCTGTGGAGGGTGCCGTGGTGCGGCCTCCGCGCCGGAAGGGGGGCAAGTACAGCCCCCGGAAGCCCGCGCAGGCGGCGGCGAAGCGGCGGCTGATGCGCAAGCGGCGATGAGGGACCGGGGGTTTCACACCCCCGGACCCCCGTGGGATATTTGGGCCAGTATGAAAGCCATGCAGTTGAGGAAAGTCGTCTGGATCTTGGCGATGTGGTGCCTTGCCTCGACAGGGTTTGCGCAGACGATCCTGCCCGATCCGGTGGCGGGGGTGGAGGTGGAGATGGGGACTCAGGCCGGGCTGGACGGGTGGGTGGCGGACTTCCGGCCGCGCGCTCTGGCGGCGGGGGTGCCGGCGGCGACCTTCGACGCGGCGCTGCGCGGGGTGGCGTTCGATCCGAAGGTGGTGGAGCGCGACCGGAACCAGAACGAGTTTTCCAAGACGATCTGGGATTACCTGGATACTGCGGTGTCGGAGGAACGGGTGGCGCTGGGGCTGCAGGCGGTGGCGAAGCATCGCGCGCTGCTGGAGCGGATCGAGGCGGAATACGGCGTCGAGAAGGAAGTCGTGGCGGCCATCTGGGGGCTGGAGAGCGCCTATGGCAGCTATCGGGGCGAGTTGCCGGTGCTGGGCTCCTTGGCGACGCTGGCCTATGAGGGGCGGCGAGGGGCGTTCTTCGAGGCGGAGCTGATCGCGGCCTTGAAGATCGTCGCGGGCGGGCATGTCGAGCGGTTCGCGGGCTCCTGGGCGGGGGCATCGGGGCACACGCAGTTCATGCCATCGAGCTGGGAGAAATTCGCGGTCGATTTCGACGGGGACGGGAAGCGGAACCTCTGGGGCGAGGATCCGGCGGATGCGCTGGCCTCGACGGCGAATTACCTGCGGCACTGGGGCTGGACGAAGGGGCAGCCCTGGGGAGTGGAGGTCAAGCTGCCCGAGGGGTTCGACCATGACCAGACCACCGAGCGGGTGGTGAAGCCGGTGGCCGAGTGGCAGGCGATGGGGGTCAGGACCGTCTCCGGCGCGGACCTGCCGGACCATGGGTCAGGTTCGATTTTGCTGCCTGGAGGGCATCGCGGGGCGGCTTTCCTGATATTTCCGAACTTCCAGGTGATCGAAAAGTACAATACCGCCGATGCCTATGTGGTGGCGGTCGGCAGTCTTTCGGACCGGCTGAAGGGGGGGCCGGCGATCCGGGCGGGCTGGCCGCGCGAGTTGCGCGCCCTGACGCTGGAGGAGCGGCGGGAGCTGCAGGACCGGCTGGGGCAGGCCGGATTCGATCCGGGCGGCGTGGACGGGCGGATGGGGCCGAGGACCGTGGCGGCGGTGAAGGCCTTCCAGAAGGCGCGCGGGCTGGTGCCGGATGGCTATCCCAGCCTCGAGGTGCTGAACCTGCTGCGCTGAACCTGCCCTTGCAGGCTTGCGGAACCCCGGGGTTGCCGGTGGTTTCGCCCTCGGTCCGGGAAACCGCTGGCATGGGGGCGGAGCGCCCGCGCGGCCTGATCCGGGAAGGGGGGCCGTCCTCGGGGCATCGAGCCCCTCGGACGGCGCTGCCGCGGCCCGGATTTCCGGTGTTCGGGAAGGTGGATGGTGCGGACGCTCCGCGGGGAGTATTTCTGAAAAGAGCAAGATCAGGGGGCGGATGCGCCCCGGCGGTCGGCACCACTACAGTGCGAAGGGAGAGCTTCCCACGCCGCCGGGGCGACTTGCCCTTTTGCGGTCATCGGGACTCCTCCCTGTACCGCCCGGAGAGCTTCGTCCGGAAAGGTTGACGAAGCGTAACGCTGCTTGCTCTTTTCAAAAATACTCCCGCCGGAGGCTCCTGTCCCTGACACATGCGCTGCCGCCGGAGGGGAGGCGCGGTCTTGCCGGAGGTCGGGCCGGATGCTCGTCTTTCGCCGCCGGCTGGGGTAGAGGGCTGGCGAAGCCATGCGAGAGGCAAGATGACCCCCGCCTATCCCGCGATCAAGGATCTCGTGCTGGTCGGCGGCGGCCATGCCCATGCGCTGGTGCTGCGGATGTGGGCGATGGACCCCGTGCCGGGCACGCGGCTGACGCTGGTGAATCCCGATCCGGTGGCGCCCTATACCGGCATGCTGCCCGGCCTGGTCGCCGGGCATTACCGGCGCGAGGAGCTGATGATCGACCTGGTGCGGCTGGCCCGGTTCGCGGGCGCGCGGCTGATCCTGGACCGCGCCTCCGGGCTGGACCCTGCGGCGCGGCGGGTGCGGCTGGAGGGGCGGCCGCCGCTGGACTATGACCTCTGCTCGATCGACGTGGGCATCACCTCGGACCTGCCCGGCCTGCCGGGGGTGGAACATGCGGTGCCGGCGAAGCCGATGGCCGGTTACGCCGCCGCCTGGGAGGCCTTTGTCGCGCGCCGCCTGGCCTTTCCCCGGGTGGTGATCCTGGGCGCGGGGCTGGGCGGGGTGGAGCTGGCGCTGGCCTCGCGCCACCGGCTGGCGGCGCAGGGGGCGCGGCCGGAGGTGGTGCTGGTCGACCGCGAGGCGCGGCTTCTGCCGGGGTTGGGCGCTTCGGCGCGGCGCAGGGTGCTGGCGCGGCTGCGCGCGGAGGGGATCGCGCTGCGGACCGGGGTCGAGGTGGTGGGGATCGGCCCGTCCTGCGTGAGGCTGGCGGGGGGTGAGGAGGTCGGCTCGGATTTCACGCTGATGGTGGCGGGGGCGCGGCCGCAGGGCTGGCTGGCCGGGACGGGGCTGGAGGAGGAGCGCGGCTTTCTGGTGACGGATGCCTGTTTGCGGACCTCGGACGAACGGATCTTCGCGGCCGGGGATTGCGCGACCCTGGCCGGGGCGGCGCGGCCGAAGGCGGGGGTCTTTGCCGTCCGCGCGGCGCCGGTCCTGCAGGCGAACCTGCGCGCGGCGCTGTCTGGCGGCAGGTTGCGGCGCTTCCGCCCGCAGCGGGATTACCTGAAGCTGGTGGCGCTGGGCCCGCAGGAGGCGGTGGCGGACAAATGGGGGCTGTCGCTTGCGGGGCGCCGGCTCTGGCGGTTGAAGGACCGGATCGACCGGGCGTTCATGGCGCGGCTCTCGGACCTGCCGGCGATGGCGCGGGCGGCGGTGCCGGCGGCGGCGACCGAGGGGCTGGCGGCGCATCTGGCGGGGCGGCCGCTTTGCGGCGGCTGCGGGGCGAAGCTGGGGCCGGGGGTGCTGGCCGCGGCCCTGGCCGGGCTGCCCGCGCCGCAGCGGCCCGAGGTCCTGTCGGGGCCGGGCGACGATGCGGCGGTGCTGCGTGCTGGCGCGGGGGTGCAGGTGCTGACGACCGACCATCTGCGTGCCTTCTGCAACGATCCCCGGTTGATGGCGCGGCTGACGGCGCTGCATGCGCTGGGCGACATCTGGGCGATGGGCGCCCGCCCGCAGGCGGCGCTGGCGCAGGTGGTGCTGCCGCCGCTGGGGCCGGAATTGCAGGCGCGGATGCTGGGCGAGATCATGGCGGAGGCGGCGGCCAGCTTCGGCGCGGCGGGGGCCGACGTGGTGGGCGGGCATTCCACCGAAGGGGCCGAGCTGACGATCGGCTTCACGGTCACCGGCCTTGCCGGGCGGGTGGTCGGCAAGGGCGGCGCGCGGCCGGGGGATGCGCTGCTGCTGACCAAGCCCCTGGGCTCGGGCACGGTGCTGGCGGCGGAGATGGCGCTGGCGCGGCTGCCGGGGCTGTTGCTGGGCGAGGCCTGGGTCGCCTGCATCGCGCAGATGGAGCGCGGGCAGGGCGACGCCGCGGCGATCCTGGCGCCGGAGGCGCAAGCGATGACCGATGTGACGGGTTTCGGCCTGGCGGGGCATCTGCTGGAGATGCTGGAGGCCTCGGGCGCGGCGGCGGAATTATGGCTGGAGGCGGTGCCCTTCCTGCCGGGCGCGGTGGACCTGGCGCGGGCGGGGCAGGGATCCTCGTTGCAGCCGGCGAATCTGGCGGCGGCAAGCTGGCGGATGACCGCGCCGGTCGATCCGAGGGTGGACCTCCTGACCGATCCGCAGACCTGCGGCGGGCTTCTGGCGGCGGTGCCCGAGGCGGCGGCGGAGGGGTTGGTCCGGGCGCTGCGCGTGGCGGGGCATGACGCGGCCCGGATCGGGCGGGTCACGGCGGGCGCGCCGCATCTGACGGTGGTCTAGAGGCGGCGGATCGCACCGGCCAGACGCTCGGCGATGCCCGGCAGGTCCTGCGGGGCGAGGCGGTCGGCGGCGATCTCGGCCGCGGGGGCGGGCATCCGTTCGCGGTGCTTGCCGTAGCGGGGGTCGTAGTGGCGTTCCATCAGGCCCTCGGCCAGCGCGGCGAATTCGCCGGAGGCGGCGAGCGCCTGCCAGGCCTCGATCACCTCGCGCGGGTGCAGGGGTTTCAGCAGGTCCAGCGTGGCGGCGAGGCGGGCGGGGTCGGCGGTCATGTCGGCATAGGCCCGCGCCAGGTACTCGGCCCGGGCGGGGCGGGGGGCGGCGATGGTCACCCGGGGGGCGGCGGTCATCGCCTTCCACAACTCCGGCGGGATGCGGCATTCGCCGATCTTGGAGCTTTCCGCCTCGACCACCACGGGGCGGCCGGAGTCGAGCCCGGCCAGAACCTGCGCCAGCGCGCCCTCGAACGCCTTCTGCGAGGGCTGCGGGCCGAGGTTGCCGAAAAGCGAGCCGCGATGACGGGCCAGCCCTTCGAGGTCGATCACCTGCACGCCGAAACCGGGCAGGAGGTTCAGCACCTCGGTCTTGGCCGAGCCGGTGTTGCCGTCGAAGACCACGACCGGGGCCGCGACCGGCGTGTCGTAGACCGCCCGGACCACCAGCCCGCGCCAGCTTTTGTAGCCGCCGGCAAGGGTCTCCACCCGCCAGCCGATCTGCCCCATGATCAGCGCGAAGGAGCCCGACCTTTGCCCGCCGCGCCAGCAATAGACCAGCGGCCGCCAGCCCCCCGGCCGGTCGGCGAGCGGGCCTTCCAGATGCCGGGCCGCGTTCCTGGCCACCAGCGCCGCGCCCAGCTTGCGCGCGGTGAAGGGCGAGACCTGCTTGTAGATCGTGCCGATGCGGGCGCGTTCCTCGTCGTCGAGGACGGGCAGCGAGATCGCGCCGGGCAGGTGATCCTCGGCATATTCGGCGGGCGAGCGGACGTCGATGATGTCATCGAAGCCATGCGCGGCCAGATCGGCAAGGGAGGTGAGGGTGATCGCCATGTTCCGCCGTTCTAGCGGAGGCGGCGGAAAGGCGCCAGTGCGGCGCAGGCCGATGCGCCGGCGGCCGTCCGGGACAGCCCCTTCGGCTGACGCGGCGTCGGCCGGGATCGTGACGCGACGTCACGGTGACGTTAACGTCACCTTATCTGGTATTCCCCAGACTGGCCGCGCATCTCGGATGCAGATGCTGCCATGCCCGAGAGTTCTGCCATGACGTCCGAGACGACGACCGAAACGATGACCATCCGCGAGATGTGCGAGACCTACAACGTCACCCCGCGCACCCTGCGCTTCTATGAGGCGAAGGAGCTGCTGTCGCCGATCCGGCAGGGCACCAGGCGGCTGTTCACCCGGCGCGACCGGGCGCGGCTGAAGCTGATCCTGCGCGGCAAACGCTTCGGGTTCAGCCTTGAGGACATCCGGCAGACGCTGGATCTTTACGACCGCGACGGCTCGGACGCGGCGCAGCGGCAGCGGATCTACGAACTGGCGCTGGAGCGGCTGGCCGGCATGAAGGACCAGCGGGACGAGTTGGACCAGGCCATCGCCGACCTGGAAGCCGAGCTTGCCGAGGCCAGGGCAATGGGCCTGGTGCCGCGCCAGGCGGCCTGAAGACCGCGATCAAAGGGAGAAGGAAGGAAATGCCAAGCTATACCGCCCCCGTGAAGGACATGCAGTTCCTGCTTCACGACGTCTTGCAGGTCGGCGCCTCGGGGATTCCCGGCTATGGCGATCTGGACCGGGCTTTCACCGGGGCGGTGCTGGAGGAGGCGGCGAAGGTCGCCGAGGAGATCCTGACCCCGCTGAACGCCGTGGGCGACCGTGAGGGCTGCAAGCTGGAAAACGGCGTCGTCCGCACGCCCACGGGGTTCAAGGCGGCGTTCCGCACCCTCTCCGAGGGCGGCTGGATGGCGCTGGACGCGGCCCCCGAATACGGCGGGCAGGGCCTGCCCTATCTGATGCATACGGTGGTGAACGAGGCCTTCGTCTCGGCCAACATGGCGTTCAACATGTATCAGGGCCTGACCCACGGCGCCTATTCCGCGATCCTGGCGCACGGGACCGAGGAGCAGAAGCGGCAATGGCTGCCGAAGCTGGTCACCTGCGAATGGACCGGCACGATGAACCTGACCGAGCCGCATTGCGGCACCGATCTGGGGCTGTTGCGCACCAGGGCCGAGCCGCAGGCGGACGGCAGCTACCGGATCACCGGGCAGAAGATCTTCATCTCGGCCGGCGATCACGACATGGCCGAGAACATCGTCCATCTGGTGCTGGCCAAGGCCCCCGGCGGCGGCGAGGGGACGAAGGGGATCAGCCTATTCATCGTGCCGAAGCTGCTGGTGAATCCGGACGGCTCGCTGGGGGAGCGCAACGCCGTCTCGGTCGGCAAGGTCGAGGAGAAGATGGGCATCCACGGCAATGCGACCTGCGTGATGAACTATGACGGGGCGACCGGCTGGCTGCTGGGGGACCTGCACAAGGGCATGAAGGCCATGTTCACGATGATGAACGAGGCCCGGCTTGGCGTGGCGCTGCAGGGCTATGCGGTGGCCGAGGCGGCCTATCAGAACGCGGCGCTTTACGCGAAGGAGCGGTTGCAGGGCCGCGACGTGACCGGCGCGAAGAACCCCGAGGGCCCGGCCGATCCGCTGATCGTCCATCCCGACATCCGCCGCAGCCTGATGGAGCAGAGAAGCTTTGTCGAAGGCGCCCGCGCGCTGACCTATTGGGGGGCGACGCTGATCGACCGGGCGCATCACGGCGATGAGGCCGCGGACGGGCTGGTCGGCCTTCTGACCCCGGTCCTGAAGGGTTTCCAGACCGACAAGGGCTTTGACATGGCGGTGCAGGCGCAGCAGGTCTATGGCGGGCACGGCTATATCGAGGAACAGGGCATGTCGCAGTTCGCCCGCGATGCCCGGATCGCGATGATCTACGAGGGCGCGAATGGCGTGCAGGCGCTGGACCTGGTGGGGCGCAAGCTTACGGCGGATGGCGGCAGGCATGTGATGGCCTTCTTCGAGATGGTGAAGACCGAGGCGAAGGCGCATGACGCCGACCCGCGGATGGCCGCGTTCACCGAACCGCTGAAGGCCGCCTCCAAGGCGCTGCAGCAGGCGGGGATGTTCTTCATGGCCGAGGGCATGAAGAATCCGAATGCGGCGCTGGCCGGGTCCCATGACTTCCTGCACATGATGGGCCATGTCTGCCTGGGCCTGATGTGGACCCGGATGGCCGGGGCGGCCTATGCCGCGCTGGACGCGGGCACCAGCGACCGCGCCTTCCACGAGGCCAAGATCGCGACGGGGCGCTTCTACATGGCGCGCCAGCTGCCGGCCTGCGCGATGCATCTGGGACGGATCGAAAGCGGCGCCGATCCGGTGATGGCGCTGGCGGCCGAGGCGTTCTGAGCCGGGGCCGCTCGTCGATGACTTCGTCACTCCTCGCCGGCAGTCCCGACGAGATGCCGAAGGCGCAGGAGGAGGCTTCCGGACAGAGGTCCGAGAGGTCAGGGTGGGGGAGGCAAAAGGGGGGACGGTCATGAAGCTTTACTGTTTCGGTGAAAGCGGCAACGCCTACAAATGCGCTCTCGCCCTGGAAATGGCGGGTCTGGGGTGGGAGCCGGTCTTCGTCGACTTCTTCAAGGGCGAGGCGCGGTCGCCGGAGTTCCGGACGGTCAACGAGATGGGCGAGGTGCCGGTGCTGGTCGATGGCGAGCTGACGCTCAGCCAGTCGGGGGTGATCCTGGACTATGTCTCGTCGAAGACCGGCAAGCTGGGCGGCCGGTCTGCCGCGGAACGGCGCGAGATCCTGCGCTGGCTGTTCTGGGACAACCACAAGCTTTCCACCACGATCGGCACGACCCGCTTCCTGATGAATTTCCTGCCGCCGGAGAAGCGCCCCGAGGGGGTGGTCCCCTTCCTGCAGGGCCGCCTGAAAGCCGCCTACCGGGTGCTGGACGACCACCTCGCCACGCGCGACTGGATCGTCGGCGAGGGCGCGACCATCGCCGACCTGAGCTGCTGCGGCTATCTCTATTACCCCGAGCCCTTCGGCTTTGACCGGGCCGACTGGCCGCATGTCGACGCCTGGCTTGGCCGCATCGCCGGGCTGCCGGGCTGGCGGCACCCTTATGAGCTGATGACCCGGGCCTTCCCCGGCGCTTGAGGAGACGAAGATGACCGAAGCCTATATCTACGACGCCGTGCGCAGCCCCCGCGGCAAGGGCCGGCCCGACGGCGCGCTGCATGAGCTGACCTCGGTCGCGCTGTCCGCGAAGGTGCTGGACGCCGTGAAGGAGCGGAACGGGCTGGAGGGCCATGCGGTCGAGGATGTGATCTGGGGCAATGTCACCCAGGTCGGCGAGCAGGGCGGCTGCCTCGCGCGGTCGGCGGTGCTGGCCTCGGGGCTGGACGAGCGGATCCCGGGCCTTGCGATCAACCGCTTCTGCGCCAGCGGGATGGAGGCGGTGAACCTGGCCGCGAACCAGGTCAGGGGCGGCGCGGGGCATGGCTATATCGCCGGCGGGGTCGAGATGATGGGCCGCGTCGCCATGGGCAGCGACGGGGCGGCGATCGCGGTGGATCCCGGCCTTGCGATGAAGACCTATTTCGTGCCGCAGGGCATCAGCGCCGACATCATCGCCACCGAATACGGTTTCACCCGCGACCAGGCCGATGCGCTGGCGGTGGAATCGCAGCGCCGCGCGGCGCAGGCCTGGGCCGAGGGGCGGTTCGACAGGTCGGTCCTGACCATCCGCGACCAGAACGGGCTGCCGATCCTTGCCACCGACGAATACATGCGGCCCGGCACCGACATGCAGACCCTGGGCGCGCTGCGGCCCGCCTTCAAGGACATGGGCGAGGCGATGCCGGGCTTCGACAAGGTCGCGCTGATGAAATACCCGCATCTGGAGCGGATCGAGCATATCCACCATGCCGGAAACTCCAGCGGCATCGTCGACGGGGCAGCCGCCGTGCTGATCGGCAGCGCCGAGTTCGGCAAGGCCCACGGGCTGAAGCCGCGCGCCCGGATCCGCGCCACCGCCAAGATCGGCACCGATCCGACGATCATGCTGACCGGCCCGGTGCCCGCGACGCAGAAGATCCTGAAGGACAGCGGCATCGACATCCGCGACATCGACCTGTTCGAGGTGAACGAGGCCTTCGCCAGCGTGGTCCTGCGCTTCCAGCAGGCCTTCGACGTCGATCCGGCGCTGGTCAACGTCAACGGCGGCGCGATCGCCATGGGGCATCCGCTGGGCGCGACGGGGGCGATCATCATCGGCACGCTCCTGGACGAGCTGGAGCGGCAGGACAAGGAGCTGGGCCTGGCGACGCTGTGCATCGCCAGCGGCATGGGCGCGGCCACGATCATCGAGCGGGTGTGACCGATGCCGGCCGCGACCTTACCCTGCGTCATGCTGCGACATCATGGCCACCGCGATGTCGCCCGCGGCCATCGAAAAGTCGTCTTTTCCCGTCATCTCAAGGATGATTCTCCCAATCTCAAGGCTTGCACGAAATACTGGGAAGGACTGCCGGATCGTGTTCACTCGGGTCGCATCGCACCTGCGCAATCGTGCCGACTGGCTGATGTCCGGTCAGTTCGACCGCGTGACGGCGGGCTATCGCTATCCGTTCCCGGTCTGGCTGGGCGCCGGCCCGGTCATCGTGCGGACCCCGGCCGAGGCCGAGTCGATGCTGGTCCTGCAACGGGCCCTCTACCTGAAGCGGGGCGTGTTCGCGCTGGTTCCGCGGATCGCCGCGCTGGAACTGCCGCGCGGCCGGGGCATCCGGGTCTGGGTCGACTGGGAGGAACGGGCCCAGTCGCCGGAAGAGTCGCGCTGCGCCTCCACGATCTACTATCTGACCGCCGAATCCGCCGGCCTGATGATCGAGATGGTGCAGAACCTCACGCTGACGATGCCGGAATTCCGGCCTCATTTCGCGTCTCTCGCCCTGTCTGCCTGAGGTCCTCGGGGGCAGGTGCCCCGGCAGGGGGCTTGCCATGCCCGTGATCGACCCCGCCAGGGCGCCGGTGAAGACCGGCTCGATCTATCCCGAACCCTATGCCGGCATGATGCGGGGCCGGTCCTCGCTGCGGCTGGGCGAGGCCGGGGGGCTGACGCAGTTCGGTGTCAACCTGGTGACGCTGGAGCCGGGCGCGCTGTCCTCCTTGCGCCATTGGCACCGGCACGAGGACGAGTTCGTGATGGTGACCGAGGGCGAATGCACCCTGGTGCAGAACGCGGGCGAAACCGTGATGCGGGCGGGCGATTGCGCGGCCTTTCCGGCGGGCGATCCCGATGGGCATCATTTCATCAACCGCAGCGACCGGCTGGCGCGGTTCCTGGTGGTCGGCACCAGGGCCCCGCGCGAGGTTGCGACCTATTCCGACGTGGACCTGCGGCTGGAGATCGAGGCCGGAAAGGCCCGCTTCACCCATAAGGACGGCAGCGATTTCAGGGGGGTGCGATGAATCCGCTGGAGATTTTCCAGGCTGCTCTGGATGCGGTAAGCAAGGCCGTCCGGGAGGCGGATTTCCCGGCCTTCATCACGCTGTTCGACCTGCCCTTCCTGGTCCAGACCCGCAAGGCGACCTTTCTCGTCGCCTCGGCCGAGGAGATGCGCCCGACATTCGAGGTGATCGTGAACGGGCTGCGGGCGCGGGGCATCACGCATTACGAACGCATCGCCCGCACCGCCGATTTCGTCGCCCGCGACCGGATCGACGGCTGGCACTACAGCCACCTGATCACCAACGGCGAGCGGGTGGCCTCGCCGCATCTGTCGCGGCATTCGCTGGTGCGGCGCGGCGAGTGCTGGCTGTTTTCGCAAGCGCAATACGACATGCTGGACAGCACGGAATGGCCGCTGACCGATGCGGACATCTTCGGTCACGTTCTCATGCCGGGATCGGAGCCGGGATGATCCTCGACCTCGCCTCCCTGCGGCCGACCCGGACGCCCGAGGCCGATCTGCCGCGGCTTGGCCGGGCGGTGACGCTGCACCTGTCGGATGCGGGCGGGCTGCGGCAATTCGGCGTCCATGACCAGACCCTGTTTCCCGGCGCAAGCACGGGGCGGCGGCACTGGCATTCGGCCGAGGACGAGTTCGCCTATGTGCTGGAGGGCTGCGTGACCCTGCAGGACGCGGGGGGGTTCCACGACCTTGGCCCCGGCGATGCCATCGCCTGGCCGCGTGGCCGGCCGAATGCGCATCGTCTGCTGAACCGCAGCGATGCGCCCTGCCGCTATCTGATCGCCGGCACCCGCGCGGCGGGGGATGTCTGCACCTATCCGGACGAGGGCCTGCGCCAGGTGAACGCCGCGGCGACCTGGGCGATCCTTGACGCCGGTGGCAACCGGGTGAAGGGGGGCGACCTGCCGCCCCGGCTTTTGGGCCTGCGCGCGCCCTGGGGCCGGCCCTGGGACGGCGCCGACCACCCGGTCGTGATCCGCGCCGGGTCGGTCCCGGGCGAGCAGGTTCCGGCTTCCGCCCCCGCGCCCTATGATGCGCTGGGCGAATATCTGGCGCATCCCCTGTCCGACGCGGGCGGGCTGACCCAGTTCGGCGCCTTCACCGAGGTGCTGATGCCCGGCGCGCGGTCGAGCCACCGGCACTGGCATGCGGAGGAGGATGAGTTCCTCTACACCCTCGGCGGCACCGTCACCCTGCACGAGGAGGACGGGGCGCATGACCTGCCGCCCGGCATGTGCGCCTGCTGGCCCGCGGGCGTGGCCAATGCGCATTGCCTGGAAAACCGCACCGACCAGCCGGTCACCTATTTCGTCCTGGGCTCGCGCCTGCCCGAGGACGAGGTGACCTATCCCGACATCGACCTGCATTACTCGCGCCGGAAGGGCCTGCGCACCTTGTCGCACAAGGATGGCACGCCCTATCCCGGCTGGCCCAAGGAGACGAACCGATGACCGATTTCACCATGACCACCGATGCCGAAGGCGTCGCCACCATCAGCTGGGACGTGGCCGGCAAGTCGATGAACGTCATGTCGACCGAGGCGTTCATGGCCTTGAACGGCCTGATCGACCGGGCGCTGGCCGATGCCTCGGTCAAGGGGGTGATCATCACCTCGGCCAAGAAGGATTTCGCCGGGGGGATGGACCTGAACGTCATCGCCCGGATGCGGGCGGGCGGGGCGCAGGCGATCTTCGACGGCGTGATGCAGATGCACCAGGTCCTGCGCAAGATCGAGCGCGCCGGGATGGACCCGAAGACGCTGAAGGGGGGCAAGCCCATCGTCGCGGCCCTGCCCGGCACGGCGCTGGGGATCGGGCTGGAACTGCCGCTCGCCTGCCACCGGATCATCGCCGCCGACAATCCGAAGGCCAGGATCGGCCTGCCCGAGATCCTGGTCGGCATCTTTCCCGGCGCGGGTGGCACCACGCGGCTGGTCCGCAAGCTGGGCGCGATGATGGCGGCGCCCTTCCTGCTGGAGGGCAAGCTCTCCGACCCGAAATCGGCGAAGGCCGCCGGGCTGATCGACGAGGTGGTCGCCCCGGAAGACCTGCTGAAGCGGGCGAAGGAATGGGTGCTGGCGGCCACCGATGCCGATCTGGTGAAGCCCTGGGACGCCAAGGGCTACAAGATGCCCGGCGGCGCGCCCTATCACCCGGCGGGGTTCATGACCTTTGTCGGCGCAAGCGCGATGGTCCATGCCAAGACCATGGGCGTCTATCCGGCCGCCAAGGCGCTGCTCGCCGCGGTCTACGAGGGCGCGCTGGTGCCCTTCGACACCGCGCTGAGGATCGAGGCGCGGCATTTCACCAGCGTGCTGATGAACCCCTCCTCCGCCGCGATGATCCGCAGCCTCTTCATCAACAAGGAGGCGCTGGAGAAGGGCGCGAACCGGCCGAAGGTCGAGGATATGGCCGTCAGGAAGCTGGGCGTCATCGGCGCGGGGATGATGGGGGCGGGCATCGCCCATGTCGCGGCCAATGCGGGGATCGAGGTGGTGCTGATCGACGCGACGCAGGAGGCGGCGGATCGGGGCCGCGCCCATTCCGAGGCGCTGCTGGACAAGGGCATGAAGCGCGGCAAGGTCACCGCCGAGAAGAAGGCCGAGATGCTGGGCCGGATCGCAGCCACCACCGACTATGCCGCGCTTGCGGGCGTCGATCTGGTGGTCGAGGCGGTCTTCGAGGATCCGAAGGTCAAGGCCGAAGTGACCGCCAAGGTCGAGGCCGTCGTGGGCGCGGATTGCATCTACGCCACCAACACCTCGACCCTGCCGATCACCGGGCTTGCCGCCGTCTCGAAACGGCCGGGGCAGTTCATCGGCATCCATTTCTTCTCGCCGGTCGACAAGATGATGCTGGTCGAGATCATCCGCGGCAAGGCCACCGGCGACCACGCCGTCGCCAAGGCGCTGGATTTCGTCCGCCAGATCAGGAAGACCCCGATCGTGGTCAACGATGCCCGCTTCTTCTACGCCAACCGCTGCATCATCCCCTACATCAACGAAGGCATCCGCATGCTGGCCGAAGGGGTGGAGCCGGCGCTGGTCGAGAATGCGGCGAAGCTGGTCGGGATGCCGCTTGGCCCGCTGCAACTGGTCGACGAGACCTCGATCGACCTGGGCGTGAAGATCGCCAAGGCCACCAGGGCGGCGATGGGGGCGGACTACCCGGACGAGGCGGTGGACCGGGTGCTGTTCTGGATGGCCGACCAGGGCCGCCTGGGCAAGAAGGCCAATGCGGGGTTCTATGCCTATGACGAGAAGGGCGAGCGCCTGGGCCTCTGGGAGGGGCTGGAGCGGAAATATCCGCTGGACAAGATGCAGCCCAGCCTGGCGGACGTGCAGCACCGGCTTCTGTTCGCGCAGGTGCTGGAAGCGGTCCGGGCGCTGGAGGATGGGGTGCTGACCGATATCCGCGAGGGCGATGTCGGCGCGATCCTCGGCTGGGGCTTCGCGCCCTGGTCGGGGGGGCCGTTCTCCTGGCTGGACATGATCGGCGCGGCGCGGGCGGTGGAGATCTGCCGGGGGCTGACGGCGCAGTTCGGGCCGCGCTTCCACGCGCCGGCGCTGCTGCGCGAGATGGCGGAGAAGGGCGAGACCTTCTACGGCCGGTTCGCGGGCGGGAAGGCGGCGGCTTGACCGGAGAGTGACCCAAAATTTTTCGACGAAAAATTTTGGGTCGCGCTGGTTCACGGCCCGGGATCGAACCGATAGCCGAACCGCGCGATATCCTCGGCGCAGAGGTCGGCGAGCAGCGTTGCGTCGGCGTCGGAATAATAGCCCCGCCAATCCCGGCTCCGCGCGCTTTCGTTGACCCTCGGCAGGCCCAGGCGAAAGCCGAGATGCGCCTCGACCGGGGCGACGTCCAGGGCGAAATGCTCCAGCCGGATGAAGACGCCCGGCGCTTCCGTCCCGTCGCCCTGCCGCAGATAGGCGCCGTAGGGCCAGAGGCGGAAGCTGGCCCGGGTCTGCGGATGGTTCAGGAAGCCCGAGAAGTCATGCGCCCTGGCAAGGCCGACGGCGGGATGGGCGAAGCCCTGCGCCCGCAGCCAGTGGTAATAGCTGACCGCCCGGTCCCAGGGATTGCGCACCAGCGTCGCCACCTGGCAGGCGGCGATCTCCTGGGGCGTGACCAGCCCGACCACATCGGCCAGGGTCGAATGCTTCCAGACCCGTCCCGCCGTCCGGATCCCCTTCCAGCGCCCGGCCCGCTGCCGCGCCTTGGGCGTGTCGCCGATCAGGATGTCGTCCCTGGCCGCCCTCGCCTCATAGGCCAGGGCAAAGGCCGTTCCGCCCGTCTTCGGGGCATGGGCGAAGATGAACCGCCGGGCGCGGGAGAGGATCATGGGTTGACGTGGTTCGGCAGCGCCTTGCCCTCGGCCCAGGCGATCAGGTTCGCCACCGCCATCATCCCCATCGCCTCGCGCACCTCCAGGCAGGCGGTGCCGAGATGGGGCAGGAGGGTCACGTTCTCCATCCCGATCAGGGCCTGGGGGACCTTCGGCTCGAATTCGTAGACGTCGAGGCCGGCCCCGGCGATCCGGCCCGTCCGCAAGACCTCGACCAGCGCGGCCTCGTCCACGACGTCGCCGCGGCTGATGTTCACGAAGATGCCCTGCGGCCGCATCATCGCCAGCGCCGCCGCATCGATCAGGTGATGCGTCTCCTTGCCGCCCGGCACGGCGATGACGACGAAATCGGCGGCCATCGCCTCCTCCATCCCGACCTGGCGCGCGGGCAGGCCCGGATCGGCGACCGGCGAGCGGTTGTAGAACACCACCTCCATGCCGAAGCCGTAGTGGCAGCGCCGGGCGATCGCCTTGCCGATCCGGCCCATGCCGATCACGCCCAGCCGCTTGCCGGTGACATGGGTGCCCAGCATCTGCACCGGACCCCAGCCCTGCCATTTCCCGGCGCGCAGCAGGCGCTCGCCCTCGCCCAGGCGGCGGGCGGTCATCAGGATCAGGCCAAGCGCGATGTCCGCCGTGGCATCGGTCACCGCGCCGGGCGTGTTCGTCACCGCGATCCCGGCGGCTTTCGCGGCCTCGGCGTCGATGTGGTTGTAGCCCACGCCGAAATTCGCCAGCAGTTTCGCCCGGGGCTGCGGCACATCGGCGAAGACATCGGCCTGGAAGCGGTCGCCCAGCGTCGGCAGCACGGCATCATGGTCGCGCAGCGCGGCGCGGAGTTCGTCGGGCGACAGCACCTCGGTCCGGTCGCGCAGCGTCACGTCAAACCGGGCGCGGGCGGCCTCCAGCACGCGGTCGGGCAGGCGACGGGTGATCAGAAGGCGTTGCATCAGAACAGTTTCCCCCCCAGCGGAACCTCATGCCCCGGCCCGATCAGCACGACCTGGCCGTTCTCGTCCGGCAGGCCGAGGACCAGCACCTCGGACAGGACCGGCCCGATCTGCCGGGGCGGGAAGTTCACCACGCCCAGCACCTGGCGGCCGACCAGCTCTTCCGGCGTGTAATGCGTCGTGACCTGCGCCGAGGAGCGTTTCTCGCCAATCTCCGGTCCGAAATCGACCCAGAGCCGGTAGGCCGGTTTCCGCGCCTCGGGGAAGGGCTCGGCCCGGGTGATGCGGCCGACGCGGATGTCGACCTTCTCGAAATCGCCGTAGGTGATGGTCATTTGCCCAGCTCCCGCCCCCGGTCGGCGGCGGCCTTGACCGCCCGCTTCAGCAGCGGCGGAAAGCCGGTGGCCTGATCCATCAGCACCGCCAGCGCCGCCGCCGTGGTCCCGCCGGGAGAGGTCACGTTGACGCGCAGCTGCGCCGCCGTCTCGGGGCTTTGGAACGCCAGTTCGCCCGCGCCGCAGACCGTGGCGCGCGCCAGCTGCATCGCCACTTCGGGGGACAGGCCCTCGGCCTCGCCGGCCGCGGCCATCGCCTCGATCAGGTGGAAGACATAGGCCGGGCCCGAGCCGGAAACGCCGGTCACCGCGTCGATCTGGTGTTCGCCCGCAAGCTCGACCACCTGGCCCACCGCTGCCATCAGCGCGCGCGCCAGGGCGAAGTCGGCGTCGGGGACATGCGCGTTGCGGCAGATCGCGGTGATGCCACGGCCGACCATCGAAGGCGTGTTCGGCATGGTGCGGACGATGGGCGTGCGGTCGCCGAGCGCGGCCTCGAAGCTGGCGATGGTGGTGCCGGCGGCGATCGAGACGAAAAGGGTCTTGCCGTTGCCGAGGGCCTGCAATGCGGGCAGGGCCGCGCCCATCATCTGCGGCTTCACCGCCAGCAGCGCCACGGCGGGCGAGGCCGGAACCCCCTGATTCAGATGGACTCCGGTCCCCTTCAGCCAGTCGGTCGGATTGGGCTCGATCACCCAGACCGAGTCCGGCGGCACCCCCGCCGCCAGCCAGCCCGTCAACAGCGCCGTTCCCATCTTGCCGCAGCCAAGCAGCACCAGCCCGTCCCGGGCCACGCGATCCAAGGTCATCGAACCCCCCTTCAAACCGGGGGAGAGGTTAGGCGCGGCCGTAAGCCTCGGCAATGGCGACTTTCATCGCCTCGGCCGGGGTCTGGTCGCCCCAGGAGGCCAACTGGAAGGCCGGATAGAACCGTTCGGCCGCAAGGACGGCGCCGGAGATCAGCCGGTCGATCTGTTCCGGCCCCGCGACCTGCCCGCCGGACAGCACCAGCCCATAGCGCCAGACCATCAGCTTCTGCTCGGCCCACCAGGTGAAGGCCCCGGTCCAGACCATGTCGTTGCAGCGGTTCAGCACATCGTAAAGCGCAGGAATCCGGTTCTCCGGCGGCTCCATCTCGAAGGTGCAGATCAGGCGCAGCGTCTCGTCCTGGGGATTCCAGGCCAGGGTGAGCGAGTAGGTGCGCCACTGCCCCTCGACCGCCATGGCGATCTGGTCCTCGGTCACGCGGTCGAATTCCCAGGCATGGTGTTCGGCCAGGGTCTCGACGATGTCGATCGGGTGGAGATCTTCCATCGTTGCGTAGTCTTCGGAAAGCGACATGCCCGGCCTCATTTTGATGCCATCGGGGCCGTTCGACCCCAAGGACTGGGTGTCTGGCAAGGTGCAGCGTATGCCTGACGCAGACCTTACTAGATATGGTGTGGCCAAAGCGGAAGCCTGTAAAGCGATTTCTTCGGAAATCTCCTGTGGAAAAGCCGGAACCCTTGGCGCGCGGCGGTGTTGTCTACGGGACGCAAGGCGGGATTTCGATGCTGCGGTGGTGCCTTACAGTCTTCTGCCTGCTCTGGGCCCTGCCGGCGGCTGCCCATGTCAAATGGTTCGCGCCCTTCATCGTCGGCGCGCCACCCGCCTCTCCCATGCGGACGCTGACCGATCCGTGGTTCTGGACCGCGCTGGCGCTGGTGCTGGTCTTCTTCCTGCTGACCCGCTTTGTCGAGCGGACTGCGGCCGGAAAGGCGGCGCTTTCCGGGTTCGACCGCGCGACCGCGCCACTTTGGGCCCGGGGCGACGATTTCATGCGGGCGATGATCGGCGGCTTCTTCGTGGCGATCTTTTCGGTCGGCGGGGTCTATCTGACGCCGGACCTGCAAACCCCCAGCGAATGGGTCAGCTGGACGCAACTGCTGATCGCGGTCGGGGTGTTCTGGCGCCGGACCATGCCCCTGTCGGCGCTGGGGATCATCGGGCTTTGGGTGCTGGCGCTGCGCGACTACGACTTCTTCCACCTGCTGGACTATCTGGCGCTCGGGGTGGCGGCGGCAGGCTATCTGGTGCTGGCGGCCAGCCGGAACGAGGACTGGCGCGCGGCGCGGTTCCGGGTGCTGCGCTGGGGCGTGGCCATCGCGCTGATGTGGTCAAGCCTGGAGAAGTTCGCCTATCCCGAATGGTTCTATCCCCTGGTCGAGGAGCGGCCCTTCCTGACCTTCGGCCTGCCGCGCGACGTCTTCATTCCGATGGCCGGGGTGGCCGAGTTCACCCTAGGGTTCGGGCTGACGGGCACGCCCCTGGTGCGGCGGTTGTCGGCGCTGGCGCTGCTGGTGATCTTCGTCGCGGCGGTCTGGCCCTTTGGCCGGATCGACCTGGTGGGCCATGCGCTGATCATGGCGATCCTGGTCTTGATCGCGGCCGACCCGGCCCCGCGGCTCAACCGCTGGCGTCCGTTGCGGGAATCGCTCTGGGGCATCCCGCCCGGCCTTGCGCTGGCGCTGGTCGGGTTCTCCTCGCTGTACTGGGGGCTGCATGCGGCGGTCTATGGGCCGCAGGGCAGCGAGGGCGCGCCGATCGGACCGGGCGCGACGCATACGCCCTCGGCAGAGCATCCGCATGACGAGGCACAGCCGTGAAAAAGCCCCCGTGCAGGCGGCACGGGGGCAATGTCGGGAAGGTCCGTCCGTTGGCAGCGGGCCGGACCGGGCGATGGGGACAGATCGCATTCTCCGGACGCCCCGACCCTAGTGCGGGGGCGCAACGGGAATGTGACGCTCAGCCCCGGCGCGAGCGGATCATGCCAGTGATGTCGTAGACCTGCTCCAGGATCGGGCGGGCGATGGCGTCGGCGCGGTCCGCGCCGTCGCCGAGGATGCGGTCGATCTCGGCCGGGTCGGCCATCAGGCGGTTCATCTCGGTGGTGATGGGCGCGAGTTTCGCCACCGCCAGATCGGCCAGCGCGGGCTTGAAGGTGCCGAACTGCGCGCCGGCAAAGTCGCGGACGACCTGCTCGGCGGAATGGCCCGAAAGCGCGGCGTAGATGTTCACCAGGTTGCGCGCCTCGGGCCGGTCCTTCAGGCCCTCAAGGCTATCGGGCAGCGGCGCGGGGTCGGTCTTGGCCTTGCGGATCTTGGCGGCGATGCTGTCGGCGTCGTCGGTCAGGTTGATCCGGCTTTGATCCGAGGGATCGGATTTCGACATCTTCCTGGTGCCGTCGCGCAGGGACATGACGCGGGTCGCCGCGCCCTCGATCAGGGGCTCGACGATGGGGAAGAAGTCCACGCCATAATCGTTGTTGAACTTGATCGCGATGTCGCGCGTCAGTTCCAGGTGCTGCTTCTGGTCCTCGCCCACCGGGACCATGGTCGCGTGGTAGGCCATGATGTCGGCGGCCATCAGCGCCGGATAGGCGAAGAGGCCCAGGCTGGCCGCCTCGGCGTTCTTGCCGGCGGTCTTGTCCTTCCACTGGGTCATCCGGCCCATCCAGCCCATGCGGGCCACGCAGTTGAAGATCCAGGCCAGCTCGGCATGGGCGCTGACCTGGCTTTGGTTGAAGAGGATGGAGCGTTTCGGGTCGATCCCCGCCGCGATGAAGGCGGCGGCCCCTTCGCGGGTCTGCTGCCGCAGTTTCGCGGGATCCTGCCAGACGGTGATCGCATGCATGTCGACCAGGCAGTAGATCGTCTCGATCCCCTCGTCCTGCTTTTCGACGAAACGCTTCAGCGCGCCAAGGTAGTTGCCAAGCGTCAGCCCGCCCGAGGGCTGGATGCCCGAGAAGATGCGGGGCTGGAAGGTTTTCGGCGTTTGGACCGTTGGGGCCGGGGTGGACATGGGTTGGCTCCGTCTGGATTAAGCTTGCGATCCCGCGTAATCCAAGGGGCAACAGGCGTCAATCAGGGCAGGCTGGACATGAACCGCGACCATAACGCTGCGCCGATCAACCCGTTGCCGGCGGTGGTCTGGGTCCTGGCCCTGCCGCTGGTCGCGATGGAGATCGTCCTGACCCTGGCCGAGCGCGGTCTGGTCGGCGGCGCGCAGGGTGTCGGCTGGCGGTTGCAGGCGGTGGAGCGGTTCGGGGCCTTCCCCGACCTCATGCGCCACCAGTGGGAAACCGGCGGCTATCCGCTGGAGGAATTGCACCGGCTGTTCACCTATACCATCGTCCACGGCAGCTTTACCCATGCGATGTTCGCGGTGGTGATCCTGCTGGCCCTGGGCAAGATGGTGGGCGAGATCTTCCGCTGGTGGGCGGTGCTGGCGGTGTTCCTCGGTTCGGCCGTGGCGGGGGCGCTGGCCTATGGCTTTCTGGTGCCGGGGCTGCGCGCGCCGCTGATCGGGGCCTATCCGGCGGTCTACGGGCTGATCGGGGCCTTCACCTTCCTTCTGTGGGTGAACCTGGCCCGGACCGGCGCGAACAGGTATCGCGCCTTCAGCCTGATCGGGATGCTGCTGTTCTTCCAGCTGCTGTTCGGCGTGCTGTTCGGCGGCAACTGGGACTGGGTGGCCGATATCGCCGGCTTCGCGGCCGGGTTCCTGATGTCCTTCGTGGTCAGCCCGGGCGGCTGGGCCCGGGTGATGGACAAGATGCGTCAGCGCTGACGGCGGAAGGCGCCTTTCAGCTCGACCCAGCTCATCCCACCGATGGCCAGCACGGTGCCGAAGTAGACCGCCATTCCGGCCAGCACGATCCCGCCCAGGGCCGGGGTGCGCAGGCCCGGCGTGGCCAGCGTCCCGGCCAGCGGCAGGGTCAGGCCCCAGAGGACCACGCCCATCAGCGCCGAGGCGAAGGCGATGCGCGGCAGGCGATAGCGGAAGCGGTCGTCCAGGCGGGCGGCGTCGCCCATGGCGCGGCTGCCGTGCCAGAGTTGCCAGACCATGACCCAGGCCGCCGCCGTGGTCGCCACCGCCGCCGCAAGCCAGCCGATCAGCGGCAGCAGCCCGATCGCCAGCGCCGCGTTCACCACCATCGAGTTGACGGCATAGCGGAAGGGCGAGCGCGTGTCCTCGCGGGCGTAGAACAGGGGTTGCAGCACCTTGTGCAGGACAAAGGCCGGCAGGCCCGCGCCATAGGCGGCCAGCGCCCAGGCGGTGTTCGACGTCGCCTCGGGACCGTATTCGCCGCGCTGGAAGAGGACGCTGATGATCGGCAGGGCGATGACCATCAGCGCCACGGCGGCGGGCAGGGTCAGCAGCAGCGCGAATTCGGTCCCGCGGTTGAACGAGGCGCGCGAACCCTCGTGATCCTCGGCCCGCAGGCGGCGCGACAGGTCGGGCAAGAGGACGATGCCGATGGCGATGCCGACGACGCCCAGCGGCAGCTGGTAGATCCGGTCGGCGTTGTAGAGCCAGACCACCGCGCCGTCGGTCAGGCTGGCGACCTGGCGGCCGACGATCAGGTTGATCTGCACCACGCCCCCCGCCAGCACGGCCGGGGCGGCGATCACGGCCAGGCGCCTGAGATCCGGCGTCAGGTGCGGCCAGCGGAACGGCAGCCGGTAGCCCAGATGCCGCATCGCCGCCCAGGTCGCCAGAAGTTGCAGCACCCCCGAGATGGTGACCGACCAGGCCAGCGTCCGGCCCATGTCCCAGCCCATCCGCGCCGCCAGAAGCATCCCGGCGATCATGGTCAGCGACAAGAGCACCGTGACGACCGAGGTCACCGCGAATTTCCCCGCCGCGTTCAGCATCCCCGACATCAGCGCGGTCAGCGAGATGAACAGGATATAGGCGAATGCGATCCGGCCCAGCGTCACCGCGACGTCGAACCTTTCGTCGCCGACGAAGCCCGAGGCCATCAGGAACACCAGTCCCGGCATGAGGAGGATGGCCACGGCCGAGAAAAGCGCCAGGAAGGCCGCCAGGCCCCAGAAGGCATCGCCGGCAAAACCCTGCGCATCCTCGCCCGCCTCGACCTTCTTGGCGAACATCGGCACGAAGGCGAAGTTGAAGGCGCCCTCGGCGAAAAAGCGGCGGAACATGTTGGGCAGCGATTGCGCCACGACGAAAGCCTGCGCCACCGTGCCGTCGCCGAGATAGCGGGCAAGGAAGATGTCGCGGACCAGGCCCGCGACGCGGCTGACCAGGGTCCAGAAGCCCACGGTGACAAAGCCCTTGACCAGGCGGACGGGTTTCATGCTGTGCGGTCTTTCCTGCGCTTTCGGGGCGGCTCGTCGAGCACTTCGTGCACTCCTCGCGACGGGGCCGCCCCGCGAGGAGTG
>NZ_JAYRUJ010000021.1:0-62310 GCF_041919135.1 Tabrizicola sp. | reverse complement strand
ACGGTCAGCGTCTCGCGCGTGTCGGTCGCCATGACCACATCGATCAGCCGGTCCACCGCCGGGCTTTTCAGCCCCGCAAGGTTGAAGACCGAAATGTCCGCCGTGGCCGAGCCGTAATACTGCTTCAACTCGGGCCCCGAGAAATAGGACGAGCGCAGGTTGTCGGTCACGATGTCGAAATCGTATTGCGGGTTGCGGGTCCGGGCCTCGTACTGGGCCGAGTCGATGTCCTCCAGCCGGGCGTCCACGCCGAGCGCGATCAGATTCTCGACGAAGGGGGTGATGATCCGGTCGAACTGCGGGCTGTCGTTCAGGAACTCCAGCGTCAGGACCTTGCCTTCGGCGTTGCGCCGCTTGCCATCCTCGCCCACGGTCCAGCCGGCCTCGTCCAGCAGGGCGCTTGCGGCGCGGAGGTTCCTGCGGTCGAGCTGCCGCTCGCCGCTGGTCGGGGCCATCACCGCCTCGTCCGTCAGGATGCTGGCGGGCAGGAGGCCCTCGTCCACCAGCGGCTGCAGGATCGCGACCTCCTCGGGCGAGGGGGTGCCGGTGGCGGCCATCTCGGTGTTTTCCCAGACCGAGTTGATCCGGCTGTAAAGCCCGTAGAACAGCGTCTGGTTCGACCATTCGAAGTTGAACATCAGCGCGATCGCCTGCCGCACCTTCGGATCCTGCCAGGTCTCGCGCCGGAGGTTGAAGACGAAACCCTGGCCGTTGGCCTTGGCGCCGCTGGGCAGGGTGTCCTTCTTCACATGGCCCTTGGCAACGGCCGGGAAGTTGTAGGATTCCGCCCAGGATTTCGAGGAATTCTCGATGCGGAAGCGGTAGATCCCGGCCTTGAACCCCTCGAATGCGGCGTTGCCGTCGGCGAAATATTCATAGCGCAGCGTGTCGAAGTTGTTCTGCCCGACGTTGATCGGCAGGTCCTTGCCCCAGTAATCGGGATTGCGGCGGTAGGTGATGGTCCGGCCGATGTCCATCCTGTCGAACATGTAGGCCCCGGTCCCCAGATGCGGGACGATCGAGGTTTCTTCCAGGTCCAGCTTGTTCTTCTCGAAATAGGCGCGCGAGAAGATCGGCAGGCCGCCCACGGCCTCGGGCAGGTCGCGGGTCGCAATGCCCTTGCGGAAGGTGAACTTCACCCGGTGCGGGTCCAGCACCTCCACCGTCTCGACCTGATCGTTCAGGACGGTGCGAAAGTCGCTGAGCCCCTTGTCGCGGAAGGTCTCGAAGGAAAAAAGCACGTCATCGGCGGTCAGCGGCGTGCCGTCCGAGAACCTAACCTCGGGCCGCAGGTTGAAGATCACCCAGGAGCGGTCCTCGGGATATTCCAGCGTGGTGCACATCAGGCAGTAGCTGGCCCCGATCTCGTCGGCGGTGCCGGTCAGGATCGATTCCATCATCATGGTCGAGCCGATGGCCCCCACGCCCTTGACCGAGAACGGGTTCAGGCTGTCGAAGCTGCCCTGCATCCATTGCGAAAGCTCGCCCCCCTTGGGCGCGTCGGGATTGACATAGGGCAGATGCGCGAAGTCGGCCGGAAGCTTCAGGTCGCCGAAGGTGGAGATTCCGTGCGAGGTGATCACCGTCTCGGCCCGCGCCGCCAGCGCCGTGGCCGCCAGCGCCAGGATCAGCGCGCCCGTCGCCGCCAGCCCGCCGGTCCCCATGCGAGCCGCCCCTGCCCGCGCCACCGCCTTCCGCATCGGCACCCCTCCCCCTGGGTCAACTTTTCCTATTCATCGGCGCTCTTGCCCGCTTTGTCGAGCCGACACCCCGCGCATTTGCGTGAACGGCGGCAGGCTTCAGATCCCCAGCACGTCCATCATGTCATACTGGCCGGGCTTCCGCCCCTGCCCCCAGACCGCCGCCTTCAGCGCGCCCCGGGCAAAGATCGCCCGGTCGGTCGCCAGATGGCGCAGGACCACCCGCTCGCCCTCGGTGGCGAAGATCACGTCATGCTCGCCGACCACGTCGCCGCCCCGGATCGCGGAAAAGCCGATGCTGCCGCGTTCGCGCGCGCCGGTGATGCCGTCGCGGCCCGAGACGCGCGCATCCTCCAGCCGGAGGCCACGCCCCTCGGCCGCCGCCGCACCCAGCATCAGCGCGGTGCCCGAGGGGGCGTCGACCTTCATCCGGTGATGCGCCTCGACGATCTCGATGTCCCAGTCGGCATCCAGCGCCGCCGCGACCTTCTGCGTCAGGCGGACCAGCAGGTTGACGCCCAGCGACATGTTCCCCGCCCGCACGATCACCGCATGGCGGCTGGCGGCCTCGATCTTCGCCAGATGCGCAGGCTCCAGCCCGGTGGTGCCGATCACATGGCAGGCCCGGGCCTGCGCCGCCAGCGCCGCAAATTCCACCGTCGCCGCCGGAGCGGTGAAATCCACCACGGCCTGCGCGCGGGAAAAGGCCTCCAGCGCGTCATCGGTCACCTTGACACCGATGGCCGCGCCGCCCATCGCCTCGCCGACATCGCGGCCGATCCAGGGATGGCCCGCGCGCTCGACGCAACCCACCAGCCGCAGCCGGTCGCTGCCCTGCGCCAGCCGGATCAGCGTCTGCCCCATCCGCCCCGACGCGCCGGTCACCACCAGGCCAGGAAGATCACCCATGCCGCACCCCCTTGCTTTCCCCCTCCCTAGCCGCTTCCCGCAGGGCTGAGAAGCCCGGCGTTGCAGGACGCCCGGAAAGGGCCTAAACGGGCGCAATGTCCAAGCGCACCCATACCGGCACCGGCCCCTCGCAACGCCAGCTGCGCGTCGGCGAACTGATCCGGCGCACCCTGAGCGACGTCCTGAACCGGGCCGAGATCCACGACCCCGAACTGAACGCCATGTCGATCACCGTGGGCGAGGTCTCGTGCTCGCCCGACCTCAAGGTGGCGACGGTCTATGTCATGCCGCTGATGGGATCGGTCCCGGTAGAGGAGGCCATCGCGGCCCTGGCGCGCAACAAGGCGGAACTGCGCCACCGCGTCGCGCAGGAGATGACGCTGAAATACGCCCCCGACCTGCGCTTCCGCCCGGACGAGACCTTCGACCGGCTGGACGAGACGCGGCGGCTGTTCTCGGACCCCAGCGTCCAGCGCGACATCGGGACGCCGGACGAGGAGGAGTGATGCTGCGCCTTGCGCTTGCCTTCCTGCTGATGCCGCTTGCCGCCAGTGCCGCCACCTGCCGCGATGCCAGCTTCGAGGGTGCCTCCTATACCCTGTGCGAGGTGACGCTGGCCGACGATCTGCGCCTGTTCCATTCCGGCGCGGAAGGCCCCTACGGCAGCTTCCGCGCGGTGAACGAGGCGCTGGAGGCCGAGGGCAGGACGCTGGGCTTTGCGATGAACGCAGGCATGTATCACCGCGACCTTGCGCCGGTGGGCCTCTATGTCGAGGAAGGCAGCGAGGCCGCGCGCCTTGTCACCCGCGCCGGCCCCGGCAACTTCGGCCTGCTTCCGAACGGGGTCTTCTGCTGGGGCGAGCGGTTTCGCGTGATCGAAAGCCGCGCCTACAAGGCCGAGGCCCCCGCCTGCCGCTTCGCCACCCAGTCCGGCCCGATGCTGGTGATCGACGGCGCCTTGCATCCGAAGTTCCTGCCCGCCAGCGACAGCACCTATGTCCGCAACGGCGTGGGCGTCAGCGCCGACGGCAGCCGCGCGGTCTTTGCGATTTCCAACGACGCCGTGAACTTCCACGCTTTCGCCCGGCTGTTCCGCGACGAGTTGGGGCTGGAGGACGCGCTGTATTTCGACGGCAACGTCTCGCGGCTTTACGCACCCGAGCTTGGCCGCCATGACGGCGGCTTTCCGATGGGGCCGATCGTCGGCACCGTGGTTCCGAAAGGCTGATCAGGATGGGCCGCACGAAGAAGGGCCGCGCCGTCAGCGGCTGGCTGGTGGTGGACAAGCCGGCCGGAGTGACCTCGACCGCAGTGGTGAACAAGGTGAAATGGGCGCTGTCGGCGCAGAAGGCGGGCCATGCGGGCACGTTGGACCCGGATGCGACCGGCGTGCTGGCGGTGGCCCTGGGCGAGGCGACGAAGACCATTCCTTTCATCACCGACGCGCTGAAGTGCTACCGCTTCCGGGTTAGGTTCGGCGCGGCGACCGATACCGACGATGCCTCGGGGGCGGTGATCGCGTCCAGCGACCGGCGCCCGACCGACGCGCAGATCGAGGCGGCGCTGACGCGGTTCCGGGGGCAGATCGAACAGGTCCCGCCGCAGTATTCCGCCGTGAAGGTCGAGGGCGAGCGCGCCTATGACCTCGCGCGCGAGGGTGAGGCGCTGGACCTTGCCGCCCGGCCGCTCTGGGTCGAGCGTCTGGCCCTGCTCGGCCGCCCGGATCCGGACCACGTCGACCTGGAGATGATCTGCGGCAAGGGCGGTTATGTGCGGTCCATCGCCCGCGACCTCGGGGCGACGCTGGGCTGCCTCGGGCATGTGCAATGGTTGCGCCGGGAATGGTCGGGGCCGTTCCGGGCGGAGGACGGCCTGTCGCTGGAGGTGATCGACGCGGAAGCGAAGACCGAGGCGCTGGATGCCCGCCTGTTGCCGCTGGAACTGGGCCTGCAGGACCTGCCCGAACTTCCCGCAACCCCCGAGGGCGCGGTGCGGCTGCGCAACGGCAACCCGGGCCAGGTGATCGGCCACGTCGACTGGGGCACGGAAGCCTGGGCCAGCCTGGATGGGCGGGCGGTGGCGGTGGGGCACTACCGGGGGGGAGAGTTGCACCCCAGCCGGGTGTTCAATCGCTAACTCTCTACAATTAAAATAAAATTTCGCTTGCTCTTTTCGGAAATACTCCACGGGGAGCGCGAGGGGTGTGAAACCCCTCGCTCCAACCGTCGGGCCGGGAGCAACGCCGAAACAGAAAAGCCCCGCGTCGCCGCAGGGCCTTTCCGTAACCTTGGACCTGACAGATCAGGCCAGCGCGGCCTTGGCCTGGCCGGCGATGGCGTTGAACGCCTCCGGCTCGTGCACGGCCAGGTCGGCGAGGACCTTGCGGTCGACCTCGATCCCGGCTTTCGCCAGGCCGTTGATCAGGCGCGAATAGGTCATCTCGGCGTCGAACAGGCGGACGGCGGCGTTGATCCGCTGGATCCACAGCGCGCGGAACGACCGCTTGCGCGCCTTGCGGTCGCGGGTCGCGTACTGGTTGGCCTTGTCGACCGCCTGGGTGGCGGTGCGGAAGTTGGTGGAACGGGCGGCATAGTAGCCGGCCGCCTGCTTGATCACCTTGCGGTGACGGGCATGGGTGACCTTGCCGGATTTGACGCGGGACATATCTGGCTCTCCTTAGCGGTCGTAGGGCATGTATTTCTTGACGATCTTCGCGTCGCTGTCGCACAGGATCATCGCTCCCGATGCGTCGCGGACGAATTTCGTCGTGCGCTTGATCATGCCGTGGCGCTTGCCGGCGGGGCCGGCCTTCACACGACCGGAGGCCGTGAAGCTGAAGCGCTTCTTCGCCGCCGACTTGGTCTTCATCTTGGGCATTTCCATCTCCGTGGTTTCAGGCACGACTCGGCATGCCACGTTGGCCGGCCGTGCGGGTAATGAAGCCGTTCCTATAGGGGCAGGCCCGGAAAGGTGCAAGGGGCCGCGTTCAGTTGACCGCGCGCATCACCACGTTCAGCATCACCGTCGGGATCTCCTCGAAGCGATAGCCCGTCGGGCGGTACATCACCGCCGTCAGGATCATCGACATCGCCGCCAGCAGGATCAGCGCCCCGACCCGGGGCGGCCGACCCTCGACAAATGCGGCCAAAAGCGAGGGGATGGTCAGCACGGCCAGGACGATGCCCAGTGTCAAAACCAGATCGGTATCCATGGCCCCCTCGACACCAACTGACGCAGGGGAAGGTTACTCCGGGTCCACGCTTGAAATCAATCGCTCGTCGCAGGGGGCAACGCGCAGGATGTTGGTCGTGCCCTTCACGTTGAAGGGCACCCCGGCGGTGACGACGATCTGGTCCTCGTCGGTGGCGAAGCCTTCGGTCCGGGCAGCCCGCACCGCCGCCAGCACCGCGCCCTTGAAGCGTTCCTGCGGCTGGGTGATCACGCAATGCGCGCCCCAGGTCAGGGCCAGGCGGCGCGCGGTGGACATCAGCGGCGTCAGCGCGATGATCGGCACATGCGGCCGTTCGCGCGCGACCAGCGAGGCGGTATTGCCGGTCTGGCTGAAACAGCAGATCGCCTTGATATTGGTGGCTTCCGCGATCTCGCGCGCGGCGGCCACGATCCCGTCCGCGACCGATTCCCGCCGCACGACGCGGCTGGCCTCGATCACCGAGCGGTAGGTCGGATCCTTCTCGACGCTCATCGCGACGTCGCTCATCGTGCGCACGGCCTCGACCGGATATTTCCCGGCCGCCGATTCCGCCGAAAGCATCACCGCATCCGCGCCCTCGTAGATCGCGGTGGCGACGTCCGAGACCTCGGCCCGGGTCGGGACCGGCGATTCGATCATCGATTCCAGCATCTGCGTCGCCACGATCACCGGCTTGGCCGCCGCCCGCGCCCGGCGCACCAGCCGCTTCTGGATCGGCGGCACCGAGGTCACCGGCAGTTCCACCCCGAGATCGCCGCGCGCCACCATGATCCCGTCCGACACCTGCAGGATGGCATCGTAGGCATTGACCGCCGCCGGCTTCTCGATCTTCGACAGCACCGCCGCGCGGCCCTTGACCAGGCTGCGCGCCTCGATCACGTCCTCGGGGCGCTGCACGAAGGAGAGCGCGATCCAGTCGACGCCCAGTCCGCAGACGAATTCCAGGTCGCCCCGGTCCTTTTCCGACAGCGCCGCCAGCGGCAGCACCACGTCGGGGACGTTCACGCCCTTGCGGTTGGAGATGGTGCCGCCGACCTCGACGGTGCAATCGGCGAAATCCTTGCCGCAGGCGTTGACGCGCAGGCGGATCTTGCCGTCGTTGACCAGAAGCGAGGTCCCGGCCTCGAGCGCGGCGAAGATTTCGGGATGCGGCAGGTTCACGCGGGTCGCATCGCCGGGGGCGGTCGACAGGTCCATGCGGAAGCCCGCGCCCTCGGCCAGGTCCTCGGCCCCGTTGGCGAAGACCCCGACGCGCAGCTTCGGCCCCTGCAGGTCGGCCAGGATGCCGATCGGGCGGCCGAGGTCCTTTTCCACCTTGCGGATGATCTCGTGCCGCTGGCGGATGTCGTCATGCGCCCCGTGGCTCATGTTCAGGCGGAATACGTCGGCCCCTGCCTCGAACAGGGCGCGGATCATCTCGTGGCTGCTGGACGCGGGGCCAAGGGTGGCCACAATCTTCACGTTGCGGTGGCGGCGCATCGCCATCCTCCTGCTGGTCATTACGGTTCGTGTGGGCCGGGTGCCTTATGGCCCAACTCGGCGCCTGCCGCAACGCCGGTTTCGCCATTCCCGGCCCCGGTTTCGCCCCGCCTTCTCTGGCATCCGGGCGCGAGGCACCGTAAGAAAGACGGCAGGGCAGCGACCAGAGCAGGAAACCCCGAGCCTTGGCCTTCATACTTGACGGAGAGCACCGCCCCGGCCGCTGGCTGGTCACCTGCGACCACGCCTCGAACCGGGTGCCGGACTGGGTGGCCGGCGGCGATCTTGGCATCCCGGCCGAGGACATGGCCCGCCACATCGCCTGGGACGTGGGCGCGGCCGGGGTCGCGCGCGCGTTGGGGCGCCTGCTGGACAGCCCGGTGATCCTGTCGGATTTCTCGCGGCTGGTGATCGACCCGAACCGGGGCGAGGACGACCCGACGCTGGTGATGAAGCTCTACGACGGCACGATCATCCCCGCCAACCGCCATGCCGGACCCGAGGAGGTGGAGCGCCGGCTGGATATGCTCTATCGCCCCTATCACGCCGCCTATGCCCGGCTGGCCGCGCTGCGTCCCGACCGGGTGATCGTCGCGCTGCATTCCTTCACCCCGGCGCTGCGCGGCCGCGCGCCCCGGCCCTGGCATGTGGGGGTGCTGTATTCGCATCTGGACGAGAGGTTCTCGAAACCGCTAATCGCCCGGCTGGAACGGGAGCCCGACCTCTGCATCGGCGACAACGAGCCCTATTCCGGCCACCTGCCCGGCGATGCGATCGACCGGCATGCCTTGCGCCTGGGACGGCACAACACACTTATAGAGTTGCGCAATGATCTGATCGCGACACCGGCCGAACAGGCGCATTGGGCGGCGCGGCTGGCTCCGATTCTTTGCGACGTGCTGGAGGGGCTGTAGATGGACGACCGAACCCGGACGGAACTGGAGGCTGCGGCCTTCCGCGCGCTGGTGCATCACCTGGTGGTCAAGCGGCCGGAGGTGCAGAACATCGACCTGATGAATCTGGGCGGCTTCTGCCGCAACTGCCTGTCGCGCTGGTATCAGGAAGCCGCGGCCGAGCGCGGGATCGAGTTATCGAAGGAGGCCGCGCGCACGATCGTCTATGGCATGCCCTATGCCGACTGGGTGGCGCAGCACCAGACCGAGGCGGATGCGGCCAAGGAGGCGGCGTTCCGGAAGGCCTTTGCCGAGAACGTCGGCAAGCAGGACTGAGCCGCCTCAGAGCCCCGCCCAGCGCAGGCCCGCGACGATCCCCACGCCCAGGATCGCCGCGGCCACGTCGCTGCCCAGGACCCTGGTCAGCGCGACGACCGCCGCCAGCGCCAGCCCTTCGGCCAGCCCGCCCGCCTGAACGGCCAGCGCCGAGATCGCGGCCATCACCGCCAGCGGCGTCGCCCGCAGCGCCGCCTCCAGCCGGGGCGAGACCGGGACCAGCCGCATCAGCGTGAAGCCCGCGACCCGGCAAAGCAGCGCGGCCGCACCCATCACCAGCAGCAAGAGGGGAAAGTTCCCGGTCATGCGGGGGGACGATACATCAGCGCCGCGACCGCGCCTCCGGCCAGGCCGGCGCCGATCACCGCCGCCGCCGGGCCGAGAAGCTCCGCGATCCCCAGCGCCGCCCCCGCCCCGACCGCGACCGGCACCAGGTCCACCCCCCGCCGCGCCATCGCCGCCACCATCGCCGTGGCGAAACAGGGCAGCATCAGGTCGAAGCCCAGCGCCTCGGGCCGGGGCAGGATGCTGACCGCCGCCGCCCCCAGCGCCGTGCCTGCGATCCAGCCGAAGGCGATCGGCGCGCCGGTCCCGGCGAGATAGGCGCGGTCCTCCTCGCCCTGTGCGATGCGCCGCATGGTCAGAAGCCAGTTGGCATCGCCGAGCAGCAGGAGGCTGCCGTAGGACCGCAATGGCCCCGCCTGCCAGAGCCAGGGTTGCAGCGCCGCGCCGAACAAGAGGTAGCGCGCATTGATCACCAGGATCGTCGCGAACAGCGCAAGCAACGTCGCCTCTCCGGTTTGCAACAGGTTCACCGCCGCCAGCTGCGCCGAGCCCGAATAGATCGCGGCGCTGGTCGCCATCGCCTTTGTCACGCCGAACCCCGCCTGCGCCGCGACCAGGCCGAAGCCCAAGCCATAGGCGAAGATGCTGGCCGCCAGCGGCACACCCTCGCGCGCGCCGCGCCGGAAGCCGTTCCAGGTGAAGAGCGCCCTGCCCATGCCGCCCCTTCCTCCATCGTCCGGCAGCGAAGGGTTAGAACCCGCCCCCCTGCCCGTCAACCTGCCGCCTCTTGCCGCGGGCCACCCATTCGGCTTAGTCCGGGCCTGCGAACGACAGGACCCCGCGTGCACAAGACCGCCGACATGATCCGGACGATCACGCAGGAGCTGCGGCTGAACGCGGCGGCCTTCATCGTGACCATCTATGGCGATGTCGTCGTGCCGCGCGGCGGCGTGTTGTGGACCGGCACGCTGATCGACCTTTGCGCCGGGGTCGGGATCAGCGAATCCCTCGTCCGCACCGCCGTCTCGCGTCTGGTCGCGGCCGCGCAACTGACCGGAGAGCGGATCGGGCGGCGCAGCTTCTACCGGCTGGAGACAGGCGCCGTCGCGACCTTCATGGAGGCGGCGGACCTGCTTTACGGCCCCGACCGGCCCTCGAAGGGTTGGCAGATCATCCATGATCCCGACCTGCGGATCGAGGATGCGCGGCGCTTGCGCATGGGGCATATGGGCGGGCCGGTGTTCATCCGCCCCGACCGGGGCCAGCCCCTGCCGCCCGGGGCGCTGGTCTTCCATGCCGAGACGGTGACCACCGCCGCGCCGCTGGCCGGGTTCTGGGACCTGAGCGCGCTTCGCGACGGGTATGACCGTTTCATGGCCCTGTTCGATACTCTGCAGCCTGCCCGCCTCTCCGACCATCAGGCGCTGGTGGCGCGTCTCCTCCTCGTCCATGCCTATCGCATGGTCCTCTTGCGCGACCCCCGCCTTCCGGCCGAGCACCTGCCGGCGGGCTGGAACGGCGCCGAGGCGCGCGCCCTGTTTCGCAAGCTTTATGGGGGCCTGACCCCCGGCGCGCACCGCCACATCGCCCTGTGCTGCGAGGGCGCCGATGGCCTGCTGCCGGCCGAAACCGAGGCCACCGCCCGCCGGCTGGCGCGTCTTCTCACTCCGGTCTGATCCTGCAAGCCATTGCGCGCGCGTCGTAATATCGCGGCGCACGAAAGCATTACAAGGATTCTAAAAAAATCGCTTTTCCTGTGATGCTTCCGGATGTATACGTTGACCGATCGGTCGGCGAATGAGGAATCGCCGGTCTCAGCAGAAAACAGGAGGAAGGATGCGCGACGCCTTCATTTGCGATGCGGTCAGGACGCCGGTGGGGCGTTATGGCGGTGCTCTGGCACAGGTGCGTGCCGACGATCTGGCCGCCGAGCCGCTGAAGGCGCTGATGGCGCGCAATCCCGATGTGGACTGGTCGGCGGTCGATGACCTGATCTACGGCTGTGCCAACCAGGCGGGCGAGGACAACCGCAACGTGGGCCGGATGGCCGTGCTGCTGGCCGGGATGCCGGTCGCGGTGCCGGCGACCACGGTGAACCGGCTTTGCGGCTCGGGCATGGATGCGGTGGGCATGGCGGCGCGGGCGATCAAGGCGGGCGACTGCGATTTCGTCATCGCGGGCGGGGTGGAGAGCATGAGCCGCGCCCCCTTCGTGATGCCGAAGGCCGACGCCGCCTTCTCGCGGTCGAATGCCGTCTATGACACGACGATCGGCTGGCGCTTCGTGAACCCAAAAATGAAGGCTGAGTTCGGCATCGATTCCATGCCGCAGACCGCCGACAACGTGGCCGCCGACTTCGGCATCAGCCGGGCGGATCAGGATGCCTTCGCGGCGCGGTCGCAGGCCCGCTGGGCGGCGGCGCAGGCGGCGGGGATCTTCCGCGACGAGATCGCGGCGGTGGTGATCCCGCAAAAGAAGGGCGAACCGCTGGTCGTCGATACCGACGAGCATCCGCGTCCGGGGACCACGGTGGAGCAGCTGGCCAAGCTGCGCGGCGTGAACGGGCCCGACCTGTCGGTAACCGCCGGCAATGCCTCGGGCGTGAACGACGGGGCGGCGGCGCTGGCGGTGCTGTCGGCCGAGGCGGCAAAGGCGCAGGGGCTGGTGCCCAGGGCGCGGATCGTCGCGATGGCGGCGGCGGGGGTAGAGCCGCGGATCATGGGAATCGGCCCGGCCCCGGCGGCGAAGAAGGTGCTGGCGCGCGCCGGTCTGACCATCGGCCAGATGGACGTGATCGAGCTGAACGAGGCCTTTGCCTCGCAGGCGCTGGCCACGCTGCGCGACCTGGGCCTGCCGGACGACGCGGCGCATGTGAATGCGAACGGCGGGGCCATCGCGATGGGTCATCCGCTGGGCATGTCGGGCGCGCGGCTGATCACCACCGCCATGTATCAGCTGCACCGCACCGGGGGCCGCTATGCCCTTTGCACCATGTGCATCGGCGTCGGCCAGGGCATCGCCATCATCATCGAGAAAGTCTGAGGGAGGAACCAGCCATGTATGCACAGATGGTCAAGGCCGAAGGCGCCAAGTCCCGCACGGAGATGACGGAACAGGAACGCGCCTTCCAGGACCGGATCGACCGGGGCGAGAAGATCGAGCCGAAGGAATGGATGCCGGAAGGCTATCGCAAGACGCTGATCCGCCAGATCGGCCAGCACGCCCATTCGGAAATCGTCGGCCAGCTGCCCGAGGGCAACTGGATCACCCGCGCCCCCACGCTGGAGCGCAAGGCGATCCTCTTGGCCAAGGTGCAGGACGAGGCGGGGCATGGGCTCTACCTCTACTCCGCCGCCGAGACGCTGGGGGTCAGCCGCGACGAACTGCTGGAACTGCTGCACAACGGCAAGATGAAGTATTCGTCGATCTTCAACTATCCGACGCTGAACTGGGCCGATATCGGCACCGTGGGCTGGCTGGTCGACGGCGCGGCGATCATGAACCAGGTGCAGCTGCAGAAGACCTCCTACGGTCCCTACAGCCGCGCGATGATCCGCATCTGCAAGGAAGAGTCGTTCCACCAGCGCCAGGGCTACGACATCCTGCTGAAGATGTGCCTGCAGGGCACGGCCGAGCAGAAGGAGATGGCGCAGGATGCGCTGAACCGCTTCTGGTATCCGGCGCTGATGATGTTCGGGCCGTCGGACAAGGACTCGGTCCATTCCGCGCAGTCGATGCAGTGGAAGATCAAGATCAACACCAATGACGAGCTGCGCCAGAAGTTCGTCGACCAGACCGTGCCGCAGGCGAAATACCTGGGCCTGACCATCCCCGACCCGAACCTGAAATGGAACGAGGAGAAGGGCGGCCACGATTTCAGCGAGCCGGATTGGGACGAGTTCTTCGACGTGATCGCCGGGAACGGCCCCTGCAACGCCGAACGGATGGAAGCCCGCGTCACCGCCTGGGAAGACGGCGCCTGGTTCCGCGACGGGCTGATGGCGCATGCGAAGAAGCAGGACGCCCGCCGCGCCGCCGCCCGCGTGGCGGCCGAGTAAGTCTTTCGGGCGGGCGCCAAGGCCCGTCCCCACCCCTTAGCCCGATCCGGGAGGAGAAACCGATGTCCAGCGAATGGCCCCTGTGGGAAGTCTTCATCCGTGGCCAGCACGGCCTGAACCACCGCCATGTCGGCAGCCTGCACGCGCCCGACGCCGAAATGGCGATCTGCAATGCGCGCGACGTCTACACCCGCCGCAATGAAGGCGTGTCGATCTGGGTGGTGAAGTCGAACGAGATCACCGCCTCGGCCCCGTCCGACAAGGGCCCGCTGTTCGAGCCGTCGAACTCCAAGGTCTATCGCCACCCGACCTTCTTCGACATCCCGACCGAAGTGGGGCACATGTGATGGCGACGGTCGATCAAGCCGCGCTGTTCGACTGGCTTTGCCGGTTGGGCGACAATTGCCTGGTGCTCGGGCACCGGGTGTCGGAGTGGTGCGGGCACTCGCCCGTGCTGGAGGAGGACATCGCGCTGGCCAACACCGCGCTGGACCTGATCGGGCAGACGCAGCTTTGGCTGGGACTGGCCGGCGAGGTCGAGGGCAAGGGCCGCGACGCGGACCGGCTCGCCTATCACCGCGATGCGGCGCAGTTCCGCAACGTGCTGCTGGTGGAGCGCCCGAACGGCGACTTCGGCCATACGCTGATGCGCCAGTTCCTGTTCGATGCCTGGCACATGGAAATGCTGCGCGCCTTGCAGAACTCCAGCGACCCGCGCGTGGCCGAGATCGCGGCCAAGGCGGCGAAGGAGGTGGCTTACCACCTGGAACGCTCGGCCGATCTGGTGATCCGTCTGGGCGACGGGACCGAGGAAAGCCGCGCCCGGATGCAGAAGGCGCTGAACACGCTCTGGCCCTATACGGGCGAGCTGTTCATGGCCGATGCCGTCGATCAGGCCGTGGTCGCGGCGGGGATCGCCCCCGATCCGGCCAGCCTGAAAGCCGCCTGGGACCGCAGCGTGGCCGAGGTGATGGCCGAGGCGACGCTGGCCCTGCCGGACGGCGCCTTCCAGCACAAGGGCGGCAAGACCGGCCGGCATACCGAGGCGCTGGGCTTCATCCTGGCCGACATGCAGTTCCTGCAACGCGCCTATCCGGGCGGCGTCTGGTAAGACCATGGGCAGCGCGGCGCTTCCCGATCTGCAGACGGTCCGGCACTGGCTTTCCCAGGTGCCGGACCCGGAAATCCCGGTGATCAGCCTGACCGACCTGGGCATCATCCGGGATGTGGCATGGCAGGGCGACACGCTGGTCGTCACGGTCACGCCGACCTATTCGGGCTGCCCCGCGACCAGCGTGATCAACCTCGACATCGAGGCGGCGCTGCGTGGCCACGGGATCGAGAAGCTGCGGCTGGAGCGCAAGCTGTCGCCGCCCTGGACGACCGACTGGATCAGCGCCGAGGGCCGCGAGAAGCTACGCGCCTATGGCATCGCCCCGCCGATGGACGGCACCGCCGCCGACGGGCGCCTTGCCGGCCGGGTCGCCCGGCTGGCGGGCACCTCAAACCTGGTGATCGCCTGCCCCCGCTGTGGCTCGACCGCGACGGCGAAGGTCAGCCAGTTCGGCTCGACCCCCTGCAAGGCAAGTTACCGCTGCACCGACTGCCTGGAACCCTTCGACTATTTCAAATGCATCTGAGGATGCGCCCGATGCTCAGACACTCCGGGAGGAACCCATGTCTCGCTTTCATCCGCTGAAGGTCACCGAGGTCCGCCGCGAAACCCGCGATGCGGTGGTGGTGACGCTGGCCCCGCGCGACGAGGACCGCGCGCTGTTCGATTTCACCCAGGGCCAGTACCTGACCTTCCGCCGCGCCTTCGACGGCGAGGAACTGCGCCGGTCCTATTCGATCTGCGCCGGCCGGCACGAGGGCGTGCTGCAGGTCGGGATCAAGCGCGTCGACGGCGGCACGTTCAGCACCTGGGCGAACGAGAACCTCGCGCCCGGCGACGAGATCGAGGCGATGCCGCCGATGGGCAAGTTCTTCACGCCCGTCGATGCCAGCGCCGAACGGCACTACCTCGGCTTCGCGGGCGGGTCCGGGATCACGCCGGTGCTGTCGATCATCAAGACCGTGCTGGCCGACGAGCCGAATTCCCGCTTCACGCTGGTCTATGCCAACCGGGCGGTGGGCACGATCATGTTCCGCGAAGACCTTGAAGACCTGAAGAACAGCTATCTCGGCCGTTTCTCGGTGATCCATGTGCTTGAGACCGAGGCGCAGGAGATCGACCTGTTCACCGGCCGGGTGGACGCCGACAAGATGAAGGCGCTGTTCTCTGGCTGGATCGACCCGAAGTCCGTCGACACCGCCTTCATCTGCGGGCCGGAGCCGATGATGCTGGCGATCGCCGCCTCCTTGCGCGACCACGGGCTGACCGACGCGCAGATCAAGTTCGAGCTTTTCGCCTCGGGCCAGCCGGGCCGCGCCAAGGCCAGGCCGGTCAGCAAGGCGGAACTCGGCACCGGCAACTCGACCGCCGCGACGGTGACCTTGGACGGCACCACCCGCAGCTTCCAGATGCCGCGCCAGGGCCAAAGCATCCTGGACGCCGCCATCGAGGCCGCGCTGGACGCGCCCTATTCCTGCAAGGCGGGCGTCTGCTCGACCTGCCGCTGCAAGGTGATCGAGGGCGAGGTCGAGATGCTGACCAACCACGCGCTCGAGGATTACGAGGTGCGGGCCGGTTACGTCCTGTCCTGCCAGAGCTTCCCGATGACCGACAAGGTCGTCGTCACCTATGACGAGTGAGGACCGGATGACCCAGACGATGAACATCGAGGACTACCTCGCGCAGGGCGGCGTCCTGACCTCTCCCGGCAACGTGCCGGCGCGCTATCGGGGCGAGTTGATGCGGCTGATGTCGTCCTTCGTGGACAGCGAGCTGGCGGCTTCCGCCGGGTTCGCGGCGTCGATCAACTTTGCGCCGGGGATCAAGGAACGGATCGCCGCCAGCCGGATCACGCTGGAGAAGGCCGACCATGCCGAGCGCGTGCTGGCCGTCATGGCCGATTTCGGCACCGACACCGCGCGCTATCAGCGCCAGCACGACTGGGCGGCGCGGCTGCCGCGAGAGGCCGACTTCGGCTCGACCCGGACCGGGGGCGACATGCGGCTGTCGGTGTTCCACTATCCGATCACCGGCTGGACCGATGCGGTGGTGATGAACGTGCTGATGGGCCTCGCCACCGGCGTCCAGATGACCGAGCTGACCCGCGTCTCCTATGCGCCGCTGGCCGAGGTCTTCCGCGAGATCGCCCCGCGCGAGGCGCGTCATGCCGCGCTGGGGATCGAGGGGCTGGACCGCCTGGTCGCGACCGAGGAGGGCAAGGCCGAGGCCAAGGCCGCCGTCGCCTATTGGCGCCCGCGCGTGGCCGTGACCTTCGGCATCGCCAACTCGGCCCGCTACGAGACCCAGGCCCGCTTCGGCCTGCGCCATGCCACCAACGAGACCCTGCACGCCCGCTGGGACGCGCTGGTCGCGGAAACTCTGGGCCCGATCGGCCTGAACTGACCTGACGGGGCGGGCGCAAGGCCCGTCCCGCGTATTGACCAAGGAATATGCCCATGACCATTTCGGCACGCCCCCCGCGCCGGTTGGAAAGCTTTGTCTCCGGCCGCTGGACCCCCGGCGCCAAGGACGGCCAGGCCCTCTGCGACGCCGCGACCGGAGAAGTCGTGGCGACCATCGACTCCACCGGCATCGACTTTGCCGGGGCACTGGCCTACGGGCGCGAGGTGGCGGGGTCGAAGCTGCGCGCCATGTCCTTCCATGACCGGGCCGGGATGCTGAAGGCGCTTGGCCTGAAGCTGATGGAGCTGAAGGAAGAGTTCTACGCCGAAAGCCTGCACACCGGCGCGACCCGCGCCGATGGCTGGATCGACATCGAGGGCGGGATCGGCACCATGCTGACCTTCGCCTCGAAGGCGCGGCGCGAATTGCCGAACACCCGCGTGCTGACCGATGGCGAGGTCGAGGTGCTGTCGAAGGACGGCAGCTTCGTCGCCCAGCACATCCTGACGCCGATCCAGGGCGTCGCCGTCCACATCAACGCCTTCAACTTCCCGGTCTGGGGGATGCTGGAGAAGATCGCCCCGACGCTGATCGCAGGCGTGCCCTGCATCGTGAAGCCCGCGTCGCAGACCGCCTACCTCACCGAACTGGTCGTGCGGAGGATCATCGAGACGGGGCTGCTGCCCGAGGGCGCATTGCAGCTGATCTCCGGCTCGGTCGGCGACCTGCTGGACCATGTGACCGGGCAGGACGCGGTGACCTTCACCGGCTCGGCCTGGACGGGGCGGAAGCTGAAGTCGCACAGGGCGGTGGTCGAGAATTCGGTGCGGTTCACGATGGAGGCGGACAGCCTGAACGCCTCCATCCTTGGTCCTGACGCCGGGCCGGGATCGGCGGAGTTCGATCTGTTCGTCAAGGAAGTCGCGCGCGAGATGACGGCAAAGGCCGGGCAGAAATGCACCGCGATCCGCCGGGTCTTCGTGCCGCGCGCCCATGTCCAGGCGGTGATCGCCGCGCTGGGGGAACGGCTGGAGAAGACGCCGCTGGGCTTGCCGGGCGACGAGGGCACGCGGATGGGCCCCTTGGCCAGTCACGACCAGCGCGACGAGGTGCGGGCGCGGATCCGTGACCTGCAGGCGGATGCCGAGATCGTGGCGGGTAACCCCGATCAGGTCCGCGTGGCCTCGGGTGATGCGGCGGCGGGGGCTTTCCTGAACCCGGTGCTGCTGTATTGCGACAAGCCCCTTGCGGCGGGCGCAGTGCATGATGTCGAGGCTTTCGGGCCGGTCTCCACCGTCATGCCCTATGACGACATCGAGGAAGCCGTGGCGCTGGCGGCGAAGGGCAAGGGCTCCTTGGTGTCCTCGGTCTTCACCGACGACCCGAAGGTGGCCGAGGCGGCGGTGCTGGGCCTGGCGCCGCATCACGGGCGGGTGCTGATCGGCAATCGGGCGACGGCGAAATCATCCACCGGGCACGGCTCTCCGCTGGCGCCGCTGGTGCATGGCGGCCCGGGCCGAGCCGGTGGCGGCGAGGAGATGGGCGGGATGCGCGGCGTGAAGCACTATATGCAGCGCAGCGCCGTGCAGGGCAGCCCGCGGCTTTTGTCGGCGGTCACCGGCCGCTGGATCGAAGGGGCAGAGGTGCAGCATGGGCAGCATCCGTTCCGCAAGTCGCTGGCCGAGTTGAGGATCGGCGACCAACTGGTCACGGCCGCCCGGCAGGTGACGCTGGAGGACGTGGAGCATTTCGCCCATTTCACCGGCGACACCTTCTATGCCCATATGGACGCTGCTGCGGCCAAGGCGAACCCGTTCTTCGACGACCGCGTGGCGCATGGCTATCTGATCGCGTCCTTTGCGGCGGGCCTCTTCGTCGATCCCGCACCGGGCCCGGTGCTGGCGAACTATGGCGTCGACAACCTGCGCTTCCTGACGCCGGTCTATTTCGGCGACACGTTGCAGGTTCGGCTGACCTGCAAGGAGATCAACCCCCGCGCCAATGCCGAACATGGCGAGGTGCGCTGGGATTGCCAGGTGACGAAACAGACCGGGGCGGTGGTGGCGCAATATGACGTGCTGACCATGGTGGCCAAGGTCTGGCCGCCGGTCGCGACGCAGGCGGCCGAGTGACAGCCTGGAGGTGGCGGTTCATCCGCCATCGCCGGGGTCCGTTGCCAGCTTGTCGGGCGCAGGCCAGACGCTCGCGCGGCCCCGGGGGGCATCAGACGCACCGCCAGCCAGCGTGCCCCCCGGCTGTGACGCAGGTCTGCCAACCGGGTCAGGGCAGCGGAAAGACCACACCGCATGACCGCATGAAACCTGCCCGTCATGTGGAGCATGGGATGAGCTTCGGCGCCGGGCATGCGACCTTCGCATGTTCCGACAGGCCGGCTCTCCCTACCTGACGGACTTGATCCCCTCCAGGATCAGCGTCGTCGCCACGTCGGCATAATCCTCGCGGCTGATGCGGCCGCCGTCCTTGAACCACATGTAGACCCAGTTCATCATGCCGAAAAGCGACATGGTCACCGGCATGAGGAGCGGCCGCTCCCTGGTGTTCAGGCCCGGATTCACCTGGTCAAGCACGGTCGAGAACCGGCGCACTATGCCGCGCTCCAGCGCCATGATCTCGGCCTTCTGCTCATCCGACAGCGCCGCCGTCGCGTTCAGCTGCACCTTGTGCTGGTTGTCCGCGCCCCGGTAGTTCTCCAGCACCGTGCCCACCAGCTTGCGCAGGCGCTGCTCGGGCGGGAGCGTGGGATCGTCGGCCTCCTCGATGGCCGCGTCCAGGCCCTCCAGATGGGTAATGATGATCGCGAAGATCAGCGCATCCTTGCTGGGATAGTAATGGTAGAGGAGCGCCTTCGACACCTGGGCGACGCTTGCGATCTGGGACATGGAGGCCTTCTCCATGCCCTGTTCCGCAAAGACCTGGGCCGCCTTGTCCAGAATGCCGCGCTGCTTTTCCTCGAAATCCGCTGCCCGTGTCCGAGCCATGATGTTCTTCCTGGTGCTGCCGATGAAAGGGGCATCGCTGCCCCTTCTAAAGCAAGCCTGTGTTTGTGTCACTGACCGGGCGGTCAGCCTTTCGGGCGATTGTCCACCACCCGCCTCGCCTTGCCCTCGGAACGGGCAATCGCATTCGGATCGGTCACGTTGATGCGCGTCGAGACGCCGACGATGGCCTTGATGTGATGCGCCAGTTCCTTTGCCGATTTCGCGCGGGCGTCTGCATCCACCATGTCGGCGCTGCATTCGACATGGACGGTCATGTTGTCCATCCGGCCTTCGCGGGCAAGCTCGATCTGGAAATGCGGGGCGAGGCCGCGGCACTTCAGGATCTGCTCCTCGATCTGGGTCGGGAAGACGTTGACGCCGCGCAGGATGATCATGTCGTCGCTGCGGCCGGTGATCTTCTCGATCCGCCGCATCGACCGCGCGGTGCCCGGCATAAGGCGGGTCAGGTCGCGGGTGCGATAGCGCACCATCGGCAGGCCTTCCTTGGTCAGCGTGGTGAAGACCAGCTCGCCCATCTCGCCGTCCGGCAGAACGTCGCCCGTCACCGGGTCGATGATCTCGGGGTAGAAATGGTCTTCCCAGATGTGCAGCCCGTCCTTGGTTTCCACACATTCCTGCGCGACGCCGGGGCCCATGACCTCCGACAACCCGTAGATGTCGACGGCATGCTTGTCGAAGGCCTCCTCGATCTCCTGCCGCATGGCGTTGGTCCAGGGTTCGGCCCCGAAGATCCCGACCTTCAGCGAGGACTGGCGCGGGTCCAGGCCCTGGCGGCGGAACTCGTCCAGGATCGACAGCATGTAGGAGGGTGTGACCATGATGATCTGCGGCTGGAAGTCCGAGATCAGCGAGACCTGGCGCTCGGTCTGCCCGCCCGAGATCGGGACGACCGTGCAGCCCAGCCGTTCCGCCCCGTAATGCGCGCCGAGACCGCCGGTGAACAGGCCGTAACCATAGGCGTTGTGCAGCATGTCGCCCGGACGCCCCCCCGCCGCGCGGATCGAGCGGGCGATCAGGTTGGCCCAGACGTCGATGTCGTTCGCGGTATAGCCCACGACCGTCGGCTTGCCCGTGGTGCCGGACGAGCCATGCACCCGCACCAGCTTGTTCCTCGGCACGGCGAACATCCCGAACGGGTAGGTTTCGCGCAGGTCCTGCTTGTGGGTGAAGGGGAACTTGGCGATGTCCTTCAGGGTCTTGAGTTCTTCGGGATGGACGTCATGCTCGATGAAGCGGTTGCGGTAGAAGGGCGAGTTTTCATAGGCGTGTTTCAGCGACCGCTTCATGCGGTGGAACTGCAGCGCCTCGATTTCATCGCGCGAAGCGATCTCGATCGGGTCCAGATCCTGCTTGCGGGGGGTAAGGTCTTCCATGGTTCCTCCCTTGGAATTGCGTAGCCCGGTCAGCCGTCGACCGGAAGATGGGTGCCCTTGACGGTGCGCGACAGGCCACGGAATTCGGCGACATGCACCCCGTCCTGATTGGTGACGCGGACGTCGTAGACGCCCGACCGGCCCTGGCGCGACACCTCGCGGCAGACGGCGGTCAGCCGGTCGCCCACGCGGCCGGGCGCGAGATAGGTGATCGAGGCATGTTGCCCGACCGTGCGCTGGTTGTAGCCGTTGCAGGCGAAGGCGAAGGCGCTGTCGGCGAGGGTGAAGATATAGCCGCCGTGGCAGGTGCCGTGGCCGTTCGACATCGCCTCGGTCACGGTCATCGCCAGGGTCGCCTCGCCGGGGGCGAGGCGCTCCATCACCATGCCGAGGCGCTGGCTGGCCGAATCGTCGTTCCACAGCGCCTGGGCCGAGGCTTCGGCAAGCTCTTGCGGGGTCATTTCCGAGACAGGTTTCATTTGCCGGTGAACCTTGCGGGGCGCTTTTCCAGGAAGGCGGCCACGCCCTCGGCATAGTCGGCGCTGCGGCCGGCCTGCTGCTGGAGGTCGCGTTCCATGTCGAGCTGTTCGTCAAGCGAGCTGGTCGCGGCGGCCTGGATCAGCCGCTTGGTCAGACCCAGGCCCAGCGTCGGCCCGGCGGCAAGCGATTCGGCCAGCTTCACCGCCTCGGCCATCAGCTCGGCATCCTCCACGGCCTTCCAGATCAGGCCCCAGTCGGCGGCCTTTTCGGCGGGCAGCGGCTCGGCCGTCAGGGCCAGCGCCTTGGCGCGGGGTTCGCCCAGGATGCGGGCCAGCGACCAGCTGCCGCCCGCGTCGGGGATCAGGCCGAGTTTCGCGAAGGCCTGGATGAACCGGGCGGACGTCGCCGCCAGCACGATGTCGCAGGCGAAGGCGATGTTCGCCCCCGCGCCCGCCGCCACGCCGTTCACGGCGCAGATCACCGGCTTTTCCAGCTGCCGAATCAGGCGGAGCGTCGGGTTGTAGAAGGTTCCCAGCGTCATCCCCAGGTCGGAGGCCGGGCCGTCCTTGCGCGGATCGCGGTCGCCGAGGTCTTGCCCCGCGCAGAAGGCGCGCCCCGCCCCGGTCAGCAGGACGGCGCGGACATCGCTGTCGTCATGCGCACGCTGGATCGCGGCGCGCAGGACCAGGTGCATCTCGTCGTTGAAGGAATTAAGCTTGTCAGGCCGGTTCAGCGTGAGGCGCAGGACGCCTGCTTCAAGGCTGGCAAGGACGGTTTCGGATGTGGTCATGATCTCTCCCCGTCCGCGCTCCCGGACGTCCTGAAAAAATTCTTGCATAAACCGACCGGCCGGTCAATGATAAACCTGTCGGGGAGGAGAGCCCCCGGCAGGAGGACATCATGTCGGACTTCTTCGACCTTCACCGGCCGACGCTCGAGGCGGCCGTCACGGCCCTTGCATGTCGCGAATACTGGACCCCGTATCCCGAGGTTCCCAGCGGCAAGATCTATGGCGAGACCGCCAAGGCCGAGGGCGAGGCCGGTTTCGCCGCGCTGATCGGTCAGGACTTCGACCTGCCCGATCACCCGGGGCAGTCCCGCGCCGGGGCCGAGGTATCGCCCTTTGGCCCGGCGCTTGCGATCCGCTATCCCGCCGCCACGCCTGATGACCTGATCGCCGCCGCCAGCGCCGCCGCCCCTGCCCTTGCCGCCGCCACGCCGGAAACCCGCGTCGGCGTCTGCCTCGAGGCGCTGGCCCGGCTGAACCGGCAAAGCTTCCTGATCGGCAATGCCACCATGCACACCACCGGGCAGGCCTTCGCCATGGCCTTCCAGGCCGGCGGCCCCCATGCGCAGGACCGGGGGCTGGAGGCCGTCGCCGCAGCCTGGGCCGAGATGACCCGCTTCGCCGCGACCGCCCGCTGGGAAAAGCCGCAGGGCAAGGCCGCGCCGATCGTGATGGAGAAGTCCTGGACCCTGCGCCCCGCCGGGATCGCGCTGACCATCGGCTGCAACACCTTCCCGACCTGGAATTCCTATCCCGGCCTTTTCGCCAGCCTCGCCACCGGCAACCCGGTGATCGTGAAGCCGCATCCCCGCGCCATCCTGCCGCTGGCGCTGACGGTGCGGACCTTGCGCGAGGTGCTTGCTGAAGCGGGCCTTCCCGCCGATGCCGTGCTGCTGGCGGTGGACGAGCCCGGCGCCGAGATCACCAAGGATCTTGCCACCCGGCCGGAGGTGAAGCTGATCGACTACACCGGCTCCTCCACCTTCGGCAGCTGGCTGCGGGACAACGCCCGCCAGGCCCAGCTGTTCACCGAGGAAACCGGGGTCAACAGCGTCGTCATCGCCGCGACCCGCGACCTTGAGGGCATGTGCGCGAACCTCGCCTTCGCCCTCTCGCTCTATTCGGGCCAGATGTGCACCTCGCCGCAGAACCTCTACATCCCGGCGGGCGGGATCGAGACCGACAAGGGTCACAAATCGTTCGATGAGGTATCTGCCGCCCTTGTCGCCGCCATCGACGGCCTCCTCTCCGACCCGGCCCGTGCCGCCGGCATCTGCGGCGCCATCGCCAACCCTGCGACGCAGGCCCGGGCCGAGGCCACCGCCGCCAAGGGCCGCGTCCTGCGCTATGGCGCCGCGAGGGGCGAAGCGGGGCCGCTTCTCCTCGCCGTCGACCCGTCGGACGCCACCGCGACCGAGGAATGTTTCGGCCCTGTCGCCTTCGTGATCGCCACCCCGGACGCCGAGGCCGCGATCCGGCAGGCGGCCACACTTGCTGCCGAAAAGGGCGCGATCACCGCCGCGCTCTACGACACCGAGGAGGAGCGCATCGCCCGCGCCGAGGCGGCCTTTGCGAACGCCGGCGTGAACCTGTCGATCAACCTGACCGGCAACATCTTCGTCAACCAGTCCGCCGCCTTTAGCGACTTTCACGTCACCGGGGCCAACCCGGCGGGCAACGCCAGCCTTACCGACACCGCCTTCGTCGCCACCCGCTTCCGCCGGGTGATGTCGCGCCGACTGGCGGCCTGAGCCAACCTAAACTCTCTGGGAGGAGACACAATGAAGACGTTCCTGACCACGACCGCCCTGGTCGCGCTGGCCTTTCCCGCGCTGGCCGAAATCAAGCTTGGCGCCTCGATCTCGGCGACCGGCCCCGCCGCCTTCCTCGGCGACCCCGAGTTGAAGACGCTGGAGATGCTGGTCGAAGACCTGAACGCCAAGGGCGGCATCAACGGCGAACAGATCACCCTCATCGCCTATGACGACAACGGCGACCCGAACAAGGCCCGCACCTTCGCCACCCGTCTGGTCGAGGATGACGAAGTGGTCGCCATCATCGGCGGCACCACCACCGGCACCACCATGTCGATCCTGGCCGTGGCCGAGGATGCCGAGATCCCCTTCATCTCGCTGGCCGGCGCCATCGACATCATCGACCCGGTGAAGCCCTATACCTTCAAGACCCCGCACACCGACCGCATGGCCTGCCAGAAGATCTTCGAGGACATGCAGAAGGCCGGGATCACGAAAATCGGCATGATTTCCGGCACCGACGGCTTCGGTGCCTCGATGCAGGCCCAGTGCAAGACCGTGGCCCCCGATTTCGGCATCGAGATCGTCGCCGACGAGACCTATGATCCGAAGGACGCGGACATGACCGCGCAGCTGACCAAGATCAAGGGCACCGAGGGTGTGCAGGCGATCCTGAACCCCGGCTTCGGCCAGGGCCCGTCGATCGTGACGCGGAACTACAAGCAGCTGGCGATCGAACTGCCGTTCTACCAGTCGCATGGCGTCGCCTCGGACGGGTTCATCGAACTGGCCGGAGCGGAAGCGGCCGAGGGCGTGCGCCTGCCGGGCACCGCGCTTCTGGTCGCCGGCCTTCTGGCGACGGACGATCCGCAGAAGCCGGTCGTCGATGCCTACAAGGCGATGTTCGAGGAAAACACCGGCACCCCGGTCGGCACCTTCGGCGGCTATGCCCATGACGCCTTCCTGATCATGACCGACGCCATCACCCGCGCCGGTTCGGCCGAGCCCGCCGCGATCCGCGACGCGATCGAGGCGACCACGGGCCTGGCCGGCACCACCGGCGTCTACAGCTTCACGCCCGAGGATCACCTGGGCCTCGACCTGACCGCCTTCCGCATGCTGGAAATCAAGGGCGGCAAGTGGACCCTGGTCCAGTAATCCACCCGCCGCGCCCCTGACCGGGGCGCGGCCACCCATTTCGGGCCATCGGGGGCTGGGACGCATGTCGGAACTTCTGCAATTCCTTCTGTCCGGGGTGACGGTCGGCGCGGTCTATGCGCTGGTCGCCCTGGGCTTCACCATCATCTACAACGCCTCCGACGTGGTGAACTTCGCGCAGGGCGAATTCGTCATGCTGGGCGGGATGATCACCGTCTTCACCTATGCCGCGGGCGCACCCCTGCCGCTGGCCGCGCTGGTCGCGATCCTGGCGACCGCCGCGCTGGGGGTGGCGATGAACAAGCTGGCGATCGAGCCCGCGCGCGGCGCGCCCGTGGTCTCGCTGGTCATCATCACCATCGGCGTGTCGATCTTCATCCGCGGGGCCGCGCAGCTGGTCTTCGACAAGCAGATCCACAGCTTTCCCGCCTTTTCCGGCGACGACCCGATCCGCATCCTGGGCGCGACGATCCTGCCGCAAAGCCTGTGGGTCATCGGCGGGGCCGTCGCGGTCTTCGTCGGGTTGTGGCTGTTCTTCACCCGCACGCTTCTGGGCCGCGCGGTGCTGGCGACCTCGAACAACCGGCTGGCCGCGCAGCTGGTGGGGATCAACACGACCTTCGTGATGACCCTCTCCTTCGCCCTTTCGGCCGGGATCGGCGCGCTGGCCGGGGTGCTGGTGACGCCGATCACCATGACCTCCTACGACGTGGGCCTGGCCTTCGCGCTGAAGGGCTTTGCCGCCGCCATGCTGGGCGGGATGGGCAACCCCAAGGGCGCGCTTGTCGGCGGCTTCCTTCTGGGCGTGCTGGAGGGGCTGACGGCCGGATACCTGTCCTCGCAATACAAGGATGCCGCCGCCTTCATCGTGATCCTGGCCGTCCTGTTCTTCCTGCCGCAGGGCCTGTTCGGCCGCAAATCGACCGACCGGGTGTGACCATGCGACTGACCCCGAAATCCGCCACCCTGCTGGCCCTTGTCGTCCTGATCGCGCTGTCGCCGGTCTTCTTCCCCTCGGGCTTCTACTACCGCATCGGCGCGCTGATCTTCGTCAATGCGCTGGCCGTCACCGGCATCGTGATCCTGACCGGCTGGGCCGGGCAGATCAGCCTTGGCCACGCCGGTTTTGCCGGGATCGGCGCCTATGCCTGCGCGCTGGCCCCGGTGCATTGGGGCATCCACCCCGCGCTGGCCGTCCTGCTGGGCGCGGCGGTATCGGCGGTGCTGGCCTGGCTCGTCGGCCGCCCGATCCTGCGGCTGAAGGGCTATTACCTTGCCGTCGCCTCGCTGGGCATGGGCATCTTGATCTCGATGGTCCTGAACAACGAACGCGAGTTGACGCGCGGTCCTGATGGCATCGACGTGCCCGAACTCGGGCTGCGTGCCCTGCTGAAGGACGCAGGGTTTGACCTGTCGAACGGCCAGTTCTGGTATTTCTTCTGCGGCATCGTCCTGATCCTGGGCGCCTGGCTGGCGCTGAACCTGCGCGACAGCGCCACGGGCCGGGCGCTGCGGGCGCTGCATGGATCGGAGGTCGCGGCCCGCACCGTGGGCATGGATGTGGCCCGGCTGAAGCTGCAGGCCTTCATGATCTCGGCCGTCTATGCCTCGGTCGCGGGCTCGCTGCTGGCCTTGCAGAACAAGTTCATCACGCCGGATGTCGCGGGCTTCATGCATTCGGTCGAGATGGTGACGATGGCGGTGCTGGGCGGCGTCGGCTCGGTCGCGGGCGCGATCTTCGGCGCGGCGGTGCTGACGCTGCTGCCGCAGGTGCTGACGGTCTTTGCCGAATACGAACAACTGGTGCTGGGTGCCGTGATGGTGCTGGTGATGATCTTCCTGCGCGAAGGGGTCGTGCCCTCGATCCTGCGCAAGATCCGGGGGAGAGGCGAATGACTCTGCTGTCGATCGAGGGGCTGGGCATCAGCTTCGGCGGGCTCAAGGCCGTCAATGACGTCTCCTTCACCGTGAAACCCGGCGAGATCGTCTCGGTCATCGGGCCCAACGGCGCGGGCAAGACCACGCTGTTCAACATGATCTCGGGCGTCTACCAGCCCGGCATGGGCAAGGTGGTCCTGAACGGCGAGGACGTGACCGCCATGTCCCCGCACCTGCTGGCCCGGCGCGGCATGTGCCGGACCTTCCAGAACCTTCAGGTCTTCCAGTCGATGACCGTGCTGGAGAACACCATCGCGGGCTACCACCTGCAGGAAAGCGGCCATGTGCTGTCGGACCTCCTGAACCTCCCCGCCTCGCGCCGCCGGGCGAAAGCGGCCGAGGCCGGGGCGCGGGAGTTGCTCAAGCGCGTCGGTCTGGAACGCGCGGCGGAACGGGAGGCGGGCAACCTCTCCTATGGCTCGCTGAAACGGCTGGAGATCGCCCGGGCGATGGCGCTGAAGCCCAGCGTCCTGCTGCTGGACGAACCCGCCGCGGGCTGCAACGCGGTGGAGACGGAGGAGATCGACCACCTGATCGCCGAGATCGCGGCCTCGGGCGTCGCGATCCTGCTGGTGGAACATGACATGAAGATGGTGATGCGGATTTCCAACCACATCGTCGTCCTGGACCATGGCGAGAAGATCGCCGAGGGCGACCCGGCCTCGGTCAGCCGGAACCCTGCCGTCATCGCTGCCTATCTGGGGGCCGAAAATGCTGCTGGTTGAAGGCCTGCGCGCCCGCTACGGGCGAATCGAGGTGCTGCACGGGATCGACCTGCGCGTCGACTCGGGCGAGATCGTCACCGTGATCGGGGCGAACGGGGCAGGCAAGACCACCCTTCTGCGCTGCCTGTCGGGGGTGCATCCCGTGGCAGGCGGCAGCGTCAGCTTCCGTGGCGAGGGCCTTGCCGGGGTGCCCGCCTGGCGTCGGGTCGGTCGCGGCCTGTCGCAATCGCCCGAAGGCCGCCAGATCTTCACCAACCTGACGGTAGAGGAAAACCTCCGCCTCGGGGCCTATCTCTATGCCGACGACCGGGTGGAAAAGGACATGGGCGATGCCTTCCAGATGTTCCCGATCCTGAAGGAAAAGCGCAACCTCGCCGCCGGGGGCCTGTCGGGAGGACAGCAGCAGATGCTGGCGATGGCCCGCGCCCTGATGGGGCGGCCGTCCTGCCTGCTTCTGGACGAACCCTCGATGGGCCTTGCCCCGATCATCGTCGCGCAGATCTTCGACGTGGTGAAGGGGCTGAAGGCGCTGGACGTCACCGTGCTTCTGGTGGAACAGAACGCCTATGGCGCGCTGAAGATCGCGGATCGGGGCTATGTGATGGAGACCGGGCGGATCACCATGGACGGGGCGGCTGCCGAGCTGATCGCCGACCCGCGCATCCGCGAAGCCTATCTGGGGATTTGAGATGAGTGTCACCATCGACCGCGACGGAGAAGTGGCCGTCGTCACCGTGGACAATCCGCCGGTGAACGCGCTTGGCCAGGCGCTGCGCCAGGGCCTCTGGGATGCGGTGGAAACACTGGACTCCGACCCGTCGGTCCGCGCCGTGGTGCTGATCTGCGCCGGCCGAACCTTCATCGCCGGGGCCGACGTGACCGAGTTCGGCAAGCCCCCGGTCCCGCCGCATCTGCCCGATCTGGTGGACCGGCTGGAACAGGCGACGAAGCCCTGGGTCGCCGCGATCCACGGCTCGGCCCTTGGCGGCGGGTTCGAGGTCGCGATGGGCTGCCGCTTCCGGGTGGCGCTGGACAGCGCCTCTGTCGGCCTGCCCGAAGTGACGCTGGGTATCGTTCCCGGCGCGTCCGGCACCGTCCGCACCCCGCGCCTTGCTGGCGTCGAGGCGGCGGTCGAACTGGTCACCACCGGCCGCCCGGTCAAGGCGGCGAAGGCCCTGTCGATGGGCCTTGTGGATGCCATCGTCAGCGGCGACCTGCGCGCCGAGGCCGTGGCCTTCGCTCGCAAGACCTTGGTCCAACCCCTGCCGCAGCCGATCTCCGCCCGCCCCGTCACCTCGCCCGACGGCGCATGGTGGGACGACCAGCGCAAGGCCATCGCCAGGCGCGCCAGGGGCGAAATCGCCCCCCTCCGCGCGCTGGACTGCCTGCGCATGGCCGCCGAGAAACCCTTTGCCGAGGCGATGGCCCACGAACGCGCGACCTTCCTTGAACTGCGCGCCTCGGATCAGGCCGCCGCGCTGCGCCACATCTTCTTTGCCGAACGCGCCGCGCCGAAGCCCGCGCATCTGGAGGCCAAGCCCCGCGAAATCCACTCCACCGCCGTGATCGGCGGCGGCACCATGGGCGCGGGCATCGCCGCCGCGCTGCGTGAGGCGGGCCTGCCCGTCGTCCTGATCGAACGCGATGCCGAGGCGGTGGAACGCGGCCTTGCCAACCTCCGCTCCATCTTCGACGGCGCGGTGAAGCGCGGCAAGCTGACCGAAGCGCAGGCCCGGACCCGCATGGAGGGCGTGACCGCCGGCAGCGACTACGCCCTCCTCGCCGACACCGACTTGGTGATCGAAGCCGTCTTCGAAGACCTTTCCGTCAAGCGCGCCGTCTTTGCGCGACTGGGCCAGACCTGCCGCGCGGACGCGATCCTTGCGACCAACACCTCCTACCTCGACCCCCGGCTCATCGCCGAGGGCCTGCCCAACCCCGACCGTTTCATCGGCCTGCACTTCTTCAGCCCGGCCAACGTGATGAAACTCCTGGAGATCGTGCCGACCCCGACGACCGCGCCTGGGACGCTGGCGACCGGCTTCGCCCTCGCGCGGCAACTGGGCAAGATCCCGGTCCAGGCCGGAATCTGCGACGGCTTCATCGGCAACCGCATCCTGAAACGCTACCGCGCCGAGGCGGAAACGCTGGTCCGCGACGGCACCCCGATCGCCGCCATCGACGCGGCCATGCGCGCGTACGGTTTCGCCATGGGTCCGTTCGAGGCGCAGGATCTGGGCGGCCTCGACATTGCCTACCTCCAGCGCGAAGGTGCGCGGGCGGCGGGACAGGACGTGCCGGAAACCTTGGGCGACATCCTGGTCCGCGCGGGCCGCAAGGGGCAAAAGACCGGCGGCGGCTGGTATGGCTATGCGCCGGGCGACCGGACGCCAAAGCCCTCGGACACGACCGCCGGCCTGCTGGCGGGCCGGATCGCCGCAGGCCCGACCCTGACGGCGGAGGAGATCGCCAGCCGCCTTACCAGCGCCATGGCGGCTGAAGGCAAGGCGATCCTCGCCGAAGGCATCGCGCTGAAGCCCTCGGACATCGACCTGGTGGAAGTGCACGGCTATGGCTACCCGCGCTGGCGCGGCGGGCCGATGTTCGCGGCGGGGGGCTGAGGTCAGCCCTTCGTCTCGACCCGGCCCCCGGCCGCGACCCAGCCGGTGAAGCCCTCGGGAATGTGGCTGGCGGCAAAGCCCATGTCCTGCAACGTCGCCACCGCCAGCGCCGACCGCCAGCCCGAGGCACAGTGGAACACGAACCGCTTCTCCTCGGCGAAGACCGGCTTGAAATAGGGGCTCTCCGGGTCGACCCAGAACTCCAGCATCCCGCGCGGACAATGGAAACTGCCGGGGATGAAGCCCGACCTCTCCCGTTCCCGCACGTCGCGCAGGTCGACGAAGACCACATCCGGCCTTCCCAGCAACGCCACCGCCTCGGCCGCCGGGATCTCCTCGATCCGGGCACGGGCGGCGGCGACCATCGCGGCCGAGGACAACGCCAGCGCCATCAGATCGCCGCCTTGCGCATCTCGTCCAGATAGATCTCGCGCAGCCGGACCGCCACCGGGCCGGGCTTGCCCGTCCCCACCGGCTTGCCGTCCACCTCGACCACCGGCATCACGAAGATCGATGCGGCGGTCGAAAAGGCCTCGTCCGCGCCCTGGGCCTCTTCGGGCGTGAAGGGCCGCTCCTCGATCTCGTATTGCGCCTCGGCCGCGAACCGCAGCACGGCGGCGCGGGTGATCCCGTGCAGGATGTCGTTGCCAAGCGCCCGGGTGATGATCCGGTTGCCCTTGACGATATAGGCGTTGTTCGAGGTGCCCTCGGTCACCCGCCCCGCCTCATCCGTCAGCCAGCTGTCATCGACGCCGGCCTTCTTCGCCGCCATCTTGCCCAGCGAGGGATAGAGAAGCTGCACCGTCTTGATGTCCACCCGGCTCCAGCGCAGGTCGGGGATGGTAATGACCCGGAACCCGGTCTTCGCCGCCGGCGCATCCGCGAGGTTCGGGATGTTCTGGGTGAATGCCACCACCGTTCCCGGAACCGAGGCATCGGGGAAGACAAAGCTGCGGTCGCCCGGATTGCCGCGCGTGACCTGCAGATAGATCATCCCCTGCTCGATCCCGTTCCGCGCCACCAGCTCGCGGTGCATCGCCAGAAGCTCGTCCTCCGAGATCGGGCAGGTCATCTCCAGCTCGTCCAGCGATCGCGCCAGGCGCTTGGCGTGGCCGTCGAAGTCGATCAGCTTGCCCTCCAGCACCGAGGTCACCTCATAGACCCCGTCGGCCATCAGGAACCCGCGGTCGAAGATCGAGACCCTGGCTTCGGTCTCGGGCAGGTAGTCTCCGTTCACATAGACGGTGCGGGTCATCTCATCCTCCTGATTTTCAGCAGGTAGACACTCCCAATTTTACCAGACGTCAAGATATCCGGCACTACGGTCAAGAGACACGGCCCACCCTGCGGGTTGCATAGATTTGCCACAAACGGTGGCTTGACTGGTGTGATGACAGGATAAGCGAGGTTCAATTGAACAGCAGAAGAATCAAGATCGTAGTGCTGGCCACAGCAGGTGCTCTTTCCCTTTCGGCATGCGTCTCAAACGATTTCTATGTGCGGCAGGGTGTCACTTATGATCGGTACGAAAGAGACGGGGTCGCCTGTGCGACGCAGGCCACCCAAGCGGTTCCGACAAATACTCAGGTCTCTTGGGCTCCCTATGTGGGAATTTACTCAGTCGACACGAACAGTCCCCTGAGGGATAAGAACATGGAAATCTGCATGCGTGATCGCGGCTACCAGCGCATCGCGATTTCGTATTGCGAAGGGGACTCGGCGGCGGCAGCTACCAAGGCGGCCAAGCAGCCTGCTGACCGGAATCGGCAAATGCGCATCACTTCGCAATCCTGCTATGTCCTTGCCCCTGATGGCTCTCCGTTCCTCTACACGCCGTAAAGTCTGAGGGTCATTCGGTCATCCCCAGAGGTTGGCATCGGGCGGGTGGGCCCCTGCTTCGTCATAGCGCAGGGGGTGCGGCCGGTCTTCGGCCAGAAGCAGGGGTCCGTCAAGGTCCGTCCAGTCGGCCCCCTGCGCCAGAAGCACCGCCGGTGCCATCGCCAGCGAGGATCCGACCATGCAGCCGACCATGAGGCCAAACCCCATCGCCCGCGCGGCGTCGCGGGTCCGCAGGCCCTCGGTCAGCCCGCCGGTCTTGTCCAGCTTCAGGTTCACCACGTCATACCTGCCCTTCAGCCCCGGCAGAGAGGCGCGGTCATGGCAGGACTCATCGGCGCAGACCGGGACCGGGCGGGCGATCTCGGCCAGCATCTCGTCCTGCCCGGCGGGCAGCGGCTGTTCCACCAGCGCCACGCCAAGGCGCAGGAGGTGGGGGGCAAGTTCGGCATAGACCTCGGAGGTCCAGCCCTCGTTCGCGTCGACAATGATGGTGGACCGGGGCGCCCCGGCCCGCACCGCTTCCAGCCTTGGCATGTCGTCCGGAGTGCCAAGCTTGATCTTCAGGATCGGCCGGTGGGCATGGACCGCCGCAGCGGTCCGCATCGCATCGGGCGCGGCAAGCGAAAGGGTATAGGCCGTCGTCACCGGACCCGGCGCGGGCAGGCCGGCCAATTGCCAGACCCGGCATCCCTTCTGCCGGGCTTCCAGATCCCACAAGGCGCAGTCCACCGCATTGCGCGCCGCGCCGGGCGGCAGGGCGGATTGCAGCTCCTCACGCGTGATGCCCTCGGGCAGGCTTTCGATCTGCGCCCGGACGCTGTCGGTCGTCTCGCCGTAACGGGCATAGGGCACGCATTCGCCCCGGCCGACCTTCCCGTCCCGGTCGATGCGCAGGGTCAGCACCCGCGCCTCGGTCTTCGACCCGCGGCTGATGGTGAAGGCTTGCGCCAGGCGGAAACTGTCTTCCAGGACGGTGATCATCCCCCGTTCATCGCCGTCCGCGCTCTGGATCGCAAGCCCGGATCGCATGGCGCCCGGTGCTGCGGGTGCGAAATGAGGCTTGAAGATCGCAGCGCAAGATTATATCGCCAAGGCAATCAAAAGCGAAACTTGATTGCCGAAGGGTCAACCCCATGAGCTTCCGTCTGCAACCCCCCGCCCCCGCCCGTCCCAACCGCTGCCAGCTTTTCGGCCCCGGCTCGCGTCCCGAACTGTTCGCGAAGATGGCGGCCTCGGCGGCGGATGTGATCAACCTCGACCTCGAGGATTCGGTCGCCCCTGCCGACAAGCCGCAGGCGCGGGCGAACATCATCCGGGCGGTCTCGGAGGTGGACTGGGGCAACAAGACGCTATCCGTGCGGATCAACGGCCTCGACACACCCTATTGGTATCGCGACGTGGTGGACCTCCTGGAACAGGCGGGCGAGCGGCTGGACCAGATCATGATCCCCAAGGTCGGCTGCGCGGCGGATGTCTATGCGGTCGATGCCCTTGTCACCGCCTGCGAGGCGGCGGCAGGGCGGAAGAAGCGGATCAGCCTGGAGGTGATCATCGAGACCGCCGCCGGGATCGCGCATGTCGAGGAGATCGCGGCCTCCAGCCCCCGGTTGCAGGCGATGAGCCTCGGCGCGGCGGATTTCGCGGCGAGCATGGGGATGCAGACCACCGGCATCGGCGGGACGCAGGAGAATTACTACATGCACCGCGAGGGGCAGAAATACTGGTCCGATCCCTGGCACTGGGCGCAGGCGGCGATCGTGGCGGCCTGCCGGACGCATGGGGTCCTGCCGGTGGACGGGCCCTTCGGCGACTTCTCGGACGAGGAGGGTTTCCGGGCCCAGGCGCGGCGCTCGGCGACGCTGGGGATGGTCGGGAAATGGGCGATCCATCCCAAGCAGGTGGCGCTGGCGAACGAGGTCTTCACCCCGTCGGATGCGGCGGTGACCGAGGCGCGCGAGATCCTCGCGGCGATGGAGGCGGCGAAGGCCGCGGGCCAGGGCGCGGCGGTCTACAAGGGGCGGCTGGTCGACATCGCCAGCATGCGGCAGGCCGAGGTGATCGTGCGGCAGGCCGACATCATCGCGGGGAATCGTTGACAGGCTGTCCGGGAAAGGGGCAGCGTTCCCATCGGCCGCCCGAAGCCGGGCGGACCGCCAAGAATACCTGAGCCGCGCATCAGGGGTGGGGAGACCCCGCGCGGCGAATGGGAGGATGCACGCCCCGTGGCCCGGCCACGGGGCGCTGCTGTTTCCGGGGAGTGTCCACGGTGGACAGGAATCCGGCGCCTACGAAATCAGTGACTTGCCCGGCAGCATTAACACTCTGGCAAGGTTTGGCCCGATGAGGTGCCCGGCGCGACATGACCCCGCGTGCCGAAAGGCGGGCCGCTGATCTGCCCATGCGCAGCCGGATCAGCCGAGGGCCAGACGGAGATGCTCCGGGGTCAGCACCGAGTGCTGGCTCATGAAATCCGCCAGCTCGGCATAAAGCAAGCGGTTGCGCAGGGCGAAGGCGATGGCGGGCTCGATCTCGGACTTTCGCAGGCAGACCGGAATCGGAAGGCCGGTCCAGTCCACGAAAGCCTCGATCTTGTGGCTGTTAGACGGCGTGGTGACGAAGGGGCAGCCGGCAAGCGCCGCCGCATAGACGCCATGGTGCTGGGCGGTGAGATACAGTTCGGCCCCGCGCAGGGTGGCGACGATGTCCTCGAAGGGAAGGCGGCGCAGGCCGAGTTTCTGGCCAGGAAGGCCGACGAAGGGATCGGGGATCAGCCCATGCGGATGCGCCCCGCCGACCAGCCGGCCGTCAAGCAGGGGGCGGGCCTTGCCCTGCGCCAGAAAGGCGGGATCGGCGGCGGAGTCGAGCAGGACAAGCGGCTCTCCCCCGAAACGGCGGGCGAAGGCAGCGCTGCGCGGCTCTCGCGTGGCAAGAAGCTTCAGGCCGGACAGGATGTTCGGGACGGGGCAGTCGTATTGCTGGAAAAGCGCGTTGACCAGCAGGACGCGCTTTCCCTCGCGCCGGGCGCGCGCGACCAGGTCCAGCAGGAACAGGGCGCGGGGGCCGGAATGGTGGATCGTGCCCTCGCCGTTGATCAGCAGCACCTCGGCCGCGGCGAAGGCTTCCGCGTCGATGTCGCGCGTTCCGGTGACATGGCGGCCGGTGATCGTCAGCCCCGCCCCGGCGATGGCGGCGTGAAGCGAGCGCATCACGGCCTTGCAGCCGGCGTGCTGGACCTCGGACGTGTCATTGGCAAGAAAGAGGGTCACGATAGGTCCAAAGCTGGGGCGTGGCGCAAGGCTAGACAGGGCGGACGGGGCGACGCAAGGCCGATGGCGGGTCCGACGGTTGCCTTTGCACCGCCCTTTGGCCATATAGGCAGCGCCGGAAGATGGAGCGCGCGATGAACTACCTTGAATTCGAGAAGCCCCTGTCCGAACTCGAAGGCAAGGCCGAGGAATTGCGCGCGCTGGCCAGGACCGGCGGCGGCGTGGACCTGACCAAGGAGGCCGAGGCGCTGGACCGCAAGGCGGAAGCGGCCCTGCGCGACCTGTATAAAAGCCTGTCGCCCTGGCAGAAGTGCCAGGTGGCGCGGCATCCCGACCGGCCGCATTGCAAGGACTATGTCGAGGGGTTGTTCACCGAATTCACCTCGCTGGCGGGCGACCGGGCCTTTGCCGATGATCATGCGGTGATGGGCGGGATCGCGCGCTTCCAGGACCAGCCGGTGGTGGTGATCGGGCACGAGAAGGGCAACGACACCAAGTCGCGGATCGAGCGCAACTTCGGCATGGCGCGGCCCGAAGGCTATCGCAAGGCGATCCGGCTGATGGACCTGGCGGATCGGTTCCGCCTGCCGGTGATCACGCTGGTCGACACGCCCGGCGCTTATCCCGGCAAGGGCGCCGAGGAGCGCGGCCAGGCCGAGGCGATCGCCCGCAGCACGGAGAAGTGCCTGGCGATCGGCGTGCCGCTGATCAGCGTGGTGATCGGCGAGGGCGGCAGCGGCGGGGCGGTGGCCTTCGCCACGGCGAACCGGGTGGCGATGCTGGAGCATTCGGTCTATTCGGTGATCTCGCCCGAGGGCTGCGCCTCGATCCTGTGGAAGGATGCCGAGAAGATGCGCGAGGCGGCCGAGGCCCTGCGGCTGACGGCGCAGGATCTGCAGAAGCTGGGGATCATCGACCGGATCGTGAAGGAGCCGATGGGCGGTGCGCAGCGCGCGCCGAAGGAGACGATCGAAGCCGTGGGCAAGGCGATCGAGGCGATGCTGAAGGAACTGTCGGGCAAGAAACCCGAGGCGCTGGTCAAGGACCGGCGGCAGAAGTTCCTGGACATGGGGGCGAAGGGGCTGGCCGCCTGAACCGGCGCGCCCTGGTCTCGCCGGCCCCGGCCGCGACGCTGGAGGGGTTCGGTGGCGGGGTGCCGGCGGCCGTGGCGATCCGGCGCGTCGGTGTCGCGCCTGTTGCTGGCCCCGAAGGGTTTCACACCCTCCGGACCTTGCGTGGAGTGTTTCCGGAAGGGCAAGCGAAAGCTTGACTCAGGTTTTCGGCTTCTTGGGTTTCGGGGCGGGCAGGTCGGCGGCAATGCCCCGGAGAGCCGCAATGACCGGATCGGGATCATCCAGCGCGTCCGTGACGAGGAGATGAAGCTTCGCCCCGGGATAGGGATGGCCGGTGGCGTGGCCGGGCAGAGCCGCCTTCGCGCCGGGGGTCGGCTTGAGGTAGAGCAGGTCATCGCAGACCAGGGCGACCACCTTGCCGTCAAGATAAAGCGCGTATTCGCCGAACATCTTTCGCGCGGCCAGGGGCAGCGGCGCCAGCGCGTCGAGGAGATGCGCGATGGTGTCGGCCCGGGTTCCCATCAGGCCTTGAACCCCGCCTCTTGCATCAGCCGGTTGGAGTTGTCTTCGACCTCGGCCTCCAGCCGGCGCATGAACTCGGCCACGCGCAGGCCGGGGGAAATCGGCTCCAGGAACTCGACCACGGCGGTGCCGGGTTTGCGCAGGATGCCGCGCTTGGGCCAGAAGAGCCCGACATTGGCCGCGACCGGGTGGCAGGGCTGGCCGAGCTGGTCGTAGAGAAGGCCGGTGCCGACCTTGTAGGGCTTCACGTCGCCGGGCGCGACGCGGGTGCCTTGGGGGTAGATGATCAACTGGCCGGGCTCGGCCGTGCCCTTTGCCACGTCGGATTTCATCCGGGCGATGGCCGCCCCGCGCTTGCCGCGATCGACCGGCACGCAGCCGATGCGCAGCGCATACTGGCCGAGGAAGGGCGTATACATCAGCTCGCGCTTCATGATGAACTTGGCGGCGGGGACGGCGTTGAAGATCAGGATGATGTCGAGAAAGCTCTGATGTTTGGCCGCGATGATGCATTCGCCGGTCGGCGGGGTGCCCCGGACCTCGGATTTCAGGCCGGTGAGCAGGCGCAGCGAGAAGATCGTCCAGCGGCAGAAGGTCTTGCAGGCGACGCGCGCGCCATGGCGCGAGACCAGGGCCCAGGGGGCGAAGGCCACGGCGATCAGGGCCATGGCAAGATACATCTGCACGATGAAGACCAGCGACAGCAGCCAGCGGATCGGGGTCATGTCAGCTCTCTCAGTTTCTGGAAGGCGGCGCGGCGGGTGGCGAGGAAGGCGACGAGCGCGGCAAGCGGCGGCAGGGCCAGGGGCCAGAGCCAGCCGGTGCCGGCAAAGCCGAGGCCGGTGAGGAAGCCCCCGGCGGCGTCGGTGGCCGGCAGGGCCGCGACCCCGGCCATGCCGGCGGCGGCCCCGACTGCGGCCCCGCCCAGGGCGCGCAGGGTGAAGCGGCGCACGAAGGCGCGGGCGATGTAGCTGTCCTTGGCGCCGACGAGGCGCAGGACGCGGATCACCCCGGCATTGGTCGCCAGCGCCGCACGGGCGGCGAGCGTGATCATCGCGGCCATCGCCGCGCCGATCAGGGCGATGGAGAGGACACCCAGCAGGCGCAGGCGGCCCGCGGCCTCGGCCAGGGGGCGGCGCCAGCGGGTGTGGTCGTCGAGCGTGGCGCCGGGGGCCTCGGCCGCAAGACGCTGGCGCAGGCCCTGGGCGTCATAGCCGGGATCGGCCTCGACCAGTTCGACCAGGCGGGGGATCGGCAGGGCCTCGACGGGAAGGTCGGGGCCGAACCAGGGTTCGAGAAGCGCGCGGGTCTCGGCCTCGTCCAGGGCGCGGAAGCTGGCCACGCCCGGGGTGGTGGCGAGGACGGCGAGGATCGCGTCGATCTGGATCTGCACCTGCTCCACCGGCGCGGAGAGACGGATGGTGGCGGTCCGGGCCAGCGCCTCGGACCAGCGGTCGGCCAGGCGGTCGGAGGCGAGGGAAAGCGCAAGGGCGAAGACGCAGAGGAAGGTCATCGCGCCGGCGGTGAAGGTGGTCAGCCAGCCCGTGGGGCCCGAGGGCGGCACGACCTGCAGCGCGCGGGTTGCCGGGCTGGCGGGTTTCGCCCTGGGAAGCCTCACAGGTCGGCCCCCGCGAGTTGCACCCGGTGCCCGGCGATACGCAGGACGCGGGCCTGGATCTGCGCCTTGGCCTGGCGGATCAGGTTCAGGTCGTGGGTGGCGACAAGGATCGTCTTGCCCATCTTGTTCAGCTCGACCAGCAGGGTAAGGATGCGCAGGGACATCTCCCAGTCCACGTTGCCGGTGGGTTCGTCCGCCAGGATCACGTCGGGATCGACGATCACCGCGCGGGCCAGCGCCGCGCGTTGCCGTTCGCCGCCGGACAGTTGCGGCGGCAGCGCGTCGGCCAGATGCTTCAGCCCGACCCAGGACAGGAGATCGTCCATGTCCTGCGGATCGCTTTCGCGGTCGGAGACGGTGAACGGAAGCGCCATGTTGGCGGCGATCGACATATGGTCGAGGAACTTGCAGTCCTGATGCACGATGCCGATGCGGCGGCGGGTCCGCGCCACATCGTCGCGCGTGAGGCTGGCAAGCTCGCGGTCGAACAGGGTGACGCGGCCGGAGGTGGGCTTCAGCTCGGCATAGGCGAGCTTCAGGAAGGTCGATTTCCCCGCGCCTGAGGGGCCGGTCAGGAAATGGAACGAGCCCGGGGCAAGGCGCAGCGAGACCCCGGTCAGAAGCTCGCCGCCGCCATAGCTGTAGGCCACGTTTTCGAAGGCGATCACGACGGGTTCCCTGGCTTTGGCGGCTGGCCGCGCGGTTTGACTGCGCTTTCCATCGCACAGGCGGCAAGGATTGTAAAAGGGCGCGAGACAAACCCTTGGAACCACAGGAATTAAGGGATAGAAACCTTGGAGCGGTAGCCGAAACTGGCGTTGAGGGAACAGGATGCGGTTGGTTTGCCCGAAATGTGAGGCGAAATACGAGGTCCCGGACGACGCCATTCCGGAAGGCGGCCGCGATGTGCAATGCGCCAATTGCAATCACGCCTGGTTCCAGATGCGTCCCGTTGCGGCCGGACCGACCCCGGTCCTGACGCCGGTGACAGAGGTGGCGAAGGCGGCCCCCGTCGCCCAGATACCGGAGCCCGAACCGGAACCCGAACCGGAGGCCGAACCCGAGATCACGCCCGAGGACCTGCCGGAAGACCTGCCCGAGGAGGCGCCGGAGGAACTGCCCGGCGCGGTCCCCGTCGAGATTCCGGTCGATCTGCCCGAGGATGCGCCCGAGGACCTGCCGCAGGAGCCCGAGATCGCGCCCGAGCCGGGGATCGACGCCGCCTCCGCGGCTGGGCCCGAGGTCGGCCCTGCGCCAGAGGTCGAGGCCGCACCCGCTTACAAGGTGGATGACTCGGTGCTGGCGATCCTGCGTGAGGAGGCCGAGCGCGAGGTGAAGGCGCGGCGGGCCGAGACCAATATCTCCGAGCCGCCGCCCGCGCTTGGCGCTGCCGTGGCCGCGGCCGTCGCGCCGGTGGTGGCCCCGGTAGTCGCGCCGGTCGCGGAAGAAGCCCGGCCCGCGGCCCGGCGCGACCTTCTGCCGGATGTCGAGGAAATCAACTCCTCGCTGCGGCCATCCGAGCATGAGCAGGACCACACCCCGGCCGACCTGCCCCCCCCCGAGACCGGCGGCGGGTTCCGCAGCGGCTTTCTGATGGTGATGGCGGTGGCGATGGTCGGGGCGGCGGTCTACCTTGCGGCCCCTGCCCTGTCGCGGCTGGTCCCGGCACTGGCCGAGCCTCTGGACAGCTATGTCGCGCTGATCAACGGGCTGCGGCTGCAACTGGACGGGGTGATGCGCCAGGCCACGGTGGCGCTGAACGGCGGCTGAGCCCGGCAAATCGGCTTGCCCCAGACCGGGCGGGCCTTTATCCCTTGCGGCAAGCTCATTCCGTGGGGAAACCGTCATGTCCAACCAGCGTTTCGACAAGTCGAAGCTTCCCAGCCGCCATGTCACCGAAGGCCCGGCGCGCGCCCCGCATCGCAGCTATTTCTATGCGATGGGGATCACCGAGGAAGAGATCCACCAGCCCTGGGTGGGCGTCGCGACCTGCTGGAACGAGGCGGCCCCCTGCAACATCGCGCTGAACCGCCAGGCGCAGATCGTGAAGCAGGGCGTGAAGAAGGGCGGCGGCACCCCGCGCGAGTTCACGACGATCACCGTGACCGACGGCATCGCCATGGGGCACGAGGGGATGCGGTCGTCGCTCGCCTCGCGCGACGCCATCGCGGATACGGTCGAACTGACGATGCGCGGGCATTGCTATGACGCGATCGTCGGGCTGGCCGGGTGCGACAAGAGCCTGCCGGGGATGATGATGGCGATGGTGCGGCTGAACGTGCCGAGCGTCTTCATCTACGGCGGGTCGATCCTGCCCGGTCGCTATCAGGGCAAGGACATCACCGTGCAGGACATGTTCGAGGCGGTGGGCAAGCAGCAGGCGGGCACGCTGTCGGAAGCCGAGCTGGAGATCATGGAGAAGGTCGCCTGCCCGTCCTCGGGGGCCTGCGGGGCGCAGTATACCGCGAACACCATGGCCTGCGTGTCCGAGGCCATCGGACTGGCGCTGCTGAATTCGTCCAGCGCGCCTGCGCCCTATGAGTCCCGCGACCAGTATGGCGAGGCGTCGGGCGTGGCGGTGATGAACCTGATCGAGAAGAACATCCGCGCGCGGGACATCGTGACGCGCAAGGCGCTGGAAAACGCGGCGCGGGTGGTGGGCTGCACGGGTGGCAGCACCAATGCGGCGCTGCACCTGCCCGCGCTGGCGAACGAGGCCGGGATCGACTTCGACCTGTTCGACGTGGCCGCGATCATGAAGGACACGCCCTATTTCGTCGACCTTCGTCCAGGCGGGAAATACGTCGCCAAGGACCTGCATGAGGTGGGCGGCGTGGCCGTGGTGATGAAGGAACTGGCGAAGGCCGGGCTTTTGCACCTCGACTGTATCACCGCCAGCGGCAGGACGCTGGGCGAGAGCCTGGACGAGATCCGGGGCGAGGCGGACGGGACGGTGATCTATCACATCGGCTCGCCCATCACCAAGACCGGGGGCGTCGTGTCGCTGCGCGGCAACCTCGCGCCGGACGGGGCGATCGTGAAGGTCGCGGGGATGACCGAGGCGGAGCAGGTGTTCTCTGGCCCGGCCCGCGTCTTCGAATGCGAGGAGGACGCCTTCGAGGCGGTGAAGAAGCGGGAATACAAGGAGGGCGAGGTCATCGTCATCCGCAACGAGGGCCCGGCGGGGGGCCCCGGCATGCGCGAGATGCTGGCGACCACGGCGGCCCTGTCGGGTCAGGGCATGGGCAAGAAGGTGGCGCTGATCACCGACGGGCGGTTCAGCGGCGCGACGCGCGGCTTCTGCGTCGGCCACGTCGGGCCGGAAGCGGCGCATGGCGGGCCGATTGCGCTTTTGAAGAACGGCGACGTGATCACGCTGAACGCGGTGACCGGCGAATTGTCGGTCGCGCTGTCGGATGACGAACTGGCGAAGCGCCGCGCCGAATGGAAAGGGCCGCGCAAGACGCAATACACCTCGGGCGCGGTGCACAAGTTCGCGAAACTGGTCGGCGGCGCGCGCTGGGGGGCGGTGACGCATCCCGGTGCGAAGGAAGAAAGCCACGTCTACATGGACCAGTGACGCTTCATGGCGGGACGGGTGGCCCAGGCGCTTGACCGCTGGATCCTGCGCCGGGTGCAGGGGCGCTGGACGCGGGCCAACGCCGATGCGCCGGAGCTTGACCTCTTCGAGCTGCGCGCGCTGCGGGCCGAGGCGAGGGCCATGCGCCGCCAGATCGACCGGCTGCTGCATGCCGCCGACGCCCGCCTGTCGCGGCCGCTGGCCGACGGGCGGGAATGGCCGCTGGGAACCGACTGGACCTGGCGGCCGGATGGCTGGCGCGGGCCGCTGCCCGATCCGGGCGAGGTGATCGCCGGGCCGGCGAGCCAGCTCAGCGAGGACCTTGGCCTTTACCACGACTGCCCGCTGTCCGAGATCGCCTTCCGCCAGCTGCGGAACACGGAAAGCCATGCGCCTTTTGGCCTTGCGCTGGAGGTTTTCGGCTTTCGCGGCAGCTTCCTGTCGCTCTCGCTCGGCCTGCCCGAAAGCGCCGCGACCGGCCTGGGCCCGCGCCATGTTCTGCGGCTGGATGCGGCGATCGAGGCCGACCGGCCGTTGCGCGCCTTTGCGCGGCTGAACCTCAGGCATTCGGCCGGGCTGGCGCAGCAGACCTGCGACCTGACGCGGGGCGGGGAGGCCGAGTTCGACCTGGCCTATGCCGGGCTTGGCGAGGCGCGGATCGAGCGGGCCTGGCTGGACCTGATCTTCAACGATGCGGCGATGACCCGCATTCTCTTGCGCGACGCGGTGCTCAGCCGCCGCCCGCGCGCCGGATTGTGAGCATGTGATGGCCGGACCGACCCTGTCCCAGACCCGGATCGCCAATGGAACCTGGGAGGGCCTCCTGACCGGCGCGGGCGCGGCGCCCCGGGTCGAGGCGCTGCATGACGGCACCGCCTTGCCGGGGGTGGAGGTCGTGGCGCTGCCGGAGGGTCACGCGGTCCGGGTGCCGCTGCCGGGCGCCATCCTGTCCGAGGGGGTGCAGGTGGTGCTGTTGCGGCTGGACGGCGAGGTGCTGTCGCGGATCACCCTGATCGCCGGGCTGCCGCCGGACGAGGACCTGCGGGCAGAGGTCGGCCTGTTGCGGGCGGAACTGGACCTCTTGAAGCGGGCCTTCCGGCGGCATTGCGCGGAAACCTCGGACCAGGGGCGCTAGAGTCTTCGAAAGCTTCTGCAAAGTCCCGCGAAGGAATTTGGCCGCGCCTCAGCCCCAGGTCGGGTGGAACTTGCCGGCCGGGGACAGGGTGAAGATCTCGCAGCCGGTGGCGGTGACGCCCACCGAATGCTCGAACTGCGCCGAAAGCGAACGGTCGCGGGTCACGGCGGTCCAGTCGTCGGCAAGCACCTTGGTCTCGGGCCGGCCAAGGTTCACCATCGGCTCGATGGTGAAGAACATGCCCTCTTCCAGCACCGGACCCGACCCCGCGCGGCCGTAGTGCAGCACGTTCGGCGGCGCGTGGAACACCCGGCCAAGGCCATGGCCGCAGAAATCGCGCACTACCGACATGCGCTGCGCCTCGACGTAGGACTGGATCGCATGGCCGATGTCGCCAAAGGTATTGCCCGGCTTGACGGCGGCGATGCCGCGCATCAGGCCCTCATGCGTGACCTCGATCAGCCGCTCGGCCTTGCGCGGCAACTGGCCGGCCACATACATCCGGCTGGTGTCGCCATACCAGCCATCCACGATCACCGTCACGTCGACGTTCAGGATATCGCCGTCCAGCAACACCTTCGGCCCCGGAATCCCGTGGCAGACGACATGGTTCACGCTGATGCAGGAGGCGTGCTTGTAGCCCTTGTAGCCGATTGTGGCCGAGATCACGCCGCGACGGCGGGTCTCCTCGGTGATGAAATCATCGATCACGCCGGTCGTGGTGCCAGGCACGACCAGGGGGGCGACTGCGTCCAGGATCTCGGCCGCGACACGCCCGGCGGTGCGCATGCCCGCGAAATCCGCGTCTTCATAGATGCGGATGCCATCCCTGGTGATACGCGCGCGCTGTTCGTCCAATCTCGGTCTCCTTGTCCCCTACATAAGAGCCTTGCGCGGAATTGGCCAGAGGCGGGGTTTGAAAGCCTGCCGCGCTTGGCTATACCGAAACCAGCCAAGGGAGCGAGCGATGACCAACCCCACCGCGGCGATTCTGGTGATCGGGGACGAGATCCTGTCCGGCCGCACCCGCGATTCGAACCTGCATTATCTGGCCGGAGAATTGACCCGCGCCGGCATCACCCTGCGCGAGGCGCGGATCGTGGCCGATGTCCATGCCGAGATCGTCGCCGCCGTGCGCGCGTTGTCGGGCCGCCATGACCACCTGTTCACCAGCGGGGGGATCGGCCCGACCCATGACGACATCACCGCCGATGCGGTGGCCGAGGCGATGGGGGCGAAGATCGGGCATCGGGCGGATGCGATGGCGCTCTTGCAGGCGCATTACGACCGTTCCGGCCTGCCCTTCAACGAGGCGCGGCAACGCATGGCGCGGATCCCGGAGGGCGCCGGCCTGATCGACAACCCCGTCTCGATCGCGCCGGGCTTTTCCATCGGCAATGTGCATGTGATGGCGGGCGTGCCGAACATCTTTCAGGCGATGGTCGCCAGCGTCCTGCCCCGGCTGACGGGGGGTCCGCCGCTTCTGTCGCAGAACCTGCGGGTGGACCGGGGCGAGGGCGAGGTTGCCGAGGCCTTCGGCGCGCTGGCGGCCGAGTTTCCGGACCTTTCGATGGGTTCCTATCCCTTCATCCAGAACGGCGCCTACGGCACCAACCTGGTGATCCGGGGCACCGATCCGGGACGGCTGGACGAGGCGATGGTCCGCCTGACGCGGCTGTTCGCATGACGCCCGAGGACCTGGCGGCGGTGATGGAGGCGACCTGGCCTGCGGCGCGGGTCTGGCGCGAGGGGCCGTTCCTGTGCCGCGATGGCGCGGGGGGCGGCAAGCGCGTCTCGGCGGCAAGTTCCGCGGGCGACTGGACCGAGGCGGACCTTGACGCGCTGGACCAGGGGCTGGTGCTGGTCCGCGAGGGCGAGACCGCGCTGGACCGGGCGTTGGCGGCACGGGGCTGGCGCGTGGTCGATCCGGTGGTGGCCTATGCCGCACCCGTGGCGGAGTTGAGGGCCGACCTGCCGCCCCTGTCCACCTTCCCGCACTGGGCGCCGCTGGAGATCGTCAGGACGATCTGGGCCGAGGGCGGGATCGGGCCCGAACGCGTCGCGGTGATGGAGCGCGCCGCGGGCAAGCATACCGCGATCCTGGCCCGGCACGCCGATCGCCCCGCCGGGGCCGCCTTCGTCGCGCTGCACGGGAAGGAGGCGATGCTCCATGCGCTCGAGGTGCGCGAGAGCCTGCGGCGGAGCGGCGTGGGCGCGAACCTTCTGCGCGCGGCGGCGAACTGGGCGGCGGCCGAGGGCGCGACGCGACTTTCCTTGGTGGTGACAGAGCGGAACACCGCCGCCCGGGCGCTCTACGCTCGTCTCGGGTTGCGGAATGTGGGACAGTATCACTACCGGATGAAGTGATCGCGGAAAGCGGCGCGGGCAGTGCAGAACGTCTTCAAGGCTGTGGTTTCCCTGTTGCTGGCAGCCCTGCCAGGGCTTGCGCATGGGCTGACACTGGACCTTCCGGGCAAGATCCTGGGCGAGGAGGGCCGCAGCGAGGCGAGGGGCAGCCATGCCCTGCCGCTGGCCCCCTTCGACGGGCGGTCGGTGCCCTCGCGGCAGGTGGACGGGGCGGTGGACCAGCGGGCCTGGGAACTGGAGGCGGGCGAGCAGACGACGCTGGCGGTGATCGAGTTCCTGCGCGCGCAGATCGTCGCGGCGGGCTTCAAGGTGGTCTTCGACTGCGAGACCCGCGCCTGCGGCGGCTTCGATTTCCGCTTCGGCACCGATGTGATGCCCGAGCCCGACATGCATGTCGATCTGGGCGATTTCCGCTTTCTTTCGGCCGAAAAGGGCGAGGAGGCGGTCTCGGTCCTGGTCAGCCGCTCGGCCGCGTCGATCTATGTGCAGGTGACGCGGGTCCGGCCCGCAGACCCGACCGCCGCCCCGGTGTCGGCAAGCGTCGATCTGGAGGGGCAGGAACCGCCGGCCTTGCCCGTTGCGCCAACCGGCGAGATCGGCGCCATGCTGGATGCAGAGGGCGCGGCGGTGCTGGAGGATCTGGTCTTTGCCAGCGGCTCGTCCGCGCTGGCCGAGGGGGACTATCCCTCGCTGGCGGCGCTGGCGGCCTGGCTGGAGGCGAACCCGGACGGGACACTGGCGCTGGTCGGCCATACCGATGCCTCGGGCAGCCTGGCAGCGAATATCGCGCTGTCGGAACGCCGGGCCGAGGCGGTGGCGCAGGTGCTGGAGGATCGCTATGGCGCCGATCCGGACCGCGTCGCGGCCGAGGGCGCGGGTTTCCTGGCCCCGCGCGCGACGAATCAGACGGAAGAGGGCCGCCAGAAGAACCGGCGGGTCGAGGCCGTGGTGACCTCGACCCGCTGAGGATCGGAACAGGGACTGCCCCGCGCCCTGGTCACCAGTTGTCGGGACCCTTTTCCTGATAGCGCTTGGCGAGGAAATCGATGAAGGCGCGCACCTTCGGCTGGGTGAAGCGGCCTGGCGGATAGACGGCGTAGATGCCGAGCGTTTCGACCGGCAGGCCGGGAATCGCCTCCTCGACCAGGCCCTGACGCATGGCGTCGGCGTAAAGGAAGCTGGGCAGGTAGGCGATGCCCAGGCCCGAAATCGCGGCGTTCAGCAGGCTTTGCCCGTCATTCACCGTCAGCCAGCCGATCGAGCGGACCTGGCGCTTTTCGCCCGAGGGCGCGGTGATCTTCCAGACGTTGCCGTTGGCCTGGTTGGAATAGTGCAGAAGCTTGTGGTCGTTCAGGTCGTCGATCTTCTGCGGGCGGCCGAATTTCTGGAAATAGGACGGCGCGCCGATCATCCGCTTGGTCGTCTCGGTCAGCTTGCGGGCGCGGAGGCTGGAATCCTCAAGGTCGCCGACACGGATCGCCATGTCGAAGCCTTCGCTGATCAGTTCGACATAACGGTTGTTCAGCACCATGTTCACGGTGATCTCGGGATATTCCAGCAGGAAATCCCCCAGGATCGGCGACAGCAGGTTGACGCCAAAATCGGTGGCGACCGACACCCGCAAGAGGCCCGAGGGCGCGGATTGCATCGAGGTCACCAGCGCGTCGGCCTCGCCCGCGTCGTTCAGCACGCGGCGAGCGCGGTCGTAATAGGCAAGGCCGATCTCGGTTGGGCTGACACGGCGGGTGGTGCGGTTCAAGAGGCGGGCGCCCAACCGCGCCTCAAGCGCGGAGACATGCTTGGAAACAGCGGATTTGGAAATCCCCATCTTCTTCGCCGCGTCGGTGAAGCCGCCTTGGTCCACGACAGTGGCGAAGGCCTCCATCTCGGTCAGTCGATCCATTTCGTCCTCTTCGGGAACTTCACGCCGTGCCTTCCATCTTTCCCGGCCAAATCGGGCAGGATGGCGGCATTCAAGCGACCGATCCGGGGTATTCTGGGGGATCGTTCATGGCGTCGAAACGGAATCGGGGATGGCGGTTGCGCGGCGGTTTGCCACTTCCATCAGCAGGTATGGGCGGCAGAAGGCCCATCATGCGGCATCGGCGGGAAAATGTTCTCAGATCACCCCGGAAATGCGGGGTTTCGCCAAGCGTCCCGCGCAATCTCACGCGGCATCTGGAATATCCTTCCCGGATTGCGCAGGTTCTGCCCGCTGGTGGCATGAACGCCATCCGCCTCATGGACCAAGAAGGAGATTCCCATGACCCGCATCGCTATGTTCCTTGCACCTCTGGCCCTGGCCACGGCCGCCGTCGCCCAGACCGCGACCCTGCCCGAGGTGACGGACACCGATGGCAACGGCACCTGGTCGCTGGTGGAGTTGCAGGCGGTCTGGACCGACCTGACCGAGGAAGGTTTTGCCGGCATCGACACGAATACCGATGGCCAGGTCGACGCGACCGAGCTGCAGACGGCGCTGGACAATGGCGTGATCGCCGCGCCGGCGACCGGCAACTAAAGCCGGGCGGCCAGGCGCGCGGCCTGATCGATCGCGCGCTTGGCATCCAGTTCGGCCGCCACATCCGCCCCGCCGATCAGATGGTGGGGGATGCCTGCCCGGGTCAGGGCCTCGGACAGGGTTCGATCCGGCAGCTGACCCGCGCAAAGGACGACGGCATCGACCGCGAGAAGCTCGGGCCTCTCGCGGTCGGCTCCATGTGAAAGCCAGAGGCCCTGCGGCGTGATCCGGTCATAGTTCACCCCGCCCTGCATCCTGACCCGCTTCATCGCCAGGGTGGCGCGGTGGATCCAGCCGGTGGTCTTGCCAAGATGGCGGCCGGGCTTTTCGGGTTTGCGTTGCAGAAGATGCACCTCGCGCGCCGGGGGCTCCGGCGCAGGTCCTTGCGGCGCCAGGCCGCCCCTGTCCTCCCATGGCGCGGTGACGCCCCATTCCCGGCGCCAGAGCGCGGGGTCCTCGGTCGGGCTGGCGCCGGTATGGACCAGCGTCTCGGCCACGTCGAAGCCGATCCCGCCCGCCCCGATGATGGCCACCCGGCGGCCCGGATCGGCGCCTTGCAGCACGTCGATATAGGACAGGACCCGCGCGCCCGGTTCCACCGCGATCCCTGGATCGCGCGGGGTGACGCCGGTCGCGATCACCACCTCGTCGAAGTCGCGAAGATCGGCGGGTGTGGCGGCATGGCCGAGGCGCAGGGTGATGCCGGGGGCCTGCAGGCGGGCGGCGAACCAGTCCACCAAGCCGCGGAACTCCTCCTTCCCCGGCACGAGTTTCGCCAGGTTGAGCTGGCCGCCGACCTGCGCGGCCTTGTCGAACAGCGTGACCTGGTGGCCCCGCTCTGCCGCGACCATGGCGGCGGTCATTCCGGCGGGGCCGGCGCCCACCACGGCGATGCGCCTTGGCGCGGGGGTGGGGGCATAGGCCAGCTCGGCCTCATGGCAGGCGCGGGGGTTCACGAGGCAGGAGGTGAGCTTGCCCGAGAAGGTATGGTCGAGACAGGCCTGGTTGCAGGCGATGCAGGGCGCGATCCCGGTCGCGCGGCCGGTGGCGGCCTTCAGGACGAATTCCGGATCGGCGAGCCAGGGGCGGGCCATCGAAACCATGTCGGCGACACCCGAGGCCAGCAGATTCTCGGCCACGTCCGGGGTGTTGATCCGGTTCGAGGTGATGACGGGGATGCCGACCTCGGGCCGCAGGCGGGCGGTGAGATGGGCAAAGCCCGCGCGGGGGACCGAGGTGGCGATGGTCGGCACCCGCGCCTCGTGCCAGCCGATGCCGGTGTTCAGGATGCTCGCCCCCGCCGCCTCGATCGCGCGGGCGAGCTGGACGATCTCCTCCCAGCTGGAGCCGCCGGGGATCAGGTCGATCAGCGAGATGCGATAGACCAGGATCGCGCCCGGCCCGATGGCCTGCCGCACGCGCGAGACGACCTCGACCGGCAGGCGCATCCGGTTGGCGTAGGGGCCGCCCCAGCGGTCGCTGCGGCGGTTGGTGTGGGTGACGAGGAACTGGTTGAGGAAATAGCCCTCGGAGCCCATGACCTCGACCCCGTCATAGCCGGCCTGGATGGCGCGGGCGGCGGCGGTAGCGATGTCGGCGATCTGCTTCTCGATCCCGGCTTCGTCCAGTTCGCGCGGGGGGAAGGGCGAGATCGGCGATTTCACGGCCGAGGGCGCGACGCAATCGGGGGAATAGGCATAGCGCCCGGCATGGAGGATCTGCATGACGATATGGCCGCCCTCGGCATGGACGGCATCGGTCACCCCGGCGTGGTTGGCGATGTCGCGATCGGTGAACAGGCCCGCCGCGCCGGGAAAGACGCCGCCCTCGGCATTCGGGGCCATGCCGCCGGTGACGATCAGCCCGGCCCCGCCCCTGGCGCGGGCGGCATAGAAGGCGGCGACGCGGGACCAGTCGCCGGTTTCCTCCAGCCCGGTGTGCATCGAGCCCATCAGGCTGCGGTTGCGCAAGGTATGGGCGCCAAGCGTGATCGGGGCGAGGAGATGGGGATAGCTGGTCATGGTTCCCTCTTTTGCCGGCAGAATGGCCCGGCGCGCGCGGCCTGTCACCCGCTACGCGGCGTCACAGCTCCAGCAGTGCGGGCAGGTCGGCCATGCGGCGGAACAAGGGCACGCCCAGCCCGGCAAGGCCGAGGGCGGGCGGGGTGTCGGTTCCGTGCGGGGCGAAGCCGAGGCAGGGGATCCCGGCCGCGAGCGCCGCGCGGGCACCGGAGGGGCTGTCCTCGATCACCACGCAGGCGGCGGGATCGGCCCCGCAGGCGGCGGCGGCGGCAAGGTAGACATCGGGCGCGGGCTTCGGCCGGCCGAGGGCCTGACCGGACAGAACGGCGCGAAAGCGCGGAAGCAGCCCGTGCTGGCCAAGGCTGATCCCCATCTTCCCGGGGGTCCCGTTCGAACCGACGGCATAGGGAATCCCGGCCGCGTCCAGCCGGTCGAAGACATCAAGCACGCCGGGGACCAGCGCCGTCCCTTCGGCAAGCATCGCATACATCCGGTCGTAGAACCGGGCGACCCAATCCCCGGGCAGCACCGCCCCGGCGGCGCGGGCGCGCTGCGCCACGGTCTCGATCGTGCCGCCGATATAGTCGGTCTCAAGCTGGCGCCGGGTAAGCGGCAGGCCGTGGCTGGCAAGGTCGGCGATCAGAAGGTCGAAGGTCGGCCCCTCGGTGTCGGTGATCACCCCGTCGCAATCGAAAAGGACGGCCGAGGGGCGGGTCATGCGGGGGCCTTGAGCAGGGTGACGATGGTATCGCCATACTTGCGCTGGTCGACAAGGGCAAAGCCTTCCGGCGGCACGGGGGGGTGGCTTTCCTCCCAGACGATCAGCGCCCCCGGCGCCAGCCAGCCCTGCGCCCGGGCCGAGGCGAGCGCGGCCTCGCCCAGCGCCTTGCCATAGGGGGGGTCGAGAAAGACCAGCGGGAAGGGCGCGGCAGGGTTCGGCGGCAGGCGGGCGGCGTTCTGGCGCAGGACGCGGGTTTCGCCCTCGGCCTGCATCTTCCCGATGTTGGCCTTCAGCAGCGCCAGCGCCTTCGCGCCGTCATCGACGAACACGGCCCCGGCCGCGCCGCGGCTGATCGCCTCCAGCCCGAGCGCGCCGGTCCCGGCGAAGAGGTCCAGCACCCGCGCCCCGTGCAGCGGATAGGCTTGGGCGTTGATCACCAGGTTGAAGATCGCCTCGCGCACCCGGTCCGAGGTGGGGCGGAGATGGGCGGCGGCATCGCCCTCGCCCACATCGGCCAGCTTCAGGCCCCGGCGCGCGCCGCCGATGATCCTCATGCCTTGAGCAGCGCCTTGAGATCGGGGGTCGAGGTCACCGCCTCGGCCGTGGGGGACTTGCCGGCCTCGATCAGGCGCTTGCCGACCATATAGGCGCGGCTGTCGTTCATCGCATCCACGGCAAGCAGGCGGTCGCCCTCGTAATACCAGAAGCTGACGGCATCCCCCTCGCCCTTGCGGGTGACGATGCGGTCATAGCCGGTGTTCAGCCCGGCGATCTGGAGCTTCAGGTCGAACTGGTCGGACCAGAACCAGGGCTTCGCCTCATAGGGCTGGCCGGCGCCCAGAATGTTGGCGGCCACCGCCTCGGCCATGTCGATGGCATTGCCGACCGATTCCAGCCGCAGCCGCCCGCCGCCATGCGGGAACGAGGCGCAATCGCCCGCCGCCCAGATCGCCGGGTCGGAGGTCCGGCCAAAGGCATCGGTGGCGATGCCGTTGTCGATGGCAAGGCCCGCATTCTCGGCCAGGTGGGTGTTCGGCGTGATGCCGACGCCCACGATCACGAAATCGGCCGGCAGGATGCGGCCGTCCTTCAGGATCGCCCCGGTAACGCGGTCGTCGCCCTCCAGCCGGTCAAGGCCGGTTTCCTCCAGCACGGTGACGCCGTGGGACTGGTGCAGCGCGCGGACATGGGCCGAGGTCTCGGGCGCCGCGACGCGTTGCAGGATGCGGGGGGCCATCTCCAGCACGGTGACGTTCAGGCCAAGCTTCGCCGCGACCGCCGCCGCCTCCAGCCCGATATAGCCGCCGCCGACGATGATGACGCGGCGGCCGGGCTGGAACTCGGCGCGCATCGCATCGACATCGGCCAGCGTCCGCACCGCGAACACGCCCTCCAGCGCGCCGCCCAGCGCCGGGGAAAGGCGGCGCGGAGACGAGCCGGTGGTCAGGGCGAGCTGGTCGTATTCCAGCGCCTCGCCACCGACGGTCACGGTCTTCCCCAGGGTGTCGATGCCGGTGACGGCCTGGCCCAGCCGCAGGGTCACGTTGTTCTCGGCCCAGAATTCGGGCGAACGCAGCCAGAGCCGGTCCTCCTCCATCTCGCCCAGCAGATAGGCCTTGGAGAGCGGCGGGCGCTGGTAGGGCGGCGCGGGTTCGTCCCCCAGCATCACGATCTCCCCCGCATGGCCCAGCGCGCGCAGCCTGGCCGCCAATGCCGCGCCCGCCTGCCCTGCCCCGACGATCACCACCCGCATGCCCGCATCCCTCTGGAAACCCTTGCGCCAGAGCCTATAACCCATGGCGCAACCTGCGCAACGCAGCCTGGCGACGAGGAATGACGAAAATGACTTTGACGATCGGGGCGAAACTGCCCGAGGCGACCCTTCTGCGCATGGGCGAGGCCGGAGCCGAGCCGGTGCGCCTGCCCGAGGTGCTGAAGGGCCGCAAGGTGGTGATCTTCGGCCTGCCGGGCGCGTTCACCGGCACCTGCTCGACCGCGCATGTCCCCAGCTTCATCCGCACCGCCGGCAAGCTGGCCGAGAAGGGCGTGGACGAGATCATCTGCGTCTCGGTCAACGATCCCTTCGTGATGAAGGCCTGGGGCGAGGCGACGGGGGCCGATGCCGCCGGGATCTCGATGGTGGCGGATGCGGATTCCAGTTTCACCAGGGCGATCGGCATGACCCTGGACCTGCCGCATCTGGGCCTTCTGTCCCGCTCGAAACGCTATTCGCTGCTGGCCGAGGATGGCGTGGTCACGCAGTTCAACCCCGAAACCGGACCGGGCTGCGAGATTTCGGCGGGCGAGCATCTGCTGTCGCAGCTTTGAGCCCTTCGCAGGGTGGGCAATCTGCCCACCTTGCCCTCACGCCTTGCGCGCGTGGATCTCGCACAGGCAGGTCACCGGCTCGCCATGGTCGCGCTGGATTTCGGCGCCCGGCGCTAAGCGGTCCATCGCCTTGGCAAGATCGAGGTCAAGGCGCGAAAGCCCCTGGCAGTCATGCGTGGTCAGGGTCACGTCGACCACGTTGTAGACATTGCTCCATTCCGGGTGGTGGTTCAGCTTCTCGGCCACCAGGGCCGCGCGGGACATGAAGCCCCAGGCTTCGGAAAAGTTGCGGAACTTCCAGATCTTGCGGATCGCGTCGCGGCCGGGCACGGCCGCCCAGCCGGTCTCGGCCAGGGGCGGCAACAGGGTCTTGCGGTCCGCTTCGGGCAGAAGCTGGGTCATGGCTGGTTCTCCCGGATCAGGGCATTGTCGAGGGCCTCGGCCGACTGGCGGGCGGGACGGTCCCTGATCCGCGCCCAATAGGCCTGCAACGTGGCATTGACCGGAATGCCGCCATTCTGCATTCCCCAGCCGATCTGGCTGCCGACATAGACATCGGCGGCAGTGAAGCGGCCGTCGGCCACAAAGTCATGCGCGGCCAGATGCCCGGTCAGCGCGCCCAGGACATCGGCCAGGTCGCCATAGCCCGCCCGGCGCTTCTCCTGCGGGCCCGAGGGCTGCCATCCGAAAGAGGCGTTGACCGCCGCCTGCTCCAGCGGTCCGGCGGCGAAGAACATCCAGCGGAAGAAGGCGGCCTTGTCCTCGGCCATCAGCCCGGCCTCGGGGAAGGTCATCGCCAGATAGGTGCAGATCGCCGCCACCTCGGTCACGACCTTGCCGTCATGGACGATCGCGGGAACCTTGCCCATCGGATTGAGCGCCAGATAATCCGGCGCCTTCATCGTGGTGTAGTATTCCAGGACCTGGGTCCGGTAGGGCTGGCCCAACTCCTCGAGCATCCAGCGGGCAATGCGGCCGCGCGACATCGGATTGGTGTAGAAGGTCAGCATCGGCAGGTCCCCCCATGGGGAAGGCTACTCCCGATCCGGGCCCCGACGGAAGGGGCCATAGCTGGTCAGCACCTCGATCTCCTCGTCGGTTGCGCGGCGTTCCGCCTGCAGGTAACGGTCCACCGCCGTCCGGAAGGCGGGCTCGGCGATCCAGTGCAGGGAATGGGTCTGGACCGGCAGATAGCCGCGGGCAAGCTTGTGCTCGCCCTGGGCCCCGGCCTCGACCCGTTGCAGGCCCTGGGCAATGGCCCAGTCGATGGCCCGGTAATAGCAGAGTTCGAAATGCAGGCAGGGATGGTCCTGGATGCAGCCCCAGTAGCGGCCGTAAAGCGCATCGCGGCCGATGAAGTTCAGCGCGCCCGCGACGGGACGGCCTTCGTCGAAGGCGAGGACCAGCAGGATGTCCTTGCGCATGGTCTGGTGGAACAGGTCGAAGGCCTGCCGGGTCAGGTAGGGGCGGCCCCATTTGCGGCTGCCGGTGTCCTGGTAGAAGGCCCAGAACGCCGCCCAATGCGCGGGCTCGATTTCGTCTCCGGTCAGGCTGCGGATCGTCAGGCCCGAGGCCAGCGCCGTTTCGCGCTCTTTCCGGATCATCTTGCGCTTGCGGCTGGAGAGGTCGGACAGGAAGTCGGCAAAGCTGCCGTAGCCCCGGTTCTGCCAGTGGAACTGCTGGGTGACGCGGTGGAGCGTGCCCTCGACCCCCGCCAGCGCCCCGGCCTCTCCGGCGGTGCAGAAGGTGGCGTGGAGCGAGGAAAGCCGGTTCTGCGCGGCGATGCCGATGGCGGCCCGCCAGAGGGTTTCGCGACACGGGTCCGGGCCAAGGAAGCGGCGGCCGGTGACGGGGGTGAAGGGAACGGCGACCTGCAGCTTGGGGTAGTAGCGCCCCCCTGCCCTTTCCAGAGCCTCGGCCCAGCCATGGTCGAAGATGTATTCGCCCTGGCTGTGCGTCTTGACGTAAAGCGGCGTGACGGCCAGGAGGCGCCCGCCCTCGCGCAGGGCCAGGGGCCGGGCTTGCCAGCCGGTGCCGGGGCCGGTCGAGCCCGAGGCCTCCAGCGCAGAGAGGAAGCGATGGGTGGTGAAAGGGTCGACGGGGCGGCCCGGCTCGGGCGCGGCCAGGGCGTCCCAGTCCGAGGCGGCAATCTCGGACAGGCTGGCGTGAAGGGTCAGATCGGCCATGCGGGATTCCCCAGGCGGAACCCCCGGGGGTGTTGCACCCCCGCACCCCCGCCGGTCATTTCGACCAATGTGGAACTGGCCGCCGCCGGGGCAAGGTCAAGCCGGAAGCTGCGCCGCATAGCCTTCGAAGGTCACGTTCTGCGCAACCACCCGCGCCTGCGCCTCGGCCTCGGGCGAGCGGATGGTCCAGCACAGGATCGCCGCGCCCCGCGCCTTCAGTTCGGCCACGCGGGGGCGGGCAAGGTCGGCGGCCTCGTGGCTTATGAAGCTGGCGAGAGTCGGGTCGTAATCCGGGATCGCGCGCAGCCGGTCGCAGGTGGCGGGGGGCAGCGGGGCCCAGTCCTCGGGGTCATAGGCCGAGGTGGTGATCCCGCGCGGCAGCTGCGGCGCAAGGCGGGCCATTTGGGCGATGGAATGGGGGTTGAAGGACATCACCGCCACATCGCCGCCATAGCCGGTCAGCGCCCGGGCCGTCGCCGCCTCCAGCCGGCCGTCGGTCGGGCCCATGGCAAGGGTCTGGTCCTTGAGTTCGATCAGCAGCGGCACGCGGCCGTCGATCAGGGCCAGGACCTCGGCCAGGGTCGGGATCGTGTCGGTCGCATCCTTCAGGCGGATGCGACCCAGTTCCGCGGCGCTGCGGGCGTTCACCGGGCCGGTCTCGCCGGTCAGGCGATCCAGTTCCTCGTCATGGAAGACCATGGCCACGCCATCGCGCGAAAGTTGCAGGTCCACCTCGATCGCATATCCCGCCGCCACCGCCGCGCGGATCGCGGCGGGCGAATTCTCGATCCTTCCCGCCGCGCGGTCGTGCAGGGCGCGATGCGCGATCGGCAGGCGCAGGAAGCTTTCCGGCAGCGGGACCCGGCTCATTTCAGGGCGAAGATCGCCTCGATCTCGACCGCGACGCCGAGGGGCAGCGAGGCGGCCGAGACGGCCGAACGGGCATGGCGGCCGGCATCGCCCAGCACCGCGACCATGAAGTCGGAGGCGCCGTTGATCACCTTGGGCTGGTCGGTGAAATCGGCGGTCGAGTTCACGAAGCCCACCAGCTTGACCGCGCGGTCCAGCCGGTCCCAGTCACCGCCCACGGCCTTTTTCAGCTGCGCCAGAAGCGAGATCGCGCAGCGTTTCGCCGCCTCGGCCCCCTGTTCGACGGCCATGTCCGCACCCAGCCGCCCCTTGATCAGGCCCTGCTCGCCCTGGCTGATCTGGCCCGAGATATGGACCAGGTTCCCGACCTGCACGAAGGGCACATAATTCGCCGCCGGGGCAGGCGCGTCGGGCAGGGTCACGCCCAGTTCGGCAAGGCGTTTCTCGATCGGGTGCATGGGATCCTCCGCAAGTGGTCGGGGCGGAGCCTAGCGGCTGGCCGGAGGAGGGGCAAGGCCGGGCCGGTGCCGTTTCAGGCACTTGCAACGCATCCGAAGGGGGATAGTGGTGGCGAGGGAGGGACTCGAACCCTCGACCTTGCGATTATGAGTCGCACGCTCTAACCAGCTGAGCTACCTAGCCACTGCGGCGCGGATTAAGGGTGCGGCGGGGCGAGGTCAAGGGTGAATCTGGGCGGGTTCGCCTTCCGGTCCCTTATGCTGCATTCCGCATGTCATGGATGGGTCCGATTTCCGCGAAAGGCAGGTTCTGGCAGATCCGGGCGTGGCCGGAATGCCCGGCCGTGCCATCGTCCTTCGGGAGGCGCTGCGCGGCGGCGACCGGGGGCGCCGAAGTTCGGCCTGGGAACCCATTCGCCGGGATCGCCCGACTGCGACCGGGGCGCCGACACCCTGTTCGCCGAGGTCCGCCCTGCCGAGCCCGGCTAGCGGGCGACGCGGGGGCGGCCCGAGGCGGTGGCAGAGACCCTTGCCTCGATGAACATGGTGCGGCCCTCGATCTCGACGTCCTTCACCTCGCGGTCGATGACAAGGCGCAGGTCCACCGCCCCGGCCTCACGCGCGCGCTGCGAAGCCTCGGCCACCAGCTCGGCCTCCAGCGCCTCGAGCGCGGCCTCGGGGGTGGAGAAGTTCTGCAGCCCGGAAGCGAGATGGGTGACATAGCGCCCCTCGGCCGGCGAGGAAATGGTGCCGGTCGCGCGCTGGCTGACCTGGCCCGCGACGGCGCCGATGGCATTGGCGACCCCGGCATGGTCGGGCAGGATCATCGGGCAGCCCAGCCGCTCGCCCACCGCGCCGTAATAGGACGGGGCCGAGGCGCCGAGGCCGATCACCGGCACGCCAAGCCGCAGGCCGATCTCGACGATGCCGCGATGCTGGTCCATCCCGGCGTGGGTCAGGCCGTGGCGGGCCAGTCCGACGGGGGGCTCGGCGGCAAAGCGGGGATCCTCGGCGAAGGCGGCCTCCAGAAGGCAGTCGACGGTCTGCCGCGTCAGCTGGTCCACGATCGCCTGCGACAGGACCTCGGGCCCGCCGGCGAAACGCTCGCCCGCGCCGGTGCGGCGCCGGGCCAGCAGGCGCAGCGCCTTTTCCGCCGCCGCCCCGTCCCAGCCCTCCTGCCGCCCCAGCATGTGGCTGGCGTCCGAAGGCGTGACGCCCGAGATCATCACCAGGCCGCGCGCCACCAGCCGCTCCAGCGCCGCCACCTCCAGCCGCGAGGTCAGGGCAGAGGCCATCGGCATCGGCCGGGTGATCCGGTCCAGCACCGCGATGTCGCGGGCGTTCAGCCCGCCGCGCTGGCCCGTCATCGGCACGACGAAGCGGCCGTCCATCTCGCCCGCGGATTCGGTCGAGAGCCAGCGATCCAGCGCCGCATGGACCATCGGCCCATGCTCCACCGCCAGCAGCGAGACCGGCATCAGCCGCCGGGGGCCAAGGTGCAAGCCGCCCGCCAGGCCCTCGGTGACCAGATGCACCTCGCTGTCGCCGCCAAGGCCCGTGGTGCGCATCGCCACCGCCTCGACCATGGTGCGGAAGCCGCCGACGCGCGCGCCCTCGGGGTCGATCTCGGGCAGGCCGCCGCGCAGCAGCGCCACGTCGGTCGTGGTGCCGCCGATGTCACTGACCAGCGCATCCGAAGCCCCGGTCAGCCAGCGCGCGCCGACGATGCTGGCGGCCGGGCCGGAGAGAATGGTCTCGATCGGGCGCTCGCGCACCATGGCGGCGCTGATCAGCGCGCCGTCGCCGCGCACCACCATCAGCGGCGCGTCGATCCCGACCCGGGCCAGGTGACGCTCGCAGGCGGCGACAAGGCGGTCGATCATGCCGATCAGACGGGCGTTCAGCACGGCGGTCAGCGCGCGCTTGGGGCCGTTCAGATTGGCGGAAAGCTCGTGGCTGCAGGTCACCGGACTGCCGGTCACGCGGCGGACCAGATCCCGGGCGGCGATCTCGTGCCCGGGGTTGCGGGTGGCGAAGCTGGAGGCGATCGCATAGCCCGAGACCTGATCGGCGAGGGTGCGCAGCCCCTCCTCCAGCGCGGCGAGGTCAAGGGGCGCGGCCTCGGCCCCGGCATGGGTATGGCCGCCGGAGAGGGCGATCACCGGGTCGCCCTTCAGCGCCTCGGACAGGCCGCCGCGCGACAGGTCGCTGTCGCCAAAGCCGATGAAGACCAGCGCGACGCGGGCGCCCTGCCCTTCCACCAGCGCATTGGTGGCCAGCGTGGTGGAGAGCGAAACCAGCGCCACCTCGCCTGCCGCGACCCCGGCGGCCGCAAGGGCCGCATCGACCGCCTCGCCGATGCCGATGGCCAGGTCTTGCCGGCTGGTCAGCGCCTTGGCCTTGCCCAGGACCTGGTTCGCCACGTCATCCAGGATCACCGCATCGGTATAGGTGCCCCCGGTATCGACACCCAGAAAGATCGCCATGCCAGTCCCTGCCTGCCTGCCTGCCCTTTCCCGCCAGCTAAGCCAGCTTTCCCCCCCTGTCATCCCCGGAAGCGACACGCACAGTCGGTCGAGCGGCGCGCAGGCGGCGGCGATGGGCCGGCGGCAGGCCCAGCATGGCGCGATACTTGGCCACGGTGCGCCGGGCGAGCGGGGCCCCGCCCTCGGCCAGGGCCAGGGCCAGGGCCTCGTCGGTCAGGGGCGCGGCGGGGTCCTCCGCGGCCACCAGCCGGGCCAGCCGGTCGCGCAGCGCCCCGGCCGCAGGGCCGCCGTCGCGCGCCGCCCGGGTGAACAGCGCGCGCAGCCACCAGGTGCCGCGCGGCGTATCCACGGCGGTTCCGGCAACCACCCGGCTGACGGTGCTTTCATGCAGGCCCAAGGCCTCGGCCACCTCGGCCATGGTCATCGGCAGCAGCGCGCCGGGCCCCAGTTCCAGCGCGGGATGCTGCCGCGCCAGGATCTCTTGCGCGACGCTGAGCAGCGTGGCGTTCCGCCCCTCGACCAGCCGGATCAGCGCCCGCGCCTCGGCCCGGCCGCCACCACGGCCGGGGGCGACGGCAAGCGTCGGCAGGGCCGAGCGGTTCAGCTGCACCACCCAGACCCCCTCGCGCTTTTCGGCGACCAGATCCGGCTCGCGCAGCGGCGCGGCAAGGGGCTGGAAACCGGCGCCCGGCTTCGGGTCATAGCGGCGCAGGCGACCGATGCGCAGGCGGATCGCATCGGCGTCGACACCGGAGTCGCGGGCGATCCGGTCGATCTCGCCCCGCGCCACCAGGTCGAGCCGGTCGAGAACGGCCGCCATCGGCGGATCCAGCTCGCCCGCGTCCTCGGCCTGCAGGCGCAGGCATTCCGACAGGTTCCGGGCGAATAGCCCGGTCGGCTCGGCCCGTGCCTGCAGGCGGGCGAGGAGGCTCTCGACCTCGGCCAGAGAGGCCCCGGCGTGCCGGGCAATGGCGGAAAGCGGCGGGCCAAGCCAACCCGAAGGCTCCAGCCCCTCGACCAGGGCCTCGGCGATGCGGGCCTCCCGCGGCGGGAGGCGCAGCGTATCGACCAGCGCAAGCGCGTGCGAGACCAGGCTGGGTGCCGGGGCAGCGGTTTCGGGAAACTCTCCGGCCGGGGCGAAAGCCGCGCGCCAGCGGGGAAGCCAGTCGGCAGGCGGCGGGCGCGACAGGAGCAGTTGCGGGTTTTCCGCCGCCTGTTCCTCGAGATAGCGGCTCAGGCCAGCGGCATCGGCGCGCAACAGGCGGATCGAGGCGGCAAGCTTTGTCGTCAGCGTCAGCCGCTGCGTCTGCTGCACCGAGATGCGGCTTCTGGACTTCATGGCCGGATCGTTTCACGAGGTCACGCGACTGGCAAGCCGGGCGCCGGAAATCGAACGATTTCCGGGTCGGAATTCTTCTTCAGAATTCCGGCGCCCCGCCGCGAGGTCAGGCGAAGATCCCCCGCGGCGCCAGCCATGGTGTCCGCGCGCGCCTGCCGCAGAACGGCCCGGGCCTTTCGCCCCCCGCCAGACGTCGGTGACCGGCCACTCATCCGCCTTTCGTTCCGGCCATGCCATACCGGCCCGCATGGGTCGAGCCGGAACCAGCGGTTGCAATGACAACTGCGTGAGGGGGTGTAACGCCCGCTTCCGGGCCGGATCGCCGTCCCTATAGTGGCCTGCGACAAAACCGCACGGGAGCCCGACGAATGAAACTCGCCAAAGCCTTCGCCATCGCCACCATCCTTGCCGCCGGCACCGCCCAGGCCGAGGCCGAACGCACCGATCCGAACGCCATCGCCCGCGAGGAGCTGATGGAAACGGTCGGCAAGAACACCGGCATCCTGGGCGACATGGCCAAGGGCAAGACAGCCTTCGACGCCGCCCAGGCCGAGGCTGCCAAGGCCGCCCTGGTCGAAGCCGCGGGCAAGGTCGAGGCCACCTTCGCCGAGCCGGGCGCGACCGATCCGGTCTCGGAAGCCAAGCCCGAGATCTGGACCAACTGGGAGGATTTCCTGGTCAAGGCCAAGACGTTGGGCGAGGCGGCGGGCGCGATGGATGTCGCCTCGGCCGAAAGCATCGGCGCGGGGATGGGCAAGCTTGGCGGCGCCTGCAAGGACTGCCACACCACCTATCGCGTGATGAAGGAATAAGTCCCGTCACGGAAGCACGGGCCCCGGTCTTCCGACCGGGGCCTTTTCATGCGATCAGCCGCAGACGACCTTTTCGATCACGTCACGTCGGTCCAGCCAGAAGTTCAGGCGGTCGGCGCGAAAGTCCATCGTGACCGCCATCCCGTGTTCGATCACCCGCACGTCCTGGCTGAAGCGCATCCCGTCCAGAAGCACACCGGGCTTGCCGACGAGATACTGGAATTCGGACGCGCCGCAGGCATCCACCGGGTCATAGGGCGGCGGCATCGGCTCGACGCAGGCGGCCAGCAGCAGCGGGGCGCAGAGCAGCAGGGGCAGGCCATGTTTCATCTTTCGCTCCATAGTCCTGGGGTGCATCGGGAATACCTGATTGCTTTACGCCCGAGTTTGGCACAGGTTCCGGAAAATCTTTAAGGAGGGCAAACCCCATGCGCACCCGTGCCGCCGTTGCAGTCGCCGCCGGACAACCCCTGCAGGTGATGGAGGTCAACCTTGACGACCCCAGGGAAGGCGAGGTCCTGATCGAGATCAAGGCCACCGGCATCTGCCACACCGACGAATTCACCCGCTCGGGCGCGGACCCGGAGGGGATCTTCCCCTCGATCCTCGGCCATGAGGGCGCGGGCGTGGTGGTGAAATGCGGGCCCGGCGTCAAGTCGCTGAAACCCGGCGACCATGTGATCCCGCTTTATACCCCCGAATGCCGCGAATGCCCGTCCTGCCTCAGCCGCAAGACCAACCTCTGCACCGCGATCCGCGACACCCAAGGCAAGGGGCTGATGCCGGACGGGACCACCCGGTTCTCCATGCTCGACGGGACGCCGATCCATCACTACATGGGCTGCTCGACCTTCGCCAACCACACGGTGCTGCCCGAGATCGCGCTGGCCAAGGTCCGCGACGACGCGCCCTTCGACAAGATCT
>NZ_JAYRUJ010000020.1:0-62498 GCF_041919135.1 Tabrizicola sp. | reverse complement strand
GCCTGCACAAGTCAGTGCAACTCTAGCTTAGGAAGGTGGTGACAACCACATGCAGGTCAGCGTCCGCGACAACAACGTCGAACAGGCTCTCCGTGCTCTGAAGAAGAAACTTCAGCGTGAAGGGGTGTTTCGGGAAATGAAGCTCAAGCAGCATTTCGAGAAGCCCTCCGTCAAGAAGGCACGCGAACAGGCCGAAGCGGTCCGCCGTGCAAGGAAACTTGCCCGGAAGAAGCTTCAGCGCGAAGGCGGTCTCTAAGACGTCCAGCGACACTGGGGAAGCGATTCCCGATCGATCAACCCCCGTCCGTCAGGCCGGGGGTTTTTCGTTTGCGAACAGCCAGCGGCCCAGCAGCGCGGCCATGAGCGCGCCGGCGACCTGGGCGACGAGATAGGGGGCCAGGTCTTCGGGGCGCAGGCCCGCCCCGGTCGGGGTCAGGCTACGGGCGAGGGTCACGGCGGGGTTGGAAAAGCCGGTGGAGGCGGTGAACCAGAAGGCTGCCGCGACATAGGCCCCGACCAGGGCCGGAACCGGGCCACGGGCCGCGAGGGCGCCAAGGATGGTCAGGATCAGGCCGAAGGTCGCGACCAGTTCCGACAGCCAGAGCGAGGGTGCCTCGCGCGGGATGGTGGAAGCCTGCAGCAGCGGCAGGTCGAACATCGCATGGGCCAGCGCCGCGCCCGCCACGGCTCCGGCGACCTGGATCAGGACATAGAACCAAGCGTCGGCCGCCGTGACCTCGCGGCGCAGCCAGAAGGCCAGCGTCACCGCCGGATTCAGATGCGCCCCGGAGACCGGCCCGAGGATCGCGATCAGCACGCCCAGAACCGCCCCGGTGACGAGGGAGGTGGCCACAAGCCCAAGCGCCGCATCCCCGGTCAGGCCAGCGCCCATGGCCGTACTGCCGAAGACGGCGGCCGTCAGCAGGGCCGAACCCAGGAACTCGGCCGTCAGCCGCCGTGAAAGGGTCATGCGATGTCGTCTCCGATGGATTTCAGCCGACAAGGCCCGGATGCGCCGGTCATGCGGATCAGACGGCCAGCGCCGTGGTCTTGACCACCGTGCGCAGCGCGAAGGAGGACTGCATCTGCCGCACGCCGGGCAGGCGCGAGAGGAACTGGCGGTGGATGCGGGCGAAATCCTCGGTATCGGCGGCCATGATCTTCAAGAGGTAGTCGGCGGTCCCGGCCATCAGGTGGCATTCCAGAAGGTCGGGGACGCGGGCGACCTCGCGCTCGAAGGCGTCGAGAAGGTCCTCGGCCTGGCTTTGCAGGGTGATCTCCACGAAGACCGTGGTCATCCGGCCCATGCGGCGGGCGTCGAGAAGGGCGACGTAGCCGGCGATGTAGCCATCTTCCTCCAGCCGCTGCACACGGCGGTGGCAGGCGGAGGGGGAGAGGTTCACCTGCTCGGACAGTTCGGCATTGGTGATGCGGCCGTCCTTTTGCAGCACCGTCAGGATGCGGCGGTCCGTGGCGTCGAGGTCCATCCTGCTGCAATATCCTTCGGCATCCGGGCGGTTCTGCGCCGGAATCTATCCGGGCGGCGGCCACAAGTCATCCGGATTTCAAAGCATCGCCCGCAAAACAGGATCAGAGTGAGCGTCACAGGGGGGCAGGATGCCCTCGGGGAGGATCAGATGAAGATCGGATGTCCAAGGGAAGTGAAGCCGCAGGAATTCCGGGTCGGGATGACCCCGGACGCGACGCGCGAGGCGGTGGCGCATGGCCACCAGGTGCTGATCGAGTCCGGCGCGGGTCTGGGCGCGGGCTTTGCCGATGCGGATTACGCGGCGGCGGGGGCAGAGGTGGTGGCCACGGCCGAGGAGGTGTTCGCCGGGGCCGAGATGATCGTGAAGGTCAAGGAGCCGCAGCCCGCCGAGCGCAAGCGGCTGCGGGCGGGACAGGTTCTGTTCACCTATCTGCACCTGGCGCCGGACCCGGAGCAGACGCGGGACCTTCTGGCCAGCGGCGCGACCTGCATCGCCTATGAGACGGTGACGGATGCCCGGGGCGGGCTGCCGCTCCTGGCGCCGATGTCCGAGGTGGCGGGGCGGCTGGCGCCGCAGGTCGGGGCCTGGACCCTGCAGAAGGCCAATGGCGGGCGCGGCGTCCTCTTGGGCGGGGTGCCGGGGGTGGCACCGGCGAATGTGGTCATCGTCGGCGGCGGCGTGGTCGGCACGGCTGCGGCGCGGGTCGCGGTCGGGATGGGGGCGCGGGTGACGGTGCTGGATCGCTCGGTTCCCCGCCTTTCCTATCTGGACGACATCTTCCACGGCAAGCTGGTGACGCAGTATTCCAGCGCGGGCGCCTTGGCCGAGCTGGTGCGGACCGCCGACATGGTGATCGGCGCGGTGCTGATCCCGGGTGCGGCGGCGCCGAAGCTGGTCAGCCGGGCGCAGCTGAAGGAGATGAAGCCCGGCGCGGTGCTGGTCGACGTGGCGATCGACCAGGGCGGCTGCTTCGAGACCAGCCGGGCCACCACCCACCAGGACCCGATCTACGAGGTGGACGGGGTGATGCATTACTGCGTGGCGAACATGCCGGGCGCGGTGGCGCGGACCTCGACCCAGGCTTTGGGCAATGCCACCCTGCCCTTCCTGCTGGCCCTGGCCGACAAGGGCTGGAAGCGGGCCTGCGCCGATGACCCGCATCTGCTGGCCGGGCTGAACGTCCATGCCGGGAAGCTGACCTATGCGGCGGTCGGCACGGCGCTGGGGCTGCCGTCGATCACCGGGGCGGAGGCGCTGGCGCTCTGACGACGGAAGTGCTGCGCTGCGGCGTATATGGGGCATCTGACAACAGGTGCCCCATGACATTATTCGGCTACAAACCCTCGACCCTGGCCCTCTGGGCCGTGCTTGCGCTGCCCGCGCTGGGCATGATCGGCCCGCTGTTCGGCGACGATCCGAAGGCGTTCCATCGCCTGCTGCACCCGACCGGCGAGTTCGCGGCGCGCTTCATGATCATCGGGATGATGGCCTCGGGCCTGATGCTGGTGTTCCGCACCCACCAGTGGCCGCGCTGGCTGATGCGCCATCGGCGCGACCTCGGGGTGGCGGCCTTCCTCTATGCCGCGCTGCATGTCGTGGTCTATGTGATCGACCGGGGCACGCTGGACCGGATCCTAGAGCAATTGCCGCAGACCAGGATCTGGACCGGCTGGCTGGCCTTCCTGATCTTCGTCCCGCTGGCGGTGACCTCGAACAATGCCGCGCAACGCTGGCTAGGCACCGGCTGGAAGACGATGCAACGCATGGCCTGGCCGGCGGCGGTGCTGGTGCTGCTGCACTGGGCCGCGATGAAGGACTGGGGCGGCTGGCCGCCGGCGCTGATCCACTTCGGGCCGCTTCTGGCGCTGTGGGCCTATCGGTTCTGGTACTGGAACCTGCGGTCGCGCCTTCCGGTCGCGGCGTAAGGAAAAGGCCCGCGGCGGATGCGCCGCGGGCCTGTCGCCTATTTCTTCTTCAACTCGGCCAGGATGTCCTTGAGCAGGTCGTTGTCGGTCGGGCCAGCCGGGGCGGGCGGGGCCTCGGGCTTTTTCGGCATCAGCCGGTTCACGCCCTTCACGATCAGGAAGATGACCCAGGCCACGATCAGGAACTTGATCACCGCGGTGATGAAGTTGCCATACATGAACTGGGCGTCGCCCAGCCCGAAGCTGAGGCCGCTGAAATCCACCCCGCCCACGATCAGGCCGATGAACGGGTTGATCAGATCATCGACCAGCGAGGTGACGATCGCCGTGAATGCCGCGCCGATGACAACACCCACAGCCAGGTCAAGTACGCTGCCGCGGGCAATAAAGGCTTTGAATTCGTTGAACATCCTTGGATCCCTCATTTGCCCGTCTTGATCGGCGGGCTATCTTGGCCTTGCGGTCGGCATGGCCTGCCCCGACTATTGCACAACTTCTCGGGGTTCCGAACCGGGAATTTTTGCCGGTCAGGGGCGCGGAGCGGCAGCGCGGCGGAGGCGGTCGTTGATCGCAAGGCCGAGGCCGCTCTCGGGCACGGGGGCAAAGGCGATGCGGCCATGGGGACCGGCCAGCCGGTCGGCCTGACGCAGCAGGTCGAAGAGGCGGGCGGCGGCTTCGGTCAGATCGGCGCTGTCGGACAGGGTGAGCGCGCCCTTGACCGGGCCGAATCCGACCAGGACCTCGCCCGGTTCGGCGGCGGTTGCGTTCAGGCGGACCCCGGCCCGGGGCGCGTAATGCGAGGCGAGCTGGCCCGGCGCGCTGGGTGCATGCGCGTCGCCGCCGGTGGCGAAGGGCTGGCCGAGGAGGGCTTCCATCGCCTCGACCGGGACGCCACCGGGGCGCAGGAGCGTGGGCAAGGGATCGGCGGCGACGATGGTGGATTCAAGACCCACGGCGCAGGGCCCGCCATCCAGCACGGCGGCGATGCGGCCGGCCAGCCCGTCCAGCACATGCGCGGCCCGGGTGGGCGAGACGCGGCCGGAAGGATTGGCCGAGGGCGCGGCAACCGGGCCGCCGAAAGCCTGCAAAAGACGCCGGGCAAGCGGATGGGCGGGGATGCGGATGGCGACGGTCGGCAGGCCCGCCGTGACCAGGGGAGAGAGGCCCGCGCCGTCGCGCAGCGGCAGGACGAGGGTCAGGGGGCCGGGCCAGAAGGCCTGCGCCAGCGCGCGGGCGTTGGGGCCGACCATCGCCAGCGCCTCGGCCGCGGCAAGGTCGGGCAGGTGGACGATCAGCGGGTTGAAGGTGGGCCTCCCCTTGGCCGCATAGATCCCCGCCACCGCCCGGTCGGAGCGCGCATCGCCGCCAAGGCCGTAGACCGTCTCGGTCGGGAAGGCGACGAGTTCCCCTTGCGCCAGCAGGCGGGCGGCGCGGGCGATGCCGGCATCATCGGGGGCAAGGGTCTCGGTCATCTCTGACGCAGCGTCCGGGTTGCAGGTCGGGGGGAAAGCAGTAGCCTCGGTCCGGGGTCGTGCTTACGGCAGGCCCCGCGCCTTGCCAAGCCGTCGGAGGACGTCGCCATGCCCTATCGCGCCCCGGTCAGGGACCTGCGCTTCATCCTGCAGCATGTGGCGGGTTTCGCCAAGGTCGCGGCCACGCCGCGGTTCGCCGAGGCGACGCCGGAACTGGCCGATGCCATCCTGGCCGAGGCGGGACGGATCGCGACGGATGTGATCGCGCCGCTGAACCGGGCGGGCGACCTGACCCCGGCGCGGCTGGAGAACGGGGCGGTGGTCTCCTCTCCCGGTTTTGCCGAGGGGTATCGGGCGCTGGCGGAGGGCGGCTGGGTCGGCATCGCGGCGCGGCCGGAGCATGGCGGCATGGGCCTGCCGATCAGCCTGGCGCTGGCGGTGGACGACATGCTGTCGGGGGCCTGCCTGGCCTTGCAGTTGAAGCCGCTGCTGTCCAAGGGCCAGATCGAGGCGCTGGAGCATCACGCGAGCGAGGCGATGAAGGCGCTGTATCTGCCGAAGCTCACCTCGGGCGAGTGGTCGGGAACGATGAACCTGACCGAGCCGCAGGCCGGGTCGGACGTGGGGGCGCTGCGGACGAAGGCGGAACCCCTGGGCGACGGGAGCCATGCGATCAGCGGGCAGAAGATCTTCATCACCTGGGGCGACAGCGATCTGGTGGCGAATGTCTGCCATATGGTCCTTGCCCGCCTGCCCGGCGCGCCAGAGGGGACGAAGGGGATCAGCCTCTTCATGGTGCCGAAGTTCATCCCCGATGCCGAGGGTCGCCCCGGCGCGCGCAACAGCCTGCGCGTCGTCAGCCTGGAGCACAAGCTGGGCATCCACGGCAGCCCGACCTGCGTGATGCAGTACGAAGGGGCAAAAGGCTGGCTGGTGGGCGAGGCGAACAGGGGCATGGCGGCGATGTTCACGATGATGAACAACGCCCGGCTTTCGGTCGGCATGCAGGGCGTGGGCGTGGCCGAGGCGGCGCTGCAGCAGGCGCTGGCCCATGCGATGGAACGGCACCAGGGCGCGACGCCCCTGTCGGCGGAGGGGCCGATCCTGGAGCATGCCGACGTGCGCCGGATGCTGGCGGCGATGCGGGCCGAGGTCTTTGCCGCGCGCTCGATCGCCTTGTCCTGCGCGGTGGCGATCGACATGGCCAAGGCCACGGACAGCGCGGACTGGCAGGCGCGGGCGGCGCTTCTGACGCCGATTGCCAAGGCGCATGGCACCGACATCGGCTGCGAGGTGGCGCATCTGGGGATGCAGGTCCAGGGCGGCATGGGCTATATCGAGGAGACCGGCGCGGCGCAGTTCGCCCGCGACGTGCGGATCACCGCGATCTACGAAGGGACGAACGGAATTCAGGCGATGGATCTGGTGGGGCGCAAGATGCAGGACGGGGGCGAGGCGGCCTTTCGCCTGATCGACGAGGTCCAGCGCGGGGCCGAGGCGGCGCGGGCGCGCTTTCCCGACCTGGCGGGCGAGGTCTGGCAGGCGTCGGAGGGGCTGCGCGAGGCGACCGAGGCGCTGGTCGCCCAGCCGCTCAATGACCGTTTCGCGGGCGCGGCACCCTATCTGCGCGCCTTCGCCAGGGTGCTGGGCGGCGATGCGCATCTGAAGGCGGCGCTGGCCGATCCCGACCGGCTGGCGCTGGCGCGGGTGATGATCCGCCGGATATTGCCGGAGCATGCCGCGCTGCTGGCGCAGGTGCGCGAGGGGGCCGAAGGGCTGTATGCGGTGCGGCCCGCGGACCTGGCCGGATGAGCGAAGGCGTCAGGCATCCGTTCGAGACCGCCCCGGCCGAGGGCCAGGCGATCGAGGTGGCCGAGGGGATCCTCTGGCTGCGGCTGCCGCTGCCGATGGCGCTGGATCATGTGAACATCTTCGCGCTGGACGAGGGCGACGGCTGGACCATCGTGGATACGGGTCTTTCGTCGAAACGGTCGAAGGCGATCTGGGAGCGGCTGCTTGCCGGCCCGCTGCGGGGCAAGCCGGTGGTCCGGGTGATCCTGACCCACCACCATCCCGACCATGTCGGGCTGGTCGGCTGGTTCCAGTCGCGGGGGGCAGAGCTTCTGACCACGCGCACCGCCTGGCTTTACGCGCGGATGCTGGTGCTGGACGTGCAGGAGCGGCCCTCGCCCGAGGCGCTGACCTTTTACCGCCGCGCCGGGTTGAGCGCGGCGGAACTGGCGCAGCGGGCCGAGGAGCGGCCGTTCAACTTTGCCGACATCGTGGAGCCGATGCCGCTGGGGTTCACCCGGCTGGCCGAGGGTGGGCGGCTGAGGGCTGCGGGGCGCGACTGGCTGGTGCGGATCGGCCATGGCCATGCGCCCGAGCATCTGACGCTGTGGTCCGACGACGGGATCGTGCTGGGCGGCGACCAGCTGCTGCCGGGGATCTCGGCCAACATCGGGGTCTACCCGACCGAGCCCGAGGCCGACCCGCTGACCGACTGGCTGGACAGTTGCCGCGCGCTGGCGGCCCATGCGCGCGAGGAGCAGCTGGTCCTGCCGGGCCACAAGCTGCCCTTCACCGGCCTGCCCTTCCGCCTGGTGCAGATGGTGGAAAACCACGACCAGGCGCTGGACCGCTTGCTGGAGCACCTGCGCATCCCGCGCACGGCGGCCGAGTGCTTTGCGCCGCTTTTCCGGCGCGAGATCGGACCCGCGCAGCACGGGCTGGCGCTGGTCGAGACCATCGCGCATCTCAACTGCCTCTTGCGGCGGGGCGAGGTTTTGCGTTCCCTGAACCCGGCAGGGGCATGGGAATGGGAACGGCGATGACCAAGGCACCGAAGGCTCCGGCGAAACCCGCCGGGAAACCGGCGGCGAAGCCTGCCGCAAAGAAGGCCGCGCGGCAGAAAAGCCCGGCGGAATGGGCGCATGACCGGCTGGTGATGTATATCCGCGACTTCGAGCGCGAGCTGGACGCCGAGCAGGAGATCGCGATGGGCTTCGCGGGGGACGAGGCCGGAATCCTGCGGATCGAGGGGATCGGCTTCTTCGATCCCGACATCATCAGCTTCTACGGCCGCGACGATTCGGGCACCAAGACCCAGTTGATCCAGCATGTCAGCCAGCTGTCGGTGACCCTGCGGGCGGTGCCGAAGCAGGGCGAGGAGGAGGCCCCGCGCCGCATCGGGTTCCAGTTGAACTCGGGCTGGACAGGGGGCGATTCCGGCGATGCCTCGGCGTGATGCCGACCCGTGACAGGCGGCGGCGAATAGGCTAAGGGGCAACAAGGGATCAAACAAGGAAGCGGTAAAATGGCCGACCACAACGAGCACAAGCACGGAACGATGGACATTCGCGCGCAGGAAAAGACCTTCGAGGGCTTCATCCGCCTGTCGGTCTGGGCCGCCGGACTCTCGATCGCGGTGCTGGTCTTCCTCGCGCTGGCCAACGCCTGACCCGCGACCCGATGCTGCGCCTTCTTCTTTGCCTTGCCGCCGTTTCGGGCCTGACCGCCTGCGGCGCGCAATCGGTCTGGGCACCCGAGGAGCAGGTGCAGGCCGCCCGCTTCACCTCGGACGAGCCGACGTCGATCACGCTTTACACGGTGGTGAACAAGAACTCGGGCTCGGGCGCGCATTCGGCGATCCTGGTCAACGGCTCGGAGCGGGTGATCTTCGATCCGGCGGGAACCTGGCACCACCCGAAGCTGCCGGAACGCAACGACGTGCATTTCGGGATGACCGACAAGGCGCTGGCCTTCTACATCGATTACCATGCCCGCAAGACCTATGACGTGATCGAGCAGAAGGTGCAGGTCTCGCCCGAGGTGGCGGAACTCGTGCTGCGGCGGGTCGAGGAATATGGCGCGGTGCCGAAGGCGATGTGCACGCAGGCGACCTCTTCGGTGCTGCGCGGGGTGCCCGGGTTCCAGAGCATGCCGTCGACCTGGTATCCGAGGAAGCTTGCCGATGCCTTCGGCGAACTGCCGGGCGTGACGACGCGGAAGATCACCGACGACGACGACGACAGCAACCACGGCGTCCTGCTGGTCCAGGCCAACGGCGACCCGCTGGAGGGTTGAGGTGGGGCCAAAATCCTTGAGTAAGGATTTTGACCTCTGCCCCGCCGCTTGCGCCTGCCGCCTGACCGGCTAGGCTTGGCCCGTCGACAACCGGGAATTGGGATTTGCGCATATTCGGGGTCATCCTCGCCGGAGGAGAAGGTCGCCGCATGGGAGGCGCGGACAAGGCGTTCCTGCCCCTGGCCGGGCGGCCGCTGATCGCCCATGTCCTTGACCGGCTGGAGCCGCAGGTGGAGCGGGTGCTGATCTCGGCCAATGGCGATCCGGCGCGGTTCGCGGGGCTGGACTGCCCCGTTCTGCCGGATGCCCGGCCGCAGGGGCCGCTGTCCGGCATCCTTGCCGCTTTGCTCCGGGCCGGAGAGATGGGTGCTTCGCATCTGGTCTCGACGCCTGTCGATACGCCCTTCCTGCCGGGCGATCTGGTGCCGCAACTCATGCTGGCGGCCGAGGGATCCTCGGGCGGGCTGGCCCATGCCGCCGATCCGACCGGGGACCATCCCGCAACCGCCCTCTGGCCGGTCGCGCTGGCCCCGGCGCTGTCCGCATTCCTTGAGGCTGGCGAGGCAAAGGTGACGCGCTTTGCCGCCGCGCATCAGGCGACGCGGGCCACCTTCCCCGACGCGCGCGCCTTCCTGAACCTGAACAGGCCCGAGGACCTGGCCCGGGCCGAGGCGATGCTGAAAGGCGCGGAATGAGGGTCTACGGCGTGATCGGCTGGAAGAACTCGGGCAAGACCAGCCTGATGGAGCGGCTGGTGGCCGAGATCACCAGGCGCGGCTTCAGCGTCTCGACCGTCAAGCATGTGCATCATTCGGTGGATCTGGACCAGCCGGGCAAGGACAGCTTCCGCCATCGCGCCGCCGGGGCGCGCGAGGTGGTGCTGGCCTCGGCCGACCGTTTCGCGCTGATGGTGGAGCATCGCGGGCCGGAGCCGGAACTGCCCGCAGTGCTGGCGCGGCTGGCCCCGGTCGATCTGGTGCTGGTCGAGGGCTACAAGCGCGACGCCCATCGCAAGGTCGAGGTCTGGCGCGCGGAGACCGGGCAGGCGCTGATCCAGCCGCAGGATCCGCTGGTGCGGGCGGTGGCGACGGATGCGGCCATCGCGGTGCCGGTGCCGGTGCTGGACCTGAACGATACGCGCGCCGTCGCCGATTTCATCCTGCGCGAGGTCGGGCTTGTTTGACCGGGTGATCGTGGTCGACTGGTCGGCGGCGAACCTGCCCACCAGCGCGACGAACCGGGCCAATGCCGTCTGGATCGGCTGCCATGACGCCGAGGGCGGGGCCGAGTGGCACCATCGCACCCGCGCGGGGGCCGAGGCGCAGCTGGTGACGCTGATCGACACCGCCCGCGCCGACGGGTTGCGGTTGCTGGTCGGCTTCGACTTCGCCATGGGTTATCCCGCCGGCTTTGCGGCCCGTCTGACCGGCGGCGATGTGCGCGCGGTCTGGGAGTGGCTGGCGCGCGAGATCACCGACACGCCCGAGAACCGCAACAACCGCTTTGCCGTGGCCGCCCGCATCAACGCGGCCTTCCCCGAGGGTCCCGGCCCGTTCTGGAGCCATCCAAGCGGGCAAAGCTGGCCCGGCCTGCCCTTCCGCCGCCACGGCATCGATTATGCGGCGCTCGGCCTGGCCGAGATCCGCGCGGCCGAGGTGGCGGTCCGGGGGGCGAAAAGCCCCTGGATGCTGTTCAATCCCGGCTCGGTCGGGTCGCAAAGCCTGCTGGGCCTGCCGATGATCCACCGGCTGTCGCAGCGGCCCGATGTCTCGGTCTGGCCCTTCGACGCGCCGGAGGCCCCGGTGGTGCTGGCCGAGGTCTATCCCTCGCTGCTGGCGGGGCCGGTGGCGATCCTGGCCAATGCCGAGGGGCTGCCGGCCGATCAGGCGCAAGTCCGGCTCTTGTCGCGGGCGCTGCATCTTCTGGCGCGGGAGGGTCGGCTGGCGCCCCTGTTCGACGCGCCGGAGGGGGCGGAGGAGGAGGGCTGGATCCTTGGGGCCGGGCACGTCCCCCTTCTGGCCGAGGCCTCGGGATGGGCGTGACGATCTATCACGGCCTGCACGAGGGTCTGCGCCGGGAAGCGGCGCTGCTGTATTGGGAGGCTTTCGGCGGCAAGCTGGGCCGGGTCATGGGGCCGGAGCCGCTGGCGCTGGCCTATTTCGAGCGGGTGATCCGCACCGACCTGTGCTTCGCCGCGCTGGACGGCGACGGACGGCTGATCGGCATCGCCGGCTACAAGATTCCGGGAGGCAGCTTTGCCGGGGGCAGCTGGGACGACCTGACCGGCATCTATGGCCGGTTCGGCGGGCGCTGGCGCGGCGGGCTGCTGTGGGCGCTGGGGCGCGAGGTGGACAACGACTGCTTCCTGATCGACGGGATCAGCGTCACCCGGGCGCAGCGCAGCAAGGGGGTCGGCTCGATGCTTCTCGCCGCGCTGTGCAACGAGGCGCAGGAGCGCGGCTATCCGGCGGTGCGGCTGGATGTGATCGACACCAACTGGCGCGCCAGGGCGCTGTACGAAAGGCACGGCTTTGTCGCCACCCGCTCGCAGCGGCTGGGGCTTTTGGGCTATCTGTTCGGGTTCTCGGCCGCGACCACGATGGTGCGGCCGTTTTCGGCCTGACAACGGGGCAGGCCCTTGCCCCGGCAGGGCCGGCCTGTCAGAATATGATCAAATTCCTGAAAGGACCGGATCATGATCACCAAGCGTGAGTTCTATATCAACGGCGCCTGGGTCGCCCCAGAGGTCGCGCGCGACTGCCCGGTCATCGACCCCTCGACCGAGGAGGTCTGCGCGGTGATCTCGCTGGGCGGCGAGGCGGACACCGACGCCGCCGTCGCCGCCGCCAAGGCCGCGCTGCCCGGCTGGTCCGCGACGCCCCCGGCCGAGCGGCGCCGGGTGGTGGAGGGGATCCTGGAACAGTACCAGCTGCGCAAGGAAGAGATGGCGAAGGCGATCAGCCTGGAGATGGGCGCGCCGATCGACATGGCGCGGGACGATCAGGCGGAGTGCCTGCCGTGGCATCTGAAGAACTTCCTGCGCGCCTTCGATCATGTCGAATGGATCAGGCCGCTCGGTCCGCATGCGCCGGACACGATGATCGCGCTGGAGCCGATCGGGGTGGTCGGGCTGATCACGCCCTGGAACTGGCCGATGAACCAGGTGACGCTGAAGGTGATCCCGGCGCTGCTGGCGGGTTGCACCTGTGTGCTGAAACCGTCCGAGGAGGCGCCGCTGTCCTCGATGCTGTTCGCCGAATTCTGCCATGACGCGGGCGTGCCCGCCGGCGTGTTCAACCTGGTGAACGGCGATGGCGCGGGGGTGGGGACACGGCTGTCCAGCCACCCGGACGTCGAGATGATCAGCTTTACCGGCAGCACCCGGGCCGGGAGGGCGATCTCGGTGGCGGCGGCGCAGACGCTGAAGCGGGTGACGCTGGAGCTGGGCGGCAAGGGGGCGAACCTGGTCTTCGCCGACGCCGACGACCGCGCGGTGGAGCGTGGGGTGCGGCATCTGATGAACAACTCGGGCCAGTCCTGCAACGCGCCGTCGCGGATGCTGGTGGAGCGGAGCTATTACGACCGGGCGGTGGAGATCGCGGCCGAAGTGGCCAGCAGCATCAAGGTCGCCCCCGCCAGCGAGCCGGGAAAGCAGATCGGGCCGGTGGTGAACAAGCGGCAGTGGGACCAGATCCAGGGTTACATCCAGAAGGGCATCGACGAGGGTGCGCGGCTGGTGGCGGGCGGGCTTGGCCTGCCGGAGGGAATGAACAAGGGCTTCTACGTCCGCCCGACGGTCTTTGCCGACGTGGTGCCGGGAATGACCATCGAGCGCGAGGAGATCTTCGGGCCGGTCTTGTGCATGATCCCCTTCGAGACCGAGGCCGAGGCGGTGCGGATCGCCAACGACACGCCTTACGGGCTGACCAACTATGTCCAGTCGCAGGATGGCGCGCGGCGGAACCGGCTGGCGCGGCAGTTGCGGGCCGGGATGGTGGAGATGAACGGCAAGTCGCGGGGGGCCGGGGCTCCGTTCGGCGGGGTCAAGGCCAGCGGTCGGGCGCGCGAGGGCGGGGCCTGGGGGATCGAGGAGTTCCTGGAGGTCAAGGCGATTTCCGGCTGGGACGTGGCGGCGGAGTAGCGCGCAACGGTTCGTCAGGGGCCAAAACTCTTCGAAGAGTTTTGCAATTTTCTTCGAAGAAAATTGAGCCTTGCCGCACCGTTTCGAAAAACTTGACACAAGTGTCGAGATTCGCTGACATGGGGGCGAATGGAGGCCCCCATGACCCAGCACCCTCGACTGATGTCCCCCCTGAAACTGCGCGACCAGACGCTGCGGAACCGCATCGTCTTTGGCGCGCATACCAACAACATGTCCGACCAGGGCATGCCCGGCCCGCGTTTCGGCAAGTATCTGCTGGAACGCGCGCTGGGCGGCGCGGCGATGGTGGTGGCCGAGCCGGTGCCGGTGCATCGGACCGGGGTGCTGACGCGGGGCAATATCCTGCATTCCGACGACCGGGTGATCCCGGCCTATCGCACCATCACCGACGAGGTGAAGGACGCGGGCGCGGTGATCATCCAGCAGCTTTACCACATCGGTGCGCATGGCGATTCCGACCTGAGCTTCGCGCCGCACTGGTCGCCCTCGGGCGGGCCGTCCTACCATGACAGCGACGGCTCGCATGCGATGACGGGGGCGGAGGTCGAGGAACTGCTGGAAGCCCATGTCGCGGCGGCGGTCAGGGCCAAGGCGGCGGGGTTTCAGGGGGTGGAGGTCTGGGGGGCCTATCACTCGCTGGTGGACCAGTTCTGGACGCCCTGGTCGAACCAGCGCACCGACCAGTGGGGCGGGTCGCTGGAGGGGCGCACGCGGTTTTCGCGCGAGCTGATCGAGCGGGTGCGGCGGGCTTGTGGCGAGGAGTTCATCGTCGGTTTGGCGGTCAGCTATTCCACGGCCTACGAGGTGACCCTGGGGGCCGAGGCCCTGTGCGAGATCCTGGAGTTGCATGACCGGACGGGGCATGTGGATTACGTGACGGTCGGGGCCGGGTCTTACCTCGAGTTCGAGGCGATCATCCCGCCCTTCACCCATGGCGAAAAGCTGACGACGCCGCTGACGCAGCAGCTGAAGGGCGTGCTGAAACATGCGGTCGTCACCTCGGAGGCCGGGGTCAGGACGCCGGAGAATGGCGAGGCGATCATCGCCTCGGGCCTTGCCGATCTGGTGTCGATCGTCCGGGGGCAGATCGCCGATCCGCATCTGGCGCGGAAGGTGGCGGAGGGGCGAGCGGAGGACGTGCGGGGCTGCATTTCCTGCAACCAGATGTGCTGGGGGCGGCGGTCGCGGGACTACTGGATTTCCTGCCTGATCAACCCGAGTGCCGGGCGGGAGTTCGAATGGGGCGGGGATCGGTTTTCGCCTGCGGCCGTGGCGAAGGATGTGCTGGTGGTGGGCGCGGGCCCGGCGGGGCTGGAGGCGGCGCGGGTCGCGGCCGAGCGCGGGCACCGGGTGGAGATCGTGGAGGCTGCGCCGGTGGTGGGCGGGCAGTTCCGGCTGGCGGGGATGCAGCCGCGACGCGGGCAGATCCTGGAGCTGATGGACTGGTACGAGCGGCAGTTCGACAAACTGGGCGTGCGGCTGCGGCTGAACACCTTCCTCGACGAGGCGGAGGTTGCGGAACACCCGGCGGAGGTTGTGATCGTGGCGACGGGGTCGTTGCCCGACGAGACGGGGTTTCAACGCTGGGTGCCCGGAGAGACGTCGCTGCCGGGGATCGAGGCGGGGGGCGTGTGGTCGCCCGAGGCGGTGCTGCGGCGCGAGGCGCGGCTGGGCGATGCGGTGGTGGTCTATGACGAGGGGTCGAACTGGCGCGGGGTTGGCACGGCCTGGGCGCTGGCCGAGGCCGGGAAGAAGGTGACCATCGTGACGCCGGAGCCCTATGTGGGCAAGGAACTGGCGCGGACCGCCGCCGATGGCGTGGTGCGGCGGCGGCTGGGGGCCCTGGGCGCACGGATGCTGCCCGAACACCGTTTGGTGCGCTGGCACGGCAACGGGGTGACGGTGCGGTCGTTCCTGACCGGCGCGGAGGAGGTGATCCCGGCCTCGGGTCTGGTGATGGCGACGACGAACCGGGCTTTCGATCCGCTGCCCGAGGCGATTGCCGGGAAAGTGATGCACCGGATCGGCGATTGCACGGCGCCCCGGCTGGCGGCCTATGCCTTCCATGAGGGGCGGAAGCTGGGACTCGCGCTCTGACCGTGCGGCGGCAGGGTGGGTGAATCACCCATCCTGCGCCGGGGTCAGAAGGGCACGGGCGCGGTGAAGCTGACCCGCTCGCCGGCGGTCGGGTGGTGCAGGGACAGCGTCTCGGCATGCAGCATCAGGCGGGGATGGGCGGCCCTGGTCTCGGGCGCATAGATCTGGTCGCCGAGGATCGGATGCCCGAGCGCCAGCATGTGGACGCGGAGCTGGTGGCTGCGCCCGGTATGCGGCGTGAGGCGGACGCGGGTCTCGTCCGGGCCGCGCCCGATGACCTGCCAGTCGGTCTGCGCCGGGCGGCCATGCGCATGGTCGACCTTCTGGCGCGGGCGATAGTCCCAGTCGCTGCCAAGCGGCAGGTCGACGGTGCCGCTCTCGCCCGCGATTCGGCCCTTCAGCCGCGCGACATAGGTCTTCTGCGCCCGGCGCTGCTCGAACTCCTGCCCGAGGAAGCCCTGCGCCTGCTTGGTGCGGGCGAAGATGATCACGCCCGAGGTGTCGCAATCCAGCCGATGCACCAGAAGCGCGTCCCAGCGCGCGGCCTGCAGGCGGGCGATCAGGCAATCCTGCCGGTTCTCCAGCTTGCCGGGCACGGTGAGAAGGCCGGCCGGCTTGTCCAGGACCAGGATGGCCGCATCCTCGTGCAGGATGGCGAGCGGGGTGTCGGGCGGGTCATAGGCGAAGTCGGGGATCAGCGAGGGCTTATGCAATGACGTGACCTTCGGCCGTGAGGCGGGCATGGAGATGGCGGATATGGGCCGGGCCGACCTCGCAGCAGCCGCCGATCAGGGTGGCGCCCTGCGCGACCCAGCCGAGCGCGAAGTCGGCGTAGCGGTCGGGCGTCAGGTCGTGGCGGGCACCATAGGCGGGGGCGGAGGTGCCGTGGCTGTGAGGCGTGATCTCGGAAAAGCCGTTCGCATAGGCCCCGAAAGGGAGGCCGAGCCGCTTGAGTTCGACCAGGGCGGCAGACATCGCCTCGGGCATCGAGCAGTTGGCGAGGACGGCATCGGCGGGGGTTTCGGACAGGACATCGGCCAGCGCGGCCACGGGTTCGCCGGAGCGCAGGCGCGTGCCATCGCGGTCCTGCACCGAGACGCTCAGCCACACGGGCCGGTCGGTGGTCCGCGCACCCTTCAGGGCGCCCCGGGCGAGGTCGAGCGAGGAGATGGTCTCGATCAGGAGCAGGTCGACATGCGGGGCGAGAAGGCGGGCCTTCTCGGCGTAGAGCGCGGCGGAAACCTCGACCGGCGGGGTCAGGTCGGGGCGGTAGCTCTCGCCCAGCGGCCCCATGGAGCCCGCGATCAGCCCGCGCCCGGCGGCGGCGCGGGCCTCATGCGCCTCGGCCAGGGCGCGGAGGTGCAGGGCGTGGTAGAGGTGATCAAGGCCCTGGGGAAGCAGCCGGTCATGCAGGATGTTGTAGGTGTTGGTGGTGGCGAGGCTGGCCCCGGCGGCGAAATAGTCCTCGTGAATGGCCCGGACCAGGCCGGGGTGGTCGAGCATCACCCGCGTGGCCCAGAGCGGACCGGGGTCGGCGCCGGCGCGGGCGACCAGTTCCTGGCCCATGCCGCCGTCAAGGAGGGTGATGGTGGTCATCTGTCGTCCTGCCGTCATGCTCCGTGGCTGGCGGCTGGGGGTTTCACACCCCCAGCCCCCCGTCGAGTATTTATGCCAGGAGGAAGCACAATTTTAGTCGAATTGTTCAGGTCGCGTCGCGGAAGACCTCGGCGAGGAGGGGGATGAGCCAATCCTCGTCGGCCCTGGTGAAGGCGGCAGGGGCGTTGCTGTCGAGGTCGAGGACGCCGAGGAGGTCTCCCCTCCCGTTCCAGACCGGGAGGACGAGTTCGGATTTCGTCGAGGAGGAACAGGCGATATGGCCGGGAAAGGCGTCGACGTCGGGCACGTTCTGGACCTGGCCGGTGCGGGCGGCGGCCCCGCAGACGCCCCTTGAAAACGGGATGACAAGGCAGCCATGGCCGCCCTGGTAGGGCCCGATCTTCAGAAGCCCGGGCGCGGTGACGCGGTAGAATCCGGTCCAGTCGCAGAACGGGTGGGCGTGGTGGATCTCGCAGGCCATGGTGGCCATCAGCGCGACGGTATCCGTCTCGCCATGGGTGAGGGCGCGGATCGCCTGGGTGATCGCGGGGCGGTCGGGTTCAGTAGCCAAGGGCGCAGCCATCCTTTCTGGGATCCGAGGCGCCGACCAAGAGGTCGCCGTCGATGCCGATTGCCTGGCCGCCGCCCAGCGGCACCTCGGGGATCACGACCTTGTGGCCCATGGCGGCAAGCTCGGCGCGGACCTGGTCGGAATAGCCGCGCTCGACCTCCATTCCCTCGGCGCTTGAGAAAGAACGGGGCGCGTCGATCGCCTCCTGCGGGTCCATGCCGAAATCGGTGAGGTTCGAGACAAAGCGGGCGTGGCCGCAGGGCTGGTAGGCGCCGCCCATCACGCCGAAGGGCATGGTGACGCGGCCGTTCTGGCGGATCATGCCGGGGATGATGGTGTGCATCGGGCGCTTGCCGCCGCCGGCCTCGTTCGGGTGGCCTTCGGCCAGGGTGAAGCCCGCGCCGCGGTTCTGGAAGTTGATGCCGAACCTGGAGGAGGCGAGGCCCGCGCCGAAGCCCCAGAAGATCGAATAGATCAGCGAGACCGCCATCCGGTCGCGGTCGACGACGGTGATGTAGATCGTGTCGCGATGCACGGCCTCGGCCAGGGGGGCGGCTTGCGGCATCGCCTGCTTCGGGTCGATCAGCGCGGCCAGCTTCGCGGCGGTTCCGGGCTCCAGCATATGCGCGAGGCGGCTGGTGTGGTCGGGATCGGCGATGAAGCGGTTGCGGGCGTCATAGGCGAGTTTCGTCGCCTCGGCCTCGATATGGGCGCGCTGGCTGCCGAAGGGATCCATCGACGCGATGTCGAAATGGCGGAGGATGTTGAGCAGAAGGATCGCCGTCGCGCCCTGGCCGTTCGGCGGATGCTCGACCAGCTCGACCCCCTGGTAGGGGCCGGCGACCGGGGTGGTGTAGTCGCAGGCGGTGGCGGCGAGGTCGTCCAGCGTGTGGGTGCCGCCCAGGGCCTGCAGCGAGGTGATCATGTCCTCGGCCACTTCGCCCTGATAGAATCCGGCGCGGCCTTCGCGCGCGATGCGGCGCAGGACCTCGGCCTGGCCGGGGGCGCGGAAGATCTGGCCCACGGCCGGGGCCTTGCCGCCGAAGCTGTAGAAGTCGCGGGCGGCCCCCTTCAGGCAGGGCAGGTCGTCGACCCAGTCGAAGGCGACGCGGGGGGCGACGGGAATGCCTTCCTCGGCATAGTGGATGGCGGGGGTAAGGATTTCGTCCAGCGATTTCAGCCCGTAATCGGCGTTCAGGCGGCAGAAGGCATCCACCGCGCCGGGGAGGGTGACCGATTCGATGGCCCGGATCGGCATGGCGGTCAGGCCACGGGCACGCAGCTCGGCGGCGTTCAGACCCCTTGGCGCGCGGCCGGAGCCGTTCAGGGCGACGATCTCCTCGGATCCCGGGGGTTTCAAGAGGATGAAAGAGTCGCCGCCGATCCCGGTCATCTGCGGCTCGGCGATGTTGAGGATCATGGCGCCGGCGATGGCGGCATCGGCCGCGTTGCCGCCGGCTTTCAGCACCTCGACCGCAACCTGCGCCGCGATCGGGTGCGAGGTCGCCGCCATGCCGTTCCGGGCATAGACGGCCGAGCGGCCGGGAAGGTGAAGGTCGCGCATCTGGTCCCCCGATGGTTCGCGCCAACCCTAGGGCCGGGACGGTCGGGAGTGCAAGGACGGCTGGCACCCGGAGATGATGGGGGCAGATGATCCGGGTGCCAGCGCGGCCAATAAGGCCACGGCCGGACCATCGCCGGAAGCCGCGGCGGAAAGGCGAATGGACTGCGGCAAATCCGGGACGCTTCGCGACAAGTCGAGAGGTCAGGCATCCTCGACCAGGGGAATGAGGAAGTTCAGCCGATTCGTGCCCCGCCGCCGCCGGTATTGCAGATCGCGGGTCATGCTGCGGATCAGGTGCCAGCCGAAGCCGCCCTCGGGCAGGTCGGTCCCGGGAAGGTCGGTCTGCGGCAACCTGCCTTCGGGCAGGAAGCCACCGGGCATGGATGCCCCCTCATCCACCACCTCGCACCAGAGCGCCCCGGGATGCAGCGCGACTGTGACCGCGACATGGCCCTCCAGATCGGCATAGGCATGTTCGGCGACGTTGTTCAGCACCTCGGCCAGCACGAGTTCGACCGTGGAGCGCAGATCGGGGGCAAGGTCGACGACCGGCGGCGAGGCGGTGACGCACCGGAGCGCGGCCCGGACCGAAGCAGGCTCGGCCCGGATCACCAGGTCGTGGGTGTCGGCCTGGGCGAAGGGGTCAGGTGCCGGGGGCATGCGAAACGGCAACCTCGACCGAGGAGTGGATGGTGAAGATCGAATCCATCCGCGTCAGGCGAAAGACCTTTTCGACGGTGGCGGTCAGCCCCGAAAGCTCCAGCGGGCGGTCGGGGCCGAGCATCTTCTTCACCGCGACGATGGCGCCGAGACCGCTGGAATCCAGGAAGCGGACACGGGCCAGGTCGAGCACCACGCGCTGGTCTCCGGTCCCGGTGACCTCGCGCATCCGTTCCTTGAACTGGATGGCGGTGGCGGCGTCGATCCGGTCCTCCATCACCGAGACGGTCAGGACCCTGGGTCTTGTCTGGGTTTTCAGCTGCATCTTGGTTCCCCTGGCTGCATTTCCTGCAGGCTAGGGGAAAAGCGTTAAGCGTCAGTTGAGCTGGAAGGTCACCGGATAGCACCCATCCTGGAAATCTCCGAAAAGATCGCCGAGATCGGGATGGTCCACTGGCTCTCCCGTCTCGTCCGGGATGAGGTTCTGTTCGGAGACATAGGCGACATAGTAGCTTTGGCCATTCTCGGCGAGCAGATGGTAGAAGGGCTGGTCCTTGGCGGGACGGCTGTCCTCGGGGATGTTGTGGTACCATTCCTCGGTGTTCGAGAATATCGCATCCACATCGAAGACGACGCCACGAAACGGGTGCTTCCGATGACGGAGCACCTGGCCCAGGTGATACTTGGCGTGGGCGGTGAACATCTGTGCGATCCCCATGCGCGATAATTACGCCGATGGGGCGGCCCTGTCCACCAAGCTGCGCCGAATCGGTGGAAACAGTGTGTGGGGCCTGCACCGACAGTCGCGGCTGTCGGTTTTATGATCGCAGGGCGTGGAGTTCCCCATTTCATCGCCCCCGGGCTTGCGGTATCCTGCGGCCAAAAGAAGAACGGGCACGAGGGGCAGATGAGCAGGTTTCTCCGTGCGTCGCTGTTGGTGGCGTTCCTTGCGTCATGCGGGGGCGGCGGCAATTATTCGGCGCCCAGGCAGCTGGACGATGCATGCGCGATCATCCGCGAACGGCCGCAGTATCTGCGGGCGATGGAGCGGACCGAGCGGCGCTGGGGCATTCCGGTGCATGTGCAGATGGCGACGATCTATCAGGAATCGAAGTTCATCGGCAACGCGCGCACCCCGCATACCTTCGCGCTGGGGGTGATCCCCATGGGGCGCCAGAGCACGGCCTATGGCTATAGCCAGGCGCTGAACGCGACCTGGGAGGAATACCAGCACAGCGGCGGCGGGCGGCGGGCAAAGCGGGACGACATCGCCGCGGCGACCGATTTCATGGGCTGGTACATGGACGAATCCAGCCGGACACTGGGGATCTCAAAGGCCGATGCCGAGGCCCAGTACCTCGCCTATCACGAGGGGCGGAAGGGCTATGCCAACCAGTCGCACCTGGGCAAGCCCTGGCTGGTCGAGGTGGCCGCCGCCGTGGGCCGGCGGTCCGAGATGTATCGCGGCCAGCTGGCCTATTGCCGCTGACCCGGAGCGGCGCGGGGCAGGTCCGCAGTGCGGGACGCCTGCCTTTGCGCCTGTTTCGCTTGCCTTTGGCCTAGTTCCCGCGCCGCTTCATCTCGGCCGAGATGTCGAAAAGCCGCGCACCCATGCTGCCGCCCTTCTTCAACTCGCCCAGGACCACGGTGGTCTGCTGGCCGAGATCGTCGGTGATGATCCATTGCCGCAACTCGACCGGGTTCGAGGTGAAGACCAGCTCGATCGTGCCGTATTCCGGGGTCTCGGGATCCTGCGCGCGGACGCGGGTCGAGGTGCCATCCTCGGTATGGCCCACGACCATCTTGGCGCGGGACAGGTCGATGTTCTCGGCCAGGATCAGGTTCAGGGGCGTGCGCTTCAGCGGATATTGCTCGGGTGGCTGGTTCGACTTGGCGTCGAAGACCGCAACCTGCTGGCCCCCGGCGATCACCAGGCTGCGGTCGGGCGGCGCATATTCAAAGCGCACGCGGCCAGGGCGGCGGATGTAGATCTTGCCGGTCGAGATCGAGCCGTCGGAGTTGACCTGGGTGAAGTCGGCCTCGACCGTCGTCAGGCCGTTCAGATAGTCCGAGATGGTGCCAAGCGGAATCTTCTCGGCCGCTGCGGGCAGCGGCAGGAGGAAGGCGAGCGGGGCCAGAAGGGCGAAGCGACGGTTCATGCCGGATATATAGCGGCGGCCCGGGCGGCTTGCACCCCCGGCGAGACGGGTTTGCAAGGACGTGCCGATGCGTGATTGCGCGTGAGGGCGCAAGGCTCTGCTGCGGGATTCGCCGACCTGGGGAGAATTATTCGCCTGTTTTCCATTTTCAAGCAAATTCCTTCGCTATTCTCAGCGAATCAAACCAGAAATCCCCAAGAACTTCGCAGAGGACAGACGTATTCTGCAATGCATCGGAAAATTCTGGCGGATGGCTGACATGAAAGTCGTGGTGCTTGGCGCAGGCGTGATCGGGGTGACATCGGCCTGGTATCTGGCCAGGGCCGGGCATGAGGTGACGGTGATCGACCGTCAGCCAGCCCCGGCGCTGGAGACCTCTTTCGCCAACGCGGGCGAGATCAGCCCCGGCTATGCCTCGCCCTGGGCGGCGCCGGGCATTCCGGTCAAGGCGATCAAGTGGATGTTCCAGGAACATGCGCCGCTGATCGTCCAGCCGCGCCCGGACTGGGCCAAGATCAGCTGGATGGCGCGGATGCTGATGAACTGCACCGCCTCGGCCTATGCGGTGAACAAGAGCCGGATGGTGCGGCTGGCGGAATATTCCCGCGACTGCCTGATGGAGCTGCGGGCCGAAACCGGGATTTCGTACGACGAGCGGACCCAGGGCACGCTGCAGCTGTTCCGCACCGAAAAGCAGGTGGCGGCGGCCGAGAAGGACATCGCGGTGCTGAAGGCGGACAGCGTGCCGTTCGAGGTGCTGGACGCCGACCAGTGCGTCGCGGCCGAGCCGGGCCTGGCGGCGGCGAAGCACAAGCTTGCGGGCGGGTTGCGGCTGCCGGGGGATGAGACCGGCGATTGCTTCAAGTTCACGCAAAGCCTGTCGCAGATGGCCGAGGCGCAGGGCGTGACCTTCCGCTATGGCGTGGGGATCGACGGGCTGGAGGCCGAGGGCGGCCGGATCGTCGCGGCCCGGACCAGCGCGGGCCGGGTGACGGCGGATGCCTTCGTGGTGGCGCTGGGATCCTATTCGCCGATGCTGGTGGCCCGCTTCGGGATCAAGCTGCCGGTCTATCCGGTGAAGGGCTATTCGATCACGGTTCCGATCGTGGACGAGGGCCGCGCCCCGGTTTCGACGGTGATGGACGAGACGCACAAGATCGCGATCACCCGGCTGGGCGACCGGATCCGCGTCGGCGGCATGGCCGAGATCGCGGGTTTCGACATGAGCCTGAAGGCCAAGCGCCAGGCGACCCTGACCCATTCGGTCGAAGATCTGTTCGGCGGCGCGGGCGACCAGTCGCAGGCGAGCTTCTGGTGCGGGCTGCGACCGATGACGCCGGACGGAACCCCGGTCGTCGGGCGCTCGCCGATCGAGAACCTGTTCCTGAACACCGGGCACGGGACGCTGGGCTGGACCATGGCCGCCGGCTCGGGCCGGGTTCTGGCGGATATCGTCAGCGGTCGCCGGGCCGAGATCGAGGCCTCGGATCTGGGCTATGCCCGCTACCTGCGCGAGGGGCGCAAGGGGACGCGGCAGGGCTCGGGGGTTGCGGTGCCGGCGTAAGACCGGCCATGCGATGCCTGGGGGGAGGGCCGCAGGGTCCTCCCCCTTTTTCATTCAGCCGGTGTAGAAGACATAGATCTTGCGCGTCTGCTCCAGGAGGCGCCATTCGCCCTTCCAGCCGCGCGGCAGCATCAGGGCATCGCCGGGCCCCAGCCGCTCTACCCGGCCGTCGGCATGGCGCATCTCGACCGAGCCGGAGAGGAAATGGCAGAACTCGGCCGCCTGCGAGCGGTCGGCGGTGAAACGGCCGGGGGTGCATTCCCAGATGCCGATCTCCAGCTTGCCGTCGGGCGATTGCCAGAGCGTCCGGGTCGCCTCTTTCTGGTCGCCTTCGATGGTGGTGGGCTTGGGCGCGAAATCGTCCAGCTCCATGCCCGCAAGGGCAAGAAATCCTGACAGGTCGATCATTCTGGGTCCTTTCAACGTCCGGTAAGCTTGTTGGCCAGCTTGGCCAGGGCCGAGGTCCGCACGCCGCCGGACCGGGCCTCTTGCGCGTCGGCGCGGTAGTAAAGCTGGTACATGCCGTGCACGCCCAGCCAGCGGAAGGGCTCGGGTTCCCATTCGCGGACCTTGCGGTTCACCCAGGGCAGGGTGACAAGCCCGGTATCGCGGCCAAGGATCAGGTCGGCCAGCGTCTGCCCCGAAAGGTTCGAGGTCGAGACACCCAGCCCGACATAGCCGCCGGCCCAGGCCATGCCCGACTTCCGGTCAAAGCCCACGCTGGCGCACCAGTCGCGCGGCACGCCGAGGACGCCGCACCAGCCATGCGAAAGCTTCAGGTCGGCGGCCTCGGGCAACAGGCGGCGCAGGATGCCCTGCAGCTTGTCGATGGTCGCGTCCTGGGTCTGGCCGCGCAGGTCGGTCTTGCTGCCGAAGCGGTAGGGCACCCCACGCCCGCCCATGGCGATGCGGTTGTCGGCCGTGCGCTGCGCGTAGGAATAGGTGTGCGAGGCGTCGCCCAGAAGCTCATACCCGTTCCAGCCGATCTGCTGCCAGACGGTTTCCGGCACCGGCTCGGTCACCACGATGGCGCTGTTCAGCGGCAGGATCTTGCGCGACTGGCCGGGCAGGCCGGGGGTGAAGCCCTCGGTCGCGCGGACGATCACCGGGGCGGTCACCGTGCCGCGGTCGGTATGGACGCGGCCCTTCTCCATCCCGGTGACGGTGGTCTGTTCCCAGATCTGCACTCCCAGACGCTCTACCGCGGCGGCAAGGCCCCGGGCCAGCTTGGCGGGCTGGACCCTGGCCACGCCATGGGTGACCAGCGCGCCCATGGCGTCCTTGACCTTGATCCGGGCGCGCATCTCCTCGCCGCCGATCATCTCGATCCGGGTCTTCGGCGTGCCCCAGGCGATCTCCTCCTCATAGGTCTCGCGCATCCGCTGCAACTGCGCCGGGGTGCAGGCGACGGTCAGGCCGTCCGTCGGCAGGATGTCGGCGGCGATGCCCTGCTCCTCGGCGACGCGCATCACCTCGGCCACGGTGCCGCGCAGGGCGTGGCCCATGGCGATCACGCCCTCGCGCGTGCCGCCCCCGGCCAGGTATTTCTCGCGGCTCCAGCTGAAGCCGCCGGTCAGCCAGCCGCCGTTGCGGCCCGAGGCACCGAAGCCCGCGAACTCGCGCTCGACCACGGCGACGGAAAGGTCGGGTTGCAGGGTCTTGAGGTACCAGGCGGTCCAGAGGCCGGTATAGCCCGCGCCGATGATGCAGACGTCCACGCTGCGGTCGCCCGGCAGCGGCGGGCGATAGCCGGGCGTGCCGCCCATCTGGGCATACCAGAACGAGACATCCCCGTTGCGTGCGACGGTCGCGTTCATTTGTCCTCTCCCGATTGGGCCGCGAGGCTGCTGCCGTCATCGGCCAGCAGGCGGGCATCCTGTTTCTGCCAGGCGACCTCGACCGGGTCGCCAAGGGCGAAATGGTCTTCCGCAAGTGTCATGCGGACGATGCCGCGGGTGCCGTCGGCCAGCGTCACCTCGTATTTCACGCCCGAGCCGAGATAGATCGCCTCGGTCACGCGGGCGGGAAGCGTGTTGGCCCCCGCCGCCGCGCCGGTGCCGGGGCGGTTGAGGGTGATCCGCTCGGGCCGCAAAAGCAGGGCCTGCGGACCGCTGCCCGCCGGACGTCCGGGGACGGCGACCCATTGCTCGCCCACCTTGATCGCCGTCTCGTCCCCCCGTGTCTCATGCATGCCCGCCAGCACGGTGGATTCGCCGATGAAGCGGCCGACGAACAGCGTCTCGGGGCGTTCGTAAAGGTCGCGGCCCGAGCCGACCTGCTCGATCCTTCCCTTGTTGAACACGGCGATCCGGTCGGACAGCGCCAGCGCCTCCTCCTGGTCGTGGGTGACGTAGACGAAGGTCGTCCCCAGCTCGCGGTGGATGCGTTTGATCTCCAGCTGCAGCCATTCGCGCAGCTTCTTGTCCAGCGCGCCCAGCGGCTCGTCCATCAACAGGAGCGGCGGGTCGAAGACCATGGCGCGGGCCAGTGCCACGCGCTGCTGCTGGCCGCCCGAAAGCTCGGCCGGGTAGCGGTGGGCGAAGTCGGTCAGATGCACCATCGCCAGCGCCGCCGCCACGCGCCGGACGCGGTCGGCCTTGGGCAGCTTGCGCAGCTTCAGCGGGTATTCGACGTTCCCGGCCACCGTCATGTGCGGGAACAGCGCGTAATGCTGGAACACCACGCCCACGTTGCGCTTGTGCGCGGGCAGGTTGCCGACCGATCGATCACCGATCAGGATCTCGCCCGCCGTCAGGTCGGTGAAACCGGCGATCACGTTCAGCGTCGTCGTCTTGCCCGAGCCGGAGGGGCCGAGGAAGGTCATGAACTGGCCCGCCTCGATCCGCAGGCTGACATTGTCGAGCGCGGTGAAAGTCCCGTAGGTCTTGGTGACGTCGCGGATGTCGACTGCGGCGCCGCGTTGTTTTGCATCCATGTTCAGGAGCGTCTCCGTCTTGTGCCAAGCCAGAGCCCGACAGCGATGGTGAACGAGGTCAGCACGAAGATCAGCGTCCCCACCGCGGCGACCGTGGGATCGGAATCGCGGGTCATGCTGGCGAAGATCTGCACCGGCAGGGTCTTCAGCGTCGGGCTGTTGATGAAGAGGGCCACGATCACCTCGTCGAACGAGGTGACGAAGGCGAAGAGAAGACCCGACAGGATGCCGGGGGCGATCAGCGGCAGGGTCACCGTGAAGAAGGTGGTGATGCGCGAGGCGCCAAGGCTGGCCGCAGCCGTCTCGAGCCGGGTGTCGAAGACGGCCAGGCTGGCCCCGACGGCGATGATCACGAAGGGGATCGCCAGCATCGAATGGGCCAGCACATAGCCCACCAGCGTGCCGACCATCTGGTGGTCCAGGTAGACGGCATAAATGCCGATCGCCAGCACCACGCCGGGCACGATCATCGGCGTGATCAGGATGGCGCGCAGGATGCCCCCTGCCCCGGCCTTCATCCTGGCCAGGCCGATGGCGGCCAGCGTGCCGATCACCGTCGCGACCACCGCGACGATGGCCGCGATCTTCAGCGAGCTGACGATGCTGCCCGACCAGTCCGGGCTGTTCAGGATGTTGGCATACCATTGCAGCGAAAAGCCGTCGGGCGGGAAGGCCAGCGACTTCTTCTCGGCAAACGAGATCGGCACGATCACCAGCGTCGGCGCGACCAGCCAGAGGGCCACTCCGGCGCAGAAGATCCAGATCAGGATGCGTTGCAGGCGGGTCACTTGCTGCCTCCCGAGATCTGGTAGCGCCGGCGGGTGAAGCGGGCGGCGATTGCCAGCAGCACCAGAGTCGAGGCGAGGAGGATCACCCCCATGGCGCCGCCCTTGCCCCAGTTCAGCTGTTGCAGCACCTGCTGCTGGGCCAGCGTCGACAGCATGGTGGCCCGCGGCCCGCCCAGAAGCGCGGGCGTGATGTAGAAGCCGAGGCCCAGGATGAAGACGATCACCGCGCCGCCGAAGACCCCCGGCAGCGAAAGCGGCAGATAGACCTGGAGGAAGGCCAGCACCGGCCGCGCCCCAAGGCTGCGCGCCGCCTGCACAAGGCGCAGGTCGATGCCGCGCATCACGGCGTAAAGCGGCATGATCATGAAGGGCAGAAGCACCTGGGTCATGCCGATCACGACTCCGGTCTGGGTGCGGATCAGCCGCACCTTCTCGAAGCCCAACGCCATGATCACCTTGTTGATGACGCCCGAGTCCTGCAGCAGGATGACCCAGGCCAGCGTCCGCACCACGCCCGAGACCCAGAAGGGCACCAGCACGCAAAGGATCAGCAGCAGCCGCAGGTTCGGCCCCACCGCCGTCATCAGCCAGGCGTAGGGATAGCCCAGCACGAGGCACAGGACGGTAACCCAGCCGGCGACCTCGAAGGTGCGCCAGAACACGGTCATGTTCACCGGACGACTGAAGAACCAGGTATAGTTGCCAAGGCCCGGCTCAGGGTCGGTGAAGCTGCGGATCACCACCTGGAGAAGCGGATAGCCCAGCGCGACCACAAGCAGCAGGATCGCGGGCAGAACCAGCCAGGCCGGGTGGCGGAAAAGCTTGGGCATCGCGGCACCTTCGGAGGGAAGGACGGGGCCGCCTGCGCAGCCCCGCCGAAGGGATCAGTTCCCGGCGATGAACTCGCCCCATTTGGTCTCGACCTCGTCGTAGTTCTCGATCCAGTAGGGAATGTCCTGCTGATAGCCCATCGCGACCTTTTCGGGCGTGTTGGTCAGCCATTTCTGCAGGAGTTCGTCCACCTGCGGCTGCGCGTCCTTGTGGATTGGCGAGTAGGAGGTCTGCTCGGTCATGATCTCCTGCGCGCGCTTGCCGATGGCGGCGTTGATCAGCGCATAGGAGGCGTCGGGGTCCTTGACGCCAACCGGGATCGTCAGCTGGTCCATGACGACGATCCAGTCCTGCCAGACCGGCTCATATTCCGCCCCGTTCTTCTGGGCGGCCATGGCGCGGCCCGACCAGGCGATGACCATGTCGGCCTCGCCCGATTCCATCATCTGCTGCGATTCAGCGCCGGTCTTCCAGAAGATCAGATCTTCGCCCAGACTCCGGAACTTGTTCAGGGCGCGGTCGACGTCGGCCGGGAAAAGCTGGTCCTTCGGCACGCCGTCGGCCAGAAGCGCGATCTCGACCAGCGTCGTGTCGGGCTCGGAATCGCCGGGCATCGCGCGGGTGCCGGGGAAGTTCTCGGTGTCGAAGAAATCGGCCCAGCCCTTCGGCGGGTTGTCGCCATAGGTGGATTTCTTGTACATCAGCACGGTGCCGTAGTTCATCGCCGGAACCGAACATTCGCCGACCTGGCCCTCGGGGATGTTCGAGGTGTCGATCTTCGACAGGTCCAGCTTCTGGAACAGCGTCCCGCAATAGACATAGGGCGTAAGCGTGCCGGTATCGACCACATCCCACTGCACGTCGCCCGATTCGACCTGGGCCTGGATCTTGGCAACCTCGGTCGGTCCGTCCGAGAGCAGGGTGACGCCCGACTTGGTGACGAAATCCTGCAGCGAGGCGATCTGGCCGTCCTGGTAGATCCCGCCGTAGGAGACGAAGGTCAGCGTCTTGCCGGCCAGCGAACCCTCGGCCACCTCGCCGGCGACCGGCGCGTCCTGGGCCTGGGCCGCAAGGCCAAGCGTCATCATGAGGCCGGCTTGCAGCGCGACCATGGCAGTCCGTTTCATCAGCATCCTCCGTTGGTTGTCCTGCGCCCTTCTGGGTGCCATCGTTCGTTCCTGCGTCCGCCCGGTCCTGCGCCGGAATCGGCACCAGGGTCGAGGTAACTTTACATAGCGTAAAGAAGTGCTGTACACAAATCAAGCGCGCGTCGCGCCGGGATGCGAACGTGTCGCGCCCCGGCCCGGAACGGAACGGAACGGAGTTGACGATGGCGGAGACAGTCATGCCTGCCGGGGAAGAGCCGGCCACGCCCGAGCTGGACATCCTGGCGCGCCGGGTGAAGCGGTTCCGTCAGGCCCGGCGGCTGTCGCTGCGCCAGCTGGGCGAGTTGTCGGGGACCACCGCCTCGTTCCTCAGCCAGTTGGAGCGCGGGGCGACGGGGGCCACGACCTCGACCCTGATGCGGATCGCCAATGCGCTGGATATCTCGATCGCGGACCTGTTCGACGACCGGCCCCGCTCGACCCACCGCGTCCTGCGCAAGGCCGAGCGTCCCTCGTGGCCCGAGGCGGCGGGCTATCGCAAGACGCTGCTCTCGCAGCGCCCGATCCAGGATTTCGAGGTCTTTGTCGGCGAGTTCGACGTCGGCGGCTCGACCGGGCCCGAGCAATACACCCATGGCGACAGCCATGAGATGCTGCTGGTCATCGCGGGCGAGATCGAGCTGTATCTGGCGGACGAGATCCACCCGATGTCCGAGGGGGACTGCATCGAATATTCCTCCTCCACGCCGCACCGGACGGTGAACCGGGGCGCGAGTGTCGCCATCGTGCAATGGATCATCTCGCCGCCCACCGGCTCGGTCGCGAAGGCCTGAGGTCAGGCGGGCCGGGCGGACTCGACCCTGGCCCCCGGGAAACTGGCGCAAAGCCCGTCGATCGCCGCGCGGCTGTCCATCAGGCAGGCCGAGGTCGAAAGCGCATCGGCCAACGCGGCCGAAGGGGCCGAGATCGAGACCGATTGCCAGGCCGAGCACAGGGGACGGCCGGTCCGGGGGTCGAGGATATGGCTTGTCACCCCATCGCCGCCGAAGGTCATGCCCAGCGGGGCCGAGGTCGCCAGCGCCCGGTCCCGCAGGGTGATCCCGCCGCCCGAGGCCAGCTTCACCGGCCAGTCGCCCTCGGGCAGGGCGCGCATCTCGCCGGTGTCGATCAGGGCGCGGGTCAGGCCGTGGCTTTCCAGAAGCGCCGCCACCCGGTCGGCGATGAAGCCCTGGGCGATGCCGTTCAGTGTCAGCGCCATGCCAGGACGCAGGATGATCGCCTCAGGCGCAAGGGTCACGCCCTCCCAGCCGATCAGCGCGCGAACCTGCGCCCGCTCGGCCTCGGTCAGGGGGGTGCCTTGGGTCAGCGTCCCGGCCTCGGCCAGCCAGAGCGGCTGGACCGTGGGGTCGAAGCTGCCGCCGCTGGCACGATGCACAGAGGCGGCGAGGGTGAGGCAGTCCAGCAGTTCGAACGGCGGGGTATCGAGCCGGGCCTCGCGGTTCAGCCGGACCAGCGAGGATTCGGGCTGATACAGCGAGAACACCTGCTCCAGCCGCCGGATCTCCTCCATCGCGAGGACGGCAAGGCGCGGGGCCTCGGGGTGCTGCAGGCGCAGCGTCACGGTCGCGCCCAGCGCGATGCCGGTCTCGACGTGCGGGTCGGGGCTGCGTCCCAGCGCCATGGTGGGCGCGAGAGCGGCGGAAATCGCGATGAAGCGGCGGCGGGTCAGCATGTCAGCCTCCAGTCTTGTCGGAGAGCGCCTTGAGGCGGCGGGAATAGTCGTCGTCACCGCCGACCTCGGGTATCGGGGCGATCACGGCACTGTCGGGGATATCCTTCAGGCCCATCACATTGCCACCATGTTCTGCGGCAAAGGCCTGGGCATCGGCAAGTTCGGCAAAGGGCGCGATCTCGGGCGCGCCCATGCCGCCGGGAAGATCGCCGCCCACGACATAATGCGCGGTGGTGGCATCGATCCAGTTCGCGGCGCCCGGCTCCTGCCAGGTCGCACCCTCGGCGCCCATGTCGCTGACATAGATGGCGAGAACCTTGTGCGTCTGCTCGGGCAGGCGGAGATAGGCTACGGTGTCACTCACCTGGCTGAAGAACAGCGGTGCGCCGGGCAGGCCCTCGAGATGCACCTGCCCCTTCGGCCCCTCATGCTCCAGCAGGTTCATCTGGCAGAAATGGCCGATGGTCTCGGGCGTCAGGGCGAGCGGATCGGTGTTCTGGGCCACCTCGTCCTGACAGGCGGCAAGGGCAAGGACGAACAGCAGGGCGCGTTTCATGGCGTGACCTTTCGGAAGGCGGCAGCGGCCAGGGCAAGGGCGGCAAACGGCCAGATAAGGACCGAGGACAGCGATTGCCAGAGCGGGATGGCATCCGCCGCCCCGCCCACCCCGGCCGCGGCAGCGGTGGCGCCGGAAGCGGTGAGGTTGAACAGGCGGAAGGCGTCGGCCGGGTTGGCGAGAAGCGCGATGGGAAAGGCATCGGTGGTGAACCAGCCGCCATTGTCCGCGACGATGGCCGAGAGGAGCGCGAGGTCGTAAAGGACGACAAGCCCCAGCCAGAGGCCGATCGCCAGCCCGGCCGCACCGGAGGGACGGCGCGAGAGCGCGGACAGCGCATAGCCCGCGCCAAGGAAGGTCGCGCCAAGCAGGACCGAGGACCAGGAGAGGCGGAACAGCGCGGGCAGGCCGGCAAGGGCGTTCTCGTCGGTGGCGATCGCCACCCCGGCGGCAAGGCCGTGGCCAAGCAGGACGGCCAGCGTCAGGATCGCCAGATGGGCGACCAGCTTGCCGAGCAGGATTTCCTCGCGCGCGATGGGATAGGCGAGGAGCAGCGACAGGGTGCCGCGCTCGGATTCGCCGGCGATGGCGTCGAAGCTCATCAACAGGGCGAGAAGCGGGATCAGGTAGACCGACAGCGAGGTCAGCGAGGCGACCGTGACCGACAGCCGGTCCACCCCCAGCCCGCCGGTGGGGGCCGATCCGGCCAGCGACAGGACCAGCGAAAACACCGCCATCAGCACCAGCGCGATGGCGACCCAGCGGTTGCGAAGGGCGATGCGGAACTCGGTCCCGGCGGTTGAGAGGATCCGGTTCATTGCGCGCCCTGCTGGCTGAAATGGGAATAGAGGTCTTCCAGGCTGGGCGGCAGGACCTCGAGGTCCGCCACCTTGTCGCCCAGCCCGGCGATGCGGCCCAGCGTCTGGAGCTTTTCGGTCTGCGCGCAGGTCAGGTGCAGCGCACCATCCACCAGGATCGCGCCCGGCAGCGCGCGGGCGATGTCGGGGGCATAGCCGTTGCGGGCGGTGACATGCATCGTCACCGGCAGGTCGGCCCGGCGGCGCAGGTCGGACAGCGTGCCCTCGGCCACGAGTCGGCCACGCGACAGGATCAGGATGCGGTCGGTCCGCGCCTCGACTTCCGTCAGGGCGTGCGAGGACAGCAGGATCGACGCCCCCTGCGCGGCAAGGTCGTCGAGAAGCGCATAGAACTCGCGCCGGGAAACGGGGTCGAGGCCCGAGGTCGGCTCGTCCAGCACCAGGAGGCGCGGATTGCCGATCAGCGCCTGGGCAAGGCCGACACGCTGGCGCATCCCCTTGGAATAGGTGCCGATCCGGCGGCGGGCGGCCTGGCCCAGGCCCACCTTCTCCAGCAGGCCCATGGCCAGCGACGGGCTTTCGCCGCGCAGGGAAAGGTAATGGCGGATCTGTTCCTCGCCGGTCAGGGCGGGATGGAAGGCCACGTTCTCCGGCAGATAGGCCACGGCGCGGCGCGCGGCAGGCGAGCCGGGGGCCGCGTCGCAGATCGTGACCTCGCCGCCCGTGGCGGGGATCAGGCCGAGGATGATCTTCATCAGCGTCGACTTGCCCGCGCCGTTGTGGCCCAGGAGCGCCACCCGCTCGCCCGGGGCGACGGTCAGGCTGACTCCGCCAAGCGCGGCAAGGTCGCCGAACCGCTTAGTGAGTGCCGAGATCTTCAAGGTCGATGTCATCGTAACTGCCTTTTGCCCAGCGTCCGGCGACCTCTGCCTCCATGGCGGCGATGTCGGCGGGAACCGGGATGGTAAGGGGTTGCATCAGCGGGTGGCTGTCGGTCACGCCGCCCGGCAGGATCGCCGGGAACGAGGACTGCGACCAGCGCACCAGTTGCACGGCGGGGGAGCCGGTCAGCAGCGCGGCGGCGGGTTGCGACCAGAGGATATGGTCCATCAGGTCGTTCGGGCGATAGACCCCGTCGGCGATGCCGTCGCCGTTCAGGTCGAAGGCGGGATGGTCGGACCAGTAGTTGCCGCGGCCCTCGAAGCTCCACTCCATGAAGCGGGTGCCGACGTATTTCACCTGCTCCTGGTTGGCGATGAAGGCGTTGCCGGTCAGCATGTTGCGCTCTGACCCCGCGGTGAAGTGGATGCCGATGCCGCAATCCTGGAAGCGGTTGTTCGCGATCAGGTTCTTATGGGCGTTGTAGATGAACAGGCACTTCTTCGTGCCGCCGCGCACCAGGTTGCCCGCCACGTCGGCGCTGTTGGCGAAGTTCAGCATCACCCCGTGCTCGCGGTCGCCGAGGGAAAGGTTGTCCTTCACCACGACCCGGTTCGAGAACATGATGGCAAAGCCCAGATGGTTGCCGATCGAGATGTTGCCCGACACTTCGCTGTCGTGGGTGTACATGTAGTGGACGGCGAAGCGCAGGTCGCGGAACAGGTTGTTGCGGTAGGTCCCGGTCTTCGATGCGTTCGAGAAGATGCCGTCACGGCCCCAGCGGACGGAGTTGTCCTCGATCACGGTGCCGGGGCTGTTCCAGATGTAGATGCCGTTGCCGCGCTCGTTCATGTGCGGATTCTTGCGGCCCTCGATGGTGTTGCCGCGCACCAGGCTGTCCAGCCCGCCATGCACGTCGACGCCATGCATGTTGTCGGTCAGCCGGTTGCCCTCGATCCGCGCGCGGTCGGCGCCCTTCAGGATCTTGATCCCGGCGTCGAGGTCCTGGTTCACCTTGCCCGAGCCGGTGACATGCAGCCCGGTCAGGACCACATCGTCGGCGTCGATGGTGACGACGGTCCCCTGCCCTTGCCCGTCGATGGTCGCCGTCCCGTCGCCTTGCAGCGTCAGGGTCCGGTCGATGGTGACGGGGCCAAGATAGGCCCCGCCGGATAGCATCAGCACATCGCCGGGAGCGGCCCCGGCGATGGCCTCGGCAAGCGTGCCCGTGCCCGGCGCGACATGCACCTCTGCCGCCTGAAGCGGCGTCGAAAGCAGGACGAGAAGGGCGGTCAGGCACGCGCGCATGGTCTTATGCCCCTGCGGGTTCCACGAACATCCGGCCGCGCATCTCCATGTGGAGGGCGTGGCAGAACCACTGGCAGTAGTACCAGTAGACCCCGGCATTCGCCGCGGTGAAGGTGACCGAGGACGTCGCCTGCGGCGCGATCTCCATCGCGACGCCGTGGTTGCCCATGGTGAAGCCGTGCGTCAGGTCGTCGATGTCGTCGAGGTTGGTGACGATCACCGTGACCTCGTCGCCCTCCTTGACCGTGAAGGACTCCAGGCTGAACGAGGGGGCCTGGCTGGTCATGTAGACGCGGACCTTCTTCGGATCGTCCTTGTCGCGGATGACCATGTCCTGCCAGTCGTCCAGGTTGACCCCGTCCGCCTCGGCCTGGGCGCGGGTCTCGGCCCACATCTTGTCCTGGCGGTCCCAGGTCGAGCGGATGTTGGTCATCTTCGACGCGGCGACGGCGATGGCGTCATGCGGCTCGGCGAAGTTCGGGCCGTCGTGAACGATGACCATCTTGTCGCCCGAGATGTCGATCAGCTGATCGTTCTCGGGTTTCAGCGGGCCCACGTTCAGGAAGCGGTCCTTCGAGAACTTGCAGAGGCAGACCAGCCAGTTGTTCTCGGCCTCCGAGGTCTCGCCCATCACGGTCTTCAGGTGGCCGGGCTGGTAGTGCACGTCCAGCTTGTCCTTGATCGGGTCGATCTGCTCGCCGGCATAGGCCTTGATCGCGTCCTCGATGTTCCACTTCACCACCTGGCTGTCCAGGAACAGCGAGGTATAGGCGTTGCCGCGGCCGTCGAAAGCGGTGTGCAGCGGGCCAAGGCCAAGCTCGGGTTCCGCCACAACGGCGCTGCGCAGGTCAACCTCGGCGGCGGGCTTCTCGAACAGGGCGTCGAACTTGGTCACGTCCAGCACGGTGACGGTGGGCGAAAGCTTGCCGGCAATGCAGAGGTGCTTCTTGTCCGGCGCCATGTTGCAGCCGTGCGGGTTGTTGGCGATCGGGATGTAGCGGGTGAAGTTGCTGCTGGCATCCTTGCGGCCGTCCAGCACGCGCACGCCGTTCAGCTCCTGCCCCTCGCCCGCCGCGACCGCCGCCTCGATGGCCGCGATATTGAAGACGACGACGTGGTCCATCTCGGCTGCGGTCATGTCGGCCAGCGTCATGCCCATTTCCGAGTTGTAGCTGGTCGAGAAGGCCCACTTGCCCTCATAGTCCGCGTCGCAGTTGTCCAGGTTGCCCGAGACCATCACCTGCCAGGCCGGCAACATGGCTTCGGCGTCGACCGCGGTGAAGATGTTCACATAGGTCGAGACGTCGGTCATCGTCGAGCCGTCGTTGACCAGCGGCGCCTCGTCCTCGCCGTTGCAGAAGAGGTACTTGGTCTCGGGGAACTTCTGCGGCCGCATCCCGTGGATCGCCTTGGCGTTCGGGATTTCCAGGATCGCGTCGGTCTTCATCACGTCGCAGCGTACCCGGGCGACGCGGGTGTTGGCCTTGTCGTTCATGAACAGGTACTTGCCGTCATACTTGCCGTCGGTGAACGACATGTGGACGTGGTGCAGGTCGCCGTTGTCGTGGATCTTCTTGCCGTTGGCTTCCAGCTGCTTCTTCGTCTTCTCGGTCATCGTGCGCTGGTGGATGCGGACCGATTCGTTGGTCGAGCCCCAGCCGGTGGCCGAGCAGCGGTTGAACACCGGCACCCGCATCAACTCGCGCATCGAGGGGATGCCGAGGATGCGCATCTCGCCGGTCTGGCCCGAGGACCAGAAGCCGTAATGCGTGTCCAGCTGGCCGGGCGCGATGTTGAAGCCCTCGCCAGCGGCCAGGGCCGCCGTGCTGCCCAGCGCCAATGCGCCGACGCCCGCGCCGGTGCCAAGCGCCAGACGCCCGCCACCGATCGCGCCCGCAAGCGCCGCACCGCCTGCGGTGGCCCCCAGAAGGCCGCGCCGCGTGATCCCCGAGATTGGTCGTTCAGACATGATCTGTCCCTTTCATTCTGCCGGTTGGGGTTTTGGTTGATTCGGATGCCCGGAGATGTTCCGGGCCGACGAAGCGGCGACAGCCTCGCGCCGCTTCAGTTTCTTGATGACCACCGGGCATTTGCTGGTGGACTGGTAGAGCACCTGGCAATGCAGGCAGTCGATGCACTCGTTCGGGTTGATCTCGCCCGTGGGGTGGATCGCCTGAACCGGGCATTCGTTGGCGCAGGTCTGGCAGGGGTTGCCGCATTCGCGGTACCGCTTCAGCCAGTCGAACATCCGTATCCGGGCCGGGATCGCCAAGGCCGCGCCCAGCGGGCAGAGATAGCGGCAGTAGAAGCGTTCGACGAACAGCCCCGCCGCCAGAAGCGCCAGCGCATAGGCGACGAAAGGCCAGGCGCGGACGAACTTCAGGATGATCGCGGTCTTGAACGGCTCGACCTCGGCCAGATGCTCGGCCTGCTCGATCGACATGAGGCTGACGCCGAACAGGCCGAGGAAGATCATGTATTTGACCGGCCACAGCCTTTCGTGCAGCCCCCAGGGCAGCGTCCATTGCGGGATGCGCAGCTTGCGGGCGATCTGGTTGGTCAGCTCCTGCAGCGCGCCGAAGGGGCACAGCCAGCCGCAATAGGCCCCCCGGCCCCAGAACAAGAGCGCCGCCGCGACCGCGAACCACAGGATGAAGGTCAGCGGGTCGAGGAGGAAGGCCTGCCAGCTGAAGCCCGTCATGAACGAGCCGAAGAGCGCCATCAGGTTGACGACCGAGAGCTGCGCATTGGCGTACCAGCCCAGGAAGACCAGGGTCACGGTCAGGAAGCCCATGCGGAACCAGTAGAACCGGCGCTCGGAGCGGGTGGCGAAACCCTGGAAGAAGAACGCCAGCGTCAGGACGGCCAGCATCGCGGCAGTGATCGCGATCTCGACCTGCTTGTCCCGCCAGATCCGCTTCCACAGCGCCTGGTGCGCGGCGCTTTCCTCTTGCGCGGCGACGGCTTCGGCCGCGCCGGGAACCGCGGCGGGCTCGGGCTGCGCGACGGGGCGCAGGTATTGCTGCGGCAGCTGGTAGCCAAGGTCGAAGGTGGTGAAGAGCTTTTCGATCGGCCCGACCTCGCGATGGACCAGAAGCTGGATGCGGAAGGGTTTCGTCGGGTCGAACCCCACGTCGGCGGGAATCTTGAACAGGTCCGCTTCGGTGAAATCCGGCGCGCCAGCCGCCTGCACCGCCACCAGACGCTTGTGCATCTTGTCGCGGAAGCGGACCGAGACGTCGTCCTGGATCAGCACGATCCGGTCGAAGATCCCGCCGCGCACATAGCCCGAACCCTTGAAGCTGTAGAGCCCCCGGCCCACCAGGACGATCGCGTTCTCGCCCGGTTGCAGCCAGGCGGCAAGGTTCGCGGCCTCGCCCTCGCCCAGGATCGCCTTGGCGACCGCGGGCTGGGTGACGAGGGCGGCCTGCATCTCGATGAAGGTGGTCTCGGGCGCCTCGGTCAGGGCGCGGGCGGTGGCGCGCTCGTCGCCAAGGGCGGCGAAGGCCTCGTTGACCTGGCCCACGTCCAGCGACAGGCGCCGCAGGGTGCCGTCGCCTTCCAGCGTCGTCCAGTCCGAGGCGGCCTTGGCCTCGGGGTTCAGCTCGAAACTGGGGCCGGTGGCTGCGGCGTCGGGCTTCAGCCCGCCCAGGCCCAAGGCACGCGCGACCTTCAGTCCGGCGCGCACGATCGAATCGTCGATGACCATGACCGTCACCGTCGCGCCCGAGATGATGTCGACATCATGCCCGGTGCCGCCCGATTGCGCCTCGGCCACCAGGTCGAGGCCGACATAGGCCTGCACCAGGGCGTCGATCTTCGCCTGGGGGATGCCGATCAGCACGATCGGCTCGGAATGCTTGACCAGCTTGAGGCCGGTGATCCGGGCGTCCTTGTCCACCACGACAAGCGTGTGGATCGGCTTGCCCGAGTAGCCGGTGGTCGAGACGAAATCCGAGGTGATGAAGGCCCAGCCCACCGTTTCGCCATCCTTCAGGACGGGTGCGACGGGGTGGGTGGCGTCCAGGGGACCGTAACCGTCAGCCTCGGGCACCAGCGTTTCGGCGGGAACTTCGGCCAGGTATTTGGTCAGGACGGGCTCGGCCAGGGCGGGAAGGCCGACAAGCGAGAAGAAGGCGACGAGCAGGAAGCGGAGCAGGGTCATAGGGCAATCCGATGCTTTGCCGTCGCGGCCGGGGGGCCGCGGGGCGCAGGGAACAGGTGCGGTGTCGGAACGGAATCCGTCGCCGGATGCAGCGTTGCCACCGCCGGGACGATCCGGGCGACAAAGGCAACGGGCTGGAGCGGTGGGTCAAGCAGGACCGCGCCTGCGGCCAGGCAATCGGGACAGGTACGGCAGTCCTCGGCGGGATCCACCGGGTTGCCGCTCTGGTCCAGCCAAACGGTCGCGACATTGCCATGGGCGCAGATCACGGTCATCGTCCCCGCCACCGCGACACGCGCCGCACCCGGGCCGGCCATGACCAGCGCGAGGGCGACGATTAGCCCGGTAAGAAAGGTGGACAGCCGTTGCATGTGGCCTCCATGGCTGGAAGTCGCCGCCGATTCCTTGACCAAGATCAAGTTAGTCTTTTTCCTCGGCATGACAACCGTGAGACGACTTCGGCAAATATCTGCAAGAAAAGGGGAAAGCAGCCGTATTGCACGGTTGCCCGAACCCGCGGTTGCGGAAATCCGCCGTGCTTTTCGGTATACTTCGGACCCCGATTTGATATTTGTCAGTTGTGCCCTTGCTCTGGCCGGAACTGGTAAGAGGTGACTTTTCGTGCGTGCCGAAGATTTCGACGAGGTCCGTCGCCTGCCGCTGTTTCGCAGCATGCGGCCCTCCTCGTTCGAGGCCGTGATGAAGGGCACCTATGCTCAGCGGTTTCCTCCCCGGCTGGAGCTGTTCCGCCAGGGCCAGGGCGCCGACTTCCTGCATGTGGTGCTCGAGGGTAGCGTCGAGCTGTTTGCCGATTGGCAGGGCGCCAGTACGACCATGGCGGTGGTGCGGCCCGTCGGGACCTTCATCCTTGCGGCCTGCATCCGCGACCTGCCCTATCTGATGTCGGCCCGGACACTCGAACAGACCCGCATCCTTCTTGTCCCCGCCCCCGGGATTCGCGCGATCTTCCGCGAGGATGCCGAGTTCGCGGTCTCGATCGTGGACGAGCTTGCCGAGGCTTTCCGCTCGATGGCGCGGCACGCGAAGAACCTCAAGCTGCGCAGCTCGCGCGAGCGGATCGCCGGCTACCTGCTGGAACAGTCCGAGCTTGCCGGACGCGCCGACCGTTTCGTGCTGCAGGTCGAAAAGCGGCTGGTTGCCTCCTATCTGGGAATGACCGCCGAAAATTTCTCGCGCGCGCTTCGATCGCTGGCGACGGATGGCGTCCAGATGAAGGGTCAGACGGTGACGATCACCGACCGCGCGGCACTGGTCCGGGCGTGCCCCAACGACATGCTGATCGACGGCCCCAATCCCGATGCGACCGGCGGCGGCCTGACGCTGCCCCGGCCGGAACTCCCGCGGGAATGGCGCAGGAGGGCCCGGCCGGGGCATGGCTGATGCCGGGGGGCAACATCGGCCAAACAGTTGCGTGACCGGGCTGAAACACGCTCGCGAAGGACTTGATTCGGCAGGCGAAAGCCTTTGATCATGGCAAGAGACTTCCGATGCATGCTGGAATGGCCGATCCGCACCCTGCGGCAACGGTCGGGCTGCGTGCGTCGGCGGCGGCAATCCGGCGAGAGGGACGACATCGGGGCATGATGGAAGGAAACCTGCTTCTGATCCTCGCCGGCCTGCCTTTTCTGGCGGCCGCCGTGGCAAGCACGGTTTCCTCGCGGGCGCACAGCGCCGCGGCCTGGTCCTCGGGGCTGATCCTGGCGGCAGGGTTGGCGATCCTGGTCGTCCTGCGCGGCTCGCTTCAGAACGGCGAGATCCTGCGGACCACGCTGCGCTGGGTGCCGTCGCTGGGGCTGGACCTGGCCTTCCGCATGGACGCCTTCGTCTGGCTTTTCGTGACGCTGGTCTATGGCATCGCGATCCTGGTGCTGATCTACGCGCGCTACTACCTGTCGCCTTCCGACCCGGTGCCGCGCTTCCATGGCGTGCTGATGGTCTTTACCGGCGCGATGGTCGGCATGCTCATCTCGGGCAACATCCTGATGCTCGTGGTGTTCTGGGAACTGACCTCGCTGGTCTCCTTCCTGCTGATCGGCTACTGGCACCAGGGTCAGGCCGCGCGGGACGGGGCGCGGATGGCGCTGATCGTGACCGGGATCGGCGGGATGGCCCTGCTGCTGGCCATGCTGATCCTGGGGCAGATCGCGGGCAGCTACGACCTTGACCGGGTGCTGGCCGCGGGCGAGGTGGTGCGGGCGCATCCGCTGTATCCGCTGGTGCTGGTCCTGTTCCTGCTGGGCTGCTTCACCAAGTCGGCGCAGATGCCCTTCCACTTCTGGCTGCCGGGTGCGATGGCCGCGCCCACGCCGGTCTCGGCCTTCCTGCATTCGGCGACCATGGTGAAGGCCGGGGTGTTCCTGCTGATCCGCTTCTCCCCGGTTCTGGGAGAGACGCAACTGTGGTTCTTCCTGGTCACGGGGACCGGGATGGCGACGCTGGTGCTCGGCTCGCTCATCGCGCTGTTCCGGCACGACCTCAAGGGTCTCCTGGCCTATTCCACGATCAGCCACCTGGGCCTGATCACCGCGCTGGCCGGGATCGGCAGCAACGGCGCGATCCTGGCGGCGATCTTCCACATCGTGAACCATGCCGTGTTCAAGGCCAGCCTGTTCATGGCCGCCGGGATCATCGACCACGAGAGCGGCACGCGCGACATGCGGCGGCTGAGCGGGCTGATGCGGCTGATGCCGAAGACGGGAAGCCTGGCGATCGTTGCCTCGGCCGCGATGGCGGGGGTGCCGCTTCTGAACGGCTTCATCTCGAAGGAGATGTTCTTCGCCGAGGCCGCCGACTGGCACAACGGCACCTGGCTGGACAACTCGCTGCCGTGGTTCGCGACGCTGGCGGGGATCTTCGCGGTCGCCTATTCGCTGCGCTTCATCACCAGCGTCTTCTTCGGCCCGCCCCCGGTCGATCTGCCGAAAACCCCGCACGAGCCCCCCGCCTGGATGCGGCGGCCGGTGGAATTTCTGGTGCTGGCCTGCCTGGTGATCGGGATGCTGCCCGGCCTGACGCTGGGTCCGGTCCTGAACCAGGCAGCGCGGGCGGTCCTTGGGCGGAACCTGCCCTACAAGGACATCGCGATCTGGCACGGGTTCAACCTGCCCTTGGTGATGAGCCTGGTGGCCCTGGCCGGAGGGGTGGTTCTGGTCGCGCTGTTCGGCGCGCGGATCGCCGAGGGACCAGAAGGACCGCCGCTTTTGCACCGCCTGCGGGCGCAACGGTTGTTCGAGAGGGTGCTGCTGGTCACGACCTGGCGCGCACCGCGTTTCCTGCACGACATCTTCGGAACCGAGCGCCTGCAACCGCAGCTCCGCCTCGCGGTGCTGGCCGCCGTCGCGGCGGCGGCGGTGGCCCTGTGGGGAAGCCTCGCACCCTCGTCTCAGCCGCTGGGCAATCCGCTGGATCCGGCCTTCGCCGCGATGTGGCTGGCCGGCGGCGCCTGCGCCGTGGGATCGGCCTGGATGGCCAAGTATCACCGTTTCGCCGCGCTGATCCTGCTCGGCGGCGCCGGGCTGGTCACCTGCCTCACCTTCGCCTGGCTTTCGGCGCCCGATCTTGCCGTGACGCAGCTCCTGGTCGAGGTGGTGACGACCGTCCTTCTGGTGCTGGGCCTGCGCTGGCTGCCGAAACGGCGCGAGGAGATCCCGGGCGACCGTCTGGCCGCGGCCCATCTGCGCCGGTTCCGCGATCTGGTGATCGCGCTGGTCGGCGGGGCCGGGCTGGCGGCGGTCTCCTATGTGCTGCTGACCTGGCCCCTGGTTCCGAATGTCGGCGACTGGTTCCTGCGCAATGCCTACAAGGAAGGCGGCGGCACCAATGTGGTCAATGTGATCCTGGTGGATTTCCGCGCCTTCGACACCTTCGGCGAGATCACGGTTCTGGCCATCGTCGCGATCACCGTCTACGTCCTTCTGCGCCGCTTCCGCCCCGCGCAGGAAAGCCTCGACTCGTTCAAGACCGCCAGCCCCGAGGAAGCCGCGCAGCTTGCCGATGCGCTTCTGGTGCCGGCGGTCATCATGCGCTGGATGTTCCCCGTGCTGATGCTGGTCGCGGCCTATCTGTTCATCCGCGGCCATGACCTGCCGGGTGGCGGGTTCTCGGCCGGGGTCACGCTGTCGATCGCCTTCCTGCTGCAGTATCTGGCGCATGATGTCCGCTGGGTCGAGACCCGGCTGACCGTGCTGCCGATCCGCTGGATGGGAGTGGGCCTGCTGATCGCCGGGCTGACCGGGCTGGGGGCGCTGATCTTCGGCTATCCCTTCCTGACCGCCCATTCGCGCTATGTCACCCTGCCGCTGATCGGAGAGATCCCGGCCGCCACGGCGCTGATCTTCGACACCGGGGTCTTTGCGCTTGTGGTCGGCGCCACGGTCCTGATGCTGATCGCCATCGCGCACCAGTCGCTGCGCATCGCCCGCCTGCGCGAGCGCGAACAGGCCGCCGAACGGGAGGCCGCGTGATGGAGATCGTGCTGTCCCTCGCCATCGGCGTCCTTGCCGCCTCGGGCATCTGGCTGATCCTGCGGCCGCGGACCTTCCAGGTCATCGTCGGGCTTTGCCTGCTGTCCTATGCGGTCAACCTGTTCATCTTCTCGATGGGGCGGCTGACCATGGCCGCCGCGCCGGTGATGCCGCGCGGCGGCTTCGTCGATCCGACCGCCTATGCCGATCCGGTGCCGCAGGCGCTGGTGCTGACCGCCATCGTGATCAGCTTCGCCACCACGGCGCTGTTCCTCGTGGTCATCATCGCCTCGCGCGGGGTGACGGGGACCGACCACGTCGACGGACAGGACCGCGAGCCATGAGTCTTTCGCCTGAACATCTGATCATCGCGCCGATCCTGATCCCGTTCTTCGCCGGGGCGCTGATGCTGGTCTATGACGAGCGGCAGCGGCGCACCAAGCTGGTCATCGGCCTGATCGCCGTCACGGCGATGCTGCTCAGCGCGGCCGAGCTTCTGGTCCGGTCCAAGGGCAGCGAGCTGACCGGCGGCAACGACATCGGCTTCTACCTGCTCGGCGACTGGTCCGCCCCCTTCGGCATCGTACTGGTGATCGACCGGCTGTCGGCGATGATGCTGGTGCTGACCGCGCTCCTCGCCCTGCCGGCGCTGATCTATTCGGCCGCCGGCTGGCACCGGCAGGGGCAACACTTCCACAGCATGTTCCAGTTCCTGCTGATGGGCCTGAACGGAGCCTTCCTGACCGGCGACCTGTTCAACCTCTTCGTCTTCTTCGAGGTCCTGCTGGCGGCCTCCTACGGCCTGCTGCTGCATGGCGGGGGTCAGCTGCGGATCCGGGCCGGGCTGCATTACATCGCCGTCAACCTGACCGGCTCGCTCATGTTCCTGATCGGGGTCAGCCTGGTCTATGGCGCGACCGGCACGCTCAGCATGGCGCATCTGTCGACCCTGGTCTGGGGGCTGGAGGAACAGCCGCGCGCGCTTTTGCAGGCGGGGGCGGGGATCATGGCGGTTGCCTTCCTGATCAAGGCCGGGATCTGGCCGCTGTCCTTCTGGCTGTCCACCGCCTACATGGCCAGCGTCGCGCCGGTGGCCGCCATGTTCGCGATCATGACCAAGGTGGGCGTCTATGTCTTGATCCGCCTCTCCTTCCTGGTCTTCGGCGCGGCGGCGGGGGTGTCGGCGGGCCATGGCGCGCTGGTGCTGATCACCGGGGGCCTGGCGACGGTGGCCTATGGCTTCCTCGGCGTCCTCGCCTCGCAAAGCCTGGGGCGGATGGCGGCGCATCTGGTGCTGGTGTCCTCGGGCACGGTGCTCGCCTCGGCCGGTTTCGTGCTGGAGGGGGCGGGGACCGGCATCCTGGCGGGGGCGCTGTTCTATCTGCTCAGCTCTACCCTGGCGACGGCGGCGCTGTTCCTGCTGATCGAGCCGATGAGCCGCGAGGAAGGCGGGATCGCCGCCCTTCTGGCGCTGACCGCCGATGCCTATGGCCTGGACGAGCGTGAGGAACAGCCCGAGGTCGGCCTGGCCGTGCCCGGAACGCTGGCGGTGCTGGGCCTGTCGTTCAGCGTCTGCGCCCTGGCCCTGACCGGCCTGCCGCCGCTGTCGGGATTCATCGGCAAGCTGGGGATGCTGCGCGGCATCCTCGCGGCCGAACTGCCGGTCCCGGCCCTGGGCTGGGCCTTCGTCGCGCTGGTGATCCTGTCGGGCCTGGCCACGCTGATCGGCCTCGTCCGCATCGGCATCCAGACCTTCTGGGCCACGGATTCCGAACCGCCTCGCGTGCTGGCGCTGGAAATCGCGCCGGTCCTGGTGCTGGTGAGCCTGCTTTTCGTCCTGACCCTCAAGGCCGAGGTCACGATGCGCTATATGCAGCAGACAGCGCGGGCGATCATCTCGCCCACGATCTATGCCGAGGGCGTCCTGGGCGCCCCGCGTGCGGCCGACGGGCGGGAGAGCAGGCCATGAGCCGCATCCTGCCGCATCCCCTGCTGACCCTGGCCCTGATCCTGATGTGGCTGGTTCTTACCCGGGCCTCGCTGGGCCATCTGGTCCTTGGCACCGCCGTCGGCATCGGCGCGGGGTTGGTCTATGCGCGGCTGGAAACCGGGCCGACCCGCCTGCGCTCGGTCACGGCGCTGGTCCGGCTGGCAGGCGTGGTGGCGCTGGACATCGTCCGCTCCAACGCGGCCGTGGCGGTGCTGATCGTCTCCAGCCGCCGCCATCGCAAATCCGGCTTCGTCGAGATTCCGCTTCGGCTGCAGGATCCCGTGGGGCTGGCGCTGCTGGCGATGATCATCACCGGGACCCCCGGCACCGCCTGGCTGGAGCATGACCGGGCCACCGGCGTCCTTCTGCTGCATGTCTTCGACCTGAAGGATCCCGAGGAATGGCGGCACCTGATCCGCACCCGATATGAGGCCCTGCTGCTGGAGGCTTTCGCATGACCACCGCCGCCCTGCTTCTTGCCGCGCTGACCTTCGCCCAGCTCGCCCTGGCGCTGGCCGCCTGCCTTGCCGCCGTGCGCATCCTGATCGGTCCGCGCGCGCAGGACCGGGTGCTGGCGCTGGACGCGCTTTATGTCTCGGTCATGCTGCTGTTCGTGACCACAGGCCTGCGGCTTGGCTCGATCTTCCTGTTCGAGGCCGCGCTGGTGATCGCGGTGACCAGCTTCGTGTCCAATGTGGCGCTGGCCAAGTTCCTGATGCGCGGCGAGGTGATCGAATGACCGGGCTGGACCCGCTTCCGCTCTGGCTTGCGGTGCCGGTGGCGCTGTTCCTGGTCCTCGGCAGCACGCTGACGCTTCTGGGCACCCTCGGCCTCGTCCGGCTGCGCAGCTTCTACGACCGTATCCATGCCCCGACGCTGGGCACCAGCTGGGGCGCGGCGGCGATCCTGATCGCCTCGCTCCTCTCCTGGTCCTGGCTGCAGGACCGCGCGGTGGTGCATGAGGTGGTGATCGGCGTCTTCCTCCTGATCACCACGCCCGTCACCATGATGCTGCTCGGCCGCACCGCCCTGGTCCGTGACCGGGCCAAGGGCAATCCGGACGTGCCACCCCCGGCCGGAAGCGGCAGCGACTAGCGTTCCTCGACCAGGATCTCGCGCTTGCCGACATGGTTGGCGCGGGTGACGACGCCTTCCTCCTCCATCTGCTCGACCAGGCGGGCGGCCTTGTTGTAGCCGATCCCCAGTTTCCGCTGGATGTAGGAGGTGGAGCACTTGCGGTCCTTGGCCACGATGGCGACGGCCTGATCGTAAAGCGTATCGTCGCCTTCCGAATTCAGGCCCAAGACCATGTCGATCTCGTTGTCGCGCTCGTCATCCACGCTTTCGACCACGCCCGACATATAGACCGGCGGGCCGAAGCTCTTCAGGTGGTTGACGATCTCCTCCACTTCCTCGTCGCTGACGAAAGGCCCGTGGATACGGGTGATCTTCGCCCCGTTGCCCATGTAGAGCATGTCCCCGGCGCCGAGGAGCTGTTCCGCCCCCTGTTCGCCCAGGATGGTGCGGCTGTCGATCTTCGACGTCACCTGGAACGAAATCCGGGTCGGGAAGTTCGCCTTGATCGTGCCGGTGATCACGTCGACAGACGGCCGCTGCGTCGCCATGATCAGGTGGATGCCAGAGGCCCGCGCCATCTGGGCAAGGCGCTGGATGCAGGCCTCAATCTCTTTCCCCGCGACCATCATCAAGTCGGCCATCTCGTCGACGATGACGACGATATAGGGGAAGGGCTGCGGCGCGAATTCCTCGGTCTCGAACACCGGATCGCCGGTTTCCTCGTCAAAGCCGGTCTGGATCGTGCGCTTGAACATCTCGTTCTTCGACAGGGCCTCGCGGACGCGACCGTTGTAGCCCTCGATGTTCCGCACGCCCATCTTGGACATCTTGCGGTAACGCTCCTCCATCTCGCCCACGACCCATTTCAGGGCGACGACCGCCTTCTTCGGGTCGGTGACGACAGGAGAGAGGAGATGCGGGATGCCGTCGTAGACGGAAAGTTCCAGCATCTTCGGATCGATCATGATCAACCGGCATTCCTCGGGCGTCAGCTTGTAAAGCAGCGACAGGATCATCGTGTTGATCGCGACCGATTTTCCCGACCCCGTGGTCCCGGCGATCAGAAGGTGCGGCATCTTCGCAAGGTTCGCCACCACCGGCTCGCCGCCGATGTCCTTGCCAAGGGCCAGCGGCAGCCGCAGGTGGCTGTCGCCAAAGTCGCGGGCGGCGAGGATTTCGCGCAGCACCACCTTCTCTCGGTGCGCGTTCGGCAGTTCGATGCCGATCACGCTGCGGCCCGGCACGGTGGACACGCGGGCAGACAACGCCGACATCGACCGCGCGATGTCATCGGCCAGCCCGATCACCCGGCTGGCCTTCAGGCCCGGCGCAGGCTCCAGCTCGTACATCGTCACGACCGGGCCGGGGCGGACCGCCGTGATCTCGCCCTTGACGCCGTAATCGTCCAGCACCGATTCCAGCATCCGGGCATTTTCCTCCAGCGCCTCGTCCGACAGCTGGTTGCGGGCGATGCCGACCGGCGACGCCAGCAGCGACAGCGGCGGAAGCTCGTAGGCCTGGGCCTTTTCGTCAAAGCGCAGCGCGGGCTGGCTTTCCGCCATCGCCTGCCGCGAGGGGGCGGGCTTCTTCACCGCATGCTGCACCACCGCCTTGCGGTCGGGTGCAAAGGCCATCGGCCGGGCCGGGGGCGTGTCGTCGAAGGCATCCAGATCGTCCAGATCGTCGTCCAGCGCCTCGGCCCCATCGTTCCAGCCTGCGTCTTCCTGCGAGAACATGTTGACGGAAAGGTCGTCATCCTCCGCCTCGATCTCGGCCTGGAACGGCGGCGCGGACAGCGGCGGGGCGCTGCGCGGCAGCGGGCGGGTATCGGCGATCAGTGGCGTGGGCCCCTTCGGCCGCATCACCGGCGGCTCGATCCTTGCGGCGGGCGGCAGCGGCGGCGGCGCGGTGGGGAAATCCGGGCTGCGCTGGACGCGGGTGCGGATCACGTCGGAAATCCGCGCCTTGATCCGGTCCTCGCTCGGCATGGCCTCGTTCCAGGAAGGGGCCTCGGGCTCGATCAGTTCCGGCTCGGGCTCGGGGATCGCATTGCGGCGCAGGCGGGCCAGCAGGCCCAGCTTCGGCTGCGGCGCGGGCGCAGGCTCGGGCTGGCGCGGATCGGCGCGCAGCGTCGTCGCCCGCGCCTGGCTGGCGCGCAGCGGCTCGGGCGCCATGACCGGCGGCACGGCGTGGCGCAGGCCGGCCTCGCGCGCCGAGAGCGGCGCGGCCCGGTTGCGGGCGCGATCCTGCAGCGCCACCGCCCCGGTCAGCGCGCCGCGCGCGCCCGAACCAAGCGCCGTCGCCGCCGCGTTATAGCCCAGGATCGAGCCGAGGAGGAGGAAGCGCCCGATCGCCTGCAATTCGGCCCGGTCAAAGCCGGTGACATACAGCATGAAGGCGACAAGCCCGCCGAAGGTCAGCAGCGACAGAAGCTTCAGCCCGAAGCCCGCGCTGCCCGGCATGACCCCGATCAGCGAGCCCAGCACCGTATCGCCGAACAGGCCGCCCAGGCCGAAGGTATGGGTCCAGGTATCCCCCGGCACCAGCGTGGCGCAATGGACGGCGGCGAAGGCCACGGCGACGACGGCAAAGACCACCCGGCCCAGCGCCCGCTCGCCGCCCCGGTGCAGCATGAACCGGCCGCCCCAGACCGCGAAGATCACCGGGATCGCCCAGGCGCCCTTGCCGATCAGGATGGTCAGGGTCGAGGCGACGGCCGCCCCGAACCGGCCCAGCATGTTCTGCGCCGGCTCGTCGGTGGCGACCATCCAGCCCGGGTCCTCGGCCGAGTAGCTGCCCAGGATCAGGGTGAAGCCCAGCGCGACAAGGATCAGGACCAGCCCCATAAGCTCGCGCCCGCGGCGCTCCAGCATCGCCTGCGTGCCCTGGTCCAGAAGCGGATCGCGCTGCCGTGCCTGAAAGGATGCCATTGGTCCCTCACCCATAGATGCAGTCGCGAAGCATGGTCAGCCCGCGCTGCGTTTCTTCTGGCGTGGCGACCAGCGCCACGCGGATGTAGCCCGCGCCGGGGTTGTCCGTTCCGTTCGGGCCCCCGACATCGCGCGAGAGATAGGCGCCGGGCAGCACCCGCACCCCCGTCTCGCGCCAGAGTTTCAGCGCCGCCGCCTCGCCATCCTCGACCGGCAGCCAGAGGAAGAAACCGCCGTCCGGGGCCTTGTAGCCCTGGACGCCCGCAAAGATCCGGTCGGCGTCGGCGAATTTGGCCTGATAAAGCGCCCGGCTGGCGGCGACATGGCCCTCGTCGGCCCAGGCGGCCTCGGCCACGCGCTGTAGCGGCAGGGGCAGCGGCGCCCCGGCGAAGGAGCGAAGCTGGCGGATGCGCTTCATGCTCTCGGGCCCCGCAGCCACAAAGCCTGACCGCAGGCCCGGCAGATTCGACCGCTTGGACAGCGAATGGAACACCGCCACGCGCTCGGGATCGGCACCCTGCGCGGCGGCCACCTGCAACAGGCCCGGCGGCGGGGCCTTGCGCCAGATCTCGGAATAGCACTCGTCGGCCAGCACGGTGAAATCGTGCTTTTCGGCCAGGGCAAGCAGATCGGCCAGATAATCGGCCGAGGCGACCGCGCCCTGCGGATTGGCCGGCGAGCAGATATCGGCCAGCGCCACCCGGTCCAGCACCTCGGGCGGCAGGCTGCCGTAATCGGGCAGAAAGCCGGTGGCCGCCGTGGCGGGGACATAGACGGGTTCCGCCCCCACGGCCAGCGCCGCCACGGCATAGACCTGGTAGAACGGGTTCGGCATCAGCACCACCGGCCGCTTGCCACCCTTGGTCTCGGGGCAAAGGGCGATGCAGGCGTTGAACAGGCCTTCGCGCGTGCCGTTCAGCACCATCAGGCGGTCGTCCGGAACGGTGACGCCATAGCGGCGGTCGATCCAGGCGGAAATGGCGGCCAGAAGCTCGGGGGTGCCGTCGTTTGGCGGGTAGACGCCGAAGCCCGACAGGTTCGCGGCAAGGATCGGCCCGACGAACTCCGGCATCGCGTGGCGCGGCTCGCCGATGGTCATGGCGATGGGTTCGCCGCCGGGGGCGTGCGCGTCCAGAAGTTTCCGCAGACGCGGAAACGCATAATCCGGCAGGTTCGAAAACCGCTCAGGAAAAGCCATTGCTGCCTCAAGTCAGGGGTCTGATCGCCCCAATTGTGGCAAGGATAGCGGGGCGCAGGCGCGAGGTCCAGAAAAACCCTTCGCAGTGAGAGGCTTGAGGTTCGCAGTTGTGGCTTTTGCGCGCGGTGTCCCGGGCCTGAAAATTTTCGACGAAGATTTTCAGGCTTACCGCAGCGCGCGTTCCGCCGCCGATCCCAGCCGCAAGAGCCGCGCCTCCTGGCCCGGACCGGCCATCAGGCTGATCCCGCAGGACGGCTGCGAGGTCGGCAGGGTCAGGGCGCAGGCCCCCATCAGGTTGCCGATCCGGGTGTTGCGCAGCGCCAGGAGGTTCTCGGTCACATAATAGGCGTCGTCGGTCATCAGCCGGTCCACCTCGGGCGGCAGGATCGGCGAGGTCGGCAGCAGCACCGCATCGAACGCCGCCGTGCGCGCGGCCCAGGTCTCGCGGATCCGGGCCAGCCGCCGCCACCCGGCCACGAAATCGGTGGCGGCAACCGTGGCGCCCGAGCGGAACCGCTCCAGGATGCGGGGGAACATCTTCTCCGGCGCGGCCTCGATCGTCTCGCGCCAGATGCCATAGGCCTCGGCGGTGAACAGGATCCCGGCAAGGGACAGGGCCTCGGCCGCCTCCGGCGCCTGGATGCGGGTGATCGTCGCCCCGTCCCGGGCCAGGCGGGCGACGGCATCCTCGAAACCACTTGCCGGGCGGTCGCGCAGATCGTCCAGCGCCACGGTTTCCAGCACTGCCAGCCGGGCGCCGGCAAGGCTCGCGCCGGTCAGGTCGGCCGCGCGGGCGCCGCTGAGCGCGGCAAGAAGCTGGGCGCAATCCTCGACCGTGCGCGCCAGCGGGCCGATCGTGTCGAAGCCTTCGCACAACGGCACCGTGCCCGCCATCGGCAGGCTGCCATGCGTCGTCTTCAGCCCCACCAGATCATTCCAGGCCGCCGGGATCCGCACCGAACCGCCGGTGTCCGAGCCGATCGCCGCCGGAGCCAGTCCGAAAGCTACCGAGGCCGCCGCGCCCGAGGACGATCCGCCGGGAACCGCGCGCTCATCGTTCAGGCAGGGCGGCGTCCCCGTCACCGGGTTGAGGCCAAGGCCCGAGAAGGCCAGTTCCGACATATGCGTCTTGCCCAGGCACACCAGCCCCTGCAGCGTCGCGGTCTCCAGCACCGCCGCATCCCGGGCGGGGGTGCGGTGCTTCAGCAGGGCCGATCCGGATTCGGTCGCCACGCCGGCGGTGTCGAACAGGTCCTTCCAGCTGACCGGCACCCCGTCGAGAAGCCCCCGCCGCATCCCCGTCTTGGCCCGGCTCGCCGCGGCCATGGCCTCTGCCCGCGCGCGGGCCGGGGTGCTGCGGGCGTAGATCCGGGACGCCAGGGGGTGACCTTCGATCGCGTCCAGGAACGCCTCGGTCAGTTCGACCGGATGGATCCGGCCCTTGTCGATCTCGCGTCCAAGGTCGGATGCGGTCATGTTCGCCCAGGTTCCGGTCATGGCTCTCCCCATTTTCGGCGAAGGTAGCGGCTTGCAGACGCATGGACAATCGGGCCGTGCGGGATATGTAGGGGGCATGAACCGGGACACCGACATCCTGATCGCGGGCGGGGGGCTGAACGGCCCCGCCCTTGCCCTGGCCCTGGCGCAGGGAGGGTTCCGCGTCACGGTCGTCGACGCGCGCCCGGCACCGGACCGGGCCGAGGCGGGCTTCGACGGGCGGGCCTATGCGCTGGCCATCGCCTCGGTGCGGCTGCTGAAGGCGATCGGGGTCTGGGGGGCGGTGGCCGACAAGGCGCAGCCGATCCTGCAGATCAAGGCCAGCGACGGCCGCGCGGGCGAAGGCGCGGCGCCGTTCTTCCTGCAGTTCGACGCGGCCGAGATCGAGGAAGGCCCGATGGGCCACATGCTCGAGGATCGCTTCCTCTATGCCGCCTTCCTGTCCGCCATGCGAGAAACGCCGGGCATCACGCTGCTTTCGGGCGAGACGGTGGTGGGGCAGGAGGTCTCGGCCTCGGGCGTGGCGGTGACGCTGGCCTCGGGGCGCAGGCTGGTGGCGGGGCTGCTGGTCGGCTGCGACGGACGCGGCTCGGGCGTGGCGGCGCGGGCGGGGATCAGGCGGATCGGCTGGGGCTACGGCCAGACCGCGCTGGTCACGGCGATCCGGCACGAGAAGGACCACCAAGGGGTCGCGCAGCAGTTCTTCATGCCCTCGGGCCCGCTGGCGATCCTGCCGCTGAAGGGCGGGCACCACTCCAGCATCGTCTGGAGCGAGACCGACGAGGTCGCGCAGGCGATCCAGGCCCTGCCGGATGCCGGGTATCTGGAGGCCCTGCGGCCCCGGTTCGGGGACTTCCTGGGCGAGATCAGCCTGGCCGGGACACGGTTCACCTACCCGCTCTCGCTGTCGCTGGCCGAGCGGTTCGTGGCGGACCGGGTCGCGCTGGTGGGGGACGCGGCGCATGGGGTGCATCCGATCGCGGGGCAGGGGCTGAACCTGGGGCTGCGCGACGTGGCGGCGCTGGCCGAGGTGCTGATCCTGGCCAGGCGGCGGGGGGAGGATGTGGGCTCTCCGGTCGCGCTGGAGGAATACCAGCGCTGGCGGCGGTTCGACGCGACGGCGCTGGCGCTGGGGATGGATGCGGTGAACCGGGTCTTTTCCAGCGACAACCCGGTCCTCCGGCTGGGGCGCGACCTGGGGATGGGTCTCGTCTCGGCCCTGCCGGGGCTGCGGCGGGGGTTCATCCGGCAGGCGGCGGGGCTGACGGGGGAACTGCCGAAACTTCTGGCGGGCAGGCCGATCTGAAGGCTGTCCACAGTGGACAGGCAGCATTCCGCACGGGATTTCAACGGGTTGGCTGTCGGCGTTAGGGGTTTGGCAACCATGCCGGCCTGCGGGATGGCGCGCTGTGGCGCATCCTGGGATCTCGCAGCCGCTACAGTTCGCGCGCCTCGCCGACCAGCATCACCGGGATGCCGTCGCGGATCGGAAAGGCGAGATGGGCGGCCTTGGAGATCAGCTCCTGCTTCTCGGCGTCATAGGTCAGGATCGCATGGGTCACCGGGCAGACCAGCGCCTCGAGCATCCGGCGATCGGCGGGTTCGGTCATTGCAGGATCTCCTCATCCGAGCCGCCGCGCAGGGCGAACTCGATCAGGGTCACGATGGTCTCGCGCCTTGTGGCGAGGGTCGGGGCTTCAAGCAGGGCCTGCTTGTCCTCGGGCGAGAAGGGGCAGAGCATGGAGAGCGAGTTGATCAGAAGCTCTACCTCGGCCTCCTTCAGGCTGTCCCAGTCGGTCGAGAGGTTCATCTTGACGAAATAGCGGCCGAGAAGCGCCATGAACTCGCCCCGGCGGAAGCCGGGGTCCTCCTCGGCCGGGCCGAGGTCGCGGGTGAAGGAGGTCCAGTCCACCAGGCAGCGGCGGTAGGGGGTGAAGCCCTGCACCTCATCCCGCAGGCGAAAGCGCGAGATGCCGGAAAGGGTGATCATGTAGCGCCCGTCCTCGGTTTCGGAAAAGCCGGTGATACGTCCGGCGCAGCCGATGGCCTGCAGGAGCGTCTCGCCCTCGCGCCTTTCCGAGGCCGGGGCCTCGCGCGGCTGGATCATGCCGATCAGCCGGTGCGGGGTCTTCAGGCAGTCCTCGATCATCGCAAGATAGCGCGGCTCGAAAATGTGCAGTGGCAGGCGGGCCCTGGGCAGCATGAGGGCTCCGGGCAGGGGGAAGACCGGAATCACCTCCGGCAGGTCTGACGCGCTGAACATGGGCAGGGACATAGCCCGCTGCCCGCCTCAGGCAAATATCATCGACGAGAGGCGGCGGCGGCCGGCAAGGACGATCGGATCCTGCGGCTTGAGCGCCTCGAAGATGGTGAAGAGCTGGGTCTTGGCCGCACCCTCGTTCCATTCGCGGTCACGGCGGAACAGTTCCAGCAATTCGTCGACGGCTTCCTTCTGGTTTCCGGCCGCCAGAAGCGCGGCGGCAAGGTCGAAGCGGGCCTGGTGGTCGTTCGGGTCCGCCTCGACGGCGGCGCGAAGCTCGGCCTCGGGGCCGGCATTGGCGGCCTGCCGGGCCAGTTCCAGCTGGGCGCGGGCGGCGTCCAGCTCCTTGGACTTCGCCACCGGAGCGGGAGCGGCGGCAATCAGCGCCTCGGCCTGGTCGAGATCGCCAAGGGCGAGATGGGCGCGGGCAAGACCGGCATAGGCGACGGCATTCTCCGGTTCCTCGCCCAGGATGGCGGCGAAGGTTTCGGCCGCGTCGGCGGCGGCGCCTTCGGTCAGCATGTCCTCGGCCGCCTGGATCGCCTCGGCCAGGCCGCCGTCCCCGGCAAGGGCGGAGACACGCTCGATGAAGGCCTTGAGTTCGGACGCGGGCACGGCGCCCTGGAAGCCGTCGACCGGCTGGCCCTGCCAGAAGGCATAGACGGTGGGGATGGACTGGATGCGCAGCTGCCCCGCGATGCGCTGGTTCTGGTCGACATCGACCTTGACCATGCGGACCTTGCCCTTGGCGGCGGTCACGGCGGATTCCAGCATCGGGCCGAGCGTCTTGCAGGGGCCGCACCAGGTGGCCCAGAAATCGACGATGACCGGAACCTCGCGGCTGGCCTCGATCACGTCGGCCATGAAGCTGGCTTCGGTTGCGTCCTTGATCAGGTTCGCGTCGGCTTGCGGTTTGTCGCCCATGCCCAGCATGCTGGCCCCCTTGCGGTTTGTCTGCCGGATATATGAGCCCTTGGCGCGGAAAGTCCAAGGGGTCTAGCGGGAGGGGCAGCCGGCCAGATGGTCGTTCACCAGGCCCGCCGCCTGCATGAAGGCATAGGTGATCGTGGGGCCGACGAAGGAGAAGCCCCGGGCCTTCAGCGCCTTCGACATCGCCTCGGATTGCGGGGTGCTTGCGGGGACCTGCGCCATGCTGGCGGGATGGTTGACGAGGGGGGCGCCGCCGACGAAGGACCACAGGAAGGGCGAGAAACCTTCGGCCGCCTCGATCTGCAGGAAGGCGCGGGCGGCGCGAAGCGTGGCCTCGATCTTGCCGCGATGGCGGATGATGCCGGGGTCCTGCAGCAGGCGGGCGACATCGGCCTCGTCCCAGGAGGCAAGGACCCCGGGCCGGAAGCCGTGGAAGGCGGCGCGGAAGGCCTCGCGCTTGCGCAGGACGGTGATCCAGGAAAGCCCGGCCTGGAAGCTTTCGAGACAGAGGAGTTCGAACAGGCGGTGCGGGTCGCGTTCGGGCCGACCCCATTCCCGGTCATGGTAGGCGACATAGAGCGGATCGGTGCCGCACCAGGGGCAACGTGTCGAATTGTCGGGATTTTCCATCGGTCCGGCCCTGGGATGTTAGCGAGGGGTTTACCGAAGCGGGTGCAGGCTGTCGATCAGGATCGGACTGCACCCGGGGGCTGCGCATGAGTTTCATGAAGGACGCGAAAGTGTCGAAGTTCGACCGCGACCCCGCGCTTGCCAATCCGCTGGCCGCCGCGATCGCCGCCGCCGACCGCGAGACGCTGAAGACCGTGGCGGGGGCATTGCGGGACCGTCGGATGCGGCTGGCCTGGCAGCCGGTGGTCTATGCCTCCGACCCGTCGGTGATCGGCTTCTTCGAGGGGTTCATCCGGCTTTTGAACCTGCGCGACCAGGTGATCCCGGCGCGGGACTTCATCGGCGCGGTGGAGCAGACCGAACTGGGCCGCGAGATCGACTGCGCCGCCCTGCAGATGGGGCTGATGTGCCTGCAGCGCAATCCGCAGATCCGGGTCTCGATCAACATGTCGGCGCGGTCGGTCGGCTATCAGCGCTGGGGGTCGATCCTGCGCAAGGCGCTGCGCGACAGCCCGAAGCTGGGCTACAACCTGATCCTCGAGATCAGCGCCGCCTCGGCGATGCAGGTGCCCGACGTGCTGCGCCCCTTCATGGCGGAGATGCGCAACCACGGCATCGTCTTCGCGCTGGACGATTTCGGGGCCGGCATGGTCTCGTTGCAGGTCCTGCATGAGCTGCGCTTCGAGATCGCGAAGATCGAGGGCAATCTGGTGCGCCACATCGACCGGCTGGAGACGAGCCAGGTCATCGTGCGGGCCGCGCTGGCGCTGGCGCGGGAGATGGGAATGTATGTCGTGGCCGAGGCGGTCGAGACCGAGGCCGAGGCGATGTGGCTGCGCGAGGCGGGGACGGGCTGCATGCAGGGCCATCTCTTCGGCGCACCCTCGGTCACGCCGGACTTCCGCGCCTTCCGGAACGGCCGGCCGAACCTGGGTCCGCTGGCGGAATGATAGGGAATCGCGCTGGTTGCGCCAACATTCTTGCGCTTGCGGCCGGTTCCGCTTAGGCCATGGGTGACGCGGCGAAAGCCCTCTCGGGTCGCCGGGCGCTAGAGAGAGGATCTGGAATGACCAATGTCGTAATCGTCGCCGCCGGCCGCACCGCCGTAGGCAGTTTCAACGGCTCGTTCGCGAACACTGCGGCCCATGACCTGGGCGCGGCGGTGATCGAGGCGGTCGTCGCCCGCGCCGGAATCGACAAGGCCGAGGTCGAGGAGACGATCCTGGGCCAGGTGCTGACCGCCGGCCAGGGCCAGAACCCGGCGCGGCAGGCGCATATCAAGGCCGGCCTGGCCAAGGAAGCCAGCGCCTGGTCGCTGAACCAGGTCTGCGGCTCGGGCCTGCGGGCGGTGGCGCTGGGGGCGCAGCACGTGCAGCTGGGCGACGCGCGGATCGTCGTCGCGGGCGGGCAGGAATCGATGTCGCTTTCCCCCCATGTCGCGCATCTGCGCGCGGGGCAGAAGATGGGCGACCTGAACTTCATCGATTCGATGATCAAGGACGGGCTCTGGGACGCGTTCAACGGCTATCACATGGGCCAGACGGCGGAAAACGTCGCGAACCAGTGGCAGATTTCCCGCGACATGCAGGACGAATTCGCGCTGGCCAGCCAGAACAAGGCCGAGGCCGCGCAGAAGGCCGGCAAGTTCAAGGATGAGATCGTCCCCTTCACCATCAAGACCCGCAAGGGCGACACGGTGGTGGATGCCGACGAATACATCCGCCACGGCGCGACGATGGAGGCGATGCAGAAGCTGCGTCCCGCCTTCGTCAAGGACGGCTCGGTCACCGCGGCGAATGCTTCGGGCATCAATGACGGCGCGGCGGCGGTCGTGCTGATGACCGAGGAAGAGGCAGCGAAGCGCGGGCTGAAACCGCTGGCGCGGATCGCATCCTACGCGACCGCGGGTCTCGACCCGTCGATCATGGGCGTCGGCCCGATCCATGCCAGCCGCAAGGCGCTGCAGAAGGCGGGCTGGAAGGTCGGCGACCTGGACCTGGTCGAGGCGAACGAGGCCTTCGCGGCCCAGGCCTGCGCGGTGAACAAGGACATGGGCTGGGATCCGTCGATCGTGAACGTCAACGGCGGCGCCATCGCCATCGGCCACCCGATCGGCGCCTCGGGCGCGCGGATCCTGAACACGCTTGTGTTCGAGATGGGCCGCTCGGGCGCGAAGAAGGGCCTTGCCACCCTGTGCATCGGCGGCGGCATGGGCGTTGCCATGTGCCTGGAGCGCGCCTGAGCCGCAAGCCCCGCTGCGCCGCAGCAGCGGATCGCAAAATGAAATCGGGCGCGCAATAATGTTGCGCGCCCGATTTCATTTCGGTAACAGGATTTCAATGGGATAGGTTGACTTACCTGGATGAGGAGAATCACGATGGTACGGGTTGCATTGGTCACGGGCGGGTCGCGCGGCATTGGCGCGGCGATCTCGGTCGCGTTGAAGGCGGCAGGCTACAAGGTCGCGGCGAACTATGCCGGCAACGACGAGGCAGCCGCAGCCTTCACCAAGGAGACCGGCATCCCGACCTACAAGTGGTCGGTCGCGGAATATGACGCCTGCAAGGAAGGCATCGCCAAGGTCGAGGCCGAGCTGGGCCCGGTCGACATCCTGGTGAACAACGCCGGGATCACCCGCGACGCGATGTTCCACAAGATGACCCCCACCCAGTGGAAGGAAGTGATCGACACCAACCTCTCGGGCCTGTTCAACATGACGCATCCGCTGTGGTCCGGGATGCGCGACCGCAAGTTCGGCCGGGTGATCTCGATCAGCTCGATCAACGGGCAGAAGGGCCAGGCGGGGCAGGCGAACTATTCGGCGGCCAAGGCCGGGGACCTCGGCTTTACCAAGGCGCTGGCTCAGGAGGGCGCGCGGGCCGGGATCACGGTCAACGCGATCTGCCCGGGCTATATCGCGACCGAGATGGTGAAGGCGATCGACGAGAAGGTCCTGAACGAGCGCATCATCCCGCTGATCCCGGTCGGCCGCCTGGGCGAGCCCGAGGAAATCGCGCGGATCGTGGTCTTCCTGGCCAGCGAGGACGCGGGGTTCATCACCGGCTCGACCATCAGCGCGAACGGCGGACAGTTCGTCGTCTGATCCCTCCTCGTTCGATCTCCTCGTCGGCGAGGAGTCATCGACAGGCATCGGGCCGTCCTGCGGGGCGGCCCTTTTCCTTGTGCGCCGGGGCGGCTATGCGGGGCGGACCGGAGCGGGAGGCTGGAATGGGCAAGGGACGGGCAACGGGGATCGGCTTCTCGGCAGTGCTGATGTGGTCGCTCTTGGCGCTGTTCACCATCGGCAGCGCCCCGGTGCCGCCCTTCCTGCTGAACGCGCTTTGCTTCGGCATCGGGGGAAGCATCGGCCTGATCTGGACGCTGCGGCAGGGATTCGGGGTGCTGCGGGGGGTGGGATGGAAGGTCTATGCCTTTGGCACGATGGGACTTTTCGGCTATCACTTCCTGTATTTCACCGCCTTCCGCCTGTCGCCCAGCGCCGAGACCGGGCTGATCGCCTATCTCTGGCCGCTGTTCATCGTGCTGCTCTCGGGCCTTCTGCCAGGCGAGCGCCTGCGGGCCGCGCATGTGACCGGCGCGCTGATCGCCTTTGCCGGCGCGGCGGTGATCGTGCTGGGACGCGAGGGGGCGGCAAGCTCGACCGCCGGGCTGGCGCTGGCGTTCCTTTGTGCGCTGGTCTGGGCGGGCTATTCCGTGCTGTCGCGACGGCTGGGCGATGTGCCGACCGAAAGCGTGACGGTCTTCTGCCTGGCCACGGCGGCGCTGTCGGTCGCGGCGCATCTGGCGCTGGAGGAGACGCTGTGGCCGGATGGCGCCCTGGGTTGGGGGGCCGTGCTGGCGCTGGGGATCGGGCCGGTCGGCGCGGCCTTCTTCACCTGGGATATCGGGATGAAAAGGGGCGACATCCAGCTTTTGGGGGTGGCGTCCTATGCGGCGCCGCTGCTGTCGACCCTGGCCCTGGTGGCGGCCGGGATCGCCCGGCCGACCTGGACCATCGCGCTTGCGGCCGTGCTGATCACGGCCGGTGCGGCGCTGGCGGCACGGGCCAGCGCCAGGATCAGGTGCTGAGCCGCTCGATCTCCTCCTTCAGGCGCAGCTTCTGCTTTTTCAGTTCGGCGATCTTCAGGGCATCCGTACTGGGGCTGCGCTGGGCCTGCTCGACCTCGGCCGAGAGGGTTTCGTGCTTCTTGCGCAGTTCCACCAGATGCGATGCGATCGTCATGGTCGTCCTCCTGTAAAGCTACCCATGGGACGAGTGCACCACGAAACGCGAGTCGTGTCATCACCTGTTACAGCCCCGTGACAGGATGATGCAGCGGGTTCAGCGAAAATGCGCGACAAGGTCGGCGCCTTCCCGCAGAACGGCGTTGGCCTCGGCGGTATAGCTCTCGCGGTCGCCGTCATGGGCCGGCCCGGCGTGGAGGACCAGCGGCGCGAGCAGGCGGAAGGCCGCCCGGCCGCCCTTGCGCGCACGCAACAGGATGCGCAGCGCCGGACGCCCCTGCCGCGCGGCCAGCGGCAGGACCGAGGCCGAGCCGAGCTTGGGGGCCATCGCGGCCAGCACCTCGGGTAGGCCATCGGCGCCGCAGATCAGCGTCAGCCAGCCGCCGGGACGCAGGCGGCGGGTGGCGGCGGCGATCCAGTCGGCCAGGGGCGTCTCGACCTGCATCGCCCGGGCCCGGTCCTGCCGGGGCGAGGGGCTGCCTCCGGGCGGGTAATAGGGCGGGTTGGCGATCACATGGTCGAAGTCGCGGCGCAGCGCGGCGGGCATCCGGGCCAGGTCGCCCTCATGGACCGCAAGCGCCAGGCCGTTGCGACCGGCGTTGCGGCGGGCAAGCTCGGCGTAATCCGGCTGCAGTTCCAGCCCCGCGAGGGCAAGGCCGGGCACCCGCCAGCCAAGGCAGAGCGCCGCCGCCCCGGCCCCGCAGCCAAGGTCGAGGACGCTTTCCCCCGGTTCCGCCGGGCAGGCCGCGGCCAGCAGCACGGGATCGGTCGCGGCGCGATAGCCTTTCAGCGGTTGCAACAGGCGCAACCGGCCGCAGAGGAACTTGTCGTCGGAAAGCTGGTCCTCGGCAAACATCAACGGGTCGGGATGTCGTTGTCGCGCAGGATGGCCACCGCGCGGAAATGGTCGCGCTCGGCCACCATGAGGCGCTGCGGCAGGATGCCCATGCTGCCGTCAAGGACGCTCATGTGGACGTCGAGCGGAAAGGTGGCTATACCCTCGCCACCAAGAAGATGCGTGGCGAAGGCGATCAGCGTGGGGTCGGTCGTCCGCAGAATTTCCTTCATGGCATGGAGTTAACCCCGCCTTCCGGCCGGGGGCAAGGCGGAAGGCGGGGGATGGACGGGGTGGCTGAGGCAAAGGTGAAGGCGCCGCATGACCGGCTGGCGGAATGGCTGGCCGAGGATATGGCGGCGGTCAATGCGCTGATCCGCGCGCGGATGGCCAGCAAGCACGCCCCCCGCATCCCCGAGGTCACCGCCCATCTGGTCGAGGCCGGGGGCAAGCGGCTGCGGCCGATGCTGACCCTGGCTGCGGCGCGGCTTCTGGGCTATCGGGGCAGCGACCACCAAAAGCTGGCCGCGACGGTGGAGTTCATCCATACCGCGACGCTCTTGCATGATGATGTGGTGGACGAAAGCCAGCGCCGGCGCGGGCGGCCGACGGCGAACCTGTTGTGGGACAACAAGTCCTCGGTCCTGGTGGGGGACTATCTTTTCGCCCGCAGTTTTCAGTTGATGGTCGAGACCGGCAGCCTGCGGGTGCTGGACATCCTGGCCAATGCCAGCGCGACGATCGCCGAGGGCGAGGTGCTGCAGCTGACGGCGGCGCAGGACCTGGCGACGGACGAGGCGATCTACCTGCAGGTCGTGCGCGGCAAGACGGCGGCACTTTTCTCGGCGGCGACTGAATCGGGCGCGGTTATCTCGGGCGCGACGGATCGTCAGATCAAGGCGCTTTACGATTACGGCGATGCGCTGGGGATCGCCTTCCAGATCGTCGACGACATTCTGGATTACGGCGGGCAGGATGCGGTGATCGGCAAGAACACCGGCGACGACTTCCGCGAGCGCAAGCTGACCCTGCCGGTGATCAAGGCCGTGGCGAAGGCCGATGCCGGGGAGCGCGCCTTCTGGATCCGTACGATCGAGAAGGGCGACCAGCGCGAGGGCGACCTGGAGCAGGCCATGGCGATCCTGGCCCGGCACGGCGCGATCGCGGCCGCCCGGGACGAGGCCCTTGCCTGGGCCGAGCGGGCACGGCAGTCCATGTCCGCGCTGCCCGATCACCCGCTACGGCAGATGCTGGACGATCTGGCCGGTTATGTCGTGGCGCGTGTGCTCTGACCGGGGCAAACCGTGAAATGACCGAATTGGGATCATTTTTTGGTCAAAGTCTAAGGGAATTTTAAACCAAGACGTTGTGGTATTGACTGGTGATCGTCGAACGATCTGCCCGGGACGAGGATGCACATAAGCATCCCGGGGCAGAGGCTGCAGAAACGGCACGGAAGTGGCCGGACCTGCGGCAGGCTGCAAACGACGAAGGTGAATGGTGCAAAAGCGGGTGGATCTCCGGCCGCGCCCGGAGAGGGAGTATTGAAGATGGACGTCCTTTACTGGCCGCGCCGCAGGCCAGGGGCGCGGCTGTATTTGCCGTGCCTTGGCAGCGGCACCGAATCGATCCGATCCTTCCCCCGGCCCCGGCAGGCCGCGCCCCATGGCGGCGCGACGCTGCTGCCGCGACTGGACGGCCTCCGGGGCCGGAGGAGACGGGCATGATATGGCGATCGCGTGAGCCGCGTTATGACGTCGCCTCGGGGATAAGCCAGGGCGCGCGCGACTATCAGGAGGATGCGATCACCGCCGATTTCCCGGTGGGGGCGGAGGCCGGTTTCGTGGTGCTGGCCGACGGGATGGGCGGCCATGCGGCGGGGGACGTGGCCAGCAAGATCGTGCTGACCGAGGTCTATTCCGAGCTGAAGTTCCATTTCGCCGATGTCGAGGCCTTCG
>NZ_JAYRUJ010000019.1:0-64848 GCF_041919135.1 Tabrizicola sp. | reverse complement strand
CAGCGCTCGGATCAGATCCCATTCGAAGTCCGAAAGATCAAAACGCGCCATCACCACCTCCATCGAGGCGAGTGAATCACGCTTCAGAACCCGCGGAAATCCCGTTTATGAGTTCACAGCCTAGACCCCCTCGCCTTGAACATCATCAAGGATGCGGTAGACGCTGGCCCGACCGATGCCGAGACGCTTGGCGATCTCTGTCCCGCCGATGCCCTCACGGTGCAGCTTCACCACGTCGTCGGCCTTGGCCCGTGCGGTGGGTGCCCTGCCCTTGTATTTGCCTTCGGCCTTCGCCTTGGCGATGCCTTCACGCTGGCGCTCAAGCATGATCTCCCGCTCAAACTCCGCCACGCCCCCGAGGATGGTCAGCATCAGCTTGCCCGTGGGTGTCGCGGTATCAATGCCCATAGCGAGGATGCGGAGGGCCACACCCTTGGCCTCTAGCTGCCCTAGAAGGTCCACCAGATGGGCCACAGAGCGGGCCAAGCGGTCCAGCTTAGTGACCACCAGGGTGTCCCCTTGGCGGGCGAACAACAGGGCCTCTGCCAGCTTCTCCCGCTTTGCTACGTCCACACTGGACACCTGTTCCACAAAGACCCTCTCGCACCCTGCCGTGGCAAGGTCGCGTTCCTGGGCTTCAAGCCCGGCCTTCTGGTCAAGGGTGGAGGTTCGGGCATATCCGATCAGCATGGCGGGCGTCTCCTGTCTCACTGGGTCTCTTAGACGTGATACGCGATACCGTCTCAAACTGTCAAGACCATTCGTATGGGACAACGTAAGAGATGCCGTGAGGCGTCCCGCTAGACCGTGATCTGTGCGACAGAAGGGGTGCGGGACTTACGGTTCCATAGCACTTCAACTTGAAGTTCTGTTCGCAGGGACGAGGGGCAGAGTGGCGGCCAATAAGGGGTAGCCCGATGGTTGAGAAGGCGACCCCCACACGGGGGGATTGCGCGGCATCATAAGTCAATGTCAGCGTCTCGAAAATTTGTGCAATTTTTGGAGGACTTGATACAGTCCACTTACCAAATCCAAGGAGATGACGTTGGAAAGCATAGTTGCATTTGTTGAAGGAATTTCGGGAACGATCACTGCTATTGCCACCATCGCACTTGCAGTCTGACTTGGGTTCTCGCCCGTGCAACCAACCTTATGGCAAAGGCAACGTCTTCGGCAAACGTAGTCGCCAGTCTTGACGTAAATCAATGGTCTTTCCGACACTTGGACCTTGTAGTCCACAATACCGGCAATGCCGCAGCTTTCGATGTGACTGTGGCGTTCACGCCGCCTCTGCCGTTCATGTCCGAAGCGGAGAAGGACGATACGCCATTCGGGAAGATCAGCGTCCTTCGCCCAAACCAAACGCTAAAGTCAAGCGTGAATGATTGGCAGTCGGTTGGAAAGGAAGTCTACCGGGTCGAGGTGAAGTGGAAGCGGACCCCTACTTCTCGGAAATCGGAGATCAACGCCTACGACATCAATCTCGCAGCCCTGGGCAAGGTTTCGCGGCTTGGGGCGGGTTCGCCGGAAGTTCAAATCGCCGAGCAAATCAAGAAGCTGCGCGAAGACTGGCAGAGTGTGGCCCGTGGTCAACGGCACCTCAAGGTCGATAGCTATGACAACGCGGACCGGGAACGCGACCGAGAAGCGATGGAAGAGCGGTTTCGGGAGTTCAAAGAGGCGCAGAAGCAAGACAGGGAACAAGGCGAGGCAGGGGCAGCGGAGTAGCTTGTGACGACACGATTCATGCACTAGCGTAAGCACACACTGGCGACACGTCAGGCACACACGGCGGAAACCTTCTGGAAGCCTTACGGGCGGAAGCTATTGAGAAAACAGGAGAAAGTGACGGCCAGTCTGGGTTAGATTTTCAAACCCGTTGCCCTTCACCCGCTCCAATGAAACCGCCGCCCCCTCCGGGCGGCGGTTCCGTTTTGGGGGCTTACGGCACCGGGGTCCAGAGCACGTCGTCGATCCGGGGCGCGCCGGTGGCCAGCATGACCACCCGGTCGAAGCCCATGGCGATCCCGGCGGCGGGTGGCATCAGGGCGAGTGCGGCCAGGAAATCCTCGTCCAGCGGATAGGTCTCGCCATAGACGCGGGCCTTCTCCGCCATCTCGCCCTGGAAGCGCAGGCGCTGTTCGGCCGGGTCGGTCAGTTCGCCGAAACCGTTCGCCAGCTCCACCCCGCAGGCATAGACCTCGAAACGCTCGGCCACCCGCGCGTCGCCCGGCACCTTGCGCGCCAGCGCCGCCTCGGCCGAGGGGTAGTGGTCCAGGATCGTCACCCTGCCCTGCCCGAGCTTCGGCTCGACCTTCTCGGACAGGACCCGGCTCAGCATGTCGGACCAGGTGTCGTCCGGGGCGCGGCGGAGGCCGATCCGGTCCAGCTCCTGCCCCAGACGGGCGGCATCGGTGGTGCCGTCGGCGCGGATCGAGGCCATGAGGTCCACCCCGGCATGGCTCCGGAACGCCTCGGCCACCGAAAGGCGCTCGGGCTCGGCGAAGGGGTCGCAGGTCCGGTCGCGGAAGCGGAGGAGACCGGCCCCCGCCTCGCGCAAGGCGAGGCGCAGGAAGGCCATGGTGTCGGCCATCAGCACCTCGTAGCCCTCGCCCACCCGGTACCATTCCAGCATCGTGAACTCGGGGGAATGCAGCGGACCCCGTTCCCGGTTGCGCCAGACATGCGAGAAGGCATGGATCCGGGTCTCGCCGGCCGCGAGGAGCTTTTTCATCGCGAATTCGGGCGAGGTATGCAGATACATCGGCCGGGGCTGGCCGTCGTTGCCGATCGCCTGGGTGGCGAAGCCGTGCAGATGCGCCTCGTTGCCGGGACTGGCGGCAAGGGCGGCGGGGTCGACCTCGGTGAAACCCTCGCCCGCAAGCCAGCCCCGGATCGCGGACTGGATGCGGTTGCGGGTCAGAAGCAGGGGGCGGCGGTCGGCGTGGAAGGCGGGGCTCCACCAGCGGGACGAGGGATTCATCTGGAAATTCCGGTCTGGATGGGTTAGGGCGCGCGGGCAAAGGCCGGTCTAGGGGACCGGACCACCGATCACAAGGACCAGACCTTTGAAAGTCATCGCCTCTTCGCTTCGCAAGGGCAACGTCGTCGAGATGGACGGCAAGCTCTATGTCGTGCTGACCGCCTCGAACTTCCACCCCGGCAAGGGCACGCCCACCACCAGCGTCGACATGCGCCGGATCTCGGACGGGGTGAAGGTCAGCGAACGCTGGCGGACCACCGAGATGGTCGAGAAGGCCACCGTCGACGAGCGCGAGTATGACTACCTTTACGAGGACGGCGAGGGCTTTCACTTCATGGAGCCGACGACCTACGAGCAGGTCGTCGTCACCGAGGACGTGATGGGGGCGAACAAGCCCTACCTGCAGGAAGGCATGCGCTGCTATGTGAAGACCTTCGAAGGGGTTCCGATCGCGCTGGAGGTGCCGCAGAAGATCACCGTCGAGATCACCGAGACCGAGCCGGTGGTGAAGGGGCAGACGGCCTCGTCCTCGTACAAGCCGGCGATGACCTCGAACGGGCTGCGGGTGATGGTGCCGCCCCATATCGGGCCGGGCACGCGGATCATCATCAACACCGATGATGACAGCTATGTCGAACGGGCGAAGGACTGACTGTCCACGGTGGACAATTCCGCAAATCCCTGACAAATCAATGACTTGCCTGCGGACGTTAAGGAATTGGAAAGCTTTGGGAAGGCACGCCGCGGGGCGTGCCTTTTTGCTTTGAGGGGGGCTGCAAACCGCTATTCTGCCGCCCAAAGGGAGGACCGGATGCCCGCCGAGAGCCATGATGCCTACAAGCCCGCCGAGATCGCGGCGCTGATCGAGACGGCGGGGGTCGCCAAGGCCGCCCTGCCCCTGCACCGGATGGCCGTGCTGGCGCTGCTGGCGGGGGCCTTCATCGGCTTTGGCGCGGCCTTCTGGTGCATGGCGATGGCGGGGGCGGACCCCGGCTTCGGGCCGCAGCGGGTGCTGGGCGGCGCGGTCTTTGCGCTGGGGCTGATCCTGGTCGTGGTCGGAGGGGCGGAGCTTTTCACCGGCAATGCGCTGATGGTGATGGCGGCGGTGGACCGGCGGATCACGCTGGGGGCGCTGTTGCGCAACTGGGGGATCGTCTGGCTGGGCAACCTGGTCGGCGCCCTGGCGCTCGCCTTGGCCTTCGGGCTGTCGGGGCTGCTGGACGGGCCGATGGGCGAGGTCGCGGCGAAGGCGGCGACGGCAAAGGCGTCGCTGCCAGCGATGGAGGCCTTCGTGCGCGGCGCCCTGTGCAATGCGCTGGTCTGCCTTGCGGTCTGGCTGAGCTTCGCGGCGCGGTCGGCGACGGACAAGATCCTGGGCGTCCTCTGGCCCGTCACGGCTTTCGTGGCGCTGGGGCTGGAGCATTCGGTGGCGAACATGTTCCTGTTCCCGGCGGGCCTTTGGGCCGGATCGGATGCGGGCACGGCGGGGATGCTGGGCAACCTGTTCTGGGTGACGCTGGGCAATGTGGCCGGCGGCGCGGGGGGCGTCGCGCTGGCCTACCGCTATGCCTATGGGGCGATGCGCCAGGCCTAGGGTGGGCCGTATGGCCCAGCTTGCGCCCGCGCTTCCAACCTTGGCACGTGGCGGATTGCGCAAGTTCCGGCAACAGCACATTTCCCTTCCGGTGCTTGCGTCACGGCAGGAAACCCGCATTCTGGCACTGCCACAGGAGTCCGGATCCTTGACCCTCACGCTCCCCGACCCGGTGACAGGAGAAACGGCACCCGCCGGAACCGCCGGGGCGGCCCATTCGGCCTATGTCGCCCGGTCGCGCTTCGGCAGCCTGGACGGGTTGCGCTGCCTGTGCATCCTGGCGGTGATCTGGCACCACAGTCCCTGGTGGACCGGGATCGCGGGGCGGCCGCGACTTCTGGAGCGTGGCTTTGTCGGGGTGGATTTCTTCTTCGTCCTGAGCGGATTCCTGATCACGACCCTTTTGCTGCGCGAGGCGCGCCGCAAGGGCCGTTTCTCCCTGGCCGGATTCTACTGGCGGCGGGCGCTGCGTATCCTGCCGGTCTATTATTTCGTCGTCACCTTTGTGGCGGCCTATCTGTATTTCGTCTCGGGACGGACAGAGATCCTGCCGCTGCTGCCCTATTATTACGCCTTCCTGTCCAACTTCCTGGTGGAGCAGATACCGCTCTTGTCCCCGACCTGGTCGCTTGCGGTGGAAGAGCAATATTACCTGATCTGGCCGCTGGCCCTGCTGATCCTGCCCCGGCGGCTGGTGCTTCCCGTGCTGGCGCTGGTGATCGGCGCCAACGTGCTGGGGGTGATCGGGGTGTTCGGCCTGTCGCCGGCGACGCTGGGTCCGCTTCGCTTCAGCCTGCCGGGCGCGACCTATGCGCCGATCCTGATCGGATCGGCACTGGCGCTGCTGCTGGACCGTGGGCCGGTCTTCGCCGCGCTCTGGCCGGTGCTCGGGCGGCGGGGTGCGGCGCCGCTGGCCTTTGCCGCGATCCTCGTCCTGTTGCAAAGCCTGCCCGATGATCTGCGCGGCCTGCCGAACCTGGCCCTGCACCTTGCCATGGCGGGTGCGCTGGCGGCCCTGGTCATGCGCGAGGACCATATGCTCGCCGCGCCGTTGCGCTGGCGACCGATCGCCCGGATCGGCGAGATCAGCTATGGCATCTACCTGTATCACCTGCTGGCCCTGCATGCGGCCGGCCTGGTGCTTGAAAGGCTGGGAATTGCCACGGGACCCGTCGTCCTGGTCGCCTACCTGGTCCTTTCGATCCTGATCGCCGAGATCAGCGACCGGACCCTGGAAAGCTATTTCCGCAAGTTCCGCAACCGGGGACCCGGGGCCTGGGCCTGACTCCGGTCGGGGTCGTTCGGGACGCATGGCGGATCGGGGCCTGCTCTGCGCTGATCGCCGGGCCGAGCAGTCCCCAGGCGGCGTTCAGGGGGCCAGTTCGCCCGCCTCGATGCGGAAGGGCAGGATGTTGCCGGGGGGCGGTAGCGGACACACGGCGAAGTCGGTGAAGGCGCAGGGCGGCGAGATGGCGCGGTTGAAATCCAGCGTGATTTCCCTGTCGTCCGGATCCTCGCCGAAGAGGAAGCGGCAGGCCGGATAGGTCTCGCCCGCCGTGCGGTCGCGGAAGACGAACATCGGCTTGCCGGATTTCCAGTGCGTCGGGGTCAGGGTGAAGGCCTGCCCATCATGGAGAAAGCTGGCGCGATGGGTGAGGGATACCTCGGCCTTCGAGCCGTCCTTCATCGTGATTTCCGTGGGCTGCGCCTCGATCTTCTCCCACCGGGCGCGGATCGTCCAGGCCGGGGCATCGGGGAAGTGGCGGAGCGTGGCGGTCGGCCGGAGGGTCAGGTCGCGGACGCGCAGCGCGGGGCTGCCGTCGACGGTGTGGATCTCGAGCAGGAAGGGATCGACCCGCAATTGCGGGAAAGCGTCGGGGACGGGCTGGAAGGGTTGCGGCGCCTCGCCCGGGCGGGCGAAGGTGGCGCCGGCCTCGGAAAGGTCGAGCGTGCCGAGGAGGTCGGGGCCGGAAGACAACCGCACCTCCTGCCCCGCGCCGACGAGATGGCGGCCGGGGGCCAGGTCGATGCGGGCGACGAGGTTCAGCCAGCCGTCGGGGGCGGTCAGCGCGGCAAGGCGGGCGGCGCGGTGGTCTGACAGGGAGAGCATCACGCGGCCTCGAAGGTGATCTTCCGGCGCAGGAACTGGGTCGCCTTGTTCGAGACATAGGCCGGGTCGCCGGTGGTCAGGAACCGGGACTGCGTGCCGGACCCGCGGAACTGGGGCCGGCGGGTGAGGTAGTCGGCAAGGCTTTCGGCGACGAGGTTGGCCTGGGAGTAGACCTTGACCTGGGGACCCAGCGCCTCCTGGAAGGTCTTTTCCATCAGGGGGTAATGGGTGCAGCCAAGGATCGCGGCCTCGGGGTTGGGCATCCGGCGTTTCAGCGCCTCGACATGGGAGCGGACGAGGGCCTCGGCCAGGATCTCGTCGCCCTGTTCGATCGCGTCGACCACGCCGCCGCAGGGCTGCGCCTCGACATCGACGCCGATGGCGCGGAAGGCCAGCTCGCGCTGGAAGGCGCGGGAGGCGACGGTGGCGGGGGTGGCGAAAAGGGCGACGTGCTTGACGGCCACCTCGCGCGGGGGGGTGTTGTCGCCCCAGTGGCGTTCGGTCAGCGCCTCGATCAGGGGCACGAAGACGCCGAGGACGCGCTTTTCGGGCGGGACCCAGGTTTCCTGCATCCGCTTCAGCGCGGCGGCGGAGGCGGTGTTGCAGGCGAGGATCACCAGATCGCAGCCCTCGGCCCAGAGGCGTTCGGTGGCGGCGCAGGTCAGGTTGAAGATGTCGTCGGCGGTGCGGACGCCGTAGGGGGCATGGGCATTGTCGCCGAAATAGACGAAGGGGACTTCGGGCAGGCGCTTTGTCAATGCATCAAGGACAGTGAGCCCGCCAAGGCCCGAATCGAAGACTCCAACCGCCATGCCTGTTCCTTTCCCCGGCGCGGAAATCCCCGCGCGGCCTGCTTTCGGGGGATCATAGGCCGCTCGGGCCGGGGGCGAAAGGGCCAAGCGGCGCGGGCGGGGATCCGGGCTGCCGGGTTTACTTGCGTTCGGGTTTCCCTATGTAGGGGCGGACATGTTAGGGTTACCATCGGTTTCAGGAAAGGATTGGGCATGGATTGGGACAAGCTGAGGATCTTTCACGCAGTCGCGGAGAAAGGCAGCCTGACCCATGCGGGCGACGTGCTGCACCTGTCGCAATCGGCCGTCAGCCGCCAGATCCGGGCGCTGGAGGAAAGCCTGAATGTCACGCTCTTCCACCGCCATGCGCGGGGGCTGATCCTGACCGAACAGGGAGAGCTTCTGTTCGACGCCACCCAGGCCATGGTCAAGCGGCTGGACGCCACCGCCGCGCGGATCCGCGACAGCGAGGACGAGGTCTTCGGCGAATTGCGGGTCACGACGACGATGGGCTTCGGGACGCTCTGGCTTGCCCCGCGGCTGGCGCGGCTTTACGAGAAATACCCGGCGCTGAAGATCGACCTGATGCTGGAGGAGCGCGTCCTCGACCTGCCGATGCGCGAGGCCGACGTGGCGATAAGGATGAAGGAGCCCAGCCAGGCCGACCTGATCCGCAAGCGGCTGATGAACATCCGCATGCAGCTGTTCGCGACGCCGGAATACCTGGCCAAGCACGGCACGCCCGAGACGATGGACGACTTCAGCTCGCACCGGCTGATCAGCCAGCACGCGGGCACGCCGCAGGTGGCGGCCGGGGCGCTCTTGGTGCAGGACCTGATGACGCATGACATCCCTTCGACCCTGACGGTGAACAACTATTTCGGCGTGCTGCAGGCGGTGCTGAATCACCTCGGGATCGGGGTGCTGCCGGATTACCTGACCGACGATTTCCCCAATCTGGTCCGCGTCCTGCCCGATGTGGAAAGCGCCGAGGTGCCGGTCTTCCTGGCCTATCCCGAGGAGTTGCGCCATTCCAAGCGGGTCGCCGCCTTCCGCGATTTCGTGACCGAGGAGATCATGACCTTCCGCCGCCGCCATGCCGAGGAAGCCGCCGCCTGAGCGGGCAAGAATGCTGCCATGCAGCAAGTGCATATCGGGAATGCCGAATTTGCGGGCACCCTGCCCTTGTCTGCGGCACCATTGGGCCCTATCTGCATCCCAGAAGCGGCGATGAGCGTGCTCTCGCCCTTCTACCTCCCTGTTGGACTTGGCCGAGCGGAAGCTCGGCCTTTTTTTTGGCCGCTGCCCCGGCGGCCGGACAATTCCGTGAAAAAGTGGCGACGGGACCCCGCGGGGCCTTTGCCCTTCGGCGGGCTTTCCCTTATGAGGCGGGCCAAGCCGCCAGAGGGGATGCCATGCAAGAGCCCGCCATCACGCCGGAAGTCGTCGCCAGCCACGGGATCAAGCCCGACGAATGGGAGCGCCTGCTGGGCATCCTGGAACGGCAGCCGAGCTTTACCGAGCTGGGCATCTTCAGCGCGATGTGGAACGAGCATTGTTCCTACAAATCGTCGAAGATCCACCTGAAGAAACTGCCGACCACGGGGCCGCAGGTGATCTGCGGGCCGGGCGAGAACGCGGGCGTCGTGGACATCGGCGACGGCCAGGCGGTGATCTTCAAGATGGAGAGCCACAACCACCCCTCCTATATCGAGCCGCACCAGGGTGCCGCGACCGGCGTGGGCGGCATCCTGCGCGACGTCTTCACCATGGGCGCGCGCCCCATCGCGGCGATGAACGCACTGAGCTTCGGCATGCCCGACCACCCCAAGACCGCGCATCTGGTGAAGGGCGTGGTCGAGGGGATCGGGTCCTATGGCAATGCCTTCGGCGTGCCCACGGTGGGCGGCGAGGTGCGCTTTCATGCCGCCTATAACGGCAACTGCCTGGTGAACGCCTTTGCCGCGGGTCTCGCCGATGCGGACAAGATCTTCTATTCGGCCGCCTCGGGCGTGGGGATGCCGGTGGTCTATCTTGGCGCCAAGACCGGCCGGGACGGCGTCGGCGGCGCGACGATGGCCAGCGCCGAATTCGACGACACGATCGAGGAAAAGCGCCCGACGGTGCAGGTCGGCGACCCCTTCACCGAAAAACGGCTGCTGGAGGCCTGCCTGGAGCTGATGGCTTCGGGGGCCGTCATTTCCATCCAGGACATGGGCGCGGCCGGGCTGACCTGCTCGGCGGTGGAGATGGGCGACAAGGGCGGGCTCGGGATCAAGTTGCAGCTGGACGACGTGCCGCAGCGCGAGACCGGCATGACCGCCTACGAGATGATGCTGTCGGAAAGCCAGGAGCGGATGCTCATGGTGCTGAAGCCCGAGAAGGAGGCCGAGGCGCGGGCGATCTTCGTCAAATGGGACCTGGACTTCGCCATTGTCGGCGAGACCATTCCCGAGGACCGTTTCCTGATCCTGCATGGCAACGAGGTGAAGGCGGATATTCCGCTGTCGAAGCTGTCGTCCAGCGCGCCGGAATATGACCGGCCCTGGATCCCGACCCCGGCGGCGGCGCCGCTGGGCCATGTGCCGCCGATCGAGGCGCTGGACGGGCTGCGGGCGCTGATCGGCTCTCCGACCTATGCGCACAAGGCCTGGGTCTATGAGCAGTACGACAGCCAGGTGGGCGCCGATACGCTGGTGACGCCGGGCCTGCCGGCGGGCGTGGTGCGGGTGCATGGCACGCAGAAGGCGCTGGCCTTCACCAGCGACGTGACGCCGCGCTATGTCAAGGCGAACCCGGTCGAGGGCGGCAGGCAGGCGGTGGCCGAGGCCTATCGCAACCTCTGCGCGGTGGGGGCGCGGCCGCTGGCGACGACCGACAACCTGAACTTCGGCAACCCGGAAAAGCCCGAGATCATGGGCCAGTTCGTCGGCGCCCTGCAGGGGATCGGCGAGGCCTGCCTGGCGCTGGACATGCCGATCGTCTCGGGCAACGTGTCGCTTTACAACGAGACCGACGGCAAGGGCATCCTGCCGACGCCGACCATCGGGGCGGTGGGGCTGCTGGCCAGGATGGACGAGCTGATCGCCGGGCGGCCGGCCGAGGGCGACCTGGCCGTGGTGCTGGGCGCGACCAAGGGGCATCTGGGCCAGTCGGCGCTGCTGGCCGAGGCCTTCGGGATCGAGGCCGGGGATGCGCCGCCCGTCGACCTGGCGGCCGAGCGCCGGGCGGGCGAGTTCCTGCGCGCCAACCGCAAGGCGATCCGGGCCTGCACCGACCTGTCGGACGGGGGCCTTGCGCTGGCCGCCTTCGAGATGGCCGAGGGCGCCGGGCTGGGGGTGAGGATCGACAGCGGCGAGATCGGCTTCCTGTTCGGCGAGGATCAGGGGCGCTACCTGATCGCCATCCGTGCCGAGGCGCTGCAGGGCCTTCTGGCGGCGGCAAGGGCGGCGGGCGTGCCGGTGGCGCTGGTCGGCCAGTTCGGCGGCGACAGCGTGGCCTTCGGCGCCGAGGTCGCGCCCCTGGCCGATCTGTCGCGGCTGTACCGCACGGCCTTCGCCGAGATGGTCGGCGTCTGATGCTGCGTCCGGCGACGGCGGCGGATTTCGCCTTCATCCGGGGGCTGGCCCGCCGTCCCGACTATGCGCCCTTCATCACCGACGAGGACGAGGCGGCGCTGGCGGCCTATCTGGCCGATCCGGCCGCGCGCCTGCTGGTCTGGGAGGTCGGGGGCCAGCCGGCCGGTTTCGCCCTGTTCTGCCAGGCGGGGCCGGTGGTGGAACTGCGGCGGCTGGCGCTGGCCGAGGCGGGCCAGGGCCGGGGCCGGGCCTTCGTGCGGGCGCTGGTCGATCACGGCTTCGGCGCGATGGGGGCGGAGCGGCTGTGGCTGGATGCCTCGGGCGAGAATGCGCGGGCGCAGGCGCTTTACCAACGCATCGGGTTTACGCTGGAGGGGCGGATGCGCAAGCACTGGTTCCGCCCGGCGCTGGGGCGGGTGGTGGACCTGATGCTTTACGGCATGTTGCGGGACGAGTGGGAGGGCCTTGAACCCCTTCCGGCGCAAGCCTAGTCTAAAGGGATAGTTCAGGAGACGCCGATGCCAGTCGAAGCCAGCGATATCGAAGCCCTGCTGCGGGAAAGCTTTCCCGATGCGAAGATCACGGTGCAGGGCGACGACGGCGCGCATTTCGCGGCCGAGGTGATCGACGAATCCTTCCGCGGCCTGAACCGGGTGCAGCAGCAGCGCGCGGTCTATGCGGCGTTGAAGGGCCGGATGGACGGGCCGAACGGCGCGCTGCACGCGCTGGCGCTGACGACGAAGGCGCCCGACTGAGGCGGGAGGGGATGATCGCCGACCGCCCTGCCCTGCGGCGGCCTGTGCTGGTGCTGGTGCTTGCAGGCGCGACGGGCTCCGCCTATGTGCTGGGACAGGGCTTGGATCTGGCCCAGGTCCGGTGAGGAGTTGGACGGATGGCGACGGCAGGCGGCTTCGGGGCGCTGATCCCGGTGGCGATGACGCTGGCGGGGATCGTGGCGATGGCAAGGGCCAGATCCCGGCGGCGGCGGGGCGAAGCCCCCCCGGAGGACGAGGATTTCGAGCGGCGCCAGGCGGCCGCGGCGGAAATGGAACGGCGCATGGCCTCGTATCTGGCGGGGCGCAGCGCGGGGGGCTGGGACGAGGCCCCCGGTGAGGACCGGAAACAGGAGACCGAAAGATGAGCGCGCAGGATCAGATCCGCGAGACGATCGAAAAGAACGATGTGGTGCTGTTCATGAAGGGCACCAAGATGATGCCGCAATGCGGGTTCTCGTCCCGCGTCGCCGGGGTCCTGAACTTCATGGGGATCGACTACCAGGACGTGAACGTGCTGGCCGACGCCGAGATCCGCCAGGGGATCAAGGACTTCAGCGAATGGCCGACGATCCCGCAGCTTTACGTCAAGGGTGAATTCGTCGGCGGCTGCGACATCGTCACCGAGATGACGCTCTCGGGCGAGCTGGACCAGCTTCTGGAAGCCAAGGGCGTGGCCTTCGACAAGGCAGCGGCGGACAAGATCCGCGAAGCCAACGCCTGAGATCCGGCAAGGATCGGAAGGCCCGCCCGGACCGGCGGGCCCATTGCCGTCATGCCCCGGTCAGCATCAGGTCGATCGCGCGGATGATCCGGTCACGCTCATGCGCAAGGCTGAGGACGAAGGTTCCCAGTTCGGCGACGGTCAGGGTCGCGACGACATGCGGCACGATCCGCAACCGGACATCCCCGGCCGTCAGGACGGGCGACAGGGCCGCGAAGCCGGGGACTTGCCGGCTTTCCGGCATCGCCAGGCAGACGGCCCGGGTGCTGAGATCTTCCAGCAGGTCCGATTGCAGGACAACGACGAAATCGCCGTCAGCGGTGCGGTAAAGGTCGAACTGGCGGGCCATCAGAACTTGCGGAACTGCGACAGCGGCACGCCGCCCTCCTCGATCCATTTGTTGTAGTCGGCGACGGCCTCGGCGTTCTCTTGCTTCCAGCGCAGGGCCCGGGCGGCGCGGACCTGGGCGAGGATGCCTTCCTCGGCCGCGCGGGAGAGGTTCACGCCAAGCGCGCGCGCCTCGTCCAGGAGGGCGGCGTCGAGGGTCATCGAGGTGGAACGGCGGGTCATCGGCGGGCTCCTTCACGGCAAGGATACCGCAAGACATACCGCATCGGAAGCGGTATGTCCCTGCCCTACCCGGCCCGGCAGGTCAGGAGCGGGACCTCGTCCGCCGGCGTCTTCCAGTAGAGCGTCGCCTCGTCGCCCTTGGTCCACCAGACATAACCCGCCCCGTCCGAGGGCCAGCCATAGCGCGCGCCGGAGGCGGCGGGTTCGTTCACCAGCGTGACCTGGCGGCCCTCGACCTGGATCACCACCAGGCTGAGGTCCGGCCCGTTGACATAGGTCGCGGGCACCACGACGCCACGGTCGCAGGCATAGCTGTCGGTCGCGAAGTCCTGCGCGGCGGCGAGCTGCGGCAGGAGCGCCGCCAGAATAGCGAGGCGCTTCATCCGCCGACCCGCTCCTCGACGCGGGCGGCCATGGCCTCGGCCCGTGCGGCAATCTCGGCCAGGGTCTCGAAAACCCGGGGCGGGACCACGGCCACGTCGCGGGTGGCGACGGGGCGGGCCTCAAGCTCGGCCAGGCGGGCGCGCAGCGTGCGGTTCTCGTCCTCGACCGCGGCGGTCTTGTCGGCCAGCATCAGCCCGGCCATCAGGAGCATCCGCACCTCGGGCAGGCGGCCAAGCTGGGCGACCAGGGGCGCCGCCTCGGCGTCCAGCATGGCGGCGGCGGTCTGGAGGAAATGCTCCTCGCCCGCCTGGCAGGTGACCTGGAACCCGCGGCCGCCGATCATCACTTCGAGTTCGGGCATCAGCGGGCCTCCGTCAGATGGGGTTCGAGGGCGGCGAGAATCTCGTCCATCTCGGCGATCTCGGTCAGGCGCAGGGCGCGGAAGGCGTCCAGCTCGGCCGCCATCGCCTTGTTGATCTGCTGCGGCTCGGCCAGGCCGGAGTCCTGCGCGGCGCGCAGCGCGGCAAGCTGTTCGCGCAGGGCAAGATTGGTGCGGCGCATCCGCTGCAACTCCAGCCCCTGGACGTCGAGCTGCTGGGTCAGCTTGTCCAGCTTCTGCTGCAGGTCGCCCTTCGACTCGCGCTCCTTCAGGTTGCGCAGGCGGTCCTGAAGCTGGGCGGTGAGGGCCTTCTCCTCCTCCAGCTGGCTGCGCAGGGTGGCATCGGCGGGCGCGGCGGCCATCGGCGCCGGGCGTGCGGCCGGCGGCGCCGGCGGCGCGGCGGCAAGCCGGTCCACCCCTTTGCCGATCCGCTCCAGCGCCGCGGTTATCCGCTGTTCCAGCCGGGAGATTTCCTGCATCGCCACCCCTTTCGCCCGCATCCTGCCTGTCCGGGCGCGGCCTGACGCACCCGGCCAGTCCAGTGTCCGAATCGCGCCGGGCAGGTCAAGGGCGATCTTAGCCCGAATCCCGGCAAAGGGGACCGGCCTTTCTTCCCAAGCACTTGGACACCAAGCTTGATCTTGCCGGGTGCGGCCGTTAGGAGGCTGGGGCAAATTCCCCCTCTCCTTGCCGAAGGAAGCCGCCCCGTGGATATCCAGACCCTCCGCCAGACGCACCCCGACCACTGGATGCGCGCGACCGCGATCCGCGCCCTGACGCTGGATGCGGTGGCGGCCGCGAATTCCGGCCATTCGGGAATGCCGATGGGCATGGCCGACGTGGCGACGGTGCTGTTCGAGAAGCATCTGAAATTCGACCCCTCGGCCCCGCGCTGGCCGGACCGCGACCGCTTCATCCTCTCGGCGGGGCATGGGTCGATGCTGATCTACTCGCTTCTGTACCTGACCGGCTACGAGGACATGACGCTGGAGCAGATCAGGAATTTCCGCCAATGGGGCGCGATCACGGCGGGCCACCCGGAATACGGCCATGTCGCCGGGGTGGAGACGACGACGGGGCCCCTGGGCCAGGGCATTTCCAACGCGGTCGGCTTCGCGATCGCGGAAGAAAGCCTGCGCGCGCGCTGGGGCGCGAAGGTGCAGGATCACCATACCTGGGTCATCGCCGGCGACGGCTGCCTGATGGAGGGCGTTTCGCAGGAGGCCATCGGTCTGGCCGGCCGGCAGCAGCTCTCGCGGCTGATCGTGCTGTGGGACAACAACGGCATCACCATTGACGGCAAGGTGTCGCTGTCGGACGTGACCGACCAGAAGGCGCGGTTCGCGGCCTCGGGTTGGGACGTGTTCGAATGCGACGGGCATGACCCGGTGGCGATCGACCGGGCGCTGACGGCGGCCAAGGCCAGCCCCCGCCCGGCGCTGGTCGCCTGCAAGACGCATATCGCCATCGGCCATGCGGCGCAGGATACCTCCAAGGGCCATGGCGCGCTGACCGACAAGGCGCAACTGCAGGCGGCGAAGGATGCCTATGGCTGGAAAGGCGGGCCGTTCGAGGTTCCGGCCGATGTGAAGAAATGGTGGGAGTCGCTCGGCGCCAAAGGGGCCAAGGCCCGCGCCGAATGGGAGGCGCGGATGGCCGCCCTGTCCCCGGCCAGGCAGGCCGAATTCGCGCGGATCTTCGCGCTGGAAGCGCCGGCGAAACTGGCCTCGGCCATTCGCGGGGTGAAGAAACAGGCGGTCGCCGACCTGCCGAAGCTGGCCACCCGGGCGGCGTCGGAGAAGGTGCTGGCCGCGGTCAACCCGGTGCTGCAGGAGACCATCGGCGGCTCGGCCGACCTGACCGGCTCGAACAACACCAAGACCGCCGACCTGGGCGTCTTCACCGCCGAGGACCGCAAGGGCCGTTACGTCTATTACGGCATCCGCGAACATGGCATGGCCGCCGCGATGAACGGCATGGCGCTGCATGGCGGGGTCCGGCCCTATGGCGGGACCTTCATGTGCTTCACCGATTATGCCCGGCCCTCGATGCGCCTGTCGGCGCTGATGGGGATCCCGGTGGTCTATGTGATGACGCATGACTCGATCGGCCTGGGCGAGGATGGACCGACCCACCAGCCGGTGGAGCATCTGGCGATCAGCCGCGCGACGCCGAACACGCTGGTAATCCGCCCCGCCGACCTGGTGGAGGTCGCCGAGGCCTGGGAAATCGCGCTGACCGAGAAGACCCGGCCGACGGTGCTGGCGCTGAGCCGCCAGAACCTGCCGGCGGTGCGCAAGTCGCATACCAACAGCAACATGGTCGCCAAGGGCGCCTATGTGCTGGCCGAGGCGACGGGCAAGCGGCAGGTGATCCTGATCGCCACCGGATCCGAGGTCGAGATCGCCCTGAAGGCCCGCGAGGCGCTGGAGGCCGAGGGGAACGGCACCCGTGTGGTGTCCATGCCGTCGATGGAGCTGTTCGCGGCGCAGGACGAAGCCTGGCGGCGCAAGGTGCTGCCGCCCGGCCCGGTGCGGGTCGCGGTCGAGGCGGGCGTGCGGCAGGGCTGGGACCGCTGGCTGCTGGGCGAGCGCGGCCGCGAGGCCAAGGCCGGCTTCGTCGGCATGTCGAGCTTCGGTGCCTCGGCCCCGATGGAACGGCTTTATGCCGAGTTCGGAATCACGGCGGAAGCCACGGTCGCCAAGGCAAAATCGCTGCTCTGACCGCCGCGGGCCGGGCAATCTGCCCATCTTTCCGTGCCGGATGGCGCAAATGGAAGGCCGCCTGTCGTGGGCGGCCTTTTCCTGTCGCGGGACGCGGGGCAGGTTCGACCCCCGGGAGGATAGCTCATGGCGTGGTGGCGAGGGTTGGCGCCGGCGATGGCCGGACCGAAGGCGGTGGACATCGGCCGGGCCGGATTGGGCGCCGGGCTGGGACTTCTGCTGGCCGGGCTCGCGCTGCGCAGTTCGGGCCTCGGCTGGCTGATCGCGCCGCTCGGGGCCTCGGCGGTGCTGGTCTTCGCGGTGCCGAACAGCCCGCTGGCGCAACCCTGGTCGGTGGTCGTCGGCAATACGATCTCGGCGCTGGTGGCGCTGGCGGTGATCACCGCCCTGCCCCATCTCGACTGGGCGGTGCCGCTGGCGGTCGGGCTGGCGATCACCGTGATGCTGGCGGCGCGGGCGCTGCATCCGCCGGGCGGCGCGGTGGCGCTGCTCGTCAGCCTGGGGGCCTCGGGCGACGTTGCCGCGACGCTGGGGCCGATCCTGGCGGGGTCCTGCCTGCTGGTCGGGATCGGCGTCCTGTGGAACCGCGCCGTGGGCCGGGTCTATCCCTTCCGCCAGCCGGCGCAGCTTGGCCCGCATGGCACCCACGACCCGACCCCGGAAGAGCGGATCGGCCTGGACCCGTCCGACCTGGCCGCGATCCTGGAGGAATACCGGCAATCGGCCAACCTGGGCGTGGCCGACCTTGCCCGGCTGGTGGGCGCGGCCGAACAGGCGGCGGCGGCGCGGCGGATGGAGGGGTTCACGGCCGCCGACATCATGTCGCGCGACCTGGTGACGGTGGGGCCGCAGGCGCCGCTGGCGCAGGTGGCGGACCTGTTCCGGACGCGGGGCTTCACCTCGCTGCCGGTGGTGGAGGAGGACGACCGCCTCCTCGGCCTGATCTTCCAGATCGACCTGATCCGCCGCGCGCGCGAGGATGCCTTCCGCCAGCACAAGAGCCTGATCAGCGCGCTGGCACGGCTGATCGACAACCATCGCGCCAAGCCGCCGAAGGCGGGCGAGATCATGGAGACCGGCGTGCCGCAGATCAGCCCGGAGACGCCGGTGGGGGCACTCCTGCCGCTCCTGGCCGATGGCGGCGCCGAGGCGGTGCCGGTGGTGGACGGGCCGCGCATCGTCGGCATCGTGACCCGGACCGACCTGGTATCCGCGCTGGCGCAGCGGCTGGCGCTGGTTCAGGCGGTCTAGAGCGGCCTGATGTCGGGCATTCCGTCGTCGTTCAGGTCGTCGTTCTGCGGCCCGTCCTCGGCGTTCACCGCGCTGGAGGTGATGTCGGCCTCGGCCTGCGAGACCTGCGGAAGATCCGCCTCGGGCAGGTCCTCGACCGGCAGGACGCCGCCCTCGGCCGAGGCGTCGCCGTCCGACAGGCGGGGTCCGTCATCATCGTCGGCATGGGGATAGGTCTCTTCCTCGCCCTGGTCGGTCAGGGTGGGGAACTCGCCCAGGTTGCCCTGGATCGCGGCCTCCTCGATCACCGGCTCGGCGGCCTCCTCGGGGTCGAGTGTCGGGGGCGGCACCTCCTCGATCGCCAGCAGCTCGCGCGCGCGGCCGAGAAAGCGGTCCGGGCCGCCTACCGGTCGGCCTTCCTCCTGCCAGAGGAGATCGGCACGGTCGCGGATGCGGGCTTCCCAGGCTTCGAAGTCTTGGCGGTTCATGGCGGCCTCCCTTTGCGCGGAGACAACGTCCGGGGGCCCGCGAAGTTCCGTCAGTGGGCGGCCGGCTTGCCCCCGGTGACCCTGGCCCAGAGCGGGCCGATGATCCGGGTGGCGACCGGGATCAAGAGGAAGCCGAGGAGCATCCCCAGCACGCCATCCAGCGCGGCGGTGACAAGCCAGCCGACAAGGCCCGGCGCGGCGGGAACGGCATGGGCGGCGGCCTCGGCAAGGTGGTGGATCGTCTCATAGGGCCAGGGCCAGAGATGCGTGACCTCAAGCCCGTGCACGACGATGCTGCCCCCGACCCAGAGCATCGCGGCCGTGCCGACGGTTGACAGAAAGGTCATCAGCTTCGGCATCGCGCGCACCAGACCCCGGCCTAGCGCCCTGCCCGCCCCGGTCCGCGCGGTGGCGGCCATGTGCAGGCCCGCGTCGTCCATCTTCACGATCAGCGCGACCGCGCCATAGACCGCGACGGTGATGAAGATCCCGACGATGGCCAGCGTGACCGCCTGCATCCAGAGGCTGGGGCTTTCGATCGTGGCCAGCGCGATGGTCATGATCTCGGCCGAGAGGATGAAATCGGTCTTGATCGCACCGGCGACCTTTTCCTCCTCCAGATGCGCGGGATCCCGGGTGTCGAAATCCGCCTCGACCGCCTGGTCGGCATGGGGGGCGAAGGCGTGCAGGAGCTTTTCGGCCCCCTCGAAGCAGAGATAGGCCCCGCCCAGCATCAGAAGCGGCATGATCACCACCGAGGCGAAATGATCCAGCGCCAGAAGGCCGGGCAGCAGCACGATCAGCTTGTTGCGGAGCGAGCCGAGCGAGATGCGCCAGATGATCGGCAGTTCGCGGTCGGCCGAGAATCCATGGACGTATTTCGGCGTCACCGCCGCATCGTCGATCACCACGCCCGCCGCCTTGGTCCCCGCCTTGGCCGCCGCCCCCGCGATGTCATCGACCGAGGCGGCCGCCACCTTGGCGATGGCCGCCACGTCGTCCAGAAGCGCCAGAAGTCCGCTCATTCCCTGCTCCACTTGCTCCGGATTCGATGTAGCGCGACCGGCGCAGGAAGGCAAAGCGGGGCCGAAGGTTAGCGCAAACAGGCGAAGATTGCGCTAACATGCTGAAAACCCGTCGCTTTTCGCCTTGCATGCAGGTCAAAGCAAGCTATCCACCTTTGATACGGATCCACAAGGGGCATTGCGACATGACCATCACCATCGGCATCAACGGCTTCGGGCGGATCGGGCGCTGCACGCTGGCCCATATCGCCGAGGCGAACCGCAACGATGTGCAGGTGGTGGCAATCAACGCGACCGGGCCGGTCGAGACGAACGCCCATCTGCTGAAATACGACAGCGTGCATGGCCGCTTTCCGGGCACGGTGAATGTCGTCGACGGCGCGCTGGACCTGGGCCGCGGGCCGATCCGGATGATGTCGACCTACAACCCCGAGGAACTGGACTGGGAAGGCGTGGACGTGGTGCTGGAATGCACCGGCAAGTTCAACGACCGCGACAAGGCGGCGGTCCACCTTGGGCGCGGCGCGAAACGGGTGCTGGTCTCGGCCCCGGCCAAGCGGGCGGACCTGACCGTGGTCTATGGCGTGAACCACCGCAGCCTGCTGCCGGAACACCTGGTCGTCTCGAACGCCTCCTGCACCACGAACTGCCTGGCGCCGCTGGCCAAGGTGCTGAACGACACGGTCGGGATCGAATCGGGGATCATGACCACGATCCACAGCTACACCGGCGACCAGCCGACGCTGGACCGGCGGCACAAGGACCTTTATCGCGCCCGCGCGGCGGCGATGGCGATGATCCCGACCTCGACCGGGGCGGGCAAGGCGATCGGCGAGGTCCTGCCGGAACTGGCGGGACGGCTGGAGGGCAGCGCGATCCGGGTGCCGACGCCGAACGTCTCGGCCGTCGACCTGACCTTCATCGCGCAGAAATCGGTGACGGTGGCCGAGGTCAACGAGATCGTGCGCGAGGCCTGCGCCGGCTACATGGGCATGGTCATGGCCTATGACCCCGAGCCCAAGGTCTCGATCGACTTCAACCACACGCCGCAGTCGTCTATCTTCGCCCCGGACCAGACCAAGGTGGCGGGCCGTTCCGTCCGCGTGCTGGCCTGGTACGACAACGAATGGGGCTTCTCCTGCCGGATGGCCGATGTGGCCGGCGTCATGGGGCGGCTGGCAAAGTAAGCGGGGCCGCGCGCCCCTTCGGGGGCAGACGTGACCGACCGCATCGCACTCTGGCTGGGACTGATCCTGGCCGCCGCAATCCTGGCCGACCTTGCCCTGAACGGCGGGTCGGCCTTGATGTTTCTGCTGCGCAAGTTCCTTGACCTGGTGGACTGGCTGGCATTCTGGCGCTGACCGCGCCGGCCTGCGCGTCGCCTCCCTTGCGATTTTGTCTTGTTAGCGCTATCAGTGCGCAGGCTATTCGAAAGGGCAAGACATGGCTGTCACGGTTGCCATCAATGGATTCGGGCGCATCGGGCGCAATATCCTGCGCGCCATCATCGAGTCGGGCCGCACCGACATCGAAGTGATCGCGATCAACGACCTCGGCCCGGTCGAGACCAACGCGCATCTTCTGCGCCATGATTCGGTGCACGGGAAATTCCCGGCCAAGGTCACCACCGGCGCGGACACGATCGACGTCGGCCGCGGGCCGATCCGGGTCACGGCGCTGAAGAACCCGGCCGACCTGCCCTGGGGCGACGTGGACATCGTGCTGGAATGCACCGGGATCTTCACCTCGAAGGAGAAATGCCTGCCGCATCTGGAAAACGGCGCCAAGCGGGTGCTGATCAGCGCGCCGGGCGAAGGGGCGGACAAGACCATCGTCTATGGCGTGAACCACCAGACGCTGACCAGCGACGACATCGTCGTCTCGAACGCCTCCTGCACCACCAACTGCCTTTCGCCCGTGGCCCAGGTCCTGCACCAGGCCATCGGGATCGAAAAGGGGATGATGACCACGATCCACAGCTACACCGGCGACCAGCCGACGCTGGATACGATGCACAAGGACCTTTATCGCGCCCGGGCGGCGGCGCTGTCGATGATCCCGACCTCGACCGGCGCGGCCAAGGCGGTGGGGCTGGTCCTGCCCGAGCTGAAGGGCAAGCTGGACGGTTTCGCCATGCGGGTGCCGACGCCGAATGTCAGCGTGGTGGACCTGAAGTTCATCCCCGCACGTCCGACCAGCGTCGAGGAGATCAACGCCGCGATCAGGGCTGCGGCGGACGGCCGGCTGCAGGGGATCCTCGGCTATACCGAGGAGAAGCTGGTCAGTTCCGACTTCAACCACGATCCGCATTCCTCGGTCTTCCATATGGACCAGACCAAGGTGATGGACGGAAGCTTCGTCTCGGTCCTGGCCTGGTACGACAACGAATGGGGCTTCTCGAACCGCATGGCTGATACCGCCGTGGCGATGGGCAAGCTGATCTGAGCCCTGGGAAACCGGGGAAAGGGCGCCTTTCGGGCGCCCTTTTCGTTTCAGCCATGCGATTCTTGCATAGCCGCAGCGCAGCATTGGACGTTGTTCGCAACCGGGGAAAGCATATGTTCCGCGCAGTCAAGGCGTTCGGCCTTGCAACAAGAGGACGAGAGAATGCTTAACGTATTCGACATGCTGAAGACCGCCGCCGTGAACTATGCCCGCTACATCCAGACCCGGAACGAAATCGCCAACCTTCCGGCCGAGATCGCCCAGGACCTTGGCATCCTGCCGAGCGATGCCGAGCGGATCGCGCGCGAAGCCGTCTACGGCAAGGCTGCCTGAGCGCGGCCTGCCGGACGGATGCGGGGGCCTTCGGGCCCCTTTTGCATGTCAGCCGTATTTGCGGCCCAGGGCCTCGGCCACCGGCGGGGTGACGAACTTGGACACATCGCCCCCCAGCCGCGCGATTTCCTTGACCAGTTTCGACGCGATGGCCTGACGCCGGGCATCGGCCATCATGAACACCGTCTCGATCGAGGCATCGAGCGCCCGGTTCATCCCGACCATCTGGAACTCGTATTCGAAATCCGCCACCGCGCGCAGCCCGCGCACGATGATCCCCGCGCCCACGTCGCGGGCGCAGTCGATCAGCAGGTTCTCGAACGGATGCACCACGATCTCGCCGCCGGTGCGGGCCTGGATCGCGGCGCATTCGGCCTCGACCATGGCGACGCGCTCTTCCAGCGCGAAGAGCGGCGACTTGTCCCGGTTGATCGCCACGCCGATCACCAGCCGGTCGACCAGCGCCATGGCGCGCTGGATGATGTCGATATGACCCAGCGTGATCGGATCGAAGGTGCCGGGATATAGCCCGATGCGCATGGATCGCCCCCAAGTAACTGCCAGCGCACGCAACAATATTGCGCGGGCGGGCGCAAGGGAAATCCGGGGGTTCAGAAGCCCTTGATCATCCCTTCCAGCGCCTCCTTCTCGGCGCCAAGCTCCATCAGCCGGGCCTTGACCACGTCGCCGATCGAGATGAGGCCGACCATCTCCTCGCCCTCGATCACGGGCATGTGGCGGAAGCGGCCCTCGGTCATCCGGCCCAGCACCTGATCGGTGGTTTCCCCCCGGGTGCAGCCGATGATCTTCGCCGTCATCAGGCTTTCGACCGGATCGCCAAGGCAGGCCGCCCCGCGCCGCCCGATCTCGCGCACGATGTCGCGCTCGGACACGATGCCGGAGGCGCGCTTGCCATCGGGCGAGACGATCACCGCACCGATCCTGCGGCTGGACAGAAGTTCGGCGACGGACTGAACCGTGGAGCCCGGACGCACCGTGACCACGTCATCGTTACCCTTGGACTTGAGGATCTGCTGAACGAGCATCGGGACGGCCCCTCCTCCTGACCGGAGGTCAAGGGTCGGGCCGCAAAGGGGATTCTGTCAAGACTTGTTCCTCTTGCAGCAGGATCGACTCCAGCCGGGCCATCTCGGCCCGTGTCTCGCGGGTCAGCTGCTCGGCAAAGCGCGTCAGCCGGTCGGATCGGGCGTCGCTTTCGTGCCGGATCAGCCAGAACGCGCGGACGAGGCTGACCTGCCCGGTCAGGATCCGGGTGACGCCGGGGGCGGCCGGCAGCGAGAAGTCATGCACCACGCCGACCCCCGCCCCGGTCCGCAGCCAGTTGAGCTGGACCGAGACCGAGTTCGAGGTCAGCCGGGCCGGGCCGACCCCGATCTCGGCCAGATAGTCCAGTTCCTTGTCGAAGATCATGTCGGGGATATAGCCGATGATCCGATGCGCCTTGAGGTCGGCGGCGTCGCGGATCGGCGGGACACGGGCAAGATAGTCGCGGCTGGCGGCCAGGTGCAGGCCGTAGTCGGTCAGCTTCTGCACCGTGAGCCGCCCGGCCTCGGGGCGGGAGACCGCGATCGCCATGTCGGCCTCGCGCTTCGAGAGGTTGAAGACGCGGGGAAGCGCCACGATCTGCACCTCCAGCCCCGGATTGGCGTCGCAGATCCGGGCCAGGACCTGCGGCAGTAGGTAGTTCGCGCAGCCGTCCGGCGCGCCAAGGCGGATGAGCCCGGTCAGCCCGCCGGGGCCGGAGAGGCTTTCCCCGGCCGCGAGCGCAGCGCGTTCCGCCCGTTCGGCATGGGGCAGAAGCCGGGCGCCCTCCTCGGTCAGGGCATAGCCCTGCGGGGACTTGGCGAAGAGCCGCGCCTGGGTCGCCTCCTCCAGCCGCGCGATGCGGCGGCCGACGGTGGCCGGGTCGATCTTCAGCCGCTTTCCGGCCGCCGAAAGGCTTTCCGTGCGGGCCACCGCCAGAAAGACGCGCAGGTCGTCCCAGTCCATCACCCTTTCACCTCGGCGAACAGCGCCTGCCATTGTGCAATGGCCGAAGGATGGCCGAAGTCGCGCGCCAGCCTTGCCCGCGCCGCCTGCCCCATCCGGTCGCGCAGGCCGGGATCAGAGAGCAGGAGATCCACCTTCGCCGCTGCCCCGGCGGTATCTCCCGCCGGCAGGATGAAGCCTGTCACCTTGTCCTCGATCAGCGCGCGCATCCCCGGCATGTCATAGGCAACCACCGGCAGGGCCGCCGCCATCGCCTCCATCACCGACTTCGACAGGCCCTCGGGATGGGTCGAGGGGAAGAGGTAGACGGAGGCACCCGACAGCCGTCCCGGCAGGTCGTCGTTCCTGGCCGGTCCGGGAGTGGTTACCCGCGCCTGCACGCCATGCTTCGCCGCCCGCGCCACCATTGCCTTCTGCACCCTCGAATTGGCGGGGCCTATTACTTCCAACACTGCGTCGCCCTTCGCGCTGGCGAGGATGTCGATCATGTCGATCACACCCTTGTCCCAGGTCAGCCGCCCTACATTCACTAGCCTCGGCGGCTGCTCCACCGGGCGATCCGCCGCGATATAGGGTTCCAGATCAAAGCCATAGGGGATGAAGCGGGTGTTCGGAGGGTTCCACCAGTTCACGCGCCGCAGCGCCTGCGCCAAGGCCGGAGAGTTGCAGACCACCACCGCGGCGCGTTGCAGGCACTGGCGATAGATCCGGTGCTTGCGTGCGGCCATGAGGGCGAAGGGCTTCTCCAGAAGTCCGCGCAACCTAGGCAGCTTGCGGTCCAGCTGGTGCAGCCAGCGTGGATAGGTGCCCTCGTGCATGATCAGCGGGACGGTCGCCGCATGCGCGCTTTGCGACAGGAAACCCCAGACCGAAGGTCCCCGCCCGAAGACCAGATCGAACGGCTTCTCGGCATGCAGGCGGTCGAATTCGGCGGCCGTAGCCTTGCAGAAGCTGTCGTCCACCCGGCGCGGCGCCAGATAGTGTACATCGGCGATGCCTTCCTGCCGCCGCCCCGGCGATCCATCCGGCAGCGCGGTGGTCAGCGACACGACCTCGATGCCAAGCTCCGAGAAGACCGGGGTCAGGACGCCCACGAGGCTGGGATAGAAATCGCGGTGCGCGCCCATGATCCGGGAAAAAGTGCAGATTCTCATGCGGCCCCCTTTTGCAATTTCGCAAAATCTTCTGGGACTATTGTCGCTTTATATTGCGCGACCGCAAGGTTAGACAGGGCGGGAACTTTCCAAGAGGGTTTCCATGCAAGAGATCGGACACTGGATCAACGGCAAGCTGGTCGCGGGCACTTCGGGCCGCTTCAGCGACATCTACAACCCTGCCACCGGCGAAGTGCAGGCCCGCGTCGCGCTGGCCACCCCCGGCGAGCTGGATCATGCCATCCAGGAGGCCGCCAAGGCGCAGGTCGGCTGGGCCGCCACCAACCCGCAGCGCCGCGCCCGGGTGATGATGGCCTTCGGGGCGCTGATCAACGAGAACATGGACAAGCTGGCCGAACTGGTCGCCCGTGAACACGGCAAGACCATCCCCGACGCCAAGGGCGACGTGCAGCGGGGCCTTGAGGTGATCGAGGTCTGCATGGGCGCCCCCGCCATGCTGAAGGGCGAGATGATGGACAGCGCGGGCCCTGGCATCGACCTTTACGCCATGCGCCAACCCCTTGGCGTCGTTGCCGGAATCACGCCGTTCAACTTCCCGGCCATGATCCCGCTGTGGAAGATCGGCCCCGCGCTCTCCTCGGGCAACGCCATGATCCTGAAACCGTCGGAGCGGGTGCCCTCGACCTCGCTTTTCCTCGCCGAACTCCTGCAACAGGCGGGCCTGCCGGATGGCGTGTTGCAGGTGGTGAACGGCGACAAGGAAGTGGTGGACGGCATCCTTGACCATCCGGTGATCCAGGGCGTCGGCTTCGTCGGCTCCACCCCGATCGCGCAGTACATCTATGGCCGCGCGGCCAGCAACGGCAAGCGGGCGCAGTGCTTCGGTGGCGCCAAGAACCACATGATCATCATGCCGGACGCCGACCTCGACAAGGCGGCGGACGCGCTGGTCGGCGCGGGCTATGGCGCGGCGGGCGAACGCTGCATGGCGATCTCGGTCGCCGTTCCGGTCGGCGAGAAGACGGCGGATGCGCTGATCGAGCGGCTGATCCCGCGGATCGAGAAGTTGAAGGTCGCCCCCTATACCGCTGGAAACGATGTGGATTTCGGGCCGCTGATCACCCGCCAGGCGCAGGAGCGGGTCAAGGGCCTGATCACCTCGGGCGTCGAACAGGGCGCGAAGCTGGTGGTCGACGGGCGCGACCTGAAGATCCAGGGCTATGAGAACGGCTTTTTCGTCGGCGCGACGCTGTTCGACAACGTCACCCCCGAGATGGACATCTACAAGCAGGAGATCTTCGGGCCGGTCCTGTCGACCGTGCGGATGCCGTCCTACAATGACGCGTTGAAGCTGGTGATGGACAACGAATACGGCAATGGCACCGCGATCTTCACCGCCGACGGCGACACCGCGCGCGACTTCGCCAGCCGGGTCAATGTCGGCATGGTCGGGATCAACTTCCCGATCCCGGTGCCCCTGTCCTATTTCAGCTTCGGCGGCTGGAAACGCTCGGCCTTCGGCGACCTGAACCAGTACGGGCCGGACGCCTTCCGCTTCTACACCAAGACCAAGACCGTCACGGCGCGCTGGTTCTCGGGCATCAAGGAAGGTGCCAGCCTGAACTTCAAGGCGCTGGACTGACACTGTCGGGCGCGGTTTCCCTGCGGAACCGCGCCCGCACCTTTCGCGTTCCCTCGCCGAACCGCCGGCGAGGTGCGACATGCGACCCCTCCTCCTATCGCTTCTGCTTCTGGGCCCGGCCGCGGCGGCGGCCGATTGCGGCTCGATCGTGCCCTCGGTCTGCGTCATGGCCGTGGACGACCTCTCCCCGGCGCCGAAGATGCTGAAGGTGAAACCCGGCGTGACGCCCTTTCTCGTGGGCGACAGGTTCCCGGTCGAGTCGCGCTCGCTGCTGCTGGACCCGGCGCGCTACGGGCTGGAACCCTCGGACGGCAGCTGGCGCTATTATGCGATGGCGGGGGTGGTCTACCGGATCGAGAACGGCACGGGCCTGGTGCTCGAGGTGATCCGAAGCCGCGGCACCTCCTATCTGCGCTGAGCCGGATCGGTGGAAAGCCGCCGAGGCAGGCCGGGCGTTCTGGAACCCGGGCGCGGGCATCGTCATCTACTTGCGAGTTAGAAGGAGGTCCCCATGACCCGCACCAGCCCCGTTCTCGCGCTGATCCTGGCGCTGACCGCCGCCTTCGTCCTCCCGGCCGAGGCGAAGAACAAGCATTGCCCGCCGGGCCTGGCCAAGAAGGACGTGCCTTGCGTGCCACCCGGGCAGGCAAAGAAGTGGGATCGCGCCGATCATGATCATGATCATGATCATGATGACGATTGGCACTGGCACGCCGGCGACCGGGTGCGCGGCGACTATGTTCTGATCCCGCGCTCAGAATGGGAGCGGCTGCGCCTGCGGGATTACCGCGACGGCAGCACCTACCTGCGGACCGACAACCAGATCTTCCGCGTCATGCGCGACACGCTGGTGGTGATCGAGGCCGTCCGCATCCTGGACCGCGTCCTGAACTGATCATTGCGGCAGGATGGGCAAATGCCCACCCTATTCGGCCGCGATCTTCCGCGGCTTCAGCAGGTCCTTCAGGTAGCGCCCGGTGTGGCTGGTCTCGACCTTCACGATCTCCTCGGGCGTGCCCGTCGCGACAATCTCGCCGCCGCCGTCGCCGCCTTCGGGGCCGATGTCGATCACCCAGTCGGCGGTCTTGACCACGTCCAGGTTGTGCTCGATCACAACCACCGTGTTGCCCTGTTCCACAAGGGAATGAAGCACTTCCAGCAGTTTCCTCACGTCCTCGAAATGCAGGCCGGTGGTCGGCTCGTCCAGGATATAGAGCGTCCGGCCCGTGGCCCGGCGGGAAAGTTCCTTCGACAGCTTCACCCGCTGCGCCTCGCCGCCTGACAGGGTCGTCGCCTGCTGGCCGACCTTGATGTAGCCAAGCCCCACCTCGACCAGCGCGTCCATCTTCTCGCGGATCGCGGGGACCGCCTGGAAGAACTCACGGGCGTCTTCGCAGGTCATGTCAAGAACGTCGGCGATGCTCTTGTTCTTGAACTTGATTTCCAGCGTCTCGCGGTTGTAGCGGTGGCCCTTGCAGGTCTCGCAGGTGACATAGACGTCCGGAAGGAAGTTCATCTCGATCTTCAGCACGCCGTCGCCCTGGCAGGCCTCGCAGCGGCCGCCCTTGACGTTGAAGCTGAACCGCCCCGGCCCATAGCCGCGCGCCTTCGATTCCGGCAGCCCGGCGAACCAGTCGCGGATCGGGGTGAAGGCCCCGGTGTAAGTGGCCGGATTCGAACGCGGAGTCCGGCCGATGGGGCGCTGGTCGATGTCGATCACCTTGTCCAGATGCTCGAAGCCCCTGATCGTCTCGCAGGGTGCCGGGGTCTCATGCGCGCCGTTCAGGCGCATAGCGGCGGTCTTGTAGAGCGTCTCGATGGTCAGCGAGGATTTGCCCCCGCCCGAAACGCCGGTCACGCAGACGAACTTGCCCAGGGGAAACTCTGCGGTGACGGATTTCAGGTTGTTCCCCGTCGCCCCGACCACCACGAGCTTCTTGCCGTTCCCCTTGCGCCGCACCTTCGGCACCGCGATCTCGCGCGTGCCGGAGAGATATTGCCCCGTCAGGCTGGCCGGGTCCGCCGCCACTTCTTGCGGCGTGCCGTGGCTGACCACCTGCCCGCCATGCACCCCGGCCCCCGGCCCCATGTCGAAGACATAATCCGCCTCGCGGATCGCGTCCTCGTCATGCTCCACCACCAGCACGGTGTTCCCCGCATCGCGCAGGTTCTTCAGCGTGGTGAGCAAGCGGTCATTGTCGCGCTGGTGCAGGCCGATGGAGGGTTCGTCCAGCACATAAAGCACGCCCGTCAGGCCCGAGCCGATCTGCGACGCCAGCCTGATCCGCTGTGATTCCCCGCCGGACAGCGTGCCCGCCGCGCGGCTCATCGTCAGGTAGTTCAGGCCGACATTCACAAGGAATCCAAGACGTTCGCGGATTTCCTTCAGAATCGCCCGCGCGATCTCGTTCTGCTGCTTGGTCAGGGTCGCCGCCACGCCTTCGACCCAGGCGAAAGCCTCGGTGATCGACATCTGCACCACCTGGCCGATGTGCAGCCCGGCAATCTTCACCGCCAGCGCCTCCGGCTTCAGCCGGTAGCCGCCGCAGGCCCCGCAGGCGCGGTTGGACTGGTAACGCTCCATTTCCTCACGCGACCAGGCAGAATCGGTCTCGCGGTAGCGGCGCTCCATGTTGGGGATGATGCCTTCATAGACCCGGCGGACCTGATAGACCCGCCCGCCCTCGTCATAGCGGAACTCGATCTCCTCGCCTTTCGAGCCGCGCAGGAACAGATCCTGCACCGCCTCGGGCAGATCCTTCCACTTGGCCTTCAGGTTGAAGCCATAGTGCTTCGACAATGCCTCCATCGTCTGGGTCAGGTAGGGCGATTTCGACTTGGCCCAGGGTGCGATGGCGCCTTGCAGCAGGGTCAGGTTCTGGTCGGGCACCACCAGGCGTTCATCGAAGAACAGCTCCACCCCCAGCCCGTCGCAGACCGGGCAGGCGCCGAAGGGGGCGTTGAAGCTGAACAGTCGCGGCTCGATCTCGGCGATGGTGAAGCCGCTGACCGGGCAGGCGAATTTCTCGGAATAGGTGATGCGCTGCGGCTCCTCGCCCTCTTTCGCATCGGCCAGTTCGATGACCGCAATCCCGTCCGCCAGGTTCAGCGCGGTGCGGAAGCTGTCGGCGAGCCGCGTCTCGATCCCCTCGCGCACCACGATCCGGTCCACCACCACGTCGATGTTGTGGCGGAACTTCTTGTCCAGAACCGGCGGCTCCTCCAGCTCATGGAAGGCCCCGTTGACCTTGACGCGCTGGAAGCCCTGCTTGCGCAGGTCGAGGAATTCCTTCTTGTATTCGCCCTTCCGGTCCCGGACGATGGGCGCCAGCAGATAGGCCCGCGTCCCCTCCGCCATCGCCATGACCGCGTCCACCATGTCCTGCACCTGCATCGCGGTGATCGGCAGGCCGGTCGCGGGGGAATAGGGCGTGCCGACGCGGGCGAAAAGCAGGCGCAGGTAGTCGTAGATCTCGGTCACCGTGCCGACGGTGGAGCGCGGGTTCTTCGAGGTGGTCTTCTGCTCGATGGAGATGGCGGGGGAAAGGCCGGAGATATGATCGACGTCCGGCTTGCCCATCATGTCCAGGAACTGCCGGGCATAGGCGCTCAGCGACTCGACATAGCGCCGCTGGCCTTCCGCATAGATCGTGTCGAAGGCGAGGCTGGACTTGCCCGACCCCGAAAGCCCGGTGATCACCACCAGCTGGTCGCGCGGGATCGCGACGTCAACGCCCTTGAGGTTGTGTTCGCGCGCACCGCGCACCTCGATGAACTTCTGTTCGGCCATGGTCTACCCCAAAGGTGCAGGGGCAAGACATAGGACGGATCGGGCGAGTCTCCAACCGGAAAAAGTGAACGTAGAGTGAACGTGAGGCCGGGGCACGTCGGGCCTTTACCTTTTCACCTTCCAAGATATATAGGTGACAGATCAACCACGAGGTCACCATGTTCAATTTCCTTCGTCCGGGCCGGTCCGCCGCCCGTCCCGATGCCGCTGCCCTGTCGCGCGAGATTGCGGCCGGGCGGCTTGTGCTGATCGACGTGCGCGAGGTGGCCGAGGCACAGGCCTCGGGCCTGGCCGAGGGGGCGCGGCTGATCCCGCTGTCGCTGTTGCCGCTGAAATGCGATCCGCGCCAGCCCGGTTGCGAGCTACCGCAAGGGGTTCCGCTGGCGGTCTATTGCGCCGCTGGCGGGCGGTCGGGGATGGCGGCCGAGACGCTGCGGCGCATGGGCTACGGCGAGGTGACCAACCTTGGCGGCCTTGGCGACTGGGCGGCGGCGGGCGGAAAAGTGGTGCCCTTCACGCGCTGAAGTGATACCGCCGCGCGCGCTGCGCCTGGTGGATCGCAATTCCGAGGGCGCAGAGGATGACGGCGGACAGGGCCAGACCCGCCGGGCCAGTGGCGGCCAGCAGGGCGGCCAGGACCGGCGTGCCAGTGGTGGTGCCCAGGTTCCCCAGCTGCGCCACCGCCCCGGCAGCGCGGGCGCGGTCCTCGGCGCTGGCATTCAGTTCCGGGATCGCGGCAAAGCTTGCCCCCTGCACGATCCCGAGGGCGGCGGAGAGGAGGAAGCCTCCGGCCACCATTCCGGCCCCCTGCCCCCAGAACAGCCAGAGCAGCAGGAAGCCGGGCACCGCCAGCGCATAGCCCGCCTGCACCAGATGCACCGCGCTCATCCTTCCGAGGAGCCAGACCCCCAGGGTAAGCGAGACGGCGATGGAGACCAGCGGCATCCCGGCGGCGATCAGGGCGCGATGGCTCTCGGGCGTCGCGGGCGGCACCAGGGTCAGGAGCGCGACGTAGAGGAAGGTGTAGCAGCAAAAGCCCATGGCCGGGGCGGCGAGACGGGGCGAGGCGTAGATCATCGCATGTTGCGCCAAGAGGTTGCCCATCGGCAGCGCCGCGTGCCGGGGATCGGCGGGCAGCGTCAGGGCGAGGATCGCGGCCAGCGCGGCCATGTAGCCGGAATGGCCGAGGAACAGGCCGGTGGGCGCGACATGCGGGCCGATCAGGGCGAGGATCGCGTAGGTCACGCCGAAGAAGCTGGACCAGAGGGTCATCGCCAGCGGCCGGCGATGCTCGGGCGCGAGAGCGGCGATCATCGTGGGGCCGACGACGACGACGGCAAGATGGCTTGCGCCTTCGACGACGCGGCTGGCGAGCATCAGCGGATAGGACGGCAGCAGCGATTGCAGCGCGGACATGGCGGCGCCGGCGGCCAGCGCCGCGACGATGGCCCGGCGCGGGCCGATGCGGGCCACGAGGAGGCCCGCCGTGGTGCCGAAGACCAGCCCGACCATGCCGACGATCGAGACGACGAGGCCGAGGGCGACCTCGCCATTTCCGCCATAGGTCGCGCGCAAGGTCTCGTACAGGATCGAGATCTTGCCGAACTGGGCGGCGGCGCCAAGGCCGGCGCACCAGAGAAGAAGGACGAGGAGCATGGGGGGCAGCGGGCGCATGGCAGGGTGGTAGCCCGATCCGCGTCGCAATTCCAGCGGGTCCGGGGCTGACGTGCCGGCGCTTGCGCCCGCGCCGGATGCGCTCGTCGATGACTGCGTCACTCCTCGCCGGATGGCCGAGGAGGAGACGAAGTCGAACGAGGAGGCGGGATCAGATGTGCAAGGCGCGGCCGTAGGCGTCGAGGACGGCCTCGTGCATCATCTCGGACAGCGTCGGATGCGGGAAGACGGTGTTCATCAGGTCTTCCTCGGTCGTCTCCAGCGTGCGACCAACGACATAGCCCTGGATCAGCTCGGTCACTTCCGCGCCGATCATGTGGGCACCGAGCAGTTCGCCGGTCCTGGCGTCGAAGACGGTCTTCACCATGCCTTCGGGTTCGCCAAGCGCAATCGCCTTGCCGTTGCCGATGAAGGGGAAGCGGCCGACCTTGATCTCATGGCCCGCCTCTTTCGCCTTTGCCTCGGTCAGGCCCACGGATGCCACCTGCGGATGGCAATAGGTGCAGCCGGCGATGGAGTTCGGCTTGATCGGATGCGGGTGCTTCCCGGCGATGAGTTCGGCCACCATCACCCCCTCATGGCTGGCCTTGTGCGCCAGCCAGGGTGCCCCGGCGATGTCGCCGATGGCGTAAAGGCCGTCCACCCCGGTGCGGCAGAATTCGTCCGTGACCACATGGGTGCGGTCGATCTTCACGCCCAGGGCTTCCAGCCCCAGGTTTTCGACGTTGCCGACGATGCCCACGGCGGAAATCACCGTGTCGAAGTCCTGCGTCGTGACCTTGCCGTCCTGCTCGATATGCGCGGTGACGCCCTTGCCGGCATGGCGGTCCAGCTTCTTGACCGCAGCCTTCTCCAGGATCTTCATGCCCTGCTTGACGAAAGCCTTTTTCGCGAAGGCCGAGATTTCGGCGTCTTCGACCGGCAGGATGCGGTCCATCACTTCCACGACCGTGGTATCCGCGCCCAGCGTATTGAAGAAGCTGGCGAATTCGATGCCGATGGCGCCCGAGCCGATCACGAGGAGCTTCTTCGGCATCCGGCTGGCGACGAGGGCATGCTTGTAGGACCAGACCAGGTCGCCGTCCGCCTCCAGCCCCGGCAACTCGCGCGCCCGGGCGCCGGTGGCGAGGATGATCGACTTCGCGGTCAGTTCCTCGCTGCCCTTGTCGGTCTTGACCGCGACCACGCCCTGCTTCGGCAGCGTCGCAGCACCCATGAAGACGGTGACCTTGTTCTTCTTCATCAGATGGCCGATGCCGCCGGAAAGTTGCTTGGCCACGGCACGGCTGCGCGCGACGACGGCGGGAAGGTCATAGCCGATACCGTCGGCCTTCAGCCCGAAGTCCTTGGCGCGGTGCATCAGGTGGAAGACCTCGGCACTGCGCAGCAGCGCCTTGGTCGGGATGCAGCCCCAGTTCAGGCAGATGCCGCCCAGATGTTCCCGTTCGACGATTGCGACCTTGAGGCCCAACTGGCTGGCGCGGATGGCGGCGACATAGCCCCCCGGTCCGGCCCCGATCACGATCACGTCGAAGTTCTGGCTGGCCATCTTTCCCTCCCAAGAAAAGTAGTTTGCCCTTAAACCATTCCCCAAACCCAAGCAACAAAGGGCGCGCCGTGGCCCTATGCGTCCGGCGCATGGCTTTTCAGCCGGTTGACCACGGCGCTGTAGCCGCCCTGGTCGAGATAGGCCTGCTCCTCGGCGCTGCTTTTCCGCCCCAGTGCTTCGTTCCTTGTCGGGAAGCGGCCGTAGCGGTCGATGACCCATTGATGCGCGCGGGCGTGGAGGGCCATCTCGGGATCCAGGGCGAGCCGTTCGGTCATCAGCCGCACGGCAAGGGCCTGGTCCTGCGGATCCTCGGAATGTTCGAAGGGCATGTAGAAGAATTGCCGCTCGGGCTCGGGGGCGTTGAGGTCCCAGCCCTCGGCCAGCGCCTTGCGGGCGGCGGCGCGGGCCTGCGCATCGGTGGCGAAGGCCAGGGCGGTGCCGCGGTGGATGTTGCGCGGGATCTGGTCGGTCAGGATCAGATAGGCCAGCGTCCCGACCGTACCCTCGACCCAATGCTCAAGCCCGCCCTCGCGCGCGGCCTGCCAGAGGTCGGCAAAGCGGGCGCAGGCGAGGTCGATCTCCTCACCCCCGGCATACCAGCCCTTCCCGCCGATCTCGTGCAGCCAGAACTCCAGAACCTCGACCGGATCGGACATCGGCACCTCCCTGTTCCGGCAAAGCCTTGCAGGGAAAGCGCGCGGCCGCAACCGCTGATCTCAGGTCCGTTCCGCCTGCGCCTCGACCGAGGCCTCGTCCAGCACCGCGCCGACCGCGAGCGGCGAGGCGGTCGGGCTGACGCCCCGGAAGGCGCCGGTGACGACGGGCGTGGCGCGGCGGGTCATGCGCCAGGCGGCATAGGCGGCAAGCGCGACATAGAGGAGCGCGATGAACAGGAAGAAGCCGCGGGGGCCGACCGTCTCCATCATCCAGCCGGTGGCGGTGGGGCCGAAGATCGCGCCGACCCCGTTCAGGAAGATCAGCCCGGCCGAGGCGGCGGCCATCTGGTCGCGGCCGAGGAAGTCGTTGGTATAGGCGATGAGAAGGGCATAGATCGGGTTGGTGATCCCGCCCAGCAGCAGCGCCACTCCGATCAGCGCCGGAAAGGGAAGTGCGACGAAGGCCGGGACCAGCATGGTCAGCGCGGCCAGCGCCGCAAGCCCGGTGATCAGCTTGCGCCGGTCCATCCGGTCCGAGGCCCAGCCGATCGGATATTGCAGGACAAGGCCGCCGACATACATCGCGCCGACGAAGATCGAGATCTCGCGCACGCCCAGCCCCTCGCGCGCGCCCCAGACGGCGGCCATGCCGAACATGGCCGAGAAGACGCCCCCGGTCAGCAGCATCCCGAGGCAGCCGAGCGGCGAGATCTGGAACAGGTCGCGGAACGGCAGGCGGCGGGTGGTGTCGAAGGCCGGCGCGGGCGTGGGGGCCAGCAGGATCGGCATGAAGGCCAGCGAGACCAGCACCGAGGGGATGATGAACAGCGCAAAGCCCGAGTGGTCGGGCAGGTTCAGCAGCACCTGCGAGGCGATGATCCCCAGCATCTGCACGATCATGTAGGCCGAAAGCGCCTGGCCCCGCGTCTCGTTCGAGGCGGTGTTGTTCAGCCAGCTTTCGGCGGTGATGTAGATGCCGGAAAAGCAGAAGCCCGCAAGGACGCGCAGCGCGGTCCAGACGATCCAGTCGGGATAGACCGGGTAGATCACCAGGATCGCCGAGATCAGCGAGCCGAGGGCGGCGAAGACGCGGACATGGCCGACATGGCGGATCATCTGCGGCGCCGCGCGCGAGCCGAAGAGGAAGCCCAGGAAATAGGCCGCCATGACATAGGAGAGCTGGTAGGTCGTGAACCCCTCGGTATTGCCGCGGATGCCGAGGAGCGTGCCCTGGATCCCGTTGCCGACCATCAGCAGCATGATCCCGAGGAGAAGTGGCCAGGACTGGGAGAGGACCTTGAACATGGCGTGGGATGTCCGTCAGAGCGGCAGGTTGAAACGCGGCGCGAGCCAGGTGAGAAGGAAATAGAGCGCGACGGTCAGCGCCGCCCCCAGGCCAAGGGCCGGCCAGAAACCGATACCCTGCCGGATCAGCCAGGGCAGCAGCAGGAACATCGGCAGCGAGGGCAGGACATACCAGAAGGTCGCCTCGGCATGGGCGGCGATGCGGGCCGCGTCGGAGGTGTCGCGCCAGAGCCAGACCATCGCCAGGATCGAGACCAGCGGCAGCGAGGCGACCAGCGCCGCCACGGCCGGGGAGCGGCGGGCGATCTCGGAGATGGCGGCGATCAGCAGGCCGGAGAGGATGGCCTTGAGGGCGAAATAGCTCATCCCTGGGGCTCCGGGATCAGAAGCGAACTGTCGCCGTAAGAGAAGAAGCGATAGCCCGAACGGATGGCATGGTCGTAGATGCGGCGGATCCGCGTCTCGCCCATAAGCGCCGCGACAAGCATCACCAGCGTCGATTTCGGCAGGTGGAAATTGGTCATCAGCGCGTCGGTGACGCGAAAGCGGTAGCCGGGATAGATGAAGATGTCGGTCTCGCCTTCCCAGGGGTGCAGCAGGCCCGCTTCGTCGGCCGCGCTTTCGATCAGCCGCAGCGCGGTGGTGCCGACCGGGATCACCCTTCCCCCTGCCCGCCTGGTCGCGTTGATCTCATCCGCCGCCGCCGCCGTCACCCTGCCCCATTCGGCATGCATCCGGTGGGTGGTCACGTCCTGGACCTTGACCGGCAGGAAGGTGCCCGCGCCGACATGCAGGGTGACTTCGGTGAACTCCACCCCTTTCGCGGCCAGGGCATGCAGGAGGGATCCGTCGAAATGCAGCGAGGCGGTGGGCGCGGCGACGGCCCCGGCGTGGCGGGCAAAGACGGTCTGGTAGTCGGTGCGGTCCTGATCGTCGGCGGCGCGTTTCGCCGCGATATAGGGCGGCAGCGGCATTACCCCGGCCTCGGCCAGAGCCGTGTCGAAATCCGCGCCGGTCAGCGCGAAGGCGAGGGTCAGGTCGGTCTCGGATTTCTCGGCCACGGTGGCGGCGAGACGGTCGGAGAAGCGGATGACCTCGCCAGGCTGCACCTTGCGCAGGGGCTTGGCCAGCGCGCGCCAGCCTTGCGCGCGGGGCTCCAGCAGGGTGATTTCCACCCTGGCCACGGCTTCGCCGCGCTGGCGGGTTCCGAAAAGACGCGCAGGGATCACGCGGGTATTGTTCAGCACCAGCCGGTCGCCGGGGCGCAGGATGTCGATCAGGTCGCAAACCCGCCGGTCGCTGATCCGGTCGCCCTCGGCCAGCAAGAGCCGGGCAGCGGTGCGCGGCCGGGCCGGGCGGGTGGCGATCAGCGCCTCGGGCAGGGGAAAGTCGAAATCGTCAAGCTTCATCCGGCGTCCTTCAGGTTGGGGGGCGCGCGGCGGAAGATCTCGCGGAACATGCCGGGGGTGAAGACGGAAAGCGGGTTGACCGAGACCACCGGATTGTCGGCCGTGCCGGTGAGCCGGTAGTTGAAGCCGAAGAGCCCCTCGCCGGGGCGCGAGAAGATCTGGCCCACGCCATTCACCAGATAGATCGGCGAGACCACCCCCTGCAGGTCCAGACGCGCCCCGGCGGTCCGATAGAGACCGGCAAAGGAAATGCCAAGCGAGGCCCCGACGGCCGAGCCTTGCGTGATCTCGACCGCGTCCGGGGTCAGGATGAAGCGGACCTCGCCGTTGTTGAAGGCAAGCCCCTCGCCGCCCATCTGCTCCAGCAGGCCCACGACCGAGATCGCGGAGAGGAGTTCCGCCAGCGCGGGCGCGCCCTGCACCCGCATCCGGCTGAAGGTGGCGGTGCCGTTGTAATGCCCGGCAGTCCCGCGCGGAAACAGGCTCATGTCCAGCTCTCCGCCCCGGCCCTTGTCGAAGATGCCCGCCGCCGCCATGACGGTGCCCGCATTGTCCGATGTGATGCGGAAGGCGCTGCCGCCTTCGGCCGGGGCGACGACGCCGCGGATCTGGCCCTGGCCGTTGACCCCGGCGCTGAAGCTGCCGTTCATGCCGCCGCGCGGGCTGAAGCTGCCGCGAAAGCCGGTCAGGCTGATCCCCTCGCTGAGGACGAGCCGGTCAAGGGCCAGGTCGATCGGCCCGCCGCCACCAGTGTCGCCCTTGCCCGCCGGCATGGCGCGGATGTCAAGCCGCCCGCCGGTCACCGCCACATCCAGCGCGGCCCCCCTGCCCTTGCCGGTCAGCACCACCGGCGCGTCCAGCCAGCCGCCCGCCTGCACGCGCGAGAAGCGCGCCTCCTTCAGCCCGCCGCCCTCGGTCGTGGTAATCGTCCCCTCGGCGGTCAGACCGGGGGCCTTGAGGACAATGCGCTCGACCACCGGCTCCCGCGAAAGCCGGGCCTCGAGGTCAAGCGTTGCGCGGGTCTTCGCGCCCTTGGTCCAGCCAAGCGCGTCCAGCCGCAGGCCAAGCCCGGCAAGGTTCGAGACCAGCGTCAGCTGCGGCGGCTGGCCGGCAACCAGCGCGATGTCGATGGCGGCCGGCCCCTCGCCGCTGACCGAGCCGGCGGGAAGTTCGATGCCGAGATCGCGCAGGGCTCCGTTCGAGAGCATGACCGTTCCGTTGACCCGTGCGCGGCCCTTCTGTTCCGGCCCGAAGCCCTGCAGATAGGTCAGGTCCACCGGCATCGCGTCAAGCAGCCCCTGCCCCGAGAGGCTGAGCCCGTCGGTGTCGACGGCGACGGCAACCTCGGGGGCGGTCAGGATCCGGCCCGGCACCAGCGAGGGCGAGGTGAAATCGACGATCCGGCCAGTGACGGTGAAATCCACATCCTCCAGCGTGATCCGGGCTTTCAGCGGCATAGTGAGCGTGGTCTGCAACTCGGCCCGCCCGTCGCCCAGGTTCACCGGCTGGCCGGCCTTGGAGAAGAAGCTGAACGGCGGCTGGTCAAGAAGCGAAAGCGTCGCGGTCAGCGGCGAGGCGGTGACAAGGTCGATCTTCGCGGTCGCGGGGCGCTGGGTGATGTCGGCGATCTGGAAGACCGAGCCGTCGGCCTCGATCCGCCCGCCCTCGGGCGGCAGGACATGGCCCTGGTCAAGTTTCACGGTATAGGTCAGGTTCTCCAGCGTGGCATGGCCGCGCGCCTCAAGCACTGGCGGCAGGGTGCGGACGAAGCGGACCTCGGCCTCGGAGAACTCGTAGCCCAGGCTGAAGCGCGGGGCGCTGCCGGGGGTCAGGCGCAGGCCGGCGCGGACATTGCTGAGCGTCGCGTCGCCGACGTTTTCGGCGAACCATTGCCGGGTCTTGGGCACGGCCGACAGCGGCCAGATCTTCAGAAGCCGGTCCGAGTCGATCCGGTCGAGATCGACATCCAGCCCGCCCTTCCAGCCCTCGGGCGTGATGCTCACGTCGCCGGAGAGCAGCAGCCGCTCACCCGCCTCGACCAGCGCCAGCTGGCCGATCTCCAGCCGGAACGGGTCAAGCCGGAACCGCAGGTCAAGCGCGCCCTGGCTGAAACGGACCGGCTCGGAGAACAGGCCCTCGGGGTCGACCATCACCTCGGAAAAGGCGATCTGTCCCAGGATGGTCTGCGGCAGCTCGTCCGGCCCGATCGCCGCACCGGTCGCATCCTGCAGGTCGCCCAGCCCCGTCGCCTTCAGCCGCAGCGAGGGGCTTTCGACGGAAAGCCCGGTCATGTGGATCCGCCCCGGTCCGGGATCAAAGCGCAGGCCCAGCGAGGCGCGGTCGAAGGGCACGGGATTTGCGCCCTCGCCGGGGGCAAGGCTGCCCGCGCCGAGGTCAAGCTGGGCAGTCAGGCCGGTCAGCGCACCCTCGGCGTCGATGCCGCCCTGCAGCGCGCCCGAGATCGGGGCCTGGATGAACTTCAGCCAGGCCAGCGGCGGGGCCATGGCGGCAAGGTCGCGGGCGCGCATCCGCTCCACCGTCGCCGCCATCCGGGCCGCGCCGCCCGAGCGGTCCACCACCAGCGTCACCAGCGCCTGCGCCGGTTCGGTCCCGTCCAGCAGCGTCAGCGCCAGTTCCGCCGCGACCTCGTCCTGCCGGTTCTCGATCGTGAGGCGGCCGTCGCCCAGCTGCCAGCGCCGGTTGGCGCGGGCGTCGGTGAGGGTGAGGCTCAGGCCCTCGACCTCGACCGTGGCAAGGCTGGCGAGCGCGGGCGTGGTGAACAGGCGGCCGATGATGTCCAGCACCTCGCCCAGGGTTTTCGGCCCGCCCGAGCCGAACTGCAGGTCGATCCGACCCTCGGCATCCCGGCGCACCGCCAGCCGCGCCCCCACCAGCCGCAGCGAGCTGGGCCGCAGCTTGCCGGTCAGCGCGGCCGATGGATCCAGCGCCAGATGCGCCTCGGGAAGCGAGAGGATCGACCGGCCGTCGCGGTCGATCAGGCGCAGGTCCTCCAGCCGGAAGCGGGGGAAGAAGTCGTGGTCCACCGCCAGTTCGACCGAACCCACCGCCACCGCCGCGCCCTTCGGCAGCCGTTCGGCGACGAGACCCCGGTTCAGCCGGCCCTCGATCTCGGCCACGGCCCAGGTCGGCAGGCGCAGCGCCGCGCCGGTATAGGCCAGCGTCAGATAGCCGAAGCCCAGGGCCAGCGCGACAAGGGTGAAAAGGACGGTCAGGCTGATCCCGCCGCGGCGCCTGCGCGACAGACGGCGCCGCGGCCCGGTCGCGGCTGCGGCCTGGTCCCGGTTCCCGTCGTCCGCCCCGTCCGGCCCAGTCTCCCCGGGTTCCATCGCGGCACCTGCGTCCTGCATCCGGCCCTGGCGCCTTTTCCTTGTTGTTCTGCCCGCTACATCTTTCGCCGAAAGCGCCGGGATGCGAAAGTCACAAACCCTGACAAGGCAAGGAGCCGCCCATGATTTCCGAAGGAAGCACCGCCCCCGATTTCACCCTGCCCCGCGATGGCGGCGCGTCGGTCACCCTCTCGGCGCTGCGGCCGGGCAAGGTGGTGCTGTATTTCTACCCCAAGGACGACACGCCGGGCTGCACGCTGGAGGCGCAGGACTTCAACGCCCGCCTGGCCGATTTCGCGGCCGCCGGGGTGACGGTGATCGGCATCTCGAAGGACAGCGTGAAAAGCCATGACAAGTTCTGCGCCAGGCACGGCCTGGGGATCGTCCTGGCCTCGGACGAGGGCGGGACGACCTGCGAGGATTACGGCGTCTGGGGCGAGAAAAGCATGTATGGCAAGACCTTCATGGGGATCACGCGGGCGACCTTCCTGATCGACGGCGCGGGCAAGGTGGCGCGGGTCTGGCCCAAGGTCAGCGTCAAGGGCCATGCCGACGAGGTGCTGGCGGCGGCGCGGGCGCTGTGACATAGGGGCGACGCAAATTCCTTCGAAGGAATTTGCAAATCTTTTCGAAAAGATTTGGGGGATCCCTCGGGATGGCGCAAAGCCTTGCGGAAATGGCGGTCTAGGTGCTGGCCACGGCCGACGGGCGTGAAAAGACCGCGCTGGGCCGGGCCCATGCCGCCGCCTGGTTCGCCGCGCGGGCGGCGGGCCAGCCCCTGCCCATCGGCCGGGCCAGCCCGCCGGATCGCCCGGCCCGGCCCGACCGGCCCGAACTCCTGGCCCCGCGCGACGTGCCGCGCCGCCGACCGGGGAGCGAGGCGGGACGGCTCGCGCTGCTGCACGCCGTCGCGCATATCGAGCTGAACGCGGTCGACCTGCACTGGGACATCATCGCCCGCTTCACCGGCCAGCCGATGCCGCTCGGCTTTTACGACGACTGGGTGAAGGCCGCGGACGAGGAGGCAAAGCACTTCAACCTGATCTGCGACTGCCTCGAGGCGCTGGACAGCCATTATGGCGCCCTGCCCGCCCATGCGGGGATGTGGCGCGCGGCCGAGGATACGGCCGGGGACCTTCTGGCGCGGCTCGCCGTCGTGCCCATGGTCCTGGAGGCGCGCGGGCTGGACGTGACGCCCGGCATGATCGGGATCTTTCGCAAGGCCGGCATCACCGGGGCCGTCGCCGCGCTGGAGGTGATCTATGCCGAGGAGGTCGGCCATGTCGCCTATGGCTCGAAATGGTTCAACTGGCTGTGCGGGCGGGACGGGCTGGACCCGAAGGAGGTGTTCCACGATCTCGTCCGCCGCCATTTCCACGGCGCGCTGAAGCCGCCCTTCAACGAGGAAAAGCGCGCCGAGGCCGGTCTGCCGCCCGATTTCTATTGGCCGCTGACCGGGGAATAGGCGATTTCTCGCCGATGATTTCCGGCGCCCGCGCGGGAAAACTCCTCATGTGGTCAAAATTGTTGCGAGGCTGAAATGCGCTGGGTAAGCAATGCGCGGGCTTGGCCGACCGGCCGTTGCCGAACCGCCGACCGGACTGCCGCCCAGACTGCCGCACGACCAGAAAGGCCCTGTAACGGATGATTTCAACGTGCTGAACCGTTTCGCCTACCGGATCCATCAGAGCCTTGAACGGCATTTTCCCGAACAGCGCCTGTTCCTGAAATCCGACACCGAGACGCGCTTTGTCCGGCTGCGGCCGGTGACCCAGATCCTCGGCCTGGCCGGGGGCACGCTTGCGCTGGCCTGGACCATCGTCGCCACCGCGCTGATCATGATGGACTCGATCGGCGCCGGTTCGGCGCGCGAACAGTCCTTCCGCCAGCAGGCGATGTACGAGGCGCGGCTGAACGACCTCTCCGCCGACCGCGACCTGCGGGCCGAGGAAGCCGCCCGCGCGCAGGAACGCTTCAACATCGCGCTGGAACAGGTGTCGGAGATGCAGGAACGCCTGCTCGCCTCGGAGGACCGCCGTCGCGAGATGGAGACCGGGATCGACGCGATCCAGGAGACCCTGCGCCGCACGATCCGCGAACGCGACGAGGCCCGGGCCGAGGCCGACCGGGTGACGCTGGCGCTGAACGAACAGGCCGGCGGCGCCACCGAGATGGGCCGCGCCCGCGACACGCTGGCGACGCTGGACTTCCTGACCGGCGCGCTGGGGGCCACGGCCGAGGCGCGCGACGAAACCCTGGCCGAGGCCGAGGCCGCGCGCGAGGAGACCCGGGTCATCGCCGAGGAGAAACGCGCGATCGAGATGCGCAACGACGCGATCTTCGCCAAGCTGGAGGAAGCGGTCAGCGTCTCGATGGAGCCCCTGGACAACATGTTCCGCGAGGCGGGGATGTCGCCCGACGACCTGATCGATTCCGTGCGCAAGGGCTATTCCGGCCAGGGCGGGCCGCTGACGCCGATCGCGCTCTCGACCGCCGGCGGGCTGCCCTCGGCCGACGAGCTGCGCGCCAATGCGATCCTGTCGGGGCTGGACCGGATGAACATGTACCGGATCGCCGCCTATACCCTGCCCTTCGCCATGCCGGTCAAGGACAGCTTCCGCTGGACCTCGGGTTTCGGCTATCGCAAGGATCCCAAGGGGGCGGGCACCCGGATGCACGAGGGCACCGACATGGCCGGCGCCTATGGCACGCCGATCTACGCCACGGCCGAGGGCACGGTGACCTTTGCCGGCTGGCACTCGGGCTATGGCCGTCACGTCAAGGTGCGCCACGCCAACGGGATCGAGACGACCTATTCCCACATGTCACAGATCCGTGTGGAAGTGGGCCAAAGGGTCTCGCGCGGGGACCGGATCGGTGATATGGGCAATTCAGGCCGTTCCACCGGCACGCACCTGCACTACGAGGTTCACCTGAATGGAACTCCGGTGAACCCGATGACCTTCATAAAGGCAGCGAAGAATGTTTTCTAAGAGCCGCATCAACGAGCCGGGCCCGAAGGCCGAGGCCGAGAAGCCCAAAGCCCCGGAGACCCAGATGACCAAGCCCTCGATGGACTTCACCCCTTCGGCGCCGAAGGGCAAGGCGGTGGCTTCGGTCCTGTCCTCGGACCTGACGGTGGTGGGCAACCTGCGGACCACGGGCGACATCCAGGTCGAGGGCACGGTCGAGGGCGACATTCGCGCGCATCTGTTGACCGTCGGCGAAAGCGCGACCATCCGCGGCGAGATCGTGGCCGATGACATCGTGGTCAACGGCCGGGTGATCGGCCGGGTGCGCGGGCTGAAGGTCCGCCTCACCTCCACCGCCCGGGTCGAGGGCGACATCATCCACAAGACCATCGCGATCGAGAGCGGCGCGCATTTCGAAGGCTCGGTCCAGCGCCAGGAAGACCCGCTGGCCAACGGCCGTCCCACCCCGGCCGCCCCCGCGATGCCCGGCGTCGGCGACGGCGTCTGAGTCCAGCGGACATGACCATTGCGCGGGCATCGGGACACACCCCGGTGCCCGTTTCCTTTTGCGCCGAGGCTGACCGGCGGGTGATCCTCTGGGCGGCGATCCTCGCCTCTTCCATGGGGTTCATCGACAGTTCGGTCACCGCTATTGCCATGCCCGCGATGCGGACCGCGCTGCACGCCAGCCTGGCCGAGGCGCAATGGATCAACACGGCCTATCTGCTGGCGCTCTCGGCGCTGGTGCTGGTCGGCGGCGCGGCGGGCGACCGATTCGGCATCGCGCGGGTCTTCGTCGCCGGGATCTGGATCTTCGTCGCGGGATCGCTCGCCTGTGCCTTCGCGCAGGACGCGGGCCAGATGATCGCGGCGCGGACGGTCAAGGGCGTCGGGGCGGCGCTGATGGTGCCGGGCTCGATGGCCATGGTCTCGCGCGCCTGGCCGCGAGAGCAGCGCGGGCAGGCCCTGGGGATGTGGGCGGCGGCCTCGACCATGACCACGGCGCTGGGGCCGGTGCTGGGCGGCGCGCTGATCACCTGGGGCGGCGAATTGGGCTGGCGGCTGATCTTCGCGCTGAACCTGCCCCTGGGCCTGGCGGCGGTCTGGCTGATCCGGGGCCGCACGCCGGGCGACATCGGCCAGCCGGGGGTGCGCGTGGATGTGCTGGGGGCGGCGCTGGCGTCGGCCGGTTTGGGGCTTCTGGCCTGGGCGCTGATCGCGCCGGGGGCGGCCTGGCCGGTCTGGGCGCTGGCGCTGGCCGCGCTGGCGGGCTTCGTCCTTTGGGAGCGGGTCGCCCCGGCCCCGATGCTGCGGCTGGGCCTGTTTCGCAACCGGGTGCTGGCGGTGACCAACCTGGTCACGCTGGTCCTGTATTTCGCGCTGAACGGGGTGATGTTCTACCTGCCGATGGCCGCCGTCTCGGCCTGGGGGGTAAGCGAACTGGAGGTGACCGCGGCCTTCCTGCCGATCTCGGTGCTGATCGGAATTCTCTCGGCCCCTGCCGGGCGGATGGCGGACCGCTGGGGTGCGGGGGTGATGATGGCGGCGGGCTCGGGCCTGGTGGCCTGCGCCTATGCCGGGCTGTGGCTGGCCGCGCCGGGGGGCGCGTTCTGGGCGCATGTCGTGCCGCTGACCGCGCTGGCGGGGCTGGGTCTGGGGCTGGTCGTCGCCCCCCTGACCGCCGCCGCGATGCAGGGGGCCGAGGATGGCGAGCAGGGCGCGGCCTCGGGCATCAACAACGCGGTGGCGCGGGTCGCGGGGATGGTGGCGGTGGCGCTTCTGGGCCGGGTCGCGGCCCGTGCCTACGGGCATGGCGCGCCGGGCTTCGGGCTTGAGGGCGACACGGCCGCGCATCTGGCGGCGACGGGCGCCGCCTTCGGCAGCATTGCCCTGATCGCCGCCCTTGCCGCCGCGACGGCCGCCATGCTGGCGCTGGTGCTGGCCCGCCCCCTCAGGTGATCGCGCGGCGGTAGAGATGCCAGCTTGCATGCCCGAAGAGCGGCAGGACCACGAACAGGCCCAGGAAGCCGGGCAGCATCCCGGCAAAAAGGCTGACCGCGATCAGCGCGCCCCAGCCCAGCATGATCCGGGGATTGGCCTGCACCAGCGCGAAACTCGTCAGCATCGCGGTTACGAAATCCACCTCGCGGTCCAGCAGCATCGGCAGGCTGACCACGGTGAGACAGAACAGCAGCGTCGCGAAAGCCGCCCCGACCGCCGTGCCGAAGGCCAGCATCGTCAGCCCCTCGGGCGTCAGGAACACCGCCAGCGAGGAGGACACGTTGGTCATCGTCGCATTGCCGAGGAACAGCGCAAAGATCATGTGCGACAGGAAGTTCCAGAACAGGAAATAGACCACGATCACCGCCGCGATGGCCGGGATCTGCCGGTCCTTCTGGCGCAGGATCACGCCGAAAACCTCGGCCGCGCGCAGGGGTTCGCCCGCCTCCAGCCGGCGCGAGATCTCGTAGAAACCGCAGGCGATGAAGGGGCCGAGGATCGGGAAACCGGCGCTGGCCGGCAGGGTCCACCAGATCTGGCCGCTGGAGGTCATCGCCCAGGTGATCAGCCAGCCGCCCAGCACATAGACCGCCGCGAAGGCAAGCCCGTAAAGCGGCGCGCGGCGAAAGTCCCGCCAGCCAAGCGCAAGGCTTGCGCGCAGGTCCGAGGCGTCGACTTCGTTGATTTCGGGCGTGGCGGGGGGATGGGTGGTGCTCATGCCGGAAGGTTAAGCGCGACAGGTTGTCGCAGGCAAGACAATTGCGGCGCCCCGACCCGGCCCAGAACCGCGTCACGCGGCGGATAGCGTGCCCCCGCGCGAGGGCCGGACGCGCTCAGTCGACGTCCGCGATCTCGCCGCGTTTCTTGCCCGAGGCGTTCAGCGCCAGCGTCGCCGCCATGAAGCCGTCAAGGTCGCCGTTCAGCACGCCCTGCGTGTCCGAGGTCTCATAGCCGGTGCGCAGGTCCTTCACCATCTGGTAGGGCTGCAGCACATAGGACCGGATCTGGTTGCCCCAGCCCGCATCGCCCTTGCTCTCATGCGCCTCGTTGATGGCCGCGTTCCGCCTGTCCAGTTCCTGCTGGTAAAGGCGGCTTTTCAGCGCCTTCATCGCGATATCGCGGTTCTGGTGCTGCGACTTCAGCGAGGAGGTCACCACGATTCCGCTGGGGAAGTGGGTGATCCGCACCGCCGAGTCGGTCTTGTTGACGTGCTGCCCGCCGGCGCCCGACGACCGGAAGGTGTCGATGCGGATGTCCTTGTCCTGCACCTCGATCTCGATGTTGTCGTCCACGACCGGATAGACCCAGACCGAGCAGAAGGAGGTATGCCGCCGCGCCGCGCTGTCATAGGGCGAGATGCGGACCAGACGGTGCACCCCGGCCTCGGTCTTCAGCCAGCCATAGGCGTTCTTGCCGCTGATCTTGTAGCTCGCGGACTTGATCCCGGCGCCGTCGCCTTCGGATTCCGATTGCAGTTCCACGGTGAAGCCATGCGCCTCGGCCCAGCGGACATACATCCGCGCCAGCATGCTGGCCCAGTCGCAGCTTTCGGTGCCCCCCGCCCCGGCGTTGATTTCCAGGAAGGTGTCGTTGCCGTCGGCCTCACCGTCCAGCAGCGCCTCCAGCTCCTTGGCCTCGGCCACCTTGACCAGTTCGACCAGCGCGCCCTCGGCCTCGCGCACGATCTCGCCGTCGCCTTCCATCTCGCCCAGCTCGATCAGCTCGACATTGTCCTTCAGCCCGCCCGAGATCAGCTTGTAGGCATTCACGGCGTCCAGCAGCGCCTGGCGGTCGCGCATCAGCTTCTGCGCCTTGGCGGGATCGTTCCACAGGTCGGGGGATTCGATCATCGCGTCGAATTCCTCAAGCCGGTGCGGCGCGGTTTCCCAGTCCATCCGCTGGGCGAGAAGCTTCAGCGTCTTCTCGATCGCCTCGATATTGGACTGGGTTTCGGCGCGCATGGGTCGGTCCTGCTGGGTTGGTGCGGGCGGTCATAAGGGTTTGACCGCCGCGCGGCAAGGTCAGTAGAGGCCGCCCGAGGAGACAGTGCCGAAATCGGCCTTCTTCGGCACCACCACGGTCTCGCCCTCGGAATTGGTGACGGTGGTGCCGCCGTCCGATCCTTCGCCCTCGCCATAGGCGAACAGCGGCAGGTTCGACCCCATGGCAAAGCCGCCGTCCACCATCGCGCCCAGGCCGAAGATCGGCTCTTCGCCGTCGCGGAAATATTCGGCCACGACATTGCTGCCGCTGGCATCGGGCGGAAGCTGTGCCCCGGTGAAGCGGTCGATGTTGATGAAATGCCCGCCGGGCGGGACCTGGAACTTGCCGCCGCCGTATTTCTTCACCGCATCCTCCATGAAGTCCTGGAAGACGGGGACGCAGAGCGTGCCGCCGAAGGCGCTTTCGCCCAGCGTCCGGGGCTGGTCGTAACCGATGTAGCAGCCCGCGACGATGTTCGAGGAATAGCCGATGAACCACACATCCTTGGCGTCGTTCGTCGTGCCGGTCTTGCCCGCGATCGGCACCGGCAGGTCCAGACGGCTGGCCGAGCCGCGCTGGACCACGCCTTCCATCATGCTGGTCAGCTGATAGGCGGTGATCGCATTCATCACCCGCTCGCGGTTCGAGGTGATGCGGACCCCCTGGCCCTCGGGCAGGATCGGGTGGGCGCAATCCTCGCAGGTGCGCTGGTCGTGGCGATAGATCGTGCGGCCGTAGCGGTCCTGTACCCGGTCGACGAGGGTCGGCTCCACCCGCTCGCCGCCATTGGCGAACATCGCATAGGCGGCGACCATCTTGAACAGCGTCGTCTCCTGCGCGCCCAGCGAATTCGCCAGGAACGGCCCCATCCGGTCATAGACCCCGAAGCGTTCGGCATAGCCCGCGACGGTCTGCATCCCGATCTCCTGCGCGATGCGGATCGTCATCAGGTTCCGGCTCTGCTCGATCCCGGTGCGCAGGGGCGTCGGCCCGTAATACTTGTTCGAGGCGTTCTTCGGCGTCCAGAGACCCTGCGGCGTCTCGATCTCGATCGGCGCGTCGACGACGATGGTGGCGGGCGTGAAGCCCGAATCCAGCGCGGCGGCATAGACGAAGGGCTTGAAGCTGGAGCCGGGCTGGCGCGTGGCCTGCGTCGTGCGGTTGAAGACCGAATCCTGGTAGGAAAACCCGCCCTGCATGGCCAGCACCCGGCCGGTGTTCACGTCCATCGCCATGAAGGCGCCCTGAACCTCGGGGATCTGGCGCAGCGACCAGCGCCGGAAGGTGCCGTCCTCGTTCGTCACGGCGCGGACCAGCACCACCTCGCCCACCGCGACCAGATCGCCCGCGACCTTGGCCTTCGGCCCGCGCTTGCCGTCCGCCTGCAGCTTCCGCGCCCAGGTCACATCCTCGGCCGGGATGAAATGGCCGTCCTCGTCCTCGGCCACGCCCTCGATGCCGATGCGGGCGTCCTGCTCGCCGACCGACAGCACCACGGCGGGGAACCAGCTGGGAATGTCGCGCGGCACTTCCAGCGCGGCAAGTGCCGCGCGCCAGTCGGTCTCGGAACCAAGCTGCTCGGCCGGGATCGTCTTGCCGGTGCCGCGCCAGAGGCCCTGGTTGCGGTCGTATTGCTCCAGCCCCTTGCGCAGCGCGGCAGCGGCATCCTCCTGCAGGGCGGGATCGACGGTGGCGCGGATCGTCAGGCCGCCCGAGAAGAACTCCTCCTCGCCGAAGGTGCCCGAGAGCTGGCGGCGGATCTCGTCGGTGAAATAGCCGCGCGGGGGCAGCGATTCCCGGAACGCCTCGAAATCGCCGTTCTGCACCGTCTCCAGCGGGGCGGCGATCGAGGTGTCGTAGGTCGGCTGGTCGATGAACCCGTTGTCCAGCATCTCGCCCAGGACATAGTTGCGCCGGGCGATGGCGTCGTCCTTCTGGCGCACCGGATGCAGGTTGCCGGGACGCTGCGCGAGGGCCGCCAGATAGGCGACCTCGGCGGCGGAAAGCTGCGACAGGGTCTTGTTGAAATAGGTCTGCGCCGCCGCCGCGACGCCATAGGAGTTCTGCCCGAGGAAGATCTCGTTCAGGTACAGCTCCAGGATCTTTTCCTTGCTCATCGCGGTCTCGACCCGCGCGGCCAGGATGATCTCCTTGATCTTGCGCTCGGCCGTCCGGTCCGAGGAGAGAAGGAAGTTCTTCATCACCTGCTGCGTGATGGTCGAGGCGCCCCGCACCCGCTCGCCCCGGGTGCGCACCGCCTCGACCAGGGCCGCGACCATGCCGCGGGTGTCATAGCCGTGATGGGTGTAGAAGTTCTTGTCCTCGGCCGAGATGAAGGCCTGCTTCACTAGGTCGGGGATGTCCTCGGCCGGGGCGAACAGGCGGCGTTCGCGGGCGAATTCGTCGATGATCTCGCCCTCGCCCGAATAGATCCGGCTGATCGTGGCGGGGGTGTATTGCGCCAGGCTCTCGTGGCTGGGCAGGTCGCGGGAATACATGTAGAAGATGCCGCCGACCGTCAGCGCGGCAAAGACCATGCCCAGGGTCAGCGCGGTGAAGATGCCGCCCAGTACATTGCCGACGAAACGTAGCACCCGCCACTCCCCTTGATTGCCGGTCCCGCAGTATACCAGACGCGCCCCGAGGTCAAAACCTTGGCCGGTCACATCCGGGTGCGGCAGCGGCCTTCCGCAATGGTCACGGCGCGGCGGCGGCGCGCAGGGCGGCGTCCTCGTCCGCCCAGGCCAGGATCGCCCGGCGCAGCGCCCCCACCATGCGGGCGCGCCATTCGGGATCGTTCAGCCGGGCATGGTCGCGTTCCGACGACAGGAACCCGACCTCAAGCAGGATCGAGGGGATGTCGGGCGACTTCAGCACCGAAAAACCGCCGGTCTGCAACGGGTTGCGGTGCATGCGGATGTCGGCGCCCTTGATCGCGGCGACCATGGCCTGCGCCAGGCGGTCGTTCCGGGGCATGGTCTCGGTCCGCGCCATGTCCATCAGGACCTGCGCCACCACATCGTCCTGTTCCGACAGGTCCACCCCCGCCAGAAGGTCGTCGCGGTCGTGCCGCTCGGCCAGGGCCTCGCCCGCGGCATCGCTGGCCTCCGCGGCCAGCGTGTAGACCGTAGCCCCCTGCGCCTCGCCCTCGGCCAGCGCATCGGCGTGCAGCGAGAGGAACAGGTCGGCCCCGGCGGCGCGGGCGATCGAGGTGCGGGTCTCGAGCGGGACGAAGACATCCTCCTCGCGCGTCATCACCACCGAGAAGCGGCCATCGCGCAAGAGCGCCTCCTTCAGCTCGCGCGCGAAGGTCAGCATGAGTTGCGCCTCGGTCTGGCCCTCACGCTCGGCGCCGGGGTCGATGCCGCCATGGCCGGGGTCGAGGACCAGCGTGATCGGCCCGCCGCCCTGGGGCAGCGGGGTCGGCAGCACAGCCGGATCGGGGGCGGCCCATTCCGGCAGGTCGGGGCGCGCGGCCTCGGCGGCGAAACTGGCGGGATCGGTCGGGACCAGCGCCAGCCGGATCGCCGCGCCGCTGTCCCGCGTGGCCATCTCGGCCGCCTCCAGCCGGCGCGGGCCGGCCAGTTCCACCACCAGCCGCGACCAGCCGGGGCGGAAGCTGCCCGCCCGCAGCGCGGCGACGCCCGGCGGCAGGGCCAGCGTCGCGGCCCCGGTCCAGTCGATCTCGCGCGCGTCCAGCACCAGGCGCGGCGGCGCATCGAGGAAGCGGATGCGCCAGGGCGCGGGCTGGCTGAGGGCGAAGTCCAGCGCCAGCCGGTCGCCCTCGGCGGTGATGGCCGAGGCAGCCGCATCCAGCCGGGACAGGGCCGACAACTCCTGCGCCGGGGCGGGCGGGGCAAGGGCAAGCAGGACGGAAAGAAGAAGCGCGCGCATGGGTCGCTTCATGCCCGCAGGCGGCGGCGATGTAAATTCCGCGGCATCACAAACCGGCGAACTGCGGCGGGGCGGGTTGATCTTCCAGCCGCCCCGGCCCATCCTCGCGCCGCATTCCAGAGGAGACCCCGATGCCCCCCATGCGCCGCCTTGCCGCGACGGCCCTTCTGACCACGGGCCTCGCGCTCCCCGCCCAGGCCGAGATGACGCCCGAGGAGCGCACGGCCTTCCGCGAGGAAGTGCGGGCCTATCTCCTTGAAAATCCCGAGGTCCTGGTCGAAGCGATGGACGCGCTGCAAGCGCGCGAGAACGAGGCCGCCGCCAGCCGCGACCTGCAGATGCTGGCCGACAACACGGCCGCGATCTTCGAAAGCGCCGACGACTGGGTCGGCGGCAACCCGGAAGGCGACGTGGTTCTGGTCGAATTCATGGACTATCGCTGCGGCTATTGCCGCAAGGCCTATTCCGAGGTCGAGGAACTGGTGAAGTCGGACGGTAACATCCGCTTTGTCGTCAAGGAATTCCCGATCCTGGGCGAGGCCTCGCTCATGTCGTCGCAATTCGCCATCGCGGTGCGCCAGATCCATGGCGACGCGGCCTACAAGGCGGTGCATGACGCGCTGATCGAACTGCGCGGCGAGCCGACGGTCGAGACGCTGACCCGGCTCGCGCAGGACCTCGGTCACGAGCCGCAGCCGATCCTCGACCGGATGAACGCGCCCGAGGTGATGGCGGTGATCCAGGCCAACCATGCGCTGGCCGACACGATGGAGATTTCCGGCACGCCGACCTTCGTGCTGAAGTCGATGATGCTGCGCGGCTATGTCCCGCTCGATTCGATGCGGCAGATCGTGGCCGAAGTCCGGGCCGAGGGCTGAGGGCCGGTCGCCCTCAGGCCTCGGCAAAGGCGGGTTCCGGACGCAGCACATGCAGCGCCCAGAGCCCGCCCCCCAGCGCGATGAGCGCGCCGCCCACCACCGCGAAGGTCCCGGCCAGACCAAAGCCCGCCACCAGCGGCGCCGACACCAGCGGCGAGGCGAACTGGCCCAGGAAGAAGGCCGTGGTCAGCAGGCCCGACGCCCTTCCCCGCATGGTCGCGGGCACCCGCGCCATGAACCAGGTCGTGTAGTTCGGCATCGAGATCCCCATCCCCAGCCCTCCGATCATCGACCCCGCCAGCACCCCCGGCCAGCCGTTCGCCGTCGCATGGGCAAGGAACCCCAGCCCGATCAGCGCGAAGCTGAGGCCGAAGATCACCAGGGCCGACAGCCGCGCCCGGATGCGGCCATACATCAGCGACATCGGCGCCGAGACCGCGACCAGCGCCGCCATCAGCGCGCCGACGACCAGCGGGCTGGTGACCCCCAGCGCCTCGAGATGGAAGGGCAGCCGGGTGGGCGTGACGTAGAAGGCGGTCTGGAACAGAAAGGCCAGGGGCGCGATGAAGGCATAGGCGGCCCAGGGGAAACGGGCGGTGGCGGTGCTGCGGTCGGCCGGGCGCACCCGCTCCTCCCGCAACTGCCGGGCGCGGGGACCAAGGACGACGAAGGCCAGGGCCGCGATCGGCAGGATCAGCGCATAGACCGCGAAGGCCCCGCGCCAATGCAGGCTGGCCAGCGCGCCCCCCGCCAGCATGAAGACGATCCCGGCGGCCGAGATCGCCGCCCCCTGCATCCCCAGGAACCGCGCCCGCGCCGGGCCATGCCAGAGGTCGCTGGCCCAGGTCATGCCCAGGTTCATCGTCCCCGCCACCCCCAGCCCCAGCGCCAGCCGCCCGGCCAGCATCCCCCACAGGCTTTCCGCCCAAAGGCCCGAGGTGCCCCCGATGCAATACAGCGCCGCCGTCAGCACCAGAAGCTTCTGCCGGTCCCAGCGGTCGATCAGCACCCCCATCAGCCCCGCGCTCAGCACGATGGCCAGCGACGGCAGCGTCACGATCAGCCCGGCCAGCGTGTCGATATGCGGCACGCCTGCATAATGCTCGCGCAGGCCCGGCAGCGACGAGGCCACCGTGGCATTGGCCATGATCGTCATCGACGCAAGGCCCAGGACGGCCGTTGTCACCGCCCGGCTGGGCGGCGTCTGTTGCGCATGGTCCATCTTCATTCCCCGAATTGCTTGCGGAAGGTGACAAAATCTATCAGGCTGGACAAGGCAGCCATTCATGCAAGGTGCGTCCATAATCATGGACAAGGATCTCGACCTCTCGGCGTTGCGCGGTTTTCGCACCGTGTTGCGCGAAGGCTCGTTCTCGGGCGCGGCGCTGGCGTTGCGGATTCCGAAATCGACGCTGTCCAAGCGCGTGGCCGACCTTGAGGCCGACCTCGGCGTCCGGCTGATCGAACGCTCGACACGGACGCTGCGCCCGACGCAGGAGGGAGAAGTGCTCGCGGCCCGGGCCGACCGGCTTCTGGGCGAGGCCGAGGACATCCGCCGCGCGCTTGGCGAATCCGGCGGCACCCCGCGCGGGCATCTGCGGCTGGCCGTGCCGCAGGTGATCGGCAACCTCCTGATCGGCCCGATCGCCGCCAGCTTCCGCGCCGCCCATCCCGAGGTGACGCTGGAGATCCACTTCCTCGACCGCGCCCCCGACCTTCTGGAAGAAGGTTTCGACGGCTGCATCCGGCTTGGCCCGCTGGAAGACAGCAGCCAGGTCGCCCGCCGTCTGCTGCATGGGCAGGGCTTCCTGGTCGCCGCGCCCGACTTCCCGGGGCTCGACCGGGTGCGCCAGCCGCAGGATCTGGCCGCCCTGCCCCATGTCGGTCTCGCCGCGCCCTGGAACGGCGGGCTTGCCTTGCAGAATGGCGATGAGGAGATCACGCTGATGCTGAACGCACCGCTGCAGCTTGGCTCGCATATGGCGGTGCGGGATGCGGCGGTGGCGGGCGCGGGGGTCGCGATCCTGCCCCGGATGATCGCCCGGCCCGAGATCGCCTCCGGCAGGCTGGTGCGGGTCCTGCCCGACTGGGCCACGCCGCCCCGGACGATTTCCTTCGTCTACCCTTCGGCGCAATCGGTCACCGCGCGACTGCGCGCCTTCATCGACCATCTGGCGCGCGAGATCGGCGAGGATTGACCGCCCGGACCGCGCGTCGGGCACTTCATGCCCTCCTCGCCGACGAGTGCGCGACGAGGGCTATTCCGCCGCCAGCTTCTCGGCCGCCTCGATCTCGGCGGCCTTCTTCTCGACCAGTTCGACGATATGGTCGATCATCCGCTCATTGGACAGGGTGTGGTCCTGCTTGCCGGCCAGGTAGACCATGCCCTTGCCCGCCCCGCCGCCGGTAAAGCCGATATCGGTCATCAGCGCCTCGCCCGGGCCGTTCACCACGCAGCCGATGATCGACAGGCTCATCGAGGTGGTGACATGCGCCAGCCGGTCCTCCAGCGCCGCGACGGTCTTGATCACGTCGAACCCCTGCCGGGCACAGCTGGGGCAGGAAATGATCGTCACCCCCCGATGCCGCAGGCCGAGCGATTTCAGGATCTCGTAGCCGACCTTCACCTCCTCGACCGGATCGGCCGAGAGGCTGACCCGGATCGTGTCGCCGATCCCCATCCAGAGCAGGTTGCCAAGACCGATGGCCGATTTCACCGTGCCGGCCATCAGGCCCCCGGCCTCGGTGATCCCCAGGTGGATCGGCGCGTCCGTCGCTTCTGCCAGCTGCTGGTACGCGGCAGCGGCCAGGAACACGTCCGAGGCCTTCACGCTGATCTTGAACTCGTGGAAATCGTTGTCCTGCAACAGCTTGATGTGATCCAGGCCGGATTCCACCATCGCCTCGGGACAGGGCTCGCCGTATTTCTCCAGGAGGTGCCGCTCCAGCGAGCCCGCATTCACGCCGATGCGGATGCTGCACCCGTGATCCTTCGCCGCCCGCACCACCTCGGCCACGCGCCGGGCGTCGCCGATGTTGCCGGGGTTGATCCGCAGGCAGGCCGCGCCCGCCTCGGCCGCCTCGATGGCGCGGCGATAGTGGAAATGGATGTCGGCGACAATCGGGACCGGGCTTTCCGCCACGATCTCGCGCAGCGCCCGCGTCGAGTCTTCGTCCGGGGTCGAGACGCGGACGATGTCCGCCCCCGCCACGGCGCAACGCTGGATCTGCTCGATCGTCGCGGCCACATCGGTGGTCAGCGTGTTCGTCATCGTCTGCACGCTGATCGGCGCGTCGCCACCCACCAGCACCTTGCCGACCCGGACCTGCCGCGAGGGCCGGCGCTGGATGTTGCGCCAGGGGCGGACGGGGTTGTGGGTCATGGGTCAGGCTCCGCTGCGATGCGGCTACAAGAATAGGCGCCGCCAGGGGGGGCGGCAACCTGGTGCGACGATTATTCCGTGACGGGGGTGTCCGGGGCCAGCCCCGCGGCATCCGCCGTGGCGAATTTGGCAAGGTCCGGATCCTGCGTCAGGTCGGCCTGGGCGAACTTCTCCACCAGCGCCTCGGGCGAGAGCGCGATGTTCTTCACCACATTCGCCCCCGGGGCGGCCGGTCCGACCATGGCGCCATCGACCATGAAATAGACAGCGCCGGAATTGCCGGTGCGGAACACGGCAGCCTCTTCCAGCGGCGGGACGGTGTAACGCTCGCCCGCGTCGAGGATCTTCTCGAACAGGACGGTGCCATCGGCCGCGTTGACCATGACCCAGGCCGGGCGCACCGCCAGCACCTCGACCCCCTGCTTGGCCTCGGCGACGACCTGGACCTCGGGACCAAGCGCCGCATCCAGCGCCAGATCCACCGCGGTGCCCGAGGGCGCGTCCGCCAGAACCCCGGTCTCACGCGGGTTGATCGCGGCGATCGGACCATCGCGCGAGGTCAGCACCGGCACGTCCAGCGCCTGCGGGCGATAGAGACGGTCCATCACATCGGCGCCATCCGCCGTGTCGTCGGACCGGGTGCCGACCAGCGCCGGGGCGGCGCTGCCCGCATCCGACAGCGGATCGATCTGGGCCACGACGCTGGGGGCCTCGTCCACCGGGGCCAGCTGGACGCGCTGCACCTCCTGCAGGACCGACCAGCCGCCATAGCCGATGGCCCCGATCAGCGCGACCAGCACCGCGATCGAGCCGATGGCCCCCGGTTCGACATGCGACCAGATCGCCTCGGCGCGCGGGATGAAGCTGGCGTTGGGATTGGCCAGCGGCTCGGAGAAGTCCGAGCGCCGGGATTTCACCACCTGCTGCGGCGCCGAGATCGCCGAAAGCCCATGCGCCACGGCATAGCCGGCCTCGTTGCAGAAGCGTTGGAAGGCCCATTCCGGGTCCATCCCCAGGTAGCGGGAATAGGAGCGGACATAGCCGGCGACGAATCCGGGGGATTCGAAGGCCGAGAGATCGGCATTCTCGATCGCCGCGATATAGGTGGCCTTGATCTTCAACTCTCGCTGGACGTCCAGCAGGGACTTGCCCAGCGTGGCGCGCTCGCCCCGCATCAGATCACCAAGCCGCAACTCGAAATCGTCAAAGCCTTTCGGCTTGTCTTCTTCGGTTGTCGAAGGTTTCGACCTCCAACCGATCATACTGGCCCCTGTCCCCTTCGGCGTATCCGCTGGCGTGAAGTCGCGCCTCGCGCGACTCACCCTTCTTCGTATTGGCGAAACGGTAACATACTTTCGTAGCGCCGAAACAGTGGCAGAGCGGGGGTCAGGCGACCGCCTCGGCGCGATTCAGCGCACACTGGCTCCACAGCCTGTCCATCGCCCGGACGAGCCGGTCGATCTCGCCCGGACCATGCACCGGCGAAGGGGTGAAGCGCAGCCGTTCCGTGCCACGGGGGACGGTAGGATAGTTGATCGGCTGGACATAGATCCCGTGGTTTTCCAGCAGCATGTCCGACAGCATCTTGCAGTGCACTGGATTGCCGACATGGACCGGGACGATGTGGCTGCCATGGTCGATGATCGGCAGGCCCATGGCCTTGAGCCGCGATTTCAGGATCCTGGCCTGGGTCTGGTGGCTTTCGCGCAGGCGCACGCCGCCCTCGCCCTTCAGGAAGCGAAGCGAGGCCGCAGCCCCCGCCGCCACCGCCGGCGGCAGCGAGGTGGTGAAGATGAAGCCCGGCGCATAGGAGCGGATCGCATCCACCATCTTGGCGCTGGCCGCGATATAGCCGCCGAAGACGCCGATGGCCTTGGCCAGCGTCGCGTTGATGATGTCCACCCGGTCCATCACCCCGTCGCGTTCCGCCACGCCCGCGCCGCGGGGGCCGTACATGCCGACGGCATGGACCTCGTCCAGATAGGTCAGCGCGCCGAATTCATCCGCGAGGTCGCAGATTTCCGCGATGGGGCCGAAATCGCCGTCCATCGAATAGATCGATTCGAAGGCGATCAGCTTCGGCGCCTCGGGGTCGTCCTTGGCCAGCAGCTCGCGCAGATGCGCCACGTCGTTGTGCCGGAAGATCCGCTTCTCGCCGCCGCCGCGCCGCACGCCCTCGATCATCGAGGCATGGTTCAGCGCGTCGGAATAGATGATCAGGCCGGGGAAGATCGCCCGCAGCGTCGAAAGCGTCGCGTCATTGGCGATATAGGCGCTGGTGAAGACGAGGGCGGCCTCTTTCGCGTGCAGGTCAGCCAGCTCGGCCTCCAGCCGCTTGTGCCAGACCGTCGTGCCCGAGATGTTCCGCGTCCCGCCCGAGCCCGCGCCCGTCGCGTCCAGCGCCTGATGCATCGCGCCCAGCACTTCGGCATGCTGGCCCATGCCGAGGTAATCGTTGCCGCACCAGACGGTGATTTCCTTCTGCGTCCCGTCCGGCCGGGTCCAGAGCGCATGGGGGAAATGGCCCTGCTGCCGCTCGATGTCGATGAAGGTGCGATAGCGGCCTTCGTCGTGCAGGCGTTTCAGGCTGGCGTCGAGCGCGCGTTCGTAATCCATGTCGTCGTCCTCGGTCCCTTTTGCGGCAGAATGGCGATCTACCCGCATTGGTGCCTTGATTTCGGTCAAAGTCGCGGTTTTCCCAAGGGGACGAATTGTCGCCCCGGCGTCTAGATAGCGCAGACCGGCTGCTCTGGACAGTCCCAAGCTGCCTGCTAGTTTGCATTTGACCACCTTTCCGGAGACTGCGATGATCCTCGATGCCGTCCTTGCCCGTATCGACGAGACCCTGCCCCAATCCATCGACCGGCTGATGGAGCTGTTGCGGATCCCCTCGATCTCGACCGACCCGGCCTATCGCGCCGATTGCGCCCGCGCGGCGGACTGGCTGGTCAAGGACCTGGAATCGCTCGGCTTCTCGGCCCGCGCCGCGGCGACGCCGGGGCATCCGATGGTCGTCGGCCACGGCGGCGAGGGCGGGCGCCACATCCTCTTCTACGGCCATTACGACGTCCAGCCGGTCGATCCGCTGGACCTCTGGGACCGCCCGCCCTTCGACCCCGAGGTGCAGCAGACGCCGAAGGGCCGGGTGATCCGGGCGCGGGGCGCGTCCGACGACAAGGGCCAGCTGATGACCTTCGTCGAGGCCTGCCGCGCCTGGAAGGCCGTGCATGGCGCGCTGCCGGGCAAGCTTACCATCTTCCTTGAGGGCGAGGAGGAATCGGGCTCGCCCTCGCTGATCCCCTTCATGCGCGACAACGCGGCCGAGCTGACCGCCGGGTTGGCGCTGATCTGCGACACCTCGATGGTCTCGCCCGGCGTGCCTTCCATCGCCGGGCAGCTTCGGGGCATGCTGAAAGAGGAATTCACCCTGCACGGCCCGCGGATCGACCTGCATTCCGGCCATTACGGCGGCCCGGCGCTGAACCCGCTGCGCGAGATCGCGAGGATCATCGCCAGTTTCCACGACGACCGGGGCCGCGTCGCGGTGGAAGGCTTCTACGACGGCGTGCACGAGGTGCCCGAGGCGCTGAAGCGCCAGTGGGAGAGCTGCGGCTTCGACGAGAAGGACTATCTGGAATCGGTCGGCTTCACCCGCCCCCATGGCGAGGCGGGCTATTCCACGCTGGAGCAGCAATGGGCGCGCCCGACGCTGGAGATCAACGGCCTCTGGGGCGGCTATCAGGGCGCGGGGTCGAAGACGGTGATCCCGGCCGAGGCGCATTGCAAGATCACCTGCCGGCTGGTCGGCGACATGGACCCGGCCGATCTGCGCCGCAAGCTGCGCGCCCATGTCGAGGCGCGCCTGCCGCAGGACGCCCGCATCACCTGGGACGGCCATCTCGACGGCGCGCCCGCCGCGGTGATGGACACCTCGCGCCCCGAGTTCGAGGCCGCGCGGCAGGCGCTGTCCGACGAATGGCAGCGCGAGGCGGTGATCGTCGGCATGGGCGGCTCGATCCCGATCGCGAGGTATTTCAAGGACATCCTGGGGATGGACGCGATGCTGATCGGTTTCGCCAACGACGACGACGCCATCCACTCGCCGAACGAGAAATATGACGTGGCCAGCTTCCACAAGGGCATCCGCTCCTGGGCCCGCATCCTGGCCCGGATCGCATGACGGTTGAGCTTCGCAACGCAACCCCTTCGGACGAAAGTGATTTCCGCCGTCTCTGGCAGGGGTTCTGCGACGGCTACGGCCTGGTGCTGGCGCCCGAGGTGACCGCTTTCACCTGGACCCGGCTGATGGACCTGGACAATGCGCTGAAGGCGCGGCTGGCCTGCCTCGACGGCCGGCCGCAGGGCTTTGCCATCCACCAGCACCATCCCTCGACCTGGGTCCTGGGCGACGACGGCTATCTCGAGGATCTGTTCGTCGCCCCCGAAGCGCGCGGGCGGGGCCTCGGGCGCGCGCTGATCGAGGATCTGGTGGCGATCGGCCGCACAAGGGGCTGGCGGCGCCTCTACTGGCTGACCGAGATCGAGAACGCCGGCGCGCGGCGGCTGTATGACCAGTTCTGCGACAACGACGGCCATATCCGCTATCGCATGACGCTCTGACCGCTCCTCCTCGTTCGACTTCGTCTCCTCGTCGGCGGGCGAGGCATGGCGAAGTCATCGACGAGCGACCCTATCTCCGCGTTGCCAGCATCCGCGCCGCCTTCGCCAGCAGCAGCACCCAGGGCGCGGCATGCAGCACCAGGTCGAAGATGTCGATCGGCCGCACCAGCCCGCCGGCGGCCAGAAGCTTCAGCTTCTCCCACAGATGCGGCTCGGGGGTGAACGGGGCCAGCCCCAGGGTCAGCGATGCAAGCACGAGCAGCGCGGGCGGCAGCTTGTCGAGGAAGGACAGCATCGGCAACGCCTCCAGGCCGGATCCGCCGGCGCGAAGGCCATGACGCTCCCGCAGGCACGCGACCCGATGTGACCCGGCTGGGAAGGAATGGCGCGGTGGACGGGGCTCGAACCCGCGACCCCCGGCGTGACAGGCCGGTACTCTAACCGACTGAGCTACCACCGCGCATGGGCGACCGGGGACTTGGGGAAGATGTGGCGCGGTGGACGGGGCTCGAACCCGCGACCCCCGGCGTGACAGGCCGGTACTCTAACCAACTGAGCTACCACCGCGCAATCTTCCATCCGGTCCCCCGGACGTGGGGGCCTGATACTGAACCCCTCGGCCGCCGTCAATGGCTGCCGAGGGGAAAAATCACCGATCCGGTGCGGGGATGAATTCGGCGTCGTCGCCCGGCGGCAGGCGGAAGCGGCCGTGCTGCCAGTCGCCGGCGCGCCAGGCCTCTTTCGCGGCCTCGATCTTCTCGCGCGAGGAGGCGACGAAATTCCACCAGATGAAGCGCGGCCCCTCCATCGTCGCCCCGCCCAGAAGCATGATCCGCGCCCCCTGCGCCCCGGCCCGGACCGAAACCTTGTCGCCCGGCCGGAAGACCAGCATCCGCCCGGCCTCGAAGCTCTGGCCGCCGCTGGTGACCGCGCCGTCCAGCACATAGACGCCGCGATCCTCGTGGTCGTCGGGCAGGGGAATCGCCGCGCCGGGCGCCAGGCGGGCATCGGCGTAGAAGACCTCGGAGGGCATCCGCAACCCGACCTTCTCGCCCCAGGCCTGGCCCAGGATCAGGCGCACCGCCTTGCCCTCGCCCTCCAGTTCCGGCAGTTCCTCGCGCCCGACATGGACGAAGGCGGCCGCGTCCTCCTCCTGCCCCTCCGGCAGCGCCAGCCAGGTCTGCAGCCCGAAGAGCGAATGCGGTGTCTTTCGCACCTCGCCGTCGGTGCGCTCGGAATGGGTGATCCCCTGCCCCGCCAGCATCCAGTTCACGGCGCCGGGCTCGATCCACTGGTCGGTGCCGAGGGAATCGCGGTGATGCAGCCGCCCCTTCAGAAGATAGGTGACCGTCCCCAGCCCGATATGCGGATGCGGCCGGACGTCGATGCCCTCGCCGGTCAGGAACTCGGCCGGGCCCATCTGGTCGAAGAAGATGAAGGGCCCGACCATCTGCCGCCTGGCCGAAGGCAAGGCGCGGCGGACCTCGAAACCGCCGATATCGCGGGCGCGCGGGACGATGACGGTCTCGATCGCGTCCACCTGATCGCCGATCGGGACCTGCGGGTCCAGGATGGGATTCCAGCTCATGATGATGCTCCTTTGCCGGAAAAGGTAGTCCTTCCGGCCCCGCGATGCACCCCGTTCCCGCCGCGCCGGGCCTGTGCGGTGGCGAACAGCCGCGCGGCCCCCCATGGCCAGAGCCGGCCCCGCCGGCGGCCAGCGATTGCGCGCGGGCGGCGGGCGCGCTATCCCGGAACCCGAAGTGGTATTCCAGGGGGCAAGCATGAGCCGCGCATTCGTCTTTCCGGGCCAGGGGGCCCAGGTGATCGGCATGGGCCGCGCCCTGGCCGAAGCCTATCCCGGCGCGAAGGCCGTCTTCGACGAGGTGGACGCCGCCCTTGGCGAAAAGCTCTCCACCCTGATCTGGGAGGGCGACATCGCCGAGCTTACGCTGACCCAGAATGCCCAGCCCGCGCTGATGGCGACCTCGATCGCCGCCTTCCGTGCGCTCGAGACCGAGGGGATGGGGCTGGACCAGGCCGCCTTCGTCGCCGGACACAGCCTTGGCGAATATTCGGCGCTTTGTGCCGCGGGCGCGCTGACCCTGGCCGACACCGCGCGCCTCCTGCGCATCCGCGGCCAGGCGATGCAGGAGGCGGTGCCGGTGGGCATCGGCGCCATGGCCGCCCTCCTCGGCCTCGACTTCGAGACCGCGATCGCGGTCGCGCAAGAGGCCGCCCAGGGCGAGGTCTGCCAGGCCGCGAACGACAACGACCCGGCGCAGGTGGTGGTCTCGGGCCACAAGGCGGCGGTGGAACGCGCGGTCGAGATCGCCAAGGCCAGGGGTGCCAAACGGGCGCTCATGCTGCCGGTCAGCGCGCCCTTCCACTGCGCGCTGATGCAGCCCGCCGCGCATGTGATGGCCGAGGCGCTGGCCGCCGTGCCGATCTCGAATCCCGCCGTCCCGGTGGTGGCCAACGTCCGCGCCGAGGCGGTGACCGAGGCCAACCGGATCGCCGACCTCCTGGTCGCGCAGGTCACCGGCTCGGTCCGCTGGCGGGAAAGCGTGCTCTGGATGGAGAAGGCCGGGGTCACGGAATTCTGGGAAATCGGCGCGGGCAAGGCGCTGTCGGGGATGATCAGGCGCATCGCCCCCGGCGCCGCGACCCGCGCCATCGGCACGCCCGAGGATGTGGCGGCGGCAAAGGCATAGGAGAGACGGATGTTCGACCTGACAGGCAAGACCGCGCTGGTGACCGGCGCTTCCGGCGGGATCGGCGCCGACATCGCCCGCGCCCTGCATGCGGCGGGGGCGACGGTGGGGCTTTCGGGCACCCGGACCGAGCCGCTCCAGGCCCTGGCCGGGGAACTGGGCGGGCGGGCGCATGTCCTGCCCTGCAACCTCTCGGATCCGCAGGCGGTCGAGGGGCTGGTGAAGCAGGCGGTCGAGGCGATGGGCGCGGTCGACATCCTGGTCAACAACGCGGGCATCACCCGCGACGGGCTGGCGATGCGCATGTCGGACGAGGACTGGCAGGCGGTGATCGACGTCAACCTGACCGCGACCTTCCGCCTCTGCCGCGCGGCGATCCGGGGGATGATGAAGGCGCGCTGGGGAAGAATCGTCAACATCTCCTCGGTCGTGGGGCAGACGGGGAATGCGGGCCAGGTGAACTATGCCGCCTCCAAGGCCGGGATGGTCGGCCTGTCGAAATCGCTCGCGGCCGAGGTCGCAAGCCGCGGCATCACCGTGAACTGCGTCGCGCCCGGCTTCATCGAGACCGCGATGACCGACAAGCTGACCGAGGCGCAGCGCGCCGGCATCCTGGGCGCGGTCCCGGCCGGACGCATGGGCCGCCCCGAGGAGATCGCGGCGGCGGTCCTCTACCTCGCCTCGCCCGAGGCGGGCTATGTCACCGGGGCCACGCTGCACGTCAACGGCGGCATGGCGATGGTCTGACCGCGCGGCGGCGGCGAGGTTAAAGGGTTTGCCATGCGCCCCGACCCTTGCTATAGGCGCGTCAATTCCGCCCGGGGTGCGCTTCGCGCCCCGGTTGGCAACCGGCCCGGCAACGGGCAGCTACAGAAAGGCCGGGGCCAATCCCTGCCAAGATAGAGGAACGGACATGAGCGACATCGCTGATCGCGTGAAGAAGATCGTCGTCGAGCACCTGGGCGTCGAAGAGGACAAGGTGACGGAATCGGCCTCGTTCATCGACGACCTGGGCGCGGATTCGCTCGACACCGTGGAACTGGTCATGGCCTTCGAGGAAGAGTTCGGCATCGAGATCCCGGACGACGCCGCCGAGACGATCCAGACCTTCGGCGACGCGGTCAAGTTCATCTCGGAAGCCGCCTGAGGCCTTCCTCCCGTCACGGGAAAGCAGGGCACCCTTCGGGGTGCCTTTTGCTTTGGCGCAGCGGGGGCGCACCATCCCGCGCGGTTACTCCGGCCAGGGGATGATTCACCCACCCTGCCCCGGGCCCCCGCCTTGCGCCGCCGCGCCAGATGTGTATAAGGCCGCATCCTTTCCGCTTATCCATGAACCGGCGATGCCTCTCGTGGACGGGCCGCGGAAAGGTTCTTGCCCGTCCTGTGAAGCCGCCCCGACACGAAGGAAGCCCGCATGCCTCTTTACGAGCATGTCTTCATCGCGCGCCAGGACCTGTCCAACGCGCAAGCCGAAGGCCTCATCGAGCACTTCTCCACCGTCCTCGCGGACAACGGCGGCAAGGTCGTTGAAAACGAGTACTGGGGCGTCAAGACGATGGCCTACAAAATCAACAAGAACCGCAAGGGCCACTATGCCTTCCTGAAGTCGGACGCGCCCGCCGCGGCCGTGCAGGAAATGGAACGCCTGATGCGGCTGCACGACGACGTGATGCGCGTGCTGACCATCAAGGTCGACAAGCATGCCGAAGGCGTCTCGGTCCAGATGCAGAAGCGCGAAGAGCGTGACGGCGACCGCGGGGATCGCGGCGACCGTGG
>NZ_JAYRUJ010000018.1:0-66046 GCF_041919135.1 Tabrizicola sp. | reverse complement strand
ACCCGCTACGATAGATGCCCAAAAGTCTTCCTCTCCGCCGTCGCACTCGCCGCAACCGTCATGTTCTGGCTATGATCCGAGAACGAGTCCTGACCCTACATGGCTCTGGTCTCCAAACTGAAAGCCGCGGAGGTCGATGTCCTTTACTATGGCGGATACCACACCGAAGCCGGCCTGATTGCGCGCCAGATGCGTGAACAGGGCATGGACACCATCATGTTCTCGGGGGACGGTCTCACGACTGCCGAATACTGGGCGATCACCGGCGAGGCCGGTGCCGGGACGCTGTTTACCTTCTCGCCCGATCCGCGCCGCGAACCCAAGGCGGCCGAGACCGTAGAACGCTTCCGCGCCGCCGGCATCGAACCGGAAGGCTATGTGCTCTACAGCTATGCAGCCGTTCAGACCTGGGCTCAGGCCGCGAATGCTGCTGGCTCGGTCGATTTCGACGCGGTGGTCAAATCGCTGTACGAAACGAAGTTCGACACGGTCCTTGGCGAAATGGGCTATAACGAAAAGGGCGATGCGACCCTTCCGGGCTATGTCGTGTATGAATGGAAAGACGGCAACTACGACTATTTCGCCGAGTGATCTTTCGGCCCGCCGCGAGTGCATTCGCGGCGGGCCGTCTTGCGTCATGGCCGAGGACGAGGCGAACACGCCAGTTCCTTGCCCGCGTGACAGCAGACCCCAGCGCAAGCCGCCAGCCTCGCGGCATGACAGGCAACGGACCCGGCAGCCAGTACCGGGCCCTTGCCGTCGCTTCGGTGTCAGGGCGTCGTCGCCGGAGGCGTGGTCTCGGTAGACCCCGTGCCTTCGGGCGCAGCGCCATCGGTTGCCGTCCCGTCGGTCGCGGCGCCATCGGTCGCAGCGCCATCGGTAGCGGCACCGTCAATCGCAGCGCCATCGGTCGCGGCACCGTCCGTCGCGGGCGCGGCCGGCTCGGCCGGGATGATCGCCGGGTCGGGTTCGGTCCGGTCGAAGCTGAAGGCCAGGATCGCGATGATGATCGCAGCCAGCACGGCCAGCACCAGCCACATGCCGGTCTGGCGGCCGCGCGGGGCCGGGGCGCGGCCGTCGACGGGGCGCGTGCCCTCGGGGGGCGGTGGATTGTGCATCGGGTGTCCTTTCGGTTTCGGGACGTCAGGCCCCGACAACCCGCGACTTGCGCCGATGTTCCGCCCCCGCCGCCCCTACAGCATCGGTCCGCCGCCCGTGACCGCGATGGTCGCGCCCGAGACATAGCTCGACATCGGCTCGGCCAGCATCACATAGGCGGTCGCCAGCTCGACCGGCTGGGCCGGGCGCTTCATCGGATAGTCCTCGCCGAAATGCGCCACCTTCTCCGGCTCCAGCGACGAGGGGATCAGCGGCGTCCAGACCGGACCGGGGGCGACGCAGTTCACCCGGATCCCCTGCTCGGCCAGAAGCTGCGCCAGACCCACGGTAAAGTTCTGGATCGCCCCCTTCGTCGTGGCATAGGCCAGAAGCGAGGGATTCGGCTTGTCGGCGTTGATCGAGGTCGTGTTGATGATCGAACTGCCCTGCCCCATATGCGGCAGCGCGGCCCGGACCAGGTGGAAGATCGCATCGATGTTGATGGCGAAGGTCTTGTCCCATTCCTCGGGCGTCAGATCCTCCAGCGTCTCGATCACGCTCTGGTGCGCGGCATTGTTGACCAGGATGTCGATCCGGCCCCATTCCTCGGCCACCCGCTCGACGACCTTGCGGCAGGCGTCGGGGTCGGACAGGTCGGCGGCAAGCTTGAGGCAGCTCTGCCCCGCCGCCTCGACCACGCGGGCGGTGTCGGCTGCATCCTCGGTCTCGCTCAGGTAGCACAGCGCGACATCGGCCCCCTCGCGGGCATAGGCGATGGCAACCGCCCGGCCGATGCCGCTGTCCGCCCCGGTGATCAGCGCGACGCGGCCCTGCAGCCGCCCGGCCCCGCGCCACGAGGTTTCGCCATGGTCGGGGCGGGGCTGCATCGGGATGAAGCTGCCGGGTGGCTCCTGGCTTTGCGGCGGAAACGGGGGTTTCGGATGCTCGGTCATTGCCCGCCCTCCGGGTCGACCGGGCGGTCGACCGAGCCGCCGGGCTGCTTGCGGTTGGCATCGGGTCGCGCGTCCGGGTCCACGCGGAAATGGCCGGCCGGGTCGATCTGTTGCTGGCGCTGGTCGATCACTCCGGGCTTCGGGTGGCGCAGTTCCTCGTTCTTGGGAAGGTCCGTCATGGTCGGGCATCCTCTGGCAGGGAAACCTGCGTCCAACGGCAGGCCCCTCGCCTTTGTTCCCGGAAAGGCGGTGGCCGGAACATTCCGCCAGCCTCGCGGGTTGCCCCCGCCCAATGTGAACGGAGGGATCAGATGACGCAGGACCAGGAAGCCCGCATCCGGCAGCGCGCCTATGAAATCTGGCAGGACGAGGGCACACCTTCGGGCCGGGCCGAGGCGAACTGGCTTCGCGCCGAAAGCGAGTTGTCGCGCGAGGCCGTCGACCCGGTCTGGCAGGGCGAGGACAGCGCCAGCATGACCGCGACCCCGGAGGAGCCGGCCGCCGCCGCCGGTCGCCGCAGACGCGGCTGAACTAATCGTGCCAGATGCAATCTGGCCCGATGGAATCGCCCACGAAAACGGCCCCGCGCAGAAACGCGCGGGGCCGTTCCCCTTCTTACCTGTCCGGGGGGAGCGCCCGGACAGGCGGAAGACCGGCTGTCAGGCGGCCAGGGCGGCCTGATTGACGGATTTTTCGGCCACCTTGGTCAGCGCCTCGTCGGTCGCGCCCTCCTCCTGCAGGGTGGATTCCAGCAGGCGGGCGGCATCACCCATGTCCAGAAGCTCGGCCCAGCGGCAAAGCGTGCCATAACGCGCAATCTCGTAATGCTCGACCGCCTGTGCCGCGGCGATCAGGCCCGCGTCCACTGCCGGACTGCCGGCGAAGGCTTCGATCACCTCCTCACCCTCCTCGATCAGCCCGTCGATCGCCGGGCAGGTCTTGCCGCGCGCGGGCTTCCCCATCAGCTCGAACACCTGCTGCAGGCGCTCGACATGCGTCTGGGTCTCCTCATGATGCTTCTCGAAGGCCGCTTTTAGGTCGGGCGACCCGGCCGCGCGGGCCATCTTGGGCAGGGCCCGCAGGATCTTGCGCTCGGCGTAATAAATGTCCTTCAGCGTGTCGTGAAACAGGGTCTCGAGGTTCTGCGTCTTCATGGTCGTCTCCTTGCGTTCGGGACAGCGGATCGGTGCAGGCAACCGGCAGGCGCTGGAATTGTTCCCCCACCCGGCGCGGCCTAGACCTCCTCGCCCAGCGCCGTGCGCAGCTGGCGGCGGCCACGGTTGATCCGGCTCTTGATCGTGCCGATGTCGCAGCCCAGGATCTCGGCCGCCGAGAGGTAGCTTTCCCCGGTGACCAGCACCAGGACGATGGCCTCGCGGTAGGGCTGCGGCAGGTCCAGAAGGGCCGCTTCCACCTCCTTGCCGCGCATGTGCCAGTATTGCACCGGCTGGCTTACCGGCACCGAGGAGGCACAATCCTCGGCCGCCGGGCGTTCGCGCGAGAGCTTGATGCACTGGCTGTAGAAGCGGTTGCGCATGATGGTGAAAAGCCAGGCCCGCATGTTGGTTCCGGGGGTATAGGACTCCACCTTCTCGATCGCGCGCAGCAGCGTGTCCTGCACCAGGTCATCCGGGTCGCCGGTCCGGCCGCAGAGGGACCGTGCAAACAGACGCAGCGCGGGGATGTAACTCAGGATGTCATCCGACATGAAGATATTGCCTTCCGGTTTTCTCCCCGGCGCGAGGGCCCGGGGCAGCCCACCCGCAAAGGCAATGCACATGCCCGGCGCCAGTTCCGCCCGGTCGCGGAGCATTTCCCGTCGCAGGCGAATGCCCGCCGACCGTCCCCGCGCGGATCGCGGCGCTACCGCAGCGGCGGAACCCCCGGGGCTCTCGCGCCGTTTCCGCAGGACAGCCACGGGAGGGCGGCATGGCTCTGCGCGCGAACTGGAAGGGCCGGATGGTGGTGGGCGAGGTCGGCTGCGGCATCGGGCTTTACACCGCTGCCTCCACCTCGGACCGCATCGCCTTTCACACCATCAACCGGGCCACCGGCAACCGTGTCCAGCGCCGCTTTGTCGACAGCGAGACCGGCAAACCCGTCCCGCGCGAGGATGAGGTGAAAGGCTATGAGGTCGATGACGGCGATTATGTCCTGCTTGACGACGAGGACCTGGCCGGCGCCATTCCCGAAAGCGACAAGGTGCTGCGGCTGGACCGCTTCATCGACTGCGACAACGTGGACACGCTGTTCTTCGACCGCCCCTATTACCTTGCCCCCAGCGATCCCGCCTCGGTCGAGGTCTTCGCGCTGATCCGCGCGGGGATGAAGGCGCGCGGCGTCGCCGCCCTGGCGCGGACCGTGCTTTTCCGCCGGGTGCGGACGCTGCTGATCCGGCCGCAGGGCCTGGGGCTGGTGGCCAGCACGCTGCAATTCGAGCATGAGGTGAAATCCCCGGCCGAGGTCTTCGACGAGATCCCGAAGCTGAAGCTCGAAGGCGAGATGCTGGACCTTGCCGCCCATATCATCCGGACCAAGACCGGCCGTTTCGATCCGGCGGAGTTCGACGACCGCTACGAATCCGCCCTGGCCGATCTGGTGAAGGCCAAGCTGGAAGGCCGCAAGATCACTCCGCGCAAGACGAAGCGGCCGGGCAAGGTCGTGGACCTCCTGACCGCGTTGCGCGAAAGCGTCGGGCACGCCGAGGGCAAGGAGGCGAGGAAACCGGCTCCGCGCCGGAAGGCGGGCTGAGATGGCGCTGGAAACCTATCGCCGCAAGCGCGACTTCCAGGCGACTCCCGAACCTTCGGGCGAAGGGGCGACGGGGGCTGGCAACAGCTTCGTCATCCAGAAACACGCGGCGCGGCGGCTGCATTACGACCTGCGGCTGGAGATGGACGGCGTGCTGAAAAGCTGGGCCGTGACGCGCGGTCCCAGCCTGGTAGCGGGCGAGAAGCGCCTTGCCATCCATGTCGAGGATCACCCGCTGGACTATGGCGATTTCGAAGGCACGATCCCCAGGGGCCAGTATGGCGGCGGCACGGTCATCGTCTGGGACCGCGGAACCTGGACCCCGGTGGCCGAGCCCGAGCGGGGCTATGCCAAGGGCCATCTGGAGTTCGAGCTGAACGGCGAAAAGCTTTCCGGCCGCTGGCATCTGGTGCGGATCAAGGGCAAGCCCGGCGAAAAGCGCGAGAACTGGCTGCTGATCAAGGGCGAGGATGCGGCGGCGCGCAGCGAGGATGCCCCCGACATCCTTGAGGAAAGCCCGCTCTCGGTGAAGACCGGCCGCGATCTGGCCGAGGTCGCGAAGGGCGCGCCGCCGAAAGCCCCGAAGTCCGGCACGAAGTCCGGCACAAGAAAGACGCGCGCGGCCAGCCTTCCCGATTTCGTGCCGCCGATGCTGGCAACCCTGGTCGGTGCGACCCCGACGGACGACCGTTGGCTGCACGAGATCAAGTTCGACGGCTATCGCCTCCAGGCGCGCATCGCGCAGGGCAAGGCCTGGCTCCTGACCCGCTCGGGCCTGGACTGGACCGAACGGCTTGCCCCCCTGGCCAAGGCGCTGGCGGCCCTGCCGGTGGCATCGGCCCTGATCGACGGCGAGCTGGTGGTCGAGGGCGGCTCGGGTGCCAGCGACTTTTCGGCGCTGCAAGCGGATCTCTCCGAGGGCCGCGCCGACCGGCTGGTGTTCTATGCCTTCGACCTGATGCATCTGGACGGCGAGGACCTGCGCAAGCTGCCGCTCACCGACCGCAAGGCGCGGCTGGTGCACCTGCTGAAGGCAGCGCCCCCCGCCCTGCGCTACAGCGACCATTTCGACGACGGCGGCGAGATCGTCCTGCGTCACGCCTGCCGCCTGGGGCTGGAGGGCGTTGTCTCCAAGCTGCGCGACAGCCCCTATCGCTCGGGGCGGGGGCGCAATTGGGTCAAGTCGAAATGCTCGGCCCGGCAGGAGTTCGTCATCGGCGGCTATGTGCCCTCGAGCGTTTCGGAGAAGGCCATCGGGTCGCTGGTCATGGGGGTGTTCGACAACGGCCGGCTGAACCATGTCGGCCGCGTCGGCACCGGGTTCAGCAACCAGACCGCGCGGCAGGTCTTTGACCGGCTGCAAGCCCTGGAAACCCGCGAAAGCCCCTTCGCCGGCCGCCTGACCTCCGAGGAGGCGCGCGGCGTCCGCTTCGTCCGCCCCGAACTGGTGGCCGAGGTCGAGTTCCGCGCCTGGACCGGCGACGGCCACCTGCGCCACGCCTCGTTCCGCGGCCTGCGCGAGGACAAGCCCGCGCATGAAGTGCGCCGCGAGGCCGCGCCTTCGGCAAAGACGGCGCCCCAGCCGAAACGGACGGTGAAACTGACCCATCCCGACCGGATCTACTGGCCCGGAGCGGGCGTCACCAAGGCGGGCCTCGCCGATCATTATGCCGAAGTCTGGCCCTTGATCGCCCCGCATCTGGTGGGCCGCCCGCTTGCGCTTCTCCGCTGCCCCGACGGGATCGACGGGCAGCAGTTCTTTCAGAAACACGGCTGGAAGGGGATGAACGGCAAGATCCTGACGCCGCAGGACCCCGGCGATCCCGGCGAAAGCGTGATCGCGATCGCCGATCTGGACGGGCTTCTCGGCCTGGTTCAGTCCGCCGCGCTGGAGATCCATCCCTGGGGCTCGACCCTGGCGCAGATCGAGACCCCCGACCGCATCGTGATGGACCTCGATCCCGGCGAGGGCGTGGACTGGCCGCGGATGATCGCCGCGGCAAGGGAGGTGCGCGAACGGATCGAACGGGCGGGGCTGGCGGCCTTCCTCAAGACCTCGGGCGGGAAGGGCCTGCATGTGGTTGCGCCCCTGAAACCGCAGGCGAAATGGCCGGCGGTCAAGGCCTGGTGCCAATCCCTTGCCCGCGCCATGGCCGCCGACCAGCCCGACCGCTATGTCGCGACGATCACCAAGGCCAAGCGCAAGGGCAGGATCCTTGTCGACTACCTGCGCAACCAGCGCGGGGCGACGGCGGTGGCCCCCTGGTCCACCCGCGCGCGACCCGGAGCCGCCGTCTCGACCCCGATCACCTGGGAGGAACTGGGCCCCGAGATCGGCCCGGCGCATTTCACCGTGCTGAACCTGCCCAACCGCCTTGCGGCGGTGACGGATCCCTGGGCGGATTTCTTCGCCGAGGCGCGGCCGCTGCCGAAAGCCTAGCCGCCCTTCTCGGCGGCGATGCTGCGCTTCAGCGCGTCCATGATGCTGACCACATTGTCCGCCTTCGGCGGCGTGGCGGCCTTGCGCTTCTGCGTCTTTCGCCCCTTCCGCTTGGCCTCGATGATCTCGACCAGCCGGTCCTGCACCGGATCGACGACGAAGCCCGGCGACCAGTCGGCCTTGCGCGTGTCGATCAGCTTCTCGACCAGCTTCAGCAGGTCCTTGTCCACCGGGGCCTTGTCCAGCCGCGCGAAATACTCCGCCTCCGGCCGCACCTCGTCGCCATAGCGCAGCGTCCATAGCACGATCCCCCGCCCCCTCGGCCGCAGCAGCACCGCGCGTTCGCGGCGATAGAGCACAAGCCGCGCGATCCCGGCCATTCCGGTCTCGGCCATCGCCTCGCGGATCACCGAGAAGGCCTCTTCTCCCACCTTGTCGTTCGGGACCAGGAAATGCGGCCGGTCATACCAGATCCAGCCGATCGAGTCCCGGGGGACGAAGCGTTCGATGTCGATGGTGCGGGTGCTTTCCAGCGCGACGGCCTCGATTTCCTCGTCCTCCAGCAGGACATGGTCGTCCTCGCCCCTTGGATAGCCCTTGGCCTCGTCCTCTTCGGCCACCGGCTTGCCGGTTTCCGCATCGACATATTGCTGGACCAGACGATTGCCCGTCGCGCGGTTGAGCGTATGGAACCGCAGCCTGCCGCCCTCGGTCGTTGCCGGAGTCATCGCCACCGGGCAGGTGACCAGCGACAGCTTGAGATAGCCCTTCCAGAACGTGCGCGGTGCCATGGCCTCTCCCCTTCCTGCGCAAACGCCTGCCAACTTTGGCGGTTCCCCCCGGTTCTGCCGCAAGCTGCGGGAACATCCGGACGCGCTGGCGGTTCCTTTGCCACACGCCGGATACCGGCCTGTAAGGAGGAGTAGACCAATGGCTAATCAGAACGACCCGCGGAAAGACCAGCAAGGCCAGCAGCAGCAGCACAACCCGAGCCAGCGTCCCGGCCAGCAAGGTGGTCAGCACGGCGGCCAGGGCCAGCAGCAGCAGCAGAACCCGTCCCAGCGTCCGGGTCAGCAAGGCGGCCAACAAGGCGGCCAGGGCCAGCAGAACCAGCGGCGCGACTGACCCCTTGCGGCGCGAGCAACCCTCGCGCCGCTTTTTCATCCTTCGGAGGTGCACGCATGAGACGCCTGACCCTGACAACCGCCCTGGTGGCGGCATTCCTTCCCGCTGCGGCTTTCGCCCAGACCGCCGATCCGGCGGCGCCCCAGGTCGAAGTGACGGTGCCCGAAGGCTTCGAGCGCCAGGAGGCGATGGTCTCGGCCGAAGAACTTCTGGGCGAAAAGGTCTATGACGTGAGCGGAGAGTCCATCGGCGAAGTCGGCGATCTGGTCTTCACCATCACCGACACCGAGAACACCGGGGGCGCCGAGCCAGCCACGGCGACGGGCGACGGCACCGCCGCGGCCACGACACCGGCCACCGGCGAGACTGCCACGGATGGCGCGACCACCGCCCCGGCGACCGGCGACGCGGCAACCGCCGCCCCGGAAGCGGATGCCGATACGACCACCGCTCCGGCCTCGGATGACGCCACCGCGACGGACACGGCCACCGCTCCGGCCCCGGATGACACCACCGCGACGGACACGACCACCACTCCCGCGGATGACGCCACCGCGACGGACGGCGCGACCGCCCCGACCACCGGCGACGCAACGGCAGCGGACGACACCGCCACGACCACCGCCCCCGCGACCGATGGCGGCACTGCCATGCCCGACACGGGCACCGCCGACACGGCGGCCACCGACTCCGGCACGGCCGGCGACACGGCCTATACCGCTCCGGCCCCCTCGGACAGCGCGGCCGATACCACCGCCACGACGGCGGGCGACGCGGCCACGGCCCCGGCCGCGACGGTGGGCGAGGTCACCCATGTCGTGCTCGACATCGGCGGCTTCCTCGGAATCGGCGAGCACCGCGTGGCTGTCCCGGTCAGCGATCTGGCCTTCTATCGCAACGGTGACGACACCCGCGTCTATCTTCCCTGGAGCCGCGAGCAGCTTGAGGCCATTCCCGCCTACAATGCCGATGATCCGGCGACCTGGGCCACCAGCACGCTTCCCGCCGAGAACTGACCCCGGTCGGGCAATCGAAACGGACCCGGCCTCACGGTCGGGTCCTTGACCTGCGAAAGGCATGGCGATGAAGCAATCCGAGAACGAGCAGCAGAACACCCAGGCCCGCGTCCAGATGAAGGCGCAGGTCCGCAAGATGAACGAAGCGGCGACGAAGCACCCGCCTTCGACCATGCCGGGAAACCGCGAGGCGAATGCCGGCGGCGTCAATCGCGAAACGGGTGACCGCAAGGCCCGGACCAACGACCGGGCCAGCGACGGCGGGGAATGATCAGTCGGTCTCGGCCTCGCCCGAGCCGGCCTCGGGCGAGGCGCCGGGATCCGAGGGTTCCTCGATCCCGGGGCCATCCCCCTGCGAGGCTTCCTCGAACTGCCAGTAAAGGATCAACCCGGCGGCAAGCACCACCACCAGAAGCATCCCCAGAAGCGGGACGATGTGGCGGCGCTTCTGCTTTTCCAGATTTGTACGCGGTGCGGACATGAGGCGCTCCCTTCCTGTCCCCCTGAAACCGCCAGACCCCCGCAATGTTCCCGCTCAGGGTTCGTCCTCGACCCGCTCCGCGCCGTCGCGCATCGCGACGACCTCTTCGCGGTCCAGGCCGTAGGCATCCTTTGCCGCAAGTTCGGCCTGGGCCTGCTCCCAGTGTTCGCGGTCCTTGCCGGCCGGGCGACCGGCCGCTTCCCAGATCTCGTAGGCACGAAGGCGGATGCGTTCGGTGTCGCTCTGTTCCATCGGCTGCCCTTTCGGTTGCTGTCCGGAAGAACACCGGGAAGCGCCGGAAAGTTCCTGCGGAACCACGCGCTTCGCGGCCGGGTTGCCCTGCCGGAGGAAATGCCTGATGGACGAGATCCTGCCTTTCGACCTGTCGCGCCTGATCCTGGGCGACCTGCCGCCGCTGTTCCTGGCCGAGGTCGCCTTGCGGGTCGTCATCATCCTGGTATGGACCATGGTGCTTCTGCGCTGGATCGGCGGGCGCAGCATCGCGCAGATGTCGGTGGTCGAGTTCCTGCTGGTCATCGCACTCGGCTCGGCGGTGGGCGACCCGATGTTCCAACCCAATGTGCCGCTGTTGCCGGCCATGCTAGTGATCCTTCTCGTCGTCCTGTTCGACAAGGGGGCCGACCTGATGCTTGCCCGCTGGCGGGCGGCCAAGCGGGTGCTGGACGGCGTGCCGGTGGAGGTGATCCGCGACGGGGTCATCCGGCGCGACGGCATCACGGAGCGCGGCCATGGCGCAACCGAACTGATGGAGAAGCTGCGGCTGGCGGGCATCCGCAACCTTGGCCAGATCGACCGCGCCTATCTGGAGCCTTCGGGCGAGCTGTCGGTATTCCTGCGTGACAGCCCCGTCGCGGGCCTGCGCATCGTCCCGCCGATCGAATTGGCCGAGCCGGACCCGCCCGCGCCGGGAGACCCCGCCTGCTGCCTGGAATGCGGGCGGATCGCATCGGCCCCGGTCACCACCTGCGAAAGCTGCGGCGAGGTCGACTGGACCCGGCCGCGGCAGGATGACTGAAAAGGAATGAAGGGCCCCGCACCCCTACGGGACCCTTCATCCACCCCACGCGCACACCCCAAGCACCGCGTGATCTGTATAAGGGTCCCGGGCATCCTGCCCTGACAAGCCTGTTTTCACCCGAATCCCCCGCCTCGGGCAAGCGGGGAGTGTCTCGCATTCGATGTAAATCCCGCATGATCGAAAGCCCGCACGCCGGGCGCGCGGGCTTGTCACATGCGACCGGATGCCGGTTACCTGTAGGCGGCTTCCTTGCCGAAATGCTTGACCAGCAGGTAATAGAACACCGCGCGGAACTTGTTGCGCTCGGATTTCCCATAGGTCTCGATGGCGGCGTTGATCCCGTCCATCAGGGCGGGGCCATTCTGCAGGCCCAGCTTCTTGACCAGGAAATTCGCCCGGATCCGCTCCAGCTCGTCCTTGTCCGAGGCCGCGACAGTCTGGGCGTCATTGTCATAGATCGACGGGCCGCAGCCGATGGTCACCTTGGTCAGCAGATCCATGTCTGGGGTGACTTTGCACTTGGTCTTCAGGTCGTCCGCATATTTTGCGATCAATTCGTCGCGCTTGCCCATTCTATCCCTCGTTTCAATTGCCAAAGTCGCCCGTCGCTGCGGGACGCCGGCAAGCTTAGGACAACGATCCTGTGAGGCAATGGGAAAAAATGTCGCCCTGCGGGAGGGGGCCGGGACGGCTGCCCGGCCCACCCACCATCAATAGCGATAATGGTCCGACTTGAACGGACCTTCGACCTTGACGCCGATATAGGCCGCCTGTTCCGGCTTCAGCTCGGTCAGCTTGACACCGATCTTCTTCAGGTGCAGCCGCGCGACCTTTTCGTCCAGCGCCTTGGGCAGGATGTAGACGCCCGGCGCATAATCCTTGCCCTTGGTCCACAGCTCGATCTGCGCCAGCACCTGGTTGGTAAAGCTGGCCGACATCACGAAGGACGGATGCCCGGTGGCATTGCCGAGGTTCAGCAGACGGCCTTCGGACAACAGGATGATGCGGCTGCCCGAGGGCATCTCGATCATGTCCACCTGGTCCTTGATGTTGGTCCACTTGTGGTTGCGCAGGGCGGCGACCTGGATCTCGTTGTCGAAATGGCCGATGTTGCCGACGATGGCCATGTCCTTCATCTCGCGCATGTGCTCGATGCGGATCACGTCCTTGTTGCCGGTGGTGGTGATGAAGATGTCGGCCGTGGCGACCTCATCCTCCAGCAGCGTCACCTCGTAGCCGTCCATTGCGGCCTGCAGGGCGCAGATCGGGTCCACTTCCGTCACCTTCACGCGCGCGCCGGCGCCGCGCAGCGAGGCCGCAGACCCCTTGCCCACGTCGCCATAGCCGCAGACCACGGCGACCTTGCCGGCCATCATCGTGTCGGTGGCGCGGCGGATGCCGTCGACCAGCGATTCCTTGCAGCCATACTTGTTGTCGAACTTCGACTTCGTCACGCTGTCGTTGACGTTGATCGCCGGGAAGGGCAGCTCGCCCTTCTTGTGCAACTCATACAGGCGATGCACGCCGGTGGTGGTTTCTTCCGAAACACCCTGGATCACGGCGCGCTGTTTGGTGAACCAGCCGGGGCTGGCGGCGAGGCGCTTCCTGATCTGGTTGAACAGGCACACTTCCTCGTCGCTGGTGGGCACGGCGATCAGGTCGGTCTCGCCCGCCTCGACCCGGGCGCCCAGCAGGATGTACAGCGTCGCATCCCCGCCATCGTCGAGGATCATGTTGCACGTCCCACCCTCGCCACCGAACTGGAAGATGCGGTCGGTATAGTCCCAGTATTCCTCAAGGCTCTCGCCCTTGATGGCGAAGACCGGGGTGCCCGAGGCCGCGATGGCCGCCGCGGCGTGGTCCTGGGTCGAGAAGATGTTGCAGGACGCCCAGCGCACATCCGCGCCCAGCGCCTTCAGCGTCTCGATCAGCACGCCGGTCTGGATCGTCATGTGCAGCGACCCGGCGATGCGGGCGCCCTTCAGCGGCTGCGACGCACCGAACTCCTCGCGGCAGGCCATCAGGCCCGGCATTTCGGTTTCCGCGATGGTCAGTTCCTTGCGGCCGAACTCGGCGAGCGAGATGTCCTTGACGATATGGTCCATGGCGTCCTGAAATTCCTGTCTTTCGTTTCTCGCGCGGCCATAGCAAATGTGTCGGGTCAAGACAACGTGGGCCACCCGTCAAATGCACCTGGTCTTGATGCAGGCATAGTCAAGCGAGGCTTTCGATGACCGATCCCCAGCGCCACGACCAGGCCGTCGTCTTCTGTTGCGATCGGAGCTATTATCCCATGGCGCTGTTCATGCTGCGCCAGATCGCCTTTCACAACCCGTTCCGCCGCTTCGACTTCGTGGTCGCCTCGCAAGACGAACTGCCCCTGCCCGATTGGGCCCGCGACCTGGGCCTGATCCTGCACCGGACCGGAGAGCTTCCCGCCCATGCCGAGGTCGCCCGCCACGTCGGCAGGATGGCGCCGCTCTATCGCCTGACCCTCGCGCGCGAACTCGGCCACCGCTACCGCCGCATCCTCTATCTCGACGGCGACATGTTCGTCGAAGGCGGCGATCTGAACCGCCTGTTCCAGATCGACATCGGCCCGCATCCGATCGCCGCCGCACTGGACGCATATTATTTCTTCCGGCCCGGCTTCTACGCCGAAGAATATGTGAAGGCGGGCCTTCCCGCGCTCGCCTATGCCAATACCGGCTTCCAGCTGATCGAGACCCGCGCCTATGTCGAGCAGGAGGTCGAGCGGCGGTCGCTGGACATCTGCATCACCCATCCGCATGCCATCGTGCTGTCCGACCAGTCGCTCACCAACCTCGCGCTGCGCGGCAAGTTCGCCCAGCTGGCGCCCTGCTGGAACTGGCAGCTCAACGGCCGCTATCCGCTGGTCCCGATGCGCTATCCCGTGTTCTTCCGCCATTTCGTCTCGCGCAAGAAGCCGGACCGCGATTCCACGGGCTGGTTCGACACCCGCTTCAACCACGCCTACCGCGAGTTCTACGCCACCTTCTTCCCCGAGGCGCTGGAGAAGCTTGCCCCGCCCTGCGATCCCGCGCCGATGCCGCTGGTCGAGGCCTCGCGCATCATGCTGCGGCATTTCCGCGGCATGGGGCTGGTGAAGGCGATGATCGACCGTCACCCCGATCCCTACCAGGCGCGGATCTGACATGCCCCCCCGCGCCTGGCAACGCATGCTCTCGGGCCGCAGGCTGGACCTGCTGGACCCGACGCCGATGGACATCGAGGTCGAGGACATCGCCCATGGCCTTGCCTTCGTCGCGCGCTGGAACGGCCAGACGCGGGGCGATTTCGCCTATTCCGTGGCCGAGCATTCGCTGCTGGTCGAGGAGATCTTCGCCCGGATGAACCCCGGCATCGCCGCCCGCTGGCGGCTGGCCGCCGTGCTGCATGACGCGCCGGAATATGTCATCGGCGACATGATCAGCCCGGTGAAGGCGGCCGTGGGACCGGGTTATGGCGAGTTGGACCAGCGGCTGACGGCGGCGGTGCATCGCCGCTTCGGCCTGCCTGCCGTGCTGCCCGCGCCGATCAAGAAGCAGATCAAGGCGGCCGACAAGGTTTCCGCCTGGCTCGAGGCCGTGCGGATCGCGGGGTTCCGGGAGGCCGAGGCCGACCGGCTGTTCGGCCGCCCCGCACCCGAGGTGCTGTGGCGGCTGGAGATCCGGCTACGCCCGCCCGCAGAGGTGCGGGCGGATTATATCGCGACCGTGGCCCGGCTGCTGGCCGCCTGCGACTGACGGCCTCAGACCGCCATGTCTTCCGGGCGGCGGCCCTTGGCAAGCGCCTCGGAGAACCAGCGCGGCTTGCGCCCGCGGCCCGACCAGGTATCTGACGGATTGGCCGGATTTGCATATTTCGCCGTCGAGGCCGTGCGCTTGCGCGGCGACGCCGCGCCGGTCAGTTCGGCCAGCGAAAAGCCCATTGCCCGGGCCCTCTCGTCCAGTTCCGCCAGCGCCTCACGCTTGCGGCGGTCCTCAAAACCGGCAATCGCCTTTGCGACCTGGGATTGCAGGTCCTTCAACTCTTTCAGCGAAAGCGAATTCAGGTCGTTGTTCAAGACTGTCCCCTCTCGAATATCCGCATCCTTTGCATAGGCGCGTATATTCCGGTTGGCAACAATTCCGTTTCACTTCGGACTGCGTTTCGCCAATATGCGCTGGAGTGTCCGGCGATGCATCGAAAGCCGCCGCGCCGTTTCGCTGACATTGCGGTCGCACATCTCATAGACCCGCTGGATATGCTCCCAGCGGACGCGATCGGCCGACATCGGGTTTTCCGGCGGCTCGGGCATTGCCTCGCCGCGCGAAAGCAGGGCCTGCGTCACGTCATTGGCATCCGCGGGCTTCGAGAGGTAATCGACCGCGCCGATCTTGACCGCCGCCACCGCCGTCGCAATCGCGCCATAGCCGGTCAGGACGACAATCCGGCAATCCGGGCGTTTCTCGCGCAGGGTCTCGATCACCTCAAGCCCGTTGCCATCCTCCAGCCGCAGGTCGACCACCGCATAGGCGGGCGGCCGGGCCAGGGCCTTGGCCCGCCCCTCGGCCACCGATTGCGCGGTTTCCGGCTGGAAGCCGCGTTTTTCCATCGCCTTCGCCAGACGTTTCACAAAGGACTCGTCGTCATCGACCAGAAGAAGCGAACGGTCCGCTCCCAGATCGGCCTCGATATGCTCGGTCATGCGCCCTCCCTTCTGGTGCTTATTTCCCGGCCGAGGCCGCTTCGACGAAACAGGCGACGCTGTCGGCCATCTGCTCGGCTGTGACCTCGCGGCGGAAGAAGTCCACAAAGCCGGTGCCGGGGATCATCAGATAGGTGAATGTCGAATGATCCACCAGATAGAATTCGTCATCCCCCGGCTGCTTGCGATAATAGGTCTTGTAGGCCTGGCTGGCCGTCTTGACCTGCTCGGCGCTTCCGGTCAGGGCGATCAGCTTGGGATGCATGTTATGGGCGTAATCGCCCAGCGCCTGGGGCGTATCCCGATCCGGGTCGATCGAGATGAAGACGGGGTTCACGTCGATTCCCCGCTCGTCCAGGATATCCACCGCCTCGACATTGCGCTGCATGTCGAAGGGGCAGACATCGGGACAGAAGGTATAGCCGAAATAGACCAGGCTCGGCTTGGTGATCACTTCGGCATCCGTCACCGTCTCTCCCGCCGGATTGACCAGGGTGAAGGGCCCGCCGATTTCGCCGCCGGCAATCTGGCCCTGGCGGCATTGGGCAAAGGCATCGCCGGCGCGGTTTGCAATCACATACCAGGCCGAACCTCCCAGGAAGGCGGCGACCACCCCCACTGCAACTCCCGCATAAAGCCTGGTCATCCGACCCTCCGTCTTATTCAGCGCCGCATTGATCCCATGCGCGGCGCGGCATAACAATGGCAAACCGTCAGAAAGGGACAACGGATCGCACCATGGTGACTGCGGGCATTACCACCCCGGCGCATGAAGCGCGAGCCAACTGGGTGCGCCTGCGCACGCTCATCCTCTTGCGCTGGCTGGCGATCCTGGGCCAGATTGCCGCGATCCTGGTCGCGGACCGCTTCTACGGGCTGGAACTGCCGCTCGGCCTCTGCTTCGCCGCGGTCGCCCTTTCGGTCCTGGCGAACATCTTCGCAAGCACCCTTTTCCCCGAGAACCGCCGCCTGTCCGAGACCGAGGCCTGCTTCGTCCTCCTGTTCGATCTCGGCCAACTCTGGTTCCTGATCCTCCTGGCCGGCGGGCTGACCAACCCTTTCGCGCTGCTGGTCCTTGCGCCCGTCACCATTTCGGCCAGCGCGTTGCAATTGCGCTCCACCGTCACCATTGGCGGGGTGGCGATCCTTCTCGTCACCATCGCTGCCTTCTGGTACCAGCCCCTGCGCTTTTCCGACGGGCGCGAACTGGTCGTGCCCCCCACCTTCGCCTTCGGCTTCTGGCTGGCCATCGTGATCGGCATCCTCTTTCTCGGCCTCTACGCCCGCCGCGTCGCGACCGAGATCCGCTCGATGTCCGAGGCGCTGCTGGCCACCCAGATGGCCCTCGCGCGCGAGCAGAAGCTGACCGATCTCGGCGGCGTCGTCGCCGCCGCCGCGCATGAGCTGGGCACGCCGCTTGCCACCATCAAGCTGGTCAGCGCCGAGCTGATCGAGGAGCTGTCCGACCACCCCGACCTGCAAGAGGATGCCCGCCTGATCCGCGAGCAGGCCGACCGCTGCCGCGACATCCTGCGCGACATGGGCCGCGCCGGGAAGGACGACCTCCACCTGCGTCAGGCCCCGCTCTCCGCCGTCCTGCGCGAGGCGGCCGAACCCCACCTTTCGCGCGGCAAGCGGGTGGAGTTCATCCTGCTCTCCGAGGACAGCACCCAGCCCACCATCCTGCGCCGCCCCGAGATCATCCACGGGTTGCGCAACCTGATCCAGAACGCGGTGGACTTCGCCCGCTCGACCGTCTGGATCGAGGTCGACTGGTCCGACAGCACCGTGACCCTGCGCATCATCGACGATGGCGAGGGTTTCCCCCAGAACGTCATCGGCCGCATCGGCGACCCCTTCGTCCGCGCGCGAAGGGCCGAGCCGGAAGCCCCCCAGCGCCCCGGCTACGAGGGGATGGGCCTTGGCCTCTTCATCGCCAAGACGCTTCTGGAACGCTCGGGCGCCGAGCTGACCTTCGCCAATGCGACCGATCCCTTCCTTCCCTACGAAGACCGCCCCGCCCGCTGCGGCGCCGTGGTCGAGGCCGTCTGGCCGCTCGCCGATCTCCTTGCCCCGGCCGCGGGCGCCCTGGGGGAAAACCGGCGGATCGAGGACTGAAACTGCATTAACCGCCGATTAACGACTTTCCGCCTAGCCTGCCGCAAAGGGGAAGCGGCATGGCGACGGAACTGCTCTACATATTCGGCATGGTGGTCTCGGCCACGCTGGTTGTGCTCTCCAGCCTCCTCCTCCTGTCGGCCTGGCAGTCGCGGCAATCGCGGCGCGTCGCCAGCATCTTCCGCGACGGCAACCCGGAGGCGACGATCTTCCTCTTCGACGGCGACCGCCTGCTCGACGCCAGCCCCGCCGCGCGCCAGCTGGTCCCCGAAGCCGATGGCGCCTGGCAAAAGCTCCTCGTCCGCCTCGGGCCGATGTTTCCCGGCCTTGCCGACCGGATCGACAACCTGCCGCGGCTCGGTCAGGTCGATGTCGCCTCCGGCCCCGGCGTGGTCCCGGCGATGACGATCCGTGCCGAACATCTCGCGGGGATGACCCGGCTGACGATGCTGGCCCCGACCGATGACCCGCAGCCCGGCCGCGGTGCCGCCGCCACCGCCGCGCTCCAGCAGGAGGTCCTGTCGCAACGGGCGGTGCTGGCCCGCTCCCCCGTCCTGATGTGGAAGGAGGGCGAGCAGGGCGAGGTCATCTGGGCGAACCACGCCTATCTCATCCGCGCGGTCGAGCTTCTGGCCGAGGGCGAGGATCTGACCTGGCCCCTGCCCCGGCTTTTCGACCGCCCCGACAACCGCGGCGCCACCCCGCCCCGCGCCCGGCTGCAGATGCAGAGCGGGCCGGAATGGTTCGACCTCTTCCGCGTCCCGGTCGGGGAGGAGACCTTCTGCTATGCCCTGGCCGCCAATGCCGCCGTCCAGGCCGAAACCGCCCTGCGCGAATTCATGCAGACCCTGACCAAGACCTTCGCCGACCTGCCGATCGGCCTTGCGATCTTCGACCGCAACCGGGTGCTGCAGCTTTTCAACCCGGCACTCACCGATCTCACCGCGCTTGCCCCGGATTTCCTGATCGCCCGCCCGACGCTCAGCGCGGTGCTGGATGCGATGCGGACCCGCTCGATGATCCCCGAGCCCAAGGATTACCGCAGCTGGCGCCGCCAGCTCGTCCGGCTCGAGGAGGAGGCCGCCTCGGGCCTGTTCCAGGAAACCTGGAGCCTGCCGGGCGGCCAGACCTACCGCGTGATCGGCCGCCCGCATCCGAACGGCGCGCTCGCCTTCATGTTCGAGGACATCTCGACCGAGATGACCCGCACCCGCCGCTACCGCGCCGATCTGGAACTGGGCCAGTCCGTGATCGACACCGTGGACGAGGCCGTGGCCGTCTTCTCGCAGGGCGGCCAGCTGGTGATGTCGAACCTCGCCTATGCCCAGCTCTGGGGCCACGATCCGGCCGTGCTGCTCTCGGATGCGGGGATCGGCACGCTTTGCAGCTGGTGGCGCGACCATACCGCGCCCAGCCTGCTGTGGGAGGATGCGACCGATTTCGTCCTGACCCTCAGCGACCGCACCGGCTGGAACGGCGAGGCGCGGCTTCTGGACGGGCGTCTGATCGACTGCAAGTTCCGCCCCCTGACCGGCGGGGCGACGCTGATCACCTTCCGCCCGCGCCAGGCGGCCGAGACGATGCCGAACCCCTCCGTCAGCCACCTCGCCCGCATGCCCGTCCAGGCCTGAACGCGCCTTCCTCCGACGCACCTCCTCGAGCACTTCGTGCACTCGTCGGACCGGCGGCAAGGAATGCACGAAGTGCTCGATTGGGAACCCCGGAAAGCGGTTCCGGCCGCCCCTGCTCCTTGCCGATGCCCCGAAACGACCCCGGACCCGCCCCAAGGCGACCCGCCGCCCCTCGCAGCCCGTCCCTGAACCCCTGAACCACGGCAAGCCGCTTCCTCTTGCCAAGCAGGGGAGTGAAACCCCGCTCCGCCTCCAGCCAGAGGCGATGCGGGTTCCACCGCAAGCTCACCCCATGCCCACCCCCCTTGCAGCCTGCCCGGCACCGGGTAGACTCACCCCATGGCCCCCGAGACCGTCACCCTGATCCTGCCCGATGAAGCCGCCACCGCCGCCCTTGGCGCCCGGCTGGCCGCCCTGGCGCGACCGGGCGACGTGATCCTCCTCTCCGGCCCGATCGGCGCGGGGAAAAGCCATCTCGCCCGCGCCTTCATCCGCGCCCGTCTCGGACGCGAGGAGGAAGTGCCCTCGCCCACCTTCACCCTGATCCAGACCTATGGACCACCCGGGGACGAGATCTTCCACGCCGACCTCTACCGCCTCACCCATCCCGACGAGGTCTGGGAACTCGGCCTCGACGAGGCCTTCTCCCGCGCGATCTGCCTGGTCGAATGGCCCGACCGGCTGGGCGCGCATCTGCCGCCCGGCGCGCTGCGGCTGGAGCTTTCGCCCGCAGGCGAAGGTCGGCTTGCCACCCTGACCGGCGGGCGCGCGGCCCTGCGCGAGGCCGCGGCGCATGCCTGACCGCGAGCCCCTGATCGCAGCCTTCCTCACCCGCACCGGCTGGGACAAGGCCGACCGCCGCCATCTGGCCGGCGATGCCTCGGACCGGCGCTACTGGCGGCTGCGGCGGGGCACGGACACGGCCGTCCTGATGGACAATCCGCCCGGAGGGGCCGACGACCCCGCCGCCTTCTCCGCCATGGCCCGGCATCTGGCTGCCCTCGGCCTCTCGCCCCCCCGCTTGCTGGCCGAGGATACCGCCCTTGGCCTCCTCCTCCTGGAAGACCTCGGCGATGGCCTTTTCGCCCGGCTCCTGGTCACCGATCCCGATGCGGAACCCCGGCTTTACGCCGCCGCCGTCGATGTCCTCGTCCAGCTCCAGGCCGCCCCGCCTCCGCCCGGCCTGCCGAACCTCTCCGCCCGCGACTGGGCCGGGGCCGCCGCCATGGCCCTGTCCGTCTACGCAAAGGCCGCCACCGGAACCGCGCCCGATCCCGCCCCCTTCACCGATAGCCTCACCCACGCGCTGCAGACCCATGCCGACGGCCCCCGAGTCCTGATCCTGCGCGACTATCATGCCGAAAACCTGCTCTGGCTGCCCGGCCGCCAAGGGACCGCGCGGGTCGGGCTGCTGGACTTCCAGCTCGGCCAGCTGGGACAGCCGGGATATGACCTCGTCTCGCTCCTGCAGGACGCCCGCCGCGATGTCCGGCCCGCGACCGAGACGGCGATGATCGCCCGCTTCGCCGCCGCAACCGCCGCCGACCCCGAAAGCTTCGCCGCCCATTACGCCACCCTCGGCGCCCAGCGCGCCCTGCGCATCCTCGGCGTCTTCGCCCGGCTCTGCACCGTCGCAGGCAAGCCCGGCTACCTGCGGCTGATGCCCCGCGTCTGGGGCCAGCTGCGGCAGAACCTGGCCCATCCGGCGCTCGCCGACCTCCGCGCGATCTGCGACCGGGTCCTGCCCGACACCAGCCCCGCCATCCTTGCCCGCATCGAAGCCCAATGCCCGATTTCCCCTTCCCGCTGATGATCTTCGCCGCCGGTTTCGGCACCCGCATGGGCGCGCTGACCGCCGAACGGCCAAAGCCGCTGATCCCCGTCGCCGGCCGGCCGCTGATCGACCATGCGCTGCGGACCGCGACCGAGGCGGGGGTGCGGCGGGTGGTGGCGAACACGCATTACCGGGCCGAACAGCTTGCCGCCCATCTGCAACCCCATGGCGTCCACATCAACCATGAGGCCGACCGCATCCTGGAGACCGGCGGCGGGCTCAAGGCCGCCCTGCCGCTTCTCGGTCCCGGCCCGGTCGCGCTTCTGAACAGCGACGGGATCTGGACCGGCGCGAACCCGCTGGTCCAGCTTGCCAAGGCCTGGGATCCCGTCCGGATGGAGGCGCTCCTCCTCCTCCTGCCGCTGGCGCAGACCCTGGCGCACGGGCCGAAGGGCGACTTCCGGCTGGACGCCCAGGGCCGCATCTCGCGCGGGCGGGGCGGCGAGGATCACGTCTACATCGGCGCCTGCATCCTCGCCCCCGACCGCGTGGCCGCGAGCGGGGAGGAGGTCTTCTCCCTCAACCGCCCGTGGAACGAGATGATCGCCGCAGGCACCGCCTTCGGCCTTGTCCACCAGGGGCGCTGGTGCGACGTGGGCCATCCCGAAGGGATCGCCGCGGCCGAACGGCTGTTGCGTGACCATGGCTGACCCCGCGCTCTACGCCCTGCCGCCCGGGGTCGATTTCCCCGCCGAACTCGTCGCGGGACTTCTCGGCCGCATGCGGGGCCAGCCGCCCGAGGCCCTGGCCCGGGTCACGCTGATCCTGAACACCCAGCGGATGCGGCGGCGGGTGACCGACTGCCTGCTGGCGCAAGGCGCGCGGCTTCTGCCCCGCCTCCTTCTCCTGCCCGATGCCGCCAGCCTTGGCCCCGCGCCCCTGCCTCCCGCCGTGCCGCCCCTGCGGCGGCGGCTGGAACTGACCGTGCTGCTCGACAAGCTCCTGCAGACCGGCACCACCGATTTCCCCCGCAGCGCGCTTTACGACCTTGCCGACAGCCTTGCCGCGCTGATGGAGGAGATGGAGGGCGAGGGCGTCCCGCCCGAACGCATCGCCGCGCTGGATGTGGCCGACCATTCCGCCCATTGGGCCCGGACCCAGGCCTTCCTCGGCATCGTCGCCCAGACCATGGACCGCGACGAGGACGGCGAGGGACGGCTGCGGCAGGCGGTCCTGTCCCTCGCGGCGCATTGGCAGGCGAAGCCGCCCGCCGATCCGGTGATCCTCGCGGGGTCCACCGGCTCGCGCGGGACGACGGCGCTTCTGATGCAGGCGGTGGCGCGCCTGCCGCAGGGGGCGGTCGTCCTGCCCGGCTACGACTTCGACCAGCCCGCCGCCGTCTGGGACCGGCTGGACGATGCGCTGACGGCCGAGGATCATCCGCAATTCCGTTTCCGCGCCCTGATGGACCTTCTCGACTGCGGGCCGGACGCCATCCGGCCCTGGACCGCTGCCGCCGGCCCCTCGCCTGACCGCAACCGCCTGATTTCCCTCTCCCTTCGTCCCGCGCCGATCACCGACCAATGGCTTGCCGAAGGGCCGTCGCTGCCGCTGCTGCTCCCGGCGACGCAGGACCTCACCCTGATCGAGGCTCCCGGCGAGCGGGCCGAGGCCTTTGCCATCGCCCTGATCCTGCGCAAGGCGGCCGAGGACGGGACCCGCGCCGCCCTGATCTCGCCCGACCGCAACCTGACCCGCCGCGTCACCGCCGCGCTGGACCGCTGGGGGATCCGCCCCGACGATTCCGCCGGCCGTCCGCTGCCCCTCTCCGCCCCCGGCCGCTTCCTGCGCCAGGTCGCGGGACTCATCGGCGAAAGGCTGACCTCGGACCGGCTGCTTTCGCTGCTGAAACACCCGCTTGCCTTCTCGGGCCCCGGTCGCGGCGCGCATCTGATCCTGACGCGCGAACTCGAGCTTCACCTTCGCCGCCACGGCCCGGCCTTCCCCACGGCCGAAAGCCTGACCGACTGGGCCGGGACCAGCCGGATCCAGGGGGCGCAGGACTGGGCGCGGGTCCTGGGCGAGACGCTTCCGCCGCTGGCCACCATCGGCCCCCTGCCGCTTGCCGCTTTCGTCGAGACGCATCTCGCCACCGCCGAACGCCTCGCCCGGGGCTTCGCCGCCGAAGGCTCCGGCGCATTGTGGGAGAAGGAAGCCGGCCAGAAGGCGGCCGAGGCGGTGGCGGAACTGCAGGCCGAGGCCGGGGTCGCCGGCATCCTGACCCCCGGCGACTACGGCCGCCTGTTCCATGGCATCCTGCAACGGCACGAGGTGCGCGAGGCGGAAAGCGTCCATCCCGGAATCATGATCTGGGGCACCATCGAATCCCGGGTCCAGGGGGCCGAACTCGTCATCCTCGGCGGCCTCAACGAGGGCGCCTGGCCCGCCCAGCCGCCCCCCGACCCCTGGCTGAACCGCGCGATGCGCAAGGCGGCCGGTCTTCTTTTGCCGGAACGCCGGATCGGCCTTTCCGCGCATGACTACCAGCAGGCCGTCGCCGCGCCGCGCGTCGTCCTCTCCCGCGCCACGCGGGGGGCCGAGGCGGAGACCGTCCCCGCGCGCTGGCTGAACCGGCTGGTCAACCTGATGTCCGGCCTGCCCGACCGCGACGGGCCCGAGGCGCTGGAACAGATGCGGCAACGGGGCCGGCACTGGCTCGCCCTCGCCGCCCGCTTCGACCAGGTGGACGCCGTCGCCCCCGCGCCGCGCCCCTCGCCCCGCCCGCCGGTGGCGGCACGGCCGAAACGCCTGTCGCTCACCGAAATCGGCCGCCTCGTCCGCGATCCCTATGCGATCTACGCCCGCCACGTCCTGCGCCTCTCGCCGCTCGATCCCCTCCGCCCCGAGGCCGACCCCCGCCTGCGCGGCGTGGTCCTGCACGAGATTCTTGAAACCTTCATCCGTCGCGGCGGTGCCGACCGCGCCACGCTTCTGGCCGTGGCCGACGAGATCCTGGCGACCCGCGTCGCCTGGCCCCTTGCCCGCACCGTCTGGCGCGCCCGCATCGCCAAGGCCGCCGATGCCTTCCTGCGCTATTCCACCAACACCGGCGGCGCCCCCGTCCTGCTCGAGGAGAAGGGCGCCACCCCCGTCGCGGGCCTTGACTTCACCCTGACCGGCAAGCCCGACCGCATCGACCGGCTTGCCGATGGCCGCCTCCTCCTCATCGACTACAAGACCGGCGATCCGCCCAGCGAAAAGCAGCAGCGCACCTTCGACAAGCAGCTCCTCCTCGCCGCCGCCATGGCCGAACGCGGCGGGTTCGCCTCGCTTGGCCCGTCCGAGGTGGCGCGGCTGGCCTTCATCGGCTTGAAGGCCGAGCTGAAGAAGGTGGAAACCGACCTGAAGCCCGGCCAGGTCGGCGCGGTCTGGGAGGAGTTCGTCGCCCTGATCCAGGCCTATGCGCAGGCAAGCCAGGGCTATACTGCCCGCCGCGCGCTGATGTCGGAAAGCGACGTGTCGGACTATGACCACCTGTCGCGCTACGGCGAATGGGACATGACCCAGGACCCCAGGGCCGAGGACCTGACATGACGATCAACCCCGCCTTCGAGGCCCAGATCGCCGCCGCCCATCCCGACCGCAACACCTGGCTGTCTGCCAATGCCGGATCGGGCAAGACCCGCGTGCTGACCGACCGGGTGGCGCGGCTTCTCCTGTCGGGGGTGGAACCGCAGCATATCCTCTGCCTGACCTACACCAAGGCCGCCGCATCCGAGATGCAGAACCGCCTGTTCAAGCGGCTGGGCGAATGGGCCATGGCCCCCGAACCCGACCTGCGCAAGGCCTTGCTCGACCTGGGCGAGGCCGATTTCTCCGCCCCCCGCCTTGCCCGCGCGCGCCAGCTTTTCGCCCGCGCCATCGAGACCCCCGGCGGGCTGCGGATCCAGACCATCCACAGCTTCTGCGGCAGCCTCCTGCGCCGCTTCCCGCTCGAGGCCGGGGTGCCGCCCGGCTTTGCCGAGCTTGACGACCGCTCCGCCCGCCAGATGCGCGCCGAGATCGTCGAGGAACTGGCCGATGGCCCCCAGGCCCCCCTGGTCCGCCGCCTGGCCGAGGTGCAGGGGGCCGAGGATTTCGCGCCCCTGGTCGAGGAGCTTTCCCGCCACCGCGCCGCCTTCGCCACGCCGCTGGATGCCGCCGCGATCTGGTCGCTGTTCGACCTGCCGCAGGGATTCGCCGCTCCGGACCTTCTGTCGCTGGCCTTCCTCGGCGACGAGCCGCTCTGGTTCCCCGACCTGATCGCCGGGTTGGCGCGGGGCTCCTCCACCGACGGCAAGGCCGCCGACCGGCTTCGCCCGCTGGACCTTGCCGCCCCTGACCTTGCGACCCTCGCCACGCTGGAGGGCATTTTCCTTTTCGGCGACTCGGCCAAGACCCCCTTTGCCGCCAAGATCGGCACTTTTCCCACCAAGGATACCCGCATCCGCCTCGATCCCCTCATGGACCGCTGCGAGGCGCTGATGGCCCGGGTCGAGACCGCCCGCGCCCGGCGCATCTGCCTGGAAGCGGCCGAGAAATCGCTTGCCCTGCACCGCTTCGCCGCCGCCTTCCTCCCGCGCTACGAGAGGCGCAAGGCCGCCCACGGCCTGCTCGATTTCGATGACCTGATCGGCAAGGCGCTGAAACTCCTTAAGGATTCATCCCTGGCCGCCTGGGTCCTCTACCGTCTCGACGGTGGCATCGACCATATCCTCGTCGACGAGGCGCAGGATACCAGCCCCGAACAATGGGACTTGATCGAACATCTCGCGGCCGAATTGATCGCGGGCGAAGGATCGGCCCTCCGCCCGCGGACGCTTTTCGTCGTGGGCGACAAGAAACAGTCGATCTACTCCTTCCAGGGCGCCGACGTCGCCGCCTTCGACCTCAAGCGCAACCATTTCCACAGCCGTCTCGAAGGCGGGCCGGGCCTCGTGGACCGCTCGCTGGAACATTCCTTCCGCTCCTCGCGCGCGGTCCTCGACGTGGTGGACCAGACCTTCACCGCCGCCGAATTCCAGGCCCTCGGCGGCGAATCCCGCCACCGCGCCTTCAACGAACACCTGCCCGGCCGTGTCGATGTCTGGCCGGTCGAGCCGAAGGCCGACGCCCCCGAACCCGGCGACTGGTTCGATCCCGTCGACGCCCGCAGCGCCGAGGATCCGCGCGTCATCCTCGCCCGCCGCATCGCCGGATGGATCCGCGATACCGTCGCCGCCGGGGTCCAGATCCCACAGGTCGCGCGCGATGGAAAACCGCCGCAGCGCCCCGTCCACTTCGGCGATTTCCTGATCCTGGTGCAGCGCCGCTCGCCCCTGTTCCACGAGATCATCCGCGCCTGCAAGGCGCTGGACCTGCCCATCGCCGGCGCCGACCGCCTGAAGCTGGGTGGCGAGCTCGCCGTCCGCGACCTCTCCGCCCTCCTCGCCTTCCTCGACACACCCGAGGACGACCTTTCCCTCGCCTGCCTCCTCCGCTCCCCGCTCTGCGGCTGGTCCGAGGCCGATCTGTTCCGGCTTGCGAACCCCCGCAAGGGCTATCTCTGGGAGGCGCTGCGCGACGATGCCGGCCACCCGGAGACGCTGGCCTTCCTGAACGACATGCGCGCCCAGGCCGATTTCCTGCGGCCCTACGACCTGATCGAACGCGCGCTCCAGCGCCACGACGGCCGGCGCAAGCTCCTCGCCCGCCTCGGTCCCGAGGCGCAGGACGGCATCGACGAACTGCTGTCGCAGGCGCTGGTCTACGAGGGCCACGAGGTTCCCAGCCTGACCGGCTTCCTGGTCTGGATGCAGACCGACGATGTCGAGGTGAAGCGCCAGCTTGACGGCGAGGGGCGGCTGATCCGGGTGATGACCGTCCACGGCGCCAAGGGGCTGGAGGGCGAGATCGTCCTTCTTCCCGATACCGGCGACCGCAAGCCGCAGGAGCGTGACCAGCTTTTCCGCCTGCCCGAAGGCCCCGCCGTCTGGAAGATGCCCGCCGCCGAAAGCCCCGCGCCCATCGCCGCCGAACGCACCGCCCGCAAGGCGCGCGAGGCCGCCGAACGCCTGCGCCTTCTCTATGTCGCCATGACCCGGGCGCGCTGCTGGCTGATCACGGCGGCGGCGGGCGAGGTGACGCAGCCCGATTGCTGGTACAACCTGATCCGCGCCGGGGTGGACCGCGCCATGGCCTTCGACGCGGGCGGGGGCATCCGCCGCCATGCCTTCGGCGACTGGCCCGAGCCGCTGACCCAGCTTCCCGCCGTGCAAATGCCCCCAGGCGCGCTGCCCGACTGGCTGACCCGTCCCGCCCCCGCACCGCTTGAGCCGCTGAAACCGCTCTCCCCCTCCGATCTCGGCGGGGCCAAGGCGCTGCCGGGCGAACCTGCCTGGCCCGAAGCCGTCGCCAGGGCGCGCGGCACCGCGCTGCACCTGCTGCTGGAACGCCTGCCCGGCCTTGACCCCGCGAGCTGGCCCGCCCAGGCCGCCAGCCTGATCCCCGACCCGACCCTCGCCGCCGGGATCCTGGCCGAGGCGCGGCTGGTGCTGGACCACCCCGCCCTCGCCCCGCTCTTTTCCCCCGACACCCTGCCCGAGGTCGCCGTGACCGCCCCCTGGCAGGGCCGCACCCTGGCGGGCAGCATCGACCGGCTGGTCGTGACCCCCGACCGGGTGCTGGTCATCGACTACAAGTCGAACGCCATCGTCCCGCCCAGCCCCGCCCAGGTTCCCGAGGGCATCCTGCGCCAGCTTGGCGCCTATGCCCACATGCTCGCCCAGATCTACCCCGACCGCCGGATCGAGACCGCGATCCTCTGGACCCGCGCGCCCGTGCTGATGCCCATCGATCCCGAGATGGTGAGGCAGGCCCTGGCCCGCACCACGATCCCTTGACGTTCCCGCCCCGCGTCCATACCTTCTTACCCGACAAATCCCGTAGGAGAACGACCATGGGCGCTGCCACCGTCGCAGTCACCGATGCCACTTTCGATGCCGAAGTCCGCAAGTCGCCGATTCCGGTTGTCGTGGATTTCTGGGCCGAATGGTGCGGCCCCTGCCGCCAGATCGGTCCGGCGCTGGAAGAACTTGCCTCGCAATATGCGGGCAAGGTGAAGATCGTGAAGGTCAACGTCGACGAGAACCCCGACAGCCCCGCTGTCCTGGGCGTGCGTGGCATCCCCGCGCTGTTCATGTTCAAGGACGGCCAGGTCGTCTCGAACAAGGTCGGCGCCGCCCCCAAGGCCGCGCTCGAGACCTGGATCAAGTCGGCGATCTGACCCGACCCCGCCAAACGCCCGACCGCAAGGCCGGGCGTTTTCCTTTGCCCCTTTTTCACCTCCCGTCGCAACCAGCCCGCCAGGCGTCGGGGCCAGAGCTTCCGGCCCCTCGCGCATCGGCAGAGTGCGGGCATGACGCTGCGCCCCTCCCCCTTCCTGTTCCTCACCCTCGCCACCGCCCTCGTGGTCTGCTGGAGTTCGGGCTTCGTCGGCATCCGCTTCGCCACCGACAGCGCCACCGTGCCGCAGATCCTGTTCGGCCGCAGCCTGCTTTCCGGCCTCTGCCTTCTTCCTCTCGCGCTCATGCGCGGTCCTGGGATCACTCCCCGCGCCGTGCTTGAGCAGGGCGCCTATGCCTTCCTCGGCATGTTCCTTTACCTCGGCGGCTTCGCCCTTGCGATCGGCGAGGGCGTGCCGACCGGCCTTGTCGCACTGATGGCCGATCTCGTGCCACTGGGCATCGCCGTCCTCTCCGCCCCCCTTCTCGCGCAGCCGCTCTCGCCGCAGCAATGGCTCGGCACCGCCGTCGCCCTGGGCGGAGTCCTCCTCGTTTCGGCCGATGCCCTTGCCCTGGGCAACGCGCCAGCCCATGCCTATGCCCTGCCGATCCTCGGGATGCTGGCCTTCGCCCTTTCCACCGTGATGCAGGAACGCCGCGCCGCGCTGCCGCTGACCATCCTGCAACGGCTTTGCCTGCAATGCCTCTGGGCCGCCGCGATGTTCGCCCCCGTGGCGGCAACCACCGGCGGCCTCTTTCCGCCGCTGACCCCCGACTACGCGATGGGAATGGCCTGGCTGGTGATCCTCGCCACCTATGGCGGCTGGCTCATCTACTACCTCCTCCTGCGCCTCTACCCGCCGGCCATGGTCTCGGCCACCGTCTACCTCAGCCCGCCGGTCACCATGCTCTGGGCCTGGGCCCTGTTCCGAGAGCCCTTGACCCTCGCCATGGCCCTCGGGCTCGCCGTCACGCTCGGCGGCGTGGCGCTGGTCGCCACCGGGCGGATGCGCGCCACCACGGCGGCCGAGTGACCACCGGACAGGACATCGCTTTCCATCGCAGGCATTTTCCTGTATGGCCCCGCCCATCTGAGACGTGAGGCCCGCCCCCGGGGCCCGTGCGAAGGATCGGGGGGACGGCGGCAATGGGGCCGCCATATGCGGGGGCACCGGCAGGGGCCGGGTCCTCAGAGGAAACGATACATGTTCAATGTGACCAGGAAATCCATCCAGTGGGGCAATGAAACGCTCACGCTGGAAACCGGGAAAGTTGCGCGCCAGGCCGATGGGTCGGTGATCGCGACGCTGGGCGAGACCCAGGTGATGGCCAACGTGACCTTCGCGCGCGCCGCGAAGCCGGGCCAGGACTTCTTCCCGCTGACCGTTCACTATCAGGAAAAATACTACGCGGCCGGCAAGATCCCCGGCGGCTTCTTCAAGCGCGAGGCGCGTCCGTCCGAGAAAGAGACGCTGGTCTCGCGTCTGATCGACCGTCCGATCCGCCCGCTGTTCGTCGACGGTTTCCGCAACGAAGTGCTGGTCATGGCGACCGTGCTGTCCTGCGACCTCGTGAACGACCCCGACATCGTGGCGATGATCGCGGCCTCCGCCGCGCTGACCGTCTCGGGCGTGCCCTTCATGGGCCCGATCGGCGCGGCGCGCGTCGGCTTTGTCGACGGCCAGTATGTGCTGAACCCGGCGATGGACGACATGACGCAACTGCGTCTGAAGCCCGAGCAGCGCCTTGACCTTGTCGTCGCGGGCACCAAGGACGCCGTGATGATGGTCGAATCCGAGGCTTACGAGCTGACGGAAGAGGAAATGCTCGGCGCGGTGGTCTTCGGCCACGAGCAGATGCAGCCGGTGATCGACCTGATCATCGACTTCGCCGAAGCCTCGGCGAAAGAGCCGTTCGACTTCACCCCGCCCGATTTCTCGGGCCTCTACGCCAAGGTGAAAGCCGCCGGCGAAGAGCAGATGCGCGCCGCCTTCGCCATCCGGTCGAAGCAGGATCGCACCAACGCCATCGAGGCCACCGTCCAGGCGATCAAGGCCGCGATGTCCGAGGAAGACCTGGCCGACCCGAACTTCTACCCGGCGGTCAAGCAGCTGGAATCGGCGGTGCTGCGCGGCGACGTGGTCAAGCACGGCCGCCGGATCGACGGCCGCGACACCAAGACCGTCCGCCAGATCACGGCGGAAACCGGCATCCTGCCGCGCGCCCACGGCTCGGCGCTGTTCACCCGGGGTGAAACCCAGGGTCTTGTCGTCACTACGCTGGGGACGGGCGAGGATGAGCAGATCATCGACGCGCTGAACGGCAACTACCGTTCGAACTTCCTGCTGCACTACAACTTCCCGCCCTATTCGGTCGGCGAGGTTGGCCGCGTGGGTTCGCCCGGCCGTCGCGAGATCGGCCACGGCAAGCTCGCCTGGCGCGCGCTGCAGGCGGTGCTCCCGGCGCCGACCGACTTCCCCTACACGATCCGCGTCGTGTCCGAGATCACCGAATCGAACGGCTCCTCCTCGATGGCCTCGGTCTGCGGCGGGTCGCTGTCGATGATGGACGCGGGCGTGCCGCTGAAGGCCCCGGTCGCGGGCGTGGCCATGGGCCTGGTGCTGGAGGACGACGGTTCCTGGGCCGTGCTGACCGACATCCTGGGCGACGAGGATCACCTCGGCGACATGGACTTCAAGGTTGCCGGCACCGCGAGCGGCATCACCTCGCTGCAGATGGACATCAAGGTTGCCGGGATCACCCCGGAAATCATGAAGCAGGCGCTTGCCCAGGCGAAAGACGGCCGCCTGCACATCCTGGACGAGATGGCCAAGGCGCTGTCGGCCCCGCAGGGCTTCAGCGAATACGCGCCCAAGATCGAGACCATGACCATCCCGACCGACAAGATCCGCGAAGTGATCGGCTCGGGCGGCAAGGTCATCCGCGAGATCGTCGAGGTTTCCGGCGCCAAGGTCGACATCAACGACGACGGCGTGATCAAGATCGCCTCGAACGACCAGAAGGCCATCAAGAAGGCCTATGACATGATCTGGTCGATCGTGGCCGAGCCGGAAGACGGCAAGATCTACACCGGCAAGGTGGTGAAGCTGGTCGATTTCGGCGCCTTCGTGAACTTCTTCGGCAAGCGCGACGGTCTGGTCCACGTCTCCCAGATCGCCAACAAGCGCCTGAACCACCCGAACGAGGTGCTGAAGGAAGGCCAGGAGGTCAAGGTCAAGCTTCTGGGCTTCGACGACCGCGGCAAGGTCCGCCTGGGGATGAAGATGGTCGACCAGGAGACCGGCGAGGAAATCACGGAAAAGAAAGAGGAATCGGCCGAGGGCTGAGCCACTTTCCATGCCGGACGAAAGGCCCCGGGGGGAACCCCGGGGCCTTTTTCGCATTCTCTCCCTGCGCTTTCACGACTTTGTCGGATGCGCCCCCGGCTTGCCTATCGCAAGCTTGGCCCGAGAGAAGGAGACGGCAAGAATGATCCGACCCCCCCTGACACGACGACAGATCCTTGGCGCGGGCCTTGCCGCCGCATTTCCGCTCCGTGCCTTCGGCCATGCCGAGCAATCGGCCGAATCCTGGGTCGTGCCCGAGGAATTCCTGCCCCGCCCGGTCCGCTTCCAGGACCCGCAGGAGCCCGGCTCGATCATCGTGGACCCGGACTATTTCGCGCTTTACCATGTCCTGACCCCGCGCAAGGGGATGCAGTATTCCGTCGGCGTCGGTCGCGGCAACCTGTATGAATCCGGCTGGTTCACCCTTGGCGCCAAGAAGGAATGGCCCAGCTGGACGCCGACCAAGGACATGATCGCCCGCGACCCCGACAGCTATGCGAAATGGGCCGAGGGAATGCCCGGCGGCCCCAGCAATCCCCTCGGGGCGCGGGCGCTGTATCTCTTCGACGACAGCGGCGCCGACACTTTCCTGCGCATCCACGGCACGCCCGAGCCCTGGACCATCGGCTCTGCCGTCTCGAACGGCTGCGTGCGACTGGTCAACGACGACATCGCAACGCTTTACGACGCGGTCGAACTGGGCGCGCCGGTGCTTCTGCTTCCCAAGCTTGAAAGCGTGTAGGGGCATCCGAAGACGCCCCGCCGGTCTCAGCCCTTGGCGAAGCGCAGGTAGGGCAGCTTGATGTCCAGCTCGCCGAACCGCTCCTTGGCCTGCTCGTTGTTCAGCGCCAGCGCCACGATCACGTCCTGCCCCGGCACCCAGTTGGCCGGGGTGGCCAGCGGCACGCCGTCGGTCTTCTGCACCGCGTCCAGCGCGCGCAGGATCTCGGCGAAGTTGCGGCCGATCGACATCGGATAGGTCATCGACAGGCGGATCTTCTTGTCCGGCCCGATGATATAGACCGTCCGCACCGTCGCCGAATTGGCGGGGGTCCGGCCTTCGGTCGGCAGGTAGAAATCGGCCGGCAGCATGTCATAGGCCTTGGCCACGGTCAGCGAGGTGTCGTCGATGATCGGAAAATCTGCCGGAGCGCCGCCGAACGCCTCGATGTCGCGCTTCCACTTGCCATGGTCATCGACCGAATCGACCGAGACGCCGATCACCTTGGTATTGCGCTTCTTCCACTCGGCAGCCAGCTGGGCCACGGCGGCGAATTCCGTGGTGCAGACCGGGGTGAAGTCGCGCGGATGGCTGAAGATGATGCCATAGCTGTCGCCCAGCCAGTCATGGAACCGGATCGTGCCGGCGGTGGAGTCGGCGGTGAAATCGGGGGCGGTATCGTTGATGCGGACGGCCATGGAAACCTCGTCTGGTTGGAATCGCGATCGGGGCGAAGATATGCCAGTCGGAACAGGGTTTCATCAACCGCTGTTCTTCCTGCTCGAATTAGGAGTACCGTTCCCCCTTGACAGTATGCCTTCGCAACATTGTTCCGCAAAGCGCCTCAGTCGAAGGTGCCGGTCACCCGCCCGAACAGCATGAAGGCCCGCGCGGTACGCGTGTCCGACAGTTCGGCCACCTCGGCATCGGTGGCGCTCGGCTCGGCTGCGGCGAAGGTCCGGTCGAAGGTCCGCAGGAAATGGTGCGCCGCATCGCGGAAGACCGGGTCCGTCTTCATCCGCGCCGCGGTCAGCGCCAGCACGGCCTCGTCGCGGATGCCGCCGACCGCCGCGATCGCCTTGCCGCGCTCTCCGGCCGCGAAGCGCCGCCACAGCTCGGGCGGGCAGGACTCGGGCGGCAGGTCGTCCATATAGGTCCCGTCCTGGCTGAGCAGCGTCAGCACATCCTGCGCCGCGCGGATCAGCTTGGCCACCGTCCGGTCCGCCAAAGCCAGACGCAGGGCGCGGAAACCCTCCTTGTCCTCGGGCGATTCCGGGAATTGCAGCGCCCGGATGAAATCGGCGATCGACAGCGGCGGCCGCACCTCCTCGGGCTCCAGCGCCAGCGCGGGCTGTTCCGCCGGAGGCTCGGGCTGCGGCCGCGCCGTCGCCGTCCGGTTCTGCCGCACCGCCGGCGGATCCTCGGTCCGGGCCGCCGGCCGCACCTGCGCCGGGACCGGGACCGGGGCCGGGACCGGGGCCGCGCGCATCGTCTCCAGCGTCGCCTGCAACCGCGCCGCCTCGTCCCGCAACCCGTGCACCGAGCGCAGCGTGACAATCATCCCCCAGATCAGCGCGACCGGCAGCATCGCCATCAGCAGCACCAGAATCCAGCCGAAGAATCCCCGCGTCTCGCCGCCAAGGAACACATCCGACAGGACCAGCAAGAGCCACAGCAGGCTCAGCCCCGCGCCAGCCGCCTCCAGCCCGCGGCCGGCGGGCAGGGACGACAGGGACGGCAGGTCTCGCGTCGGTCGCACCGGAACGCCCTAAAGGTAGCGGACGCTGAGGATTTCGTAGGACCGGGTTCCGCCGGGGGTCTTGACCTCAACGCTGTCGCCCTCGTCCTTGCCGATCAGGGCGCGGGCCAGGGGAGAGCGGATGTTCAGAAGCCCGTTCTCGATGTCGGCCTCGGTCTCGCCGACGATCTGATAGGTCTTTTCCTCGTCGGTATCCTCGTCCACCACGGTCACCGTGGCGCCGAACTTGACCGAGCCGGAAAGTTTCGACGGGTCGATGACCTCCGCCAGGGAAAGCAGGCCCTCAAGCTCCTTGATCCGGCCCTCGATGAAACCCTGCTTCTCGCGCGCGGCGTGGTATTCGGCGTTTTCCGACAGGTCGCCATGCTCGCGCGCCTCGGCGATGTCGCGGATGATCGCCGGGCGGTCGACGGTTTTCAGCTGCTTCAGTTCGCCATCCAGCGCGTCGAATCCGCGCCGCGTCATCGGGATCTTTTCCATCGGCCTTCCACTGTAAAACAAGAAGCCACGGGCCGGGTCGCGACCTGTGACTTCATACGATCTTTCGCTCACCTCACCCGATGGGCCCCGGAATTGCAAGGGGGGATGCCGGAAACCGGCGGCGAAGCACCCCCGCGCCACCGCGTCACGGTTGACCTCGGGGCGATGCTGGGGCAACAGGAACCCCGCAAGAATTTGGCGTCCCCGGGGGGAGGAACAGGCATGACCGCGATCCAGCGCGAGAAGATGGACTATGACGTCGTGATCGTCGGCGCCGGGCCCGCCGGCCTCTCGGCGGCGATCCGGCTCAAGCAGCTCGACCCCGACCGCTCGGTCGTGGTGCTGGAGAAGGGCTCCGAGGTCGGCGCGCATATCCTGTCCGGCGCGGTCCTCGATCCTTGCGGCCTCGACGCCCTGCTGCCCGACTGGCGCAGCATGGACGCGCCGATCAAGACCGAGGTGAAGGAGGACAACTTCTATCTCCTCGGCCCGGCGGGCAAGATCCGCATCCCGAACTGGCCGATGCCGCCCCTGATGACCAACCATGGCAACTACATCGTCTCGATGGCCAATGTCTGCCGCTGGATGGCCGGCGTCGCCGAGGGGCTGGGCGTCGAGATCTTCCCCGGCATGGCCTGCTCGGAACTGGTCTATGAAGACGGCAAGGTGGTCGGCGTCGTCGCCGGTGAATTCGGCCGCGACCCCGAAACGCGCGAGCCGGGGCCGTCCTACGAGCCCGGCATGGAGTTGCGCGGCAAATATGTCTTCCTGTCCGAAGGCGTGCGCGGCAGCCTCGCCAAGGAAGTCATCGCCAGGTACGAGCTGTCCAAGGGCCACTGCCCGCAGAAATTCGGCCTCGGCATGAAGGAGATCTGGGAGATCGACCCGGCCAAGCACCGCGAGGGCACCGTCACCCACACGATGGGCTGGCCGCTGGGCAAGAACGCCGGCGGCGGGTCGTTCATCTATCACCTTGAGAACAATCAGGTCTATATCGGCTTCGTCGTCCACCTGAACTACGAGAACCCCTATCTCTATCCCTATATGGAATTCCAGCGGTTCAAGCACCATCCGATGGTGGCGGAACTGCTGAAGGGCGGCAAGCGCGTGGCCTATGGCGCCCGCGCGATCTCCGAGGGCGGCTGGCAGTCGATCCCGAAGATGGTCGCCGCCGGCGTGGCGCTTCTGGGTTGCTCGGCGGGCCTGGTGAACGTGCCCCGCATCAAGGGCAACCACAACGCCATGCTCTCGGGCAAGGCCGCCGCCGAGGCCGCCCATGCCGCCATCACCGCCGGCCGCGCCGGGGATGAGTTGAACGCCTACGAGGCCGAGGTCCGCTCCGGCCCCATCGCCAGGGACCTGAAGAAGGTCCGCAACGTCAAGCCCCTGTGGTCGAAGTTCGGCCTGACGGCCAGCCTGATGGGCGGCGGTCTCGACATGTGGCTCAACACCATCGGCCTGACCGCCTTCGGCACGCTGCGCCATGGCAAGTCCGACGCGGCGGCCACCGGCCTTGCCAAGGACTTCCAGCCGATCGACTATCCGAAACCCGACGGCAAGCTGTCGTTCGACCGGCTGACCAACGTCGCCTTCTCCTTCACCAACCATGACGAGAACCAGCCCGCCCATCTGGTGCTGAAGGACCCCTCGGTCCCGATCGCCGTCAACCTGCCGAAATACGCCGAACCGGCGCAGCGCTACTGCCCGGCCGGCGTCTACGAGGTGCTGGGCGAAGGCCAGGACGCCACCTTCCGGATCAACTTCCAGAACTGCGTCCACTGCAAGACCTGCGACATCAAGGACCCGTCGCAGAACATCAACTGGACGACGCCCCAGGGCGGCGGCGGGCCGAACTACCCCAACATGTGACGGTTCACGCAAGCGTGTTGCGCAAAAGGTTGCGGGCGGGCGGGACAGGGCCCGCCCGCATTGCCTTGTCCGGCCCGGCCCGCTAGCTTTCCGGCACCGCCCGAGGAGTGCCCGATGCCCAAGTCCCGCCTGTTCACCGCGCTTGCGCTTGCCGCAGCCCTGGGCGCCCCGCTGCGGGCCGAGGATGCCGGGGCCTATCTCGCCGCGCGCGTGGCCGAAGCGCAGAACGATTTCCGCGCCGCCGCGGGCTGGTATGGCCGCGCGATCCTCTCGGACGGCAGCACCCCGGCGCTCCTGGAAGGCGCCATCCTTGCCGAACTGGGCAGCGGCGACTTTGCCCTGGCCGTCGAGGCCGCGCGCAAGCTCAAGACCCTGCAGGGCGAGCCCAGCCAGCTTGCCGAATTTGCCCTTCTCGCCGACGAGGCCCAGCGCGAGGACTACGCCGCCCTGCTGGCCGCCGCCGACAAGGGCCGCAATGTCGGCGAACTGGTCGACGGCCTGGTCCGCGCCTGGGCCAGTGTCGGTGCCGGCAAGATGTCCGACGCCCTTGCCGCCTTCGACGAGATCACCCGGACCGAGGGGCTGGCCGCCTTCGGCCATTACCACAAGGCTCTGGCGCTCGCCTCGGTCGGCGATCTCGAAGGCGCCGACGAGATCCTCTCCGGCCGCGCCGCCGGGCCGATCTACATGATGCGACGCGGCGTCTTCGCCCATGTCCAGATCCTCAGCCAGCTGGAACGCAACGCCGATGCGCTGGCACTGCTGGACAAATCCTTCGGCACCGGCCCGGACCCGATCGTCGACGCCCTGCGCCATCGGCTCCAGGCCGGCGAGCCCCTGCCGTTCGACACGGTCCGCTCCGCCCGCGACGGCATCGCCGAGGTGTTCTTCTCGGTCGCCACCGCGCTGAACGGCGACGCCGACCCGGTCTACACCCTCCTGCACCTGCGCGTGGCGGGTTACCTGCGCCCGGATCATACCGACGCCAAGCTCCTGACCGCCGACGTGCTGGAAACGCTCGGCCAGCACCAGCTTGCCGCCGAGACCTATGCCAGCTTCCCGGCCGAGGATCCCGCCCATGTCTCGGCCGAGATCGGCCGCGCCGGGGCGCTCTGGTCGGACGGCAAGGTCGACGCCGCGATCGAGGCGCTGCAGGCCCTGGCCCGCGCCAATCCCGACCTGGTCTCGGTCCAGTTCGCCCTGGCCGACATGCTGCGCGCCGAAGACCGTTTCGACGAGGCGCGCACCGCCTATACCGCCGCCATCGAGCTGAAGCCCCGGATCGACAAGGAGGACTGGGTGCTGTTCTTCTATCGCGGCATCTGCCACGAGCAGTTGCGGGACTGGGCCCCGGCCGAGGCCGATTTCCGCAAGGCGCTGGAATTGAACCCGAACCAGCCGCAGGTGCTGAACTATCTCGGCTACGGCCTGGTGGACCGGGGCGAGAAGCTGGACGAGGCGCTGGCCATGATCGAGAAGGCCGTCGCCGCAGACCCGGACAAGGGCTATATCATCGACAGCCTCGCCTGGGCCTATTTCCGCCTTGGCCGCTATGCCGATGCGCTGGAGCCGATGGAGAAGGCCTCGCTTCTGGAGCCGGTCGATCCGGTCGTGACCGACCATCTGGGCGACGTCTACTGGATGGTGGGCCGCAAGCTCGAGGCGCGCTTCCAGTGGCGCCGGGCGCTGTCCTTCCAGCCGACCGAAACCGATGCCGAGCGCATCCGCAGCAAGCTCGAACTCGGGCTCGATGCGGTGATGCAGGCAGAAGGCGGAAAGGCCCCGGCCAAGCCTCCGGTCAAGGCCGCCGAGAATGGCAATTGAGCCGGTCCAGGTTTTCGCCCCGGCCAAGCTGAACCTCTGCCTGCACGTCACCGGGCGGCGGCCGGACGGCTATCACCTGCTCGACAGCCTGGTGGTCTTCGCCTCGGTCGGCGACCGGGTAGGCGCGGACATCGGACCGGAGCTTGCGCTGCGGATCACCGGGCCCGAGGGCGCGGGTCTCGCGGCCGGGCCCGACAATCTGGTGCTGCGGGCGGCCCGCGCCATGGGCGTGGACGCGACGCTGGTTCTGGAGAAGGTCCTGCCCCTCGCCTCCGGCATCGGCGGCGGCTCGGCCGATGCGGCGGCCGCGCTGCGCGCTCTGGCCCGGTTGACCGGCAGGCCCCTGCCGCCGATGGCAGAGGTGCTGCGGCTGGGCGCCGATGTGCCGGTCTGCCTCGCGGGCCGCCCCGCCCGCATGTCCGGCATCGGCGAGGTCCTGCATCCCCTGCCGCCGCTTCCGCCCATGGCCTGCGTCCTGGTCAATCCCCGCCTGCCCGTCCCCACGCCCCCGGTTTTCGCCGCCCTCGCCCGGCGCGACAATCCCCCGCTGCCCGACCTGCCCGCCGGCGCCCTGGTCTCCGCCGCCGCGCTTGCCGCCTGGCTTTCCGCCCATACGCGCAACGACCTCACCGCCCCCGCCCGCCAGGTCGCCCCGGTTCTGGCGGAAGTGCAAGCGGCGCTGGAGGCCATGTCGGACTGCCTCCTGGCCCGGATGTCCGGCTCCGGCGGCACCCATTTCGGCCTGTTCGCCGACCCCGCCGCCGCCGAGAAAGCCGCCAGGACGCTCCGGACCACGCATCCCGCCTGGTGGGTGACGCCCGGCCGGATCCTGGACTGACCCCCGCCGCCGCTCGTCGAGCACTTCGTGCACTCCTCGCCCGTCCCCCGCAATAAGCGCACGACCTGCCCGAGACGCCGCGCCGCCAGGCTGTATTCCGACGCACCGCGACGAATGCACGAAGTGCTCGAGGAGCCACCCCCGGCAGTGCGGCCAGACCTCAGGCCGTGAAGCCCCGAACATTTCCCGCCGCTCTTCCCCGCAGCAATCAGCCACAGCCGACAGGGTTAACCAATCCCGAATGTCGACAGGCAACCCGTTGATATTCCGGTATCCTCGGTGCCTGTCCACTGTGGACAGCCTTCTCAGAAATAGCTCCGCACCAGCGCCCCCGAGACCAGCGCCCAGCCGTCCGCCACCACGAAGAAGACCAGTTTGAACGGCAGCGAGACCACCGCCGGCGGGACCATCATCATCCCCATCGACATCAGGATCGCCGCCACCACCAGGTCGATGATCAGGAAGGGCAGGAAGATCATGAACCCGATCTCGAAGGCCCGCTGGATCTCGGACAGCAGGAAGGACGGCACCAGGAGCGAGAGCGGCGCCTCGCCCGGCGGGACCGGTGCCACCGCCGCCCCCGGCGTCACCCGCAGGTCCTGGAGGGTCTGGAAGGTCTCGGGATCGACCCGCAGCGACATGAACTCGCGGAAGGGCAGGATCGCCGCCTGCAGCGCCGGGCCCATCTCCATCCGGCCGCTAGTCAGCGGCTCGATCCCGTTGACCCAGGCCTCGGTGAAGACCGGATCCATCACATACCAGGTGAGGAACATCGCAAGGCTGACGATCAGCATGTTCGGCGGTGCCTGCTGCAGCCCGATCGCCTGCCGCAGGATCGACAGCACGGTGACGATGAAGGGAAAGCAGGTCACCATCACCGCCAGCCCGGGCGCGATGCTCAGCACCGTGACCAGCAGCAAAAGCTGCACCGACCGCATCGAGAGCGAACCCTCGCCGCCCAGGTCGACCGACAGCGCCTGCGCCGCCGCCGGGCCGGCGAGGCCGATCAGCACCGCCGCGAGGAGCAGGCTGCGGCTCACAATCCACCGCGCAGGTTGGCGACCTCGGTCAGGCGGACGGCAAGCTGGCCGGCATTCTCGCCCTCCAGCTCGGTCAGCTCGCCCCGGGCGATCAGCCGGTCGCCCACATAAAGCTCCACCGGGTCGTCCACCCGGCGGTCCAGTTGCAGGACCGCATCCTTCGAGAGCCGAAGGAGGTCGCGCACCAGGGGGCGGGCGCGGCCGACCGAGATGGTGACCTCGATCGGGACCTGGCTGAAGGGGTTGCTGTCGGCCAGTTCATCCATGGGAAGGCTCCTCGTCTGAAAGGTTGAAGAAGGCGCGGACGGCAGCCGAGATGTCCCGGGTCACGCGGTCCAGATCGACGCTCGTCTCCCGGGGACCGAGCCGGATGTAGACCTGCCCCTCGCCCAGCGAATCCTCTTCCTCGACCACCACCGGCAGGCCGCTCGCCTGGGCCACCAGCCCCTCGACCCGCTCGCGCGCCGCGGGGTTCAGAACCAGAGTCACCGGCGCGTCCCCCATTGCCTCGGCGATCGGCGCCAGGGCCTCCAGCACGGTCGGCGCCAGGGCCTCGCGCGCGATGCCGGGCAGGAGGCGGCCCGCCATCTCCAGGATCAGGGGCCGGATCGCCTGCAGGACATGGCTCCGGGCGTCCTGGAAGGTGAAGGACAGGCTTTGAAGGTTGCGCGCGAGGTCGGCGCGGATCCGGCTCTGGTCGCCCTGCTGCGCGGCCGAGGCATCCTCCCAGCCGGCCGAATAGCCCTGTTCATAGGCGGCGATCTTCGCCTCCTCCAGCGCGCTCACCTCGACCAGGGGCTGCAGGCCGCCATCGGGCGCGGGGGCGGTGTCGAAGATCTCGAGCCGCAGACCGGCCATCACGCGGGCTCCTCGTCGGTTTCCATCCAGTTGCGCAGGATCTCGATCGATTCGGCCTGGCGCTCCTCGATCAGGCGGCGCAGGCGCGAGGCGGGATCTTCCGCGACGGCGGAAAGATCCGGCATATCGGCCATGGCGCTGCCGAAGGGCGGCATCGGGAAGGCGGGCTCGACCTCGCCATCCAGCCCGCCCGACATCTCGAAGGCGGGAGGCAGCGCCAGCGGCATCCCGGTCTCGGGCAAGGCGCGGGCCGAGGAGGTCAGGATCGGCCGGATCACGAACAACCCCAGCACCAGCACCACCACCGCCAGGACCGCGGTCTGGACCATGCCCATCAGGTCCAGCGGGCCGAACGCCGGCAGAAGCGGGCTGGCGGCCTCGGTGCCTTCCAGTGGCAATTCCTGGAACTCCAGCGTCTTCAGCGTCAGCACATCGCCGCGCGCCTCGTCCAGGCCCACGGCCGAGGCGACGAGTTCGCGCAGGGTGGCAAGCTCCTCGTCGCTGCGCGGCTCCCAGCTCCGCGTGCCGTCCGCCGCGACGCTGGCCACGCCGTCGACCATGACGGCGACCGTCAGGCGGCGGATGTCGCCCGGCGTGCGCAGCACCTCGCGCTGGGTTTCCGAGACCTCGTAGTTCACCCGCTCGCGCGTCTCGGAGGACTGGCTCCTGCCCTGGCCCCCGGCCTCGGCATCGCCCTCGGGCAGGTTCGAGGCCACGGTCACATCGCCGCCCGGCTCGGTCGAAGTCCCGGTCCGCTCCTCGCTCTCCGACGAGATCGCGACGCGGCCCTGGGGATCGAACTTGCGCTCGGTAAAGGATTCGCGTTCCGAGACCAGGCTGACCGCGACCTCCACCACCGCCTTGCCCGCCCCGACCCGCGCGGCAAGCAGGCGTTCGACATTTCCCTTGATCGCGGCCGCGCGGTCTGCCGCCTGGCCCGAGGAGAACTCGGCATCCTCCTCGCCGCCGATCAGGCCCCCGACCGTGTCGATGATCTGCACGCTGTCGGCCCGCATCCCGGCCACCGCGCTGGCGACCAGATGCCGGATCGCCCGCGCCTGCGCCTCGGTCAGCGAGCCGGTGGTCGTGGTCAGCGTGACCGAGGCCGAGGCATTCGTCTCGCTCTGGAAGGCCCGCGTCGGCCCGCTGGCGATATGGACGCGCGCGGCCCGGATCTCGGGCATGGCGAGCAGGGTCCGCGCCAGCTCGCCCTCCTTCGCGCGCCAGTAGGCGGCGTCGAACATCTGCGAGGTGGTGCCGAAACCGGAAAGCTGGTCCAGAAGCTCATACCCGCCGCCCCCGGCCGCCGGCAGCCCCTCGGCGGCCAGCGCCATCCGCAGCCCGTCGCGCTGGGCGGAATCGACAAGGATCGAATCGCCAGCGACTTCATAGGGCACGCCGCGCTGGTCCAGCGCCGCGATCACCTCACCCGCCGCGCCGGGCTCCAGATCGGCATAGAGCAGCACCATGTCGGGCGCCGCGGCCATGCGGCTGAGGCCGAGGACGGCGGCGAACATCGCAAGGGTGGCGCCCACCACGACGATCCGACGGCGCAGGTCAAGCGAGGACCAAAGAGTGAACACATTCTGCAAGGCGATTCTCCGCATCCTGGCTTCTGCCGATGCCCAAGCAATGACTTGCGCGGCTTAACAATCGGTTAGTGACCTTCCGCCTATGGTCTCCTTGTCGAATGGATGGAGCTGGACGTGGCAACCACCGATACGAATCCCGAGGAGACCGCCCCGCAGCGGTCGAGGAAACCCCTGCTGATCGGGCTGATCCTGGCGATTCTGCTTGGCGGCGGCGGCTTCTACGCAACCTGGTCGGGCCTCGTGCCGGGCGGTGGGGACGAGAGCGCCGCGGCCGAGAAAGCGCCCGGACCGCTGACCGGCGTCGCCTTCGTGCCGCTGGAGACGCTGGTGATCTCGCTCGGCCCCGATTCGCGGTCCGGGCATCTGCGCTTCTCGGCCCAGGTCGAGGTGGTGGACTCGGCGCAGGACGACGTCGCCCTGCTCGCGCCGCGCATCCTGGACGTGCTGAACAGCTATCTCCGCGCGATCGACACGGCGGACATCGAGAATCCGGCCGCCATGGCGCGGCTGCGGGCGCAGATGCTGCGCCGGATCCAGATCGTGACCGGCGAAGGGCGGGTCCGCGACCTGCTGATCACCGAATTCGTGCTGAACTGAAGGGCGGGCCATGGACCTGATCGCTGATATCCTCCTTGTCGCAGGCTCGTTCGGGGCCGCGCTCTACTGCTATGTCCTGGCGGCGCGGCTGAAGCGGTTCACCACGCTGGAAAGCGGGATGGGCGGCGCGATCGCGGTGCTTTCGGCCCAGGTGGACGAGATGACGGCCGCGCTGGACAAGGCGCGGGGGGCGGCCAATGGCTCGGCCGAAAGCCTGGCCGCGCTGACCGCGAGGGGCGAGGAGGTGGCGCGTCGGCTGGAGCTTCTGGTCGCCTCGCTGCACGACCTGCCCGAGCCGAAGCCCGCCGCCCGGCCCGCCGAGGAGGACCCGCCGGAGGACGAACGCCGCCCCCGCTTCGTCCGCCGCCGGCACAAGACGATGGAGGCGGCGGAATGACCGCGCGCCGCAAGGCTGGCCGGGGCGCGCTCTTCGTCGTCGCCATGCTTTTCGCGACCTCCGGCGCGCTGCGGTTGGGCTCGGGCGCCGGCCTGGCGCTGGCCCGGTCGGAGGACGCGCCGGAGCCCGCCCCCGAGGCCGCCCCCGCCGCCTGCGAGACGCCCGCCGCCGTGGCCGAGGCGCTGAAACTGCGCCAGGATCGCCTCGCCGTCCAGGAGGCCGCGCTGCAGGACCGTCTCGCAGCCCTGGCCCTGGCGGATCAGGCGATGGCCGACCGGATGGCCGGGATGATGGCGATGGAGGCGGAGTTGAAGGCCACCCTCGCGCTGGCCGATGGCGCCGCCGAGGCGGACATCCAGCGCCTCACCGCCGTCTACCAGGCGATGAAGCCCAAGGACGCGGCCGCGCTTTTCAACACCATGTCGCCGGAATTCGCGGCCGGATTCCTGGCCCGGATGCCCCCGGAACCGGCCGCCGCGATCCTCTCCGGCATGTCCGCCGAGGCCGCCTATGGCGTCAGCGTGATCGTCGCCGGCCGCAATGCCGACGTGCCGAAGGAATGATGCGGCGGGTGACGAAGTCTTAACCCGCCGCCCGGATAGTGGCGGCAGGCATAGGATCAGGGTGCAAGATGCTTGGTTTCGTCGGAATTGCCGTCATCCTCGTCATGGTCTTCGGCGGCTATGTCCTCGCCGGCGGCAAGATGGGCATCATCCTGAAGGCCCTGCCGTTCGAGCTGATCATGATCGGCGGGGCGGCGGTCGGGGCCTTCCTGATCTCGAACGACATGTCGGCGGTGAAGCACACGCTCAAGGACGTGGGCAAGGTCTTCAAGGGCCCGAAATGGAAGCCGGACGACTACCGCGACCTCCTCTGCCTTCTGTTCGAGCTGATCCGCCTGGCCCGCGCCAATCCCGTCGCGCTGGAAGAACACATCGAATCGCCCGAGGCCTCGTCGATCTTCAACAAGTACCAGCGTGTCCTGCACGACCATGAGGCGATGGAGCTGATCTGCGACACGCTTCGCGCGGCCTCGATGAATTACGACGATCCCCACCAGGTCGAGGAAGTGCTGGACAAGCGCATGGAATCGACGCTGCACCATGCGATGCACTCCAGCCATGCGCTGCAGACCATGGCCGACGGGCTTCCCGCGCTGGGGATCGTCGCCGCCGTGCTGGGGGTGATCAAGACCATGGGCTCGATCGACCAGCCGCCGGAAGTGCTGGGCAAGATGATCGGCGGCGCGCTGGTCGGGACCTTTCTCGGCGTGTTCCTCGCCTACGGGCTGATGGGCCCCTTCGCCGCGCGGGTGAAGACCGTGGTCGAGGAGGACATCCATTTCTACCAGCTCATCCGCGAGGTGCTGATCGCCAACCTGCACCGCCATCCGGCCAACATCTGCATCGAGGTCGGCCGCCAGAACACGCCGCACCATGTCCGCCCCGGCTTTGGCGAGCTGGAGGAAGCGATGCGCAACCTGAAGCAGGACGCCGCATGATCCGCCTGGCCTGCCTTTTCCTGCTGCCGCTGGCGCTCCCCGCCCTGGCCGAGACCGCCAGCATCAGATCGGGCGAGCATGACGGGTTCACCCGCCTGGTGGTGGAGCTTCCCTCGGCTTCGGGCTGGACCCTCGGCCGGACGCCGATGGGCTATGGCTTCGCCTTTGCGGGCCCCTCGCAGCCGGATTACGAGCTTGGCCGGGTCTGGGACCTCATCCCCCGCACCCGGCTTCAGGCGCTGCGGGTCGAACCCGGCTTGGGCGCGCTGCAATTGTCATTGGCCTGCGACTGCCATGTCCTGCCCTTCGAATATCGTCCGGGGGTGATCGTTCTGGACATCAAGGACGGGCCGGCGCCGGCAGGATCCGGCTTCGAACAGCCCTTCGACCCCGGCGCGGCCGAGGTCGTGGATGCGCCGCAGGCCGAGGCAACGGGCTACGACTGGCTGTCGGATCTTCCCGGCACCACGGGCGGCCGGAGCATCCCGCCGGGCCTGCCGGACCTCGCGACCGGCGCAGTCTCGCTGGAGCCGCTGCGCGACCAGCTCCTTGCCGAGATCAGCCGGGGCGCTGCCGAGGGTGTCGTCGACATGGAGCTTCCGGGCAAGCCGCCCAAGGTGGCCGACGCGGCGCTCGCGGACCTGCCGGGAAGCCATGTCCACATCGGCGACCTGCCCGGCGTCGCGGCCAGTCTGGGTGGTGGCTCGACCGAACCCGCGATCCTGGCCGAATGTGCGCCCGGGGAGATGCTGGATCTCCCCGCCTGGGGCGAGGGCCAGTCGCCGCTGGATCTTCTGGCGGGCGGGCGCTCAGGCTTTTACGGCGAGTTCGACGCGGTGAAGATCGACGCCGTGCTCGTTTCGGTGCGGCGGCATCTCTTTCTCGGCTTCGGGGCCGAGGCGCGGCAGTATGCGGCCCTGATCCCCGCCGCAGAGGCGCCGCCGGAACTTGCCTGGTATCAGTCGATGTCGCATCTGGTCGAAGGCGAAAGCGATCCGACGACACCTTTCGCGCAGATGCTGCCCTGCGACGGGCCCGCCGCGCTCTGGGCGGCCTTCGCGCTGGATCGCCTGCCGCAGGGCAAGGACGTCAACGTGGAGGCGATCCAGCGCAGTTTCCTTGCGCTGCCGCCCCATCTGCGCATGGCGCTTGGCGCGGGACTCGCGGAGAAGATGCTGGCGCGCGGGGACGGCGATGCCGCCAGGCTCATCCGCGATTCGATGGAACGGGCGCCCTTCGCCGATGCCGGGACCATCGCCCTTCTGGACGCCAAGGTTGACCTGCAGGCCGATCGCCCCGAGGCGGCACGGGACCATGCGACATTCGCCGTCGCCGCGGCCGGGACGGATATCGCGCCGATGATCACCCTGGTCGACACCCATCTGCCACGGGCCGAGCCGCTGTCGCCGGAGGTGGCGGAATCGCTTGCCGCCGTGCTGGAGGAGAGCGATGGCCGCGCGGACGAACCGGCGATCCACCGTGCCCTGGTGCTTGCCCTTGCGCTCTCGGGCCAGACGGCCGCGGCCTTCGACGCCAGCGAAGGGGCCGCGCCGCCAGAACTTTGGCAGGTCGCGGGTCGGCTGGCGCCGGATGACGACTTTCTGGCCCATGCCGTGCTGGCGCCCGATCAGGACCCGCCCGGGATCGCGCCAGAGGTCCGGGGCCAGATCGCGCGACGCTTGCTCGATCTCGGATTCGCCGATTCGGCGCTGCAATGGCTTGGGCCACTGGGACCGGAGGCTGCGGCCGGGGACCGGCTGCTCGCCGCCGAGGGAGAGCTTGCGCGCGGCGATGCCCGGGCGACGCTGGCCTTTCTGGGCGGGCTGGACCTGCCCGAGGCAAATGCCCTGCGCGGCCGTGCGCATGCCCAGCTGGGCGATTTTGCCCCTGCCCGCGCCCTGTTCATGGCGGCAGGCAATGCCGAGGAGGCCGCGCGCCTTCGGACCTGGACGCGGGACTGGCCCGGCCTGAGCGCCGAGGGCAGCGAGCCGTGGAAGGCCGCGGCGACGCTCGTGGTCGCACCGGACCCTGAAGCGGAGGCCGGGCTTCTCGCCCGCGGCACCCGCCTTGCCGAGGACGGGGCCCGCGCGCGCGATGCCGTTGCGGCCCTTCTGGCCGCCGTCCCGTCGCCGGTCGCTCCGTAAGCCCGCTAACCGCTTGGCAAGATTCGCCCGCTAGCCTGAGACGACCGGCAGAAGCCGGACCGCGGAGTTGGGAATGACTGTCCGTCCTTCGATTGCACCGATGCTGGCAAGCATCCTGATCCTTCCGGGCTTTGCGCCGGGTCTCGCCGCACGGGGCGATCCCTCGGCGCTCTGCATCGACGCCGCCCGCACGGCCGCACGGGAGACCGGCGTCCCGGAGCGGGTGCTTCTGGCGGTGACGCTGGTGGAAACCGGCCGCGATGCCCGGCCCTGGCCCTGGACGGTGAACGTCGGCGGCGAGGGTCGCTGGTTCGACACCGCCAGCGAAGCCGAGGCTCATGCCCGGTCGATGCTGGACCAGGGGCTGACCAATGTCGACCTGGGTTGCTTCCAGCTGAACCTGCGCTGGCACTCCAAGGGGTTTGCCTCACTGGCCGACATGCTGGATCCGGCCACGAATGCGACCTATGCCGCAGGCTTCCTGGCCGAGAATTTCGCCCGGACCGGCGACTGGTCCGCCGCCGCGGCCGCCTATCACTCGCAGACGCCGGAACATGCCGAACGCTACCGCGCGAAGTTCGAGACCGCCTATGCCGCCCTGGACTCGGGCGACATCGCGCCGGAGGACCCCGAACCGCGCGAGAACCGCTTTCCCCTGCTCCTTGCCGGGGCGCGCGGGACGAACGGCTCGCTGGTCCCCGCGACCGGCGCCGGACTTCGCCTGATCGGAGGAAATTGAGATGGCGGGATTTTCCATCGGCGCGATCTTCCGGCCGACGGTCCTGCTGGCCATCGCCCTGATGGCGGTGATCGTGATGATGATCCTGCCGGTCCCGGCCTTCCTCTTGGACCTGGGCCTCGCCGTCTCCTTCGCGCTGGCGATCCTGATGCTGACCGTCACGCTCTTCATCGACCGGCCGCTGGATTTCTCCGCCTTCCCGACGATCCTGCTGGCCTCGCTCCTGCTGCGGTTGTCGCTGAACGTGTCGTCCACCAAGCTCATCATCGGCCAGGGCCATACCGGGACCGCCGCCGCCGGCCATGTGATCCAGGGCTTTGCCGAATTCATCATGGGCGGCAACCTGATCCTGGGGGTGGTGATCTTCATCGTCCTTCTGATCGTCAACTTCATCGTCATCACCAAGGGCGCGGGCCGCATGGCCGAGGTCGGCGCGCGCTTTGCGCTGGACGGGATGCCGGGCCGCCAGCTGGCGATCGACGCCGACATGTCCGCCGGGGCCATCGACCATGCCGAGGCGCGGCGGCGGCGCGAGCAGGAGCTGGCCGAGACGAACTTCTTCGGCTCTCTCGACGGCGCGTCGAAATTCGTGAAGGGCGACGCGATCGCCGGCCTGCTGATCACCGGGCTGAATATCGTGGTCGGGCTGATCGTCGGCATCTTCCTGCATGGGATCGACGCGGCCACCGCGTTCGAGACCTATACGATCCTTACCGTCGGCGATGCGCTGGTCAGCCAGATCCCGGCCGTCATCATCTCGATCGCCGCCGCGCTGCTGCTTGCCAAGGGGAGCCAGAAGGGCGCGGTCGATGTCTCGTTCTTCCAGCAGCTCGGGCGCTATCCGGCGGCGCTGGGCACGGTCGCGGGGCTGATGGCGCTGTTCGCCATCGTGCCGGGGATGCCCTTCCTGCCCTTCATGCTCGCGGCCCTCGCGCTTGGCGGGCTGGCCTTCTGGCAGGCGCGGCAGGCCGCGAGGCCCGCCGAACACGCCGCGCCCGCGGCCGAGCCGATCCGCGCCAGATCCATCGGCGACGTGCTGGATTTCGACGACATCCATATCGAATTCGCGCCGAACCTGGTCGCGATGGCGCTGGATCCGGCCACGGGGCTGGACGGCAGGATCGCCAACATGCGCAACCATGTGGCGGTCTCCTTCGGCTTCATCCTGCCCGAGATCCGGCTGACCGACGAAGGCACGCTGGCCCCCGGCCAGTATCGCATTCGCCTGCACGGGGTCGAGCGCGCGGCCGACCGGCTTTTCCCCGACCGGGTGCTGGTGCTGTTGGCCGAGGGAGGCCAGGCCCCGGACGGGCTTGACGTGAAAGAGCCGGTCTATGGCGCCCCGGCCCGCTGGATCAGCCCCGACCAGCAGGAAGACGCCGCGCTTTCGGGCCTGACCGTGGTCTCTCCGACCGAGGTCCTGGCCACCCATCTCCTCGAGGTGCTGAAGGCCAACCTCTCGCGCCTCCTGACGCTGCGGGGGCTGCGGCGGCTGCTGGACGAATTCGTCAAGCTTTCCGATCCGGTCCGGGCCGAGGCCAACCGCCGCCTCCTGGACGAGCTTCTGCCCGACAAGGTGCCGCTCGACCTTCTGCATGCCGTGCTGCGGCTGTTGCTGGAGGAGCGCGTCTCGATCCGCAACCTGCCGCTGATCCTGGAATCGGTGGCCGAGGCGCGGAACCTGGGCGCGCCCGAGGCGATCTGCGAACATGTCCGCCAGCGCCTCGGCTTCCAGATCGTCGCCGAGCTGAAGCGGGCGGACGGCTCGGTCCCGCTGATCCAGCTTGCACCGGAATGGGAAAAGGCCTTCACCACCTACCAGATCGACGGGCAGCGCGACATCGCCTTGCCGCCGGACCTTTTCTCCCGCCTTGCCAATGGCTTGACCGAAAGGGTCAACCGCGCCTCCGAGGGCGGGGTCTATCCGGCGCTGGTCACCTCGGTGGCGCGGCGACGCTTCCTTCGGACCGTGGTCCTGGCCAAGGGATTGCAGATGCCGGTCCTGTCCTATGAGGAGATCGGCACCGACGCCCGGCCCGCGCTGCTGGGGCAGGTTCCGGCATGAACCAGTTGGTCGGCGACCTGGCCCGGCTTCTGGACCTGGCCGATGGCCTGGTCTGGGCCGCTGCGCTGGCCTTCCTGCGCGTCGGCGCGGCGGTCGCGCTGATGCCGGGCCTGGGCGAGTCCGCGGTGCCGCAGCGGGTCAAGCTGGCGGCGGCCCTGGTCCTGACCCTGGTGATCACGCCCTTCGTGGCCGAACATGTCGCCGCGACCGGCCTGCGGCCCGGCCTTGCCGCCCTGGGGGCCGAGGCGCTGGCGGGGCTGATCCTCGGGATCGGGCTGCGGCTTTTCGTCATGGCGTTGCAGACCGCCGCCTCGATCATCGCCCAGGCAACCACGCTGTCGCAGCTTTTCGCCGGCGCCGCGCCCGAGCCGCAGCCGGCCATCGGCAACCTCCTTTTGATCGCCGGGGTCGCACTGGCGCTTGCGGCCGGGCTGCATGTCCGCGCCGCCGGGATGCTGGTCCTGTCCTATGACCTTTTCCCCGCCGGGGCCTATCCCGATCCGGCCCGGGTCCTCGACTGGGGGCTCGGGCGGGTGGGCACGACCTTTGCGCTGGCCTTCTCGCTGGCCGCCCCCTTCGTCATCGCCTCGACGGTCTACAACCTTGCCATCGGCGCGATCAACCGGGCGATGCCGCAACTCATGGTCGCGATGGTCGGCGCGCCCGCCCTGACCCTGGGCGCGCTCGCGCTTCTCTCCGTGGTCGCGCCGCTTCTGCTGGCGGTCTGGCTTGACGCTTTCGCCGCCCAGGTGGCCCAGCCCTTCGGGCCATCGCCATGAGCGAGGCGGACGACGGCGACAAGGAACACGCGCCCTCGCAGCAGAAGCTGGACGAGGCGCGGCGGCGCGGCGACCTGCCGCGCTCGACCGATCTCCTCGGGGCGGCGGCGCAGGGGGGGCTTCTGCTGGCGCTGGCCGGGCTGGGGACCTGGCTGGTGCAGCGGACCGGCAGCGCCGGGATGGTGATGCTCGACCAGGCCGACCGGCTGGCCGGCCTCCTGTCCTCGGGGGCAAGCGCGACGCTGGCGGGGCTCCTCGTCGCCTTCGTCGGCCCGCCGCTCCTGCTGATGCTGGTGCCGGGGATCCTGGTGCTGGCGGTGATCCTTGCCACGCGCGGCCTGGTCTTCGCGCCCGAGAAGCTGATGCCGAAACTGTCGCGGATCTCGCCGATCGCGACGGCAAGGCAGAAGTTCGGGCCGGATGGCCTGATGGAATTCGCGAAAAGCGCGCTGAAGCTGGGGCTGATCGCGGCGATCCTCTACCATTTCATCGCCGCCCGCCTACCCGAGGTTCTGGGCGCGCTCTATCTCGACCCCGGCATGTCGGCGGCGCTTCTGGGCCGCCTGACCATCGACTTCCTGCTCATCGTCTTCCTGATCGCGCTGGTGCTGGGCGGGGTCGACTACCTGTGGCAGATCCACCGCCACCGTGAGCGCAACCGCATGTCGCGCAAGGAGATGCTGGACGAGTTCAAGGAGAGCGAGGGCGACCCGCATCTGAAATCCGCCCGCCGCCAGCGCGCGCAGGAGGTGGCGACGAACCGGATGCTGGCGGATGTGGCCCGGGCCGATGTCGTGGTGGTGAACCCGACCCATTACGCCGTCGCCCTGCGCTGGGACCGCGCCCGCAAGGGGGCGCCGGTCTGCGTCGCCAAGGGGGTGGACGAGATCGCCAGGCGCATCCGCGAACGCGCGGCCGAGAACGGGATCCCGGTGCATCGCGACCCGCCGACCGCCCGCGCGCTGCATGCCTCGGTCGAGGTCGGCCAGGAGATCCGGGCCGAGCATTACCGCGCCGTCGCCGCCGCGATCCGCTTTGCCGATGCGATGCGCCGGCGGGCCCGCCGCCGATGACCCGCCTGAAGGATCTCCGGACACTCGCGACGCTGTCGCAGCTGGTGCTGGACCAGCGATTGGCCGGCCTGCGCCAGGCGGCCGGGCAGCTGGAGCGCAGCCGGGCGCAGTTGCAGGCGATCACCGCCGCCGCCGCGCCGGCCGACCTGCCTCCGGTCGCGGCCGGGCTGGTGGACATCGCCTACCGCCGCTGGGCCGACATCCGCCGGACCGAACTGACCGCCGCCATCGCGCGGCAGACCGTCGACTGGATGGAGGCGAAGGCCGGGGCCGCCACCGCCTTCGGACGGCTGCAGGCGCTGAAGGGTGCCGCGGACCGGCTGGAGGAGTGACCCGCCTATTCCGGCCCGAGGTTCATCACCGCGACGCTCATCGCCAGGGTCCCGAACAGCATGGCCGCATAGGCCAGGAAGGCCAGCGTCAGGGTCGCCCCGGCTTCGGTCAGGACGACCAGCTGGCGCAGCCCCAGGACATCGCCCCACAGCAGGAGTTCGGCCAGGATCAGGCCCAGAACCGCGCCATTCGCGAAATGCCGCAGCATGAAGCGCACAAGCCTTGGCAGGGATGACAGAAGGCGTTCCACCGGGTCCTCGCTTTCCCCGACAACCGCCGGGAGCGCCGGACTGTTCCAGCAAAAGCGGGAACATCGGCCGGGCAAGCGGGTTCTGGTCCCGAAACAAGGAGAACGCTCATGGACCATTCCCGCCACACCCCGCTTGCCGCCTCGGAAATGACCGAGGCCATCCTGCGCGACTGCCCGGTCTACGACCGCGAGGACAACCGGATCGGCACCATCGGCCACCTGCACCAGGGCGCCGCCTCGACAAAGGTGGTGATCGACGTGGGCGGCTTTCTCGGCATCGGCGCAAAGCCGGTGGCGGTGGGGCTGGACCAGCTTGACCTGATGCGCGACGAAAACGGCAAGGTGCATGGCGTCAGCAACTGGACCAAGGACGAGTTGCGCGACCTGCCCGAGCATAAGGACTGAGCTTTCGGGAACATAAGGCCCCGGCCGGGGGTTTCTTCCGCCGCATCACAACCAGCGGAGACGAAGATGGGCCTGCCCGACCCCCGCCGCCAGCCGGCCACTCCCGACAGCCTGCCGGGAAATCCCGGCCCCGACCTGCCGGAAATGCCGCCCGACCTGCCGGTGCCGGAGGACGATCCCCCGCCCGGCTATCCCGACCCGATGCCCGATCCGCAGCCGGTCCCGCCGCAGGACCCGATCCCCCCGCCGCCGGGCGAGATCACCCCGCCGATCCGGGGCTGAGGTTCAGGGCTCCACCCCGCCCAGGCGGCAGATGATCTCCCATTCGGCGGCGGCCACCGGCTGGACCGACAGGCGGCTGTTGTTGACCAGCACCATCTTTTCCAGCCCCGGCGTGACCTTGCATTCCTCAAGGCTGATCGGCCGCTTCAGGGGTTTGACCGCCTTGATCCAGACGCAATCCCAGCGCGGATCGTCGGTGGTGGAATCCGGCGTGCTTTCGCGGCAGACCTCGACGATGCCGACGATCTCCTTGCCGATGTTCGAATGGTAGAAGAACCCCCGGTCGCCCAGCTTCATCGCCCGCATGTTGTTGCGCGCCTGATAGTTGCGCACCCCATGCCATTCCTCGCCCTCGTCGCCCTTGGCGACCTGATCGTCCCAGCCCCAGACGTCGGGCTCGGACTTGAACAGCCAGTAGGTCATCCGATCACCTTCTTCCATTCCTGGATCATCACCGACTGGAACAGCCCGGCCTTGGCATAGGGATCCGCCGCCGCCCAGGCATCGGCTTCGGCCTTCGATGCGACCTTCAGGATCACGAGGCTGCCGCACATCTGACCGGCGGCGTCGATGAAGGGCCCCGCCTGCTCGACCACGCCCGAGGCCTGGATATGCGCCAGATGGGCGGCGCGGTTCTCGACGCGGGTCTGCAGCGCATTGGGTTTGTCAAGGCAGATCAGGGCGTAACGCATCTCTCATTCCTGTTTCAGCGGACGGTTCATCAGATGGGCCTCGGCACTCTCCAGAGTGATCCGGCCCGAGGCGAGAGCATCGACCATGGCGGTCACGGGCATGTCGACGCCGCGTTCGGCGGCCAGCCGCACCACGGCGCGGGCGGTGGCCACGCCCTCGACCGTGACGGCGGGGTCAAAGGCCTCCTGCCGGCCAAGTGCGACGCCGAAGCGAAAGTTGCGCGACTGGCTGGAGGTGCAGGTCAGCACCAGATCGCCAAAGCCCGACAGGCCCGCCAGCGTCTCGGCCCTGGCGCCCAGGGCTTCGGCCAGCCGCACCATCTCGGCATAGCCGCGCGTCATCAGGGCCGCCCGCGCGCTGTCGCCCAGCCCCGCGCCGATCACCACGCCCGCCGCGATGGCGATGACATTCTTCAGCGCCCCGCCCAGTTCCGCGCCGCGCACGTCATCCGTGCGGTACAGCCGCAGCGTCGGCGTCGACAGCAGCTCCTGCAGCGCCGAGGCATCGGCGGTCGCGGCCAGGGTCAGCGCCGTCGGCAAGCCCCGCGCGATGTCCAGGGCAAAGCTCGGCCCGGTCAGGATCGCCGCCTCGGCGCCGGGACGCCGGGCAAGGATCATCTCGACCGGGCCCAGAAGGCTGGCAAGGTCCACGCCCTTGCAGCAGGCGACCAGCGGCTGGCGCGCCTCGATCTGCGGCCACAGGTCCAGAAGCCCGCCCAAGGCCTGCATCGGCACCGCAAGCAGCAGGGCATCGCCGCCCAGCACCGCCTCGATCTCCGCCGCGACCGCAAGGGTCTCCGGCAGCATCACCCCCGGCAAGGCCCGGGCGTTCTGTCGCGCCGTCTGCATCGCGCGCACCTGCGCCGGATCGCGCGCCCAAAGCCGCACCTCGCGCCCGCCCTTCGCCAGCGCCACCGCCAGTGCCGTCCCGAAGGCCCCCGCCCCGACAATTCCGATCACGCCTTGGCCCCCTTCCTGCCCGAGCCCAGCAGCGCCGGCGCCGTCTCGTCCAGCGGCCAGCGCGGACGGGCCGCGAAATCGGGCGGCGTCTCCAGCCCGGCCCGCCGCCGCTCGATCCCCGCCCAGGCGATCATCGCCGCATTGTCGGTGCACAGCCGCAGGGGCGGGGCCAGGAACGGCACCCCGGCGCGCTCCGCCACCGCCTCCAGCCGCGCCCGGATCGCCTTGTTCGCGGCCACCCCGCCGGCCACGCACAGCGCCGTGGGCCGGGCCTCGCACAGCTCCAGCGCCCGCGCGGTCTTGACCGCCAGCACCTCGGCCACCGCCGCCTGGAACCCGGCGCACAGATCGCGGCGGTCCTGCAGCGTGATCCCGCCCTTTTCCGCCACCAGCGCATCCCGCGCCCGCAGCAGCGCGGTCTTCAGGCCCGAGAAGGACATGTCGCAGCCCTCGCGGTCCAGAAGCGGCCGGGGAAAGCGGAACCGGCCCGGATCGCCCAGCGCCGCCTCGGCCTCGACCGAGGGGCCACCGGGCTGCGGCAGGGCCAGAAGCTTCGCCGTCTTGTCGAAGGCCTCGCCCGGGGCATCGTCGATCGTGCCGCCCAGGCGGCGGAAACGGTCCACGCCCTCAACCGCAAGGAACTGGCAATGACCGCCCGAGACCAGCAGCATCAGATAGGGAAAGCCGACGCCATCGGTCAGCCGGGGTGTCAGCGCATGGCCCGCAAGGTGGTTCACCGCGACCAGGGGCAGGCCCGTCGCCGCCGCCAACCCGCGCGCCAGCATCACACCAGAGAGGACGCCGCCGATCAGCCCCGGCCCCGCCGTCACCGCGATCCCGTCCAGCCCGGCCAGCGGCACCCCGGCCGCCGCCAGCGCCTCGGCCACCACGCCATCCAGCCGCTCGGCATGGGCGCGGGCGGCGATCTCGGGAACCACGCCGCCGAATGCCTCGTGCAGCGCGGTCTGGCCCAGCACGACCGAGGACAGGATCTCCGGCCCGGCCCCGCCCAGCCGCACCACCGCTGCGGCGGTATCGTCGCAGCTTGATTCGATACCGAGGAGGGTCAGGGTCCGGGCCATGGCCGCCGTTGCGAAAGGGGTCAGGGGCAGGTAACACCATGGGCATGGCGATACAATCCAGAGTCGTGCCGGTGCTCCTGACCCGGCCCGAGGAACAGTCCAGAAGCTTTGCCGCCGCCCTGCGCGGCCGCTACGGTGACAGGGTGCGGCCGGTCCTCTCGCCGTTGATGCGGCCGGTGAACCTTTCGCCCGACCTTCCCCCCGGTCCCTTCGCGGCGGTGATCTTCACCTCGTTGCAAGGGGTGGCGGCGGCCCTGCCCTATCGCGCCGCGCTGCCGCGCCTCGCCTGGTGCGTCGGGGGCCGGACGGCGCAAGAGGCGCAGGCGGCGGGCTTCCAGACCCGCGCGGCCGAGGGCGATGCCGAGTCGCTGATCGCCGCGATCCTGGCCGACCCGCCCCCCGGCCGGCTCCTCCACCTGCGCGGCGCGGACTCGCGCGGCAACGTGGCCCCGCGGCTTGCGGCCGCGGGTGTCCCGGCCGAGGCCACCGTCATCTACCGGCAGGAGGCGCAGCCCCTCGCCCCGGCGGCGGCGGAACTGCTGCGGAGGCCTGGCGTTGTGGTCGTGCCGCTGTTCTCGCCCCGCAGCGCGGCGCTGTTCCGGGCCGCCCTGCCGCCGGACCATGCCGCCGACCTCGGCCTGGTGGCGATGAGCCGGAACGTGGCCGATGAGCTGCAGGGCCTGACGGGGCGGATGGTGGTGGCCCGGCGGCCGGATGCCGAGGCGATGCTTCAGGGTCTGGACGAGCTGATTGCCGCAGCCCCGCCGCCTTGAGCGCCGCCGCCTTGAACGCCCCTGCGGCGAGTGCTTAGGTGGGAAGGAATTGGTGAAAGGGCCGCTGCCATGGCAAGACGCAAGGATCCCCTGACCGAGGCAGAGGCCGAAGCCGCAGCCGACACCCCGGCCGAGGCGGCGGCGGAAAGCCCCTCCCTGCCCCCCGATGCCCTGCCTGCGGACGCCCTGGCCGCCGAGGTCCTGCCGCATCCGGATTCCGCACCCGCCGACCCCGCGGCCGTTCCGCCGCCATCCCCGCCGCCCCGGCGCGGTCCCGGCATCCTCGGCCCCCTGCTTGGCGGCGCCCTGGCGGCGCTGGGGGGCTTTGCGCTCTCGCATTACAACGTCTTCGGCCTTGTCCCGCCGCCCACGCCGCCCGCCGATCTCGCCCCCCTGGCCCAGGCCGACCAGGACCAGGCCGCCGCCCTCGCCGCGCTCCGCTCCGAGGTCGGGACGGTCGCCACCCGCCTTGCCGCGCTGGAAGGCGCACCCGCGTCCCAGCCCGATACCGCGCGGCTGGACGATCTGGACCAGCGCCTTGCCGCGATCGAGAGCCTGCCCCAGGACGGTGATGCCGGCACCGCCGCCCTGGCCGCGCGCCTCGCCAAGCTGGAGCAGCAGCTCTCCGCCCAGCCCGCCGCCGCCGATCAGGCCGAGGTCGACGCCGCCCTCGCCCGCCTGGCCGAGGCCGAAGCCGAGGCTTCCCGCCGCGCCGAGGAGGCGACAGCCGCAGCCGAAGCGGCGGCGCACAAGGCCCGGCTCGACCAGCTGCGCGAGGCGGTGGCCTCCGGCGTCCCCTTCGAGGCCGAGCTTGCCGCGCTGAACGATCCCGACCTCGCCGCCAGCCTTTCGCCCCATGCCGCCGGGATCGCGACCCTCGCCGCGCTGCAGGCAGACTTCCCCGAGGCCGCGCGGCAGGCGCTGCAACTCGCCCGCGCCAACGCCCCGGATACCGGCTGGGGGGCGCGGCTGACCGATTTCCTCGCCGCCCAGACCGGCGCGCGCTCCCTCACCCCGCGCGAAGGCGACGACCCCGACGCCGTGCTCTCCCGCGCCGAATTCGCCTTGTCCGAGGGCCGCCTTGCCGACGCCCTGGCCGAGGTGAAGACCCTGCCCGAACCGATCCGCGCGCCCCTCGCCGACTGGAGCGCCCGGGCCGAGGCGCGGCTGACCGTTCTTGCCGCGCTGGAGGGCAAGTGATGCTGGTATCGCTGACCAAGGTCATCCTGTTCATCGCCCTCGTCGCCGCCCTGGCCATCGGGGCCGGGATCCTTGCCGAAACCGGCGGCGCCATGCGCATCACCGTCGCCGGGTGGGAGTTCACCATCGGCCCGGTCCAGGCCGTCATCCTTGCCGTCCTCCTGTTGCTGGCCGTCTGGCTGGCGCTGCGGATCCTTGGCCTTCTGGGCGCGGTGATCCGCTTCCTGAACGGCGACGAGACCGCGATTTCCCGCTATTTCGACCGCAACCGCGAGCGCAAGGGCTATCGCGCCCTGTCCGAGGCGATGCTGGCCCTCGCCTCGGGCGAGCCGCGCCAGGCCCTGTTCCGCGCCCGCAGCGCCGAGCGCCTGCTGCGCAAGCCCGAACTCACCACGCTCCTGATCGCCCAGGCGGCCGAGGCGGCGGGCGAGCGGAAAGAGGCGACCGAGGCCTACAAGGCGCTGCTGGCCCAGGACGCGACCCGCTTCGTCGGCGTGCGCGGCCTGATGCAGCAGAAACTGGCCGAGGGCGACCGCGAACTGGCCCTGAAACTGGCCGAAAAGGCGTTCCAGCTCCGCCCGCGCCATGCCGAGACGCAGGACATCCTGCTCAAGCTGCAATCCGACGCCGGCGACTGGTCCGGGGCACGGGCGACGCTGGGCGCGAAGCTCAAGGCCGGCACCCTGCCCAAGGACGTCTACCGCCGCCGCGACGCAGTGCTGGCGCTGCAACAGGCGCGCAGCGTGATCGACGAAAGCGCCAGCATCGAGGCCCGTGAAGCCGCCATCGAGGCGAACCGGCTTTCGCCGGATCTGGTCCCCGCCGCCGCCATGGCCGCCCGGGGCTATGTCGGCAAGGGCGAACACCGCAACGCCACCCGCGTCCTGAAGAAGGCCTGGGAGGTCATGCCCCACCCCGACCTCGCCGCCGCCTTCGCCGCGATCGAGCCGCAGGAAACGCCGCAAGAGCGCCTGAAACGCTTCCGCACCCTGACCGCGCTGCACCCCGACCACGACGAGACGCGGATGCTCCTGGCCGAGCTTCTGGTCGCGGCCGAGGATTTCCCCGAGGCCCGCCGCGCGCTTGGCGACGTGCCGACGCGCCATCCGACCCAGCGGTCGCTGGCGATCCTCGCCTCGATCGCGCGCGGCGAAGGGGCCGAGGATGCCGCCGTGCGCGAACTGGTGGCCAAGGCCATCGCCGCCCCGCGCGGGCCGCAATGGGTCTGCGACCATTGCCACGCGATCCATGACGGCTGGCAGCCGGTCTGCGACAATTGCGGCAGCTTCGACACCCTCTCCTGGCGCGAGCCCCCGGCGACCGCCGCCGCCTCTCCTGCCCTGGCCGAGCTTCTGCCCCTGATCGAGCCCCGCCCCGAGCCGGAGCCCGAAGCCCTGCCCCCGCCGGAGGAACCCGAGGAACAGCCGCCCCTGGACGAGATCGCCCGCCGCGCGACCTGACGGGCGCAAATTGGGGCTACACAGTCGCGGCAGCCGGTGCTAATAGCCGGGCCATGGAAGCGTGCCGGTGTAGCTCAGCTGGTAGAGCACGTCATTCGTAATGATGGGGTCGGGGGTTCGAGTCCCTTCACCGGCACCACGCTTCCCAGATTCACCCAGGTTATCCAAGGATTTGCAAGCCAGCGCCCGCAGGCCCCGATGCGGCGGGCCGCCCGTCTGGCCCCGAGAAGGCGTATGCGGCGTGAAGCCGCAGGTTCTGAACAAGATCCATCTTCACATGGCGCTTCATCCGGCCTGATATGATGCTGCAATACACTCTCCCCCGGGACTACCAGCCCCTGCAACGGGCGAGCGAGCGTTGCGCAACCACATGGACCTGAACCTGCCGGAGGAGAGCAGGCGATTTCCCCGCGGGGACCAGCCGACACCATGACCGCCACCCCGTATCACCTGATGACCAAGCCGGTCGGGCCGCGCTGCAACATAGACTGCAGCTATTGCTACTATATCGAGAAGGAAGCGCAGTACCCGGCCGAGCGGAAATTCCGCATGTCGGAGACGACGCTGGACCGCTATGTCCGCGCGCATATCGCGACCACGCTCGAGGCGGGGCAGGCCGAGGTCCACTTCGCCTGGCAGGGAGGAGAGCCCACGCTGCTTGGCCTGGATTACTTCCGCCGGATCGTCGAACTGCAAGCCAGGCATCGCCCGGACGGTGTCAGGATCACCAACAGCATCCAGACCAACGGCACCCTCCTGGACGCGGATTGGGCGGCCTTTCTGGCCGCGCAGGATTTCCTGGTGGGCCTCAGCGTCGATGGCCCGCGGCAGAAGCACGACCACTACCGCAGGGACCGCGCCGGCCGGCCCACCTTCGACATGGTGATGCGGGGGCTGGACCACCTGCGCGCCGCCGGGGTCGAGTTCAACATCCTGACGACGGTGCACCACGCCAATGTCCATCGCGGCAAGGAGCTTTACCGTTTCCTGCGCGATCTCGGCTCGCCCTATCTGCAATTCATCCCGATCGTCGAACGCGCCAGCGGCAACCGGATGGCCGCCCCGCCGCAGATCGAAACCGGCCCCGACCTCCCCCTCGCCCCGTGGAGCGTCGCCCCCAGGGCCTATGGCAAGTTCCTCTGTGACATCTTCGACATCTGGTATCGCCAGGACGTCGGCCGCGTCTTCGTGCAGTTCATCGAGACGCAACTGGCGCTTTGGGCGGGCTTGCCTTCGACGCTGTGCCTCTTCGCCGAAACCTGCGGCAACGCGCTGGCGCTGGAGCATAACGGCGACGTCTATGCCTGCGACCACTTCGTCTATCCGCCCTACCGGATCGGAAACATCGCGGAAACGCCCCTGCGCGATCTGGTCTGGTCCGAGAAGGCGCGGGCCTTCGGCCAGGACAAGGCGGACAGCCTGACGGCCGAATGCCGGAAATGCCCATTTCTCTTTGCCTGCAACGGCGGCTGTCCGAAACATCGGTTCCTCGGGTCAGGCGACGGCCCGAAGAACTATCTTTGCGAGGCCTATAGGATGTTCTTCCAGCACGCTGGCCCCCGCATGCGGATGCTGGTGGCCATGCACCGCAGCCGGTCATGATTTGCCTTCGCGGGTGGGCCTAACGCGATCGAAGGTTCCCCCGCAGCACCCGCGCGGTGTGCTGGAACGCCGAGAAGGCTTCGTAGCGGACGGCATGAAGCCGTGCCGGATCGCCGCTTGCCGGCAGGAAGACCCTGGCGCTTCCCGACATCGCCGCCATGGCCTCGGCGGCGGTCCGGTATAGGCCCGAAGCGGTGGCGGCAAGCATGGCCGAGCCAAGAAGCACCGGCTCGGGCGCGGCGGGAAGGGCAACCGGGCGGGCGGCGCTGTCGGCGAGGATCTGGCAGGACAGCGGGCTTTGCGCCGCGCCGCCGCTGGCGATGATCGTGTCGATCCCGATCCCCTTGTCGGCGAAACGGTCGAGAAGCTGCCGCAGCCCATAGCCGATGCCCGAGAGTCCGGCGAGATAAAGCTGCGCCAGGCTGTCGATCCCGCGATCGAGGCCAAGCCCCGAGATGACCGCCCGCGCGTCCGGCTCGGCGAAGGGCGAGCGGTTGCCGATGAACTCGGGCACGACGATGATCTCGGCGGCGGCGCGGATCGTGTCCGACAGGGTCGGGGCCAGGGTTGCGGCATGGGCGGCGACATGGGCGATGAGGGAGAGGCCGCGCGTCCCGGCCTCGGCGGCTAGGGCGGGGGCATCGCGGTGCAGGTGGACGAGGTGGTCCAGCGCCGCCCCGGCGGCGGACTGGCCGCCCTCGTTCAGCCAGAGGCCCGGCAGCATGGCGTCGAAATACGGCCCCCAGACGCCGGGGACCGGGGTGGCCGCCTGCGTCGAGGCCATGGAGCAGGCCGAGGTGCCGAAGATATAGGCAAGGCGGCGGGTGGGGTCCCCGGCCGTCTCCATCCGGACGCCAAGCGTGCCAAGCCCCCCGGCATGGGCGTCGATCAGCGCGGCGGCGACCGTTACCCCGGCGGGCAGGCCGAGATCGGCGGCGGCGGTTGCCCTGAGGCCCCCCAGCGGGGTGCCCGGCGGAACGACCTCGGTCCCGATGCGCCGGAAGTCCTCGTCGGCCAGGGCGCCCAGACCGATGGCGCGGAAATAGCCCGGATCCCAGCGGCCCTCATGCGCAAGATAGGTCCATTTGCAGGTGACCGTGCAGGAGGACCGCGCCAGGCGGCCCGTCGCGCGCCAGGTCAGGTAGTCCGACAGGTCGAAGAAATGCGCGGCTTTGGCAAAGCTGTCGGGCAGGTGGCGGGAAAGCCAGAGAAGTTTCGGCGTCTCCATCTCCGGCGAGATGCGGCCGCCGACGTAATCCAGCACGGCATGGTCGCCCGCGTTGATCTCCTCGGCCTCGGCCTGCGCGCGGTGGTCCATCCAGACGATGACGTTGCGCGCCGGGTCGCCGGAGGGGCCGACGGGGATGCCCTCGCCCTCGGGTCCCACGGCGACCAGCGAACAGGTGGCGTCGAAGCCGATGCCCTTGATCGACTGCGGGTCGATGCCGGAGGCGCTCACAGCCTCGCGCACCGCCGAACAGACCGCCTGCCAGATCTGGTCGGAGGATTGCTCGACGATCTCACCCGGCTCCTGCCACATGGTGACGGGGCGCTTGCCCACGCCCAGCAAGCGGCCCTCGGCGTCGAACACCCCCGCCCGCGCCGATCCGGTTCCGACATCGACCCCGATCAGCATCTCAGAGGTCCACCGTATTGGGCAGGATCACCAGGTCCCGCACCACCACGCCCTTGCGGCGGGTCAGCATGAACAGCACCGCCTCGGCCACCTCCGTGGGCTGCATCAGGCTGCCGTTGGCCAGGGCTTCCTCCATCTTCGCCTTGGGCCAGTCGTCCAGCAGCGCCGTGACCACCGGGCCGGGCAGGACCGAACCGACGCGGATGCCGTGGGGGGCAAGCTGGCGGCGGATCGTATGGGCAAAGGCCTGCACGGCGAATTTCGAGGCGGTGTAGATCGGTTCCCACACCACGGGCACGACACCGGCGATGGAAGAGGTCAGCACGATGTCACCCGTCTTCCGCTCGATCATGTGGGGGAGCACCGCATGGATCGAGCGGAAGGCCGCGTTGATGTTGAGGTTGAGCATCCGGTCCCAGGCATCGGGATCGCCGTCCTGCACCGGCCCGCCGACATAGGCCCCCGCATTGGCGTGGAAGATGTCGAGCTGGCCGACGAGCGCCAGGATGCGGGGCAGCATCCCGCTGACCTGCGCGCCATCGAGGAGATCGACCACCAGAGGCATCGCCTGCGGTCCCAGTTCCTCGCACAGGGCTTGCAGCCGGTCCCCCGCGCGGTCGATCAGCACGACCCTTGCCCCTTCCGCCAGCATGGCGCGGGCACATTCGAGGCCGATCCCCGAGGCCGCGCCGGTGATCGCGGCCGTTTTACCGTTCAGTCTCATCTCGGTCTCCTTACCCCCGGCCATGGCTGACGCGCGACTGGCGGGCCAGGCTGTCGACGATCACGGCGACGGCAAGCACGCCCCCGGTGATCATGTAGCGCAGGGATGACGACAGGTTCAGCAGCGTCAGCCCGTTGGAAATCGCCTGGATCACGATGATCCCCAGCACCGCCGACCAGGCGGAGCCACGCCCGCCGAACAGGCTGGTGCCGCCGATCACCGCCGCCGCGATGGCGTTCAGGTTCACGTCGCCGGTGCCCGCCTGCTGGCTGGAGGAGGCGAGGCGCGAGGCCGAGAGGATGCCGCCCAGGGCCGCGAGCGTGGAGCAGAGCATGAAGGCCGAGAGATAGATGCGGCGGACATTGATCCCCGATCGCCGCGCGGCCTCCTTGTTGCCGCCGACGGCGAACATCGACCGGCCCCATTGGGTGCGGGTCAGGCCGTAGTTCAGGATCACGGCCAGAAGGACGAAAAGGCCGAACATCACCGGCACGCCGCGCCCGAGGTGCAGATAGTAGATCGCGCCCTCCAGCGCCACGGTCAGCGCGACGGCCTTGAGGACAAGCCGGGTGAGCGGCTGAGAGGACAGGCCCGCCGCCTGGCGCTGCTTCATCACCGACAGGCCGACCCAGACCATCACCGCGCCCGGCAGCAGGCCCAGCAGATAGGAAAGCCAGGCAGGCAGGATCCACAGCTGCCCGAAGCCCACCAGCGGCGAGGCGAAGGGCAGGTTGATCGAGCCGGTCGGGCCGAGGATGTAGAGCTGGAGCCCGAGGATGGCGAGAAGGCCCGAGAGGGTGGAGACGAAGCTGGGCATCCCGAGCCGGTTGTAAAGCACCGCATAGACCGCGCCGATCAGCGCGCCGGTGGCCAGTGCCGCAAGAATGGCGAGGGGCAGCGAGACACCCGCGTTGACCCAGAGGACGCCGATCATGGCCGAGGCAAGCCCGCTCATCGAGCCGACGGAGAGGTCGATCTCGCCCAGCATCAGCACACAGACGATACCCAGGGAGATGACGCCCACGGTGGCGCAGTCGAAAAGAAGGTTGACGAGGTTGTTCGGCGCCAGGAACACCGGGTTCAGCATTGAAAACACGGTGGAAATCAGCACCAGCCCGATGATGACCGGCAGCATCCCCAGGTCGCCCGACCGCAGCCGGTCGGTGAAATCCTTCAGCGCGCCGGTCAGGCTGTCGTCGTGCCGGACGCGGGCGTCGGCGCGGTCGAGGGTGGGTTTGTCGCTCATGCCGGGGTCCCCCCTGCTTCGGCGGCCAGCCGTTCCTGCCGCCGCGAGACGGCATTCTCGCTGGCCCCGGTGATCGCGGCGACCAGGTCCTGATGCGAGGTCTCGGCGGTGAAGACGCCGTTGTTCCGGCCGAGCCGCAGCACGACGATCCGGTCGGCCACGGCGCGGACGTCTTCCATGTTGTGACTGATGATGATGACGCCCAGGCCCCGGTCGCGGACGCGCTCGATCAGGTTCAGCACCTCCGCCGTCTGCGCGACGCCCAGCGCGGCGGTCGGCTCGTCCAGCATGATGATGCGGGGATCAAGCAGCAGGGAGCGGGCGATGGCGACGGTCTGCCGCTGGCCGCCCGACAGTGAGGCGACGGGTTCACGGACCGAAGGGATGCGCGCGGCCAGTTCCTTGAGGAGCGTCCAGGCCCGGACCTCCATCTGCACCTCGTCCAGTCGCCAGGGCGAAAGCTCATGGCCCAGGAACAGGTTCGCCACCACGTCGAGGTTCTCGCACAGCGCGAGGTCCTGGAAGACGGTGGCGATCCCCATCTCCAGCGCCGTCGCAGGCGTGTCCAGGGTCACCGGGCGGCCCATGTATTCGATGGCGCCCTCGGTCGGCTGGTGGACGCCCGCCAGCACCTTGACCAGCGTGGACTTGCCCGCGCCATTGTCGCCGACCAGCGCCACCACCTCGCCCGCGTGGACGTCAAGCTCGATGTCGGTCAGCGCCGAGACCGCGCCGAAGCGTTTCGAGACGCCCCGGAGCGAGAGGATGCGCTCGCCCTTGGCGGGCAGCCGTTCGCGTGCCTGCATGTTCATTTCCCCCATGTGGTGCCCGGCCCCCGAAGGGACCGGGCGGTATCATGGCTTACTGGGTGATCCCCAGCGCCTTGCAACCTTCGGCATATTCGCCGGTGCAGATTTCCTCGGGCGTGTTGATGCCCTTGTCGAAGATCTCCGCCTTGATGTTCTCGGCCGTCACCACCGCCGGGACGAAAAGCTCGGACGGCGTGTCGTAGAGGGTGGTCTTCGCCTCGGGCGTCTCGCCCTTGAGGAAGGCCACCGCGACATTGGCTGCCGCCGCCGCCACGATCTCCGAAGGCTTGGAGATGGTGTTGTACTGGTCGCCCGAGATGATCAGTTGCAGCGCCGCGATGGTCGCGTCATTGCCCGTGACCGGCGGAACCGGATCGACGCCCGCCGCCTTGAAGGCCGCGATCGCGCCGCCGCCGGTGCCGTCATTCGCGGCGACCACGCCGACGATCTCGGCCCCGAAGCGGGTGATCTGGCCCGCCGCCCATTGCTGGGCTTCCGGCGGGGCCCAGTCCGGCGTGTCGAACTCGGCCA
>NZ_JAYRUJ010000017.1:0-73459 GCF_041919135.1 Tabrizicola sp. | reverse complement strand
CTCGATGCCCCCGGCGACGGCACCCGGTTGCAGAAATCCCCTTCCCTTCGCCGATTTCCGCCCTATAGTCCGGCCCCATGACCAGGGGACCCCAGATCCGCTCCACCGCCGAGGCCGCTCCGCGCCTCGCGATGCCCCTTGGACTTCTTCTTCTTAGCCGCCTCTGAGCGTGCCCCCGGGCGCGACCGCTCAGAGGTGACCAGCGCCCCGCTCTGCAGCTAAGATCCAAGGACCAGATCCATGACCATACAAGACCGCACCACCCAGGACCGCGTCGTCATCTTCGACACCACCTTGCGCGATGGCGAGCAATCGCCCGGCGCGACCATGACCCATGAGGAGAAGCTGGAGATCGCCGGCCTCCTGGACGAGATGGGCGTCGACATCATCGAGGCGGGCTTCCCCATCGCCAGCGAGGGCGACTTCGCCGCCGTCAGCGAAATCTCGAAACGCGCGAAGAACAGCACCATCTGCGGCCTCGCCCGCGCGAACCAGAAGGACATCGACCGCTGCTGGGAGGCCGTCCGCCACGCGAAATCCCCCCGCATTCACACCTTCATCGGCACCTCTCCCCTGCACCGCGCGATCCCGAACCTGGACATGGACCAGATGGCCGAGCGGATCCACGAGACGGTGACCCACGCCCGCAACCTCTGCGACAACGTCCAGTGGTCGCCGATGGACGCGACCCGGACCGAACCGGACTACCTCTGCCGGGTGGTCGAGATCGCGATCAAGGCCGGGGCGACGACGATCAACATCCCCGACACCGTCGGCTACACCTACCCGATGGAATCCGCGAAGATCATCCGGATGCTGCTGGAGCGGGTCCCGGGCGCCGACAAGATCATCTTCGCCACCCACTGCCACAACGACCTCGGCATGGCCACCGCCAACGCCCTGGCGGCGGTGGAGGCGGGCGCCCGGCAGATCGAATGCACGATCAACGGCCTGGGTGAGCGGGCCGGGAACACCGCGCTGGAAGAGGTGGTGATGGCGATGCGGGTCCGCAACGACATCCTGCCGTTCCAGACCGGGATCGACACCACCAAGATCATGAACCTGAGCCGCCGCGTCAGCCAGGTCTCCGGCTTCCCGGTCCAGTTCAACAAGGCCATCGTCGGCAAGAACGCCTTCCTGCACGAATCCGGCATCCACCAGGATGGGGTCCTGAAGAACGTCCAGACCTTCGAGATCATGCGGCCCGAGGATATCGGGCTGACGGCCAAGAACATCGCGATGGGCAAGCATTCGGGGCGGGCCGCGCTGCGGGCCAAGCTGAAGGAACTGGGCTTCGACCTCGCCGACAACCAGCTGAATGACGTCTTCGTCCGCTTCAAGGCGCTCGCCGACCGCAAGAAGGAGGTCTACGACGACGACCTGATCGCGCTGGTCTCGGACGAGCAGTCGAACGACGCCTACGAATTCCTCCAGCTGAAGAAGCTGCGGGTGGTCTGCGGGACCGAGGGGCCGCAGGAGGCGGACATGATCCTGACCGTCGACGGGGTGGACCACCACATCGACGCCACCGGCGACGGGCCGGTGGATGCGGCGTTCAACTGCGTGAAGATGCTCTTCCCCCACAAGGCCAACCTGCAGGTCTATCAGGTCCATGCGGTGACTGAGGGGACCGACGCGCAGGCGACCGTCTCGGTCCGGCTGGAGGAGGAGGGGCGGATCGTGACCGGCTCGGCCGCCGATACCGACACGATCGTCGCCTCGACCCGGGCCTATATCAACGCGCTGAACCGGCTGATCATCCGGCGGCAGAAGACCGCTCCGGGCGAGGATGTGAAGACGGTTTCCTATCACGGAGAGTGAGGCTGTCCACAGTGGACAAACGCGCACTACCCCGGAAAATCAAAGACTTGGAAGTGCGGGTTAGGAGTTTATTAACTCTTGGCCCGCACTCCCTCGGCAAGGGTTGCTGACGCAGGCGTTGCGGGACGCGCGGCGCGACCGACAGGTCGGCGGCTCATGGGGCGACGGGAACACTCCCCGGCCAAAGGGTAGGAATACGGCAGCGGAGAGGAAACGCCATGCCGAAAATCCCCTGCGTCCGGCATGGGTCGGGGCCGCCTTGCCATGGCCGGGTTTCCGGCGCGCCCGGCGGAACCGAGGAAATGGCGCGGCAGGCGCTCAGCCGCCTTTCATCTCTTGCAGCGTGTTGCCGCCATCGACCACCAGCATCGTCCCGGTGACATAGCTCGCCTCGTCCGAGGCGAGGAACAGCGCGGCGGCGGCGATCTCGTCCGGGGTGCCGGGGCGGCCGGCGGGGGTACGGGTTCCGGCGGCGATCTCGTCCTCGGAGGAACTTTCGGTCGCGATCCAGCCAGGCAGGATCGCGTTGCAGGTGATCCCCTGCCGCCCGTATTCCAGCGCGATGGAGCGGGTCATCCCGGTGATCGCAGCCTTGGCCGTGGCATAGGCGGATGAGCCGTCGATGGTCACGACCGGCCCGGTCACGCTGGAGATGTTGACGATCCGGCCAAACCCGCGTTCGGCCATTCCCGGCAGGGCGGCGCGGCAGCAGTGGAAGGTGGTGTTGATGTTCAGCGCCATGTGATGCGCCCAGGCCTGATCGCTCCACCCGGCAAGGCGGGCGCGGTCCACCTCGCGGCCGGTCTGCACCATGCCGGCGTTGTTGACCAGGATCTCGACCGGGCCGAGCGCGGCCCCGACCGCGGCGAAAAGGCCCGTGACCTGCGCCGGATCGGTCAGGTCGGCGACATGGCCAAGGCAGCCCAGCGTGGCGGCGCGGTCGTGGATCCGGCCGGTCGTCGCCGTCACCGCCATCCTGGCGCCGGCCTGCGCCAGCGCCCGGGCGATGGCGAAACCGATTCCCCCGGCGCTGCCCGCCCCCGTCACCAGCGCCACCCTGCCCCTCACACCCGCCATGTCCGCCCCCCGCCTGTCAGGGTGGAGAATGCCAAGACATCGGAAATGTGCAAGCCTGCTGCAACAAACGGCGCCGCGGTCGAGGGAATAGTTCGCATTGTCCATGCACGCGGATTTGAGCACATCGCCGCCCCCGGGGCTTCCGCTTCATCCGCTGCGACCCTATAAGGAGGCGCCTCGCCGGGACTGGACCCCGAGTCGGGTGTTTCCGTATTGCCAGCGCGAAGGAACCCACATGTCGCTTCTCCCCGGCCTCTTCTCGTCGGACATGGCCATCGACCTTGGGACCGCGAACACGCTGGTCTACATCCGGGGCAAGGGGATCGTGCTGAACGAGCCCTCGGTGGTGGCCTATCACAACAAGGACGGCAAGAAGCAGGTCCTGGCGGTGGGCGAGGATGCCAAGCTGATGCTGGGCCGCACCCCCGGCACGATCGAGGCGATCCGCCCGATGCGCGACGGGGTGATCGCCGATTTCGAGGCGGCGGAGGAGATGATCAAGCATTTCATCCGCAAGGTGCACAAACGCTCCACCATCTCCAAGCCGAAGATCATCGTCTGCGTGCCGCATGGCGCGACGCCGGTGGAAAAGCGGGCGATCCGGCAGTCGGTGCTGTCGGCGGGCGCCAAGCGCGCCGGGCTGATCGCGGAACCGATCGCGGCGGCCATCGGGGCGGGGATGCCGATCACCGAGCCGACCGGCAACATGGTCGTGGACATCGGCGGCGGCACCACGGAGGTGGCGGTCCTCAGCCTTGGCGACATCGTCTATGCCCGTTCGGTCCGCGTCGGCGGCGACCGGATGGACGAGGCCATCGTGAGCTATCTGCGCCGGCACCAGAACCTGCTGATCGGGGAATCGACGGCCGAGCGGATCAAGACCAGCATCGGCACGGCGCGGATGCCGGATGACGGGCGCGGGGCCTCGATGACCATTCGTGGCCGCGACCTTCTGAACGGCGTGCCGAAGGAGACCGAGATCAACCAGGCCCAGGTCGCCGAGGCGCTGGCCGAGCCGGTGCAGCAGATCTGCGACGCGGTGATGCAGGCGCTGGAGGCGACGCCGCCGGACCTTGCGGCCGATATCGTCGATCGGGGCGTGATGCTGACCGGGGGCGGCGCGCTTCTGGGCGAGCTGGACCTTTCCCTGCGCGAACAGACCGGGCTTTCGATCTCGGTGGCGAACGAGTCACTGAATTGTGTTGCGCTGGGGACGGGGAAGGCTCTGGAATACGAGAAACAGCTTCGGCATGTGATCGACTACGATACCTGACGCCTGAACCCCGGAAGGGAAGGCTGTAGCCTTGGCCAAGACCCGCATCGGACCGGAGGAATTCCAGCGCCCGCTCCGCCGCCTGCTGGTGGGGATCGCGGTGCTGATCCTGCTTGGCCTGTTCCTGCTGTGGCGGATCGATTCCCCGCGCGTCGAGCGGTTCCGCGCGGCGCTGATCGACGCGGTCGTGCCCTCGATGAGCTGGGCGATGGCGCCGGTCACCTGGGCCTCGGACGTGCTGGGCGACTTCCAGTCCTATGCGCAACTTCTGGAGCAGAACCGCGAGCTGCGCGAGGAATTGCGCAAGATGGAGGCCTGGAAGGAGGCCGCGCTGCAGCTGGAGCAGAAGAACGCGCGGCTTCTGGACCTGAACCAGGTGCGGCTGGACCCGAAGTTCACCCATGTCACCGGGGTGGTGATGGCCGATAGCGGCAGTCCGTTCCGGCAGTCGGTGCTGCTGAACGTGGGCGCGCGGGACGGGATCCGCGACGGCTGGGCGACGATGGACGGGATCGGGGTGGTCGGCCGGATCTCGGGCGTGGGCGAGCGCACCAGCCGGGTGATCCTGGTCACCGATACCAACAGCCGGATCCCGGTCACGGTGCAGCCCTCGGGGCAGAAGGCGATCCTGTCGGGCGACAACAGCCCGCTGCCGCCCCTGGAGTTCATCGAGGATACCGACGAGGTGCGGCCGGGCGACCGGGTGGTGACCTCGGGCGATGGCGGGGTGTTCCCGGCGGGGCTTCTGGTCGGACAGGTCGCGCTGGGCACGGACAAGCGGCTGCGGGTGGTGCTGGCCGCCGATTACCAGCGACTGGAGTTCCTGCGGGTGCTGCGCAGCCACGAGCTGGAGCCGATCACCGATCCGGGCGGGCTGATCGCGCCGCCGGTGCTGCCGCCGATGCCCGACACCTCGGCCGCGGCGGCCGAGAGCGCGGCGGGCACGCCCCCGACCGCGATCGAGGGCGGCAGCGTCGAGGCGGGCGGCTCGGGTGCGGCCGAGGGGGCGGATGCGGGCGATGGATGATTTCTGGCGCCAGACGCACTGGATCTTCCGCGCGCTGTTCCTGGGCCTTGCGCTGCTCTTGCTGTTCGTGCGGCTTCTGCCGCTGAACCATGCGCCGGGGGCGCTGCCGGGGCCGGACCTCCTCATCTGCCTGATCCTGGCCTGGATCGTGCGGCGGCCGGATTTCCTGCCGATGCCGCTGATCGCCGGGGTGATCCTGCTTGAGGACCTGGTGCTGATGCGGCCGCCGGGCCTGTGGACCGCCATCGTGGTCCTGGCGACCGAGTTCCTGCGCTCGCGCATCGCGCTGACGCGAGAGCTGAATTTCATCGTGGAATGGGTGCTGGTCTCGGGCGTGATGCTGGCGATGCTGCTGTCCTACCGGCTGGCGCTGGGGCTGGCCTTCGTGCCGCAGCCGCCCTTCGGTTTTGCCGTGGTTCAGATGCTGTGGTCGATCGCGCTTTATCCGCTGGTCGTGGGCCTGTCGCGGCTGATCTTCGACCTGCGCAAGCCCGCGATGGGCGAGGTGGATGATTTCGGGAGGCGGCTGTGAGACGCAATCCCCGCGAGGCCGAGGAAAGCAACCGCCAGCTGAACCGGCGCACCCTGATGCTGGGCGGGGCGATGGGGGCCATGGTCGCGGTCCTGGGCGTCCGGATGCGCTACCTGCAGGTCGAACAGGCCGACGAGTTCAAGCTTCTGGCCGAGGAGAACCGGATCAGCATCCGCCTGATTCCTCCGGACCGGGGGCTGATCCGCGACCGCAACGGCAAGCTGATCGCCAACAACGAGCAGAACTACCGCGTCGTCATCACGCGCGAGGCGGCGGGCGATGCGGAACTGGTGCTGCGCCGCCTGGCCAGGGTCATCCCAATGACGCCCGAGGAGGTCGAGCGCGCCATCGAGGAGGTCAAGTCGCTGAGCGCCTTCGTGCCGGTCACCGTGGCCGAGCGGCTGAGCTGGACCGATTTCTCGAAGGTCGCGCTGAACGCCCCGGCCCTGCCCGGCGTCACGCCCGAGGTGGGCCTGTCGCGGAAATATCCGCTGGACACCGATTTCGCCCATGTCGTCGGCTATGTCGGCCCGGTCAGCGAAAAGGACCTGGAGGGATTGCAGAGTCCCGATCCGCTGTTGCGCATTCCCAAGTTCCAGATCGGCAAGATCGGGGTCGAGAAGTGGATGGAGGACACGCTGCGCGGCCATGCCGGGACCAAGCGGATCGAGGTGAACTCGGCCGGGCGGGTCATGCGCGAGCTGGAGCGGCAGGAAGGTGACGCGGGCGCCGACATCCGGCTGACCATCGACGCGGGCGTGCAGAACTTTGCCCAGGCGCGGCTGGGCGCGGAAAGTGCGGCGGTGGTGATGGTGGATGTCACCAACGGCGACATCATCTGCTGCGCCTCGGCCCCGTCCTTCGACCCGAACCTCTTCGTGCGCGGCATCAGCCATACCGACTACAAGGTGCTGATGGAGAACGACCATCGGCCGCTGGCGAACAAGACCGTCTCGGGGGCCTATCCGCCGGGATCCACCTTCAAGATGGTCACGGCGCTGGCGGCGCTGGAGGCCGGGGTGATCACGCCGGAAACCCGGGTGCGCTGTCCGGGCTATATCGAATATGGCGGGCGGCGGTTCCACTGCTGGAAGCGCGGCGGGCATGGCTCGGTCGGGCTGGTGCGCTCCCTGTCGGAAAGCTGCGACGTCTATTACTACGACATCGCGCAGAAGGTCGGCATCGACAAGATCGCCGAGATGGGCCGCAAGCTGGGCCTCGGGCAGCGTTTCGACATCCCGATGTCGGCGATCACCGAAGGCATCATGCCGGACAAGCAGTGGAAGCTGGAGAAGCACAAGCAGGACTGGCGGATCGGCGACACGATCAACGCCTCGATCGGGCAGGGCTATGTGCTGACCTCTCCGCTCCAGCTTGCCGTGATGACCGCGCGGATCGCCAGCGGGCGGGCGCTTGTCCCGCGGCTGGTGCGGATGGTCAACGACCAGGAACTGCCCCTGGCAGAGGCCCCGCTGCTGGAGATCCCGCAAGCCCATCTCGACGGCGTGCGGCTGGGCATGCACGAGGTGGTGAACGGCGACCACGGCACCGGCAAGTCCAGCCGCGTCGTGGACCCGACCATGATCTTTGCCGGCAAGTCCGGCACCAGCCAGGTGCGCAACATCTCGAAGGCAGAGCGCGAAGCCGGGGTGATCTCGAACGACGACCTGCCCTGGGACCGCCGCGACCATGCGCTGTTCGTGGGTTTCGCGCCCTTCGACGCGCCGCGCTATGCGGTGGCGGTGGTGGTGGAACACGGCGGGGGCGGCTCTACCGCCGCGGCCCCCATCGCCCGCGACGTGATCCTGCGCGCCATGTCCGACGGCCTGCCCTCGCTGGAGGCCTATCCCTCCAGCCAGCGCGGGCGGATCGAGAGCATGCTGAAGGAACTGCCGCTGCGCGACCCCGAGACCGGGATCGTGCCGGCAAAGACCGAGACCTGACGGGGGGGGCGCGCCATGAGTTTCCTGGAATACCGCGTCAAGCAGGCACCCACGGGGCTGCGCAAGGTCCTGTATCTGAACTGGCCGCTGGTGGTGCTGATCACGGCCGTCGCGGCGGTCGGCTTCCTGATGCTTTATTCCATCGCGGGCGGCAACCTGGAGCCCTGGGCGCTGCGCCAGATGCAGGTCTTCGGCCTGGGCATGGGGCTGATGTTCGGCATCGCGCTGGTGCCGATCTGGTTCTGGCGCAGCATGGCGGGGATGGCCTATCTCATCGCCTTCCTGCTGCTTCTGGTGGTGGAGTTCTTCGGCACGGTCGGCATGGGGGCGCAACGCTGGATCGACCTGGGGTTCATCCGGCTGCAACCGTCCGAGATGATGAAGTTCACCCTGGTGATGATGCTGGCGGCCTATTACGACTGGCTGGATCCCAAGCGCGTCTCGCGGCCGCTGTATGTGCTGATCCCGGTGCTGCTGACCGTCGCGCCGACGGTGCTGGTGCTGATGCAGCCGAACCTCGGCACCTCGCTGATGCTGCTCTTGGCCGGGGGGGCGGTGATGTTCGCGGCCGGGGTCTCGCTGTGGTATTTCGGCGCGGTGATCGGCGTGGCGGTGGCGGCGGTCGTCGGCGTCTTCACCCTGCGCGGCACGCCCTGGCAGTTCCTGCACGACTATCAGTACAAGCGGATCGACACCTTCCTTGATCCGACGGCGGATCCCCTGGGGGCGGGCTACAACATCATCCAGGCGCAGATCGCGCTGGGGTCGGGCGGCTGGGGCGGCAAGGGCTATATGCAGGGCACGCAGTCACGGCTGAATTTCCTGCCGGAAAAGCACACCGACTTCATCTTCACCACCCTGGCCGAGGAATTCGGCTTTGTCGGGGCTTTCTCGCTTCTGGTGCTGTACGCGCTGATCATCGGCTTTTGCCTCGTCGCGGCGCTGCGCAACCGGGACCGTTTCTCGGCGCTGCTGATCCTGGGGGTGGCGGCGAACTTCTTCTTCTACATCGCGGTCAACCTGTCGATGGTGATGGGGATGGCCCCGGTGGTCGGGGTGCCGCTGCCGCTGCTCAGCTATGGCGGTTCGGCGATGCTGGTGCTGCTGGTGGGCTTCGGCCTGGTGCAGAGCGCCCATGTCCACCGGCCGCGCTAGATGCTTCGCTTCCACCCCCGTCATGGCCGTTTCATCGCCGCCTTCGCGATCGGCGCGCTGCTGGCGCTGATCGCCTGGGTGCAGCAGATGTCGCCGGTGCTGTCGCTTCTGTCCGGCGTCAACGCCTTCTTCGTGCTTTACCTGGGCATGATGGCCCTGCGCATCCCCGCCCTGACCCCGGCCGAGCTGCGGCGCCATTCGGCGGCGGCGGATGAGGGGGTGGCGCTGATCCTGGTGCTGGCGCTTCTGGCGGTGGTCACCAGCCTGACCGCGATCTTCCTGGTGCTGAACGCCCCCGACAGCGGCGAACCGGCCATGGTGGCGGCGCTGATCGGCGTGCCGCTGGGCTGGGCCACGGTGCATGTCCTGGCCGGGCTGCATTACGCGCATCTGCATTACCGGGGCAGCCAGCCCGGCATGGTCTTTCCCGGCAAGGGAGAGCCCGACGGCTGGGATTTCCTTTACGCCAGCTTCACCATCGGCATGACGGCGCAGGTCTCGGACGTGCAGGCCGAGACGCGGGCGATGCGGATGGCGGTGCTGGTCCATTCCATCGTCTCGTTCTTCTACAACACCGGCATCCTGGCGCTTGCGGTCAATGCGGCGGTGCTGGCGGGAAGCCCTTAACAAGCGCGGCCGCCTGGGCGATAACCACCGGGTTTGCCCCTTGCCCGAAGGCCCGCCCATGCTGACCGTCCTTTTCGCCGCCCCCTCGCTCTGGCCGGAATATCGCGAGCCCCTGCCCCGCGCCCTGGCCGAGGCCGGGATCGACGCCCGGCTGGTGACCGAGGCCGCGCCCGAGGCGGTGGACTACATCGTCTATGCCCCCTCCTCGCCCTTGCAGGATTTCACGCCCTACCGGCGGGCGAAGGCGGTGCTGAACCTCTGGGCCGGGGTGGAGCGGATCGTGGGCAACCCGACGCTGACCCAGCCGCTGTGCCGGATGGTCGATCCCGGCCTGACCGAGGGGATGGTGGAATGGGTCACGGGACACACGCTGCGGCATCACCTGGGGATGGACCGCCATATCGTGAACCCCGGCCATGTCTGGGATCCGGCCTGCCCGCCCCTGGCGCGGGAGCGGGGGGTGACGATCCTGGGCATGGGCGCCCTGGGCGCGGCCTGCGCGGCGGCGCTGCGGGTGCTGAACTTCCCGGTCACGGGCTGGAGCCGGACGGCAAAGCCCGGCTGCCTGCATGGCGAGGCGGGCCTGCACGAGGCGCTGGCCCGGGCCGAGATCCTGGTCACGCTGCTGCCGAAGACACCCGAGACCGAGAACCTGCTGAATGCCCGGACCCTGGCGATGCTGCCCCGGGGCGCGGTGATCCTTAACCCCGGCCGGGGCGCGTTGATCGACGACGCGGCGCTGATCGCCGCGCTGGACGCGGGACAGGTCGGCCACGCCACGCTGGACGTCTTCCGCATCGAGCCCCTGCCCCATGACCATCCGTTCTGGAGCCATCCGGCCGTGACCGTCACCCCGCATATCGCCGCCGACACCCGCGCCTCCACGGCCGCGCATGTCATCGCCGAGAACATCCGTCGCGGCGAGGCGGGCGAGCCCTTCCTGCACCTCGTGGACCGCGCGCGCGGTTACTGACCCCGGAACAGGTCGCTGCAGTGCCGGGCACGCGGACCCAGAACGGCAGAGGGACTTGCGAAAGCGCCCTGACCTGTGAATGAATGATCAAATTCACGGGGCCGATTGCCCCGTGCAGGGAGATCATCGGATGCGGGTTGAACCGCAAGACACGGAATGCGGCCCCTGCTGGCCGCGAAAGCCGGAGTTCGGTGGCGCGCGCGGACAGCGAACGCCTGCCACCGGGGGAATTCCGTCCCCTGCGACCTGACATCCGACATAATGAGAGAGGCACCATGCCCGGAAATCTGACGCTTGAAGACCTGAAGGCCGCCGTGTCGCGCGGCGAGATCGATACCGTCCTCGTGGCGGGAATCGACATGCAGGGCCGCCTGATGGGAAAACGCTTCCACGCGCAGTTCTTCGTCGACGGCGGCCATGAGGAAACCCATTGCTGCAACTACCTGATGACCGTGGACATGGAGATGACCACGGTGCAGGGCTACAAGTCGACCAGCTGGGAAACCGGCTATGGCGATTACGTCCTGAAGCCCGACCTGCGCACCCTGCGCCGCGTCCCCTGGCTGCCCGCCACCGCGCTGGTGCTGTGCGACACCCAGGACCACGCCACCCATGCCGACGTGCCTATCGCCCCGCGCTCGATCCTGAAGCGGCAGGTCGAACGCGCCCGCGCCATGGGCTTCGAGCCGATGATGGCGACCGAGCTGGAGTTCTACCTGTTCGAGAACTCATACGAGAACCTGCGCGATGGCGGGCTTTCGGCGCTGAAGCCGGTCTCGGGCTACAACGAGGATTACCACATCTTCCAGACCACCAAGGAAGAAGACGTGATGCGCGCCGTAAGGAACGGGCTTTTCGGCGCGGGGATCCCGGTCGAGAACTCCAAGGGCGAGGCCGAGGCCGGCCAGGAGGAGGTGAACTACCGCTATTCCGACGCGCTGGACACCGCCGACAACCATGTGATCACCAAGAACGCGATCAAGGAAATCGCCTGGTCAAAGGGCAAGTCGGTGACCTTCATGGCCAAATACGATCACCGCCGGGCGGGCTCGTCCAGCCATGTGCACCAGTCGCTGTGGTCGCTGGACGGCAAGGCCAGCTTTGCCGATCCGAAGGACGGACATGGCATGTCGCAGGTGATGAAGCACTATCTCGCCGGGCAGCTGCACCATGCCCGCGACCTGACCGTGTTCCTGGCGCCCTATGTCAACAGCTACAAGCGGTTCACCGTGGGCATGTTCGCCCCCACCAAGGCGGTGTGGAGCGCCGACAACCGCACCGCTGGCTTCCGGGTCTGCGGCGTGCATACCAAGGGCGTCCGGGTGGAATGCCGGATCCCCGGCAGCGACGTGAACCCCTATCTCGCCTGCGCCGCGCTTCTGGCGGCGGGGCTGGACGGGATCGAGAAGAAGATGGAGCTGGAGCCGGAGCTGAAGGGCGACATGTATGCCGCCAAGGGCATCCGCGAGATCCCGCACAATCTGCGCGAGGCGGCGGACCTGCTGCACGGCTCGGAGATGCTGCGCGCGGCCTTCGGGGACGATGTGGTCGAGCACTACCACCACGCCGCCCGGTGGGAGCTTGCCGAGACCGATCGCGTGGTGACCGATTTCGAACGCGAGCGGCTGCTGGAGCGGGCGTAATCCGCGAACCAACGTAGGTCGGGCTTCAGCCCGACTCTCTTAAGAATGTCGGGCCGAAGCCCGACCTACGAGGACCGAAAATGAAACCGATACAACTCATCTCCCCCGTCGACGGCCGGGTCTACGCCGAGCGGATGCCGCTCTCCTCCGAGGCCGCCGATGCCGTGGTCGCGCGCGCAAGGGCCGCGCAGAAACCCTGGGCCGCCCGGTCGCTGGAAGACCGCATCGCGCTGGTCAAGGCGGGGGTCGCGAAGCTGAACGCCATGACCGATGTAGTGGTCGAGGAGATCGCCTGGCAGATGGGCCGCCCCACCCGCTATGGCGGCGAGTTCGGCGGGGTGAATGCGCGCACCGACTACATGGCCTCGATCGCGGCCAAGACGCTGGCCCCCGAGATGATCGAGGACAGCGACAAGTTCCGCCGCTACCTTGCGCGCGAAGCCGTGGGCGTCGTCTTCATCATCGCGCCCTGGAACTATCCCTACCTCACCACGATCAACACCCTGGTCCCCGCGCTGATCGCCGGGAATACGGTGGTGTTGAAGCACGCGAGCCAGACCCTGCTGGTCGGCGAGCGCATTGCCGAGGCCTTCCATGCCGCCGGCATCCCCGAGGATGTGTTCCAGAACGTCGTCCTTGACCATGCCACGACCGAACGCCTGATCGGGCAGCGCAGCTTCGGCTTCGTCAACTTCACCGGCTCGGTCGGCGGCGGACAGGCCATCGAACGCGCCGCGGCGGGCACCTTCACGCCCCTGGGACTGGAGCTGGGCGGCAAGGATCCGGGCTATGTCCGCGAGGATGCGAACCTGGACCTGGCCGTGGACGTGCTGATGGACGGCGCGATGTACAACGCGGGCCAGTGCTGCTGCGGGATCGAGCGCATCTATGTGCATGAATCTCTCTTCGACAGCTTCGTCGAGAAATCCGTGGCCTGGGTCGGCCAGTTGAAGCTCGGCAACCCCTTCGACGCCGCGACCACGCTTGGCCCGATGGCGCACAAGCGGTTTGCCCAGACGGTGCGGGACCAGACTGCCGAGGCCATCGCCAAGGGCGCGAAGCCGCTGCTCGATCCCAAACGCTTTGCCGATGACGGCGGCGCCTACCTGGCCCCGCAAATCCTGATCAACGTCGACCACTCGATGCGAGTGATGAAGGAAGAATCGTTCGGCCCCGTGGTCGGCATCATGCCGGTGAAGGACGATGCCGAGGCGCTGCGCCTGATGAACGATTCGCCCTATGGCCTGACCGCCAGCATCTGGACGCAGGACTACGACACCGCCGCCGCCCTTGGCGCGCAGGTGGAGACCGGGACCGTGTTCATGAACCGGGCCGACTACCTGGACCCGGCCCTGACCTGGACCGGGGTCAAGGACACCGGGCGCGGCACCTCGCTGTCCTATCTCGGGTTCCATTCCGTGACCCGGCCGAAATCCTATCACCTCAAGAAAGCCTGAGATCATGACCCATAGCGTTCCCTACCGGAACTGGTCCTACCCGACCGCGATCAAGTTCGGCGTCGGCCGCATCGCGGAACTGGCCGACCACGCGAAAAGCATCGGCCTGACGAAACCCCTTCTCGTCACCGACAAGGCGCTGGCGTCGCTGCCGATCACCAAGAATGCGCTGGATGTGCTGGAGGCCGCTGGCCTTGGCCGGGCGGTGTTTTCCGACGTGGACCCGAACCCGAACGAAAAGAACATGGAAGAGGGCATTGCCGTCTACAAGGCGGGTGGCCATGACGGGGTGATCTGCTTCGGCGGCGGCTCGGCCCTCGACCTTGGCAAGATGATTGCCCTCATGGCCGACCAGCCGAAGAAGCTGAAGGTCTGGCAGCTGGAGGACGTGGACGACTGGTGGACCCGCGCCGATGCCGCGAAGATCGCGCCGATCATCGCGGTGCCGACCACCGCCGGGACGGGCAGTGAAGTGGGCCGGGCGGGCGTCTTGACCAATTCCGAGACGCACAAGAAGAAGATCATCTTCCACCCCAAACTGATGCCCGCCGTCACGATCTGCGATCCGGCCCTGACCACGGGGATGCCGAAATTCATCACCGCAGGCACCGGCATGGACGCGCTGGCGCATTGCCTGGAGGCCTTCTGCAGCCCCTTCTACCATCCGATGTCGCAGGGCATCGCGGTCGAGGGGATGCGGCTGGTGTTCGAGAACCTGCCCAAGGTCTATGCCGATCCGAACGACCTTGACGCCCGCGCGCACATGATGAGCGCAGCGGCGATGGGGGCTGTGGCCTTCCAGAAGGGCCTGGGCGCCATCCACTCGCTCTCCCATCCGATCGGCGCGGTCTACAACACCCACCACGGCACCACCAACGCCGTGGTCATGCCGATGGTGCTGGACTTCAACCGCCGCGCGGTGAAGGACAAGCTCGCCTCGGCGGCGGCCTATTGCGGGATCAAGGGCGGCTACAAGGGCTTTTACCAGCGCATCCTCGACCTGCGGGCCACGCTGGACATTCCGGAGAACCTGACCAAGCTGGGGGTGAAGGACCCCGACCTCGACATGCTGACCAAGATGGCGCTGGAGGATCCGTCCTGCGGCGGCAACCCGGTGAAGATGACGAAGCGGAACACGCGGGCACTCTACGAGGCCTGCCTGTAGGGTGGGGAATGTTCCCCAGCTTCCTCCTGCGGCGACAGTGACACCGGATGCGTGAACAGACCGAGATCGCCGTGATCGGCGCGGGCGTGGTGGGGCTTGCCATCGCGCTGGAACTGATCGACCAGGGCCATGAGGTGGTGCTGGTCGATCCTGGCCAGCCCGGCATGGGCGCAAGCCATGGCAATGCCGGGACGGTGGCGGGCTACGCCACCAGCCCGGTGGGCACGCCGGAGGTGCTGCGGTCGCTGCCCTCGCTCCTGTTCAGCCGGACCTCGCCGCTGGCGATCCGGCACCGGGCGCTGCCCAGCCTGATGCCCTGGCTTCTGCGCTTTCTCCGGCAATCGCTGCCGGCGGCGGCGGCGCGGAACTCCCGCGCGATCGCGGCGCTGCTGACCGGGGCGGCCGAGGGATGGGACGATCTGGCGCTGCGGGTGCAGGGGGCGGGGATCCTGCAGCGGCGGGGCTGCCTGTACCTCTACGACAGGCCCGAGGCGCGGATCGCGGCCGAGGCCGAGCTTTCCCGCCGCCGCGCGCTGGGGGTGGAGGTCGAACTCATCGGCCCCGAGCGGCTGGCCGAGCTGGAGCCCGGCCTGCCGCCTCTGGGCGGCGCGGCGCTGTTCCCCGGCGCGACCTTCCTGGACGATCCGGGCCGGATGATGGGGCTGATCGCGCGCGAGGTGCTGGCGCGGGCGCGGCATCTGCAACTCCGGGCCGAGCGGCTGACCCGTGGCCCGGACGGGGTGGTGATCGAAGGGCCGGGCCTGCATCTGCATGCCCGCCGCGTGGTCATCGCCGCCGGGGCCCATTCCCGCGCGCTGGCGGCGCAGGCCGGCGACCGGGTGCCGCTGGACACCGAGCGCGGCTATCATGTCGAATGGGACATGGCCGAGCCGCTTCTGTCGCGCCCCAGCTGCCCGACCTCGCGCGGCTTCTACTTCTGCCCGATGGAGGGCCGGCTGCGGGTGGCCGGGACGGTCGAGCTTGGCGGGCTGAGCCTGCCGCCCTCGCCGCACCGGGTGCGGAAGCTGGTCGAGGGGGCGCGGGCCTATTTCCCGCAGCTGGGCGAGCCGGACCGCGACTGGATGGGCTTCCGCCCCTCGCTGCCCGACAGCCTGCCGGTGATCGGCCCGTCACAGGGCGGGGCCGAGGTGATCCTGGCCTTCGGCCACGGCCATCTGGGCGTGACCATGGCCCCGATGACCGCGCGGATCGTGGCGGCGCTGGTGGCGGGTGCGCCGCCGCCGCTGGACATCGCGCCCTATCGGCCGGGGCGGTTCTGACAAGGTCCGGGTCGATGCCATGCAAAAGGGGTGGTCCTTGCGGGCCACCCCAGCGCCGGCAGATTCTCAGGCGATCATCAATCCTTGGGAGGAATTCTGCTGCCTTCTTCATCGTCGCCGCCACAAAGCGCGACGCAAAGGATGATCGGGATCAGCAGCAGCGGCAGGACGCCGACCGAGGAGGCGGGCTTTTCGGCCACGACTTCGGCTTCTTCCTCGATCAGGACCGGGCCGCCGGCGAAGGCGGTGGTGGTGGAAAGCGCCACGGCAGCGGCAAGGGTCGTTGCAAGCAGTCTATTCATTGCACATGTCCTGGTTATTGAACTCCCGCGCTTCGCGGCGGGCGGTTCACTGTGCCACAGGAAAGCAACGGATGCGACCGGAATGACGCATGGAAAAGGGCAGCCGTCTCCGGCTGCCCCCGGATGGCGGATGTGCCGGGGATCAGGGCACGGGCGGCGGCGGCGGGGTAATGCTTCCGCCCTCATCATCATCGCCGCCGCAAAGCGCGACGCAGAGGATGATCGGGATCAGCAGCAGCGGCAGGATGCCGGCCGAGGAGGCGGGCTTTTCGGCCACGACTTCGGCTTCTTCCTCGATGACGACGGGGCCGCCGGCATAGGCGGTCGAGGCGCTGATCGCGACGGACGCGGCCAGCGAGGCGGCGAGGATCTTCTTCATGGTGAACTCCATTCAAGGGACTGGTGCGGATCCAGACCCGCGCCAACAGTCGGAACGCTAATTGCTTGCGGATGGATTCTCAAACCGCGTGGCAAGAATACCTGTCGAATGTTGCAATTTCGCAATAACAGGGGATCGGCCACCCAGAATGAAGAAGGGCCAGCCTTTCGGCTGGCCCCGTAATGAAACGCGCGGTCGAATGGACCGACGCCGGTTCGATTACTCTTCGTCGTCATCGCCGCCGCAGAGCGCGACGCAGAGGATGACCGGGATCAGCAGCAGCGGCAGGATGCCGGCCGACGAGGCGGGCTTTTCAGCCACGACTTCAGCTTCTTCTTCGATGACGACCGGGCCGCCAGCCATGGCGGCCGAGGTGCCGAGGGTCAGGGCCATGACCGACGCGACGAGTTTCTTCATGATGGACTCCGAGAATGTTAGACGATCCCGTCAGAACGACAGGGCGCAAGGCGGAAGCTACTGACAGGTTCACACGTCCTCAACGAATAAGCACGATTGCTTGATGCGGTGGCGTCAAGCGTTGCGCGAATAGCACAAATCCGGGGTCGGCTGGCGATCAGGACATGCCCGGCACGACCTGATCGGGCGGGCGGTGGCCGTCGGCGAAGGTCTTGATGTTGATGATCACCTTCTCGCCCATCTCGATTCGCCCCTCAATCGTGGCCGACCCCATATGCGGCAACAGAACCACATTGGCCAGATCGTGCAATCTGGGATTGAGTTCGCTGCCCTGCTCATAGACGTCGAGTCCGGCGCCGGCCAGTTCTCCGGCCCGCAGCGCGCGGGTGAGGGCGTTCTGGTCGATCACCTCGCCGCGCGAGGTGTTCACCACCACCGCCGAGGGTTTCATCAGCTTGAGCCGCCGCGCGTTCAGCAGGTGGAAGGTCGAGGGCGTGTGCGGGCAGTTGACCGAGACGATGTCCATCCGGGCCAGCATCTGGTCCAGGCTTTCCCACCAGGTCGCCTCAAGCTCGGCCTCGGTCTCGGGGCGGACGCGCTTGCGGTTGTGGTAATGGACCTGAAGCCCGAAGGCCCGCGCCCGCCGCGCCACCGCCTGCCCGATCCGCCCCATGCCGAGGATGCCGAGCCTGCGTCCGCCCAGCCGCCCGCCGAGATTCGCCATCGGCGACCAGCCCGGCCAGTTGCCGGACTGCATCACCTTCAGCCCCTCGGGGATGCGGCGCGTCACGGCGAGAATCAGGGCCATGACCATGTCCGCCGTGTCCTCGGTCGTGACGCCGGGCGTGTTCGAGACCAGGATGCCGCGCTGGCGGGCGGTGGCCACGTCGACATGGTCGAATCCTGCGCCATAATTGGCGATCAGCTTCAGCTTCTCGCCCGCCTGGCCCAGCAGGCCCGCGTCGATCGTGTCGGTGATCGTGGGCACCAGCACATCGGCCTGGCGCATGGCGGCGGCCAGTTCCTCGCGCGACATCGGCGTGTCGGGGTCGCGCAGGGTGACGTCGAACAATTCCTTCATCCGGGTCTCGACGACCTCGGGCAGGCGCCGCGTGACCACGACCGACAGACGCTTTACTGGCATGAAACCTTCCCCCTGCCCTTCCAAATTCCTGGCACTTGCGGCAAGGTTACGGCAAGGGGCGCAATGCACAAGCCCCACGGAAGGGCGCACCCCGTCGCTGGCGGGATCGGGCAGCAAGGCGGACGGGCATGAAACGGTTCCTGGGAAGCATCGCGATCCTTGTCGCAGCCGCGACTCTGCCGCTTGCCGCGCAGGAGACCGACCTGCCGCAGCCCGAGAAACCGCCGGAAGAACAATGCAAGCCCGATATCGGCTGCGTGACCAACCTGCCGCTGCCGCGCTATGTCTCGCTGAAAGGGTCCGAGGGCAACGCAAGGCGCGGGCCGGGGCTGACGCATCGGGTGGACTGGGTGTTCACCCGGGCCGGGATGCCGCTGAAGATCACCGCCGAATACGAGAACTGGCGCCGGGTCGAGGATTTCGAGGGCGCGGGCGGCTGGGTGCACTACTCGCTTCTGTCGGGGGTGCGCTCGGTCATGGTGACGCTGGACATGGCCGAGTTCCATGACGACCCCGACGATGCCTCGCCGGTGATCGCCCAGGCCGAGGTCGGGGTGATCGGCCGGGTGCAGGAATGCCTGCCCGACTGGTGCCGCATCACGCTGGACGGCGCGCGGGGCTGGGTGCGCAAATCCGCGATCTGGGGGGTGAAGCCCGATGAAACCATCGACTGAGCCGTCCGGGCCGGGACTTGCGCTGTCGGCGGGCCTCGCCTCGGTCCTGGTGGCGGGACTTCTGGTCGCGCTGAAGCTTTGGGCCATGGCCGAGACGGGGGCGCTGTCGATTGCGGCCTCGCTGGCCGATTCCGCGCTGGACCTGATGATGTCGCTGGGGGCGGCGGCGGCCATCGTCTATGCCGCCCGGCCCGCGGACGAGGACCACGCCTTCGGCCACAGCAGCGCCGAGGACCTGACGGCGCTGGCGCAGGCGGCATTCATCCTGATCTCGGCCGGGGTGATCGGCTGGGCGGCGGCGGGGCGGCTCATGTCCTCCGCGCCGCCGGAACTGACCAGCCACGGGCGCGGCGTGGTGGTCATGGGCCTGTCGATCCTGCTGACCCTGGGCCTGGTCTGGTGGCAGGGCCGGGTGGCGAAGGCCACGGGCAGCAAGGTGGTGGCGGCGGACCGGCTGCACTATCTGGGCGACCTTCTGCCCAGCCTGGGCGCGATCGGGGCGCTCCTGGCCTCGTCGCGCTGGGGGATCGGCTATGTCGATTCGGTGGTGGCGCTGGGGGCGGCGGGGGTGCTGGTCTTCGGCGCGCTGAAGATCGGCAAGGACGCCTGGGACGCGCTGATGGACCGCGCCGCCGACCCGGAGGTGCTGGAGGGAATCGGCCGGATCGCGCAGGCCTGGCCCGGGGTGCGGGGTTATCACGACCTCAAGACCCGGCGGGCCGGAAGCCGCGTCTTCGTCAACCTGCATATCGAACTGGATGGCGAGCAGTCCCTGCGCGAGGCGCATGACATCGGCGCGGGACTGCGCCGGGCGATTCTGGCGGCCTATCCGCAGGCGGATGTGATGATCCACAAGGACGTCCACGATCCGGCCGGCAAAACCTGAAGTGTTGCGGACTTGACTTCGCTGCGCGGCAGGCCGATTGTTCACGCGTATAACAACCCGGTCGCCATGCAACCCGTCCGCCGCCTCTATCGCCGCGAAAGCGAGGAAAATCGCCGGTCTTCGCTGATCTCGGCCACGCAGGAGCTGGTGGCCGAGGGCGGGCCAGGGGCTGCGACCGTGCGCGCCATCGCGGCGCGCGCCGGGGTCACGCCGGGGCTGATCCGGCATTACTTCCAGTCCAAGGACGAACTCACCCGCGCCGCCTACCGCTCGCTGATGGACGGGATGACGGCCAAGGGGTCCGACGCGCTGGAGGGGGTGGGCGCCCTGCCCGAGGAGCGGCTTGCCGCCTTCGTCTCGGCCTCGCTACGCCCGCCGGTGCTGGATTCGGGTTCGGTCGTGCTTTGGGCCGGCTACATGCACAAGGTCCGCAGCGACCCCGAGCTGCTGGCGGCGCATGAGGCCGGCTATCTTGCCTATCGCGACATGCTGCAGGCGCTGATCGAGGCCCTGCCGCGTGAAACCCGGCCCGGCCAGACCCGCTCCGAGGCCATCGCCTGCAACGCGCTGATCGACGGGCTCTGGATCGAGGGCTCGCTCCTGCGCGACAGCTTTTCACCGGGCGAGGTCGTGACCATCGGCCTTCGTTCGGTCGGCGCCATCCTTGGCGCCGACCTGATCGCCCATTCCTCCATGCTGCCTGATCCGGGAAAGACCCTCTGATGCGCTACGCTTCCGTCACCGACCGACTCGCCGGACTTGGCGGCGCGAAATGGGCGATCCATGCCCGCGCCCGCGACCTGAAATCGGCCGGAGAGCAGATCATCGAACTGACCATCGGCGAACCCGACGTCGAGACGCCCGAGCCGATGCTGGAGGCGGCGGCGCGCTCGATGCGGGCGGGGCGGACCGGCTATTCCAACGGCCGCGGCGAGCCGGGGCTGGTCGCGGCGCTGGCCGCCCGCTACACCGCGCGGCGCGGACGCGGGATCGGGCGCAATCAGGTGATGTGCCTGCCCGGCACCCAGACCACGCTTTACGCCATCCTGCGCACCCTGGTCGAGAGCGGGGACGAGGTGCTGCTGGGCGATCCGATGTATGCCACCTATGAGGGGCTGATCGCCCAGACCGGGGCGACCATGGTGCCGGTGCCGCTGCGGCCGGAACACGGCTTCCGGATGCAGGCCGCCGATGTGGCCGCGCGGATCACGCCGCGCACGCGCGTCCTGTTCCTGAACACCCCGCACAACCCGACCGGCGCCGTCCTGCGGCCCGCCGACATCCGCGCCCTGGGCGAGGTGGCGAAGGCGCATGACCTCTGGATCGTCTCGGACGAGGTCTATGAGGACCTGGTCTTCCCCGGCGTCCCCTTCACCTCGCCGCTGGACTTTGCCGACCTGGCCGACCGGGTGGTGGTCGCCTCGTCGATCTCGAAGTCGCACGCGGCGCCGGGCTTCCGCTCGGGCTGGTGCGTCGGCCCGGCCGAGTTCTGCGAGCGGCTGCTGCCGCTTTCGGAAACCATGCTTTTCGGCAGCCAGCCCTTCATCGCCGACATGACCCAGATTGCAGTTTCCGAACCTTCGCCGGTTGCGGCCGGGATGGCGGAACGCTTCGCGCGCCGCGCGGCGCTGATCCAGGATCAGCTCACCGGGGTGAACGGGCTTTATGTCCACCGGCCCGAGGCGGGGATGTTCGCGCTGGTCGATGTCCGCGCCACGGGTCTTACGGGCGAGGAGTTCGCGCTGGGGCTTCTTGACCGGCAGAAGGTCGCGGTGATGCCGGGCGAAAGCTTCGGCGCGGGGCTTTCGGGCTGGCTGCGGCTCAGCCTGACGCAGCCGGACGAAAGGGTGGTCGAGGCCACCGACCGCATCGCCGCCCATGCGGCCAGCCTGCTGGAGGGCGTGGCATGACCACCGTCGGCATCCGTCTGGTCGAGGGGCTGGCCGCCCGGGGCATCGACACCGTCTTCGGCATCCCCGGCGTCCACACGATCGAGCTTTACCGCGGCCTTGCCGCCGCCGAGGGCAGGATCCGCCATGTCACCGCCCGTCACGAACAGGGCGCAGGCTTCATGGCCGACGGCTTTGCCCGGGTCGCGGGCCGCCCGGCCGCCGCCTTCGTGATCACCGGGCCGGGGCTGACGAACACGCTGACCGCCATGGCGCAGGCCAAGGCGGATTCGGTGCCGATGCTGGTCGTCTCGGGCCTTGGGCGCAGCGATACCCTGGGCAAGGGGTTGGGGCGGTTGCACGAACTGCCGGACCAGGGGGCGATGATCGCCACGCTTTGCCATACCGAGACGGTGACCGATCCGAAGAAGCTGGGCGAGGTCCTGGACCGCGCCTTTGCCGCGATGACGGCAGGGCGGCCGGGACCGGCGCATATCCAGATCTCGACCAACATGATGGGCCAGCCCTGCCCCGCCCTGCCGCCGCCGGTGGTGTCCACCGCCGCCGTGCCGCTGCCGATGGGCCGGATGCGCAGCATCGCCACCGCGTTGAACAATGCCGAGCGGGTGCTGATCCTGGCGGGAGGCGGCACCCGCGGCGCGCATGAGGAGTTGCGCAAGCTGGCCGAGATGCTGGACGCCCCCGTGGTCCTGACCGCGAATGCGCGCGGCGCGATGCATGGCCACCGGCTCTGCGTCCCGGCCTCGCCCAGCCTGACGGCCGTGCGCAAGCTGATCGCGGAGGCCGACCAGGTGCTGGCGGTGGGCACGGAACTGGGGCCGACCGACTACGACGTCTATGCCAAGGGCGGCGTGCCGGACCTGTCGGGGATGATCCGCATCGACATCTGCGCCGACCAGTTGGGCCGCCATCCGGCGAAGATGCCGATCAAGGCCGATGCCGGGCCGATGATGGCGGGGCTGATGTCGATGCTCCTGCCCGCCAACCGCGAGGGCGCCCGCCGCGCCGCCGCCACGCGCGAGGCCGCGCTGGCCGAGCTGTCGACGATCAATGAAGCCCTGCCCGCCCAGCTGGACATGGTCGAGGCGATCCGCGAGGCCGTTCCCGGCGCGATCATCGTCGGCGACAGCACCCAGCCGATCTATGCGGCGAACCTCTATTACGACCACGACCGCCCGCGCGGCTGGTTCAACGCCGCCACCGGCTATGGCGCGCTGGGCTTCGCCCCCGGTGCGGCGGTGGGGGCGGCGCTGGCGGCCCCCGGCACTCCGGTCGTCTGCCTGATCGGCGACGGCGGCCTCCAGTTCAGCCCCGGAGAGCTGCGCACCGCCGTCGATGAAAAGCTGCCGATCACCTATATCGTCTGGAACAACGCCGGCTTCCGCGAGATCGCCGAGACGATGCGGCAGTACAAGGCGCCGGTCCTGGGCTGCGACCCCTCGCCCCTGGACATGGAGCATTTCGCCATGGCCTGCGACATGCTGTTCGCCGCGGTGCCGCAGGACCCGGAGGTCCTGGCCGAAATGCTGGCCACGCCGCATGACGGGCCGCGCCTGCTGGAGATTCAGGTCCGCTGACGCGCCAGGATCGGGGCGAGGAGGAAGACCGCCCGACCAGGAAGGCGGCCCAGAGAAAGGCCATGCGCAGGCCGAAGGTTCCGGCGATCAGGCCCAGCAGCGGCGGACCGACGAAATAGCCCAGATAGCCCAGAAGCGTCGCCCGGGCCACGGCGCGGGCGCGGGTGCCGGGCGGGCTGTACTGGCCGACGAGTGAAAAGGCGGTGGGGGCAAGGACCGAGGCACCGATCCCCATGACGAAAAAGCCGAGATAGGCCCCGATCGGCCCCGCGGCCTGCGCGGCGATCCCCGCCCCCAGCGCCGCAATCACCGCCCCGCCCTTCAGCAGCCGGAAGGGGTTCACCCGACCCGAAAGCCATTGCCCGCCCAGCCGGGCAAAACCCATGGTCAGCGCCAGCATCGCCGGGCCGAAGGCGCCTTCCTCGGGACTGCCGCCCAGCGTCTTCTCGATATGCAGCGCAGACCAGTTCTCGGCCGCGTTCTCGGTCATGAAGGCGATCAGCACGATGCCGCCGCCGATCACCGGCACCAGGCCCAAAGGCAGCGCGTTCCCGTCCTTCGGGCGCTGCAACCCTTCGATCCTCCCGTCGCGCTCCAGCGTCAGCAGGGCGCAGAGCAGGCCGAGCAGGCCCATCAGCCCCAGCACCCAGGCCGGCGCCCAGCCCGCGCCGCGCATCGCGCCGGTCAGGATTGCGCCGGTCGCATAGCCGAAGGAATAGGCCGCATGGGCGAGGTTCATCAGATGCGCGCCCCGCGCCGTCTCCATCGCGGCGACGCGGGCGTTCATCAGCACATCGGTAAGGCCCGTCGCCGCCCCGGCGCAGGCCATGGCCAGCGGGAACAGCCAGACCGCATCCGCCTGCCCCGGCAGCACGAAGGCCAGCGCCATCAGGGCGGTGGCCAGGGGCAGCGCCACCCGGCCCAGCGCCGCGCCGAAGGCCGGGGCCAGCAGCATCGCGCTGATCGCCGCAAGGGGCGTGAAGAACAGCAGAAGGCCCAGCCCGGCCTCGTCCACCCCGAGCATCGCCTTCAGGTCCGGCAGGTCGGCCGCGAATGTGCCCCAGAGCAGGCCCATCGCCCCGAAGGCCGCGATCGCGGGCCGGGAATAGGCAAGGGTGGCAAGGGCAGGCATGCGGGGCTCCAGCGGCGGAAGCCGAGAGGTATCCTGCGACCCCTGCAACCTCCACCCCTTCCGCGACGCGGGCCGGGGCCGAAAGCGACACGGAACAAGCCCCTTTCCTTCCCGCCGATTCCCCGTTATGGACCCCCGGTCGCGCCATGCACCCTTGGAGGATGGCGGACCTTACATATGGAGAGACCCAATGGCACGCGAGATCGTCGATCTTAACGCCGAGGTACGGACGGGGACAGGCAAGGGGGCCGCCCGTCAAGCCCGTCGCGAGGGCAAGGTACCTGGCATCGTCTACGGCGACGGGCAAGAGCCCACGCCGATCAAGATGAACTACAACTACCTCCTGACCAAGCTGCGGCAGGGCCGGTTCCTGCAGACGCTGTTCAACCTGAAGGTCGAAGGCCAGCCCGACGTCCATGTCATCTGCCGCGCCGTGCAGCGCGACGTGGTCAAGGACCTGCCGACGCATGTCGACTTCATGCGCATCCATGATGAAAGCCGGATCGAGCTGTTCATCCATGTGACCTTCGTGAACCACGAGGCAAGCCCCGGTCTCAAGCGCGGCGGCACGCTGACCGTGGTCCGCCCCGAGGTGGAACTGGAAGTCACCGCGGGCGACATCCCGGATCACATCACGGTCGACCTGACCGGCAAGAAGATCGGCGATGTCATCCACATCGACGACGTCCAGCTGCCGGCCGGCGCCAAGCCGACCATCGCGCGGAACTTCGTGATCGCCAACATCGCCGCGCCCTCGGGCCTGGTCTCGGAAGAGCACGCCGAAGCCGAAGCCTGAGGCTGACGCGCATCGACGACCTTTGCGGGGGGCCTCTGGCCCCCCGCTCGCTTTTCCGCCGTTGCCTCCGCGCCCCGCCTGCCGCGCGCTGCCCTGAGGCGTGGTTAAGCCTTCCTTGCTACCCAGCCTCGCCATGGGCGAAGCGGCCCGGGCCTGCCCCTTCCCGCTTTGCCGTGGCGTTCAAGCTGGCAAGGGAGTTTTCAGATGAACAAGGCAATCACCGACGGGCTGGTCCTGATGCCGCCGCCGTTCTCGGCCGGGCTGAACCTCTGGTCGCGCGGCGACGGGACGCCGGGCTCGGCCGCGTGGCAGGGCCAGCCGAACGCGGCGCTGGTGACGAACGACCAGGATTTCGCCGGCTGCCTGGAGTTGCAGAAGCTTGAGGCGACACAGAAGCTGCGCAGCTATGCGCAGACGCCGGTCCAGCCCGGCCTCTACCTGCGGGTGACGGCGCGGGTCAAGGCGGTCTCGGGCAACCTTCCGGCCGTCCGCATCGCCGCCTGGGCGGGGGATGTGGCGGGCCAGAACCTTGCCGCGCTGGCCCAGACCGGCCCCAGCGTGGCGCTGACCACCTATGGCGAGGTGGTGACGGTCAGCGCGATCATCTCTCCGGCCGCGCGAACCGGGGTGGACATGGCCTGGACCACCGAGGCGGTCTATGCCCATATCGGCCTCGACCTGACCGGCGCGAACGGCGGGGTGGTCCGCATCGACGACCTGGTGGTCGAGGATGTGACCGCGCTTTTCATCCGCAAGCTGATGGACTGGGTCGACGTGCGCGATTATGGCGCCCTGGGCAACGGGACGACCAATGACGCCGCCGCCTTCCTTGCCGCCGATGCCGATGCGCAGGGCCGCGCGATCCTGGTGCCCTCGGGCCTGTTCCGGCTGAACTCGGACGTCACGATCAACAGCCGCATCCGCTTCGAGGGCACCGTCTCGATGCCCGCCAACCGCCGGCTGATCCTGACGCGCAACTTCGACCTCGATACCTATGGCCAGGCTTTCGGCACCGAAGTTGATGGCTTCCGCCGCGCGCTGCAGGCGCTGTTCTACTTCACCGACCATGTGACGCTGGATCTCTCCGGCCGCCGGGTGGAGCTGACCGAGCCGATCGACGTGGCCGCCGTCGCGGGGCTGACGAATTTCAACAACCGCCGCGTGCTGCGCAACGGGCAACTGGTGGCGGTGGCAGGGCCGGCATGGACGACCGAGGATTTCACCTCGACCGCCACCTATTCGCCGGCGAACAACCTGACCCTGACCGGCGTCGCCAATGTCGCGAATATCCCGGTCGGCTCGCTGGTGATCGGCACCGGCGTCGGGCGCGAGGTCTATGTCCGCGCCAGGAACGTGGCGGCGGGGACGATCACCCTCAGCCAGCCGCTCTGGGGCGGGACGGGGACGCGGTCCTATACCTTCCGCCGCTTCAAATACATGCTGGACTTCTCGGGCTTCGACCTTCTGTCCCGGTTCGAGATGGAGGATATCGAGTTCAACTGCCAGGGCCTGTGCTCCGGCGTGCTGCTGGCGACCTCCGGCGCGACCGCGCGTTTCGTCTCCTGCACGCTGAACCGGCCGCTGGACCGGGGGATCAGTTCGCCGGGCCTTGGCTGCCAGGGCATGTTCGTCGACATGTGCCAGTTCCTGTCGAACGAAAGCGCGCTGCCGGCGCAGAGCCGCACCTCGATCGCGCTGAACGTGAACGCCAATGACGTCAAGCTGCGCAACAACCGCGTCGTCCGCTTCGCCCATTTCGCCATCGTGAACGGCACCGGCCACCTGGTCCACGCCAACCACTTCTTCCAGGGCGACGACGAGCCCGCGGGCATCCGTCGCGCGGGGCTGGTCTTCACCCAGACCAACGTCTCCACCGTGGTGACGGGCAACTACATCGACAACTGCTTCATCGAATGGGGCAACGAGCATGATTCCGAACCACAGTGGAACGGCGAGTTCTCCTTCGGCGGGCTGAACATCGTCGGCAACGTCTTCATCGCCTCGTCCACGACCTCGGCCTTCCGCTGGATGGTGATCAAGCCCTATGGCGCGGGGCATTACCTGAACGGCTTCTCGCTGGTCTCGAACAGCTTCCGGGTCTTCAACGCCACCATCGACCGGGTCGAGATGCTGGACACCAGCCTTGCCACCCTGGACTTCCTGCAGTCGCGCAATGTCCGGGTCGAAGGGAACAGCTTCAACAACGTCGCCCAGGGCATCCAGAACCCGCTGATCGTCAGCCACAGCCAGAACACCGCCGCCGATACCTGGACCATCGACTCGGATGGCTTCGTGCCCTTCGGTGGCCGGATCCGCATGGTCGAGGCAGTGCAGCCCGAGGGGACGATCCTGAACGGCGCGAATGCGGCGCGCCATGTCTTCCCCAATGCCCTGCCCGGCACCGGCGCGCAGGGCAATCAGGCGCAACTGCGCTGGGGCGAGGCGGTGAAGGGCAAGGCGGTGGTCAAGATGCGCATGGATATACCGTCCTGATCGAACCTTTCGGGCCGAAAATGCGGCCGGAGATACCACATTCTTAAAGAAATCGAACAGGCGGGCCTTCGGGTCCGCCTGTTTCACAAATTCTGCGGCGTCAGGTGGAAGGCGCGGGCGAAACCGCCGTTCAGCAGCGCCGACAGCGGCGTCAGCCGCACGAAGGCGAAATCCGGCAGGTCGACATAGACCTGCGCCTTCGGATTCCGCTCCAGCCAGCGGGCGCGCATCCCCGCCCGGGCGGGATCGTCGGGCGCGACGAAACCGGCGCGGGCCCGGATCATCAGGCGCGGATGGGTCATCGGATCGCCCTTCGCGCCGACCTCGCCCAGCATCAGCGCGCAATCCGGGTTCTCGCGCAGCGCCCGGAAATGCGGCGCCAGGCCCGAGACCAGCGTCAGCAGTCCCGCCTCGGGGTCGCGGGCAAAGGCGATCCGGCTGATCCCCGGCGTGCCGGTCGCCGGATCGGTCCAGGCCAGGGCGGCATGGCCCAGCGACAGCAGGCCCCGGGCCAGGCTGCGGGCCTCATCATCGGCGGGGCGGACGGGATCGGGCATCATCGCTCCTTGACACTGGCGCGGCAGAGGCATTGTCTGGCGGCATTCGTTCCGCGATGCCAGCAATTTCTGGCGCTTCCCTTCTGGAAGACGAAGATGCCCCACACCGTCAAGGGCCAGGGCGGCCCGACCGAATACCTGCCCAAGCTCCTCACCGTCTGGCGCGAGGGCTATCGCCTGTCCGACCTGCGCGCCGATGCGCTGGCCGGGCTGACCGTCGCCATCGTCGCGCTGCCGCTCTCCATGGCCATCGCCATCGCCAGCGGCGTCGGGCCCGAGCGCGGGCTGTTCACCGCCATCGTTGGCGGCTTCCTCGTCTCGGCGCTTGGCGGCTCGCGCTACCAGATCGGCGGGCCGGCGGGGGCCTTCATCGTCCTCGTCGCGGCCTGCGTGATCGAGACCGGGCTGCCGGGCCTGATCCTGGCCACCTTCCTGTCGGGCTTCATGCTGATCGCGGGCGGGGCGCTGCGGCTGGGGACCTATATCCGCTACATCCCCTATCCCGTCACCGTGGGCTTCACCGCCGGCATCGCCGTGATCATCTTCGCCAGCCAGCTGCGCGAGATGTTCGGCCTGACCCTGCCGGGCGCCGAGCCGGGCGAGATCCTGGCCAAGGTCGAGGCGCTCTGGGCCGCGCGGGGCACGGTCACCTGGGCCGCCGTCGCAGTGGCCGCGCTTACGGCGGCGGTGATCCTGGGGCTGCGGCGGCTGCGGCCGCATTGGCCCGGCATGCTGATCGCAGTGGCCGTGGCCTCGACCGCCGCCGCGCTTCTGTCCCTGCCGGTCGAGACCATCGGCACCCGCTTCGGCGCGCTGCCAAGGGTGCTGCCGGTCCCCGCCCTGCCCGACCTCTCGCCTGCAGCGATCCAGGCCGCCCTGCCTTGGGCCGCCAGCTTCGCGCTGCTCGGCGCGATCGAATCGCTTCTCTCCGCCGTCGTCGCCGACGGGATGAGCGGCGCGCGCCACCGTTCCAACGCCGAGCTGGTGGCGCAGGGGGTGGCCAACGTCGGCTCGGCGCTGTTCGGCGGATTCTGCGTCACCGGGACCATCGCGCGCACCGCGACGAACGTGCGCGCGGGCAGCCGGGGGCCGGTCTCGGGGATGCTGCATTCGCTGTTCCTCCTTCTGTTCCTGCTGGTCGCCGCGCCGCTTGCCGCCTATATCCCGCTGGCGGCGCTGGCCGGGGTGCTGGCCGTCGTCGCCTGGGGCATGGCCGAGCGGCACGAATTCGCCGCCCTCGTCCGCGCGACGCGGGGGGATGCGCTGGTGGTGCTGGCGACCTTCCTCCTCGTGGTCTTCCGCGACCTGACCGAGGGGATCCTGGTCGGCTTCTCGCTGGCCGGACTGGTCTTCATCAAGCGCATGTCGGAAACGGCGGGAATGCGCCCGTCGAGTGATGCGACCCCGGACGCCCAGCGTGCCGACCGCATCGTCTATCACCTGGAAGGCCCCTATTTCTTCGGCGCGGCGGCGCAGCTTGGCGGCGTGCTGGAACGGATCGCCGAGGCCCCCCGCGCCCTGGTGCTGGACATGTCGGCCGTGCCGCTGATGGACAGTTCCGGCGCGCGCGGCGTCCTGCAACTGGCGGCGCGGGCGCGGCGGCGGGGCGGGCAGATCTACCTGATCGGCCTGCGCCCCGCCCTGCGCCGGGTGCTGGAATCGCAGGGCGCGCGCGAGCCCGAGGTGCATTTCCTGCCCGACCTCGCCGCCGTGGACGCCCGCCTCGCCCAGGGCGAATCGGCCTGAGCCAGCCTTTTCCCCATACGGGGCAGCCCTACGGTCGCGGCCGCGACAGGTCACGCCTGCGTGAGTCCAGTGTCTTGAAAATGCTGCATTTCCGGCCCGGACTTTTCACCGCTTTTCTTTCTTGACCACATTTTCGTCAAGCAATTTACAGTTTTATGCATGAAAATTAGGGGTTTACGCGACATTTAACACGGTGGTAACTTTATTGCGGAGTGAGGTTGTTCCGCAGCACGGGACGACAGGTTCGCAGGACCCATCGCCGGGCCCTGTCGGTAGGAGGACCGCGATGACCGATCAATCAGCCCTGAAATCCGTTTACCCCGCCTCGGCCGAGTTTGTCGCAAAGGCGCATGTGGACGCCGCCGGCTACGAGGCGCGCTATGCCGCCTCGGTCAAGGATCCCGTGGCGTTCTGGGGCGAGGAGGCGCTGCGGATCGACTGGATCAAGCCCTTCACCAAGGTGAAGGACACCTCCTTCGCGCCGGGCGACATCTCGATCAAATGGTTCGAGGACGGGCTTCTGAACGTCAGCGCGAACTGCATCGACCGGCACATGCTGACGCGCGCCAACCAGACCGCGATCATCTGGGAACCCGATGATCCGAAGGAACCGGCGCAGCACATCACCTATGCGCAACTGCTGGAGAACACCTGCCGCGTCGCCAACGTGCTGAAGGCGCATGGCGTGACCAAGGGCGACCGCGTCGTCCTCTACATGCCGATGATCCCCGAGGCGGCCTATGCGATGCTCGCCTGCACCCGGATCGGCGCGATCCATTCCGTCGTCTTCGGCGGCTTCTCGCCCGACGCGCTGGCCAACCGCGTGAACGACTGCGAGGCGAAGCTGGTCATCACCGCCGACTGGGCCCCGCGCGGCGGCAAGAAGACCGGCCTCAAGGACAACACCGACAAGGCGATGCTGCATTGCTCGGACAAGGTGAAGGTGCTGGTCGCCAAGCGGACCGGCGACCAGACCTCATGGGTGGAAGGCCGCGACTTCGACCTGAACGCCGAGATGGCGGCGGCCAGGCCCTATTGCCCCTATGTCGAGGTCGGCGCCGAGGATCCGATGTTCATCCTCTACACCAGCGGCAGCACGGGCAAGCCGAAGGGCGTGGTGCATACCACCGGCGGCTACCTGGTCTTTGCCAGCCTGACGCATCAGGTGACCTTCGACTACCATGACGGCGATGTGTTCTGGTGCACGGCGGATGTGGGCTGGGTCACCGGCCACAGCTACATCGTCTACGGCCCGCTGGCGAACGGCGCGACCACGGTGATGTTCGAGGGCGTGCCCACCTGGCCCGACGCCGGCCGCTTCTGGGAAGTCTGCGCCAAGCACAAGGTCAACCAGTTCTACACCGCCCCGACCGCGATCCGCAGCCTGATGGGCCTGGGCGCGGAATGGGTGGAAAAGCACGACCTCTCCAGCCTCAAGCTCCTGGGCTCGGTCGGCGAGCCGATCAACCCCGAGGCCTGGTCCTGGTACAACACCCATGTCGGCAAGGGGAAATGCCCGATCGTCGACACCTTCTGGCAGACCGAGACCGGCGGCCACATCATCACCCCGATCCCCGGCGCGATCCCGCAGAAGCCCGGCTCGGCCACCAAGCCCTTCTTCGGCATCAGGCCCGAGGTGCTGGACGCCGCCACCGGCCAGGTCCAGACCGCGACCGAGACCGAGGGCGTGCTCTGCCTGTCCGACAGCTGGCCGGGCCAGATGCGCACGCTCTGGGGCGACCACCAGCGTTTCGAAGAGGCCTATTTCAGCCAGTACAAGGGCTATTACTTCACCGGCGACGGCTGCCGCCGCGATGCCGACGGCTATTACTGGATCACCGGCCGGGTCGATGACGTGATCAACGTCTCGGGCCACCGGATGGGCACGGCCGAGGTCGAAAGCGCCCTCGTCGCGCATGACGCCGTGGCCGAGGCCGCCGTCGTCGGCTATCCGCATGACATCAAGGGCCAGGGCATCTATGCCTATGTCACCCTGATGAAGGGGGTGGAGCCTTCGGACGACCTGCGCAAGAAGCTGGAGGCCTGGGTCCGCCACGAGATCGGCCCGATCGCCAAGCCCGACCTGATCCAGTGGGCGCCCGGCCTGCCCAAGACCCGTTCGGGCAAGATCATGCGCCGCATCCTGCGCAAGATCGCCGAGAACGACTTCGGCGCGCTTGGCGACACCTCGACGCTGGCCGATCCGGCCGTGGTCGACGACCTGATCGCCAACCGCATGAACCGGGGGTAACGCATGGCCCCCGTTCTCATCCTTCTCGGCCCGCCCGGCGCGGGCAAGGGCACCCAGGCGCGGATGCTGGAAGAGGATTTCGGCCTCGTCCAGCTTTCCACCGGCGACCTCCTGCGCGCCGCCGTGGCCGCGGGGACCGAGGCCGGAAAGCGCGCCAAGGCGGTGATGGAGGCCGGGCAGCTGGTCTCGGACGACATCGTTCTGGCGATCCTCAAGGACCGGATGGCCCAGCCCGACGTGGCCAAGGGCATCATCCTGGACGGCTTTCCGCGCACCGCCGGCCAGGCCGCCGCGCTGGATGCGCTTCTGGCCGAGGCCGGGCGATCCGTGACCGCCGCGATCAGCCTGGAGGTCGACGACGAGGCGATGGTCGCCCGCGTCTCGGGCCGCTACACCTGCGGTGATTGCGGGGAAGGCTATCACGACCAGTTCAAGCAGCCCGCGACCGCGGGGGTCTGCGACAAATGCGGCGGCACCGGGTTCAAGCGCCGGGCCGACGACAATGCGGTGACCGTGCGCGAAAGGCTCTCGGCCTATCACGCCCAGACCGCGCCGCTGATCGCGCATTACGACCGGCTCTCGGTGCTTCAGAAGGTGCCGGCCATGGGCTCGATCGACGGAATCCGCGCCACGCTGGCCGACATCGTCGGGCGCGTCGCGGCATGAGACCCGGGTTCCCGCCCTGACCCACGAGGAGGGGCGGACGGGGACCGGAAGGGAGGGGGAGGCAGGCTGCGCCAGGCCCCTTCAGGACGACCATCCCCGGCGGGATGGATGACAGCACGGGGCCTGCCAAAACGGGCGGGCACATGGCCAAGGACAACAGGGATCGCCTGGACCATCGGTTCAGGCCACAAGGAGGTAATGCATGACGACGACCACCACAAATGTGCGCGACCGCTCGCGCCCGATGACCGGGGAGGAGAAGAAGGTCATTCTCGCCTCCTCGGCCGGGACCATCTTCGAATGGTATGACTTCTATCTCTATGGCTCGCTGGCCGCCGTGATCGGCGCCCAGTTCTTCACGCCCTTCCCGGAAGCCACGCGCAACGTCTTCGCGCTTCTGGCCTTCGCCGCCGGCTTCATCGTGCGCCCCTTCGGCGCGCTGGTGTTCGGCTCGCTCGGTGACCTGATCGGCCGGAAGTACACCTTCCTGATGACGATCATGATCATGGGCCTGTCGACCTTCCTCGTCGGCATGCTGCCCAGCTACTACTCCTGGGGCGTCGCCGCGCCGATCATCCTGATCACGCTGCGGATGCTGCAGGGCCTCGCCCTTGGCGGGGAATACGGCGGTGCGGCGGTCTATGTGGCCGAACACGCGCCCGCCAACCAGCGCGGCTACTTCACCGCCTTCATCCAGACCACCGCCACGCTGGGCCTGCTTCTGTCGCTCATCGTGATCATCTCGGTCCAGGGCTACGTCAACGGCAACTATCCCGACCAGCCGGTGCTTGACGCCGCTGGCGCCGCCGTGATGAACGCCGACGGCACGCCGGCGATGATGAAGGCCTTCAACGCCTGGGGCTGGCGGATTCCCTTCCTGGGCTCGATCCTGCTGCTGGCGATCTCGCTTTATATCCGCCTGCAGATGAACGAATCCCCCGCCTTCAAGAAGATGAAGGAAGAGGGTGCCCAGTCCAAGGCGCCGCTGCGCGAGGCCTTCGGCAACTGGCGCAACGGCAAGATCGCGCTGATCGCGCTTCTCGGCCTGACCGCCGGGCAGGCCGTGGTCTGGTACTCGGGCCAGTTCTACGCGCTGTTCTTCATGCAGAACATCGTCAAGATCGACAGCTTCTCGGCGAACGTCTTCGTCGCCTGGTCGCTGGTGCTGGGAACGGGCGGCTTCCTGTTCTTCGGCGCGCTCTCGGACCGCATCGGCCGCAAGCCGATCATCCTCGCCGGCTGCCTGATCGCCGCCGTCACCTACTTCCCGGTGTTCAAGTTCCTGACCGAAACCGCCAACCCGGTGCTGTCGCACGCCCAGGACACCCCGATCACCGTGACCGCCGACCCGGCCGACTGCTCGTTCCAGTTCAACCCGGTCGGCACCGCGAAGTTCACCAACTCCTGCGACATCCTGAAGGCCGGCCTGACCGCGCGTTCCGCCAACTCCAGCACCGAGGACGCGCCTGCCGGCACGATCGCCTCGGTCAAGATCGGCGAGACCGTGATCCAGGGCTATGACGGCAAGGCCGAGAATGCCGCGGACGAGAAGAAGCGCTTCGATGGCGAGCTGAACGCGGCCCTGACCGCGGCCGGCTATCCGATCAACCCGTCCGAGAACACCTCGCTGGCCAAGGCCGAGCACTTCCTGGACATCTTCACCGTGCAGAAGCTCACGATCGTCGCGATCCTGACCTATCTGATCATCCTGGTGACGATGGTCTACGGCCCGATCGCGGCCATGCTGGTCGAGCTGTTCCCGACCCGGATCCGCTACTCCGGCCTGTCGCTGCCCTATCACATCGGCAACGGATGGTTCGGCGGCCTGCTGCCCGCGACCGCCTTCGCGATCTCGGCCCAGACCGGCAACATCTACGCGGGCCTGTGGTATGCGATCGTGGTCGCCATGATGACGGTGGTGATCGGCGCGCTGTTCGTGCCGGGCGGCACCCACAAGAAGGACATCTTCGCCGACGACGGGCGTTGATCAGCAAAAGGGCCGGGGCGGTTTCCGCCCCGGCCCGATCCCTGCGGCGGAAGCGCCCGCATCCTTTGCATGCCTCCCGACAAGTGCCGCGCCCGGCGGTCCTTTTCCGAAGGCAGGGATTATCCCCGCAGCCGCCGCACCAAAGCCGCGAGGGCCAGAACGATGCCCAGGATGATCAGGTTGGACAGGATCCCCGCCAGCACCGCCTGCATCAGGTCGGCCCCGCCGCCGATCCCGGTCGAGGGCAGGATCACCGCCACGAAGACCACGCCCGCCGCCAGCGGCAAGAGCGTCCCGGTCGCCGCCCGCGTGCGGTACATCGTGACCACCAGGGCCACGATCAGACCGATGCGGAACGGATCGGCAAGCTGCGACTGGATGAGTTCGACCATTCTGACATCTCCCTTTGCGCATCCTTCCCCGATCCCCCGCCGCCGCACAAGCCCCCCGGCACGACAAGGCGGCGGCCCATGATCGCCCCGCATCCCGCCCGCATCCTCGTGGTCGAGGACGAGGACAACATCGCCACCGCGCTGGAATATCTCATCACCCGCGAGGGCTACTGCCACGACCGGGTCGCCAGCGGCGCCGAGGCCCTGTCCCGCATTCGCGACACCCGGCCGAACCTCGTCCTTCTCGACGTGATGCTGCCCGAGGTCTCGGGCTACGAGATCTGTGAAAGCATCCGCACCGATCCCGCGCTGTCGGGGATCAAGGTGCTGATGATGACCGCGCGCGGCTCGGCGGTGGAACGGCGCAAGGGCCTGGCGCTCGGGGCTGACGGCTTCATCACCAAGCCTTTCGAGCTGAAGGACCTCCGCGCCGAAGTCCGCCGCCTGCTCGCGCCCTGACCCCCTCCTCGTTCGACTTCGTCTCCTCGTCGGGCGACACCGCGAGAAGTGACGAAGTCATCGACGCGCCGGCTTTCCCAGCTTACCGGGTTCCGCTTCGACAACCGCTCGGACGGCCTTTACAAGATCTCGCGCGGAACGCCTGCTTCGACAGGCCGCCGATCACGGATTGGCCGCGATCACCTCGTTCAGCCAGGGCACGAAATGCGAGATGTTGGTATAGGCCGAGAACAGCGCCGTCTCCTCGCAGCCCTGACCCGACTGGGCGCTCAGGCCCCAGCTCACGATCCCGGCCTGGATATAGCCGCCGTCCTCCAGCGGCACGACCAGCGGCCCGCCGCTGTCGCCGTTGCAGCTGGTCTTGCCGCCCTCGAAGGTGCCCGAGCAGATCATATTCTCGCTCACCGGCATCGGCGCGCGGGCCAGAAGCTCGTCCCAGATCGCATAGGCGTCCGCTTCGCCCACCCCCAGCGTCTGCACTGCATAGCCGAAGCCGCCCGCGGCATCCTCGGCCATCGCCTCCAGCATCGCCGAATTGCACAGCTCGCGATCCAGCACCTGGATCTGCGCCTGCCGCAACTGCGGCGAGGCCATCGCGCCCTCCTGCAGGCCCCAGCCGGTGACGATCGTGGTCACGCCCTGCTGGTTCAGCAGGTCGCCGTATTCGGCATCCGGCACCTCGATCGTCTGGAACTTCACCTTCGGCGCGCGGGCAAGCTTGACCAGCGCGATGTCGAAATCGAACTGGGCGCCCGAATAGGACGGGTGGCGGAAGATCGCCTCGACCGGGATCAGGTCGCCCTTGCCCGGCTGCAACTCGTTGGTGCCGACCAGGATCGAGACATCCTGCGGCATCAGGTCGGCGAAACTGCCGTCCTCCTGCGGCATGTGGATGCAATGCGCCGCCGTCAGCACCCAGCGGTCCATCACCAGCGAGCCGCCGCAGAACTGGGCATCGGTGCCGACCTCGGCCCCGGCGATCAGGAGCGCGACCTGCCAGGGCCAGGCCCCCTCGGCCGCCACCTCGCCGCCGATCACCTTGGCGCCCGCCACATCCGCCGCCTTCGCGCGTTCGGCCTTGGCGCCGGACCTGGCATATTCGTAGGGCGATGCCGTCACAGCCTTCGGCGCGGCAAATCCCGTCTCCTCGGCCTGGACCGGGGCGGCGAGGGCGAGGGCAAGCAGGGCAGGCAGGGTCCGCATCTCAATTCTCCATGGCAATCTTGGGGGTCAGGCGCACCATCTGGCGCAGCATCACCAGCGGGGCGGGTTTCAGGGTAAAGCCTCGGCTCCGCGCCTCGGGGTCCAGCCGCCCCTCCAGCCAGAGCACCATCGCATCCGCCCCGGCCGCGCGCGTGGTCTCGGGCCGGGCCAGGCGCGTCAGGTCCACGCGGGGCGCGTCGGGATCGGCGGGAACGGCCAGGATCCAGATCTCCTCCAGCCCCGCCGTGCTGCCGTCCTCGATCATCAGGCCGACCCGGACGCTCTCGCCGGGGGCCAGCCGGTTCGCCAGATTCTGCGCCGGCCAGATCGGCGTCACCGCGAAATCCGCCGCGAAGTACAGTACCGAGACGTCCTGCGCCCGGCCGCCGGTGTTCTCCAGCACCAGCCAGAGCTGGTCGCAGGGCGCGACGCCCCTGGCCGGGTCGAAGACCTCGGCCTTCCCCGCCGTGCCGCAGCCGCCGGTCGCCGCGCGCCGCTCGACGGTCATCGTCAGGGGCGGCACCGCCGTCAATCCGCGCCCGGTCGCGCCCGCCAGCACCGCGCGCAGCCGCAGCCCATGCGCCGCCTGCTCCAGCATCCGCGCCACCGCCTCGGCCGGCGTCTCGCCCGCCTCGGCCAGGATCCGGGGCGAGGAGCCCGGCCCGTCCGGGTCCAGCACCCCGTCCGCGCCGGCCAGCGCCACCGCCCCGTCCACCAGGATCGGCACCAGATCGGGCCTCGGCCCCGGCGGCGGGAGGGCGGCGGTCCAGGCGGCATAGTCCCGGCCGTCGCCCGGATCGGCCCGCACCGGCGCGGCCAGCACCAGAGGCTCGGGCGGCGGGGCGCTGACCAGTTCGGCCCAGGCCGCGCCCTCGGGCAAGGTCCCCGCGATCCGCGCCTCGCGCGCCGTCACCCCGGCCAGCGCAAGCACCGCCAGCGGCTCCCCGCCCGAGGCTTCCGCATAGACCGCCACTTCGGCCCCCTGCGCCAGTCCCTGCAGAAGGCCCCCCTCCACCTTCGCGCCGGCGACGGGCCACCGCGCCGCGCCCATACCCTCGCCGAAGACCTGCGCCTCCAGCATCGGCCCCTCGCCCTCGGGCATCTGCCGGGCCGGCCCCTGCACCATCGCCTCGGTCGTCGCGGCCAGGACCTGTGCCCAGCTTGCCCCCGGCGCCTCGCGCAGGACCTGGGCCAGCCGCAGGGTGAATTCGCCATGCCATGTGCCGTCGGCCATCGGATATTCAAAGGACCGCTGGTCTGATTGCGAGGAATAGAGGAACACGAACTCCCCGCTCAAGGGCGGCAGGGGGTTGCCCACGACCGGCACCACATCCTCCGGTATGCCCAGCAGGCCTTCCTCCACCACCCGCGCCACGCCCCCCGCGCCCAGCGCCCGGAATCCGGTGGCCGAATGGCAGGCGTCGATCAGCCCCACCACCCGCACGCCCCGCGACAAGGCACGCTGCGCCCAGTCCTGCAATTCATCGTCCAGGATCGCATTCTCGACCGCCCCGATCGCGCCCTTCCAGCCCGAGGCGTCGGCGGGCAAGAGGATCTCGTCATAGCCCCCGCCCTCGTCGCCCGACATGTCCGGAGCCTGCGCGCCGTGGCCCGAGAAATAGAAGACCAGCGTGTCGCCCGGCTGCGATTCCGCCGCCACGGCATCAAGCGCCGCCATGATCCCGGCCCGCAGCGGCAGACCCGTGACCACCCCCGCCGGCAGGCCCGAGGGATCCGAGGTCAGCACCACCATCGCCCCGGCGGGAACGCCCCGCGCGGCCAGCGTCCCGGCCATCAGGCGGACATCGTTCGCCGGTCCCTTCAGGTCGGCGTCCAGCACCAGATAGTCGCTCACCCCGACCAGGACCGCCCGAACCTCGGCCAGGGCGGCAGACCCGGACAGGGCAAGGGCGCAGAGGAGCGGAGGGAGAAGGCCACGCATGATGCGCAAACTCTATCCGCGCGCCGTCACGGAACAAGTGCCCCGCCGCGTATGACGGAATTTGTCACCGGCCCGTCGGCCCAAAATTTTTCGGCGAAAAATTTTGGGCCCGCCTCAGTTCCCCACCGGCAGCACCCGCCGCCCGCCCGAGGCGATCCCCGCCTCGATCCGCGCCTCGACCGCGTTGCCGTCCAGCGAGGCGAGGAACCCGTTGAACTCGGGCGTCGCCCGCACCGCCATCCGCCCGGCCGCGATCACCTTGTCGACCTGATCGCCCTCCAGCTTCAACCGGGTCGGCACAAGGTTCATCTCGTCGCGCAGATCGGCCGGAAGGTTGGCGAAACTCGCCTCGCCGACGAAGAGCTTCACATCCCTGCAATCCCAGCCCTCGGTATCGCCGCGCAGCCGCCGGACCTCGGCCAGCGGCAGGCCGCAGCGCCATTCGATCAGCTCCATCTCCCACAGCCTGAGTTCGCCCCGCATCGAGTCGTAGCCCGAGCGCGAGGCCGCCGACATCGCGCTGCCGGCAATCGACATCGCCAGATTGACGCCCCCCGGCCCCGCGACCTTCTGCGTCCAGCCGTAATCCGATTCCACCCCGGCATTGGCGACCAGGAACAGCATCCGCTTCAGCTTCACCGCCTCCTGCGCCGTCAAGGGCGCATAGGGCACCTCGGCCCGCGCCCGTTCCACCGCCAGGCCGGTGGTGCCGAAATTGTCGGTGATCCCCCCGTCCAGAAGCTTGACGAACTTCACTTCCTCGGGGTTCGTATAGCTTTCCAGCGCCCGCGCATGGGCCCGCATCGCCGCCGTCGCCTCGGGGTTGTAGCGCGCCGCGGTCAGCCAGTCCGGCTCGCGATAGTCGCAGTCGCCCTGATGGGCCTCCAGCACGATCGGGGTGAAGACCAGGGGATAGGCCGCCGATGCCGCCACCGCCTCGGACAGGCGCACCTGCGACAGGTCGGAACAGAGCGCGTCGAAGGTCTCAGGACTGAACAGGAAGGGCGTGTTGTTCGCCATGTCGGTGGCGTTGATCCAGGTCCTGATCCGCGAGTGGCGCAGGTCGGCGAAGGTCGCGCCGTGGAACAGGGTCTCGTCCAGCGTGCGGCCGAACGTGTCGCGCCCGTTCACGCCGCCGGCCACGCCCTTGACGATGGTCAGCGGGTTGAAGCCCGAGGTGACCATCCGCGCCTCGCCGTCGCTGGCCAGAAAGTCGCGGAACCCGTCCAGCCCCCGCGGCCCGTGCAGCCCGAACTGCGCCGCCATGATCGAGCCGCCCGACACGCCCGAGACCAGCCGCACCTCGTCCAGAAGCCCCTCCGGCCCCTCTCCCGCCGCCCGCAACTCCTCCAGCATGCCATAGGCGAAGGCCGTGGCCCGGAACCCGCCGCCCGAGAAGGCAAGGCCGACGAAAAGCTCGCCCTCCCCCGTTCCCGGATCCGACAGCGACGCGTTCTCTCCCTGCAAGGGCTGGTTCCGGGGCTGGTTCCAGGGGGCACAGCCTGTCAGGGCCAGAAGGGCGAATAGCAGGAAACGCATGCAGGAACCGGGAAAGGACGTTCACTCCGATTGCTGAAGCCTTGGCCAATGGATTTCAAGCGTGAATCCGGGGCCCTCGGGCAGGACCAGCCGCGCGCCGTGCCGCGCCGCGATGGCCCGGACCAGCGCAAGGCCAAGGCCGTGGCCGGGGGTGCCCCGGTCGCGCTCGGCCCTGGTGAAGCGGTCGAAGGCCTCGGCCTTCATCTCATCGGGCAGGCCCGGCCCGCTGTCGGCGACCCGCAGGACATGGCGGTCCCCGGCCTCTGCAAGGTCCAGCTCCAGCCGGTCGCCCGCCGCGCAATACTTGATCGCATTGTCCAGAAGGTTCGCCAGCACCTGCGCGATCAGGTTGCGGTCGCCCAGCACGCGCAGCCCCGGCGCGACCCGCGCCCCGGTCGCCAGCCCCTTGTCCTCGGCCAGCGGCTCGTAGAGGTCCCAGACCTCGGCCACGACCGCCGACAGGTCCACCGGCACCAGCCCCCCGCCGGTCCCGGCATCGGCCTCGGCCCGGCTGATGTCCAGCAGCGAATCGAACATGCGGATCGCCTGCCGCATCTCGGCCTTCAGCTCGGCCGCAAGCTCCTCCTGCCCCTCGATCCGCGACAGCTTCTGCAGCATCCGGTTCAGGGGCGTGCGCAACTCATGCGCGATGGTGTCGGACAGGCGATGCGTCGCCCGGTTCAGGTTCTGGATCCGGTCCAGCATGGCATGGACATGGGTTTCCAGAAGGCCGAATTCGTCGTCCGAACGCGCCCCCGGCAGGCGGGCGTCCAGGGCACCCTCGGCCACCCGGTCGGCAAGGTCGTTCAGCCGCCCGATCCGCCGCATGACCGAGCGCGCGGCCAGCCAGCCGACCCCGCCGCCCGCCAGCAGCAGCGCCGCGAACAGCCCCAGCATCCCGCGCCGCATCGCCGCCAGCGTCTCGTCCACCGGCCGCAGACTGCGCGCCACCAGCAGCGGGAAGCCCCCCGGCAGGTCGCGCGCCACGGCCAGCCAGCGCACCCCGCCGTCCAGGATGATTCCGGCCGGTTCCACCGCAAAGCCCTCGCCTTCGGTCGCCACGCCCTCGGGCCAGGCGGCCCGCGTGCCCGCCAGCACCGCGCCCTGCCGGTCCAGCAGGACCAGCATCTCCTCGCCCGTCGCCGCCGTCGCGCGATAGTCGATCGCCTGCCGCAAGGCGATGATCCGGCGCTGGTCGTATAGCGCGCCGAAGCCCGCCAGATCCGCCGCCAGCGCCGCCCGTTGCGCCGCCATCAGCCGCGCCTCGACCAGCCGGTATTGCAGCGCCATCGCCCCCAGCGACAGAAGCGTCACCGCCAGCGCCATCAGCGCCGCCAAGCGAAGCGTCGCCCGCGCCGCCATCGGCCGGGCCAGCGTCACCCGCCCACCCTGGGCGCAAAGACATAGCCCTCGCCCCGCGCGGTCTGGATCGCCTGCGAGCCCGCCTCCTCCAGCTTGCGGCGCAAGCGGCCGACATGGACATCGACGACATTGGTGCCGGGGTCGAAATGCAGGTTCCAGACGTTTTCCAGAAGTTGCATCCGCGTGACTACCTGCCCCGCATTCCGGGCGAAATAGGTGAGCAACTCGAACTCCTTGGGGCTGACGGCGACATGCGCGCGCCTTACATGCACCGTCCGCGCCTTCAGCCTTATCTCCAGCTCGCCGAAGGCCAGCAGGTCGTTGTCCAGCACCTGCATCGTGCCCCGGCGCAACAGCGCCCGCAGGCGCGCGCGCAGTTCCTCGGGCTCGAAGGGCTTCGGCAGGTAGTCGTCCGCGCCCTTCTCCAGCCCCTCCACCCGGTTCGCGGCCCGGCCCAGCGCCGAGAGAATCAGGATCAGCGCCGAGGATCCCCCGGCCCTTATCCGCGCCATCGCCTCCACCCCGTCGCCGCCGGGCAGCATCCGGTCCAGCACGATCACCCGGTAGGGCGTGGCGACGGCGGCCGCGATCCCCGCCTCCAGCGTGTCGCGATGGTCGGCGGCGCAGCCCAGGCCCTCGACCTCGGCCCGCACGGCGGCGGCGGTCTCGGGGTCGTCCTCGACGATCAGGATACGATCTTGCATGGCCCCGCCTTCACTGCACGATCATTCAGAACACGACCACGTCCGGGTCAAGCACATTCGCCCCACCCACCGGCCGCAGGCCCCCGGTCTCGCCCCAGGGGTCGAGGTAGATGTGCCGCGTCGCACCGCCCGGCGCCGCCACAAGGATCAGCACCGGCCCGGTGATCTCATAGCCCGCCAGATCGACCGCCGCACCGTTCACCGCCAGGATGCGGTCGCCCTGCGCCAGCCCGGCAAACAGCGCGGGCGAGTTCTCGGTCACCCCCGTCACCACGCCCGCATCGTCCAGCACCACCCCCAGCGCCGCCAGCCGGTAGGACCTGACCGCCATCGGCGCGGCCTGCCCCAGCTCACGCAGCCGTAGCCCGTCCGCGTCCTCGGCCGCCAGCGACAGCGCCAGCTCCAGCCGCGCGCCGCCGCGCATCAGCGTCAGCATGGCCTCGGTGCCTGCCCGCTCCAGCGCAAAGGCCAGTTCCCCCGGCTCGGCCAGCGCCGCGCCGTCCACTGCCAGCAGGATATCCCCCGCCGCCAGTCCCGCGGCCCCGGCCAGCGAGTCCGCCTCGACCCCGTCCACCAGCAGGCCGCCGACCGGCACGCCCAGCGCCGCCGCCACCTGCCGGTCCACCGGCCGCGCCCTCAGCCCCAGCTTCGGCAAGGGCGGCAGCGTCTCCGCGACCAGTCCCGGCACGATCCGCGCCAGATCGGCGGCCGAGATCGCATAGGCGATGCCCACGAACATCCGGCTGCCATCGGCGATCTGGCTGTTCATCCCCAGAAGCCGCCCCCCGGCATCCACCAGCGGCCCGCCCGAGGACCCCGGATTGACCGCCGCGTCATGCTGGAGCAGCCGCAGCGGCACCGTGATGTCCACCTGCCGCGCGGTCGCGGAAATCCGCCCCTCGGTCAGCGTGAACTCCACCCCGAGCGGCGCGCCCAGCGCGAAGACCTCATCCCCCAAGCCCGGCACGGAATCCGCCAGCACCAGCCCCTCGCGGCCCGGCGCGACCGAAAGCACCGCCACATCCCGCACCGCATCGCGCGCGATGACCAGCGCCAGCTCCTCGGCCCCGTGCCGGTCGACCAGCCGCACCTCGTCGGCCTCGCCCACCACATGCGCATTGGTCACCGCCACCGACCCGTCGCCCCAAAGGAAGGCCGAGCCGAGGAAGCGATCCTCGGCATCCGCGCCATGCACCGTGAACACCCGGTCCATCGCTCGGTCCAGCGCCCTCGCCTCGGCCGGGCCGATCAGCGCCACCAGCACCAGCACGACCAGCACCGCCACTGCCTCGACGAACCGCATCGGTCGGCCTTGTCCCTGCCTTGCCTGCATCATCATACACCTTGTCTGCCTCGTTGCCGCCTTGCTAGCAGCCGCCTTCCGGCAGGGCACATGACAAAGGCCGTCATGCGGAAATCCCGCATTTACAGGCGGAAGGCCGCGCCGCATCCTGCCGCCAGACAGAACCGGGAAACCCCATGCGCCGCAGCCTCGTTGCCCTGACCCTGATCCTCGCCCCGCCCGCGCTGGCCGAGACCCCCTCGCCGGTCAAGACCGCCGAGCTTTCCGCCCGCCTCTACGCGCTGGGGCTGGCGCAGGGCGACCCGCTCCTGATCCTCTCCGCCGCCCGGTTGCGCAAGACGCTGGCCCCCACCGCCAGCGACCGCGCGCCCGAAGGCGGCACCCCGGTCGCGGGCACCCCGCTGACCTGGGAGGAGATGCTGGCCAGCGCCGAACCCCTTGTCACCGGCGACGAGGCCCTCGCCGGCCTCATCGACGACATCCGCGCCGAGACGGTGAAGGGCGTCGCCTCCGGCCCGGTCTACAACATCGGCCAGTTGGCGAACGGCGGCGGCGACACCTACCCGCCGATCGAGTTTCGCGGCGGCGAATATGCCGAGGTCTATGTCGAGGCCAGGGCCGCCACAAACCTCAACCTCACCGTGCGCGACGACAAGGGTCGGCTGGTCTGTTCCGACACCGACATCAGCCATATCGCCTATTGCGGCTGGACACCGGCCACCGGCGGAACCTTCTCGCTGACGGTGGAAAACAAGGGCCCCGCCGCGGCCCCCTATGCGCTGATGACGAACTGATGCTGCGCGCCCTTCTCACCTCCGCCCTCTGCCTTGCCGCCCTCCCTGCCCTGGCGCGCGAGAATTACGCGCTCCTGATCGGGGCGAACCAGTATCCGAACCTGGAGGAACGCTGGTGGCTGAAAGGCCCCGCGAACGACGTGCAACTCGTCGCCACCTATCTGACGACCGAGGCCCCGGTTCCCTTCGCGCCCGATCATGTCGCCCTCCTCTCCGACGGCGTCCCCGGCGCCACGCCGCCCACCCTGGCCGCGATCCGCGCCGCCTTCGCCGACCTGACGGCAAAGGTGCAGCCCGGCGATTTCGTCTACCTCCATTTTTCCGGCCACGGCACCCAGGCCCCCGCGTTCGATCCGGCCAGCGAACTCGACGGGCTGGACGAGCTTTTCCTACCCGTCGACATCGGCCCCTGGTCGAACCAGGTCGGCGCGGTGGAAAACGCGCTGGTCGATGACGAGATCGGCGCGCTGATCGACGGGCTGCGTGGCAAGGGGGCGAATGTCTGGGCGGTGTTCGACAGCTGTCACTCCGGCACCGTCACCCGCAGTCTCGACGCATCCGGGGAGGAGGTCCGCACCCGCCAGCTTCCGCCCGAGGCGCTGGGGATCGACCCCGAGGCGGTGGAGACCACCCGCTCGGTGGGCGACCCGCGCGCGCCCGAGGCCCCGTTCGACGCCGGGGAAGGCGAGGGCAGCTTCGTCGCCTTCTTCGCCGCCCAGACCAACGAGGTGACGCCCGAGAAGAACCTGCCCAAGGGCAAGCCGGGAAGGAAGCCGCAGGGCGTCTTTACCTGGACCCTGATGGAGGTGCTGGCCGAATATCCGCAGGCGACCTATGCCCAGATCGGGCAGGAGGTCCTGCGCCGCTATGCGGTGAAGAATCTCGCCCGCTCCACCCCGCTGTTCGAGGGCGACCTGGACCAGGTGGCCTTCTCCGGCACCGGCGGCGTCCGCGTCGCGCAATGGCAGGCCGAGGCGACCGGGGCGGGGCTGACCATCCCTGCGGGCAGCCTGCACGGCCTCAGCGAAGGCGAAGTGCTGGCGGTGCTGGCCAGCGCGGCCGATGCCGACGATGCCGCATTGGGCTTTGTGCAACTGACCACCGTCGATACCTTCACCGCCACCGGCGCGCCGGTGGAACGGGACGGCAAGGCCCTGCCCGCCGACCTGCCCAAGGGCGTCACCCTGCGCAAGCTGGACGAGGCGCTGGATTTCACCCTGACCGTCGCCCTGCCCCGCGCGGGCTCGCCCCCCGCCGACGCGCTGCTTTCCGCACTGGAGGAGCTGACCGCCAGCGCCGGCCCCCGGATTGCCTTCGTCCCGGCGGAGCAGGAGGCCGACCTCCGCCTCGCCGTCCTGCCCGACAGCCCCCGTCCCGAGGCGATCTGGGTCCTGCCCGCCACCGGCCTTGCCGGGGATCTGGCCTCGACCCCCTCGGTCCTGACCACCGACAGGTCGGGGGCGGACCTCGCCGCGACGCTGGCCGACACGCTGACCACCATGGCCCGGGCGCAGAACCTGATGAAGCTCGGCGCGGCGGTGGGCGCGGGCAATCTGGAGGTCGAGGTCGAACTCCTTACCCGCACGCCCGAGGACCGCACCCTGCGCCCCCTGCCCTTCGCCCCGGTCCCGACGCTTCTGCCCGAGGACGAGGTGCATGTGCTTGCCCGCAACGGCAGCGACGGGCCGGTGGACGTGAACGTCCTCTATATCGGCGCCGACTGGTCGATCAGCCACTGGTTCTCGGGCCGGCTGCAGCCGGGGGACGAGTTGAAGAAGGGCCTGTTCAAGATTTCCGATTCGGTGCTGGGGCAGGAGCGGATGCTGGTCGTGGTCACCCCCGCCAAACCGCAAAGCCCAGTCGAGGACCTGAGCTATCTGGCCCAGGACGCGCTGGACACCAGCCGCAGCCTCGGCGGCAGCGGCATCGATGCGGCGCTGGCCGAGGCCGGTTTCGGCGAGACCACACGCGGCGCGGTGGCCCTGGGCGAGGAGACGGCGGAAGGACCGGGCCCGGCGATCCTGCAACTGGACCTCAGGACCGTGGCCGCCGAATAGGGCGCAAGCGAAAGGGGGCGAGTCGCCCACCCTGCTCCCGCGTCAGGATCGAGCCGGGACCACCTTGCCGGGGTTCATCCGCCCCTCCGGGTCCAGCGCCCGCTTCACCGCCCGCATCACTTCCAGCGCCACCGGGTCCTTGCGCCGCGCCATCGAGGGCAGCTTCGACAGCCCCACCCCATGCTCGGCCGAGAAACTGCCGCCCAACTCCTCCACCACATCCTCGACCAGTTCCAGCACCCGGTCCTTCAGCCCCGCATCGTCGCCGGTCGGGAAGACGGTGAAATGCAGGTTGCCGTCGCCCAGATGCGCCACCGTCAGGCTTCGGGCCCCCGGATCCAGCGCCTCCAGCCGCGCCAGAACCCGGGCCAGGAATACCTCCACCCGGTCCAGCGGCAGGCAGACATCCGTGTCGACGATCGGCCCCAGCCCCAGGCACAGCTCGGCCGCCGCCTCGCGCCGCGCCCACATCGCCCGGCGCTGCTGCTCGCTCCGGGCGATCACCGCATCGGTGACCAGCCCCTCCTCCAGCATCCCGGCCAGCACCCGTTCCAGAAGCGCGACCAGCGGCACCTCGCCCGTCGCATCCGGCCCGGCCTCGGCAGGCACGGTCGTCGCCGCCTCGATCAGGATCGTCACCTCGGGCAGATGGTCGAAGGCCAGGCCCAGGTCCGGCCGCACCTCGCGCAGCCGTTCGGAATAGCTGCGCGGCATGAACTCGAAGGCCTCGACCCTGCCGCCCGTCGCCTCCTGCATCCGGTTCAGAAGCAGCAGCGCATCCGGAAGCGAGCGCGCGGCCAGCGTCGCCGTCGCATGGGCGCGCGGCAGCGGCACCAGCTTCATCACCGCCGCCGTGATGATCCCCAGCGTCCCCTCGGCCCCGATGAACATCTGCTTCAGGTCATAGCCCGAATTGTCCTTGTGCAACTCGCTCATCAGATCCAGCACCCGCCCGTCGGCCAGGACGACCTCCAGCCCCAGGCAAAGACCCCGTGTGCTGCCATAGCGCAGCACGTTCGACCCGCCGGCATTGGTGGACAGGACACCCCCCAGCATGGCCGAGCCGCGCGCCCCGAACCACAGCGGGAAATACAGCCCCTCCGCCTCGGCCGCGTCATGCAGGCGCGACAGGATCACCCCCGCCTCGGCCACCACCAGCCGCGCATCCCGTTTCACCGCCCGGATGCGGTTCATCCGCTCCAGGCTGACCATCACGCCGCCCGTGGTCATCGTCCCGCCCACGAGGCCGGTATTGCCGCCGACCGGCACAACCGGCACGCCATGCGCCGCCGCCACCCGGACGCAGGCCGCCACCTCGGCGGTCGAGCCCGGGCGGACCACTGCGACCGGCGCGCCCTGATACTTGCCCATCCAGTCGCGCGCATGGCGGGCCATGTCCGCCCCGGTCAGCACCTGCGCCGCGCCAACCGCCGCGCGAAGATCCTCGATCAGCGCCATCCTTCCCCCATTCCGGGCGAATACCTCATGCGGCGATGAACCGCGCGCCCAGCATTCCGCGCAGGGCCTCCAGCGCCGGGGCCGCATCCTCGCACCCCGCCCCGATCCGGACCGCGACCGTTCCGGCGAAACCGAACGCCGCGCGCTTGTCCGGGGCAAGCGCGATCTCCAGTCCCTTCGGCCCCAGCGTCACGCTTTCCACCCCGTCCTCGGCCCCGAAGGTCTCGTCGCCCACCTCGAACCAGACCGGCCCGCCGCCTGCGTCCTGGCGGAACAGGACGTAATTCTCCTCCTCGTCCTCACCCTCGGCGAAGCCGACGAACAGCATCCCCTCATCCTCGACGACCGAGCCATAGGCCGCCTTCACCACGATATCCGCCATCCTCACCCCCTCAGGGCCATTTCGCGACCGGAGGCAGGCTCATCAGCACCGCATTGGCGTCATGCCCGGTCTCCAGCCCGAATTTCGTGCCCCGGTCGTAGACCAGGTTGTATTCGGCATAAAGCCCGCGATGCACGAGTTGCACCTCGCGGTCGGCCTCGGTCCAGGCGGTCGCGATGCGCCGTTCCGTCACCGGCAGGAAGGCCGGCAAAAAGGCGCTGCCGACGTCGCGGGTAAAGGCGAAATCCGCCTCCCAGTCGCCGGTGTTCAGGTCGTCGTAGAAGATGCCCCCCACGCCCCGCGCCCGGCCGCGATGCGGCACGAAGAAATACTCGTCGGCCCAGGCCTTGAAGCGCGGGTAGTAATCCGGCGCATGGGCATCGCAGGCGGCCTGCATCTGCCCGTGGAAATGCGCGGTATCCTCGGCATATTCGATGCAGGGGTTGAGGTCCGCCCCGCCGCCGAACCACCAGGCGCCGGGGGTCCAGAACATCCGGGTGTTCATGTGCACCGCCGGGGTATGCGGGTTGACCATATGCGCGACCAGGCTGATGCCGCTGGCCCAGAAGCGCGGGTCACCCTCCATCCCCGGCACGCCCCGCGCCGCCATCGCGCGCTGCGCCTTCTCACCAAGGGTGCCATGCACCTCGGACCAGTTGACGCCGACCTTCTCGAACACGCCGCCGCCGCGCATCACGCTCATCAACCCGCCGCCGCCATCGGCGCGCTGCGTCGGCGTCACCTCGAACCGGCCCGGCGCGCCCTTGGCATGCCGGTCCTCCAGCGCCTCGAAATCCGCGACGATGCGGTCGCGCAGGCCCCGGAACCAGGCGGCGGCCTCGGCCTTGCGGCTGTCAAAGAGATCGGTCATCCTTCGCCTCCGGCTGCTTCCGGCCCTGCCTAGCATCCCCGCGATCCGCTTTCCACCGCCGCAAGGAGGGATCCCGATGAAACGTCTTGCCCTTACGCTCTGCGCCCTGCTCGCCGCCTGCGGCACCCCGCAGGAACAATGCATCAACCGCTCCACCCGCGACCTGCGCACCGTCGACCGCCTGATCGCCGAGACCGAGGCCAACCTCGCCCGGGGCTATGCACTCGAAACCGTCACGGTCTACGAGACCGAATGGAACTGGTGCCACTCCCATTCGAAACCGGGCGAACCGCCGCGCCCGCCGCATATGTGCCTCGACCGCGAGCCGGTGACGAAGACCCGGCCCAAGGCCATCGACCTGCGGGACGAGGCGCGGAAGCTGGAAAGCCTGAAGCTCAAGCGGCAGGAACTTGCGCGTGCGGCGCAGCCGCTGATCGCCCAGTGCAGGGCGCAATACCCGGAATGATCAGTGCGAGGGCGCGCAGGCCACGTCCAGGATGCCGCGCCCGCCGTCGACCGTCAGCACCTGCCCGGTGACAAAGCCCGAGGCATCCGAGGCCAGGAACTGCACCGCCTCGGCCAGTTCGGCCGGGGCGGCGATCCGGCCCAGCGGCGTGGCCGCCGTGATCTGGTCGCGGTAATCCGGGTTGTCGCGCAGCGCCACCTGCAGGCTGGCGCTCATCACGCTGCCGAAAGCCACCGCATTGACCCGGATCCCCTTCGGCGCCAGCGCCACCGCCAGCGAGCGCGTCATCTGGTCCATCGCCGCCGCCGCCATCGAATAGCCCAAAAGCTCGGGTCGGGTGGCCCGCGCCGCGATGGACGAGATGTTGATGATCGCGCCCAGCATCGTGCCCTCCTCCAGCCCCGCGCGCTGGCCGTGCTGGATCATCCGCTTCGCCGTCATCTGCGACATCCGCAGCGCCGAGAGCACGTTCTGCCGCCACAGTTCCTCGACCCCGTCGGCCTCGGGGTTCAGCACCTCCGAGACCATCATCTTGCGGTTCGCGTTCACCAGGATGTCCAGCCGGTCGAAGGCATCGACCGTGGCCGACAACAGGTTGGCGATGGTCAGCTTTTCCGTCAGGTCGCCGCCGAAGATGCGGATCGGCCCTTCGGCCCGGGCCTCCTCGCCCAGTTCGGCCTCCAGCCGGGCCTCGTCGATGTCGGCGAACATCACGTTCGCCCCCTTGTCGACCAGGTGCCGCGCGATGGCCAGCCCGATGCCCGAAGCCGCGCCGGTCACGATGGCGGTCTTGCCGCTGACGGAAAAGGACATGCTCTGCCTCTAGGGTTTCGCCCGTCTGGGCTTGATGGCGTGGATGACGCGGAAACCGCCGTCGCCGGCCACTTCCTGCACCTCCAGGAAGCATTCGGCCAGCACCGCATCATAAGGCAGGTGACGGTTGGCCACCAGCCAGAGCCCGCCATCGGGGGCCAGCATCCGCCGCGCCGCCCGGATGAACGCAGCACCCAGCCCCGCATCCGCCTCGCGCCCGGTGTGGAACGGCGGGTTCATCACCACCGCGTCCAGCAGGCTTTCGGGCTTCCACAAGGTCGCATCCGCCCAGTGGAACCGCGCCCTCTCGTCCGTGACGTTCACCTTCGCACAGGCCAGCGCATCCGCCTCGGCCTCGACCAGGTCCAGCCGCTTCACCCCCGGCCGTTTCAGGATCTCGGCCGCGAGATAGCCCCAGCCCGCCCCCAGATCGGCGATCTTGCCGCCCAGCTTCGCCGGCAGCGCCCCCGCCAGGAGGACCGAGCCGCGATCCGGCCCGTCGGCCGAGAACACTCCCGGCAGGGTCTGGAACCCTCCGACCCGCGACGGCTGCGCCAGCCAGTCCGACAGGTCGGGGCCGACCGGGAAGAAGGCCAGCTTGCCATGCGCCTTCGACAGGCTCTCCGACAGGTCCACCCGCTTGCGCAGGTCTTTCAGCGCCGTGTCGATCCCGTCGGTCTTCTGCCCGTCCACCGCGACCCAGCCGCCGGGGGCCACATCGGCCGCCGCCTGCGCGATCAGCGCGCGACCCGCCTCGCGGCTGCGCGGCAGGCAGACGATGGCCGCGGCATAGGGCGGCGCGGGGGCAACCGCATAGTCCCTGGCGAAATGGTCGTGGTCCGGGCGAAACCCGGTCAGCACCACCACGCGCTCCTGCGGCAGCGCCAGAAGGCTGTCACCGATCCGGGGCCGATGGACGGCGATCCGGCCCTCGCCGGGAAGGACCAGCGCGCCGCTTTCCAGCGCCAGGGACAGACGGGCGGACCGCATGGGCGGCTCAGGCCCCGGCCCGCTGAAGGGAAAGCCGCAAGGTCATTCCTTTTCCATCGTGCATTGCAGCGGATGCTGGTGGCGGCGCGCGAAATCCATCACCTGCGCCACCTTGGTCTCGGCCACCTCGAAGCTGAACACGCCCACCACCGCCAGCCCCTTCTTGTGCACCGTCAGCATGATCTCGAATGCCTGGGCATGGTTCAGGCCGAAGAACCGCTCAAGCACATGGACGACGAATTCCATCGGCGTGTAGTCGTCGTTCAGCAACAGCACCTTGTACAGCGGCGGCCGCTGGGTCTTGGTCTTGGTCTTGGTCAGGACCCGCGTGTCGTTCCCCGGCCCATCCGTCTTGTCAGACATGCTCAACGGAGGAATGGACACGGGCCTCGGCTTCCTGGATTCGGGGGTTGCATCTCATTGCGGAAATATAGCCTCTTTTGCCGCAGCGAAAAGGGGGCGGCGCAGGGGCCGCCCAAGGGTGCTTCATGTTGACCACGATCGGCTTCGACGCCGACGACACGCTCTGGCAGAACGAGGCCTTCTTCCGCCTGACGCAAGAGCGTTTCGCGACGCTGCTGTCGCGCTACGCCGACCCCCTGCTTCTCGCCCAGCGGCTGGAAGCGGCCGAGCGGCGCAACCTCGGCCATTACGGCTTTGGCGTGAAGGGCTTCACCCTGTCGATGATCGAGACCGCGATCGAGGTCACCGACGCCCGCGTTCCCGCCCGGCTGATCGGCGAGATCGTGGCGGCGGGCCGCGAGATGCTGGAACACCCGATCGAGCTTTTGCCCCATGTCCGCGCCACCGTGACCACGCTTGCCGCCGACTACCGCGTCCTGCTGATCACCAAGGGCGACCTTCTGGACCAGGAACGGAAACTCGCGCAATCCGGCCTGGGCGAGCTTTTCGACGGCGTCGAGATCGTCAGCGACAAGACGGCCAACTCATACCGCACCATCTTCGCCCGCCACGGCACCGGCGCGGATCAGGCGATGATGGTGGGCAATTCGCTGAAATCCGACGTCATTCCCGCGCTTGCCGCCGGGGCCTGGGGCGTGCATGTCCCGCATGGCGCGACCTGGGCGCTGGAAGCCGCCGATCCGCCCCAGGGCCATCGGCGCTTTCACGTGATCGAGACCCTGGCCACCTTGCCGGCGCTCGTGGAAAGCCTTAAGCCCGGCCGCAACGGATAGCGGCGACAGGCGCAGGGGCCGCAAGATGTGGCCCGGTGCTGCATCCGCGCAACTGGGTGAGCTTGTCCCGCAAAGTCCTTGGTATTTTTGGGTTTTCGGAATCCATTCCCTGTGCTAGCCTTCGACCCGAGGCAGAACGAGGCACCGGGAAACCCGGGCCGCACAGGCAAAGGAATGGGCGACGTGGCATCGCTTGTCGGGCGCATTCTCCGCGCAGTTTTCGTATATCTCGTGGTCGGCACGGTGCTGGTGACCAGCCCGCTGCAGGCGGCTCCCTTCGCGGCCATCGTGATGGACGCGCGGTCCGGCGAGATCCTCTATGAAAAGAACGCCCGCACCCGGCTGCACCCGGCCTCTCTGACCAAGATGATGACGCTCTACATCACCTTCCAGGAGATCGAGGCCGGCCGCCTGTCGCTGGACACCAAGGTCACGGTGTCGAAATACGCCGCGTCGCAGCCGCCGTCGCGGCTGGGGCTGAAGCCGGGGCAGAAGATCGCCGTGCGCTACCTGATCCGTGCGGCGGCGGTGAAATCGGCCAACGACGCGGCGGCCGCGCTCGGCGACCAGATCGGCGGCGATTACACGGCCTTCGCCAAGCGGATGACCAAGACCGCCCGCAGCCTGGGGATGAACGACACCACGTTCCGCAACGCCAACGGCCTCACGGCCGAGGGGCACCTGTCCACCGCCTATGACATGAACATCCTGGGGCGGCACCTGTTCTATGATTTCCCCCAGTATTACAACATCTTCTCCCGCCGCACCGCCGATGCGGGCGTGGCCACCGTGCGCAACACCAACTCGCGCTTCCTGGACGGCTACGAGGGCGCCGACGGCATCAAGACCGGCTATACCTCGGCGGCGGGCTTCAACCTGACCGCCTCGGCCGTGCGCGGCAACAAGCGGATCATCGCCACCGTCTTCGGCGGCACCTCGACCGCGAATCGCAACGCCAAGATGGCCGAGCTGATGGACCTCGGCTTCGGCACCGCCAAGAATCGCGTCAAGGAACAGCCGCCAGAGACGCCGGCCCCGCTGCCCTCGGATGCGCTGGTCGCCTCGGCCGAACCCGAGATCGACGAGATCGACGCCGAGGGCGGCGCCGGCAAGACCATTCGCGTCTCGGGTGGCGTGGCCTCCAGCCTGCGGCCCAAGGCCCGGCCGGGCGCCCCCGCCCCGGCCGTCCCCGATGCGGTGGCGCTTGCCATGGCCGCCAGCATCGACGGCGCGCTGGCCGAGGCCACCGCCGAACCCGCCCCGCCCGGCACCCTGGACTTCCAGGCCGAGACGATGGCCGAACCGGCGGCGGCTGTCGCCCTCGCCGAAGCCCTGCCCGCGGTCGAAGTCCCCGCCGAACTCCTGCCCGAGGCCACCAGCCTCGCCGCCGCCGAACCCGTGCCCGAGCCCGGCACGCTGGAGGCCCAGGCCGCCGCCCTGGCCGAAGGCACGCCGCCCGCCGAAACCCCGGCCGGGATCGTTCCCGAGGCCACCACCCTCGCCGCCGCCGAACCCGCGCCCCAGCCCGGCACGCTCGAGGCCCAGGCCGCCGCCCTTGCCGAGGAAATCCTGCCTGCCGCCGCCGACCCGGCCCTCGCCGCCGTGCAGCCCCAGGCCCGCCCGGAGACCCTCGCCCCCGCGGCCGAGGCCCCCGTCGACCTCGCCGCCGCGCCCGAGGAAGTCGTCACCGACCCCGGCCTGCCCGAGGCCGCGCCGGTCGAACTCGCCCTCGCCGACCCGCAGGCCGAGCTGACCGCCGTCGAGACCCTCGCCGCCGCCGCCAGCATGGCCCCCCCCACCCCCGCCGCACCCACCCGCAAGGCCCCGATCTTCGACCCGGTCGAGGTCGCCGAGGCCCCCGAGCCGCAGCAGGAGGAGGTCGTCGTCTCGATGTCCACCTCCGGCGGGCGCCATTTCGGGGTGAACGTCGGCGAATATCCCTCGCGCTACGAGGCCGAGCGGGCGCTGCTCAAGACCGCGCTGGCCGAAAGCGCCACGCTGAACGAGGGGCTGCGCAAGACCTCGCAGGCCGGCGGCGCCTGGCGCGCCAGCTTCATGGGCCTGACCGAGGACCAGGCGGAACTCGCCTGCCGCCGGCTGCGCGCCCGCGCCGTGCCCTGCGAAACCGTGGGGGGCTGAGATGGTCGCCCTGGTCTTCCCCGCCCTGCCCACCGTCACCCTGCCGGTCACCGGCCGCGCCGAACGCTTTCCGGTCCGCCGCATCTTCTGCGTCGGCCGCAACTATGCCGACCACGCCCGCGAGATGGGCGGCGAGCCCGAAAAGGAGCCGCCGTTCTTCTTCACCAAGCCCGCCGATGCCGTGGTCGAATCCGGCAGCCGCATCCCCTACCCGCCCGCGACCACCAACCTGCACCATGAGGCCGAGCTGGTCCTTGCCATCGGCAAGGGCGGCGCGATGGTGGCCGAGGAGGACGCGCCCGCGCTGGTCTGGGGCCATGCCACCGGCAACGATCTCACCCGCCGCGACCTGCAGGCCGAGGCCAAGGCCAACCGCCGCCCCTGGGACATGGCCAAGGCTTTCGACAAATCCGCCGTGGTCGGCCCGATCCGCCCCGGCGCCCTGCCGGATGGCAGCCTGCGCTGCATGGTGAACGGCGCGCTGCGGCAAGAGGCGCGGCTGTCCGACATGATCTGGAGCCCGGCCGCGATCATCGCCGCGCTTTCGCGTCTGGTCAGCCTGTCGCCGGGCGACCTGATCTTCACCGGAACGCCCGCCGGCGTCGGCCCGCTGAACCGCGGCGACACCTGCAAGGTCGAGATCGACGGGCTGCAATCGGCGACGGTGACCATCGGCTGACGCCCGTCGATGACGTCGTCACTCCTCGCAGCACCCTGCCGACGAGGAGACGAAGTCGAACGAGGAGGGCGTCAGGGCTTCGGCCGGTCGTCCCAGTCCCGGGTCAGGATCCGGTTCGCATCGCCTTCGGGATCGTCGAACTGCCGCGTCTTCATCGCCCAGAAGAAGGCCACCAGACCGATTCCCCCCAGGAACAGCGACACCGGGATAAGGATCGACAGGATCGCCATCAGCGCAGCCGCATCGCGTTCAGCGAAACCGTGATCGACGACAGCGACATCGCCAGCGCCGCGGCCAGCGGCGTCGCCATCCCCACCAGCGCCAGCGGCACCGCGACCACGTTGTAGCCGCCCGAGATCAGGAAATTCCCGACCATCCGCCGCGCCGCCTGCCGCCCGATCCGGACCGCATCGGCGATCGGCGCCATGTCCTGCCCCAGCAGCACGATGTCCGACGCCACCCGCGCCGCGTCCAGCGCGCTCGCGGGCGAGATCGAGACATGCGCCGCCGCCAGCGCCGCCGTGTCGTTCAGCCCGTCGCCGACCATCAGTACCTTGCCCATCCGCGAGAGTTCGGCCACCCGCGCGGCCTTTTCCGCCGGCAGCACGCCCGCGCGCCAGTCGGCGATCCCCAGCCGTTCGGCCAGCGCCCTGACCGGCGCTTCGGCATCGCCCGACAGAAGCTCGACCTTCAGGCCCGCCTTCTGCAGCGCCGCCACCGCCTCGGCCGCGCCGGGGCGGGGCCGGTCGGTGAAGGCGAAGCCATGCGTCGCATCGCCCAGCGCCAGATAGGTCGCCGTCTCGGGCAGGGCCTTCGCCCCGCACCAGTCGGCCCGGCCCAGCCGCACCCGCCTGCCCTGCCACAACCCCTCGATCCCCTGGCCCGGCACCTCGCGCAGGTCCTGCACCGCCTCGGGGGCGATGCCCAGCGCCCGCGCGCCCTCGGCCAGCGCCCGGGCCAGCGGATGCGACGACCCTGCCGCCAGCGCCGCCGCAACCGCCACCGCCTCGCGCGGCTGGTCCGCCAGCGCCAGCGGCTCGGGCACGCCAAGGGTCAGCGTCCCGGTCTTGTCGAAGACCACCCGGTCCACCTCGGCCAGCCGCTCCAGCGCGGTGCCGTGCTTGATCAGCAGGCCCTTGCGGAACAGCTTTCCGCTCGCCGAGGTGATCACCGCCGGCACCGCGAGCCCCAGCGCGCAGGGGCAGGTGATGATCAGCACCGCCGCCGAGATGTTGATCGCATGGCGCAGATCGCCGCCCGTTGCCCACATCCAGTAGCCGAAGGCGCTGAACGAAAGGATATGCACCAGCGGCGAATAAAGCCCGGCCGCCCGGTCGGCCAGGCTGGTGTAGCGTGTCTTCGCCCCCTCGGCGACCGCGACCAGGTCGGCCATCCGGTGCAGGCTCGATTCCTTGCCCGCCGCCGTCACCCGCACCGTCAGCGGCCCGGTCAGGTTGACCTCGCCCGCGCTGACCACCGTGCCCTCGCCCGCCGGCACCGGCAGGCTTTCCCCGGTCAGCAGCCCCCGGTCCAGTTCCGAGGCCCCGCCGACCACCACCCCGTCCACCGGCATCCGCGCGCCGGGGCGGACCAGCACCAGATCGCCCGGCTGCACCGCCGCGATCGGGGTCTCGACCTCGGCCCCGTCCAGAAGGACGATGGCGCGCGGCACTTCCAGCGCCGCCAGCTCCTCGGCGGCCGAGCGCGCGACGGCCCGCGTCCGGTGGTCCAGGTAGCGGCCAAGCAGCAGGAAGAAGGCCAGCATCACGGCAGCGTCGAAATAGGCATGATGCCCCGACATCCAGGTCTCGTAGACCGAGATGCAGGAGGCCAGGATCAGCGCCAGGCTGATCGGCACATCCATCCCCAGCCGGCCCTGGCGCAGGCTGGCCCAGGCCGATTTGAAGAACGGTTGCCCGGCGAAGACCACCGTCGGCAGCGCGATGGCGCCCGAGATCCAGTGGAAAAGGTCGCGCGTCGCATCCTCGGCCCCCGACCAGACCGCGACCGACAGCAGCATCACGTTCATCATGCTGAAGAAGGCGACGCCCAGCCGCATCAGAAGCTCGCGCCCCTGCCGGTCGGTCTCGGTCACCGACAGCAGGCCAGGGTCCAGTTCATGCGCCTCCTGCCCCTGCCCTTCCAGCACCTCGATCAGCTGGGCCGCCGTGACCTGCGGCATGGCCTCGATGCTGGCGCGCTTCAGCGTCAGGTTTACCCGGGCCGAGACGACCCCCGGCACCGCCTGCAAGGCCGCCTCGACCACCGAGATCGACTGCGCCCCCGCCGCGTTCGGCAGCGACAGCACGATCCGCCCGGCGCGGTCGGCGCGCAGGGCGGCGATCCGTTCGGCCGCGGGCACCGCCACGCAGGCCGGACAGGCCGAGACCTGGGCGCGCCCGTAGTCCTGCCCGAAATCCTCGACCACCGCCATCGCCTAGCCCTTCACGAACAGTTCGGATCGCTGCTCGAACAGCGTCCCGTCGGCCGAGCGGGCGGTGACCTTCACCATCCACTTGCCATGCCCCAGCGCCACATCGGCGGCGTATAGGTCGCCCACCGGCGCGAAATCCGGCCAGAGGTCCTCATTCGCCTCGGTCGTGCGCCCGATCAGCACCTGCAACTCGTCCACCCGCACCGGCAGGCCCTTGCCATCGGTGAAGGCCAGCGTCATCCGCCCCCCCTCATAGGCCGGAGCCATCGTCCAGCCCAGCGCCTCCTGCGCCGCCTTGCGGACCTCGAAATCCTGGCTCGCAACATAGGAGTTCCCCACCTCCAGCCCCGGAAAGGTCGAGACCGCCTTCACCGCCAGAAGCAGGTTCACCCCGATGATGACCGCGAAGGCCCCGGCGGTGATCGCGAACACATGCTTTCCCGTCAGCTCAGCCATCGCCGTCCTCCTTGCCGTTGAAGATCGTATCATGGTGGACGCGGTTCGTCGTGCCCTCTTCCGCGATCCACAAGCGCACATCGCTGTGGTGCGCGCGCGCCGCCGGGCTGTCCGGCGGGGCCGTGAGATACAGGCGCTGCGACAGCGTCTCGTTCGCCGGGACCGTCACCACCAGCCCCTCCTGCCCTTCCAGCGACAGCGCCAGCGGCGCCGCGGAATCCACCGTCAGCGCGAACTCGGCCGCCTCGCCCTGCATGTTGCGCAGCCGGATCTCATAGGCGTTGCGGATCGACCCGTCGGACAGGGTCACGAAGGTCGGGTTGCGGACCGGCGTCACGTTCACGTCGATGGGCGAGCGCAGGAACAGCGCCACCACCAGCCCGATGCCGATCCCGGCCCAAAGCACGGTGTAAAGCACGGTCCGCGGCCGGAACACATGCGCCCAGACCGATTTCGGCGGCTGGCCCTCGCGCTCGCGCAGCTCGTCGGTCAGCGCCAGATAGCCGATCAGGTCGCGCGGCTTGCCGATCTTGTCCATCACGTCGTTGCAGGCGTCGATGCAAAGCCCGCAGGTGATGCAGGCCATCTGTTGCCCGTCGCGGATGTCGATCCCCATCGGGCAGACGTTCACGCAGGCCATGCAGTCGATGCAGTCGCCGTTGCCCGCGACATTCGCCTTGCCGCGGGGTTCTCCGCGCCAGTCGCGATAGCCGATGGTCAGCGTGTCCTCGTCCACCATCGCGGCCTGGATGCGCGGCCAGGGGCAGGCATAGATGCAGATCTGCTCGCGCGCGAAACCGCCGAAGAAGAAGGTGGTCAGCGTGAGGACCAGCATGGTCGTATAGGCGATCGGATGCGCCTGGCCGGTCACCAGATCGCCCAGCAGCGTCGGCGCATCGGTGAAGTAGAAGATCCAGGCCCCGCCGGTGGCCAGCGCGATCAGCAGCCAGACCGTCCATTTGACCGCGCGCTTGCGGATCTTCTCGGCGTTCCAGGCCTGCCGGTGCAGGCGCAGCCGCGCGTTGCGGTCGCCCTCGATCCAGCGTTCGACCAGGATGAATAGGTCGGTCCACACCGTCTGCGGACAGGCATAGCCGCACCAGACCCGCCCGGCCGCGCTGGTGAACAGGAACAGCCCGAGGCCGGCCATGATCAGAAGGCCCGCGACGAAATAGAATTCATGCGGCCAGATCTCGATCATGAAGAAGAAGAAACGCCGGTTCGCCAGGTCGACCAGCACCGCCTGGTCCGGCAGGGCAGGCCCCCGGTCCCAGCGGATCCACGGCAGGATGTAGTAGATGCCCAGCGTCACCGCCATGATCCACCACTTGAGCGTGCGGAAGGTGCCCTTCACCCGGCGCGGAAAGACCGGCTCGCGGGCGGCGTAGAGAGAGGGGGCGGGATCTGGGTTGGACAAGGGAAAGCTCCTGAACCGGGCGCAGGGTCTGGCAGGCCCTGCTTCGGCCATTCACGGCCGGGGAACATTGACCTGTATCAATTATAAACTGGCGGCAAGTTCCGCCATGCGGCAAGGCGGCACAACTCGGCGTGAAGCGCGGCGCCGCCGAACGGAACAGGGGACCCGAAGGCCCCCTGTCCGGTCTTGTCCGCGACGGCTTACTCGCCGCCGCCCTGCCCGTGGACGAAGAAGGCCACGGCGCGGATCTCGTCCTCGCTCAGCCGTCCGTTCCAGTTCGGCATGACGCCGAAACGGGCATTGGTCACCGTCTCGGTGATCGCCTCGCGCGACCCGCCGTACAGCCAGATCGCATCCGACAGCCTCGGCGCGCCCTGCGCCCGGTCGCCCGAGCCGTCCTCCATGTGGCAGGCCACGCAGTTGTCGGCAAAGACGGTCGCCCCCTCTGCCGCCAGCGCCGCGTCATGCTCCTGCCCCGAAAGGGCAAGGACATGCTCGACCACCTGGCCGATCTGGGTCTCGTCCAGGATGCCATCCGCGCCGAACTTCGGCATCTCGGAATAGCGCGCATCGGCGTCGGTCGTGTTGCGGATGCCATGGGTGACGGTCAGGTGGATATCCTCCATCGTCCCGCCCCAGAGCCAGTCGTTGTCCAGAAGGTTGGGATAGCCCACGAACCCCGCCGCGCCCGAGCCGTGGCACTGCGCGCAGTTGGTGCGGAACACCGCCGCCCCCGCCCGCGTGGCGAATTCGGCCAGGGCCGGATCCGCCGCGATGGCGTTCAGGTCGGCGGCGACCAGCTTCTCCTTGATCGCGGCGTTGGCCGCGTCCACCGCCGCGATCTCGGCCGCGACATCGGCCCGGGTGCTGGCCCCCAGAAGGCCCGGAGTGGCCTCCTTGATCAGCGGCCAGGCGGGATAGGCGATGGTATAGCCGATCCCCCAGACGATCGTGGCGTAGAACACCCAGACCCACCAGCGCGGCAGGGGGTTGTTGTATTCCTCGATGCCGTCCCACTGGTGGCCGGTCGTTTCCACCTGCCGGGGTTCATGCTTGATTGGCTTGGCGCACATCGCTCAGGCCTCCTTCTGGGCAGGGTTGCGGTCCGCAGGACTGTCGTCGTTGCGGAAGATCGAGCCGGCCACCTCCTGGTGCATCGCGCGGCTGCCGGGCCGGAAGGCCCAGACACAAAGCGCGAGGAACCCGAGCGTCATCGCCAGCAGGAACCAGCTGTCGGCCATGTGGCGCAGGAAGGAATAGGTTTCCATTTCGGTTCCCTCCCCCTCAGCGATTGGCCACGGGCGTGAAGGTCGAGAAATCGACCATCGTGCCCAGCACCTGGATATAGGCGATCAGCGCGTCCATCTCGGTCAACTTCGGCTGGCCGTCGAAGTTGCGCACGTTCACCGCATGGCCAAAGGCCCCGGCGCCGTAACGCTCCTCCAGCCCCGAGGGATCGCCGTCCGGATCGGCCTGGGCGGCAAAGTCCGCCCGGGCATTGGCAACCATCTCGTCGGTATAGGGCACGCCGGTCATCCGGTGCGTCTCGACGACGTCCTGGATGTATTTCCCGTCGATCTCCCGGTTCGCCAGGAAGCCGTAGGGCGGCATCACCGATTCCGGCACCACCGACTTGGCGTCGTGGAAGTGGTCCTGGTGCCATTCGTCGGAATAACGCCCGCCGACGCGCGCCAGGTCCGGCCCGGTGCGCTTGGAGCCCCACTGGAACGGCCGGTCATACATCGACTCGGCGGCCAGCGAGTAGTGGCCGTAGCGTTCCACCTCGTCGCGCATCGGGCGGATCATCTGGCTGTGGCAGCCATAGCAGCCCTCGCGGACATAGATGTCGCGCCCCGCCAGTTCCAGCGGCGTGTAGGGCCGCACGCCCTCCACCTTCTCGATCGTGTTCTCCAGGTAGAACAGCGGCACGATCTGCACGATCCCCCCGATGGCCACGACCAGAAGGCTGAGCACCATCAGCAGCGTGGCATGGGTTTCGATAGCCTTGTGCTTGTCAAGGAAAGCCATTGTCCTGTCCCCTTATTCCGCCGGAACCGCCGAGTGCTGCGTCGCCCGTTCAGGCTGCGCGCGCACCGTCATCCACAGGTTCCAGCACATGATCAGCGCGCCCGTCAGGAACAGGAGTCCCCCCGTCGCCCGCACCACATACATCGGGAACTTCGCGGCCACCGTGTCGGCGAAGGCGTTCACGAGGAACCCGTTCGCATCCACTTCGCGCCACATCAGGCCCTCCATGATCCCCGTGACCCACATCGACGAGGCGTAGAGCACGATCCCGATCGTCGCGAGCCAGAAGTGCCAGCTCACCAGCTTCAGGCTGTACAGCCGCTCGCGGTTCCACAGCCGCGGCACCAGGTAGTAAAGCACGCCGAAGGTGATCATCCCGTTCCAGCCCAGGGCGCCGGAGTGGACGTGACCGATGGTCCAGTCGGTATAGTGCGACAGCGAGTTCACCGCCTTGATCGACATCATCGGCCCCTCGAAGGTCGACATGCCGTAGAAGCCGATCGAGACGACCATCATCCGGATGATCGGGTCGGTGCGCAGCTTGTCCCAGGCGCCCGAGAGCGTCATCAGCCCGTTGATCATGCCGCCCCAGGAGGGCATCCACAGGATCACCGAGAACACCATGCCCAGAGTCGCGGCCCAGTCGGGCAGCGCGGTATAGTGCAGGTGGTGCGGACCGGCCCAGATATACAGGAAGATCAAGGCCCAGAAGTGGATGATCGACAGCTTGTAGCTGTAGACCGGCCGTTCGGCCTGCTTGGGGACGAAATAGTACATCATCCCCAGGAACCCTGCGGTCAGGAAGAAGCCCACCGCGTTGTGGCCATACCACCACTGCACCATTGCATCCTGCACGCCGGCATAGGCCTGCACCTGCGCCGAGCCGAAGATCGACACCGGGATCGCCGCATTGTTCACCAGATGCAGCATCGCGACGGTCAGGATCATCGACAGCAGGAACCAGTTCGCCACATAGATATGGGGCTCCTTGCGCTTGAAGAGCGTGCCCATGAAGGCGACCAGCAGGCCGACCCAGACTGCGGTGATCAGGATATCGACATACCAGACGGGTTCCGCATATTCCTTGCTCTGCGTCGCGCCCAGCACATAGCCCGAGGCCGCGAGCACGATCACCAGCTGCCAGCCCCAGAACACGAACCAGCCCAGCGAACCGCCGAACAGCCGCGTCGCGCAGGTGCGCTGGACGATGTAGAACGAGGACATGATCAGCGCGTTGCCGCCGAAGGCGAAGATCACCGCGCTGGTGTGCAAGGGCCGCAGGCGGCCAAAGTTGCCATAGCCCTGCAGGAATTCGAAGTTCAGCTGCGGAAAGGCCAGTTGCAGCGCGATGATCACGCCGACCAGAAAGCCCACCGCGCCCCAGAAGGCCGTGGCGATGGCGCCGGCCCGGACCACGCTGTCGAAATATTCTTGGCTCCGGTCCGGCTTCGCATCGCCCGCCGTCCGCAACACCCAGAGGAAGGCGATGCCTGCGGCCAGCATCACCGTGATCGCATTGACCTGATAGGCCAGGTCATGGGCATAGTTGGCCGCGATCGCGGCGCAGACCGCGACCAGGCCAAGCCCTGCCAGTTTCAGATAGTCCCACATACTTTGTCCCTTCGTCCTGTCTGCCCCAGGGCTCCGAATCGGATTCGGACCCCATGCGGGACATTTCGACACCGTGTCTTCTGCTGTGCAGCATCATCATGCGACATGATCTGAATCAAGTCGTCCCAAGGTCGCCCTTGACCTGCGTCAATGCGGCAACGAGGCTGCGGCGCAACACTGCTTCATCAGCAAGGAGATCCCCCATGGCCTACAAATCGCTCCTCACCATCGCGGCCTCGCCCGAGGGACTTCTGGCCCCGGTTTCCGCCGCAGCCCAGATCGCAGTGCGGACCGATGCCCACCTTGACGCCCTTGCGCTTGGGGTGGACCGTACCCAGGTCGGCTATTCCTATGTCGGTTCGGGCGCGGTGATGATCGCCGCCGCGATGGACCGCGCCGAGGCCGAGGCGCGCGAGGCCGAGGCCGCGCTGAACGCCGCCCTCGGCTCCCAGTCGCCCGACCTGCGCTACGGGGTCGAGTCGGTCGTGACCCAGCTTGGCGCGCTGACCGATGTGGTCGCCGCCCGCGCGCGCTATGCCGACCTGGTGGTCCTGCCCCTGCCCTATGGCAAGACCCGCGGCGTCGAGGACGAGGCCCTGACCGAGGCCGCGCTCTTCGAGGGCATGGCCCCGGTCCTCGTGGTGCCCGAGGCGGGAATGAAATCCAGCGACCCGCGCCGGATCGTCGTCGCCTGGAACCAAAGCCGCGAGGCCCTGGTCGCCGCCCGCCGCTCGATGCCCTTCCTGCGCCGGGCCGAGAATGTGCAGATCGTGGTGATCGACCCGCCGTCCCATGGGCCGGAACGGTCGGATCCGGGCGGGCTTCTGTGCCAGTATCTCGTGCGCCACGGCGTCCGGGCCGAGGTGACGGTGCTGGCCAAGTCCCTGCCCCGCGTCTCGGACGTGCTGGCGCGCCACCTGCGCGATGTCGATGCCGAGATGCTGGTGATGGGCGCCTACGGTCATTCCCGCTTCCGCGAGGCGATCATGGGCGGCGCGACCCGCGACATGCTGGAAGGGGCGCAAATCCCGGTGTTCCTGGCGCATTGACCCGGAGAGGCGGCCGTCCTCGAGGCATCGAGCCCCTCGGACGGCCTTGCCAGCGAAAGCCGCACCGGCAGAGCATCTGCCAAAGGGCGCGCCGCCGGAAGCGGGGCGCGGAACAATTCCGCCTCGGACCCTGACAGATTTCTTCAAGGAAATCGGCGCCCCGTCGAAACCGCCCGACCATCAGGCCGGAGCCCGGATCCGCCCCTCGGCCACCGGCACCGCGCCGCCGCTGATCCGGACCTCGACCAGCCGTCCCGCCGCCACGCGGACGCGCAGCCCGATCTCGCTCGGCCGCCCCATCTCCACGCCCTGACGCAGCTCAAGCCGCGTTTCCCCCTCGGCGAGCGCGCCCGAAGCCAGCAACTGCGCCGCCAGGATCGCGCTGGCCGAGCCCGTCGCGGGATCCTCCGGGATTCCCGCCGTGGGCGAGAACATCCGGGCGCGGAAGGCGCAATCCGCGCCGATTGTGTAAAGGTAGATGCTGTCCACCCCCGCCGCCCGCATCTGTTCCGACCAGCAGGGTTCGATCGGCCGCGCCCGGCCCAGCGCCGCCAGCGAGGCGACCGGAGCGTAAAGGAAGCGCGGTCCGCCCTGCCAGAGTCCAGGACGGTGCCCGGCAAAGCCGATCTCCTCCGGGGCAAGGCCCAAAGCCGCCGCCAGCCGCGCCGGGTCCAGCGCGGCCCTTGCGTCTGGCGCATCACTTACGCCATGCGGCACGACGGGCGCGACGAACTCGGCCCGAACCGCATCGCCCCGGCGCGAGACTTGGACCGGGACCAGCCCCGCCTCCTCCTCCAGCACCAGATCGCGGTCGAAATCGCCCGACGTGCCGGCACAGGCCAGATGGATCGCGCAGCCGATGGTCGGGTGGCCGGCAAAGGGGATCTCGGCGGTGGGAAAGAAGATGCGGACCCGGGCGGTATGGGCCGGGTTCCGGGGGGCCTGGACGAAGATCGTCTCGGACAGGTTGAACTCGCGCGCGATGGTCTGCATTTGCGCGGTGGTCAGGCCATCGGCCCCCAGAACGATCGCAAGGGGGTTTCCGGCAAAGGGCCGGTCGGTGAAGACATCACAGGTGTGGAAGGTCGGCATGGCCCTGCGGCTTTCAAAAGTATGAACGGCTATGAACAAACCTTTGATTCTCTTGGATTCAAAATTCTGTCCACCGTGGACAGCCTAGACCAGCATGCCCCCGTCGGTATCATCCCCGGCCTCTTCCATCAGCCGGTCGATATCCGGGATGCTGACATGCCGGTTCCCCTCCAGCGTGATCACCCCGTCCTTCTTCAGCGCGCTGATCTGCCGGCTGACCGTCTCGAGGGTCAGGCCGAGATAATCCGCCATCTCTTCCCGGGTGAGGGGCAGGTCCACCGAAAGATTTCCCGAGGCCTTCTTCTTGTGCAGCGCCGCCTCGCGCCGGGCGATGATCGAGATCAGCGAGGCGATCTTCTCCCGCGCGGTCTTGCGACCCAGAAGCAGCATCCACTCCCGCGCCGCATCCAGTTCGTCCAGGGTCATCTCCAGCAGCCGCTGGGCGACATGCGGCGTCTCGGCGATCAGGGTCTCGAAGGGTTTCTTGCGGAAGCAGCACATCACCACATCGGTGGTGGCGGTCACGTCGAAGGCCGCCGTCGACCGCCCCGGCCGTCCGACGAAATCCGAGGGCAGCAGGAGCCCGACCATCTGCCGCCGCCCGTCCTCCATCGTCTGGGTCAGGCTGGCGATCCCGCTCACGACCGAGCCGACGAAATCCATCCGGTCCCCCGACCAGATGATCGTCTGCCCCGCCTGGAAACTGCGGTAGTACTTGATCTGCTCCAGCTCGGCGAGTTCGTCCGTGTCGCACCGGGCACAAACCGCGCGGTGCCGGATGGGGCAGTCGCCGCATTGGACATGCACGAAGTGGTCTTGCATCCGGTGCTCCCAAATTGATTTGCGTCAAGGCGACTTGGGACGCAGCCGCTAATGTAGCCGCATGACCCACGATCCGCAACTCGCCCGCCTGGGGCTTTTCGACGCGCGCGTGCCGCGCTACACTTCCTATCCGACCGCGCCGCATTTCGGCGCCTCGGTCGACGCCGGAGATTTCACCAGCTGGATCGAGGCCGTGCCCGAGGGCAGCCAGATCTCGCTTTACGTCCATGTGCCCTTCTGCCGTCGGCTGTGCTGGTTCTGCGCCTGCCGGACCCAGGGCACGACGTCGAACGATCCGGTCAACGCCTATGTCGAGATGCTGCTTCTCGAACTGGCCATGCTTGCCCGGCACCTGCCGCGCGGCGTCAGCCTGTCGCGGCTGCATTGGGGCGGGGGCACGCCGACGCTGCTGGACCCCGAGCGGATGACGCGGCTGGCCGAGGCGATCTTCAGGGTCGCGCCGATGGCCGCCGAAGGCGAATTCTCGGTCGAGATCGACCCGAACGAGATCGACGATCCCCGGCTGGACGCCCTTGCCGCCGCCGGGATGAACCGCGCCTCGATCGGGGTGCAGGACTTCGATCCGATGATCCAGAAGGCGATCGGCCGCGAGCAGAGCTATGAGCTGACCCGCGACGTGGTGGAACGCATCCGCGCGCGCGGCATCGCCAGCCTGAACGCCGACATCCTCTATGGCCTGCCGCACCAGACCGGGCCGCGCATCGCCGATTCGGTCCAGAAGCTCCTTACCCTCTCTCCCGACCGGGTGGCGCTTTACGGCTATGCCCATGTGCCCTGGATGAGCCGGCGGCAGCAGATGATCCCCTCGGACACGATGCCCACCCCGCAGGAGCGGCTGGACCTGTTCGAGACCGCGCGGCAACTGTTCCTCTGGGACGGCTACCGCGAAATCGGCATCGACCATTTCGCCAGACCCGAGGACAGGATGGCCAGGGCCCATGCGGCGGGGCGGCTGCGGCGGAACTTCCAGGGCTATACCGACGACACCTCGCCGGTCCTGATCGGGATCGGGGCCTCGTCGATCTCGCGCTTTCCGCAGGGCTTCGCGCAGAATGCGGCGGCGACGGCCGCGCATGTGAAGGCGATCCGCGAGGGGCGCTTCTCGGTCCACAAGGGGCACCGCTTCTCGGGCGAGGATACGCTGCGCGCCCGGATCATCGAGGCGCTGATGTGCGATTTCGCCGTCCGCCGGGAGGAGTTGCTGGCCAACTATGCCACCACCGACGCGCGGTTGGACGAACTGTTCGCCGCGGCGCAGGCCACCTTCGGCGAGATGGTGCGCGTCACCGACGAGGGATTCTTCATCCCCGAGAAGGCCCGGCCGCTGACCCGGATGATCGCGCGGGCGTTCGACGCCTACGACAGCGCCCAGGCGCGGCATTCCGCGGCGATCTGAAGCCGCCTCCTCGAGCACTTCGTGCACTCGTCGGTCTGCCGGCGAGGAGTGCACGAAGTGCTCGACGAGCAGCCCTCAGACGAGGCCGCGCTCCAGCCGGATGAGGTGGTCGATCTGTTTCGGCAGGCAGACCGAGCGCAGGTCGTAGTTCTCGCGCGCCAGCGCCTGTGCGGCCTGGCGCATCGGCGCATGGGCCTCGGGGCGGGCCAGCGCGTCCGTCAACGCGGCCGACCAGCCGGGGATGTCGAAGAAATCGACCAGACGCCCGTTCACCCCGTCCTGGATCACCTCGGCCACTGGGGCTGTGTTCGAGCCGATCACCAGCGTTCCGGCGGCCAGCGTCTCGACCAGCGACCAGGAAAGCACGAAGGGATAGGTCAGATAGGCATGGGCCCGGCTGACATGGATCAGGTCGACCAGCCGGTCATAGGGCAGCTTGCCCACGAAATGCACGCGCGCGAGGTCGAGGCGATCCTTCACCTCGTCCAGGAAGATGTCCTTCCAGGTTCCTTCCTTCGGCGGCTGGCCGTAGCTGACCCCTTCGCCGCCGACGATCACGACCTGGGCCTGCGGCCGGGCGGCCAGAACGGCCGGCAGGGCGCGCATGAAGATGTGGTAGCCGCGATAGGGTTCGAGGTTGCGGTTGACGAAGGTCAGCACCTCGTCCCCGCGCCGAAGCTGGCGGCCGTCGGGCAGGGTGAAGCGCGCCGCCGGGTCGGGGGTCAGGCGGTCGCAATCTACGCCGTCGAAGATCACCTCGATCATGCGGCGCAGGGCCGGCGGGTGACTGTCGGCCTGCCAGCGGGTCGGCGAAATGCCCCGGTCGGCATGCAGCAGCGCCTGGCCGAGATGCGCGGCGCGGCCCTGGGCGATCATCACCTGGTCGAAGCTGCGGCTTTGAAACTCCGGGTCGAAGCCGGAATCGGCGCCCTCTCCGCGATAGTAGAATTCGGCGAAGACCAGCAGCCGCGCCTCGGGCCAGACCTCTTTCAGGAACAGGGTCTCGCCCCAGCCGGAATGGCCGTAGATCACGTCGGGCACATAGCCCTGGGCGCGGAGCTGCCGGGCGAAGCGGGCGACGGTGACGCCCCGGTCGCTCATCGTGGTGTAGTTGCGGCCAAGGCGGGTATGCTGCGGCTCGACCGGGGCGGGCTTGAAGTCGTAGCGCAGGAGGGGCACCGGCGAGGGGTTGCGGTTCGCCGCATCGGTAAGGACGCGGACGTCGTGGCCAAGGCGCTGCATCTCGGGCGCGAGGTGCAGGAACTGGGCGGGAAAGTTCTGATGGACGAAGAGAAGTTTCAAGATCCGGTCCCGAAGGCTGCCGCCATCAGAGCCTTGGTGTAACCGGATTGAGGATTGGTGAACACCGCCTCGCAGGACCCGCCTTCCACCACGTCGCCGGCCCGCATCACGATCACCTGATGCGCCATGGCCCGGATCACCCGCAGGTCGTGGCTGATGAACAGGTAGGCCAGCCCCCATTTGCGCTGCAGGGCGCGCAGCAGTTCGACGATCTGGACCTGCACCGTCATGTCCAGGGCCGAGGTCGGCTCGTCCAGGACCACCAGTTTCGGGCGCAGGATCATCGCGCGGGCGATGGCGATGCGCTGGCGCTGGCCGCCGGAGAATTCGTGCGGATAGCGGCCCATGGTGGCCGGGTCGAGGCCGACCTCGGCCATGATCTCGGCCACCATCCCAGTCCGGTCGCGGCCCGGTTCAAGGCCGTGGACGCCCAGCCCCTCGGCGATGATCTGCTCGACCGTCATCCGGGGCGAAAGGCTGCCGTACGGGTCCTGGAACACGACCTGCATCTCGCGCCTTATGGCGCGCAGGGCGGCCCCGTTGCGGTCGCGCAGGTCGCGGCCGAGGAAGGCCACCCGCCCCTCGGATCCGATCAGCTGCAGGATCCCCAGCGCCAGCGTCGTCTTGCCCGAGCCGCTTTCGCCGACGATGCCCAGGGTCTCGCCGGCGCGGACGGAGATGGTCGCGTCGTTCACCGCCTTCACATGGCCGACGGTGCGGCGCAGGAAGCCCTTTTGGATCGGGAACCAGACGCGGAGGTGTTCGGTCGCAACGATCTCGGGCGCGCCGGGGGGGACGGGATCGGGGCCGCCCCGCTGTTCGGCGGCCAGCAGCTTGCGGGTATAGGGATGCCGCGGGTTGGCGAAGATTTCGGCCGTCGGCCCCTGCTCCACGATCTCGCCGCCCTGCATGACGCAGACCCGGTCGGCGATGCGGCGGACGATGTTCAGGTCGTGGGTGATGAAGAGAAGGCTGAGGCCCTCGGCCTGCTTGAGACCGGCCAGAAGGTCGAGGATCTGCGCCTGGATCGTCACGTCCAGCGCGGTGGTAGGCTCGTCCGCGACCAGAAGCTCGGGCCCGTTGGCCAGCGCCATGGCGATCATCACCCGCTGGCGCTGCCCGCCCGAAAGCTGGTGCGGATAGGCCCCGAGGCGGGATTCGGCGTCGCGGATGCCGACCTTGTCCATCAGCTCGACGATCCGCGCGCGCGCCTTGTCGCCGGTCAGGCCCTGGTGCAGCGCCAGGCTTTCGGCCAGCTGCTTCTCGATCGTGTGCAGCGGGTTGAGGGAGGTCATCGGCTCCTGGAAGATGAAGCTGATGTCGTTGCCCCGGACCTTGCGCAGCGTGGGCTCGGCGGCGCCCAGCATCTGCGTGCCGCGATAGGTGACCGAGCCGGTGACCTGCGCATTGTCGCCCAGAAGCCCCACCGTCGACAGCGCCGTCACCGACTTGCCCGAGCCGCTTTCGCCGACCAGCGCCACCGTCTCGCCCTTGTCCACGGTGAAGCTGACGCCCTTCACCGCCTGGATCACCCTTCCGTCCTGGCGGAAGCCGACCTTGAGGTCGCGGACCTCGAGAACGCTCATCTGCCGGCCCTCATCTGAACGTCTTCCGCGGGTCGAAGGCATCGCGCACGCCCTCGAAGATGAAGACCAGCAGCGAGAGCATGATGGCGAAGGTGAAGAACGAGACGAAGGCCAGATGCGGCGATTGCAGGTTCTGCTGCGCCTGCCGCGACAACTGCCCCAGCGAGGGCGAGCTGGAGGGCAGGCCGAAGCCGAGGTAGTCCAGCATGGCGAGCGAGCCGATGGTGCCGGTGATGATGAACGGCAGCATGGTCAGCGTGGCGACCATGGCGTTCGGCAGCAGATGGCGGAACATGATCTGCAGGTCGGGCACGCCCAGCGCGCGGGCGGCGCGGACATATTCGAAGTTCCGCGCCCGCAGGAACTCGGCCCGGACGACGCCGACAAGGGAGGTCCAGCCGAAGACCACCATCAGAAGGACCATCAGCCAGAAGCTCTTGGACCAGACGGCCGTCACGATGATGATGACATACAGCGTCGGGACCGAGGACCACAGCTCGATCACCCGCTGGAAGATCAGGTCGGTCCGGCCGCCGAAATAGCCCTGAACCGCGCCCGCCGCCACGCCGATCACCGAGGTCAGCAGGGTGACGATCAGCGCGAAGGTCACGGAGAGGCGGAAGCCGTAGATCACCCGGGCGGCCACGTCGCGGCTGGTGTCGTCGGTGCCAAGCCAGTTCTGCGCCGTGGGCGGGCCGGGGGCCACGCCGCCGGTATCGACGATGGTGTTGTAGCTGAAGGGGATCGGCGGCCAGAGGATCCAGCCCTTGTTCACCGCCTCGCCCGCCGCCGTGCCCTTCTCCCTCACCTCGGCGATGATGCCCTCGGGGTCGTCCCAGCAGTCGAGCGAGCCGGCGGCGAGGATCAGGCACTGCACCTCGACCGTGGAATATTTCGACTCGGTCCGGAGGTCGCCACCGAAGGCGGTCTCGGGGTAGAACCTGAACACCGGCATGTAATAGCCGCCGTCATAGCGGACGAGGACCGGACGGTCGTTGGCGATCAGCTCGGCCCCGAGCGACAGGCCGTAGAGGACCAGGAACAGCCAGAGCGACCAGAACGCCCGCCGGTTGGCCTTGAAGTTGCGCCAGCGGCGCTGGTTCAGGGGCGAAAGCGCCATCAGCCGCGCCTTTCGAAGTCGATGCGCGGATCGACCAGCACATACATCAGGTCGGACAGGATGCCGACGACCAGCCCGATCAGGCCAAAGGCGAAGAGCGTGCCGAAGATCACCGGATAATCCCGCTCGACCGCCGAGCGATAGCCGAGCTGGCCAAGGCCATCCAGCGAGAAGATGAACTCGATGATCAGGCTGGAGCCGAAGAACACCCCCAGGAACAGGCTGGGAAAGCCCGCGATCACGATCAGCATGGCATTGCGGAAGACATGGCCATACAGCACCCGCGCCTCGGACAGGCCCTTGGCGCGGGCGGTCATCACATAGTGCTTCTTGATCTCGTCCAGGAAGCTGTTCTTGGTCAGCAGCGTCAGCGTGGCAAAGGCCGAGATCAGTTGCGCCGTCACCGGCAGGATGATGTGCCAGAGGTAATCGGTGACCTTCTGCCAGAGGGAAAAGCTTTCCCATCCTTCCGACGTCAGGCCGCGCAGGGGGAACCACTGGAAATAGCTGCCGCCGGCAAAGACCACCATCAGCATGATCGCGAACAGGAAGCCGGGGATCGCATAGGCCGCGATGATGATGCCGGAGGTCCAGGTGTCGAAGCTGGAGCCGTCGCGCACCGCCTTGCGGATGCCCAGCGGGATCGAGACCAGATAGGCGATCAGCGTGGACCAGAGGCCCAGCGTGATCGAGACCGGCATCTTCTCCAGCACGAGGTCGACGACCGAGATCGAGCGGAAATAGCTTTGGCCGAAATCGAAGGTCAGATAGTTCCCCATCATGATGAAGAACCGCTCATAGGCCGGGATCGGCTCCTTGCGGCATTCGGGGGCCTTGATCGAGGGCGTGCCGGTGAAGCCCTCGTCGCAGGTGATGCGGGCGAAACCGAACTGCACCTCGAGCTTGGCCAGGAATTCGGGCGGCAGGCCGCGGGCGCCGACATAGCCGCTGTCCTTGTCCTCGGTTCCCGCGTCCGAGGTGCCGGAGAGGGCCGCGATGGAATCGCCCTCGCCCTGGATGCGGGCCTGGATCTGGTCGATCGGGCCGCCGGGGACGAACTGGGTCAGCGCGAAGTTGATCAGCATGACCCCGAACAAGGTCGGGATCACCAGAAGCAACCGGCGGAGGATATAGGCGCCCAAGTGCTTGCCTGCCTGCTATTTCAAGGCGCCAGCTGCCTTCAGCGCCTCGGCTTTTTCGGCGTTGTACCACCAGAGCGATTCGACGCCAAGCGCATAGGGCGGGATCACCTCGGGGTGCTCGTAGATGTCGTAATAGGCGGCCCAGTTTTCCGCCTTGTACCATTGCGGGATCCAGTAGCCTTCCGCCCGCAGCACCCGGTCCAGCGCCCTGGTCGCCACGGTCAGCGTCTCGCGCGTGTCGGTCGCCATGACCACATCGATCAGCCGGTCCACCGCCGGGCTTTTCAGCCCCGCAAGGTTGAAGACCGAAATGTCCGCCGTGGCCGAGCCGTAATACTGCTTCA
>NZ_JAYRUJ010000016.1:0-79195 GCF_041919135.1 Tabrizicola sp. | reverse complement strand
AGATCCCATTCGAAGTCCGAAAGATCAAAACGCGCCATCACCACCTCCATCGAGGCGAGTGAATCACGCTTCAGAACCCGCGGAAATCCCGTTTATGAGTTCACAGCCTAGTCGTGGCGGATCACGTCATCCTCGCCGAGGTAGCAGCCGGTTTCCACCGCGATCAGCGTCACCGGCAGGCGGCCGGGGTTTTCCAGCCGGTGCGGCTGGCCGAGCGGGATATGCACCGCCTCGCCCTCGCCGACGAGGCGGGAGCGCCGGTCCAGCGTGACCTCGGCCGTGCCTTCGACCACCACCCAATGTTCCGAGCGGTGCAGGTGGGATTGCAGCGCGGTCGCGCCGCCGGGATCGAGCCGGAGGGAGCGCACCCGGAAGCGGGAGCCCCGGGCGATGGCGGTCGGCGTCGCGTCCCGGTCCGGGGCGAAAGCGGTGCCCGCTGCCTCGGCAAAGCCCTTGCGCTGCGATCCGTCCATGATCCCGCCCCCATGTTCCCTGCCGGAAGACTCGCCGGGAAATGGTTAGCGGGGGGTTAATGCCGTCGGGCCATTTCGGGGCATTTCCGGGGCCGTTGTCTGGAGGCCCCACGGAGGGAGGCGACGGGCGTTGCGCGGGACGAGAGGGCGGATGCCTCCGGCGGGGATATTCGGGAACAGGTGAATGGGCAGGGGCTTGCCTTGCTCAGGTCCAGTCCAGCACCACCTTGCCCGAGAGGCCCGAGCGCATGGCGGCGAAGCCTTGCTGGAACTCATCCACCTTGAAGCGGTGGGTGATCACCCGGCGGATGTCCAACCCGTTTTCCAGCATGGCGATCATCTTGTACCAGGTCTCGAAGATCTCGCGGCCGTAGACGCCCTTGATGGTGATCGCCTTGAAGACGATGCGGGACCAGTCCACCGGCGACTTGCCCGGCGGGATGCCCAGCATGGCGATGCGGCCGCCCATCACCATATGCTCGACCATCTGGTCGAGGGCCTGCTGGCTGCCCGACATTTCCATGCCGACGTCGAAGCCCTGGGCCATCTTGAGGGAAGGATAGACGGATTTGAGGTCGGTGGTGGCGACATTGACCGGGACCACGTCGGCGACCTGCCCGGCGAGGTCGAGCCGGGCCTGGTTGATGTCGGTGATCACCACATGTCGCGCGCCGACATGGCGGGCGACGGCGGCGGCCATGATGCCGATCGGACCGGCGCCGGTGATCAGCACGTCCTCGCCGATCAGGTCGAAGGAAAGCGCGGTGTGGACGGCGTTGCCCAGGGGATCGAGGATCGCGCCGATCTCGTCGTCGATGGCGTCGGGCAGGGGGACGACGTTGAAGGCCGGCAGCCGCAGGTATTGCGCGAAGGCGCCGGGTTCGTTGACGCCGATGCCGCGGGTCTCGGGGTCGAGGTGGAACTTGCCGGAGCGGCTTTGACGGCTGGTCTTGCCGATCAGGTGGCCTTCGCCCGAGCATCTTTGGCCGATGGTCAGGCCCTCGACATTGCGGCCCAGTTCCACGATCTCGCCCGCGAATTCATGGCCGGTGACGAGGGGGACGGGGACGGTCTTCTGCGCCCAGTCGTCCCAGTTCCAGATGTGGATGTCGGTGCCGCAGATGCCGGTCTTGTGGATGCGGATCAAGACGTCGTCGGGGCCGATCTCGGGCACCGGGCGGGTTTCCATCCAGAGGCCGGGTTCGGGTTTCGACTTGGCCAGGACTTTCATTTCATTGATCATTTGAGGACTCCCGTAGCTTTTCCGGCCTGGGTGAAGGCATCGAGCGCGAAGTCGAGGTCGTCGCGGGTGAGGGCCGCGTTCATCTGGGTGCGGATGCGGGCCTGGCCTTTCGGGACGACGGGGAAGAAGAAGGGCGCGACGTGGACGCCGCGCTGGTAGAGGTCGGCGGCCATGGCCTGGGCGAGCCTGGCGTCGCCCAGCATGACGGGGACGATGGGATGGTTGCCGGGGAGGAGGGTGAAGCCTGCATCGGTCAGGCCAGCGCGCCAGTAATCGGCATTGGCGGTGAGGCGGGCGCCGAGGTCGTCCGCCGCCTCCACGATGTCGAGCGCGGCGAGCGCGGCACCGACCACGGCGGGGGGCAGGGCGTTGGAAAAGAGATAGGGCCGGGCGCGCTGGCGCAGGAGGTCGATCACCGGCTGCGGCCCGGCGATATAGCCCCCGAGCGCGCCGCCGAGGGCCTTGCCGAGGGTGCCGGTGAGGAGGTCGACCTGCACCCCGGCGCGGGCGGGGGTGCCTGCGCCCTTCGGGCCGGTGAAGCCGGTGGCGTGACAGTCGTCGACCATGACCATCGCGCCGTACTGGTCGGCCAGCGCGCGGATTTCGGGAAGTTTCGCGTAATAGCCGTCCATCGAGAAGACGCCGTCGGTCGCGATCAGGATGAAGCGGGCGCCCTCGGCGCGGGCCTGTTTCAGCTGCGCTTCGAGGTCGGCCATGTCGCTGTTGGCGTAGCGGTAGCGTTTCGCCTTGCAGAGGCGGATGCCGTCGATGATCGAGGCGTGGTTCAGGGCGTCGGAGATCACGGCATCCTCGGGGCCGAGGAGCGGCTCGAAAAGCCCGCCGTTGGCGTCGAAACAGGCGGCAAAGAGGATGCTGTCGTCCTGGCCGAGGTATCGGGCGAGGCGGGTTTCCAGCTGCCGGTGGAGGTCCTGCGTGCCGCAGATGAAGCGGACCGAGGCCATGCCGAAGCCGTGGTCATCCATCGCCTGCTTGGCGGCGGCGATAAGGCGGGGGTCGTCGGCGAGGCCGAGGTAGTTGTTGGCGCAGAGGTTCAGCATCTCGCGCCCCGCCATCTGCACATGCGCGCCCTGGGCGCCGGTGATCAGGCGTTCGCGCTTCATCAGCCCCTCGGCCTCGATCCCCGCCAGGGTGGCGGCGATGTGGTCCAGGAATGCGGCCTTGTCCGTGGTGACTTCCGTCATGGCAGAATCCTTTCCGGTTTGGCGGAATGTGACAGTGGGCGCGGATCGTGTCAATATGGCGGAAAAATATCCCTTAAAGCGGATGCGGCGTCCTCTTGGCGAAAATACTCCACGGGGGCGCGGGGGGCGCCCCCCCCGCTGCGACGGGTCAACTGTCCTGGACGATCAGGATGGCGCGGGCCGTGCCTTCGGCGGCGATCTCATGCGCGCGGTCGGCGGGATAGCGGGCGACGTCGCCGGGGCCGAGCCGCTCGCCGGCCTCGCCCGAGGTGACGGTCAGGCGGCCTTCCAGCACGGTCAGATGCTCGCGGCAGCCGGGGGAATGGGCCTCGGAGGCAAGTTTCGCGCCCTTTGCGAAGACCAGCTCGTAGACCTCATGCGTGCCGACCGATTCCGGGGCCGAGAGGATGCGGATCTTCACCCCGGCGCGGTCGATCACCGGGGCGGCGGCGGCGCGGGTGACGTCGATGCCGGGGGCGGGGCGGCCTTCAAGCAGGCCGGCGAAGTCGAGTTGCAGGGCTTGGGTCAGGGCCCAGAGCGTGGCCACGGTGGGCGAGGATTCGCCGCGCTCGATCTGGCTGACCATCGAGCGGGAGACGCCGGAGAGCTTGGCGGCGGCGTCGAGGGACAGGCCCCTTGCCTTGCGGGCGGCGCGGAGCGAGGCGGCGAGGCGGTCGTGGATGTCGGAGCGGTCGGCCATGCGCCATGGTGGCGGGGAAGGGCGGGGGCGTCAATCCATGCGCCCGGCGGCCCGTGGATGAGGGCGTCAGCCCCGCGAGGCGGCCCTGGCGGCGGTTTCGCCGTTCTTATCGCGCGGCTCGTCGATGACTGCGTCACTCCTCGCCCGGCGACGAGGAGACGAAGTCGAACGAGGAGCGGTCAGGTGCCGCAATAGGTGACGTATTGGCCGAAGCCGGGCGGAGCGGGGAGCATGTAGGCTTCGTTTTCGGTGCAGGGCTGCCGGATCGCGGCGAGAAGGGCGTGGAACGGGGCCATGTCGCCGTCGGTGGCGGCGGCGAGGGCTTCCTCGACCTTGTGGTTGCGTGGGATCACGGCGGGGTTGGCTTCGGCGATGCGCTGGGCGGCGCCTTCCCCGGCGCGGGCGCGCCAGCGGGGCAGCCAGGCTTCCATCCGGGAGAAATCGTCGAAGAGCGGGCGCAGGGCGGCCGCGTCGTCCAGGCGCCGGAAGACCAGTGTCCAGTCGGCGCCCTGCATCGCCGGCAGCAGGTCCTCGGCCAGCGCGGCGTCGCCTCTGTCCTCGCCCGCCAGCCCCAGCTTGCGGCGCATCACCGCCAGCCACTCGGACTGATAGCGCGGGGCGATCCCGGCGAGGCGGTCGTTGGCGATCTCGACGGCGCGGCCCTCGTCGCGGTCGAGGAGCGGCAGCAAGGTCTCGGCCAGTCGCGCCAGGTTCCAGCCCAGGATCAGCGGCTGGTTGGCATAGGCATAGCGGCCCTGGCGGTCGATCGAGGAGAAGACGGTGCCGGGGGCGTAGCCCTCCATGAAGGCGCAGGGGCCGTAGTCGATGGTCTCGCCCGAGATCGCCATGTTGTCGGTGTTCATCACGCCATGGATGAAGCCGAGCCCCATCCATTCGGCGATCAGCGCCGCCTGACGGGCGATGACGGCGTCGAGGAAGGCGAGGTAGGGGGCGTCGGTCCCGGCAAGCCCTGGGTAATGCCGGGCGATGGCATAATCGGCCAGCGCCTTGACCTTGTCCCGGTCGCCGCGGGCGGCGAAGAACTGGAAGGTGCCGACGCGGATATGGCTTGCGGCGACGCGGGCGAGGACCGCGCCGGGAAGCTTCGTCTCGCGCCAGACCTCCTCGCCCGTCGCCACCACGGCCAGGGCGCGGGTGGTGGGCACGCCCATCGCGGCCATGAAGTCCGAGATCAGGTATTCGCGCAGCATCGGGCCGATCGCCGCCTTGCCGTCGCCGCCCCGCGCGAAGGGCGTCCTGCCCGAGCCCTTGAGCTGCAGGTCGAAGCGGCGGCCGTCGGGGGTGAGGATTTCGCCCAGAAGATGCGCGCGGCCGTCGCCGAGCTGGGGCGAGAAGCCGCCGAACTGGTGGCCGGCATAGGCCTGGGCGATCGGGTCCGCGCCGGGCGGCAGGGCGGCGCCGGAGAACCAGTCGCGCGCCTGCGCCCCGGTGAGGTCGAGGCCGAGGTCGGCGGCAAGCGGGCGGTTCAGCGCCAGAAGCCGGGGCGCGGGCGCGGCATCGGGGGGCACGCGCAGGAAGCTGCCCGGCAGGTCGCGCGTCCAGCTGTTGTCGAAGGCTATGGTCATCGTGACATCCCGGGTGCCGGTCCAGAGTCTACAGATAGCCCGGCAACCCTGCTGCGCAAGCGGGTGCTAACGGAGGTTGTGGACCGAAACCAGCCGGTAGCCCGGAACCATGGCCGTCCCCAGCCGCGCCGGAGCGGTCATCGCCCGCTTCTGGTAGGCGAAGGTCCAGAGTCCGGCCCGGCGCACGCCGACGACCGTCACATTGGGAAAATCGCCGTTCGCGATCGTGTAGCCGGCCTTGCGCAGCGCGACGCCGGGCGTGGCCGCCCCCATGACCCGCTGCACTTCGTTGTCCATATGCCCCTGGTCGATCGGCAGGCCTTCTTCCCGGTCGCCGTCAGCATTGAAGGTGTTGTAGTTCACATGCGCGACCCGCACCGTCCCGCCGATCCCGGCGGCGAAGGTGCAGCCGTTCATCGTGTCGGTGATGAAGAAATCGGCCTTGTCGCCGATGACCATCGTCTTGGTCGAGTTCGGCTGCCAGGGCAGGTAATAGCCGAGATAGCCACCCAGCCCGGCCGGGGCGATCTCCCAGCAGGGCATCGGCACGCCGGTCTTGTCCAGGCATTGCACCCCCGGCTTCGGCCGCAGCATCAGCGGGATGACCTGGGCGGCGGCGTTCGGGCCGAAGGTCGCGGGATTGCCGCGCGCCTGCATGTTCAAGAGGCCCGAGGGCCAGAGGGCATTCGACTTGAGAAAGGTTTTCGGGTGGAGAACAAGCTCTGACATCGATGGCATGGCGGATCCCCGCGATTGGGTGCTGCAACGAAAGCGAAGCCGGTGCCCCAGCGTCCGGCAGAGGTGTCGGGCTGTCAAAGGGATTCGGCCCTGCCGGGGGCGACAGGGACAAGGTTCCGTCTGTGGGAGGATGGTCGGGGCGGCGGGATTCGAACTCGCGACCTACGGTACCCAAAACCGTCGCGCTACCAGGCTGCGCTACGCCCCGACTGAGCCTCCCATAACGGCAAGCAGAGGGAATGAAAAGCCTTCAGCCGTCACAGGGCCAGGCGGCCGTGGCGGCGGGGATCGCGGGATGGCGCAACTCGGTCCCCGGCGCGATGCCGAGCTTTCCGGCCAGGCCCCCGTTGATCTCGAGCACATAGACCACGCCCTCGCCGCCGTCGATCGGGGTGAGGTCGCCGGGCACCGCGTCGGAATGGACCCGGGTGACGGTGCCGCTGGCGTCCGCGAAGACCATGTCCAGCGGAATCAGCGTGTTCTTCATCCAGAAGCGCGCGTGGCGGGGGCCTTCGTAGACGAAGAGCATTCCCCGGTCCGCCGCCATGCCGTCGCGGAACATCAGGCCCCGCGCGCGCTCGTCCGCGTCATCGGCGACCTCGACGGCGAAGCTTTCGCCCCCGCCGGGCCAGCGCAGGTCCAGCCGGTCGGGGGCGCAAGCGGCCTCGGCCCGCGCGGCACCGGGCAGGAAGGCACCGGGCAGCGCGAGCAGAAGGATGGCGGTGCGGGCGAGGCACCGCATCAGGCGTGCTCGCGCGTGGCGGATTCCCAGGACAGGACCTGGACCGCCATGCGGCCGCGACGGCCCTCGATGATGCGCAGGACCACGGCCTCGCCGGCGGCGAGGTCGGCAAAGCCCGACACGCGCAGCACCTCGGCGTGAATGAACACGTCCTCGGGCCTGCTGAAGACATTGGCAAAGCCGAAGCCCTTGCCCTTGTCGAACCATTTCACCCGCGCCGGCTCGAGCGCCAGCGCGAGGATGTCGGCGCCGACCAGCTGGTCGGCCTCCTCGCCCAAGGGAAAGACCGCGCCCTCGGGCGGGTCGATCCTGACCACTTCGACCGCCTGGACCCCGCGCTGCGTCCGCTGGACACGCACGACGATCCCGGCCCCGTCCGCCACCGAACCCTGCCCGAAGTTCCGAAGAACATTCGCATGCAGGAGGATATCGGATTCGGACTGGTCCGAAACGATGAAACCGAAACCCTTGGAAGGATCAAACCACTTAACGCGACCATGCACTTCCTGCATGACCTCTTCGTCTTCCGTCATATTCAGAGCCTTCTCCCCAGAATGAGCCCCTTAGCCCGCACAGATGCGGCCAAGTTTGCTCCGGGTTCAAGGGGGAATCCCCATGTACCCGCATTTGGGGGTTCTATGTTCTTGAAAACTAGGGGTTTAACCTTTCAACAAACCAGTGATCTCCGACATGATTGCGTGACCAACGGAAACGATCATGCAACCTGAAGGTGCCATCAGCCCAGAATTCTATCTCAAGTGGAAGAATTCGGAAACCACCCCAGTAGGGCGGACGGGGCGGATTTGGCCCCTTGACGAGCGCGACCTTCGCCGCCTCGGCCATCAGCGCCTCACGCGAGGAAAGCGGCTGCGACTGCTGGCTGGCCCAGGCCCCGAGGCGCGACTTCAGGCTGCGGCTGGCGAAATACGCATCGGCCTGCGGCCCGTCCTCGCGGGTCACAAGGCCGCGGACGCGGATCTGGCGGCGCAGCGACTTCCAGTGCATGACGAAGGCCGCCTTGCCCGAGGCCGCGATCTCCTGGCCCTTCTTCGAGCCGTAGTTGGTGTAGAAGACGAAGCCGCCGCCGCCCTGGCCGCCGACCTCGATCTCCTTCAGCAGCACCATCCTCACGTTCGGCAACCCGTCCGAATCCGCCGTCGCCAGCGCGATTGCGTTGGGATCGTTGGGCTCCTGCGCCTCGGCCTCGGCCAGCCAGGCGCGGGCCAGCACAAAGGGATCTTCGCCTGCGAAGATGCCGCTGCGGTCCATGCGGAAACTCCTTTCCCTGGGGAAAAGGTGCTGCCTTGAAGCAGGGACCCTCTTCGCCTACACGTCATTCTCGACGACAAGGTGGGCAAGGGGTCAGGAATGTCAACCGGACTGATGCAGGGCAAGCGCGGGCTGATCATGGGCCTGGCGAACGACAAGTCCATCGCCTGGGGCATCGCCCAGGCCGTGGCGGCGCAGGGCGCGGAGCTTGCCTTCAGCTATCAGGGCGAGCAGCTGAAGAAGCGCGTCGAGCCGCTGGCGGCAACGCTTGGCACGCCGAAGCTTTACGAATGCGACGTGTCCAGCGACGACAGCATCGACGCGCTGTTCGGCGCGCTGCGGGCCGAATGGGGCCAGCTGGATTTCCTGGTCCATGCCATCGGCTTTGCCGACAAGAGCGAGCTTCGCGGCCGCTATGTCGACACCTCGCGCGCGGGCTTCGGGTTGGCGATGGACATCTCGGTCTATTCCTTCACCGCCGTCTGCCAGCGCGCGGCGGCGATGATGGCGCCGGGCGGGAGCCTGCTGACGCTGACCTATTACGGTGCCGAGAAGGTGATGCCGCATTACAACGTGATGGGCGTGGCCAAGGCGGCGCTGGAGGCCTCGGTCAAGTATCTGGCCGAGGATCTGGGCAAGGACGGGATCCGGGTCAACGCGATCAGCGCCGGGCCGATCAAGACGCTGGCCGCCAGCGGCATCGGCGATTTCCGCTACATCATGAAGTGGAACGAGCTGAACAGCCCGCTGCGCCGCAACGTGACGCAGGAGGAAGTGGGCAAGGCCGCGCTTTACCTTTTGTCCGACCTCGGCTCCGGCACCACGGGCGAGAACCTGCATGTCGATGCGGGCTATCACGCGGTCGGCATGAAGGCGATCGACGCGCCGGATATCGACCTCGTGACCGGCAGGAAAGAGAACGGCCAATGACCCGTCGTCCAGCATGAGCCTCGCCGCGTTCCTGGCCTTTGCCGGGCTGGTGATCCTTGCCGCCCTGTCGCCGGGGCCGGCGGTGCTGATGTCGGCGCGCACCGGGCTGACCGAAGGCTTCCGCACCGGCGTCATGCTGGCCTTGGGCATCGCCAGCGGCGCGGTGGTCTGGGCGCTGGCGGCGATGTTCGGGCTGCATCTGGTGTTCGAGGCCGCCCCCTCGCTGCTCTGGGCGCTGAAGATCGGCGGGGCGGCCTATCTGGTCTGGATGGCCTGGCACCTGTGGCGCGATGCGGCCGCCCCCTTTGTCGCCGAGGACAGCCGTCCGGTGCCGCGGTCGGCCCTTGCGGCCTATCGGCTGGGGCTGTGGACGAATCTGGCCAACCCCAAGGCGGCCGTCATGTTCTCCTCGATCTTCCTTGGCACCATTTCCGCAGCGACGCCCCATTGGGTGCTGGGCCTGCTGCTTGCGGTGATCTTCGCCGCCGAGACCATCTGGAACAGCCTTGTTGCCCGCATCTTCTCGCTTGACCGGACGCGGGCGAAATACATCAGCCTGAAAACCGTGATCGACCGCAGCTTCGGCGGCATGCTCGCGCTTCTCGGGATCAAGATCGCCGCCACCTGAAGGAGAGGGAGCCATGTCGCCCGACCGTCTGCCGTATGAAAAGGGGTTCCACGTCAGCTGGGACCAGATCCACCGCGACGCCCGGGCGCTGGCCTGGCGGCTGGACGGCAAGGGGCCGGGCGAGGGCGGGGCCTGGAAGGCCGTGGTCGGCATCACCCGCGGCGGCCTGGTTCCGGCGATGATCGTCAGCCGCGAGCTGGACATCCGGGTGGTGGATTCGATTTCGGTGAAGTCCTATCACTCGGGCGGCGGCAAGGCCGACCAGCGCCGCGAGGCGCAGGTGATCAAGGCCCCGAACGCCGAGCTGATGGGCGACGGGTCGGGCGTCCTGATCGTCGATGACCTGGTCGATTCGGGCAAGACGCTGGAGCTGATCCGCGGCCTGTATCCCAAGGCGCATTTCGCCTGCGTCTATGCCAAGCCCGAGGGCGAGAAGCAGGCCGATACCTATATCACCAGCGTAAGCCAGGACACCTGGATCTTCTTCCCCTGGGACATGGCGCTGCAATATGTCCAGCCGATGCGCGGCTCGGACTGACCGCGGTCAGTCGTGCAGGTGGCGTTCGACGTCCTGGGCCGAATGCAGGATGCGGATGATCTCCAGCCGGTCGGGCAGGTCGCGAAACCAGATGACATGCGCGCCGCAGGAGCGTTTCATGACGCCAGGGCGGACAGACGAAGCGCGACCTGTCTTCTTCCCGGCGGCAAGGGCCTCGATCTCGGCTATCAGGCTGCGGTGGTAGCGGTCGGCCTGGGCCTGCGACCAATGCTGCAGCGTGTAAAGCCAGATATCCTCGAGGTCCTGTGCAGCCTTTGGTGCAAGGCGGTGGGATTTAGCTGCCATGCCTGGCCGCATACTTGGCATGCATCCGGGCGAGGAACGCCTCGCTGTCGAAGGGCTGCGGCTCGCCCGATTCCTCGCCCTCGATCAGCGCGGCTTCCAGCGCCTTCACCCTGGCCTCGTGTTCCTGCAACAGCCGCAGGCCGGCCCGCACGACCTCGCTGGCCGAGCCGTAGCGGCCCGACTTGACCTCGGTGTCGATGAAGCTGGTGAAATGGTCGCCGAGGGAGACCGAGGTGTTGCGGGGCATGGTCGGGTCCTTCTGCCGGATGGCTGCAGGATATACCAATAGTTACCAACCGACAATATCAGCGGTGCCTGATCCGCCGCCGAAAAGGGTTGCAACTGGCGGGCATCCGGCGACACTCCGGCTGACGCCGAACCATGGGAAGACCCGATGACCCTGCCGCTGAACCCCGCCTTCGCCCTGACCGAACCGCCGCCGGTGATGGAGGCGCGGCGCTGGCTGGAAGGGGTGACCCATCCCGAGGGTCGCCCCTTGATCAACGTCAGCCAGGCCGCCCCGGTGGAAAGCCCGCCGCTCGGCCTGCGGCAGGCGCTGGCGGAGGCCGCGCTGAACGACCCGAACGCGCATCTCTACGGCCCGGTCCTGGGCCTGCCCGCGCTGCGGGAGGAGATCGCGCGCCAGTTCTCGGCCGCCTACGGGGGCGCGATCGCCCCGGCGGAGGTCGCGATCACCCAGGGCTGCAACCAGGCCTTCTGCGCGGTGATGGCGACGCTGGCCGGCGCGGGCGACGAGGTGATCCTGCCAACGCCCTGGTATTTCAACCATAAGATGTGGCTGGACATGACGGGCGTGCGGGCGGTGCCGCTGGAGACCGGGCCGACGCTGATCCCGGAGGCTGCGGCGGCGGCGGCGCTGGTCACGCCGCGCACGCGGGCCATCGTGCTGGTGACGCCGAACAACCCCGGCGGGGTGGAATATCCGGCCGAGACAGTCGCCGCCTTCCGCGACCTGGCGCGGGCGCGGGGCCTGGCGCTGATCCTGGATGAGACCTATCGCGATTTCGACAGCCGCCATTCCATCGAACTGGGCGGGCGGCCGCATGAGCTGTTCGCCGATCCCGGCTGGCAGGATACGGTGATCCAGCTCTACAGCTTCTCCAAGGCCTACCGCCTGACCGGGCACCGGGTCGGCAGCATCGTGGCGGCGGCCGCGCGGCTGGCCGAGGTGGAGAAGTTCCTGGACACGGTGGCGATCTGCCCCAGCCAGCTGGGCCAGATCGGCGCGCTCTGGGGGATGCGGAACCTGGGCCAGTGGGTTGCGGGCGAGCGCGACGAGATCCTGGCGCGGCGCCGCGCGATGACCGGAGGATTCGCGGCGCTGGAGGGCTGGAAGCTTCTGGGCTGCGGCGCCTATTTCGCCTATGTCGAGCATCCGTTCGACATGCCCTCGGACGAACTGTGCAAGCGGCTGGTTCGCGACGCCTCGCTGCTGATGCTGCCGGGGACGATGTTCCAGCCCGAGGGCTCGGCGGCGGGCAGGCGGCAGATCCGCATCGCCTTTGCCAATGTCGATGCGGCCGGGATCGCGGAGATGTTCCGCAGGCTGGCGGTCTTTCGCCCCTGATGCGGCCTTGCCGCGCTGATCCCCAGCCTCTATTCACCTTGGCCAGACAGGACCCAAAGGCAGACCCATGGCGAAGACCCCCGAGCACGAGGACGTGAAACGCCCGAAAGGCAAGGTACAGGAGGCGGCCGTCTGGCTTCTGATGGCCATGCTGATCCTTGGCCTTGGCGGCTTTGGCGTCACCAGCTTCTCGGGCGGGGTGACGCGGGTCGGCGCCGTGGGGGACCAGGACATCACCAGCGAAGCCTATGCCCGCGCGCTGCAAAGCCAGGTGGCGCAGTTCTCGCAGCAGGTGGGCCAGCCGATCTCGACCCAGGAGGCGCTGGCCTTCGGGATCGACCGGCAGGTGTTGCAGGGCCTGATCGCCCGCGCCGCGCTGGACAACGAGGCGAAGCGGATCGGCGTCTCGGTCGGCGACGAGGTGGTGGCGACCGAGCTGATGAAGATGGACGCCTTCAAGGGGATCTCGGGCAGCTTCGACCGTGAGGCCTATCGCTTCCAGCTGGACCGGATGCGGCAGAGCGAGGTCGAGTTCGAGAACAGCCTGCGCGGCGACGTGACGCGCGAGCTGGTGCAGGGCGCGGTCGCGGGCGGCTTTGCGGCGCCCTCGGCGCTGACCGACACGCTGTTCGCCTGGATCGGCGAGCGGCGCGGCTTCTCGATGCTGCGGCTGGCCGAGGGCGACCTGACCGCGCCCCTGGCGGAGCCGACCGAGGACGAGCTGAAGGCGCATTACGACGCCAACATCGCCCGGTTCACCAAGGCCGAGGCGAAGCGGATCACCTATGCCTCGCTGCTGCCCGAGGCCATCGCCAAGGACCAGCCGGTGGACGAGGCGGTGCTGAAGCAGATGTACGAGGACCGGATCGACGAATTCGTCCTGCCCGAGCGGCGGCTGGTCGAGCGGCTGGTCTATCCCGACCAGGCGGCCGCCGATGCGGCGCGGGCGAAGCTGGACGCGGGCACCACGTTCGAGGAACTGGCAGCCGAGCGCGGGCTGACGCTGGATGCGATCGACCTGGGCGACGTCACGCGCGAGGATCTGGGCGAGGCGGGCGAGGGCGTCTTCACCGCCGAGGAGGGCGCGGTCGCCGGACCGCTGCCAAGCGACCTCGGCCCGGCGCTCTACCGCGTGGTCTCGGTGCTTGCGGCCGAGGAGACCAGCTTCGAACAGGCCCGCGACACGCTGGCGATCGAGATCCAGACCGATTCCGCCCGGCGCGAGATCGCCGACAAGGTGGAGCAGATCGACGACCTGCTCGCCGGCGGTGCGACGCTCGAGGATCTGGCCAAGGAGGTCGGGCTGCAGATCGCGACGGTGGATTATGCCGCCAGCCAGCCGGGCGACTCGGTGATCGAGGGCTATCCGGCCTTCCGCGCGGCCGCCGAGGCGGTGCAGCAGGATGATTTCGCCGAAGCCATCGTGCTGGACGACGGCGGCGTCGTCGCCCTGCGGCTGGACGAGGTGGTGCCCGCCACGCCGATTCCCTTTGACGAGGCGCGCGAGACGGTGGCCGAGGACTGGCGCAAGGACGCGCTGGCCAAGGCGCTGGCCGCCCGCGCGGCCGAGATCGAGGCCGGGATCGAGGGCGGCGCGGCCATCGGCAGCTTCGGCATCGTCGACGTGACGCCGGAAATCGCCCGCGACGGCTTTGTCGCCGAGGCGCCCGAGTCGCTTTTGTCCACGGTGTTCGGGATGGAGGAGGGCGCGGTGCAGGTGGTCGAGGCGCCGGGCTTCGTCGCCGTGGTCCGGCTGGACCGGATCCAGCCCGCCGCGACCGAGGGCGAGGAAGCCCAGGCCCTGCGCGAGGCGCTGGAGGGCCAGGCCGCCCAGGCCATCGCCGGGGATGCCTTCACCGCCTTCACCAACGCGCTGACGATGGAAGCGGGCGTGACGCTGGACCAGTCCGTGATCAACGGCATCCATGCGAGCATGCCGTGATGCAGCTGTCGCCCTCCTTCGCCGCGTTCGAAGCCGCCTGGAACCAGGGCCGGAACCAGATCGTCTGGGCCCGGCTTGCCGCCGATCTCGATACTCCGGTCAGCCTGATGCTGAAGCTGGGCGATGCCCGCGCCGATACCTTCATGCTGGAATCGGTCACCGGCGGCGAGGTGCGGGGCCGCTACTCCATCGTCGGGATGAAGCCCGACCTGATCTGGGAAGCCCGGGGCGAGCAGAGCCGGATCAACCGCGAGGCGCGGTTCGACCGCCAGGCCTTTGCCGACCTGCCCGGCCATCCGCTGGAGACGCTGCGCGCGCTGATTGCGGAATGCCGGATCGACATGCCCGAGGGGCTGCCGGCGGTCTCGGCCGGGCTGTTCGGCTATCTCGGCTATGACATGATCCGGCTGGTCGAGCATCTGCCGGGGGTGAACCCCGATCCGGTCGGCGTGCCGGATGCGGTGCTGATGCGGCCCTCGGTCATCGCGGTGCTGGACGGGGTCAAGGGCGAGGTGACGGTGGTCGCGCCGGCCTGGGTCGCCTCGGGGCTGTCGGCGCGGGCGGCCTATGCCCAGGCGGCCGAGCGGGTGATGGACGCGCTGCGCGATCTGGACCGGGCACCAAGCGCGGCGCGGGATCTGGGCGATGCGGCGGCGGTGGGTGCGCCGCGGTCGAACTTCAGCCACGAGGCCTACAAGGCGGCGGTCGAGAAGGCCAAGGACTACATCCGCGCGGGCGACATCTTCCAGGTCGTCCCGAGCCAGCGCTGGGCAATGGATTTCAAGCTGCCGCCCTTCGCGCTGTATCGCAGCCTGCGGCGGACCAATCCGTCGCCCTTCATGTTCTTCTTCAACTTCGGCGGTTTCCAGGTGGTGGGCGCCAGCCCCGAGATCCTGGTCCGGCTGCGCGACGGCGAGGTGACGATCCGCCCGATCGCCGGGACCCGCAAGCGCGGGGCCACGCCCGAGGAGGACAAGGCACTGGAGCTGGAACTGCTGGCCGATCCCAAGGAGCGGGCCGAGCATCTGATGCTGCTGGACCTTGGCCGCAACGACGTGGGCCGGGTGGCGAAGGTCGGCACGGTGCGCCCGACCGAGACCTTCATCATCGAACGCTACAGCCATGTCATGCATATCGTCTCGAACGTGGTGGGCGAGATCGCCGAGGGGCAGGACGCGCTGTCGGCCCTGCTGGCGGGGCTGCCGGCCGGAACGGTCTCGGGCGCGCCCAAGGTGCGGGCGATGGAGATCATCGACGAGCTGGAGCCGGAAAAGCGCGGGATCTATGGCGGGGGCGTGGGCTATTTCGCCGCCAACGGCGAGATGGACTTCTGCATCGCGCTGCGGACGGCGGTGCTGAAGGACGAGACCCTGTATATCCAGGCGGGCGGCGGCGTGGTCTATGACAGCGACCCCGAGGCCGAGTATCAGGAAACCGTCAACAAATCCAACGCCCTGCGCCGCGCGGCCGAGGATGCGGGCCGTTTCGCCGGTCGCGGGAACGGCTGAGGGCCGCCTCCCCGGTCGACTGCGTCGCCTCGTCGGGGGGCTGCGGGCCAGAGCCAGGGGCCGCATCGCCGGTAAACGGGCGGTCCTCCTCGTTCGACTGCGTCGCCTCGTCGGAGGTTGTCTCCTGGTCAGTCCACCGTCAGGACGGCGGTCAGCGGGGCGAGGGCCACGGTCGCGCCACGGCCCTCGATCGTCCATTCCAGAAGCCCGGCGACGAGTTCGGGCGTGGCCGCGGTCGCGACGGCGACGCGGCCTTCCTGGCCGGCCTTGAAGAGCACCCGCTCCAGGGTGCGGCGCAGCGCGAAGCGGTCGGTGCCGCCGGCGGCGAGGTCGCGGAAGATCGTGGTCGCGGCCAGGTCCGCGCGCCGGGCGACCTGGTCGGCGGCGTTCAGGCCGGCGTCCCAGGTGACAAGGCCCCGGCCCTGGGCCTGGATCACCGGCACCACCAGGCTGGCGAGCGGACGGTCGTTCTGGAAGCCGCCGCCGGCGAGGTCCATCACCGCCACCGCCTCGGGCAGGTTCTGCGCCATGGACTGGAAGGCGACCTCGACATCCGAGGGCTGCGCGCCCTGGGGCAGGCCGGTGGCGAGCATCACCACCTCGCGGCCGGCGGCGCGGTAGATCGCGGCGTGGTCCGGCGTGGCGGGATCGAGCGGATCGAGCGCGAAGCTGACCGGGAAGGGCAGGGCGGCGAGGCCCGCGCGGTCAAGCTCTGGCGCGCCGCCGTCGATCAGCAGGATGGCGACCAGGGGCTTGTTGTCCGGGTTCTCGAACGGGGCGGCGAAGCGGGCGATCGGGCGGTCGTCGGCGGGGGCGGCTTCGGCGATTTCAGCCTCGGGCTCGGCCGGGGGGGCGTCGCCGATGCGCGGCAGGCGGCCGGTGATGACGCCGGTGGCCGGAGCCGGTTCGGCTGCCCCCGGGGCAGGCGAGGCGCCGGGCAGGGCGGCAGGCCGGGTGCCGGGCATCGCATTGCCTGCGCTGCCGGGCAGGCCGGTGGCATCGGTCCCGGGCTCGGGGGCGGGGTCATGGGCCGGGGCTTCGGGGTCGGCCGCCGGCGGCTGCGGCTCGGGCAGAAGCTCGGCGAGTTCGGGCTCCGCGCTCTCGACCGGTTCCGCAGCGGGCTGGGGCATCGGCGCGGGGGCCTCGGCCAGGGTGTCGGGCGTGGGGGCCGGTTCGGGGGCGGAAGCTTCGACCTCGGTCACGGCGGCCCCGTTTGCCGCGGCCTCGGCCAGGGGGGCCGGAGGCTGGACCGGCTCGGCGGGCAGGGCGGGGGCGGGCGTTTCGGCGAGGGTCACGGCGCCGGGCAGGGCAGGCTCGGGCGGCTCGGGCGGGGCGATCTCGGCCAGGGGCGTTTCGCTGGCGGGCGGTTCGGCGGGGGCCGGTTCGGCGGGGGCCGGTTCGGACGGGGCCTGCGGCGCGGGCGCGCTGGCCGGCGAGCCATCGGCCGAGGGTTCGGCGCCGGCGGTCCCCTGAGTGGCCGGGGCGGCTTCGGTCACGGGGGGGGCGGCCGGGGTGGCGTCGGTGACGGCCGGAGTGGGTTCGGCTGCCGAGGTCGGCTCCGGTGCGGCGGTCGCCTCGGGGGCCGCGGCGGGTTCGGGGGTGGCGGGAGCGGGGGTGGCGGCGGGCGCGGGAACCTCCGGTTCGGGCTCGACCTCGGCGGGTTCCGGGGTGGCCTCGACCGTGGCAGCCTCGGGCTCGGGTGCGGCGGCGGGTTCGGGGGCCTCGATCGGGGTGGAAACCGTGGGGCTGGCATTGGCATTGGCGGCGTCGGTGCCATGCGGCGGCGGGAAGAGGGCGGCGCCGATGACCAGCCCGCCGGTCACGACCACGCCCCCGAAGATCGCGCCAAGGATGAATTTGCCGACCACTGCCGCCTCCGCTCTGCTGTCCGGACCGGACGGGCCGCGAGCCCCCCGAAGGGCTGCATTCCGTCCTGTCCGGCGGCACTATATCCCGCCCTTTCCGCCGCTCCAGCCCCTTTTCGCGGCGCTGTCAACAAGTTGGCAGGTCGTGGCTGCTTTGCCCCGGCCGCCGCGCCAGACGGGCACCGCCGGAGGGCGCAGGGGGGCGAAGGGTCCCGGCCCTTGCCTGAGCGCAGCGAGGGTCAGGGGGCCCTGCAACCGGCGGGCGAAAGAGGCCGCGATGGCATTGCCGGCATCGGGCGAAAGGCGCCGTCGGCAGCACCGCCGGGAAGAGGGCCGGCGGGACCGGGCCAGGGGCGGGGGTGAGCGCGCCTGCGGGAAGGCCGGCGGTCCCCGGCGGGGCGCAGGGCAAGGCAATTCCGCGGTCCCCGGATGGTTGCGTCGGGCCGGCGGCAATCCGCCCATCGCGGGGGCGCCCCGCGCTCATCGGCGACCGGGCTGGAACTTTATCCCTCCGGCAGGGTTCACTCACCGCCAGATTGCGGCCGGTCGCGGCCGTGGGTCACCCATTCAGCCACAAGGAGGGAAGCCATGCAGGTGGACACCAGCGCAATGCCGGAGGTCCCGGTCGCCGTTCTGTTGGCGGGCGGCCGGGGGTCCCGTCTGCATGAGCTGACCGAGGACCGGGCCAAGCCGGCCGTGGCCTTCGGGTCGCGCCACCGGATCGTGGACTTCACGCTGGAGAACCTGCGCCGCTCGGGGCTGGGTCAGGTGCTGGTGGCGACGCAATATTGCGCGGGGCCGCTGGAGGATTACCTGAACCGCTGCTGGCGGCCGGTCTTCGGCACCGGGCTGCGCCTGCGCCGGGCGGCGGGGACGGGCATGGCCGGGCGCAGCTATGAGGGCACGGCGGATGCGGTCTGGAAGAACGCGGCCGAGATCGACGCGCTTTGCCCGCGCGAGGTGGTGGTGCTGTCGGCCGACCATGTCTATGCGATGGACTATGGCCCGATGATCGCGGCGCACCGGGCCTCGGGCGCGGCGGTGACGATCGCGGCGGATGTGGTGCCGCTGGCCGAGGCGCGGGCCTTCGGCTGTGTCGAGGCGACCGCGGCCGGCCGGATCCTGGCCTTTGCCGAGAAGCCCCGCACGCCGCCGGCCATGGCGGGCGATCCGGGCCGGGCGCTGGTGTCGATGGGGATCTATGTCTTCGACTGGGCCTGGCTGCGCGAGCGGCTGCGGCGCGATGCGGCGGACCCCGCCAGCGCGCATGACTTTGGCCATGACATCCTGCCCGGCGCGGTGGCGCAGGGCGAGGCGCAGGTCTTTCGCAGCGAGGGTCCGGGCGGGCGGCCCTTCTACTGGCGCGACGTCGGCACGCTGGACGCCTTCCGCGAGACCTGGCTGGCCTTCGAGACCGGGGCGCCCTGTCCCGTGCCGGAAGGCGCGGGCCTGGGCCTGCGCGCGCGGGGCGTCACCGACCCCCGGGTCGCGGCGGCGCTGCGCCAGGCCGATGCGGCGCTGGACGACGAGGGTTCGGTCGTGCCGCTGGCCGGGCGGCGGGCCGAGCGGGCCGAGCTGGTGGCCTCGGTCGTGATGCCGGGGGCGCGGCTGGCCGAGGGCTGCCGCCTGCGCCGGGTGATCCTGGCTCCGGGCGTGCGGCTGGCCGAGGGCATGGTGATCGGCCATGACCCGCAGGAGGATGCGCGCTGGTTCCGGGTGACGCCGGGCGGCACGACGCTGGTCACGCCGCAGATGCTGGCGCGGCGCGCGATGGTGCTGCCGGGGCAGTTGCCGCTGGCGCCGCGCCCGCCCATGACGCAGGAACCCGCCACATGCTGAAGCGGCTGGACCCGGCCGGACGGGTTTTCGATCGCGCCAGGGCGACTCCGGTCAACCTGGGCGCGACCTATGACGGCGAGGGGGTGAACTTCGCCCTCTTCTCGGAACATGCCGAACGGGTGGAGCTGTGCCTTTATTCCGAGGACGGCGCGGTCGAGACCGCCCGCCACGACCTGCCCGAGATGGAGGGCGGCATCTGGCACGGCTATCTGCCGGGGGCGCAGCCGGGGCAGGCCTACGGCTATCGCGTCCATGGCCCCTTCGCGCCCGAGGAGGGGCACCGCTTCAACCCGGCCAAGCTGCTGCTGGACCCCTATGCGCGGCAGCTGGCCGGCGAGCTGACCTGGGACGACGCGCTTTACGGCTATCCGGCGGGCGGCAGCGATCTGGAGCGCGACGGGCGCGACTCGGCGCCCTTCATGCCGAAGGCGGTGGTGGCGGATCCGGATTTCGACTGGGATTCCGACCGGGCGCTGACGCGGTCCTGGGAGGAGACGGTGATCTACGAGGCGCATGTCAAGGGCCTCACGCGGCTGCATCCGGACGTGCCCGAGGCCGACCGGGGCACCTTCGCGGGGCTGGGCGCGCCGCCGGTGGTCGAGCATCTGAAGGCGCTGGGGGTGACGGCGGTCGAGCTTTTGCCGGTGCAATCCTTCGTGCAGGACCGGCATCTGCTGGAAAAGGGCCTGTCGAACTATTGGGGCTACAACACGCTGTCCTTCTTCGCGCCGCACCGGCCCTATCTGAAGACCGGCAATCCGGCCGAGATGAAGCGCGCGATCCGCGCCTTTCACGCCGCCGGGATCGAGGTGATCCTGGACGTGGTCTACAACCATACCGCCGAGGAGAGCGAACTGGGCCCGACGCTGTCCTTCCGGGGGATCGACAACCGATCCTATTACCTTCTGGCGGAAAATCCCCGGCACAGTTTCGACACGACGGGCTGCGGCAACACGCTGAACGTGGCGCATCCGATGGTCTTGCGCATGGTGCTGGACAGCTTGCGCTACTGGGTGCAGGTCATGCATGTGGACGGGTTCCGCTTCGACCTCGCCTCGACGCTCGGGCGCGAAAGCCAGGGATTTGAGCGTGACGGCGGCTTTCTGACCGCGATCCGGCAGGACCCGGTCCTGTCCCGCGTCAAGCTGATCGCCGAACCCTGGGACATCGGCGAGGGCGGCTATCAGGTCGGCGGCTTTCCCTGGCCCTTCCGCGAGTGGAACGACAAGGCCCGCGACGACCTGCGCGCCTTCTGGCGGCGCGATCCGGGGCTTCTGGGGCCGGTGTCGCAGCGGCTGCTCGGCTCGCCCACCCAGTTCCATCATTCGCGGCGGCCGGCGACATCATCGGTGAATTTCCTGGCGGCGCATGACGGGTTCACGCTTTGGGACACGCTGTCCTATGACGGCAAGCACAACGAGGCGAACGGCGAGGAGAACCGCGACGGCCACGACCACAACCTGTCGCACAACATGGGGGCCGAGGGGCCGACGGAGGATCCCGGCATCCTGCACGGGCGGAAGCGGCGCGCCAGGGCGATGCTGGCGACGCTGTTCATGGCGCAGGGCGTGCCGATGCTGCTGGCGGGCGACGAGTTCGGCCACAGCCAGGGCGGCAACAACAACGCCTATGCCCAGGACAACGAGACCAGCTGGATCGACTGGTCCCGCGCCGATGCCGGGCTGCAGGCGGCGACCGCCGCGATGATCGCGCTCCGGCATGAGCTTCGACTGGCCGATGCCCGTTTCGCCGTCGCGCCCGAGGATGGCGCGGGCGACCGACCCGAGGTAAGCTGGCTGCACCCCCAGGGCCGGGCGATGGCGGAAGGCGACTGGCACGACGCGGGGCTGGCCTGCCTGGGCTATCGGCTCTGGCGGCCGGAGGGGCCGGAGGTGCTGGTCTGGCTGAACGCCGGCGAGGATGCCGAGGCCGCGCTTCCCGAAGGCGGCTGGATGCTGCGGCTTTCCAGCGCCGAAGAGCCGGTGACCACCCGGACCGGGGTGGAGGGGCGGATCACCGTTCCCGGCCAGTCGGTCCTGGTGCTGGTGCGCGACTGACCGGGCCTGCCAGCCCGGTCCAGGAGGAGGGGGGAGACCATGCCGACCGACGACAACAGCTTTCGTCCCGTTCTGGGAGAGGCGGCGCTGGACAGCCTTGCACTGGCGCATTTGCGCACGCTGGATGCGCTGGACGGCTGCACGGCCATGGCTGAAGGGGCCGAGGCCGCGCTGCGGCCCACCGCCTGCCGCTTGCGCGACCTGCATGCGGCCCATGCGCAACGCCTGGCCGAGACCCTGGCCCGGCATGGCCGCGTGCCGGGGAAGGCGGCGGTCTTCGACGCGAGCGTGCAGCGCATGGTGACGGCAAGCCGCGCCTTCCTGGACCGGGTCGACCAGGACGCGATGGACCAGGTCCGGCGGGGCGAGGAGCATGTGCTGGCCACCTACCGCGCGGCGGAACATGGCGTGCCCTGGCCGGTGGTGAAATCCCTGGTCGCGGGGATGCGTTGCGAGCTGGAGGATCTTCTGGCCGAGACCCGGCGGTCATAGGCGGCGGCCGGGGCCGGGGGCGCGAGATTGCGCGCCGCCTGTCGATGGCCTGTCCTGCGCGGCCCGGAGGCGGGCAGGACCTTGGGGCTCAGGGCGCGGGTGTGAAGTCGAAGCGCATGACATGGGTGGAGGTCTGACCCGGACGCAGGACCGTGCCGGGAAAATGCGGCCGGTTCGGCGCATCGGGAAAGTGCTGGGTCTCGGCCGCGAAGCCGGCAAAGCGCGGATAGCGCGTCCCCGCCTTGCCCGGCCCGCCGGCGAAATGCGCGCCGGTGTAAAGCTGCAGGCCCGGCGCGCTGGTCGCAAGCCGCAGCCTGCGGCCCGAGGCGGGGTCGGTCGCGCTCAGGCAGGGGCGCAGCCCGTCGGCGGCAAGCGGGGAGGAGAGGCAGAGGTTGTGGTCGAAGCCTGCGGGACCGGGCATCGCCGCGCCGATGCTGCGGGGCTGGCGGAAATCGAAGGGCGTGCCGGCGACCGAAAGGACCTCTCCGGTCGGGAGTTTCCGGTCGTCCACCGGCAGGTAGAACCCGGCCTCGACCTGCAACTCATGGCCAAGGATGTCGCCCGCGCCCTGGCCTGCAAGGTTGAAATAGGCGTGGTTGACCAGGTTCACCACCGTCGGCGCGTCGGTCTGCGCCGCCATCGTGATCTCCAGCCCGGCGTCCAGCCGGTAGGTCGCCCGGGCCTGCAGGGTGCCGGGGAAACCCATCTCGCCAGCGGGCGAGGTGGTGGCAAAGGTGACATGGCTGGCGGAATGGCTCTCGATCCGCCAGTGCTTCAGGTCGAACCCCGCCGCCCCGCCATGCAGCGTGTTCGCACCCTCGTTCCGGTCAAGCCGCACCTCGCGCCCGTCCAGCACGAAACGTCCCCCCGCGATCCGGTTGGCATGGCGGCCGCAGGTCGCGCCCAGATAGCTGCCGTGGGCCAGCCAGTCCGCAAGGCTGTCCTGCCCCAGCACGATGTCGGCCGGAACGCCGGTCCGGTCCGGCACCCAAAGCTCGGCCAGCCGCGCGCCCCAGGTCAGAAGCCGGAGGCGCAGCCCGCCGCCCTCCAGCGTCACCGCCCGGACCTCGGTACCGCCGATCTCTCCGATGCTTTCGACCGCCGCCATGCGCCTTGCTCTTTTTCCAAATACTCTCAGGGGGTTTGGGGGCAGAATGCCCCCAATGTCCAGCAAAGGGCCCGCGCGGCCGCGCCCCGACCCGACAGCTGCCCCGAGCCGGTCAGAAGTCGAACGGCTCCACCACCACCCGCCGGCCCAGGGTCAGAGCATCCGCGACATGGACCATGGGCGCAAGATCGACCTCGCATTCCCCGGCCCGCACCAGATCGGCCATCCGGGCATAAAGTGCGGGGTATTCGCCCATGATCGTCGCCTTGCCCGCCGCCGGTTTCCCGTCGATCTCCAGCACGTTGCCGCCCGTTCGCAGGGCAAGCTCGCCGCGATCGGTGCGGACCGTGATGTCCCAGGTCTGCGGCCCCTGCTGGCGCCAGTCGAAATCGGCCGTGACATCGCCCGAGAAGGTCAGTTGCGCCGCGATCGGCGTCTGGCGATTGGCGGGAAACTCCAGCCGCGCGCCGGTCAGGTGGACCGGGCGCGGCAGGATCTCGGTCAGGATCGACAGGGCGTTGATGCCGGGGTCGAAGACGCCCATGCCGCCCGGCTCGAACACCCAGTCCTGGCCGGGGTGCCATTTCCGCACGTCCTCGCGCCAGGTGATGTGGGCCTGTTGCACGGTCTTATCGGCAAGCCAGGCCTTGGCGGGGGCGACGGCATGGGCCATGCGGCTGTGCCAGGTGGCGCAGAGCGTCAGTCCCCGGTCGCGCGCGAGGCGCGTCAGTTCATGCACCTCGGCCAGCGTCGCGCCGGGGGGCTTTTCCAGCATGACGTGGCGACCTGCCCTGAGCGCCGCCTCGGCATAGGTGAAGCGGGGGACGGGGGGCAGGCAGAGCGAGACCATGGTCACCTCCGGCCGTTCGGCCAGGAAGGTGGCGAAGTCGGTATAGGCCGGGATGCCCGGAACTTCGCCCTTGCGGCTGACCGTGGCCGCAAGCTCCCAGTCGGGCGAGGCGGCGAGGGCCGGGACGTGCTGGTCCAACGCGATCTTGCCGATGCCGACAAGGGCGACCGTGCTGCGGGTCATGCGATGGACCCGTGGGATGCGTCAGGGACAGGCAGCCTCCCCACCCCGGCCCTCCCCCAGGCGGGGGGAGGGAGGCTCCCGGTCGTGGCGTTGGTCGCGATGCCATGGGTCGGGCGGGGCATCAATGGCTCTCCCGCGCGACCGCATGGCCGCGACAGCCGACGAGGAAGTCCATGTCGGCGCCCTTGTCCGCGCCCTGGACGTGGTCGTGGTAAAGCTTGGCATAGCCGCTCGAGGGCGGCTCGACCGCGGGTTTCCAGGCGGCGAGGCGGGCTTTCAATTCCTCGTCGGAAATGTCGAGATGCAGGCGGCGGTTGGCGACGTCGAGTTCGATCATGTCGCCGGTGCGAACCACCGCCAGCGGGCCACCCCGTGCGGCTTCGGGCGAGGTGTGCAGGACCACGGTGCCATAGGCGGTGCCGGACATGCGCGCGTCACTGATGCGGACCATGTCGGTGATGCCCTTGCGCAGCACCTTGGGCGGCAGGCCCATGTTGCCGACCTCGGCCATGCCGGGATAGCCGCGGGGGCCGCAGTTCTTCATCACCATGACGCAGGTCTCGTCGATATCCAGCGCCTCGTCCTCGATCCGGGCCTTGTAGTCGTCGATGTCCTCGAACACCACGGCGCGGCCCTTGTGCTGCATCAGGGCAGGGGTGGCGGCGGAGGGTTTCAGGACGGCCCCGTCGGGGGCGAGGTTGCCGCGCAGGACGACGACGCCGCCGGACTGGGCGAGGGCCTTTTCGGCGGGCAGGATCACGTCGTCATTGTCGATGCGGGCGTCCTTCACCTCGTCCCAGATGCCGCCGCCGGAGACAGTGAGCGCGTCCTTGTTCAGCAGTCCCGCCTCGCCCAGCCGCTTGATCACGGCGGGAAGGCCACCGGCGTAGAAGAATTCTTCCATCAGGTATTTGCCCGAAGGCATCAGGTTGACCACGGTCGGCACGTCGCGGCCCCAGTCGTCCCAGTCGTTCAGCGTCAGGTCGATGCCGCAGCGGCCGGCGATGGCGAGGAGGTGGATCACCGCATTGGTGGAGCCGCCGATGGCCGCGTTGGTGCGGATGGCGTTCTGGAAGGCCTGACGGGTGAGGATGTCGGAAGGTTTCAGGTCGTCCTTCACCATCTGCACGATCCGCCGCCCGGTCAGCTGCGCCATGACGCGGCGGCGCGAGTCCACCGCCGGGATCGCGGCGTTGCCGGAAAGGGTCATCCCCAGCGCCTCGACCATGCTGGCCATGGTGGAGGCGGTGCCCATCGTGTTGCAGGAGCCTGCCGAACGGCTCATCGACGCCTCGGCCTCGACGAATTCGGCGGCGGTCATCTCGCCCGCCTTCACGGCCTCGGAGAATTTCCACAAGTGGGTGCCGGAGCCGACACGCTCGCCCCGGTAATAGCCGTTCAGCATCGGCCCGCCCGACACCATGATCGTCGGCAGGTCGACCGACGCCGCGCCCATCAGGAGCGAGGGCGTGGTCTTGTCGCAGCCGACCAGGCAGACGACGCCGTCCATCATCTGGCCGCGGATGGTTTCCTCGACCGCCATGGCGGCGAGGTTGCGGAACATCATCGCGGTCGGGCGGAAGGCCGACTCGCTGACCGAGAAGACCGGCACGATCACCGGGAAGCCGCCGGCCTCGTAGACGCCGTGCTTCACCCGCTCGGCCAGGTCGTTGAGATGGGCGTTGCAGGGGTTGGTTTCCGAGAAGGTGTTGAGGATCCCGATCACCGGGCGGCCGTCGAAGAGGTCGGGGGGCAGGCCCTGGTTCTTCATCCACGAGCGGTGGTAGATCGCGTCCTTCGACGTGCCGTCAAACCATTCCTGCGAGCGCAGGCGGCGGGGCCATTTGGCGGGCTTGAAGGTCATGTCAGAGGGCTTTCACTAGGGCGGGGCCGGTTTCTTTGGGCGCGAAGGCCAGCGGGTTCTTCAGCGGCAGGCCGAAGGGTGCGGCCTCGATCTCGAACACATCCCCCGCCTCGGTCCTGATCCCGTCGGCGACCGAGAGCGTGGCGGTGCCGAACATGTGGACATGCAGGTCGCCGGGCTGGCGGAAGATGTCATATTTGAAATGGTGATGCTCCAGGTTGGCGTAGCTGTGCGACATGTTCGCCTCGCCCGAGAGGAAGGGCCTTTCCCAGATCACGCGGCCCCCGCGCCGGATGCGGCTGGTGCCCTGCAGATCGGCGGGCAACTCGCCCAGCAGGATCTCGGGGCCGAAACTGGCGGGGCGCAGCTTGGAATGGGCGAGCCAGAGGTAATTGACCTTCTCGATCACATGGTCGCTGAACTCGTTCGCCAGCGCCCAGCCGATGCGGAAGGGCTGGCCGCCGGGGCCGATGAGGTAGAGGCCGGCGACCTCGGGTTCCTCGCCGCCGTCCTCGGCGCAAGGCGGCGCGGTCAGCGGCTGGCCGGGGGCGACGGCGCTGTGGCCGTTGCCCTTGTAGAACCATTCCGGCTGGACGCCGATCTGGCCGGGGGCGGGGCGGCCGCCCTCCAGCCCCATGCGGAACATGCGCATCGAGTCGGTCAGGGCCTCGGCCGTCTCCAGCTTGGCATGCATCGCGTCGCGGGCCGAGGCGCTGCCGAGATGGGTCAGGCCGGTGCCGGTCAGGTGCAGATGCGCCGGGTCGGGATGGGTGACGGGCAGGGTCACGCGCCCCTCGTCCAGCAGGCGCGCAAGGTCCACCGCCTCGCCCAGGCCATGCGCGGCGATCACGGCGGACAGGGGCCGGCCGCTGGCGATCGCCTCTTGCGCCAGGGCATAGGTCGAGGCCGCGCCCCTGACCAGGGCGGCCTCCGACCCCTCGCGGGCGACCACGGCCAGGCTGCCGTCGGGACGAAGGATCTGGGAGATCAGCATGGGCGGCCTCATTTGTTCTTGTTGTAGACGTCGAAGATCACGGCGGCGAGCAGCACCAGCCCCTTGATCACCTGCTGGTAGTCGATGCCGATCCCCAGGATCGACATGCCGTTGTTCATCACCCCCATGATCAGCGCGCCGACGACGACGCCCACGATCTTGCCCGAGCCCCCGGCCATCGAGGCCCCGCCGATGAAGACGGCGGCGATGACGTCCAGCTCGAACCCGGTGCCGGCCTTCGGCGTGGCGGAGTTCAGACGGGCGGTGACGATCATCCCGGCCAGCGCGGCCAGCACGCCCATGTTGACGAAGCACCAGAAGACCAGCCGGCTGGTGCGGATGCCGGACAGTTTCGCGGCCTTCTCGTTGCCGCCGGTGGCATAGATGCGCCGCCCGGCGGTCGTGTTCCCGGTCACGAAGGCGTAAAGCACGGTCAGGATCACCAGGATCACCAGCACGTTCGGCAGGCCGCGGAACTGCGCCAGCTTCCAGCCGACGAAGACCAGCGCGGCCGAGACGACGATGTTGCGCGCCCAGAACAGGCCCGAGGGTTCCGGCGCGATGCCGAACTCCGTGTCGCGGGCCCGGGCGCGCAGGCCGAGCCAGATCAGCACCATGGCGGCGGCGACCACGACCAGCACGGCGGTGCCGTTCAGCCGCTCCAGCCCCAGCGCGGCCTGGTCGAGATCGCCGAAGAGGTCGGGGACAAAGCCGTTCGCCATGCCCTGGAATGTCCTGGGGAAGGGGCCGATGTTCTGCCCGCCCAGAAGCCAGAGCGTCAGGCCCCGGAAGACCAGCATCCCGGCCAGCGTCACGATGAAGGACGGGATGCGCCAGAAGGCGACCCAATAGCCCTGCGCCGCGCCGATCAGCCCGCCGACGACGAGGGTGGCGGGGATCACCACCCAGACCGGCAGCCCCGCCTTGACCGTCAGCGCCGCCGCGACCGCCCCGGTGAAAGCCGCGACCGAGCCGACCGACAGGTCGATATGGCCCGAGACGATCACCAGCAGCATCCCCAGCGCCATGATGATGACATAGGAGTTCTGCAAGAACAGGTTGGTGATGTTCTGCGCCGACAGGAAGTCGATCGGCTGCGGCGGGACCGTCCGGCACAGGACGACGAACAGCACCACGATGGCGACCAGCGCCAGGAGCATGCCGTTTTCCCGCAGATGCCCGCCGAGACGGGCCCTGACATCCGTTCCGACCCCCGTGGTGATCCCGCTGTCGCTCATCATGCCGCCTTTCCGCTGTCTTTCAGGATCAATGCCATGATCGCCTCCTGGCTGGCCTTCTCGCGCGGCAGCTCGCCCACGATGCGGCCCTCGTTCATCACGTAGATCCGGTCGCACATGCCCAGAAGCTCGGGCATCTCGGAGGAGATCATCACCACGGCCTTACCCATGTCGGCGAGCTGGTTCATGATGTTGTAGATCTCGAACTTGGCGCCCACGTCGATGCCGCGGGTGGGTTCGTCCAGGATCAGCACCTGCGGGTCGGTGAACAGCCATTTCGACAGGACCACCTTCTGCTGGTTCCCGCCTGACAGGTTCACCGCCTTCTGGTGGACGCCGGGGGTGCGGATCGACATCTGCTTGCGGTAGGTCTCGGCCACCTGCGTCTCGCGCCGCTTGTCGAGGATGCCGCGCATCGCCACCCCGGCCAGGTTCGCCAGCGTGATGTTGCGGCTGATCGGCTCCTCCAGCACCAGGCCCAGCGCCTTGCGGTCCTCGGTGACATAGGAGAGCCCGGCGTCAATGGCGCGGGCGACGGTCGAGGTGTCGGCGGGCCTGCCGCCGATCAGGACCTCGCCCGAGATGTTGCGCCCGTAGGAGCGGCCGAAAAGGCTCATCGCCAGTTCGGTGCGGCCGGTGCCCATCAGGCCCGCGATGCCGACGATCTCGCCCTTGCGGACGGTGAAGCCGGCCCGCTTGATCACCTGCCGTCCGGCCTGCTCGGGGTGCCAGACGGTCCAGTCCCGCACCTCCATCAGCACCTCGCCGATCCTGGGGATTCGCTCGGGATAGCGGTGCGCCATGTCGCGGCCGACCATGTCGCGGATGATCCGGTCCTCGCTGATCTCGCCCCGGCTCAGGGTCGAGACGGTGGCGCCGTCGCGGATCACGGTGATCCGGTCGGCGACGCGGGAAATCTCGTTCAGCTTGTGGCTGATGATGATCTGGGTCACGCCCTGCGCCTTCAGTTCCAGCATCAGGTCCAGAAGCTTCTGGCTGTCGTTCTCCTGCAAGGCCGCGGTCGGCTCGTCCAGGATCAGAAGGCGCACGTCCTTGGCCAGGGCCTTGGCGATCTCGATCAGCTGCTGCTTGCCGACGCCCAGCTTCTCGACCTTGGTGGTCGGCGCGTCCTTCAGGCCGACCTTGGCCAGCAGCGCCTCGGTCCGCCGGAAGGTCTGGCGCCAGTCGATCACCTGGGCCCGGGCGACCTCGTTGCCGAGAAAGAGGTTCTCGGCGATGGACAGGAGCGGGACCAGCGCCAGTTCCTGGTGGATGATGATGATCCCCCGCGCCTCGCTGTCGCGGATGCCGCGCAGATGCAGCGCCTCGCCGTCGTAGAGGATCTCGCCGTCATAGGAGCCATGCGGATAGACGCCCGAGAGGACCTTCATCAGCGTGGACTTGCCGGCGCCGTTCTCGCCGCAGATCGCGTGGATCTCGCCCTGTTCGACGGTCAGGTTCACGCGGTCCAGCGCGCGCACGCCGGGAAAGACCTTGCTGATCTCGCGCATTTCCAGAAGCACCGGCATCGCATCCTCCCTTCGGGATCATGCCCGCCGGACCCCGGAGGGAGCATCCGGCGCCGGCGGGCATGACCCGATCGGCCTACTTCAGCTGATCGGCGGTATAGTAGCCCGACTCGACCAGAACCTTGTCGATGTCGGCCACGCCCAGCGAGATCGGCTCCAGGAGGTAGGAGGGCACGACCTTGACGCCGTTGTCATAGGTGGTGGTGTCGTTGATCTCGGGCTCGCCACCTTGCAGGATCGCGTCCACCATCTTGACCGTGACCCCGGCCAGCGCGCGGGTGTCCTTGAACACGGTCGAATACTGCTCGCCCGCCAGCATCGACTTGACCGAGGGGACCTCGGCGTCCTGGCCGGTGACGATCGGCATCTTCAGGTCGCCCGAGCCATAGCCCACGCCCTTGAGCGAGGACAGGATGCCGATGGAGAGGCCGTCATAGGGCGAAAGCGCCCCGTGCAGCTGCTTGTCGCCATAGTTGGCGGACAGCAGGTTGTCCATCCGCGCCTGCGCCACCGCGCCGTCCCAGCGCAGCGTGCCGACCACGTCCATGCCCATCTGCCCCGAGGGGATCGCGATCTCGCCCGCGTCGATCATCGGCTGCAGGACGGACATGGCGCCGTTGTAGAAGAAGAAGGCGTTGTTGTCGTCCGGGCTGCCGCCGAACAGTTCCACGTTCCAGGGCTTCGTGTCCGGGAAGCGTTCCTTCAGCCCCGCGACCAGGCTTTCGGCCTGCTGCACGCCGACCTTGAAGTTGTCGAAGGTGGCGTAATAGTCCACCGCGCCAGAGTCGCGGATCAGCCGGTCATAGGCGATGACCTTGATCCCCGCCGCCGCCGCGTTCTCCAGCGCGTTCGACAGCGTGGTGCCGTCGATGGCGGCGATGACCAGCACGTTCACGCCCTTGGTGATCATGTTCTCGACCTGGGCCAGCTGGGTCGGGATGTCGTCCTCGGCATATTGCAGGTCGGTGCCGTAGCCCGCCGCGGTGAACTGCTCGACCATGGAATTGCCGTCCGAGATCCAGCGCGACGAGGATTTGGTCGGCATGGCGATGCCCACGGTGCCCTTGTCCTGCCCGAAGGCCGGCAGCGAGGCCAGCGGCAGGGCCGAAGCAAGCGCCAGAAGCGCCCGTCTGGAAAGTTGCATGGTTTCCTCCCTTGGTGGCGGGCGCCGTTGTAGCCGCCCGGATCGCCTGTCCGCCCTTGCGGCAGCAGGCCTGCAGGCTGTTTGACAAGCGGGCGGCATATCCGTCAAATCATGTTTCACGATGAAACCATATCAGGATTGATATGATGAGCCTTCTGGCCCGCGGCATGAAGCTGAGTCACCTGCAGATGATGGCGGCCTTTGCCGAGACCGGGCAGATCGGCCGCGCGGCGGAGCGGCTGGGGATCGCGCAGCCCGCCGCCTCGCGCCTGCTGTCCGAGGTCGAGGCGATCCTGGGCCTGCCGGTCCGTGCAAGGGCCGGGCGCGGCGTGGTGCTGACCGAGGCCGGGCGCACCCTGGCCGAACGCGCCGTCCGCGTGCTGCAGGAACTGGCCGAAGCCGGCCGCGAGGTGGCCGAGATCGCGGCCGGGGGCGTCGGGCGGGCGCGGATCGGCGCGGTCACCGCCCCGGCGCTGGACATGGTGCTGCCGGCATTGCGCAGCGCGCGGCTGTCGCATCCGCGGATCGAGGCCGAGGTGGTGGTCGCGGCCTCGGACATCCTGTGCGGCCAGCTGGCGGCGGGGCGGCTGGATTTCGTGATCGGCCGGGTTCCCGAGGGCGTCGACCCCGGCCAGTTCGACGGCACCGAGATCGCGTCCGAGCCGGTGGCGCTGGTCGTGCGCAAGGGTCACCACCTGGCGGAGCATCCGCCGGAGGATCCGCGCGACCTGATGGACTGGGACTGGGTGCTGCCGGGCGAGGACAGCCCGCTGACCCGCGCCGTCCTGGCCCGGCTGGCCGCGCTGGGCCTGCCCCGGCCCAGCCAGCGCCTCTCGACCCCGTCCTTCCTCTTGACACTGGCGCTTCTGCGGCAGTCGAACGTGGTGGCCCCGCTGTCGCAGGCCGTGGCCGACCATTTCGCGCAAGGCCCGGACGCGCCGCTGGTGCAGGTCCGCCATGACCTCGGGATCACGGTCAGCCCCTACAGCCTGTTGACCCGCAAGGGCGCGCGGTTGACGGCGGCGGCCGAGACGGTGCTGGGGATCGTCGCGCTGGGCTTTCCCGAGGCGGCTCAGCGCGGCTCTTTCGGGCGGCGCAATTCCACGACCTCGCGCACGAAGGTATAGTCGTGATAGCCCAGCCGCGCGGCGGGCTGGTAGCGCGTCACGTCGAACCTGCCGTCCACCAGGCAGTCGTCGCGCAGATGGATGCCCACCACCTCGCCGATGACCATATGGTCGTCGCCCGGCAGGTCGAGGATCCGGATCACCCGGCATTCCAGCGTGGCGGGGGCGCCGTCCACCCTGGGGCAGTCGATCTGAAGACATTCCGCCCTGGGCACGCCGACGGCCGCGAATTCGTCGGTCCCGCGCGGAAACCGGGCCGAGGTCGCGTTCATCGCCTCCAGCGCCGCCGCCTCGACGATGTTGACCGCGAAGACCCCGCTTTCCCGCGCATTGGCCACCGTGTCGCGCGGATCGCCCGAGAACATCACCTTCGGCGGATTGTAGCCCACGGCGTTGAAGAAGGAATAGGGCGCAAGGTTGTCGCCCTGCGAGGCACGGGTGGAAATCCAGGCGATCGGCCGGGGCGAGACGATGGCCGAGAACGGGCTGTGCGGCAGTCCGTGGCCGTCGGCGGGGCGGTAGAACATGGGCGGGCCTTTCGCGATTTGATCCTGACTTGTGACCATGTTACGGCCCGCAGCAAGCAGATTCGGGGGGCCGCACGCGTGTACCGGCTTGAGGAAGAGACCGAGGACGACTGGTGGGAGGTCGAGGCGCTTTACGACCTCTGCTTCGCCCCCGGCCGCACTGCGCTGTCGTCCTACCGGCTGCGCGACGGGGTGCCCACGGTCGCGCCGCTGTGCCTGACGCTGCGCGACGACGACAATGCGCTGGTTGCGGTGATCCGCTACTGGCCCGCGCTGATCGGCGAGCATGACGTGCTTCTCCTTGGCCCCGTCGCCGTCCATCCCACCCACCAGGGCGAGGGGCTGGGGGCGCTTCTGATCACCGAAAGCCTGGCCGAGGCGCGCCGCCTGGGCTGGGAGCGGGTGATGCTGGTCGGCGACGCGCCCTATTACGCCCGCTTCGGTTTCCGCAAGCTGGAGGGTGTCGAGATGCCGCCGCCGACGAACCCCGACCGGGTCCTTGGCCTTGCGCTGAAGGACGGGGCCTGGGAGGGGGTAGCCGGCCAGGTGGCAAAAGCGACCTGAAGCCTTGCAGGCGGGGCAGGGGCCCCCATATCCCCCTGATGGACCAGACCCTTCCCGCTGTCGTGACCGCCGATCCCGCCCCCGAGATCGCCGAGCTTGCCCGCCGCTACAAGCGCGCGAACGGGCCGGTGATGCGGCTGGTGAACGGGCTTGGGGGCCGGCTGGAGCGCCAGCTTGACCTCGTGCCTGCCCGGTTCCGGGGCCAGGTCGAACGCGCCACGGCCCAGGCGCTGGAGGCGGCCTACGGAATCGCCGCGCGCGCGCCCGAACTGGGGGAACGCGGGCCGATGGTCGCGGTCGTCGCCTCGGGCGCGGCGGGGGGCGCGGGCGGCATCGCCACGGCGCTGGCCGAACTGCCGGTGACGGTTACACTCCTGCTGAACGCGATCCGGGCCGAGGCGCGGGCGGCGGGACTGGACCCCGACGACCCGGCCGTCCGCGAGGAATGCCTGCGCGTCTTCGGCGCCGGGACACCGCTTGCCAGCGACGACGGGGTCAATACCAGCTTCCTGACGGCACGGCTTTCGGTGACCGGCCAGGCGGTGCAGGGCCTGATCGCCGCCGTCGCGCCCCGGCTTGCCGCCGCGCTGGGCCCGAAGCTGGTCGCACAGGCGGTGCCGGTCCTCGGCGCGGTCTCGGGCGCGGCGCTGAACCTGGCCTTCCTGAACTATTACCGCGAGATTGCCCGCATCCGCTTTGCCCTCTTGCGGCTGGCCGCGCAGCATGGGGCGGAGCCGGTCCTGCAGGCCTTCGCGGCCGCGGTCGAGCCGCCGCGCATTGTCCGCGCCTGAGGCTGCGGGACCGCTCAGGCGGCGCGCAGGGGCTCGGGGTTGGCCAGCTTGCGCAGCACGTTCAGGTTTTCCAGCCCCTTCAGCACGATCTGCGGCGCAAGGCCGAAATCGACCAGGCAGGCGACCTCGTCCACGTCCAGCTGCGCCAGCCGGTCCACGGTCGCGAGGCACTTGTCATAGGACCCAAGCAGGCTGCCCATGTAGAAATATTTCTCGAACGAGGCCTCCAGCGCGGCTTCGGCCAGTTCGGGGGTGAGCTGGCTCACGTCGATCCGGCCGGGGTCCTTGAGGAAGGGGACCGAGGCCAGGTGCCGGGAGGCAAGGTCGAAGGACGCGCCGAGATAGGTCATCATCGGCGCGCGGGCCAGGTCGTGCACCTCGTCGTCGTCGTCCCCGACCAGGGTGTGCAGCATCAGCGTGACGGTTCCGCGCCCAGCGTGCCCGGCCGCGTCCCAGGCCTCGCGATACTGGACGATCTTGGTGGCCAGATCCTCGACCGTCTGGCCGAGGAGATGGGTCAGCACATGCGCGCCGATGGTCCCGGCCTCGCGGAAGGTTTCCGGGTTGGCGGCGGCGGTGATCCAGATCGGCAGGTCGGGCTGCACCGGGCGCGGCATGATGCGCAGGTCGACCTCCTCGCCCAGGGGATTGCAGACCTTGTGCGGCTCGCCCCGCCAGAGCCGGCGCAGGATCTCGGTCTTGTCGCGGAACACCTGCTTGCGGTTGTCGAAGTCGTCCTGATGGCCGGAGATGACGAAATCGTTCGGCACCCAGCCGCTGGCGATGCCTAGGCCGACGCGCCCGCCCGAGACATTGTCGACGATGGACCATTCCTCGGCGACGCGAATCGGATCGTGCAACGGCAGGACGACGCTGCCGGCGCAGATCTGGATCCGGCGGGTGACTCCCGCCAGCGCGGCGGCAAGCACCGAAGGGTTGGGCGAGAGGCCGCCGAAACTGTGGAAGTGCCGCTCGGGGATCCAGAGCCGGGCCATGCCGTTCGCATCCGCCCAGCGGGCGGCGTCGAAGATCAGGTCGTATTTCCCCGATTGCCCGGCTTCCGACGTGTCGTTGGCAAAGAAGAACAGGCCGAATTCCATGACCGCACCTGACTTGGACCACCGGATATCGCGAAAGATTAAGCGGGTTCCGGAAGGCGGGGTTTGACCTGAATCAAACCTTGCCATCGCGCCTTGCGGACAGACTGTTTCGCGTCCGGGGGTGGATCGGGTCGGCGAAGCTCTGGCCAAGCCTGCGCCGGGGAGCCTATACCTTCGGTTTATGCAGCGATTTTAAACCTTTGGCGACTGGCCCCCGCCATATTGTTTCCGCAGTCTTGCCGGACCCTGAGGCCGGCGCGGTTCGCCCGGCTGGGGCCCGCAATAGAGTACAAGAGGATCGTAAAGATGAGTGATCACGGACAGACCACCTCGCGCCGCCGGGCGCTGGCCCGTCTTGGCGCCTTGGCCATCGCAGCCTATGCCGCCCCGGCGCTGACCACCCTGAGCGTCGCCCATGCGGGCTCCGGCTCCAGCGGCCCCAGCCCCAAGAGCGGCCCAAGCCCCAAGAGCAGCCCGACGGCGCCGACCGCCCCGACCGCGCCGACCGCGCCGACGGGCCCGACCTCGCCCAGCACCTGCTCGGGACCGACCGACGAGGGCTGCGGCGGCGAAGTGACGCCCTGATGTGATTTCCCCGGCGCGGGCGATCGCGCCGGGGACCCGGGCAGATGCAGGACATCTTCTTCGACGGACTCGCCGCGCCGCTGCGGCTGAAGCAGGCCGGGCAGGTACGGAGCCTTCTGCCCGAGGTGGCCCCCGGCTGGCCGCATGTCGTCCGCGCGGCCGATCCCGAGGTGCCGCCGTTCTTCACCATCCGCGCGCAGCCGGGAACGGCGCTCTTTCACACCGAAAACCACCTCGAGCCCGCGCCGCCCCGGCCGATGGATGCGTTGAACGCCGCCTGCGACGCGATGGCGGGGCTGGCGCTGGCGCTGCCGGCCGAGGATGCGGGCGTGATCTGCCTTCATGCCGCCGGGGTGGCGATGGCCGGGCGGCTGGTGGTGTTTCCCAATGTGCGGCGGGCGGGGAAAAGCACGCTTTCCGCCGCGCTGGCGCATCGGGGATACCCTGTCTTCAGTGACGATGTGCTGCCGCTCTCCTTTCCCGACGGCGGCCCGGTCCTGGCCCGGTCCATGGGCATCGCGCCGCGCCTGCGCCTGCCCTTGCCCGAGCGCGCCAGCCCGGATTTCCGCGACTGGGTGGCGGCCAATCCGGGGCCGGAGAACCGGCAGTACAAATACCTGCGCCTGCCCGGCCAGCCCGCGCGGGGCGAGGCGCTGCCGGTCGGTGCCTTCGTGATCCTCGACCGGCAGGAGGAGCCGGGGACGGCGCGGCTTGATCCGGTGCCGGCGGATGCGGCGATGGATGCGCTCTTGCACCAGAACTTCACCCGCGACCGCCATTCCGGCGATATCCTTGCCGAGATGGCCAGGGCGCTGGGCGGCCTGTCGCTGTTCCGGCTGCGCTATTCGGGGCTGGAGGATGCGGTTGCCTGCCTGGCCGATGCCTTCGCCCGCTGGTCGGGGCCCGTGCCGGGGGCAGGGGGGCCGCCGCGCATCTTCCGGCTGGCCCGTTTCGATGCCCCGCCCGCCGCGCCCGGCCCGCGTCTGGTCCAGCGGCCCGGAACCATCGCGCGCGAGATCGGCGCGACGCTTTACCTGGCCGATGCCGAAGGGCGGGCGATCCACCGGATGGACCCGCTTGCCGCCGCGATCTGGGAGATGCTGGCCGAGCCCGCCAGCCCGGAGGAGATCGCGGCCCTGCTGGCCGAGGCCTTTCCCGACACCGATCCCGCCACGCTCAGGGCCGACCTCGGGCGGCTGCTGGAGGGGCTTGCGGGGCAGGGCCTTTTGGCCTGATCAGAGCGGCCCCTGCGTGGCGAGCCAGTCCATCAGCGCCGGCCGCACGCTTTCCGCCCCCTCGATGCGGGCGCGTTCGATCACCGCCCGCGCACCGTCCAGGTTCACCCGGCGCAACAGCGCCTTGACCGGCCCGACCGAGGCCGGGCGCATCGAGAGCGTGCGGAAGCCGATCGCGACCAGGGCCAGCGCCTCGACCGGGCGGCCGGCATCCTCGCCGCAGAAGGAGAGGGCGGTTCCCGTCTCGGCGCAGCGGGCGACGATCTGTTCGAGGAAGGTCAGGAACGACAGGTTCAGCGTGTCGTAGCGGCGGCGCACCAGCTCGTTCTCGCGGTCGGCGGCGAAGAAGAACTGCTTCAGGTCGTTGCCGCCGACGCTGATGAAATCGGTCAGCTCGAAAAAAGACTTCGGCGCGTAGACCAGCGAGGGGGTCTCCAGCATCGCGCCGATCTCGATCCGGTCCGGGACCGGGTGGCCCAGCGACTTCTCGCGATGGATCTCGCGCATCACATGGGCGCGGGCGGCCTGGAACTCGGTCAGCTCGGTCACCAGCGGGAACATCACCGTCAAGGGCCGCCCCGCCGCCGCCCGGATCAGCGCCTGGACCTGCATCCGCAGCACGCCGGCCTTGTCGAGCCCCACCCGCAGCGCGCGCCAGCCCATCGCGGGATTGGGCTCTTCGGGCGCCTTGATGTAGGGCAGGACCTTGTCCGAGCCGATGTCGAGCGTGCGGAAGGCCACCCGCTTGCCATGGGCCGCATCCATCACCCGGGCGTAGAGCCGGGCCAGTTCGGCCCGCTGCGGCATCTTCGAGCGGATCAGGAACTGCAGCTCGGTGCGGAAGAGGCCCACCCCCTCGGCGCCCGAGCTTTCAAGGCTGGGCAGGTCGGCCATCAGCCCGGCGTTCATGTGCAGCGCGATCGTCGTGCCGCAAAGCGTGGTCGCGGGCAGGCCGCGCAAGCTTGCATAGCGTTTCTGCGCCTCGGCCTGCATCGCGATCTTGTCGCGAAAGGCGCGGGCGACGGTTTCCTCGGGGCGCAGATGCACGATGCCCTGGTCGCCGTCGACAAGGATATGGTCGCCGTTCAGCGCCTCGGCCACCACGCGGCCGGCGTTGATCACCAGCGGGATCGCCAGCGCGCGCGCCACCACCGCGGCATGGCTGCCGACGCTGCCCTCGTCCAGCACCACGCCCTTCAGCTTGCGGCCATAGTCCAGAAGTTCGGCCGGGCCGATGTTGCGCGCGACGAGGACCGGATTGTCCGGCATCTCGGCCCCGGTGTCCTGGCCCTGGCCGGTCAGGATCCGCAGAAGGCGGTTCGACAGGTCGTCCAGGTCCTGCAGCCGTTCGCGCAGATACTGGTCCGGCACCTGCTCCATCCGGGCGCGGGCGGCGGATTGTTCCTTCTCCACTGCCGCCTCGGCCGAGAGGCCGCGCATGATGTCCTCCTCCATCCGGCGCAGCCAGCCGCGCGAATGGGCGAACATGCGGTAGGCGTCGAGGACCTGCTTCTGCTCCTTGTCCAGCTGCTCGGCGGCCAGCAGGTCGTCGATCGAGACCCGAAGCTCTCCGACCGCATGGCGGATGCGCTCGATCTCGGTCAGCGGGTCGTCGGCCACCGGGTTGGTGATCACGACCCGCGGCTCGTGCAGCCAGACCCGGCCCTCGGCCGCGCCCTCCTGGCCCGAGGAGCCGCGGAACACCTCGGGCTGCTTGTGCGGCGCCCGCATCGCGCCGTCGTCGCCGACAAAGGCGCCCAGCTCGTTCATCTCGGCCAGCACCATGGCCACGACGTCCAGCGCATAGATGTCGTCTTCCGAGAACTGGCGCGCGATCTTGGACTGCACCACCAGCACGCCCAGCTTTTCGCCGACGCGCTGGATCGGCACGCCGAGGAAGCTGGAATAGATCTCCTCGCCGGTCTCGGGCATGTAGCGGAAGCCCTTCTCGCCGGGCGCATCGGCGGTGTTCACCGGCTGCCCGGTCCGCGCCACCCGGCCGACCAGCCCCTCGCCCAGCTTCATCCGGGTCTTGTGCACCGATTCCTTGCGCAGCCCCTGGGTGGCGCAAAGCTCCAGCGTCTCGGGGTCGCGGAACAGATAGATCGAGCAGACCTCGGTCTTCATGCTGTCGGCGATCAGATGGGTGATCCGGTCCAGACGGTCCTGACCCTTGCCCGGCACGGACAGCATGTCGCGCAGGCGGCGCAGAAGCTTGCGGCTGTCGCTTTCACTGCGTTCCGGCATCGGAGGTCCCTGCGGTTGTTTTTTCCCTTAGATCACAGGATCGGCCGCGTGGAAACGGGGCTGTTGCGCGGATCGGGACCCGCGACATCGCGGCGGAAAGCGTCAGCATGGCTGACCTGCGGCGGGAACCGGCCCAGCCCGGCCGCGTAATCCCGCAGGGGTTGCGCGAGCGGAGGGCAGGATGGACGCAGAGGTCGCCGTCATCGGCGCAAGCTTCGCCGGGGTCTCGGCGGCGATCATGCTGGCACGGGCCCGCCGCCGGGTGGTGCTGATCGACGACGACCGCACCCGCAACCGCTTTGCCCATGGCTCGCACGGGTTCCTGGGCCAGGACGGCGTGCCGCCGGCGGCGATCCGCGACAAGGGCCTGGCCGAGGTGCTGGCCTATCCGGCGGCGCGCCATCTGCCGGGCCGGGTGACGCGGATCTCGGGCGGGCCGGATGATTTCGTGCTGGAGGGGCCGGAACGGCTGGGCGCGGCGCGGGTGATCCTGGCCTATGGCCAGCGCGACATCCTGCCGCCGATCCCGGGCCTGGCCGAATGCTGGGGCAAGACGGTGAACCAGTGCCCCTATTGCCACGGCTACGAGCTTGCCGACCGGACCACCGGCCTTCTGGCGGTGGACGCGATCCCGATGCATCATGCGACGCATCTGCGGGACTGGACCGACGACCTGGTGCTGCTGGAGAACGGCGTCCCGGTCACGGCCGAGGAGGCGGCCGGCCTGGACCGCCCCGGCCTGCGCCGCGCGGCGGGACGGGTGCTGCGCGTCCGCCACAGCGGGGGCGCGATCGAGGCGGTGGAACTGGACGGCGGCCGGCGGGTGGAGATGCGGGCGCTCTATCTGGTATCGACCCAGGAGCCGGCGGCGGGGCTGGGCGAGGCGCTGGGGTGCCGCATGGTCGAGACGCCGATGGGCCGGCACCTCTGGGTGGACGACCACCAGCGCACCTCGGTCCCCGGCATCTTTGCCGCCGGCGACCTTTGCCGCCCCTTTCCCAGCGCGACACAGGCGGCCGCGACCGGCAATACCGCCGGGGCCGCCTGCCACCAGGACCTGCTGGGGCTGTTGCCGGCGATGGAGTAGCGGTGCGCCGTGGCGCACCCTACGGCAGGTCCGGTGGCTCAGGCCTTGTCCAGCTCGAAGGTGTCGTGCAGCGCCTGGACGGCCAGTTCCATGTACTTGCGGTCGATCAGCACGCTGATCTTGATCTCGGAGGTGGTGATGACCTTGATGTTCACGTTCTCGGCCGCAAGCGCCGCGAACATCCGCGCCGCGACGCCGACCTGGCTGCGCATCCCGATCCCCACGACCGAGACCTTGGCCACCTCGGTATCGGTCACCAGTTCGCTGTAGGCGAACTTGCCCGCCGCCGAGGCCGCCTCGATCGCCTTCTTGGCGCGCTCGACCTGGTTCGTCGGCAGGCTGAAGGTCATGTCGGTATGGGCGCGCTTGTCCGAAGGATCGTCCTGTTCCGAGATGTTCTGGACGATCATGTCCACGTTGACGCCCGCATCGGCGAGCGAGCCGAAGATCGCGGCGGCGACGCCGGGCCGGTCCTCGACCTTCAGCAGGGTCATCTTCGCCTCGTCGCGGCTGTAGGCGACGCCGGAAACTACTTTCGATTCCATGATTTCATCCTCGTCGCAGACCAGGGTTCCAGAGTTCTCGTCGACCTCCTCGAACGAGGAGACGACCCGCAGGCGGACCTTGAAGCGCATCGCCAGTTCGACCGACCGCGTCTGCAGCACCTTCGCGCCGAGACTTGCCAGCTCCAGCATCTCCTCGAAGGCGATCCGGTCCAGCTTGCGCGCCTTGGGGCTGATGCGCGGGTCGGTGGTATAGACCCCGTCCACATCGGTATAGATGTCGCAGCGCTCCGCCCCGAAGGCGGCGGCGAAGGCGACGGCGGTGGTGTCAGAGCCGCCCCGGCCCAGGGTGGTGATCCGGCCCTCGGGGCTGATGCCCTGGAACCCGGCCACGACGGCGACCTTGAAGCCCTCGGCGAACTTGGCATCCAGGTTCTCGCGCGGGATCGAGACGAAGCGCGCGGCGCCATGCGCCGAGGTGGTGTTGATCGGCACCTGCCAGCCCTGCCAGCTGCGCGCGGGCACCCCCATCTCCTGCAGGCGCAGCGCCATCAGCCCGGCGGTGACGTTCTCGCCCGAGGCCACGACGGCATCGTATTCGCGCGCGTCGTAAAGCTTCGAGGTGCCCTCGACCCAGCCCACCAGCTCGTTCGTCTTGCCCGACATGGCGCTGACGATGACGATCACGTCATAGCCGCGCGCGACTTCGGCCTGCACCTTCTTCGCGGCGTTCTCGATCCGCGCAAGGTCCGCGACCGAGGTTCCGCCGAATTTCATCACCAGAAGCGGCATGGTCCCCTCCAGGGCCCGTCAAGTCCGGGGCCCGTCAAATCCCCGCGCGTCTTATGCAAGGCCCATGAACTGTGCAAGCCCCGGCGCCGGGCAAAATGCGCGCGCGGCGCCTTGTCCTGCCCTGATGGCTTCCTCTTGGAGGAAATACTCCCGCCGGAGGCATCCGCCGCCGCCGCGGGCGCTGCCGGCCCGGCAACCGTCACCCCGGCGGCAGCTCCCAGCCCGGCGGGGCCAGGTCGAAACCCTCGAAGCGGAACCCGGGCGAGACGGTGCAGGAGACCAGCGTCCACTCCCCGGTCGAGCGCGCCGCCTGCCACCAGCCGGCCGGCACCACAAGCTGCGGCATCTGGCCGTCCAGCACCTTCGGGCCGAGCACGAGGTCGCGCGCCGCCGCAAGGCCCGTCGACAGCACCAGCGGCGCGCCCGCGTGCCAGAGCCAGATCTCGTCGGCATCGACCCGGTGCCAGTGGCTGCGCTCGCCCGCGCGAAGCAGGAACAGGATCGCCGTCCCGCTGGCCCGGCCGCCGATCTCGGGCCCGGCCCAGGTCTGCCGGAACCAGCCGCCCTCGGGATGCGGCACCAGTTCCAGCCGGCGGATGATCTCCTCGGCGCTCATGCCTGCCGCCATTCCCCGGGCGCCAGGCCCTCGAGCGTCCAGTCGCCCACCCGCCAGCGGATCAGCCGCAGGCAGGGCAGGCCCACGGCGGCGCACATCCGGCGCACCTGGCGGTTGCGCCCCTCGCGCAAGGTAAGCTCGATCCAGCCGTCCGGCACCGTCTTGCGCACCCGGATCGGCGGGGTCCGGGGCCAGAGCCACGGCGGTTCCTCCACCGCCCGCGCCCCGGCGGGCAGGGTGGGGCCGTCGTTCAGCTCCACCCCCTTGCGCAGCCGCTCGAGAGCGGCCTCGCCCACCACGCCCTCGACCTGCGCCAGATAGGTCTTTTCCAGCTTGTGCCTGGGGTCGGCGATCCGGGCCTGCAGCTTGCCGTCGTCGGTCAGCACCACCAGCCCCTCGCTGTCGCGGTCCAGCCGCCCGGCGGGATAGACCCCCTTCACCGGGACGAAATCCGCCAGCACCGCCCGCCCGCCTTCGCGCGAGAACTGGCAGAGCACGTCATAGGGCTTGTTGAGAAGGATCAGCATGGCCGGACCATGCCGAAGCGCGGAGCCGTTGCCAAGCCCGCCGCCGCGTGTCAGCCTTCGCGCATGGCCGAGACCCTGATCATCGGCGCCGGGATCACCGGCGCGGCGCTTGCCTTCCAGCTGTCCCGACGCGGCGAGACGGTCAGCATCGTCTCCACCCATGCCGAGGGCGGCCTGGCCTCGACGGCGAGCTTCGGCTGGCTCAATGCCTCCTACCACCTCAGCCGGGCGCATTACCGCCTGCGCCACGAGGCGCTGGAGGCGCATCGCCGGCTGATGCGGCTCGTCCCCGGACTGCCGACCGAATGGCCCGGCTGTCTCTGGTACGAGGCGACGGGCGCTGCGCAGGAGGAGACGGCAAGCGACCTGCAGGCGCTCGGCTACAGGGTCGAGCGGCTGGACCGGGCCGCGATCGGCGCGCGGATGCCGGCGCTGGGTCCGGTGCCGGAATGCGCGCTCCATTTCCCCGAGGAGGGCGCCGCCGATCCGGCCGAGCTGGCCCGGGCGCTGATCGCGGCCTCGGGGGCCAGGGTGATCCGCGCCACGGTGCAGGCGCTGGACCATGCCGGCGGCCGGGTCAGCGGCGTCGTCACCGACCGGGGCCCGGTCAAGGCCGGGCGGGTGGTGCTGGCGACCGGCACCGGCACGCCCGCGCTCCTGCAGCCGCTGGGCCTGGTCCTGCCGATGCTCATCCGCCCCGGCCTGATGATCGCGACCAATCCGCTGCCGCCGGTCTGCCCGCTGATCCTCGCCACCCCCGACCAGGAGGTCCGCCAGGATGCCGCCGGCCGCCTGCATGCGCCGGCCGCGCTGGCCCGCCAGTCGGATCACGCCGAGCGGCTGGGGGCCTTTCCGGTGGTGGTGCAGGCCACGCTGATGCGGCTCAGGATGCTGTTTCCCGGCCATGAGATCCATTTCGCCCGCCAGGCCATGGCGCTGCGCCCGGTGCCGGGGGACGGGCTGCCGGTGCTGGGGCGGGGGCCGCTCGAGGGGCTCTGGCTGGCGGTGATGCATTCCGCCGCGACGCTGGCGCCGGTCGCGGCCGAATTGCTGGCGCAAGAGATCACCGGCGGGCCTGAAAGCGCCGGACTGGCCGACTTCCGCCCGTCCCGGTTCGGGTGACGACCACCGCCACCCGCGCGACGCCGATTTCCGCAGGAAATCGGGCCGGAATTCCTCGAATTCCGGTGCCCGGCCTCAGCCCCTGAGGATGGACCGCCCGGCATATTCCGCCGTGGCACCCAGAAGCTCCTCGATCCGGATCAGCTGGTTGTATTTCGCCAGCCGGTCCGACCGCGACAGCGAGCCGGTCTTGATCTGGCCGCAGTTCGTCGCCACCGCGAGATCGGCGATGGTCGCATCCTCGGTCTCGCCCGAGCGATGGCTCATCACATTGGTATAGCGCGCGCGATGCGCCATATCGACGGCCTGCAGCGTCTCGGTCAGGGTGCCGATCTGGTTGACCTTCACCAGCATCGAATTCGCGCAGCCCGCCTTGATCCCCTCGGCCAGGCGGCGGGGATTGGTGACGAAAAGGTCGTCGCCGACCAGCTGGATCTTCGACCCGAGACGGTCGGTCAAGAGCTTCCAGCCTGCCCAGTCGTCCTCGGAACAGCCGTCCTCGATCGAGATGATCGGATAATCCGCCGCCAGCCCCGCCAGGAAATCGACGTTCTCCTCGATGGACAGCGACTTGCCTTCGCCCTTCATCTCGTAGCGGCCGCTCTTGAAATATTCGGTCGCCGCGCAGTCGAGCGCGAGGTAGATGTCCTCACCCGGCCTGTAGCCCGCCTTTTCGATGGATTTCAGAATGAAATCAAGCGCGTCGCGGGCAGAGTTCAGGTTCGGTGCGAAGCCGCCCTCGTCGCCGATCCCGGTGTTGTGGCCCGCGTCCCGAAGCTCTTTCTTCAGGGTGTGGAACACTTCCGCGCCCATCCGCACCGCCTCGCGGATGTCCTGGGCGCCGACCGGCATGATCATGAATTCCTGGATGTCGATCGGGTTGTCGGCATGTTCGCCGCCGTTGATGATGTTCATCATCGGCACCGGCAGGACACGCGCCGAGGTGCCGCCGACATAGCGATAGAGCGGCTGCGCCGTGAATTCCGCCGCCGCCTTCGCCACCGCCAGCGACACGCCCAGAATGGCATTCGCCCCGAGCCGCGACTTGTTCGGTGTCCCGTCCATCTCGATCATCGTGCGGTCGATGCCGACCTGCTCGGTCGCGTCGAAGCCCACCAGCTCCTCGGCGATCTCGCCATTCACCGCCGCGACCGCCTCGAGCACGCCCTTGCCCTTGTAGCGCGCCTTGTCGCCGTCGCGCCGCTCGTTCGCCTCATGCGCGCCGGTCGAGGCCCCCGAGGGCACCGCGGCGCGGCCCATGCTGCCGTCCTCCAGCGTGACGTCCACCTCGACCGTGGGATTGCCGCGGCTGTCCAGGATTTCCCGGGCGTGAATGTCGATGATCGTGCTCATGGGTGGTCCCCTTCGGCCGAAATGGATGCTCTCCCGGCCCCTTTAGCCTGCCTCAATCAGCATGGGAAGCGCGTTTGCGCCGCCGTTCGCGGGCAAAGGCGTAAAGCCCCGAGGCGACGATGAGGCCCGCCCCGGCAAGGGTCGGCGCGTTGGGGCGTTCGGCGAGGAAGACCATGCCAAGGCCCATCGCAAAGACCAGGCGGCTATAGCGGAAGGGCGCCACCACCGCGACCTCGCCGGTGCGCGTCGCGGCCGTCACCGCCCAGTAGCCGGCGGTGCCGAAGACCACCGCGCCCGCCAGCACCAGCGCCTCGGCCCCGGTGACGCCGCGCACCTCGCCTGTCGACGCGATCATGCCGAGGCCCAGCACCGCCACCGCCAGGAGGCCCCAGGCCGAGACCTGCGCCGTCGTGACGCGCGCCGGGATCGCGCGGGCCGAAAGGTCGCGCACCACGATCCCCGCCACCGAGACCAGGACGAGAAGCGTCTCGGCCCGGAAACCCTCGCCCCCCGGCCGGATCACCAGGAGCACCCCGGCAAAGCCCAAGGCGATCGCCGTCCAGCGCCGCCAGCCGACCCTTTCGCCGAACAAAAGGGCGGCCCCCATCGTCACCGCCAGCGGCAGCGCCTGCAGCACCGCCGCAACCGTGCCGAGCGGCACCACCGCCAGCGCCGCGAGATAGGCCGCGGCCGCGACCATCTCGCCAAGGTTGCGCGCGATGACGGCCGGATGCAGCGCCTCGGCCACGAAGATGCCCCGGCCCTGGCGCCAGGCCATGACGAAGAACACCGGCGCCCCGAGCGCGCCGGAGATCAGCACGATCTGCCCGACCGGCAGATTGGCCGCCGCAAGCTTGAGGAACAGGTCCTCGACCGCGAACAGGGCCATGGAGCCCAGCATCAGCAGGATCCCGGTCAGGTTCTCGGTCTGGGTGTCGCTCCGGGGCATCGCGGTGTTCTAGGCAAGGGCGAAGCGGAAGGGAAGCGCGGACGCCGCGCAGGATGGGCAATAGTGCCCGCCCCGCCTGGCGCCGCGACGGGCCCCGCCGTCCCGCCTTATCGCCGCCGAATCCGTCACTTGGCCGATTCTCCTCAGAGGCTTCGGGCTGGGGTAATCGGGGCCGCGTCCTGGCCGGGCCGGGGCGGGGGCAGAATCGCCCCCGCGGCCGGCCCCGGGCAAGGTGGATATCCGCCGGCTCCGGCAAGCGGGCCGCAGGCTTGGCAAATCCGGCGCTCTTCACAGATTGCGCGAAGCCTGTCCCCAGATCTGTCCACAGCCGCACCGGCGCGGCCGGGAAAAATCGGCAAGGAAAGCCACCTATCGTCAAGACGGGAAATTTGCCTTTGCGCCAAATTTTCAAGTTGAACGCAGGCGGCGATTACGACAGTTTGACAGCGCGGCGGAAACCACCACAAAATCTAGTGCCGCGACGGACAGTCAAGACGATCCACCGGACGCGCCGCCACCCCGGCGCCGCGCAACCTGTCGGCGGGCTCCGGCAGGCCGGTTTCGTATTTCCTTGCCCCGTCGCGCCCGAGGATCCGTTTCCGCGACAGATGTTTTCAACCGGCCGGACGGGCCGCAAGAACTGGAGATGAGGGGCATGCAGATCGAGCGGAAGTTCACCACCGAGGCCACCGGCGCCTATGGGTCCATGGCTTTCGCCCTCACCACCTCGGAAATCCGCAACCCGGATGGCAAGGTGGTGTTCCGCAACGAGGCGGTCGAAGTGCCCGAGGGCTGGAGCCAGGTCGCCTCGGACGTGCTGGCCCAGAAGTATTTCCGCAAGGCCGGCGTCCCCTCCGTCCTGAAGAAGGTGAAGGAAAAGGGCGTCCCCGAATTCCTCTGGCGCTCGGTCCCCGACGAGGCCGCGCTGGCGCAGCTGCCGGAGGACCGCCGAATGACCGGCGAGACCTCGGCCAAGCAGGTGTTCGACCGTCTGGCCGGGGCCTGGGCCTATTGGGGCTGGAAGGGCGGCTATTTCACCACCGAGGCCGACGCCCGCGCCTATTACGACGAGATGCGCTTCATGCTGGCCAACCAGATGGCCGCGCCGAACAGCCCGCAATGGTTCAACACCGGCCTGCACTGGGCCTATGGCATCGACGGCCCCAGCCAGGGCCATTTCTACGTCGACCACGCCACCGGCAAGCTGACCAAATCCGCCAGCGCCTATGAACATCCGCAGCCGCATGCCTGCTTCATCCAGTCGGTCAAGGACGACCTCGTCGGCGACGGCGGCATCATGGACCTCTGGGTGCGCGAGGCGCGGCTGTTCAAATACGGCTCCGGCACCGGCACCAACTTCTCCTCGCTGCGCGGCGAGGGCGAACGGCTTTCGGGCGGCGGCAAGTCCTCGGGGTTGATGGGTTTCCTCAAGATCGGGGACCGCGCGGCGGGGGCGATCAAGTCCGGCGGCACCACCCGGCGTGCGGCCAAGATGGTGATCTGCGACATGGATCACCCCGACATCGAGCAGTTCATCAACTGGAAGGTGATCGAGGAGCAGAAGGTCGCAAGCCTCGTCGCCGGTTCCAAGATGCATGAGGCGCGGCTGAACGAGATCTTCGCCGCGATCCGCCAATGGGACGGCAGCACCGAGGATGCGGTCGATCCGGCGAAGAATCCCGCGCTGAAGGCCGCGATCAAGGGCGCCAAGAAGGCGATGATCCCCGACACCTACACCAACCGCGTGCTGCAATACGCGCGGCAGGGCTTCGACAGCATCGAATTCCCCACCTATGACACCGACTGGGACTCCGAGGCCTATATCTCGGTCTCGGGCCAGAACTCGAACAACTCGGTCCGCGTGACCGACGCCTTCCTCAAGGCCGTCCGCGATGACCAGCCCTGGGAACTCATCCGTCGCACCGACGGCAAGGTCGCCAAGACCGTGAGCGCCCGCGAACTCTGGGACCAGATCGGCCATGCCGCCTGGGCCTGCGCCGACCCCGGCATCCAGTTCCATGACACCGTCAACGCCTGGCACACCTGCCCCGAGGACGGGCCGATCCGGGGCTCCAACCCCTGCTCGGAATACATGTTCCTCGACGATACCGCCTGCAATCTGGCGTCGATGAACCTCCTGACCTTCTTCCATGACGGCCGCTTCGACGCCGAGGGCTATGTCCATGCGACCCGGCTCTGGACCGTCACGCTGGAAATCTCGGTGATGATGGCGCAGTTCCCCAGCCAGGAGATTGCCCAGCTTTCCTATGAATTCCGCACGCTGGGCCTGGGCTATGCCAATATCGGCGGCCTGCTGATGAACATGGGCCTTGGCTATGACAGCCCCGAGGGCCGCGCGCTTTGCGGCGCGCTGACCGCGGTGATGACCGGGATCTCCTATGCCACCTCGGCCGAGATGGCGCGGGAACTGGGCCCGTTCTCGGGCTATGGGCGCAACCGCGAGCATATGCTGCGCGTGATCCGCAACCACCGCGCCGCCGCCCATGCGACCGGGGTCTACGAGGGGTTGAACGTCCCGGCCGTCGCGCTGGACCATGCGAACTGCCCGGACCAGACCCTTGTCAGCCTTGCGAAATCCGCCTGGGACGAGGCGCTGGCCCTGGGCCAGCAGCACGGCTTCCGCAACGCCCAGACCACGGTGATCGCGCCCACCGGCACCATCGGCCTGGTGATGGACTGCGACACCACCGGGATCGAGCCCGATTTCGCGCTGGTGAAGTTCAAGAAACTGGCGGGTGGCGGCTATTTCAAGATCATCAACCAGTCGGTCCCGGCCGCGCTGGAGGCCCTCGGCTATTCCACCAGCCAGGCCGCCGAGATCGTGGCCCATGCCGTCGGCCACGGCTCCCTGGGCCAGGCCCCGGCGATCAACCATACCGCGCTGATCGGCCACGGCTTCGGCCCGCGCGAGATCGAGAAGATCGAGGCGGCGCTGCCTTCGGCCTTCGACATCCGCTTCGTCTTCAACCAGTGGACCCTGGGCGAGGATTTCTGCAAGGGCACCCTCGGCATCCCGGACGAGAAGCTGGCCGATCCGACCTTCGACCTCTTGCGCCACCTCGGTTTCACCAGGTCGCAGATCGACGCGGCCAACGACCATGTCTGCGGCACCATGACCCTGGAAGGCGCGCCGCACCTGAAGCCCGAGCATTACCGCGTCTTCGACTGCGCCAACCCCTGCGGCAAGACCGGCAAGCGGTTCCTCTCGGTGGAAAGCCACATCACCATGATGGCCGCCGCCCAAAGCTTCATCTCGGGCGCGATCTCCAAGACGATCAACATGCCGAACGACGCCACCATCGCCGAGACGCTGGCGGCCTATGAACTCAGCCACTCGCTTGGCATCAAGGCCAATGCGCTCTACCGCGACGGCTCCAAACTCAGCCAGCCCCTCGCGGCGGCGCTGATCGAGGATGACGAGGAGGCCGAGGAAATCCTCGCCTCGGGCACGGCCATGGAGAAGGCCCAGGTCATCGCCGAGAAGATCGTCGAGAAGGTGATCGTCAAGGAGATCGTCCGCAGCCACCGCGAGAAGCTGCCGGAGCGCCGCAAGGGCTATACGCAAAAGGCGCTGATCGGCGGGCACAAGGTCTATCTGCGCACCGGGGAATACCAGGACGGCTCGCTGGGCGAGATCTTCATCGACATGCACAAGGAAGGCGCGGGCTTCCGGGCGATGATGAACAACTTCGCCATCGCGGTCTCGGTCGGCCTGCAATACGGCGTGCCGCTGGAGGAATTCGTCGAGGCCTTCACCTTCACCCGGTTCGAGCCGGCGGGCATGGTCCAGGGCAACGACTCGGTGAAGAACGCGACCTCGATCCTGGACTACATCTTCCGCGAACTCGCGATCTCCTACCTCGACCGCACCGACCTCGCGCATGTCGCGCCGAAAGGGGCGAGCTTCGACGACCTCGGCCGGGGCGACGAGGAGGGCAAGCGCAACATCTCGGAAGTCAGCGAGACGGCGGCGTCGAAATCGCTGGAGGTGCTGAAGCAGATCTCCTCGACCGGGTATCTGCGCAAGCGCCTGCCGCAGGAGTTCACCGTGCTGCAGGGCGGGGCGGCGGCCTCCGCTTTCGGCGGCGGCCTCGCCACCGGCACCGAGGCCGCGGCCCCGCTGGCGGCGATGATGACCGAGACCCGGGTCTCGGGCTTTTCGGAAAGCACCAGCACCTTCGCGATCGGCGCGGCAAGCAGCGATGCCCAGGCCCGCGCCAAGGCGAAGCTGCAGGGCTATACCGGCGATTCCTGCGTCGAATGCGGCAACTACACGCTGGTCCGCAACGGCACCTGCAACAAGTGCCTGACCTGCGGCTCGACCACGGGTTGCAGCTGATGAAACGCCGCCGTCACGGGCCCCATGCGCGGGCCCGTGCTTACCTGTCGCAGCGGCCTCATGCGGCCGCAGAGAAAGCAGACCCATGGACCTGATCATCGGCAGCCGCCACGTCACCCCCGACGTCATCACCCGCACCCGCGAGGGCGTCGAGGCGGTCCTGCGTGGCGAGGCGCTTCTGTCGCTTCTCGACAGCGCGTTCCATGGCGCGGGCACCATCGAGGTCCTGGGCGGCGATCTCGACCGCTGCCCGATGGAAGTGACCGGGATCGCCATGCAGGGCGGCGCGACCCGGGTGACGCTGACGGCCCTGGGCGCGGCGCGGCGCCTGATGTGAAGGCAGGCCTGAAATGGCCGGGCCGGCCGGCGGACCGCCCTAGCCGGCCGCCGAGACGCGCCAGATGATGTCGCCGACGTCATCCGCCATCAGCAGGGACTTGCCGTCAGGCCCGAGCGCCACCCCGACGGGCCGCCCGTAGGCCAGCTTCTCGTCCTCGGACAGGAAGCCGGCAAGGATGTCCCGCGCCGGGCCGCTGGGGGCGCCGTTCTCGAAGGGCACGAAGATCAGCCGGTAGCCGCTCAGCTTGGAGCGGTTCCAGGATCCGTGCTGGCCGATCACCATGCCGGGGCCGAAGCCGGGCAGGGTGCCTTCGGGCATCCAGCACAGGCCAAGCGATGCCGTATGACCGCCAAGGGCGTAATCCGGCGTGATCGCGCGCGCGACCAGCGCCGGATCCTGCGGCACCCGGTCGTCCACCGTCTTGCCCCAATAGCAATAGGGCCAGCCGTAGAAGCCGCCGTCCCGGACCGAGGTGAGATAGTCGGGCGGGGTTTCGTCGCCGAGACCGTCACGCTCGTTGACGACGGTCCAGAGCTTGCCGGTCACCGGCTCCCAGGCCATGCCGACGGCATTGCGCAGGCCCGAGGCGAAGATGCGGGACCGGCCGGTCGCCAGGTCCAGTTCCCAGATCGCCGCGCGCCCTTCCTCGGCCGCCATGCCCTGATCGCCGATGTTCGACAGCGAGCCGACGCCGGCATAGATCTTCGAGCCGTCGGGCGAGGCGATCAGGCTGCGCGTCCAGTGGCCATGCGGCTTGAACTCCACCAGCCTTTGTCCCTCGCCCGACAGCGCGGTGTCGCCCGGGCTGTAGTCGAAGACCTTGATGCCATCGGTATTGCCCAGGTAGAACCGGCTTCCCACCAGGGCCATGCCGAAGGGCTGGTTCTGGTTCTCGACGAAGACCTCGCGGATCTCCGCCGCGCCGTCGCCATCGGCGTCCCGCCACAGGGTGACGCGGTTCGCGCTTTTCCCGATCGCCTTGACCCGCCGCATCGTCGCCTGCGCGGCGTGGTCCATCAGCGTCTTCGGCGGCCCCGGCTGCTCTTTCGATTCCGCGACCAGCACGTCGCCATTCGGCAGCACCTCGATCCAGCGCGGGTGGTCCAGGCCCGAGGCGAAGGCATTGACCGCCAGACCGGGCGCGCAGATCGGCAGGCGGCCGTCCTTCCAGCCTTCGGCGACGGGCACCTTCAGGGTCATGATCCCCTGGCTGCGCGCCTGGGGTATGTCGGGATCGGCGCCGAAGGCCTGATGCGCGGGCGACCGCATGCGCCGCAGGAAGGCAACCGTGCCGCCGACGACCGCGGTTGCTCTTGCGATGAATTCCATGGCTTTTCCCCTTCCAGCCGGGTCAGTCTAGCGAAGGTCATGGGGCAGGGACAGCATCTTCGGCCCGGTTTCATCCGACCTGCGGGAAGACCCCGGTGTTCTTGACCGTGCCATAGACGAAACTCGATTCGATCGAGGCGATGCCGCCGATCGGGTGGATCCGGTTGCGGATGAAGCTTTCATAGGCTTCCAGCCCGGCGACCACGACGCGGAGATGATAGTCCGCCGCGCCGGTCAGCAAGTGGCATTCCAGCACCTCGTCCAGCGCGCGGATCCGGCTTTCGAAATGCTTCACCACCTCGTCGCTGTGCCGCTCCAGCCGGATGCGGATGAAGACCGTGACCGGCAGGCCATAGGCGCCCTGGTCGGCAATGGCCCGGTAGCCGCGGATCGCGCCCGCTTCCTCCAGCAGCCGGATCCGGCGCAGGCAGGGCGAGGGCGAGAGGTTCACCTCGGCCGCAATCTCCAGATTCGTGGCGCGGCCGTTCCTTTGCAGGGCGCGGATGATCTGGCGGTCTTTCTCGTCCATTCTGGCCTGTCCTGGCATAAAATGCTGATCTTGGCTTGGTGACTGGCATGATTGGCAACCAAATGCCACGGCAACAAGCGCAATATGGTGGCCAGCCAGAAGGACAGCCCGATGCGCGATACGCCGCCCAGCCTTGCCACCCGCGCCATTCACCATGGCTATGACCCCCGCGAGCATCAGGGCGCGCTGAATCCGCCGGTCTACCTGTCCTCGACCTTCACCTTCGACACGGCCGAGGCCGGCGGCGCGATGTTCGCCGGCGAGGCCGAGGGGCATTTCTACAGCCGCATCTCGAACCCGACGCTGGAGGCCCTGGAAAAGCGCATCGCCAATCTGGAAGGGGCCGAGGCCGGGCTTTGCGCCGCCTCGGGCATGGGGGCGATCACCGCGACGCTCTGGTCCTTCCTTCAGGCGGGCGACGAGGTGATCCTGGACAAGACGCTGTACGGCTGCACCTTCGCCTTCCTGACCCATGGCTTGCCGCGCTTCGGCGTCACGGTGCGGCCGGTGGACCTGTCCGATCCGGCCAATCTGGCGGCCGCGATCGGCCCCAGGACCCGGATCGTCTATTTCGAGACGCCCGCCAATCCCAACAACCGGCTGGTGGACATCGCCGCCATCGCCGGGATCGCCCACCGCCACGGCGCAAGGGTGGTGGTGGACAACACCTATGCCACGCCCGTCCTGACCCGCCCCGTCGAGCATGGGGCGGATATCGTGGTCCATTCGGCGACCAAATACCTCAGCGGCCATGGCGATGTGATCGCGGGGCTGGTCGCGGGCCGGGCCGAGGACATCCAGGCCATCCGGCTGGTCGGCATCAAGGACATGACCGGGGCGGTGATGTCGCCCCTCTCGGCCATGCTGCTCTTGCGCGGGATCAAGACGCTGGACCTGCGGGTCCGGGCCCATTCCGCCGCCGCCCTGACCATCGCCCGCGCTCTCGAGGCGCATCCGGCGGTGAAATGCGTGCATTATCCGGGGCTGGACTCGTTCCCGCAGGCCGATCTGGCGCGGCGGCAGATGGCGGCTTTCGGCGGCATGATCCCGTTCGAGGTGGTGGGCGGCAAGGCGGGGGGAATCGCGATGATGAACCGCCTGGCGCTGGTCCAGCGGGCGGTCAGCCTGGGCGATGCGGAAAGCCTGATCCAGCACCCGGCATCCATGACCCATTCCACCTATACCCCCGAGGAACGCGCCGCCCATGGCATCGCCGAGGGGCTGGTGCGCCTCTCGGTCGGGCTGGAGGGGGTGGAGGACATCCTGGACGACCTGATGCAGGCCCTGGCCGCCCACAATGCGGAATGAGCGTGACGCCGGACTCCGGCAGGCGTCCGGGGCCGGTCGCGATGCGCCGGTTGGTTTCCCCGCGATCCGCGCTAGGCTGAACCCCCCGACCCCGGTCGCCCGCGCGGGCGGGATCGTCTCCGCCGCCTGACCAGAGGAGCCGCCGATGACCCGAGACATGCAGCATCTGAAGACCATCGAGCAGCGGATTCTGTGGCTTTCGCACTGGATGATCCACCATGCCAACCACCTCCGCCCCAAGGTGGACGCGATCAAGACCGGCGGGCACCAGGCGTCCTCGGCCTCGATGGTGTCGATCCTGACCGCGCTGTATTTCCAGGCATTGCGGCCCGAGGACCGGGTGGCGGTGAAGCCGCATGCCGCGCCGGTATTCCATGCCATCCAGTATCTGATGGGCAACCAGACCCGCGAGGCGATGGAGAATTTCCGCGGCTTCGGCGGGGTGCAAAGCTATCCCAGCCGGACCAAGGACGTGGATGACGTGGATTTCTCCACCGGCTCGGTGGGGCTGGGCGTGGCGATCACCGCCTTCGCCTCGCTGGTGCAGGACTATATCGCGGCAAAGGCCTGGGGCCGCGATCTGCCGCTGGGCCGCATGGTCGCGCTGGTGGGCGACGCCGAACTGGACGAGGGCAATGTCTACGAGGCGCTGCAGGAAGGCTGGAAGAACGACCTGCGCAATTGCTGGTGGATCATCGACTACAACCGCCAGTCGCTGGACGGGATCGTGCGCGAGGGGCTGTTCGCCCGCGTCGAGAAGATCTTCGAGGCCTTCGGCTGGGATGTGGTGCGGGTTAAATACGGCGCCCTGCAACGCGCGGCCTTTGCCGAGCCGGGCGGCGGCGTCTTGCGCGACTGGATCGACGCCTGCCCGAACCAGCACTATTCCGCGCTGACCTTCATGGGCGGGGCGGTCTGGCGCCGGCGGCTGATGGAGGATCTCGGCGACCAGGGCGAGGTTTCGGCCCTGATCGAGCGGCGCAGCGATGCCGAACTGGCCGCGCTGATGGAGAACCTGGGCGGCAACTGCGTCGAGACCATGGCGGAGGCCTTCGCCGCCGTGGATCACGACCGGCCGACCTGCTTTCTGGCCTATACGATCAAGGGCTGGGGCACGCCGATCGCCGGGCACAAGGACAACCACGGCGGGCTGATGAACCCGACCCAGTTCGCCGCCTGGCAGGCCCATATGGGGGTGGCCAAGGGACAGGAATGGGAGCCCTTCGCGGGCGTGGCCGATGTGCAGGCGCTGAAGGATTTTCTGGCAAGGGTCCCGTTCTTCCTCAGGGGGCGGCGGCGGTATCGCGACGACAGGCTCGCCGTGCCGCGGATCGAACTCGACGCCGGGCACGAGACCTCGACCCAGGCCGCCTTCGGCAGGATGCTGGACGACCTGTCCAAAGGCGACAGCGCCCTGGCGGCGCGGATCGTCACCACCTCGCCCGATGTGACCGGCACCACGAACCTCGGCCCCTGGGTGAACCGGCGCAAGCTCTTTGCGCGCAAACCCCTGGCGGATGCCTTCATCGAGCATCGCATCCCCTCGACCGCGAAATGGGACTTCGCACCCGAAGGCCAGCACATCGAACTGGGCATCGCCGAGATGAACCTGTTCCTGCTGCTGGGCGCCGCGGGGCTGAGCCACAGCCTGTTCGGCAAGCGGCTGATCCCCATCGGCACGGTCTATGACCCCTTCGTGCATCGCGGCCTCGATGCGCTGAACTACGCCTGCTACCAGGACGCGCGCTTCATCGTCGTGGGCACCCCCTCGGGCGTGACGCTGGCGCCCGAGGGCGGGGCGCATCAATCCATCGGCACGCCCCTGACCGGCATGGCGCAGGACGGGCTGGCGGCGTTCGAGCCGGCCTTCGCCGACGAACTGGCGGTGATCCTGGAATGGGCCTTCGACTATCTGCAGCGTGACGGCGAGGGCGACCCGGACGAACGCACCTGGCTGCGCGACGAGACCGGCGGCTCGGTCTATCTGCGGCTGACCACCAACCCGCTGGAGCAACCGGGCAAGCGCCAGGACGACGCCTTCCGGCAGGGCGCCGTCGATGGCGCCTACTGGCTGCGCCCGCCGGGTCCGAACTGCGAGGTGGTGATCGCCTACCAGGGCGCCATCGCCCCCGAGGCCATCGCGGCGGCGGGCCTCATCGCCGAGCACCGGCGCGACCTGGGGGTGCTGGCCGTGACTTCCGCCGACCGCCTGAACGCGGGCTGGACCGCCGCGCAGCGCGCCCGGGCCCGTGGCAACCGCCGGGCCCGCAGCCATGTCGAGACGCTGTTCGCCGACCTGCCGCGCGACTGCCTGATCGTCACCGCCATCGACGGCCACCCGGCGACGCTCGCCTGGCTGGGTTCGGTCGGCGGCCACCGCTGCGTCTCGCACGGGGTGGAGCATTTCGGCCAGACCGGCACCATCGGCGATCTCTACCGGCACTTCGGGCTGGACCGCCGGGCCCTGGCGCAATCGGTGCTGGAGCTGTCGGCGGGGGCCGGTCGGTCGGCGCAGGGCTGATCCGCCGTCGCGCCGGGCCCCTTGGCCCGACAGTCCGGGATGATTAGCTCCTCCCCGACGGAGGGCGCGATGCAGCATTATTCCTATCTCGACCTGTCCCCGATTGCCGAGGGGCATACGGCGGCCGATGCCCTTGCGGCGACCGTGGATCTGGCCCGGGCGGCCGAAGGCGCGGGCTATCACCGCTTCTGGCTGGCCGAGCATCACAACATGCCGGGCATCGCCAGTGCCGCGACGGCGGTGCTGATCGGCCATGTGGCGGGCCAGACCCGCGCGATGCGGATCGGCGCGGGCGGCATCATGCTGCCGAACCACTCCCCCCTGATGGTTGCCGAGCAGTTCGGCACGCTGGCGACGCTCTATCCGGGCCGGATCGACCTGGGCCTCGGCCGCGCGCCCGGCACCGACATGGCCACCGCCCGCGCGCTGCGCCGCCACATGGCGCCCGAGGACAGCTTCCCCCAGGACGTTCAGGAACTGATCGCCTATCTTGGCGATGCCGGGTCCGGCCCGGTGCGGGCCATCCCCGGAACCGGCACGAATGTCCCGGTCTGGATCCTCGGCTCCAGCCTCTATGGCGCGCAGCTGGCCGCCTGGCTGGGCCTGCCCTATGCCTTCGCCTCGCATTTCGCGCCGGCCCTGCTGGGCGAGGCGCTGGAGATCTACCGCCGCGGCTTCCGGCCCTCCGGGCGGCTGGAGAAACCCCATGTGATGCTCGCGGCGGGCGTCTGCGCTGCCGAGAGCGACGCCGAGGCGGAGTTCCTGCGCTCCTCGCAACTCCTGGCCTTCGCGCGGCTGCGCACCGGACAGGCGGGCAAGCTGCCCCGCCCGAGCCGCGAGCCGGAGCAGGAGATCCCCGCGCCCGTCATGGCCCAGGTGCGGCAGGCCCTGTCCTGCTCGGCCACCGGCGCGGCCGCAACGGTGCGGGACGAGTTGGCCGCGCTGATCGCCCGATACCGGCCGGACGAGATCATGGTCACCGGGATGATCCACGACCGGGGTGCAAGGCTGCGCTCGCTGGAAATCGCGGCCGAGGTCCTGGCGGGGCTGTGCGACAAGGCCCCGTGACGGTTTCAGGCGGCGTCTTCCAGCGCCCGGGTCAGTTCGGCCTCGGTCAGCGGCACCGGATTGCCCTGCATCGAGGAGGAGGCCAGCGCCGCCGCGGCGATGCGGGGGAACAGGGCGGGGTCCACCCCTTGCGCGACCAGCCCCGGCAGGCCCGCCCCGGCCACCCAGCGCGCCAGCGTCGCCGGGGCGTCGGCCGGAGGGCCGCCCAGCGTCGCGGCGATCTGGCCGAAGACCTGATCCAGCCGACGCGCCGGCTCTTCCCCGGCATGGGCCCGGTTCAGCCGCAGGACGGGGGCAAGAAGCGCGCCGCAGATCGCGCCATGCGGGGCAGGGCAAAGCCCGCCGATCACCCCCGCCAGCCCATGCACCGCGCCCAGGCCCGCATTGGCCAGGGCAAGGCCGCCCGACAGGCTGACCCAGGCCAATATGTCGCGCGCGCCCGGATCCTCGGCCTGCATCAGCCGGGCCAGGGCCGCCAGCCCCTGCGCAATGGCGGGGGCGGCAAGCGCGTCGGTGAAGGGCGTGGCCCGGCGGCTGACGAAAGGCTCGATCACCTGGGTTATCGCATCCAGGCCCGAGGCCAGCGTCGTGGCGCGCGGCGTGTGGTCGGTCAGGGCCGGGTCCACGATCGCCAGCCGCGCCAGCATCCGGTCGTCGCGGAGCGAGACCTTGCGGCCGTGGTCGGGCAGGCCGATGACCGCGTTCTTCGTCGCCTCGGCCCCGGTGCCCGCCGTGGTCGGCAGCGCGATGAAGGGCAGGGGCGGGGCACTCAGCGGCAGGGCCCGGCCCACCACCTCCAGATGGTCCAGCGGCCCGCCGGGGGCCGGAACCAGCGCCGCCAGCGCCTTGCCGAGGTCAAGCGCCGCGCCGCCGCCGATGGCGGCGACCCAGTCGGGACGGAAATCCCTGGCGGTCCGCAGCGCCGAGAGCAGCAGCGGCAGGTCGGGCTCGCGCGCGCAGGGCAGGGCCAGGGTCGCGGCGCCTGCCGCCTGCAGCGCCTCGACCAGCCAGCGGGCGCGGGCGGGGCTTGCGCCATGGACGACCAGCCCGCGCGCGCCGAAGGCGCGGATCAGCCCCGGCGCCCGCGCGGCCTCGCCCCGGCCAAAGAGGATGCGGCCGGGGGCGGCGATCGCGAAGGGGGTCATACGCTCATCGTCGCGGCGACCGCTCGGCCCCAGCGGGCGTATTTCCGGTCGCGGGTCTCATCGTCCATCACGGGCGAGAAGCGGCGTTCCAGCGCCCAGGAGTGCTGGAATGCGGCCGGGTCCGGGCAGATCCCGGCCTTGAGCCCCGCCAGATAGGCCGCGCCAAGCGCCGTCGTCTCGGTCACCACCGGGCGGTCCACCGGCGCGCCCAGGATGTCGGCAAGAAACTGCATCGTCCAGTCCGAGGCCGTCATCCCGCCGTCGACCCGCAGGATGCCGCCCGCGGCCCCGCCCCAATCCGCCCGCATCGCCTCCAGCAGGTCGCGGGTCTGGTAGCCGACGCTCTCCAGCGCCGCGCGCGCCAGTTCGGCCTGGCCCGAGTTCCGGGTCAGCCCGTAGACCGCGCCCCGGCAGTCCGGCCGCCAGTAGGGCGCGCCAAGGCCGGTGAAGGCGGGGACCAGCAGCACTTCCTGCGCCGGATCGGCGGCGCTGGCCAGCGCCTGCGTCTCCCCGGCCTCGCGGATGATCTTCAGCCCGTCGCGCAGCCATTGGACAACGGCCCCCGCGATGAAGATCGAGCCTTCGAGCGCATAGGTTGTCCGCCCCTCCAGCCGGTAGGCGATGGTGGTCAGAAGCCGGTTCTGCGAGGGCACCCTGTCCGCCCCGGTGTTCAACAGGGCGAAGCAGCCGGTCCCGTAGGTCGATTTCATCATGCCGGGCGAGAAACAGGCCTGGCCCACGGTCGCGGCCTGCTGGTCGCCCGCGACGCCGAGGATCGGGATCTCGCGGCCGAAAAGGTCGGCCCGGGTGGTGCCGAAGAAGGCGGCGCAGTCGCGGACCTCGGGCAGGATCGCCATCGGGATGTCGAGGAGCGCGCAGATCTCGGCGTCCCACTCGCCGGTGGCGATGTTGAAGATCAGCGTGCGGGCGGCGTTGGTGGCGTCGGTGGCATGGACCCGGCCGCCGGTGAGCTTCCAGATCAGGAACGTGTCCACGGTGCCGAAGATCAGCTCGCCCCGCCTTGCCCGCGCGCGGGCGTCGGGGATGGTGTCGAGCAGCCACTTGATCTTGGTGCCCGAGAAATAGGGATCGAGCAGGAGGCCGGTGCGGGCGGTGATCATCGGCTCGTGCCCCGCGGCCTTCAGGGCGGCGCAGCTGTCGGCGGTGCGGCGGTCCTGCCAGACGATCGCGGGGTGGATCGGCTCGCCGGTGGCGCGGTCCCAGATCAGGGTGGTCTCGCGCTGGTTGGTGATGCCGATGGCGGCGATGTCGGTGGCGGCGATGCCGGCCTTCTCGATCGCGGCGCGGGCGGTGCCGGCGACGGTCGCCCAGAGGTCCGAGGGATCGTGCTCGACCCAGCCGGGGCGGGGGTAGTGCTGGGGGAATTCCTCCTGGGCCTGGGCGACGGGGCGGAGGCCTTCGTCGAACAGGATCGCGCGGGAGGAGGTGGTGCCCTGGTCGATGGCGAGGATATGGGTCATGGGGTCGGGCCTGCGGGGGTGGTGTCCACAGTGGACAAGAAGATATGGTCGAGTGATTCCAGAGGGTTGGTCGTCGGTGTTAGGGGAATCTTAACATCCGGGATCCTGCGGAACACGCGAATCCGGGACAGGAACCTTTGAAAATTCCTGACAGGTTTCTTCGAGGAAATCTGGCCCCGGGCGGAACGGGGACGCTCCGCCCGGGGCCTTGTCGACCTACTGCCAGGACTTGATCAGCTCGTCGTAGCTGATGGTTTCCGGCGTCGGATCCTCGTTCTCCAGCTTGGCGACCGGAGAGCCCGGTTCGTCAAGCCAGACCTGGGGATCCTGCTCCTCGTTCAGCTTCGGGCCGATGTCGCCCTGGACTCCGGCGCGTTCCAGACGTTCCAGCACCTTCTCCTGCTCGGCACAGAGCGAATCCAGCGCCTCCTGCGGGGTCTTGGCCCCCGACATGGCGTCGCCGATGTTCTGCCACCAGAGCTGGGCCAGCTTCGGATAATCGGGGATGTTGGTGCCGGTGGGCGACCAGGCCACGCGGGCGGGCGAGCGATAGAACTCGACCAGGCCGCCAAGCTCGGGCGCGCGCTTGGTGAAGCTGTCGTGCTGGATGGTGGATTCCCGCACGAAGGTCAGGCCGACGTGGGATTTCTTCACGTCCACCGTCTTGGAGGTGACGAACTGGGCGTAGAGCCAGGCGGCCTGCGCCCGGTCGACCGGCGTGCTTTCCATCAGCGTCCAGGAGCCCACGTCCTGATAGCCGACCTTGGTGCCTTCGGACCAGTAGGCCCCGTGCGGCGAGGGCGCCATCCGCCACTTGGGCGTGCCGTCCTCGTTCATCACCGGCAGGCCGGGCTTGACCATGTCGGCGGTGAAGGCGGTGTACCAGAACATCTGCTGGGCGATGTTGCCCTGGGCCGGGACGGGCCCCGCCTCGCCGAAGGTCATGCCCTGGGCCTCGGGCGGCGTGTATTTCTGCAGCCACTCGATCGCCTTGGTCACGGCATAGACCGCCGCCGCGTCGTTCGTCGCCCCGCCGCGCGCCACGCAGGAGCCGACCGGCTGCGAGTTCTCGTTCACGCGGATGCCCCATTCGTCGACCGGCAGGCCGTTCGGCTCGCCCTTGTCGCCCATCCCGGCCATCGACATCCAGGCGTCGGTGTAGCGCCAGCCGAGCGAGGGGTCCTTCTTGCCGTAGTCCATGTTGCCATAGACGCCCGAAGCAGGCCCGCCGGCATAGGACATGTCGCGGCCGGTGAAGAATTCGGCGATGTCCTCGTAGGCCGACCAGTTCAGCGGCACGCCGAGGTCATAGCCGTACTTGGCCTTGAAATCCTCCATGGTCTTGGGATCGGTGAACCAGTCGTACCGGAACCAGTAGAGGTTGGCGAACTGCTGGTCGGGAAGCTGGTACAGCTCTCCGTCCGGGGCGGTGGTGAACTTGCTGCCGATGAAGTCGTTGATGTCGAGGTTGGGGTTGGTCACCGCCGCGCCGTCCCCGGCCATCCAGTCGGTCAGGCTGCGGGCCTGCTTGTAGCGCCAGTGGGTGCCGATCAGGTCGCTGTCGTTGATATAGGCGTCATAGATGTTCTCGCCCGACTGCATCTGCGTCTGCAGCTTCTCCACCACGTCGCCCTCGCCGATCAGGTCATGGGTGACCTTAATCCCGGTGATGGCGGTGAAGGCCGGGGCCAGCACCTTGGATTCGTATTCATGCGTGGTGATGGTTTCCGAGACGACCTTGATCTCCATGCCCGCATAGGGCTTGGCCGCGTCGATGAACCATTGCATCTCGGCTTCCTGCTCGGCCCGGGGCAGCGAGGAGAGGTCGCCGATCTCGGCATCGAGAAAGGCCTTGGCGGCCTCGATATCGGCCCAGGCCGGGGCCTGCATCGCCATCAGCGCAAGCGCCATGGCGGTTGCCGTCGAACGTAGTCTCATGTCTTCCTCCCAGATGCGTCGTTTCGGGTTTTCAGTCCGGGCGGAACGCTGGCGCCCGGGGTCGTGCCTTGCCCGTCAGACCCAGCGGAACACCGCTGCGGCATAGACGAGGCAAAGGAGGGTGGCGCCCCAGAGAAGATCGGGGCCGGCAAGGAACAGCCAGGCCAGATGGATGAAGGCCGAGCCGAGAAGGGTGATGAACAGCCGGTCGCCGCGCGTGGTCTCGATCCGCAGGACGCCGCGGCGCGGGGTCTCGGGGAAGCGGATGGCCAGCAGGGTGAACAGGATCAGGAGGGCCGCGATCAGGTAGAAGAACAGCGCGACCGGGAAGGTCCAGGCCATCCAGCCGCCGCGGATCATCGGGGCGAACCAGTCGATCCCGTCCTCGGTCCGGGGGGTGGCTGCGACAAGCCCGGCCAGGATCGCGGCCATGATCGCGCCGATGACAAGGTAGATCGTGGTCCAGCGGGTCTGGGTCATGCTCATACCCTTCCCAGGGCGAAGCCCTTGGCGATGTAGTTGCGGACGAAATAGATCACCAGCGCGCCGGGGATGATGGTCAGCACCCCCGCCGCGGCCAGCACGCCCCAGTCCATGCCCGAGGCCGAGACGGTCCGGGTCATGGTGGCGGCGATCGGCTTGGCGTTCACCGAGGTCAGCGTGCGCGAGAGCAGAAGCTCGACCCAGGAGAACATGAAGCAGAAGAAGGCCGCGACCCCGATGCCGCTGGCGATCAGCGGCATGAAGATCTTCACGAAGAAGCGGGGGAAGCTGTAGCCGTCGATATAGGCGGTCTCGTCGATCTCCTTCGGGACGCCGCGCATGAAGCCTTCCAGGATCCAGACCGCCAGCGGCACGTTGAACAGGCAATGCGCCAGCGCCACCGCGATATGGGTGTCGAAGAGGCCGACCGAGGAATAGAGCTGGAAGAAGGGCAGGGCGAAGACCGCCGGGGGCGACATCCGGTTGGTCAGGAGCCAGAAGAACAGGTGCTTGTCGCCCATGAAGCTGTAGCGGCTGAAGGCATAGGCGGCGGGCAGCGCCACGGTGATCGAGATGACCGTGTTCATCACGACATAGATGATCGAGTTGACATAGCCCATGTACCAGCTGGGATCGGTCAGGATCACCGCATAGTTGCGGAAGGTCAGGGTCGAGGGGACAAGCGTGAAGGTCGAGGTGATCTCGGCATTGGTCTTCAGGCTCATGTTCACCAGCCAGTAGATCGGCACCAGCAGGAACAGCAGGTAGAGGGTCATCACCAGGGGAGAGCCGCGCAGCCGCATGTCACTTGCCCTCCTCTTTGTCGAGATTGGTCATCACGGTGTAAAAGACCCATGACACCAGCAGGATCACCAGGAAGTACATGATCGAGAAGGCGGCGGCGGGGCCGAGGTCGAACTGGCCGATCGCCATCTTGACCAGGTCGATCGACAGGAAGGTGGTCGAATTGCCGGGGCCGCCGCCGGTGACGACGAAGGGCTCGGTATAGATCATGAAGCTGTCCATGAAGCGCAGAAGCACCGCGATCAGCAGGACGCCCGCCATCTTCGGCAGCTCGATGTAGCGGAAGACGGCCCAGCGGCTGGCCTGGTCCACCTTCGCGGCCTGGTAATAGGCGTTGGGAATGGATTGCAGGCCGGCATAGCACAGGAGGGCCACCAGGCTGGTCCAGTGCCAGACGTCCATCACGATGACGGTGATCCAGGCGTCCAGCGGATCGTTGGTGTAGTTGTAGTCGAAGCCGAACTCGGCCAGGTAGCGGCCCAGGAGCCCGATGTCGACGCGGCCGAAGATCTGCCAGATCGTGCCGACCACGTTGAACGGGATCAGCAGCGGCAGCGCCATCAGCACCAGGCAGAGGCTGGCCCAGAAGCCGCGTTTCGGCATGTTCAGCGCGACATAGATGCCGAGCGGCACCTCGATCGCCAGGATGATGGCCGAGAACAGGATCTGCCGCCCCAGCGCCTCGTGCAGGCGGTCGGAGGTCACCATCTCCTCGAACCATTCCAGGCCAACCCAGAAGAATTCGTTGTTCCCGAAAGTGTCGTTCACCGCATAGTTGACGACCGTCATCAGGGGCACGATGGCCGAGAAGGCGACGATCACCAGCACCGGCAGGACCAGGAACCAGGCCTTGTTGTTCAGGGTCTTTTCCATCAGCGGCTCTCTTTCACGGGGGCGACGCGCCAGTCGCCGGCGTAGACGTTGATCCGGTCGGGGGTGAAGCGGACATGGGTCAGGGCGGGGCCGACGGGCATCCCCTCGGGGGCGATCACGTTGATGGCCTGGCCCGCGACCTCGCCCCGGACGATGCGGTGGCGGCCCACGTCCTCGACCCGGCGGATGGTGATGGGCAGGCCGTCGCCTTCGGTCAGGACGGCATATTCCGGCCGGATGCCGATCTGCGCGCGGCCTGGAACCGGCCCGTAGGTGGCGCCGAGCGGGACCGCCGCCGCGCCAAGATGCGCCATGTTGCCCCGGATCTCGGCCGGCAGCAGGTTCATGCCGGGCGAGCCGATGAAATAGCCCACGAAGGTATGCGCCGGGGTCTCGAACAGCTCTTCCGGGGTGCCCATCTGCACGACGCGGCCGTCATACATCACCACCACCTTGTCGGCGAAGGTCAGCGCCTCGGTCTGGTCGTGGGTGACGTAGATCATCGTATGCCCGAACTCGCGGTGCAGCCGCTTCAGCTGGGTGCGCAGCTCCCATTTCATATGCGGGTCGATCACGGTCAGCGGCTCGTCGAAGAGGATCGCGTTAACGTCCTCGCGCACCATGCCGCGGCCGAGGGAGATCTTCTGCTTGGCATCGGCCGTCAGCCCGCGCGCCTTGCGGTCGAGGATCGCCTCCATCCCGATCATGCGGGCGATCTGGTCCACGCGCCGCGCGATATAGGCCGCGTCCTTGCCCCGGTTGCGCAGGGGGAAGGCCAGGTTGTCGCGCACGGTCATCGTGTCGTAGACGACGGGGAACTGGAACACCTGGGCGATGTTGCGCTCGGCCGTCTCGGCGTCGGTGACGTCGCGGTCGCCGAAGAGGACGCGGCCCTGGCTGGGGCGCAGGAGGCCCGAGATGATGTTCAGCAGCGTGGTCTTGCCGCAGCCGGAGGAGCCCAGGAGGGCATAGGCCCCGCCGTCCTGCCAGACATGGTCCATCTCCTTCAGGGCAAAGTCCTGCTCGCCCCTGGGATGGGGAAGGTAGCTGTGCGCGAGGTTCTTCAGCGTGATCTGTGCCATGGCTCAGGCCGCCGCCGCATAGGCCGCGGGCGCGGCAAGCCGGCCCTCGGCGTCGAAGATGTAGACATGCGCGGGATCGAGCCAGAGGCTGACCTCGCTTCCCGGTTTCAGGTCGTGCACCCCATGGACCAGGGCCACCCAGCGGTCCTGGCCGTGCGTCAGGTGCAGGAAGGTCTCGGAGCCGGTGATCTCGGTCACGCCGAGGGTGCAGCGGAATTCGACCGCGCGGCCGGAATGGGTGTTCAGATGCAGGTGGTTCGCCCGGAAACCGGCGGTATAGCGGCCCTCGGGCAGGGGGGCGAAGGCCCCCTCGGCCGGGGCATTGGCGGCGCCGCCGAAATTCATGCGCTGGCCTTCCCTGAAGCAGGAGACGAAGTTCATCGGCGGATCGCTGAACACCCGCGCGGTGGTGGCGTCGGCCGGCTGGCGGTAGACGGCGGGGGTCGGGCCGAACTGGGTCACCCGGCCCTCCCAGAGGGTCGCGGTATTGCCGCCGAGGAGAAGGGCCTCCTCGGGTTCGGTGGTGGCATAGACGAAGATCGCGCCGGATTCCTCGAAGATGCGCGGGATCTCGGCGCGCAATTCCTCGCGCAGCTTGTAGTCGAGGTTGGCCAGGGGCTCGTCCAGAAGCACGAGGCCCGCGCCCTTGACCAGCGCGCGTGCAAGCGCGCAACGCTGCTGCTGGCCGCCCGAAAGCTCCAGCGGCTTGCGCCCCAGCATCGGGGTCAGTTTCAGCATGTCGGCCGTGGCGCGCACGGCGCGGTCGATCTCGGCCCCGGCCTTGCCCATCAGCCGCAGCGGCGAGGCGATGTTGTCATAGACCGACATCGCCGGGTAGTTGATGAACTGCTGGTAGACCATGGCGACCCTGCGGTCCTGCACCCGCACCCCGGTCACATCCTTTCCATGCCAGATCAGCCGCCCGGCGCTGGGCGCATCCAGCCCCGCCATCAGCCGCATGAGCGAGGTCTTGCCCGAAAGCGTCGGGCCGAGGAGCACGTTCATCGTGCCCTTCTCCAGTGTCAGGGTCGTGGGCTGGATATGGACCTGCCCCTTCACGACCCGGCTTACCGCCTGCAACTCCAGCGCCAATCCGTCCCCCCTATCCGGCCTCGGGGCAGGCTGCCCCCAGGCCCGTTGCGCCGGACATGAAGGCGTCCAGCGCGTCGATCTGTTCCGGGCTCATCCGCAGCCCCAGCTTGGTGCGCCGCCAGACCACATCGGCGGCGGCGCGGGCAAATTCGTGATCCATCAGCCAGCGCACCTCGGCCTCGGTCAGGGTCGCGCCGAAGTCGCGGCCAAGGTCGGCGGACTGGCGGGCGCCGCCCAGGAGCGTCTCGGCCTCGGTGCCATAGGCGCGGATCAGGCGGGCGGCCCAATAGTCGGTGAGAAAGGGATAGCGGCCCTGCAACCGGCCGGTCAGGGCGGCCACCCCGTCATGCGGGAAGTCGCCGCCGGGCAGGGGGACGCGGGCGGTCCAGGGGCCGGTCGCCTGCGGGAAGAAGGGCGCAAGCCTGGCCATCGCGCCTTCGGCCAGGCGGCGGTAGGTGGTGATCTTGCCGCCGAACACGTTCAGCAGCGGCGCGCCGGACTGGTCCAGCTTCAGCACATAGTCCCGCGTCGCCGCCGTGGCGGACTTGGCCCCGTCGTTGTAGAGCGGCCGCACCCCGGAATAGGTCCAGACCACATCCGCCTGCGTCACCGGCCTGGCGAAATATTGCGAGGCGAAGGCCAGCAGGTAGTCGCGCTCCTCGTCGCTGCAGCGGGCTTCTCCCGGAGCGCCCCTGTGGTCCTTGTCGGTGGTGCCGATCAGGGTGAAATCCTGCTCGTAGGGAATGGCGAAGATGATGCGGCCGTCGGTGCCCTGGAAGAAGTAGCAGCGGTCGTGGTCGTAGAGTTTCCGGGTGACGACATGCGAGCCGCGCACCAGCCGCACCCCTTCGGACGGGGTGATATGGGCCACGTTGCGGATCACATCCTCGACCCAGGGGCCGCCGGCGTTGACCAGCGCCCGGGCAAGGTGGCTGCGGCGGCCCCCGGCGCCTTCGGTCTCGACCTGCCACAGCTCGCCCAGGCGGGTGGCCGAGGTGACGCGGGTCCGCGTCAGCACCGTGGCGCCGCGCAGGGCGGCGTCGCGGGCGTTCAGCGAGACGAGCTTGGAATCCTCGACCCAGCAGTCGGAATATTCCCAAGCCTTTCGGAAACGGTCCTGCAAGGGCCGCCCGGCCGGATCGCGCATCAGGTCCAGCGTGCGGGTTGCGGGCAGGATCCTGCGGCCGCCCAGCGTGTCGTAGAGGAACAGGCCCAGCCGGATCAGCCAGGCCGGCCGGCGGCCGCGCATCCAGGGCATCACGCGAGAGAGGAGCCGGCCGGTGGGCGTGTCGCCCTCGAAGCGCATGCCGGGATGCCAGGGCAGGACAAAGCGCATCGGCCAGGCGATGTGCGGCATGGCGACCAGCAGCGTCTCGCGCTCGGCCAGCGCCTCGCGCACGAGGCGGAACTCGAAATATTCCAGATAGCGCAGCCCGCCGTGAAAAAGCTTGGTCGAGGCCGAGGAGGTTGCCTGCGCAAGGTCGCCCTGTTCGGCCAGCACCACCGAAAGGCCCCGTCCGGCGGCGTCGCGGGCAATGCCGCAGCCGTTGATCCCGCCGCCGATGATGAAGATGTCGGCCACCTCGGGCCTGGTCTTCGCTGTCACGCCGGATTCCCCCCTGTTGGCGAGAGGGTGGGACCTCCGCGTCGAAAGGTCAATCCGATTTTTTTCGTTTATGCGCGAATTGCGATAAAACGAACATTTGCGGCGCGTGTAACGCCGGATTTGTCGCGGGCTTCCCGTGCGGCAGTCGAAATCCGCGCAAAATCGCGCTGCGATGCGGCGCGATGCGTCTTGCGCCTGCAGAGACGTTTCGCACTTGATCCGGCCGGCCGCGTTGAGGAAACTTGGCGCGCAGGCACGAAGGAAAAGGAAAACCGGCCGTGGCGCTAAGCTTCCGTCAGGTCGCGATCATGGAGATCGCCCGTTCCGAGGGGCGGGTGATGGTCGAGGACCTGGCGCAGAGGTTCGACGTCACGCTGCAGACCATCCGCCGCGACCTGTCGGAACTGGCCGACCTGGGCCATCTCGACCGGGTGCATGGCGGCGCGATGCCGCGGACCGGGGTGGCGAACCTGGGCTACGAACAGCGCCGCCGGATGAACGAGGACGCCAAGGCCGCCATCGCGCGGGCCTGCGCGGCGGCGATCCCCGAGAATTGCTCGCTGATCGTCAACCTCGGCACCACGACCGAGGCGGTGGCGCAGGAACTGCTGACGCATCGCAACATCACGGTGGTGACCAACAACATGAACGTGGCCAATATCCTGGCCGCCAATCCGGGCTGCGAGATCATGGTGGCGGGCGGTGCGCTGCGCCGGTCGGACGGCGGGCTGGTCGGAGAGCTGACCACGCAGTTCTTCGAGCAGTTCAAGGTCGATATCGCGGTGATCGGGGCCTCGGCGCTGGACCGGGACGGCGATCTGCTGGATTTCGACCTGGCCGAGGTCAGGGTCTCGAAGGCGATCATCCGGCAGGCGCGCAAGGTGTTCCTGGTCTGCGACCATTCCAAGCTGGACCGTTCCGCCCCGGCGCGGCTGGCCTCGCTGTCCGAGGTCACGGTGCTGTTCACCGACCGGGCCCTGCCGCAGGAACTGGCGCGGAAATGTGCGGAATGGGGGACCGAGGTCGTGGTGGCCGAGGGATGATCCTTCCGGGCGCGGGGGCAGGGTGGGCAACAGGGTCCAGCCTGCGCCCGCATCTGCCCGGCCGGGGGCGGATTGTGCGGCGATGGCCGGGCTTATGTGCGGCGGCAGCGGCCAGACGGGCTTTGCCGCCGCCATTGCCGGGGCTATGGTGTGCGGCAGGGAAAGGGTGAAGACGTGACCAGCCTGTGCAACCATGGCCGCCGCCCGGTGGTGGGCATCATCGGCAACAGCTACCTGATCAACGACAGCTATCCGGTGCATTCGGGGGGCACGATGAATTCTTCGGCGGTGGCCGAGGTCGCGGGCTGCCTGCCGCTGATCGTGCCGTCGGACCCGCGCTATGTCTGCGTGGGCGAGCTTCTGGAGCTGTGCGACGCCTTCCTCTTGACCGGGGGCCGCCCCAACGTCCACCCCAGCGAATATGGCGAGGCGGAGACGCCCGCGCATGGCGCCTTCGACCGCAGCCGCGACGCGATCACGCTGCCCCTGATCCGCGCCTGCGTCGAGCGCGGCCAGCCCTTCCTTGGCATCTGCCGCGGCTTCCAGGAGGTCAACGTCGCCATGGGCGGCACGCTTTACCCCGAGATCCGCGACCTGCCGGGCCGGATGAACCACCGGATGCCGCCCGACGGCACGATCGAGGAGCAGTTCGCGCTGCGCCATCCGGTCAGCTTCACCGAGGGCGGGGTATTCCACCGGCTGATGGGCGCGCGCGAGGTGATGACGAACACGCTGCACGGCCAGGGGATCGCCCGGCCGGCGCCGCGCGTGGTGATCGACGGCCAGGCCCCGGACGGCACGCCCGAGGCGATCTATGTCAAGGATGCGCCGGGTTTCACGCTGTCGGTCCAGTGGCATCCGGAGTGGAATGCGGAAAGCGATCCGGTGTCGCGGCCGCTGTTCCAGGCCTTCGGCAAGGCCGCGGCCGGTTGGGCGGCGGCGCGCCGGCGCCAGCACGCCTGACCCGGCCGGACGGGGGGGCGCCGATGATGCTCCTGATCGGCTATGCCACCATGCCGCCGACCGGCTGGCCGGGCAGGGCCATGCGGTCGAGCTTCTGAACATCGAGGATGCCGGGGGGGCTGGACCTTTCCCGCTTCGTCGGTGGCGACTGGGCCGCGCTGGCCCCGGGGCCGGACGGCTGGGCCGCTGGGAATCAGAGGCGGCGCAGCTTCAGCCGGGTGATCCGGTTCTCGCGCCGGGCCACGACCTCGAAGCGGAAGCCGTGGAAGCCGAAGACCTGGCCCTCGGCCGGGATCATCTGCGCCTCGTGGATGACGAGGCCCGCCACCGTGTTCGCCTCGTCGTCCGGCAGGCCCCAGTCGGTGGCGCGGTTCAGGTCGCGGATCGTCATCGCGCCATCGACCAGCCAGTCGCCGTCCTCGGCCTGGGTCAGGCCCTCGTCCTTTTTCACCACGTCGAATTCGTCGGTGATCTCGCCGACGATCTCCTCCAGGATGTCCTCGAGCGTGATCAGCCCCTGCAACGCGCCGTATTCGTCGACCACCAGCGCGAAATGGGTGCGCCGGGCAAGGAATTCGCGCATCTGTTCGTCCAGCGCCGTGGTCTCGGGGATGAAATAGGGCTTCATCGCGACCTTCACGATGTCCAGGCCGTCGATGCCCTGGGCATCCTCGCCCCGCACCAGCCGGTCCACCTCGCGCAGAAGGTCCTTGGCATGGATCACGCCCAGGATGTTGTCGTCGCTGCCGCGATAGACCGGCAGGCGGGTATAGGGCGAGGCGAGGACGCGGGTGATCAGCTCGCGCGGGGGCAGGTCGGCGTCGATCATCTCGATCTGGCGGCGGTGGCGCATGATCTCGTCCACCGTGCGGTGGCCGAGGTCCAGCGCGCCGAGGAGCCGGTCGCGGTCGGCCTTCTCCACCGCGCCCCCGGAATGGCCGAGCGCGATGGCCCCGGCGATGTCCTCGCGCAGCGCCTCCATCGCGGTCTCGTGGTCGCGGCGCAGGCGGAAAAGCCGCAGGAGCCGATCCAGCGCGCGGCGGAGCAGGCTTGCGGGGGCAGGGGGGGCGGGGTCGCTGGGCATCGGCTCTCTCAGCCCTTCCGGGCCAGGGGGTGCTTTGTCAGGACCAGGTCCTTGAGGTGGTCGTCAAGGACATGGGTGTAGATCTCGGTCGTGCCGACATCGGCATGGCCGAGCAGGGTCTGGATCACCCGCAGGTCGGCGCCATGGGCCAGAAGATGGGTGGCGAAGGCATGGCGCAGCACATGCGGCGTCACCAGGGACGGAGAGATCCCGGCCAGCACCGCCACGTCCTTGACCAGGCTGTGGAAATATTGCCGCGTCAGGTGCCCCTCGCTCCCCTCGCCGGGGAAAAGGTGGCGCGAGGGCGCGCGGCCCGTCTTCCGGCCCGCCTCCTCCACCGCGTCGCGGCTGGCCAGCCAGTCGGCCAGCGCCGCCCGGGCAGGGGCGGAGAGCGGCACCATCCGCTCCTTGCCGCCCTTGCCCTTGACCAGGATCATCCGCGGATCGCCGCGCACGGCCGTGACCGGCAGGCCGACCAGTTCCGAGACCCGCAGGCCGGTGGCATAGAGCAGTTCGAAAAGCGCGGTATCGCGCAGCCGGTCCGCCGGGTTGCGGGCGCGGGTGCGGGCGGCCTCCATCAGGCGGGTGACCTCGGCCTCGCTCAGGGTCCTGGGCAGGCCTTGCACCCGGCCCGGCCCTTTCAGCCGCAGCGCCGGGTTGTCGGCGCGCCAGCCCTCCTCGACCGCGAAACGGTAAAGCTGGCGGATCGAGGACAGCCGCCGTGCGCGGGTGGCCTGCGACAGGCCCTGCGCGTCGCAATGGACGAGGTAATCCTCGACCGACCCGCGCGCCGCCCCGGCGAAGTCCAGGTCCCGCCGCTCCAGCCAGTCGGCGAAGTCCAGAAGGTCGCGGCCATAGGCCAGCTGCGTGTTGCGCGCAGCCCCCAGTTCCGCCGCCCGCGCGGCGAGGAAGGTCGAGATCCAGCGTTCCGCCTCGGGCGCGGGCATGGGTCAGCCCCGCCGTTCCAGGATCATCAGCTCCAGCGCCGTGCGCCGCGCCACGCTTTCCAGCCCGGCCAGCCGCAGGGCGGAGAGCCCCTCGGTCACCCCGCGCAGGTCGCCCCGGACGCCGCGCGCGATGGCGTCGATCGCCAGGAGGATCGCCTCGCCCTTGCGGTTGCCGTCGAGGAGCGCCTGCGCCTCGGCGGACGGCGCGGGGCTGCGGAAGGCGGCGAGGATCGCCCGGCCCAGACTGTCGGGCGGCACGCGGCCGTCCAGCTCGCCGGTGGCGAGGCCCAGCAGGAAGCCCTCGGTCGCGTCGGCGGGCTGGTGGCGGCGGGCGACCGCCTCGGCCTGGGGCGAGAGAAGCGCCACGCGGAAGGCGATGGCCCCGGCCTCGCCGGTCAGCGGCAGGTCGGAGAGCTGGCGGCCGAAGAGGACCGCGAAGGGCACCTCCAGTTCGGCCTCGGCCATGCGCTGCCAGGCGGGGGGCAGCGCCTTGGCCACCCGTTCGACATCGCCCGAGGTGAGGGCGGCCTCGAAGCGCTGGAAGGCCTCGGCCCGGTCCCAGACCCCGCCCGAGGCGGCGGGATCGGCCTCGGTATACAGGCCCAGGATCACGTTCGGCGGGATCGTCCCGGCCCGGGTCAGCCGCTCGGCCGCCTCGATCCGCGCCTTCCAGCCGGCGCGGGGGCCGATCTCGGCATAGGAGAAGGCGATCGGCAGGCCCTCGGTCGGCAGGGGTTCGCCCACGGCCTCGAAGATCTTCCAGTCAAGCGGCGTGACCGGGCTTGGCGCGGGCGGGACCGGCTCGCCCTCGAACAGATCGGGGTCGAGGAAACGGCCCAGAAGCGCGGCCTGGTCGGGGCTGATCTGGCCCAGGGCCTGCGAGGAATGCAGCGTCAGCGCCGCCGTGTCCCAGTCGCCCGAGCGCGCGAGGCAGAAGATCCGCGCCGGCACCGTCGGCGCCAGATAGGGCGCGCCCTGCATCCGGTCGCAGGCGCGATCCTCGGCCCCGGTCAGCAGCGCCACGTCGAAGCCGCGGCGGAACAGTTCGGGCGTGTCGGTCCCGGCCGCGTCGATCAGCGCGGCCGCCTGCTCCAGCGCGCCGAGCGCCAGCAGCTTGTCGATGCGCACCTGCAACAGCTCGCCCGTGCCGCCGGAATCGGCCGGGGCCGTCACCTCGGCCAGAAGCACGGTCAGGAACAGCTGGCGCAGCGCGGGCAGGGCGTCATCGGCATGGGCGACCAGACGCTCGGCAATCTCGCGCGTGTGGCCCGCGCCCCAGAGGTCGCGCGGCAGGCCCGAGACGCCGGTCGGGATCAGCCCGACCGCATCCGGGTTCGGCCCGTCCAGCGCCGTGGTCGTCACCGGCTGCGGCAGGGCGCTGCCCTGGGCGGCGACCGGCGGCTCGTCGATCCCGGTGGCGACACCCGGCGTCGCCGCGACCGGGGTGGCCACCGATTGCGACAGCCAGTCGATCGCCGACAGCGGGCCGCCCTGCGGGTCCTGCGCTGCAAGCGGCCCGCCCAGCACCAGAAAGACAGCCGCCGAGACCGCGCTAGTCCGCATTCAGCACCACGGGTTTCTTCACCTCGGTCTGCGGCGGGGTGAGGTCGCCGAGATAGGCGAATCCCGTCAGCCCGATGAAGCCGAAAATCACCAGAATCACGACAAGCTTGATGATCCGACCCATGGCACAGCCCTTCCTCGACGTCGCCAGCCGTTGATCGGCCGACTGTTTTTCCACGCCCCCGATGACGCGGGCGCGATGATTTGACAATCTATATAGCATCCGCGCAGGTTTCACGCCATTGAGTGCGGAATATTTGCCTTCGGTCCCCGGCTCGGCCCGGCGGGCCGGAACCTGACGGGATTTGATCGTGCGACTGGCCAAGACAGTGGTGATGGTGGGAATGATGGGGGCGGGCAAGACCGCCGTGGGCACCGCCCTGGCCCGGCAACTGGGCGTGCCCTTCCTTGATTCCGACGAGGAAATCACCCGCGCCGCCGATCGCAGCATCGCCGAGATCTTCGAGCGCGACGGCGAGCCCTTCTTCCGCGCCCGCGAGAGCGAGGTGATCTCGCGCCTGTTGCGCGGCACGCCCTGCATCCTGTCCACCGGCGGGGGGGCGTTCCTCTCGGCGGCGAATCGGCGGATGATCCATGAGGTCGGGGTCTCGGTCTGGCTGCGGGCCGAGCTTGATCTGCTGTGGCAGCGCGTCCGGCACAAGACGACGCGGCCCCTGCTGCGCACGGCAAACCCGCGCGAGACGCTGCGCGCGCTTTACGAGGCGCGGATGCCGCTTTACGCCGAGGCCGACCTGGTGGTGGACAGCACCCCCGACCTTTCGGTCGAGGACATGGCGCATTGCGTCCGCCAGGCCCTGCTGACGCGGCCCGATGTGCTGGAGGAATGATGACGAATACCGTGGCGGTGGACCTGGGCTCGCGGTCCTATGAGGTGCGCATCGGCGCGGGGCTGATCGGACGCGCCGGGGGCGAGATCGCGCCGCTTCTGCGCCGCAAGCGCGTGGCGGTGGTGACGGATGCGACCGTGGCCGCCGCGCATCTGCCGGCGCTGACCGCGGCCCTGGAGGCCGAGGGGATCGCGGTCGCCGCCCTGGCCCTGCCGCCGGGCGAGGCGACGAAGGGCTGGGAGAACCTGGCGCGTTGCACCGAATGGCTGCTGGAGGCGAAGGTCGAGCGCAAGGATGTGGTGGTGGCGCTGGGGGGCGGGGTGATCGGCGACCTGGTCGGCTTCTCCGCCGCGATCCTGCGCCGGGGCGTGCGCTTCGTGCAGCTGCCGACCACGCTTCTGGCCCAGGTCGACAGCTCGGTCGGCGGCAAGACCGGGATCAATACCGCGCAGGGCAAGAACCTGGTCGGGGCCTTCCACCAGCCGAGCCTGGTCCTGGCCGACACCGGAGTGCTGGACACGCTGCCCGCCCGCGATTTCCTGTCCGGCTATGGCGAGGTGGTGAAATACGGCATGCTCGGCGATGCCGCCTTCTTCGACTGGCTGGAAACCAACGGCCCCGCCCTGCGCGATGGCGACGGGGCGGCGCGGCTGCATGCGGTGACGCGATCCGTCGAGATGAAGGCCGGGATCGTCTCGCGCGACGAGACCGAGGAGGGCGAGCGCGCGCTGCTGAACCTGGGCCATACCTTCTGCCATGCGCTGGAAAAGGCGACGGGATATTCCGACCGCCTCCTGCATGGCGAGGGGGTGGCGATCGGCTGCGCGCTGGCTTTCGAGCTTTCCGCCCGCCTGGGCCTGTGCAGCCAGGAGGAACCCAGCCGCGTCCGCGCCCATCTGGCCGCGATGGGGATGAAGCTGGACCTTGCCGACATTCCGGGCGAACTGCCGGGAACCGAGGCGCTGATCGCGCTGATGGGGCAGGACAAGAAGGTGGTGGACGGACGCCTGCGCTTCATCCTTGCCCATGGCATCGGCCGGGCCTTCGTGGCCGGGGATGTCCCCGGCGAAGCCGTGCGCGCCGTCCTGGACGAGGCCGCGGCCCGCCGGCGCTAGAACAGCAGCTTGTAGACGTTGCCGTTGGTATCGGTCGCCTGGCCGGTGCCGCTGGCGGTGCCCGAGCCGATGGCAAAGGTGCCCTGCACCCGGGTGCCGTCGTTGCAGACGGCATAGATCTCGCCGTCGTTCACCCCGGCCACGGTATCGGTCTTGGTGCCCAGCTCGCCCCCGGTCTTCTTCCAGGTCAGCGCCAGCCCGCGTGAGCGCGAGACGGTCTTGGGCGTGAGCGAGGTCCAGGTCCCCTCGCATTTCCCGCGCTCGGGCAGGCGGAAGCTCAGCGGGCCCGAGGTCCCGGCCACGTTGCGCATCACGCCCTCGATCACCAGCGTCGGGTCCTCGGCGGCGATTTCGCCTTGCAGCGGATAGAACTGCAGGCTGGTCGTGCCGCCGCTGGCGCAGGCGGCGAGAGGCAGAAGGACGAACGGGACAAGGGTCTTGCGGATCACGTCAGGGACTTTCTCTAGCGGGCGGCCGGGATGCCAGTAGTGGAGGGCCGACGGCCTGGTCAAGTGACTTGTGCGCGACCCCCGCCGCGCTCAGGCGGGCGCGCGCCGGTCGTCGCGGACGATCCGGCCGTCCTCCAGCGTCAGGATCCGGTCGGCGCGGTCGAGGATGCGGTTGTCATGCGTGACCAGAAGCACGGTCATCCCGCGCGCCTTGCCGATGCGGATCAGCAGGTCCACCACCTCGGCCGCGCTTTCCTTGTCAAGCGCCGCCGTCGGCTCGTCGGCCAGCAGAAGCGCCGGTTGGCCCACCAGCGCGCGCGCCACCGCCACCCGCTGCTTCTGGCCGCCCGACAGGTTCGCGGGCAGATAATCCACCCGCTCGGCCAGCCCCACCAGCCCCAGGAGATGCACCGAGGCCCTCTCGGCCAGCGCCTCCGGCACGCCGGCGTGGACCTGCGCCCCCATCATCACGTTCTGCGCCGCCGTCAGGCTTTCATGCAGGTTGTGCGCCTGGAAGATGAAGCCCAGCCGCCGCCGCATCGCGACCAGTTGCGCCTCGCTGGCGCCGTTCAGCTCTTGCGACAACAGCCGGACCGAGCCGTCCTGCACCGCGCGCAGGCAGCCGATCAGCGTCAGGAGCGTGGTCTTGCCCGAGCCGGACGGACCCATCAGGATGGTGAAGCTGCCGCGCTCCAGGCCCAGCGAGATGTCGTAAAGCGCCTGCCTGCGCGCGGCATCGACGCCGAACCAGTGGTTCAGCCCGCGGACATCGACGATGGGGTCCTGCTGCATCGCGCCCTCAGAACAGATCGGCCGGATCGGCGGCGGCAAGGCGGCGGGTGGCGATCACGCCCGAGAGGGTGGAAAAGACCACCGTGCCCAGAAAGACCACCACCGCCATCGAGGCGGTGACCTGCAGCGGCAGGGTGGTGACCGTCGCCATCACCTTCAGGATGGTGCTGCCCACGATCACGCCGGGGATGAAGCCCAGGATGCCCAGGATCATCGCCTCTTCCAGCACGATTCCCAGGAAGAAGCGCGGGCCATAGCCCATCGCCTTGAAGGTCGCATATTCGCGCAGGTGATCCGCCACATCGGTGGACAGCACCTGATAGACGATCACCAGCCCGACCAGCACCCCGATCAGCACGCCAAAGCCGAAGATCACCCCGGTCGGCCGCTTGGTCTGCTGATAGGACAGTTCCTCCTGCGCCGCCTCGGCATAGCTGCGAATACGCAGGGACGGGTCCGAGATCAGCCGCTTCAGCCGCCCGACCGCCGCCTGCACATCCGCCCCCGGCCGCAGCGACAGCAGGATATGGTCCGGCGCGGTCGAGCGGCGGTCGGGGAACAGCGCCAGGAAGGTCTGGTCCGACACCATCATGTAGCCGTCGCCGCCAAAGCCGCCGCCGCCGGCAAAGGTGCCGTAGAGCGTCAGCGTGCGGCCCTTGGCCTCGAAGCCGAGCGGCGTCTGCGGCCGGATCGAGGCCGCCTCCTCGCGCGAGATGCCGCGCGCCAGCCGGTCCATCAGCGCCGAATCCTGCACCTCCAGCAGCCCGGCCTGCGCCGCGATCTCGGGGTTCAGGAAGCCGGGACTGGCCGGGTCGATGCCGAAGGTGGTCAGGCTGATGTCCTGCTCGCCCCGGTTCCAGGGCACGTTGGTGACGAAAAGCCCGATGCCGTCGGTCACCTCCGGGTCGGCCATCGCCTGCAGCAGCCACTGCCGCGCGACATTCTCGCCCTCGTTCAGCGCATTGGCGTCATCCGCCGAGATCATGATGTCGGCGCGGAAGAATTCATAGGGGCGCAGCGTCGCCGTGCCCATCGAGTTCATGATCCCGAGCTGGACGAAGACCAGCACATTGGCGAAGGCCACCCCGGTCAGCGCGGCGGCAAAGCGCATCCTGTTGTGCGTCAGCTGCAGCCAGCCGATCGGCAGCCGGCCGAACAGGCGCTGCAAGAGCCGCATCATGGCGCGGCGGCCTTCACCGGGGCGGCGTCGATCCGGGCGATGGCTTCCAGATTGGTGAACCGCGCCGCCCGCGCCGAGGAGGCGGCGTCCAGCGCGACATGGACCAGCACCACCCGCGCGTCCTTGTTCTCGGCCGCGTCGTCCGAGATCAGCCCCTGCCGGCCCACCGTCAGCCCGATCCGCTCGACCCGGCCCTGCAGCGCCCCCTCCAGGGCCGGCGAGACCAGTTCGACCGGCTGGCCCACCGCGACCGAGGCGATGCGGTCCTGCCAGATCTCGACCTCGGCCGTCATCTGCCCGGTGTCGCCCATCAGCATGATCCCGTCGGCCGGCGGGCGCTGGCCGGGGGTCACCCTGATGTCCAGGATCGTGCCCGCGATCGGCGCCGCGACGCTGGCGCGCGCCAGGTCCAGCCGCGCGCGGTCCAGATCGGCGCGGCCCGCCTCGACATTGCGCTCGGCCACCAGCACGTCGGGCTGGTCCTCCAGCGCCACCGCCGAAAAGCGCGCCAGCGTGGCCTCGGCCCGGGCGACAGCCTGCCGCGCCTGGGCGTCGGCGGTGCGCACCGCGTCCAGCGTCGCCTGGGTCGCGACGCCGCGCTGGAACAGTTCCTCGGTGCGGGTCAGCGTGGTCGCCGCCTCCTCGGCCGTGGCGACGGCCTGGTCGCGCGTCGCCTGCGCCTCGTCCCGGCTGGCCAGGACGGCGGCGCGGGTCTGCACCAGCCCGGCCTCGCGCACCGCCAGATTGGCCGCGGCCATCATCACCGCGCTTTCCAGCGCCGTCGCATTGTCCAGCCGCGCCAGCACCGCGCCGCGTTCGACCCGGTCGCCCTCGGCCACCAGGATCTCGGCCACCCGCGCATCCCCCGCGCCATAGGGCGCCGCCACCACCGAGACATCGCCGCGCGGCACGATCCGCGCCAGCCCGATCACATCCGAGGGCAGCAGCGTCTCGGCCATGCTGGGCGGCAGGTCGATCCCGGCCGGAAGCGCGATCGGCGAATCCGTGCCGCCGCCCGGCTGCAACCCGGTCGCGTCATAGAAGGCGCGCAGCGCGGGCGGCTGGAAATACATCCCGATCACCGCGCCCGAGAACATCAGCACCGGCACCAGCAGCACCAGAAGATAGCGGCGGCGGAAGGACCAGCCCGCGCGCGGATCGGGCCGGTCGGACCTCTCGCCCAGTTCCAGCGGCAGGCCGCTTGCATCCGGTTCGCTCATCCTCGGGTCCTTCTCCGGCCAGACAGCAGCCCGTCCAAGCTGCGACCTGCCTTGACCGGGGTCAAGGGCGGCGGCCCGGGGCGGCTTGACGCAGGCCGTCGCCCGCACCAGCAGCCGGGCAAGGCCCGGATGGCTTCCCGCGCGGCAGGCCTCGATGCCGCCCGACATGCCGAATGGACCTGACCTGGGCGGGTATCCGAACTGCGGGAAAGGTTGGCTGGGGCGCTAGGGTCAGGACCCATTGATCTTCCACTTTCGGCGTGATTCAGGCTCCGCAAGGAGACTGACCTATGACCAACCTTTTTTGGCTGACGGACGTGCAGATGGCACGGCTGCAGCCCTTCTTTCCCA
>NZ_JAYRUJ010000015.1:0-83752 GCF_041919135.1 Tabrizicola sp. | reverse complement strand
TTGGGAAAGAAGGGCTGCAGCCGTGCCATCTGCACGTCCGTCAGCCAAAAAAGGTTGGTCATAGGTCAGTCTCCTTGCGGAGCCTGAATCACGCCGAAAGTGGAAGATCAATGGGTCCTGACCCTAAAGCTTGCACGGGACGGAGTGCCGTCCGAATTCCTGCGTGTCGCACTGCGTGGAGCGTTTTCTCGATAGACTCAGGAGGTTAAGTATTTGGGGTTCGTTTTGCTTTCGGCAGAAGCAAATACCAGCGCCTGATGCCCTTAACAAACCCCTAACGCCCACAGCTAACCCCTTGGAATCCTTTGCGGTCTCCACCCTGTCCTGCGTGGACACCCCTCACCAGTGAGGCGGTCGGACGTTCGCCTCCGGGGCCTCCCCCCGCAGGGCCTCCTCCTCCGCGGCCCGCTCCATCAGCAGCCGAACCCGCCGCTCCAGCCCCGCGATCTCCCCGGCCTGCCGGGCCACCACGTCCGACAGGTCCTCCACCGCCCGGATCAGGTGGGCCACCTTCTCTTCCAGATCGACCGTACCCATCCCCACCCCCGCTTGCCGCCTCTCCCCCCATCCGATACACGGACCCCGATCAAAAGCGAAGGTCCGACCATGGCCGACAAGCCCCCCCGCCGCCCCCGCGCCGAGACTCCGAAGGGATTCCGCGACTATTTCGGGGCCGAGGTCACCGAACGGAAAGCCATGCTCGACCGCATCGCCGGGGTCTACCACAGGTACGGGTTCGACCCGCTGGAGACCTCGGCGGTGGAGACGGTCGAGGCCCTCGGCAAGTTCCTCCCCGACGTCGACCGCCCCAACGAGGGCGTCTTCGCCTGGCAGGATGAGGATGCCGACTGGCTGGCCCTGCGGTACGACCTCACCGCCCCCCTCGCGCGGGTCGCCGCCCAGTACCGCAACGACCTCCCCTCCCCCTACCGGAGGTACGCGATGGGCCCGGTCTGGCGGAACGAGAAGCCGGGGCCGGGACGGTTCCGGCAGTTCTATCAGTGCGACGCGGATACGGTGGGGTCCGGGTCGGTCGCGGCGGACGCCGAGATCTGCGCCATGCTGGCCGACTGCCTGGAGGAGGTCGGCATCCCGAGGGGCGACTATCTGGTGAAGGTCAACAACCGGAAAGTCCTGAACGGGGTAATGGAGGTCGCCGGACTGGCGGGCGAGGACAAGCACGACGAACGCGGCATCGTGTTGCGGGCCATCGACAAGATCGACCGGCTGGGTCCGGAGGGGGTTCGGGCCCTCTTGGGCGCGGGCCGCAAGGACGAGAGCGGCGACTTCACCAGGGGCGCGGGGCTGTCGGCGGAGCAGGCCGAGGTCGTGATGGGTTTCACCACCGCCAAGCGCGATACCGGGGCCGAGACGGTCGCCCGGCTGCGGGAACTGGTGGGAGCCTCTGTCATCGGGGCCGAGGGTGTGGCGGAGCTGGAGGGCATCGCCGCGCTCCTGGAGGCGCAGGGCTATGGGGCGGACCGGATCGTGCTGGACCCCGGCGTGGTGCGGGGGCTCGGCTACTATACCGGGCCGGTCTATGAGGCGGAGCTGACCTTCGAGATCCTCGATGAGAAGGGCCGAAAGCGGCAGTTCGGCTCGGTCGCCGGGGGGGGCCGCTATGATGGTCTCGTCAAGCGGTTCACCGGGCAGGACGTGCCGGCGACGGGGGTTTCCATCGGGGTGGACCGGCTCTTGGCCGCGCTGCGGGCCAAGGGGCGCGGCACGGCGGATACGGCGGGGCCGGTGGTGGTCACGGTGATGGACCGCGACCGGATGGCGGACTACATGGCGATGGTGGGCGAGCTGCGGCAGGCGGGCATCCGGGCCGAGGTCTATCTGGGCAATCCGAAGAATTTCGGCAACCAGTTGAAATATGCGGACAAGCGACAGTCTCCGGTCGCGGTGATCCAGGGCGGGAACGAGGCCGAGAAGGGCAGCGTGATCCTGAAGGACCTGATCCTGGGGGCAAAGATCGCCGAGAGCGCGACGCTGGAGGAGTGGAAGGACCGGCCCGCGCAGGTCGAGGTGCCTCGCGGGGAGTTGGTGGCGGCGGTGAAGCGGATGCTGGGGCAATGATACTTGCGGCGTTCCCCCCACCCCCGCCCCACAAGAGGGGAGGGGAGGCGCTGTCTGCCCCGCAGGGGCGCCGGATTGTCCGGGGGTGGCAGGCATGACCCCGAAGGCGGTGATCCGGGCCGAGGGCGAGCGGCTTCTGGCGGCCTTCCTTCAGGCGGGCGCGGTGCCGGTCGAGGCCGATGTGCTGCAACCGGCGGGCACACTGCTGGACCTTTATGGCGAGGATATCCGGGCGCGGGCCTATGTGACCGACGACCCGGTCAAGGGCGAGATGATGCTGCGCCCCGACTTCACCGTGCCGGTGGTGCAGGCGCATATGGCGCATGGGGCGGAGCCGGCCAGATATGCCTATCTGGGTGAGGTCTTCCGCAAGCAGGCGCGCGGCTCGGGCCGGGCGTCGGAATATCTTCAGGTGGGCTATGAGGTCTTTGACCGGCAGGCGACCGAAGTCGCGGATGCCGAGGTCTTTGCGCTGTTCCGCGACCTGCTGTCGGGGCTGGATCTGCGGCCGGTGACCGGGGATATCGGCATCCTGATGGCCGCCGTCCGGGGGCTGGAGACCAGCGAGGGCCGCAAGGCGGCGCTGTTGCGGCATGTCTGGCGGCCCGTGCGGTTCAAGGCGCTGCTGGACCGCTTCGCCGGGCGGGCCCCGGTTCCGGCCGGGCGGCTGGCCCTGCTGGAGCGGCTGCGCGCCGGCTCTCCCGCGCAGCTGATCGAGGAGGCGGGCAGCTTCGTCGGGCTGCGCACCGCCGAGGAGATCGCGGCGCGGGCCGAGGCGCTGGTGGCGGATGCCGGGACGGCGCCGATCAGGGCGACCGAGGCGGCGCTGCTGTATGATCTGCTGTCGCTGGAAGCCCCGGCCGCGGCGGCCCTGAGCCATCTGCGCGGGATCGCACCGATGCTGCCGGCGATCGGCCCGGCGGTGGACCGTTTCGCGGCCCGGCTGGAGGCGCTGGCGGCGCGGGGGGTGGATGTCTCGACGCTGGCCTTCGAGGCGAGCCATGGGCGGACGGCGCTGGAATATTACGACGGCTTCGTCTTCAGCTTCCTGAAGGACGGAATGCCGCCGGTCGCCAGCGGGGGACGCTACGATGCGCTGACGGCGGTGCTGGGGGCGGGGGCCTTCATCCCGGCGGTGGGCGGGGTGATCCGGCCGGGGCTGGTCGCGCGGCTGAAGGGGGCGCTGGCATGATCCGGGTGGGCGTGCCGTCCAAGGGGCGGCTGATGCAGGACTGCTTCGACTGGTTCGGCGCGCGCGGCGTGGTGATGCGGCGCTCGGGCTCGGACCGGGAGTATTCCGGCGTGGTCGAGGGAGTCGAAGGGGTGGCGCCGGTGCTGCTCTCGGCCGGGGAGATCCCGCGCGAACTGGCGGCGGGGCGGATCCATCTGGGGGTCACGGGGTCGGACCTGGTGCGCGAGCAGCTGGGCGCGGACGAGGTGGCGGAGGTGGCGAAGCTGGGTTTCGGCCGGGCCGACCTGATCATCGCGGTGCCGAACGTCTGGATCGACGTGGAAACGGTCGATGACCTCGACGCGGCGGCGGCGGCCTTCCGCAAGGCGCATGGCCATCGGCTGCGGATCGCGACGAAGTATCACCGGCTGGTCCGGGATTTCCTGCAGGCGCAGGGGGTTGCGGATTACCAGCTGGTCGACAGCCAGGGCGCGACCGAGGGCACGGTGCTGAACGGGACGGCGGAAGCCATCGCCGACATCACCTCCTCGGGCGAGACGCTGCGGGCGAATCACCTGCGGATCCTGTCGGACGGGCTGATCCATTCCAGCCAGGCGGTGCTTTGGGCCAGCCGGGTGGCGGAGTGGTCGGCGGAGGACCGGGCGGCCTATGCGCGGCTTGCGGCGAAGCTGGGGGTTGCGGGCGTGCCCTTCTGATGGCCGCTCGTCGATGACTTCGTCACTCCTCGCCGCGACGAGGGGATGACGTCGAACGAGGAACGGTCCTAGCGGCGGGCCAGGGCGACGCCGATCCCGGCCAGCGCCATGCCGGCCCAGGCGAGGGGCGGCATCGCCTCGCCCAGCATGGGCCAGGCCGAAAGCGCGGCGAGCGGCGGGACCAGGTAGAACAGCGCCGAGACCCGGGCGACCTCTCCGGCGCGGATCATCGCGAGCGGGAGGGTGATCGCGACCATCGAGTTGCCGAGCACCAGATAGGCGAGGGTGCCGAACAGCGCGGGTGTCCAGTCGGCCTGCATCCCCTCGGCCAGGAAGGCCAGCGGCAGGGTGAAGGCCGCGCCGACGGCATATTGGATCAGGTTGGCCGGGACCGGGTGGCTGTCGGTCCCGAAGCGCTTTTCGTACAGCGTGGCGGCGGTCATGCCGACCAGGCCCCCGATGGCGGCCAGGATGCCGAGCGGCGGTTCGTGCGAGATGCCGGAACGGGCGAGGATCACCGTGACCGCCCCGGTCAGGCCGAGCGCGAGGCCGAGCCAGCGGGCGCGGCCGACCGTCTCGCCGACCATCCGGGGGGCGATCAGGCTGACCAGGATCGGTTGCAGGCAGACGATGATCGCGACGCCGCCGGCCGAGACGCCGGACTGGAAGGCGAGGTAGCACAGGCCGAAATAGGCGACCTGGATCAGGAAGCCCACCACGGCGATGTGCCAGGCGGCGCGGCCTTTCGGGAACTCCGGTTTCAGGATCGGAAGAAGGGGGAGGAGGACGAGGACGGCGATGCCGTAGCGCAGGGCCAGGAGGGTGAAGGGTCCCGCATGCTGGACGCCGATCTTGGCGATCGGGAAGCCGACCGACCAGAGAAGCAGGAACAGGGCGGGCGCGGCGAGGAGGAGCGGGCGGGGCATGGCATCGGTTGTGGCGGGTTTCGCGCGGCAGGGCCAGAGGGCGGTCTTCGGGGCGGGCGGGTATTTGTGCCAGGAGGAAGCGCGATTCTGGTCGAATTGCCCGGGCCGTTCAGTGCAGGCCGAGTTCCGCCAGCGCCTGCGCCAGTTCCGGCGGCAGGGGGTCGTCCTTGGCGCGACCCCTGGGCAGGTCGCGCGGGCTGTCCTTGGGGTCGAGGTAGCGCCAGCCCTGGAAGGGGCGGCGGGGGGCGGCCTCGGTGCGGATGACCTCCTGGTCGAGGACCAGGGCGCAGCGCGGGATGCCGTCGCCGAGGTTCACCTCCTGCAGGTCGGTGATGCGCTGGCGGGCCAGGATCACGCCCTTGATCACCCAGTAGAGCGAGCCGCCGTCCAGCACCTCGGCCTCGCGCCGGGGCCACATGCGGGTGACGTGGATCGCCTTGCCCTCGGGCCAGCGCGGGCGTTGCGCGCGCTGCCAGTCGAGCAGGTCCTCGACCGAGTCGGCGCCGACGCAGAGTTTGAGGAGGTTGATCATGCGCCAAAGATAGCCGCTGGCGGGCCGGGTGCAAGTTGACCCGCGGGGGGGAGAGGCGTATCTTGTGGGTTCGCCCCGACTTATCCACAAGTTCAAGGACCCGTCGCCGCATGTCGCGATTCCAAGCCCCCATCGCCGAAGCCATCTGGGACATGAAATACCGCTTCAAGGAGGCGGACGGCACGCCCATCGACGGCAGCGTCGAGGACAGCTGGCGGCGGATCGCGCGCGCCCTGGCGGAGGTGGAGACGGACCCGGCCAGGTGGGAGGCGGAGTTCTATGCCGCGCTGGAGGGGTTCAAGTTCCTTCCCGCCGGGCGGATCACGGCGGGGGCGGGGACCGGGCGCAGCGTCACGCTGTTCAACTGCTTCGTCATGGGCACGATCCCGGACACGATGGCGGGGATCTTCGACAGCCTTAAGGAAGCCGCGCTGACGATGCAGCAGGGCGGCGGGATCGGCTATGACTTCTCGACCATCCGGCCGCGCGGCGCCCCGGTCGCGGGGGTGGCGGCGGATGCCTCGGGGCCCTTGAGCTTCATGGACGTCTGGGATGCGATGTGCCGGACGATCATGTCGGCGGGCAGCCGCCGGGGCGCGATGATGGCGACAATGCGCTGCGACCACCCCGACATCGAGGCTTTCATCGAGGCGAAGAAGGATCCGGCGCGGCTGCGGATGTTCAACCTGTCGGTGCTGGTGACCGATGCCTTCATGGCGGCGGTCAAGGCGGACGGGCCCTGGGAACTGGTGTTCGGCGACAAGGTCTACAAGACCGTCGAGGCGCGGGACCTGTGGAACCGGATCATGCGCTCGACCTTCGACTATGCCGAGCCGGGGGTGATCTTCATCGACCGGATCAACGCGATGAACAACCTGGGCTATGTCGAGACCATCGCGGCGACCAACCCCTGCGGCGAGCAGCCGCTGCCGCCCTATGGCGCCTGCCTGCTGGGCAGCATCAACCTGCCGACGCTGGTCAAGGATGCGTTCGACGCCCATGCCGCGATGGACATGCAGGCGCTGGACCATCTGGTGCGGGTCGCGGTGCGGGCGATGGACAATGTGGTGGATGCCAGCCGCTTCCCCTTGCCGGAGCAGGCGGCCGAGGCGCAGGCGAAGCGGCGGATCGGCCTCGGGGTCACGGGACTGGCCGATGCGCTGCTGATGGTGGGCCTGCGCTATGGCTCCGAAGCGGCGGCGCGGGTCACCGAGGTCTGGATGCATGCCATCGCGCGGTCGGCCTATCTCGCCTCGGTCGATCTGGCCAGGGAGAAGGGGGCGTTTCCGCTGTTCGAGGCCGAGGGCTATCTGGCCAGCGGCAACATGATGCAGATGGATGCCGACGTGCGCGAGGCGGTCCGGGCGCATGGCATCCGCAACGCCCTGCTGACCAGTGTCGCGCCGACCGGGACGATCTCGCTGTATGCGGGCAATGTCAGTTCCGGGATCGAGCCGGTCTTCGCCTATGCCTATACCCGCAAGGTGCTGCAGAAGGATGGCAGCCGCACCGAGGAGGAGGTCGTCGACTACGCCGTCCGCCTCTGGCGGGAAAAGCACGGCGACGCGCCGCTGCCCGAGCATTTCGTGAACGCCCAGACCCTGCCGCCTCTTGACCATGTGCGGATGCAGGCGGCGGCGCAGAAATGGGTGGATTCGTCGATTTCCAAGACGATCAACTGCCCGGTCGACATCAGCTTCGACGATTTCAAGGAGGTCTACATGGCCGCCTGGGACCAGGGCTGCAAGGGCTGCACGACCTATCGGCCGAACGACGTGACCGGCTCGGTCCTGACCGTCTCGGAGAAGGAGACGGCCCCGGCGGCGGCCCAGCCGGTGACCGGGGGCGAGGTGGTCTATCTGTCCGACCCGCTGGACCGTCCGGCGGCGCTGGAGGGGCAGACCTACAAGGTGAAATGGCCGGGCTCGGAACACGCGCTTTACATCACCATCAACGATATCGTGATCGCGGGCCACCGGCGGCCCTTCGAGGTGTTCATCAACTCGAAGAACATGGAGCATTTCGCCTGGACCGTGGCGCTGACCCGGATGATCAGCGCGGTGTTCCGGCGGGGTGGCGACATTTCCTTCGTTGTCGAGGAACTGAAGGCGGTGTTCGACCCTCGCGGCGGGGCGTGGATGGAGGGGCGCTATATCCCCTCGATCCTTGCGGCCATCGGTGGGGTGATCGAACGCCACCTGATCGACATCGGCTTCATCGAAGGCGAGGGGCTGGGTCTGAAGTCCGACCCGAAGGCCGAGCTGTTGCGGGTCGGCGAGACCCCGCGCGGCAAGTCCTGTCCGGCCTGCGGCAGCTATGACCTGCGGATGGTGGAGGGCTGCCTGACCTGCGGGTCCTGCGGCCATTCGAAATGCGGCTGAGGCGGGCGGGAGCGAGGCGGTTCGAGAAGTTGATTCGACGCGCCGGACGGGTGGCGTCAGCCAGTATTCTCCGCAGCGGGTGAAATCGCCGCGGATATTCCGATGCGGCTGCGAACATCGGCAAAGTGTTCTCTGCGGCCGCATTGTCATTGCCGCGCCTGCGAGGGATAACCGTGCCGCTCCGGCGCTGTCCGGACCATCGAAGATACGAGGATACCAATGTCGCCCATCATCTCCATCACCCGCCGCGGTGCCTTTGCCCTTGCGGCTGCGCTGGCTCTGACCTCTGCCGTCGGCGCCCAGGAAACCACCCTGAAGGTCGGCATCATGGGCGGCGAGGACGAGACCGTCTGGGCCGCCGTGGCCGAACAGGCGAAAGCCGCCGGGCTGACCATCGAGACGGTGATCTTCAACGATTACACCCAGCCGAACGAGGCGCTGGCGAACAAGGAAATCGACGCGAACGCCTTCCAGCACGGGCCCTATCTGGACGCCCAGATCGAGGCGCATGGCTATGCGATCACCCCGGTGATCGACACGGCGATCTTTCCGATCGGCGTCTATTCCAAGACCTACAAGACGCTGGAAGAACTGCCCGAAGGCGCGGTGATCGGCCTGCCGAACGACCCGTCGAACGGCGGCCGGGCGCTGAAGGTGCTGGAGCAGCTGGGCCTGATCAAGCTGAACCCCGAGGCCGGGATCCTGGCCACGGTGATCGACGTGACCGAGAACCCCAGGAACTTCGACCTGCGCGAACTTGACGCGGGCGTCGTGGGCCGGGCGATCGACGATCTGGACGCCGCCGTGGTCAACACCGACTGGGCCGCCAAGGCCGGGCTGCTGGACTTCCGCATCGCGCAGGAATCGGGCGAGAACAACCCCTACATGAACTTCATCGCCATCCGCACCGAGGACAAGGACGCGGCCTGGGTCGAGACCCTGCGCAGCGCCTTCCAGAGCGACGCGGTGAAAGAGGCCTATGCCACCGCCTACAAGGGCGCGGCATCCCCGGCCTGGTAAGCCCTGGCCCTTGAACTTCCGGCAGGCGCGCCCGATACGGGGGCGCCTGCCAGCATTTGAAGGAAAGATGGAATGACCGGCTTGAAGCGCCCCGTGGTGCGGCTGGAAGGGGTGGAGCGGCGGTTCTCCGACCGCCCGGCGCTGGACGGCATCTCGCTGACGCTGGAGGCCGGCGAGATCGTCGGGCTGATCGGCCGCTCGGGCGCCGGGAAATCGACGCTGATCCGCTGCCTGAACGGGCTGGACCGGCCGCAGGCGGGACGGGTCGAGATCGACGGCACCGACATCACCGGCCTGTCGGAGCAGGCGCTGCAGCCGATCCGCCGCCGGATCGGGATGATCTTCCAGCATTTCAACCTTTTGTCCGCCAAAACCGTGGCCGAGAACGTGGCCCTGCCGCTAAAGATCGCGGGCCAGCCTGCCGCGCAGCGCCGCGCCAGGGTGATGGACCTATTGGATCTGGTCGGTCTGGCCGACAAGGCGGACACCTATCCGGCGCGGCTTTCGGGCGGGCAGAAGCAGCGTGTCGGCATCGCGCGGGCGCTGGCGGCCGATCCGCTGCTTCTTCTGTCGGACGAGGCGACCTCGGCGCTGGACCCCGAGACGACGCAGGCGATCCTGACGCTGTTGCAGGACGTGAACCGCCAGCTGGGCGTCACGATCCTGATGATCACGCATGAGATGGAGGTCGTCCGCCAGATCGCGCACCGGGTGCTGGTGCTGGACGCGGGCCGGATCGTGGAACAGGGGCCGGTCGCGCGGGTGCTGGCCTCGCCGCAGGCCGAGACGACGCGCAGCCTGCTGCGCGGGCTGTCGCCGGTGCTGCCGCAGGACCTGGCCGTGCGGATCGCGCCCGAGGGCGAACAGGCGCTGATCCGCGTCGATGTCTATGGCGCGGCCGCGCGCAAGCCGCTGCTGGCGATCATCGAGGAGATCACCGGCCAGCCGCCGCGCCTGCTGCATGGCGGGCTGAACGACGTCCAGGGCGAGCCTTACGGCCGTCTGTTCCTGGCGCTGGGGACCAGTGATCCCGGCCTGGTGGCTGCGGTGCTTGCCCGGCTTGAACCCGAAACAACCGCGATCGAGGTGCTGGGCCATGTCCCGCGCGATGTTTGACCTGCTGGTGCAGGGACTGTGGGAAACGCTGGTGATGACCGGCGTCTCGGGGGCGCTGTCCTTCGTGATCGGCCTGCCGCTGGCGCTGATCCTGGTCACCACCGACCGCGACGGCATCTTCCAGAACCTGGCGCTGAACCGGGCGCTTGGCCTTGTGGTCAACGCGCTGCGCTCGGTTCCGTTCATCATCCTGCTGGTCGCGGTGATCCCGCTGACCCGGCTGATCACCGGCTCGGCCATCGGGATCGCGGCGGCCATCGTGCCGCTGACCATCGCCGCCGCGCCCTATTACGCCCGCGTGGCCGAGGTCTCCCTGCGCGAGGTCGACCGCGCGCTGATCGATGCCGCCCGCGCCATGGGGGCCACCCGCTGGACCATCCTGCGCGAGGTGCTGATCCCCGAGGCGCTGCCCGGCATCATCTCGGGCTTCACCGTCACGCTGGTGACGCTGATCGGAGCCTCGGCCATGGCGGGCGCGGTCGGGGCCGGGGGGCTTGGCGACATTGCGATCCGCTACGGCTATCAGCGGTTCGAGACCGCGGTGATGCTGGCGGTGGTGGCGATCCTGATCGTCATGGTGGCCGGGCTGCAATGGGCCGGCGACAGCCTTGCCCGCCGGATCGACAAACGCTGACGGACGTCGTGCCCTTTCGGCCATGGCGATCGCCACGGTCAAGGAACAGGCAGGGCGATCCGGGACGAATTCGCCCGGCCTGCCAGTGACACCGCGCCTCGCCTCGGCCCTCCTGCGCGAGGGCGGCCAGGGTGATGCGCCGTTGGAAATCCAGCTGGTTATCGTCGCTGGCCGGGCCCTTGCGTGACGGAATGTTGGCGATAACGCCCGCCCGAGGTTGACCTTTGCCACGATGGGCGACACATGGTTCACTGATCCATTCGACAGGGCCCCGCGCCCTCCGGCCCGACCATTTCCAGCTGAACGAGAGACGACATGTTCAAACGCCTGCTTATCGCCATCGTGCTGCTTGGGCTGATCGTGGGTGGCATCGTATGGTTCAAGTTCTTCCGCGACGACATGATCGCGCAGTTCATGGCCGGGGCCGTGCCGCCGCCGGTGCCGGTGACGGTGCTTGAGGTGCAGCCGCAGTCCTGGGAACCGGGCTTCGAGGCGGTGGGCACCGCGATCGCGGCGCGGGGGGTGGATCTTGCGACTGAATCGAGCGGCCTCGTGCGCAGCATCGACTTCAAGGGCAATGCCGAGGTGGTCGAGGATCAGGTCCTGGTGCAGATCGACGACCGGGCCGAGAAGGCGGGACTTGCCGCCGGCGAGGCCGCGCTTGCCGTGGCCGTGGCCGAGGCCAGCCGGGCCGAGACCCTGACCACGCGCGGCGTGGGGGCCGCGAACACGCTGGAAAGCGCCGAGGCGCAGGTGGAGAGCGCCCGCGCGCAGGTGGCGCAGTTGCAGGCGGCGCTGGATGCAAGGCAGTTGCGTGCGCCCTTCGCCGGGGTGATCGGGATTCCGCGCGTCGAGGTCGGGCAATATGTCGTGCCCGGCACGATCTATGCCACGCTGCAGGATCTTGACCGGATGTATGTCGATTTCACCGTGCCCGAGCAGCAGCTTTCCTCGCTGGAACTGGGGCGCGAGGTGACGGTCCGCACCGAGGTCGGCGCTTTCGACGCCACCGGACGGATCATCGCGATCGAGCCGCAGGTCGATCCGAACTCGCGTCTGGCGAAGGTGCGGGCCGAGGTGGACAATCCCGAGGGCAAGCTGCTGCCGGGGCAGTTCCTGCGGGTGCGCGTCTCGCTGCCGGTCGAGGAGGGGGTGATCGCGGTCCCGCAGACGGCAATCGTCTCCAGCCTTTACGGCAGCTATACCTATGTCCTGCAGGGCGAGGGCGACGCCCTGACCGCGGCGCAGGTCTTTGTCCAGACCGGCCGGCGCAACGGCGGCCAGATCGAGGTGACCGAGGGGCTGGCGGCGGGCGACCGTGTCGTGACCTCGGGGCAGAACCGGCTTTCCAACGGGGCGAAGGTGGCGATCGACACGTCGGTCGACCTGTCCACCGGCGAATAGGGGCCGCAGATGCATATTTCGGAACTCTTCATCCGCAGGCCCGTCCTCTCCACCGTTCTTGCGGCGATGATCCTGTTCGTCGGCCTCGCCTCGGTCCTGAACCTGCCGGTGCGGCAATATCCGGAAGTCTCGGAAAGCGTGATCACCATCACGACCGTCTATCCCGGCGCCGCGCCCGACCTGATCCAGGGCTTCGTGACCTCGCCCATCGCGGCGGCGGTCTCGACCACCGAGAACGTGGATTATGTCACCAGCCAGTCGCGGCAGTCGGCCTCGGTGGTCACGGTGCAGATGCGGCTGGGCGCGGACCCGGATGTCGCCTTGACCGAGGTGATGTCCAAGGTCCAGCAGGTGCGCGGGCAACTGCCACAGGACACCGAGGATCCGGTGATCGTCAAGGGCACCGGCATGACCTTCGCGCTGATGTATCTTGCGGTGCAGAACCCGAACATGTCGCCCGAGGAACTGAACGAATACCTCGAACGCGTGGTGCGGCCCCGGGTGACGAACATCGCGGGCGTGGCCCAGATGGAGATCCTGGGGGCGCAGCAATTCGCCATGCGGGTCTGGCTTGACCCGCTGGAGCTTTCCGCCCGGGGGGTTACCGCCTCGGAGGTGCTGGCGGCGATCCGGTCGTCGAACTTCCTTTCGGCGCCGGGCAAGACCGAGAACGAGTATTTCAGCTATGCGCTGACGCTGGACAGCACGATCCAGACGCCGGAATCCTTTGGCGCGCTGCCCCTGGTGCAGGGGCCGGACGGCGTGGTGCGGCTGCGCGACGTGGCGCGGATCGAGCTTGCCTCGGGCTCGGCCGACGCCATCGTGACCTTTGCGGGCGAGCCGGGCACCTTCATCGGCATCGTCCCCGCGCCCGGCGAGAACCAGCTGGATGTCGCCACCAACGTCAACGAGGCGCTGCCGGCGCTGGTGGCGACCCTGCCGCAGGGCATGACCATCGACCTCGTCTACGACTCGACCGAGACCATCGCGGCCTCGATCTCGGAGGTGTTCAAGACGATCGCCGAGGCGGTGGTGATCGTCATGGTGGTGATCCTGCTGTTCCTCGGCTCGTTCCGCTCGGTGGTGATGCCGATCGTCACCATCCCGCTGTCGCTGATCGGCGTCTGCGCGGTGATGCTGGCGCTGGGCTATTCGATCAACCTCCTGACCCTTCTGGCCATGGTGCTGGCCATCGGCCTTGTGGTCGACGACGCCATCGTCGTGGTCGAGAACATCCACCGCCATATCGACGACGGGATGCACCCGGCCCAGGCGGCGATCACCGGGATGAAGGAGATCACCGGCCCGGTGGTCGCGATGACGATCACGCTTGCCGCCGTGCTGTCGCCCCTGGCCTTCACCGGCGGCTTGACCGGGGCGCTGTTCACCGAATTCGCGCTGACGCTGGCCGGGTCGGTGGTCATCTCGGGCGTGGTGGCCCTGACCATCACCCCCGCCATGTCCGCCCGCCTTCTGCACGAGGGCGAGCCGGGCCGCTTCCAGCGGGTCGTCGACCGGACGTTGACCGGGGTCTCGAACTGGTACGAACGGCGGGTCTCCTCCTCGCTGGATTACCGGCCGGTGACCATGCTGATGGTGGTGTCGCTGCTGGGGGCCACCGGGTTCATGTTCCTGAACACCTCCTCCGAACTGGCGCCGGAGGAGGACAGTGGCGCCCTCTTCGCGATCATGAACGGGCCGCGCTATGCCACCCTTTCCTATACCGACGCCTTCAGCCGCGAGGTCGGCCGCCGCACCGCCGATATCGAGGAGGTGCAGACCTCGTTCTCGGTCGCGGGAATGGGGGGGGCCGCGAATACCGGCTTCTACATCTGGGCGCTGAAGGATTGGGCCGACCGGAACCGCAGCCAGAAGGAAATCCAGCAGCAGATCCAGGGCATCCTGGACGGCACGCCGGGGCTGCAGAGCTTTGCCTTTGCCCCGCCCTCGTTGCCGGGGGCCGGGGGCGGGCTGCCGATCGCCATGGTGATCCAGTCGATCCACGCGCCCGAGCGGGTGGTCGAGATCGCCGAGGAGATCCGGGCCAAGGCGATGCAGTCGGGCATGTTCATCGTGGTGCAGAACAGCCTTTCGTTCGACGCGCCGCAGGTCCGCGTCACCATCGACCGCGACCGCGCGGCGCTTCTGGGGGTGACGGTCGCCGACATCGGCTCGACCCTTGGCCTTCTGATCGGCGGCGGCGCGGTGGCGCAGTTCGACCGGGATTCGAACAGCTATGACGTGATCACCCAGGTCCCGAGCGAATGGCGCGACAACCCCGAGCGGCTGGAACAGCTGTTCGTCCGCTCCCGCTCGGACGCGATGGTGCCGCTGGCCTCGGTCGTGTCGATCACCCCCACGGTGGCCGCCGCCTCGATCGAGCAGTTCAACCAGCTGAACTCGGCCAGCCTGACGGCCATGCCGATGATTGGCCTGTCGACCGGCGTCGCCCTGGCCGAACTGGAGCGGATCGCGGCCGAAGTCCTGCCGGACGGGTTCTTCATCGACTATTCCGGCCAGTCGCGGCTGGAGAAAAGCGAGGGGAACACCATCCTCCTGGCCTTCGGCGCGGCGCTGGTGGTGATCTACCTGGTGCTGGCGGCCCAGTTCGAAAGCTTCCGCGACCCGTTCATCATCCTGATGTCGGTGCCGCTGTCGATCTTCGGCGCATTGCTGCCGCTGTTCTTCGGGGCCAGCACGCTGAACATCTATACCCAGGTCGGGCTGATCACCCTGATCGGGCTGATCACCAAGCACGGCATCCTGATGGTGGAATTCGCCAACCAGCAGCGCGAGACGAAGGGCGCGTCGCGGCGGCAGGCCATCGTCGCGGCGGCGAAGACGCGGCTCAGGCCGATCCTGATGACGACGGCGGCGATGGTGCTTGCCGTCGTGCCGCTGATCATCGCCGAGGGCGCCGGCGCGGCCGCGCGTCAGGCCATGGGCCTGGTGATCTTCACCGGCCTTCTGATCGGAACGGTCTTCACCCTGTTCGTGGTGCCGATGTTCTACACCCTGATCGCGCGCAGCGACGCCGCGCACGAGCGGCACAACCGCGCCGTCGCCCACCAGTTCCGCGAGAGCTGAGACCCGGCCGGGCATCGGCGGCAATCATCCCTGCCGCCGACCCCGCCTTTTTTCGCGAAGGAATGGCGCAAGCGCATGCGTATAGGCGGCTTTCCCCGCCTTCCAGCGGGTGTTTCCGCCGGTCCCGAAACAATTGTCTGGAACCAATCCCGGCACGGATGGTTTGATCGTCGGACCGGAGCCTGTTCTCGTCGCACCTGCGAACCAGTGCGCCTGACCCGAATGTCCTGACCGAGGCGCGAAAATGCATTCGACTGAAACCCAGTTGAACATCGCCATCATTGACGCCAACCCGCTGCTTGCCGATGGCATCGCAGCCCTTCTGGCCCAGGACATGAGCCTTTCGGCGCGGACGGTCTTTCTTGGACCGGCGCCCGATCCCGCCGCGGCCGGGGATTTCGACGTCCTCCTCCTCGACCCTGCACAAAACAAGGTGCCCCCCGCCGCGCTGATCCGCGACCTTGGCCCCTTCGGGCGGTCGGTGGTGGGGTATTCCAGCTCGGACTCGGTGGAGCTTGCGCGGCACTGCATCGCCGCAGGCTTTCGCGGCATCCTGCCCAGGACCGTGCCCTTCGACATTCTCAAGATCGCCCTGCTGACCACGGCGCAGGGCGGGATATTCATTGATGCAGCCTTTGCGGCGGCGATCGCGCTACCCGGCGCCGAAGACCCGCCCATCGCCTCGCAGGACGCCCGTCTGTCCGAACGCGAACTTTTCGTGCTGAAATCCGTGGCGCATGGCAAATCGCTGAAGGAAATCGGCAAGGAACTGGATCTGTCCTGCAAGACGATCGAAACCTACAAGGCGCGCGGTTCCAGCAAGCTGAATCTCTCGGGCCGGCGGCAGATCGTCGAATTTGCCATCGCCCAGGGTTGGGTCGACAGGACCCGTCTCACCGTCGGCTGAGCCAGGCGCCGACCTTCAACCAGATCTGAAAGCCGCCCGATCGGCGGCGCGACGACCTTCGCGTCTGCAGAAACCCTCTGTCAGCCATTTCCCTACACCGCGGGTTTAGCTGTAGCGATCCATGTAGGGAATGTCAGGAATTATCCCGAAAAATCAAACATCACGTCGGGTTTTTGCCTGACTGTCATCGGCCGGAACCGGGTGCCTACCCTGTGGTTGATGCTGCGGTGCTGCATCGGATGACAGACCCCGACGCGGGTCGAAGGAAGGAAAACGGATATGGCTAGGCTTGCAGTCTTTGGTATCGGCTATGTCGGCGTGGTGTCGGCAGCCTGTCTGGCCCGCGACGGGCATGAGGTCGTCGCGGTGGATGTGGACCCGGCCAAGGTCGCCGCGATCAATGCCGGGCGCTCGCCCATCGTCGAGAAGGGCCTGCCCGAACTGATCGCACAGGTCGTCGCCTCGGGCCGGCTGCGAGCCACCACCGATGCCGCCGCGGCGGTGCAGGGCAGCGATGCCTCGTTCGTCTGCGTCGGCACGCCCAGCGATCCCGACGGCTCGGTCGGGCTGGGGCATGTGCGGGCCGTGTGCGAGACGATCGGCCGGGCGCTGCCGGGGCATGACGGGTTCCATTCGGTCATCCTGCGCTCGACCATCGTGCCGGGAACCATGGCCGGGACCTGCATCCCGCTGCTGGAACAGGCCTCGGGCCTGAAGGCCGGGCGGGACTTCGGCGTGGGATATTATCCCGAGTTCCTGCGCGAAAGCACCGCGATCCGCGATTACCAGGATCCGGGCCTGATCGTCTTCGGTGCGCTGGATGCCGCGACCGGGACGCTATTGACCGAGCTGAACCGGGGTCTCGACTGCGAGATCAACCTGGTCGATGTCAGCACGGCCGAGATGGTGAAATACACCTCGAACGCCTGGCGGGCGGTCAAGGTCGGCTTTGCCAACGAGATCGGGAACATTGCCAAGGCAGCCGGGTTGGATGGCCAGCGCGTGATGGCGATCCTCTGCTCGGACCGCAAGGTCTCGATGAGTCCCGACTTCCTGCGCCCCGGCTTTGCCTTTGGCGGATCGTGCCTGCCCAAGGACGTGCGGGCGCTGCGGTCCTTCGCGGCACGGCGGGGGGTCGCCTCACCGCTCTTGGATGCGGTGCTGGTGGGCAACGCGGCGCAGATCGCCCGGGCCGAGGCGATGATCGAGGCTTCGGGCAAGACCAGGGTGGGCATGGTGGGGATCAGCTTCAAGCCGGGAACCGATGACATCCGGGAAAGCCCGCTGGCCGAGCTGGCGGCGCGGCTGATCGGGCGCGGCGTCCAGCTTTCCGTCTACGACCCCTTCGTGCGCGAGGCCTTCGCCAACGACGCGACCGTCGCCGGCCGGGGTCTGGAGCATGACATCGCGCTGGGCAGCCGGCTGGTGCCCTCGATCGACGAGCTGATCGCGGGGTCGGACCTGGTCCTGGTCGGAAACCGCTACGACGAGGCGATCCCGCCGCTGCAGGCGGCCCTGGGCAACCGCCCGATGATCGACCTGACCCGGATCAAGCCGGGCCAGAAGTCGGAAGGCAGCTATGAAGGGATCTGCTGGTAAGATGACCCGCCTGCGCGTGATCCTTGGCCATCTGATCTACCTCGCGGTGCTGGGGCTTCTGGTGCTGGCGATCCCGCCGGGGGCGCTGGGCCATGTCTCGGACGGGCTGATCGTGGTCGGCACGGTCGGGATCTGGCGCTATGGCTGGGCGGCGGTCAACTACCTGCGCGCGGTCTGGTATCAGGCCGTCGCCTATCCGCGGCTGAAGGCCCGCGCCCTTGCCGCCCAGGCGGCCGAGCCGGTGCGCGGCCACGCCTATTTCCTGATCACCAGCTACAAGATCGACACCGACACCACCAAGCGCGTCTATCATGCGCTGTTCCGGGCGGCGGCGGCGGCGCCGGGCGGGGCGACGATCGTCGCCTCGGTCGTCGATACCGCCGATCTGCGCCTGATCAAGCGCATCCACGCGCTGATGGACGTGCCGATGGACGGGGTCGAGCTGGTGGTGGACCAGATCCCCGGCACCGGCAAGCGCGACGCGCTGGCCCGGTCCCTGCGGCTGATCGCCCGGCAGGCGCCGTCGCGCCGGGACATCCTGCTGCTGGTCGACGGCGACAGCTGCGTGCCGCAGGACATCATCGCTGCCACCACGCCCTTCTTCACCGATCCCGAGGTGGGCGCGCTGACCACCGACGAGGCGGTCGAGATCCGCGAGCCGGGCCTTTTCGCCGACTGGTTCGCCCTGCGCTTCACCCAGCGCCAGATGATGATGAGTTCGATGGGCCTGTCGGGCCGGGTCCTGACCCTGACCGGGCGCATGTCGGTCTTCCGCGCCGACCTTGCCACCCAGCACGAGTTCATCCGCCTGGTGCAGCACGACCATATCGATCACTGGCGGCTGGGACGGGTCGACTTCCTGACCGGGGACGACAAGTCCACCTGGTTCTGGCTTTTGCAGCGCGGCTACAAGATGCTGTATCTGCCGGACGTCACCTCGCTGTCGATGGAAACCCAGCCGAAGCCCGGCTTCGTCGACAGCGCGGTCACCCTGATGATCCGCTGGTTCGGCAACATGCTGCGGACCAACGGGCGGGCGCTGGCGCTGCGGCCGTCGCAGATCGGCTTGTTCACCTGGTGGTCGATCCTTGACCAAAAGATCGGGATCTGGACCACGCTGGCCGGGCCGATCTCGGTCATCCTGGCGGCGGCCTTTGTCGAGCCCCTGGTGATCCCGGCCTATGTCGCCTGGGTCATGGCCACCCGCTACATCTTCTGCTGGGTCCTGGCCAGCATCCGGGGCCGGGGCTTCCCGATCACCTATCCGATGCTGCTCTACTTCGGCCAGATCGTCGGCGCCGCGGTGAAGAGCTACGTCCTCTTCCGCCTCGACCGGCAGCGCTGGACCCGCCAGTCCGGCCCCGCCGCCGCCCGCCTGCCCCTTGCCGCCCGGCTGCGCGGCTATGGCTCCACCTGCGTTCACGCCCTCGCGCTCGGCTGGCTGACCTTCGGGATCATGCTGCTGTCGGGGCTTGTCTGAAACCTGCCGCGAAAGGACCGACCCTTGGACCAAGCCAGACCCTCTCTCAAGTCCGCCGAGATGGCGCTTACCGGACCGGCCGACCATCCGATGCTGGACATGCCCTTCCATGTCGAGATCGCCGGGCGGCAATACATGGGGCGCGGCATCTCGCTGGTGCGCGCCGGGATCAGCGGGCTGATCGACCCGCAATCGGCCGGGACCGAGCGGCTTGCCCTGGTGGTGTTCCGGTTCCGGGGCTTCGTCGTCGCCCTGTCGATCGAGGTGCGGATGCAGGAGGTGGACGCCGCGCGGGGCACCGCCATGCTGGAGTTCCTGGATCCGCTCGGCGATCATCTGCCGCAGCTGCGGCACCTGATGAACGCCCATATCGCGGGCGACCTGGTGACGCTGGGCGATGTGCTGTCGATCAGTCCTCCGGCCGGGGCCAGGCCGAAGACCGGGCAGCCGCAGGCCCGCCGGCGCTGGCTGCGCGGCCTTGGCGGGACCGCGGCGCTGCTGGTCCTTGCGGCGGGGCTGGCCGGGCTGGTCGCCGTGAAGGTCGTCCAGCGTGTCTTCACCGTGACGCTGGCGACCCCTGCGGTCGCCGGGCTGGACGGCCGCACCCTGGCGGCCACCGCGACCGGCCAGATCGACTTTCTCAACCCCGAGGCGAAGCAGGGCGAGGTCGCCTTTGCGATCCGCTCGAACACCGGGCAGGCGCTGTCCGTCACCATGCCCTGCGACTGCCGGGTGCAGCTGCTGGGCGTCGAGGCCGGCTCGACCGTCTTTGCCGGCGATCCGGTCCTGCGCGTCTCGGACCCGGATGCCGGGGTGGTCGTGACCGGATCGGTGCCGCCGGACCGGCTTCTGGACCTGGCCCAGGCCGGAAGCATCGAGCTGGGCTTCGCGGGAGGCCGCGAGGTCACGGCCCGGCTGGCCCCCGACGGCCTCGGCACCGCCGCGCCCGGAGAGCCGGTGCCCTTCCGCCTGATCCCGACCGAACCCCTGGCCGAGGAGCTTGTGGGCCAGCTGGCCGAGGTCACCCTGCGCCGGTCGCTTCCCGGCGCCCTGCAGCCCCTGGCGGCTGTGATCAACCGTTCAATCCCTGATGCAGAGGCCGATCAACCATGACACATTGCATTGTTCCCGTGGTTCTGTGCGGCGGCATGGGCTCGCGCCTGTGGCCGATGAGCCGGGTCGAGCAGCCCAAGCAGTTCCAGCCGACGCTGGGAAAGGGCAGTCCGACCTATTTCCAGGCCACCCTGCAGCGCCATCGTTCCGAGGCATTCGCGCCGCCTCTCGTCGTCACCAACGCCGGTCAGGCCGCGCTGGTCCATCGTCAGCTGGACGAGCTTCAGCTGCAGGGCCGCGTCATCGGAGAGCCGGTCGGCCGCAATACCGGCCCCGCCGTCCTTGCCGCCGCGATCTGCGCCCGGCGCGAGAACCCGGGGGCGGTGATCCTGGTCCTGCCCTCGGATCACGTGATCAAGGGCGACATCAACCGGATCATCTCCGCGATGCTTCCGGCGGCGCAGGACGGGCGGATCGTCAGCTTCGGCGTGATCCCGACCTATCCCGAAACCGGCTATGGCTACATCACCGACGGCGGGGCCTACCAGGATTACGCCGGCCTGCACCGTGTCGACGGCTTCGTCGAGAAGCCCGGCTATGACCATGCCCGAAGCCTGATCGAGGCCGGGGGCGTCTACTGGGCCTCGGGCATCAGCCTGATGCGGGCCGACACCCTGATCGAGGAGTTCCGCCGTCTGGATCCGACCACCCATTCCGCGGTGACTGCCGCCGTCGACGGGGCCGAGATGCGGACGCTGGGGATCGTCCTGAACGAGGCCGCCTTCCGCCGCGCCGCGAACGAGCCGACCGAGCGCCAGATCTTCGAGCGCACGCCGAACATCGCCCTGGCGCCGCTGCATGGCGTGCAATGGGACGACGTGGGCGCCTGGAACGCGGTCTACCAGATCTCGGACCAGGACCGCGACGGCAACGTGCTGCATGGCGACGTGATGGCCGTGAACACCCGCAACTCGCTGATCCAGAGCGAGACCCGCCTCGTCGCGGTGATCGGGATGGAGGATACGGTGGTCATCGACACGCCTGATGCGGTGCTGGTCACCCAGCGCGCCTTTGCCCAGGACGTCAAGCAGGTGGTCGAGAAACTGAAGGCGCAGAAGCGGCGCGAGGTTTCCAGCCACACCACGCGCGAGATGCCCTGGGGCCGGATCCAGACGCTGGCCTCGGATGCCAGCCACGACATGCGGATCATGACGGTGCACCGCAGCGCAAGCCTGCAGGTCAACGGCACCGGGCAGGGGCCCAGCCTGCTGACCGTGATGGCCGGCGAGGGGCGCTGCAAGATCGACGGGGCCGAGGTGACGCTCCGCCGTGGCCAGACCATCGTGATCGACGCCGACCACGCGCTGCCCCTGACCAATACGGCCGAGCGCGAGCTGAAGCTGATGCACCTGCAATTCCGCAGCGCGGCGGAGACCCAGCCGCAGAAGATCGCCCCGACCGCCCGGCGTCACCGGACCAGCGTCCCCGTCTTGCCGGAGGTTCTTTGATGCGACTTGGGCCGCCACTGCTGGCCGCCTGCCTCCTCGCCGCCCCTCTGGGCGCCGAGCCGGACGCCCGGCTGCATGCGGCCATCACCGCCGAGCTTGCCGGCAAGGCCGATACCGGCAGGCTGGCGGCACTGGCAGGCGAACTGGCGGGCGGCCTGCCGGCGGTCACACCGCCCGAGCCCCCGGTACTGGCCGAGGTCGCGCCGGATGTGCGCGATGGAGAGGTCCAGGTGGCCCTGACCCAGCTGTCCATCCTCTCGGGCGGCAACGGGCATCTTGCGCTGCAACTGGCGCAGGATGGGCGGACGGACGTGATCTACCTCATGTCCGGCACCGCGCGGCTGGCCGACCTGGAGGCGGCAAGCGGGCTGGTCAGCCGCGAGGGCAAGGTCTGGCATCTGCAACGTCCCCTCGTCGTCTGGCCCGGCGCGGCGCTGGTCCTGACCGAGGGGGAGGAGCTGGAGATGGACACCGCCGGCGGGGCCTTCCTGCTCAGCTTCGGCGCGATCCGGATCGACGGGGCCAGCCTGCGCGGCGATGGCGGCGAGAACCCGGTCGTCAAGGCCTTCCGGCCGTTCCTTCTGGTCACCGGCCGGGGCAGCCTTCAGGCCCGGGGCGCCAGCTTCGCCGACCTGGGTTTCCAGGGCCCGACGGCCTTTCGCGGCGTCGCGGTCCTGACCACGGGCCTTCTGCAATCGCCCGCCTCTCCGGTGGTGGCCGACAGCGGCTTCGAGCGCGTCGTCAGCCTGGGCTTCCAGGGGGCGGACGGGCTGGTCCTTGCCGGGAACCGGCTGGGCGGGTCGGGCGCGGTCGTCGTCCGCGACGGGCGGAACCTTGTGATCGCCGGCAACCGGATCAGCGCCGGCGGAGAAGGGGCGGGCCTGCGCCTCTCGGGCGAGCTTGACGGGGTGAGGGTCGCCGCGAACACCATCCAGGGCGCGGGCGGCAACGGCATCCAGGTCGAGGGCAATGTCAGGAACCTGGATCTGCGCGGCAATGTCGTGCTGGCGAATGCCGGGGCCGGCATTTCCATCGGGCATGCGGATTGCGTGACGGTCCGGGGCAACATCATCGCGGCCAACCGGACGGCCGGGCTGCGCCTGTCCCACACCGGCGCCGCGCGGGTCGAGGACAACGTGATCCTGTCCAACGGCTCGGCCGGGGTCGAGGTCCGGGACCAGTCGGGCAGGGGGCCGGTGCTTCTGGCCGACAACCGCCTGGCCCGGAACCGCGAGGGCCTGCGCGCCGCCGGTCTGGGCGAGGTCACCCTTTCGGGCAACGACCTGTCCGACCAGACCCCGCGCCAGTTCGCCGGGGACTTCGCGCCCTGGCTCGGCCCCTGGCTGAGCGCCGGCGAAGCCCTGGTGATCCCCGCGGCCCTGGGCGCGACGCCCGGGGCCGCCGTTCCCTGCGAGACGGAGTAGCCTGATGGTCTTTTCCTCGGAAATCTTCCTGTTCCTGTTCCTGCCGACCTTCCTGGCGCTCTACTACCTGACGCCTTTCCGCTTCCGCTCGGCCCTGATCCTGGCGGGGTCCTACCTGTTCTACGGCTGGTGGCGCTTCGACTTCCTGCTCCTGCTGTTCCTCACGACGCTCTGGACCTACGGCATCGGCCACCGGATCGCGGCCAACCTCGGCACCCGCAGGGCGCGGGTCTGGTGCGGCATCGGCGTGACGGGCTGCCTGTCGGTGCTGGGTGTGTTCAAGTATCTCAACTTCTTCATCGACAGCTTCGCCGCCCTTTTCGGCACCACGGCCGAGGGCCTGGACATCCACTGGCGCCTGATCCTGCCGATCGGGGTGTCGTTCTACGTCTTCCACTGCATCAGCTATCTGGTGGACGTGCTGCGCCAGGATGCGAAGCCCACGCGCAACTTCTTCGACTTCGCCGCCTTCATCGCGCTGTTTCCGCAGCTGGTGGCCGGGCCGATCCTGCGCTTCAAGGACCTGGCGCACCAGTTCGAGCATCGCAGCCATACCCCGCAGAAATTCGCGGACGGCATGGCCTGGTTCGCCATCGGCCTGGGCAAGAAGGTGCTGATCGCCGATACGCTGGCGCCCCTGGCCGACCTGGCCTTCGCCACGCCCGATCCCTCGGCGCCCCTCGCCTGGGCCGGAGGGGTGGCCTACATGCTCCAGCTCTACTTCGACTTCTCGGGCTACAGCGACATGGCCATGGGCCTTGGCCTGATGATGGGATTCAAGTTCCGCGAGAATTTCGACACGCCCTATATCTCGGCCTCGATCACCGAGTTCTGGCGGCGCTGGCACATCAGCCTGTCGGTCTGGCTGCGCGACTACCTGTATATCCCCTTGGGCGGCAACCGGGTCAGCGGCGGACGGACCTATGTCAACCTGATGACGGTCATGGTGCTGGGCGGCCTCTGGCACGGCGCGAACTGGACTTTCGTGGTCTGGGGCATCTGGCACGGCGGCTGGCTGGCCGCGGAACGCTGGCTGGGCTGGTCGATGCGCCCGCGCACTGCGTCGCGGGTCGCGCTGACGCTGCTGGTCGTGCTGCTGGGCTGGGTCGTGTTCCGTGCGCCGGACATCACCCAGGCGGTCGGGTTCTACGCCGGGATGCTGGGCCTGAACGGCCTGTCGCTGCCGGTCGAGGTCGCGCTGCAGATCACCCGCGAGAGCCTGGTCATCATGGCCTTCGCCATCCTCGTCTGCGCCGTCGAGCCGATGGCCCGCGAGATCGTGGTCCGGCGCTACTATGTGCCCTCCGGCCCCGGCGGCGCATTGGCGGCGACCGACACGCTGGTGCCGATGCTGGTGACCTCGGCCATCTTCGCGCTCTCGGTCATGCGCCTGGCCGAACAGAGCTTTTCCCCCTTCCTCTACTTCCAGTTCTAAGGAGGCGATGATGCAGCTTGTCCTGCGTTCCGCTCGATACGTCCTGCCGGTGGCCTTTTTCGGCTATGCGGCCGTGTTCAACCTGGAATATGCCCGTTTCCCCGACCCGGATGAGGTGCCGCTGGACGCGACCGCCCTGCGCGGCGCGCTGACCGCGCGGATGGACGAGGTCTATCGCCGGTCGCTGCCGCACCGCGACCCGGCGATCGGAGTGATGGGCGCGCTGCGCTACGTGACCATGGGCGAGGGGCGCAAGGGCGTCGTCACCGGCTCGGACGGCTGGCTTTACACCGCCGAGGAGGTCCGGCCGCTGACCGGCGCGCTTGACGGCCAGCTTGACCGCATCGCCGGGGTGCGCGACCAGCTGGCCCGGGCGGGGGCCGCGCTTGTCGTGGTGCCGGTGCCGGGCAAGCTGGACGTCCATGTCGCCCATGGCGATCCGGAGGCGGCCAAGGGCATCGCCTCGCTGTATGACGATTTCCTGGCCGGCCTTCGGGCGCGCGACGTGCCGGTCCTTGACGCCCGCGCCGCGCTGCGGGCCGAGGCGCGGCACGACCTTGCCTTCTTCCGCACCGACACCCACTGGACCCCCGAAGGTGCGCGGGCCGTGGCGCAGGCGCTTGCCGGCTCGGGCCTGGTCCAGGTCGGGGACGCGCGCTTCCGGGTCCGCAGCGCCGGAGCCGAGGCCTTTACCGGCGATCTCGTCTCCTTCGTCACCACCGACGACCTGGCCCCCATGGTCGGCCTGGCCCCCGAGGCCGCCGTTCCCTTCACCGCGGATCCGCTGGTCGATGCCGAGACCCTGGACATCTTCGCCGGAGCGCAGGCCGGGGCGACGCTGCTGATCGGCACCTCATACTCCGCCAACCCGACCTGGAGCTTCGCCGAGTCGCTGAAGCTTGCGCTGGGGCGGGACGTGCTGAACCTGGCCGCGGAAGGGCAGGGGCCTGCCCGGCCGATGCTGGACTATCTCGCCTCCGCCGATTTCCGCGCGGCGCCGCCCGACGTGGTGATCTGGGAATTCCCGGTCCGGTATCTGACCGACCCCGGGGTCTGGGAGGCCGGGGACAAGGAGGACCACGGTGCGTAACCCCATGCTGCATGCCGGCCTTCTGTTGGCCATGCTGGCGGCGGTGACGCCGGTGGCGGCCGATGTGGTGCTGCCCCCGGCCATCGCGGCCAGCCCCCGGCTGAAGGACCTGCGCCGGTCGATGATGGCGGGGAGGGAACTCTCCGACCGCCAGTTGCAGGTCCTGGCCGACGCGGGCGAGGGGCTTGCCGCGGCCCGCTATGCCCGCCGGCTGGAGGAACGGGGCCTGGTCGAATACCTGGACGATGCGGCGCATTACTATTCGATCGCCGTCTATGCCGACCGCGAATTCGCCATCCCGCGCCTTGTCGCCATCCTGCGCGGCGGCGAGGCCGAGTTCGGCCCCGCCCGCCTGCGCAATATCCGCGAGGTGCTGGACCGCGAGGCCCGCACCGATCCCGTGGCCGCCGCCGGGCTGGCGGAACTCCTTCTCCGCGGCAAGCCCTTCGAGCAGGACGTGCCCCGCGCGCGCGAGCTTCTGCTGGCCGCGGCCGAGGCCGGGGATTTCAAGGCCGGGATCCGCCTGGCGCAAAGCCATTTCACCGGCGCCCCCGGCCTGCCGCCCGATCCCGAGGCCGCCCGCCGGCCGCTGGAGCTGGCGCTGTCCAGCCCCGACCCCGGCGTCCAGTCCATCGCGCGCACGCTGCTGAACCGGCTGCCCGGCGGCGTGCCGGAATTCCCCGCCGCTCCTTCCGCGATGGCGGCCGAGGATTGGACCACCGTCTCTCTCAGCCTGCGCCCGCGCCTGCGGCCCGAGACCCTGCAAGGAGCCACCCGATGATGCGCGCCGCCCTCATTCTCTCCGCGATCCTCTTGCCGGGGGCCGCCCTGGCCCAGCAATCGCAGTTCCAGTGCTCACGCACCCAATACGCCCCGACGGCCAGCATCGAGGGCAAGGACGGGGTGTTCTACCGGGTGCAGTCCGACCTGCGCCTCCAGCATCCGATGGACGATATCGTCGTGGGGCAACTCGCCCATCTGTCCCGCGTCCTGGCCGAACAGGGCACCACGCTCATCTTCGTCAACGTGCCGACCAAGGGCCAGGCCATGCCCGCCTACCTGCCGCCCGAGGCTGCCGCCTATGGCTATGACGCCGGGACGATGCAGGCCAATTACCGTGACGTCATCGACCGCCTGACCGCGGCCGGTGTCGCCGCGCCCGACCTGATGACCGCGATGCTGGGGGCCGGACCGGACGAGAAGGTCTTCTTCCAGGCCGACTTCCACTGGACGCCCGCCGGCGCCCGCCTTGCCGCCCGGGCCATCGGCGAGATGATCCGCAGCCACCCCGCCTATGCCGATGTCACTCCGGTCGAGTTCACCTCGCAGGAAGGCCCGGTCGAGGTCGCCTTCTCCGGCCTCCGGCGCGAGTTGCAGACCTTTTGCAAGGACTCCCTCCCGCCCGTTGAGGCGACCACCTGGATCACCACCCGCGCCGCCGAGGAGGTGAACGATGCCTCGGACATCTTCGCCGACGCCGGGGGGGGCGAGGCCGCCCCCGCCGAGGCGGGCACGCTGGACATCTTCGGCACCGGCGAGGCCGAGGCGAGCCTGGCGCTGGTCGGCACCTCGTTCTCGGACAGCAGCGTCAACAATTTCGCGGGTTTCCTGTCGGAATATGCCGGGATCGAGGCGGTCAACTACGCGATCACCGGCGGCAACCAGTTCGGCGCGATGACCTCCTACCTGACCTCGCGCGAGTTTGCCGAGGACCGCCCGACCTTCCTGGTCTGGGAGAACCCGATCTACAACAGTCTTGCGCAATTCGGCCCGGTCCCGATGGACGAGCTGATCGCCGCCGCCGGTCCCGCCTGCGATATCGAGACCGGAGCCGCGCCCGAAGGCCCCGACACCCTGGCCGCCCGGTTCGAGCCCGGGCAACTGAAACCTGCGGATGCCTTCCTCTTCGACCTCGGCGGCGAGGGGTCCCGCGTGGCCACCGTCACGCTGGAAGGCGCCGACGGCATCACCCGCAGCATCCGGATCGAGCGCGGCGACCGCCTGCGCGCCACCGGCCGCTTCTTCCTGCGGCTGGAACCCTATTGGAGGCCCGATCTTACCCGCGTCGCCGTCACCTTCGACCGGCCCCTGCGCGAGACCTCGGCCCTCACCCTTTGTCCAACCCCGAAAGGAGACGATTCATGAAACGCATCCAAGGCGCCCTGTCGCTCGTGGTTCTTGCCGCTGCCGCCACCGCCGCCCTGGCCCAGGACGGCGGCCTGTACGAGGACGTGGCCAATCCCGAAGCCAGCTTCGTCCGTGTCGTCGATGCCGGAACCCCGGTCGCGGTGATCCAGTCGGCCAGTTTCGACAGGGTTGACGGCGGCGTCACCCCCTATGTGGTGATCGACGGCGAGACCGAGGTGAAGATCACCTCGGGCGAGACCTCCACCACCGAGACCATCGAACCGGCGACCTTCTACTCCTTCGTCGTGGGGGCCGACGGGACCTCGGCGCTGGTGGTGGACAAGATCTCCAACAACCCGGCGCAGGCCGATGTCACCTTCTACAACCTGTCCGACATCGCCTCGGCCGACCTTTACGTGCCGCAGGCCAAGGCCATGGCGATCGAAGGCGTTGCGGTGAACGGCGGCGGCGCGGTGGCGCTGAAGGCCCCGCTGACGCTGGATTTCGAGGTGCGCGACGGCGAGACGGTGGTGGCCACCGTCCCCGCCGTGGCGCTGAAGCGGCGCGAGGGCGTCGCCATCGTGCTGTCCGGCACCGGCGGCAGCTACACCGCCACCGTCGCGCCGAACGCGCTTGCGAAGTGACCCCCTGACAGGAAGGCCGATTCCATGCTCCGCACCACCCTTGCCACCCTTCTGGTTCTTGCCCTGCCCGTCGCCGCGCGGGCCGCGACCGTGGACCTGGTGTTCGAGCCGCCGGTGCTGGACTCGGCCCCGATCTGCGACCGGAACCTCAGCGACGAGGCTCTGGTCGCGAAATGGGAGGGCGCGGATCCCGCCGCGCCGCCGGAAACCGATACCGGGCTGATCAAGCGCGACCTGCGCCGCCTGATCGAACTGGACCCGCGGCGCTGGTTCGACCTGGCCAGCGCTGTGCAGGCCGGTTTCCGTACGCTGGACCCGGAATATTCCGACGCCAACATGCTGATCGACCGGATCGAGCTGCTGCTGGCCACCGGACACCTGGCCGAACTGCAGCAGGAGGGGCTGGTGGAAAAGCTGGCGGCGACGGACCTCAGCCAGACGCCGCGGGCGCAGCACCTGCTTGCGGGCTATCTCATGCGCGGCGTCGGCATCGAACGGGACACCGAGAAGGGCGAGGCGCTGCTTCTCACCGCGGCCTTCGGCGGCAATGCCGATGCGATCCTCGATCTGGTCGAGCGCGAGAATCAGGGCGGGCCGGTCGAAGGCTGGGACGTGCCGCCGGAACTGGGCGTCACCATGGCCTTCGGCGCGCTTCTGGGCAAGCTGGACCCGCTGATCTGCGACCGGGTGAACCGGATCGCCCGGGAATACATGAACGGCAACATCGTAAGCCGCGACCCGGTCCTGGCCGAACGCTGGTTCCGCTTTTCGGCCGATCTTGGCGACGCGATCTCGGCCTGGCGGGTGGCCGAGATGCACCTGCGGGCCGAGGACATCGCCAAGGACAACGACGTCCTCCTGCACTACCTGACGGCGGCTTCGGAGGCCGGGCTGCCCTATGCCCAGGCCGCGCTGGCGCGGGTCGAGGCCGACGGCGCGCTGGTGCCCCGCGATCTGGAGGCCGCCGACGCGACCTATGCCGCCGCCGCCGCAAGCGACTGGGCGCCCGGCGCGGCCAGCCATGTCCTTTTCCTGCAGGCGCAGTCCCGCCGCGATCCGCAATGGACCCCGCGCTACATAAAGGCGCTGTCCGACCTGGCCGCCTCGCCCAGGGCCCCTGCCTGGGCGCTGATCTCCATGGCCGAGGAGGTGCTGAGGCAGAAGGGCCGCTGGGCCGGCGAGGCCGAGGCGAAAGAGCTTCTGGATCGCGCGATCGACCTTGGCGAATACGCCGCGATGGAGCGTACCGCCCCGATGCGTTTCCGCGCCGCCCGGACCCCGGCCGATTTCTACAAGGTCATGGACCAGCTGATCCAGGTCGTCGTCTCGGGCGGCGAGGTGGATCCGCTGCTGGAACTTTCCAACGCCTTCATCTGCCGCGCGCCCGATGCGCCGCAGGTGGCCGAGGCGGATTACTGGGTCCGAGCCGCGGACAGCACCGCGACCATCGCCGTCGACTTCACGCCGGAGGAGCTTGCAAGGCTTGCCGCGACGCCCGACCCGATCGCCGAGGCCGAGGTCCAGACCCAGGCCCTGAACGGCCGCATCTCCGCCATCGCGCAATACATGTATCTGCTGGAGAAGCGCGGCGCCCCGGCCCGGACACTGGCCTTCTGGACCGACTACGCGACCCGCTTCCCCGGCGTGACCACCGCCCGCGCCAGCCTTGCGCTGAAGGCCGCCCGCAGTCCGGCGGCGCGGGAAGCGGCGCTCGACCTTTTCCGCCAGGCCGTGCGTCGGGGCGAAACCTCGGCCAGCGCCCAACTGGCCGAAGCCCTGCTGGATGAGGGGCATATCAACGCCGCCGCCCAGGCCGAGGCGCTGGACCTCCTGTTGCCGCTGGCCGAGCGCGGCAATGGCGATGCCATGGCGCTGCTGCCCCTGGCCGACCCGGAAACCTTCCCGAACCTCGCCGCCGTCTATGGCCGCTACGCCGAGACGATCGACACCCGGGGCGATTTCGACGCCCTGCTTCTGGCCCTGCCGCTGATCAAGGACAAGGCGGTGTTCGACGACTACCAGCGCCGCGCCACCGCGATCACCGGCTGCACCTTCGACGAGGCCCTGCGCCTGGCCGATGCCGTCGGCCGCTCCGGCGACCGTGCGCTGCTGGAACGCTGGCTCGGGATTGCCGAATACCTGGCGCAGGGCAAGGGCGCGGCGCTGGCCGATCTGGCGGATGTCTTCAGCCGCTACGGCACCGATGCCGACGAGCCGCGCATCCTTGCCTTCTACGAGGCCGCCCGCGACGACGGCAGCCGGGTGGCGATCCACCGGCTGCTCAACATCTATTCGCACCGCAGTTCCCCCGAATACGATCCCGAGATCGCGGCCGGGCTGTTCGTGGACCTGGTCCGCTTCAGCGCGCCCGAGGAACTGCCCGCAGCTCTCGGGCGCCTGCGCACGGCGACGCCCGAGATCCGCGCCATCGCCTATCGCAGCATCGACGAGGCGGCGCTTTATCTGACGGCGGCGGAATCCGGCAACGCGGTCGCGATGCGGGAATATGCGCTGATCCTGCGCAAATCCGCCTCGACCCCGGCCGAGGTGATCGATTCGACCGAATGGTTGCGCCGCGCCGCCGAGGCGGGCGAGCCGGCCGCGATGATCGACTATGCCGATGCGCTGGTCTTCGGCATCGGCGTAACCCCCTCGCGGGGCGAGGCGGTTGTCTGGTTGCGCAAGGCCGCCGATCTGGGCGACACGGATGCAGCCCAGCGGCTGCGGACCCTGGAACTGACGACGGAGGTCGGACAATGACCCTGCGCACCCTTGCCCTCGGACTAAGCCTGCTCGCCGGCCCGCTCGCCGCCGAGATCTGCCCCTCGGACAGCAAGCCCGTCGTCTCGCTGGGTTTCGGCAGCCGCTATGCCGAGGACAGCAAGAACCGCAGCGACTTTGACGAGGAGGGCGACAAGGCGGTGACCGCCGCGCTGAAGCCGATCGATGACTTCATCGCCGACCTCGCGCGCCAGACCGACATCCTGCACGATCCGAAAAGCAAGCCCGAGGCGGTGGCAAAGGCGTCGGCCTGCGTCATGGACAGCATCCGCGCCTGGGCGAAGGCCGGGGCGCTGAGCAAGCTGACCACGCAGGGCGCCAATCTCTCGGCCCCGTCGCGGGTGGGGGGGATCGCCTTCGCCTATGCGGCCGTGCTGGACAAGGCCCCCGGCACGCCGCGCGACCGGGTGATCGAGGACTGGCTGCGCGCCCGGGCGCGGCAGACGATGGCCTGGTTCGACGCCGAGGCTCCGCCCCGCGCCTCGCAAAACAACCTGCGCGCCTGGGCCGGGCTGGCGGTGACCCGTGTCGGCCTCACGCTGAACGATCCGGCCTTGATCGACTGGGGCGCCGGATCGGCCGAGTTGGTGGCCTGCACCGCCGATGCCGATGGCAGCCTGCCGAACGAGATGTGGCGCGGCAGGCTGGCGCTGCATTACCAGCTTCATGCCGTGGCCCCGCTGGTCGTGACCGCCGCCCTGCTGAAAGAGCGTCGGCCGGGCCTTTTCACCGCCTGCAACCGGGCGATCCCGCGCATCGTCGGCTTCACCATCGCCGGGCTTGCCGATCCGGCCCCGGTCGTGGCGATCACCGGCAAGGCGCAATCCGTCGGTGGCCCCGGAAAAAGGCCCCGGGACCATGAGCTTGCCTGGGTGCCCGCCTACCTGCGGCTGCAGCCGGATCCCGCGCTTGCCGCGCAGGTCAGGCGCATCAAGAAGCTTGGCAATTCCAAGCTGGGCGGCGACCAGCGCCTGCTCTGGCCCGCGCGCCGCAGTCCGGCCCCTTCCGACGGCTGACCCCTGTTCCGCCTCCGGCTTCCGTCCTAGTCTGGCGCCGGGCAGGGATCGGGGCGGATATGCAGGATCAGTTCTTCCGGCTGGGGGTGGCGCTTGCAATCGGCCTTCTGGTCGGCCTCGAACGCGGCTGGCGCGAGCGTGAGGGGCGGGCCGGCAGCCGCACGGCGGGATTGCGCACCTTCGGACTTTTCGGTCTGCTTGGCGGCGTCTTCGCCGCGCTGGCCGAGGAGATGGGCTCTCCGCTGGTCTTCGCCGCCGGGTTCCTTGGCATGGCCGGGCTTTACGGCGTCTTTCAGCTGCACGAATCCAGCCACGAGGAGAATTTCAGCGTCACCAGCGTGATGGCCGGGCTTGGCGTCTTCGGCCTTGGCGGGCTGGCGGTCAGCGGCGACACCCAGGTCGCGGCCGCCGGGGCGGCGGCGCTGGCCGCGCTTCTGGCCGGGCGCGAGATGCTGCACGCAAGCCTTCGCCGGTTGAACTGGATCGAGTTGCGCTCGGCGCTGATGCTGGCGGTGATGACCATGATCATCCTGCCGATGCTGCCCGACCGGGCCGTCGATCCCTGGGGCGGGCTGAACCCCTGGGAGATCTGGTTCTTCACCGTGCTGATCGCCACGATCTCCTTTGCGGGCTATATCGCGGTCAGGGTGCTGGGCCCGACGCGCGGCCTTCTGGTCAGCGCGCTGGCCGGATCGCTGGCCTCCTCCACGGCGGTCACCGTGGCGCTGGCGCGGATGGCCGCGGGCGCGGGACAGGTCCGCCCGCTGGTCGGCGCGGCGGCGCTGGCGGCGCTGGTCTCGCTTCTGCGGGTCCAGGTCGTGATCGCGCTGCTGCGCCCCGAGGTCCTGCCGCTGGTCGCCCCGCCCGCCCTGGCGGCGGCTTTCGTGATGGGGGGCGCCGGGCTGGCGATGCTGGTGCGCCAGCGCGAGCCGCTCACGCCCGAGGGCACGCTGCGCAACCCGTTCGAGCTGCGCACCCTTCTGGTGTTCGCGGCGGTCTTCGCGCTGGTCTCCACCGCCAGCGCGGCGCTGGTGGCCCGCTTCGGCGGCGCAAGCCTGCCGGTCGCCTCGGCGCTGTCGGCGCTGCTGGATGTCGATGTCGCGGTGCTCAGCGCCCTGCGGCTCCAGACGCCGACGCTGGACCTGCCGATGCTCGGGACCGCGATCCTGATCGCGATCGCCGCGAACGCGCTGGGCCGGATGGGGTTGGCCGCCCTCGCCGGGCCCGCGCGCTTCTGGCTGCCCCTGGCCGGGATCAGCGCGGCCGCCGCGACCGCCGCGACGGCGGCCTGGCTTGCCCTTGGCTGAGGGCCGTCAGGGCATCGGCAGCGACAGCACCTTCGCCAGCTGGTCCCGCGCCGTGGCCAGGGCGGCAAGGTTGCGCTCCATCTGCGGGCCGACGATGCTTCCCTCCGGCCCGGTCAGGCCCACGGCAAAGCGGACCTCGCCCTGCGCGCCGGGGATCGGCCGCGCGACCGAGGCAAGGCCGAGGACATGCTCGCCATGCTCGATGGAATAGCCCCGCGCGCGGACCTGGGCCAGTTCCTCGTCCAGCCGGGCGCGCCCGGTGATGGTGCGGGGGGTGAAGGCCGTCCGTTCGACCGCCAGCGCCGCCTCCAGCACCTCGGGCGGGGCGAAGGCCAGGATCGACTTGGCCGTCGCCGAGGCATGTGGCGGCATCCCGGTGCCCGGCACGATGTGGAAGCGCACCGTCGTATCCGGCGCGACGCAGTTGACCGAGCGGACCTCGGCCCCGAACAGGCAGGCGACAAAGGCCGACTGCCCGGTCGCCCCGGCGAGGTCCTGCAACGGGCGCTCGGTGATGCGCTCCAGCCAGCTCAGGTCATGCGCGCCGGTCAGCAACCGCAGGATCCGCGGCCCCAGCCGATAGGCCCGCGCCCGCCCGGTCGAGCCTGCGATCAACCCGCTGTCCAGCAGGACATGGATGATCCGGTTCATCGTCGCCTTGGGCAGGTCCAGCGCGCGCTCCAGCTCTCCGGGGGTCAGGCCATCGGGCTGCGGCGCCAGCAGCTCCAGGACCGAAAGATACCGCTCGAGCGGTTTGTCGCGCTGGTCTGGGGCGGGCATCCTGTGGGTGTTCCGTGAAATGCGTCTGTCCCCCTGCTTAGGCGGCGCGGGGTCCAAGGGCAACAATCCGCTTCTGCCATGGAAAAGATAGGCCCGCCGCATGGTGCGGCGGGCCAGGTCCGGCTGGGCCTCTGCCTACTCGATCACGCGGCTGTCGCCGACCGTCGCGGCCGAGGGGTCAAGGCCATAGGCCGTCAGCACCTCGGCGATGACGCCCGCGCCGCGATAGTCCTCGAGGCTGGCGTTCATCGCCGCGACGAAATCGTCGTTGCCCTTGGGCAGCAGGAACGCCGTCTGCGAGGCCAGCGTCGTCGCCGCGATGCGCTCGTCGGCCTGCAGCAGCGTGACCTTCACATCGGTCCCGGCATGCAGCACCACCGCCGCGCCGAACCCTTCCAGGCCCGCGTCCAGCCGGTCGGCCTGCACGTCCTGCGCCAGGTTCAGCGACGAGGGATAGGTGGTCGAACCCTCGATCGTGTCCTGCATCTCCATGACCCAGTCATAGCCCTCGACCGTGCCGACCTTCTTGCCGATCAGCTCGTCCAGGGTCGAATAGCCGGCCTTCGAGGTCACGGCCAGCTGGTCCAGGTAGACCGGGGTCGACAGCGTGACCACCTGGTCGCGCGCGGCGGTGCGATAGAAGCCGCCGATGGCGACATCGGCGCGGCCCGACTGCACGGCCGAGACCGCGCCGGGATAGTTGAAGATCTCGTAGGCGATGGTCAGGCAATTTTCCTCGGCGAAGCGTTTCAGAAGGTCGCCGTCGATTCCGCCCACATTGCCCTCGACCTCGGCCGAATAGGGCGGGGTGTTGGTCAGGGCGACGGTCAGCGTGCCCTCGGCCAGGGTGGTGAAGGCATGTTTCGGCGCGCAGTCCTGCGCCAGGGCCGAGGTCGCGCCGATCAGGGTCAGGGCAAGGCCCAGGCTGGTCAGGGTGGTGGTCTTCATGGGTTCTCCTGTTGGGTTGCGGTCAGCCGAGATGGCTGCCAAGACGCCGCGCGGCCCGGTTCACAAGCCAGCCGAACGGAATGGTGACGGCCAGGTAGACAAGCCCGGCCAGGATCAGGACATCGAGGTAGAGGTAGGTCGCCGCCCCGATCCGGTAGGCGCGGGCCAGAAGCTCGGGGATGGCGATGGTGAAGGTCAGCGCCGTGGCCTGAAAGATCAGGATGGCGAACCCCATCAGCGCCGGCACCGCGAAGATCACGCCCTGCGGGATCACCACGAAGCGCAGGATGTCCTGCCGGGTCATGCCCAGGGCCTGGCCCGCCTCGACCTCGCCCTGCGGCACGGCATTGATGCCCGCGCGCAGGATCTCGCTGGTATAGGCGGCGGTGGTCAGCCCCAGCGCGATCGCCCCGGAAAGGAAGGCGCTCAGGTTCAGCCCGGCCGAGGGCAGGCCGTAATAGACCATCTGCAGCACCACCAGCGCCGGGGCGCCGCGTCCGATCTCGACCAGCGCGACGGCGGGCCAGCGCAGGGCCGGACCCCTGGCCGAGGAAGCCAGCGCCAGGACCAGCCCCAGCGGCAGGCCCAGGGCCAGGGCAAAGCCGGTCAGTTGCAGGCTGATCCCGAGCCCCTTCAGCAGTTGCGGCAGCCAGTCCGCCCAGTTCGTCAGAAGATCGGTCATCGCGAGGTCCTCGCGCGCAGGCGGGCGTCCATCTTCCGCGCCAGCAGCGCCACCGGGATCGACAGAAGGATGTAAAGCACCGCGGCCGAGATGAAGGGCGCGAAGCCCCCGCCCGCGGCCTGCGCCTGTTGCGTCACCAGCATCATCACGTCGCGCACCCCGATCGTGGATGCCACCGTGGTGTCCTTGAGAAGGCTGACCAGAAAGGTCGCCATCGGCGGGATCGAGACGCGCAGCACTTGCGGGGCCAGGACAAAGCGCAGCCGGTCTGCCCGCGTCATCCCCAGCGCGACTGCGGCGGCGTCCTGCCCGGCCGGCAGGGTCAGGAAACCGCCCCGGTAGATCTCGGCCAGATAAGCGGCCGAGATCAGCCCCATCCCCAGGCTTGCCGCCTGGAAGGGCGTCAGGCTGACGATGCCGCTGCCCAGGCCGAAGAAGATGATGAACAGCCAGACCACCGGCGGGATGCCGCGGGCGATCTCGATGTAGGTCCGGGCCAGAAGACGCGGCATCCAGTGGCCCGACCGACGCATCAGCACCAGCGGCACGCCCAGCACCGCGCCAAGCGCGAAGGCCAGCCCCGTCACCGCCAGCGACACCGGCACGCCGTGCAGAAGGGCAATGAACGTGTCCAGCATCAGTGGCGTTCCAGGATGGCGCGGAAGAACTTCTGCGTGCGCGGCAGGCTGGGGTTGCGGATCACCCGATCCGGCGGGCCCTCCTCGATGATCTGGCCGTCGGCCATGACGATCACCCGGTCGGCCACTTCGGCCGCGAAGGCGATTTCATGCGTCACGACGATCATCGTCATCCCCTCCGCCGCCAGTTCGCGCATTACCGACAGCACCTCCAGCCCCAGCTCGGGGTCCAGCGCCGAGGTCGGCTCGTCGAACAGCATCACCTGCGGGTCCAGCGCCAGGGCCCGGGCGATGGCGATGCGCTGCTGCTGCCCGCCCGACAGACGGGCCGGATAGGCCTGCGCCTTGTCGGCCAGATGCACCCGCTCCAGCAGGCGCGCGGTCACGCGGTCGGCTTCCTCGCGCGATCGGCCCAGCACCCGCATCTGCGGCAAGGAGATGTTGCGCTGGACCGTCATGTGCGGGAACAGGTTGAACTGCTGGAATACCATCCCCGTCGAACGCCGCAGCGCCAGCAGGTCCTTCTGTCCCAGCGGCCGGTCCAGCGCGAAGGTAATATCCCCCACATGCAGCGTCCCCGAGGCCGGGGTCTCCAGCATGTTGATCGCGCGCAAGAGCGTGCTCTTCCCCGCGCCCGAGGGGCCGACCATCGCCACGACCTCGCCCTTCGCGATGTCCAGCGATACGTCGCGCACCGCGTGATGGGTGCCGTAGCGGATGTTGATACCCTTGAGCGAGACGATGGGCTGAACTTCCCCGGCCATCACAGCACCTCGCGCAGCGGGCGGTTGCGGTCGGGCGTGGGCAGCAGCGCCTCGGCCCCGGCGACGGTGACCGGGCGGCCCCGCAGCACCCAGTCCGCCCCGATCAGCCCCATCACGGGCGAAAGCTGGATGCCGTAGCCGCCGCCGCCGCCCACGGTGACCAGTCCCGGCTCGGCCGGATCGAGCGGGCCGACGAAGGGCCGGTGGTCGAAGGTCTCGGGATAAAGCCCGGCCCAGCCCCGTCCCAGCCGCGCGCCGGGCAGGTCGGGCAGGCGCTCCAGCAGAAGCTCGGCCAGCATCTCGCGCGCCGAATCCCCGCACTGGTCGTTGTAGGCGTCGGGGTTTTCCGAGGGCGCGGTCTCGACCTTGTGGATCTCCGAGATCAGCTCGGTCGGTTTTTCGTGGCGGAAGTTCAGCCCGGTGCCCTGGCCGTCGATCAGGTCCATCACCATCGGCATCACATAGCCCAGCGGCTGGTCCAGAAGCACGCTCAGCGCCTCGTGCCGTTCGGCGTGGATGTGCAGCACCTGGCCGAACAGCGCGGCGATCCGGGGCGCCCAGGCGCCGGCGGCGTTCACCACCACGTCGCAGTCCACCGGCCCGCCGGTCGTCTCCAGCCGGTAGCCGCCGGGAGTGCGACGGGCCCCGGTCACCTTGCAGAACTGCCGCACCGCGCCGCCACTTGCGCGAAGCTGCGCACCAAGGAAGCTGCACAGTTCATAGGGATCCAGGAAGCCGTCGTTCGGCCCGAATATCCCGCCGGCCAGCCCCTCGGTGGACAGATGCGGCACCAGCTCGCGCAGCTGGTCCCGCCGGTAAAGCCGCGCCTCGAACCCCGCCCCGGCCTGCATCCGCTGCGAGCGTTCCAGCGCCTCCATCTGCGCTTCGGTCCGCGCCAGTCGCAGATAGCCGATATGGTTGAAGCGCAGGCCCCGGCTCTCCCAATCGCGAAAGCGGGCGATGGAATGGCGGCGCAGTTCGATCTGGAACGGGTCGGTCATCTGGGTGCCGACCACGCCCACCGAGCGCCCGGACGAGCCAGAGCCAAGCGCGTCCGCATCGAGAAGCGTCACCCGGGCGCCCTGTTCGATCAGGGCAAGTGCGGTCGAAGTGCCTGCGGCACCGCCGCCGATCACGGCGACATGGATCTGGGCAGTCATGGATTGGGTCCGTTCGGTCTGATGTCAGGCGGCGCGCGCGATGTCGGAAAGCGCGTCCTCGATCGCGGCAAGGATCTTTCCGGCGTCCGCGCGGGTCATCGGCGTGGAAAGGGCGAAGAGGCCATAGCTCGCCGACAGCACGCCCCGGTTCAGCAGGCCGCGGTGGAAGGCCTCCAGCCGCGCCTTCTCGACCTTGCCGGGATAGACGCTGCGGTAATCGGTGATCGGCCCGGCGGTGAAATGCACCTTGAACAGCGACCCCAGCCCGACGCAGGCCCCCGGCAGGCCAAGCCGTGCCAGCGCGTCGTTGGTGCCGTCGCGCAGGATCGCGCCAAGGTCGTCCAGATGGGCAAAGGCCTCGGGCGTCAGCGCCTGCATCGCGGCAAGGCCCGCGCGCATCGTGACCGGGTTGGCGGTAAAGGTGCCGCCATGCGGCAGGGCAGGCTTGCCGCGCGTGGGGTCGAAGACCGCCATCACCTCGGCCCGGCCCGCCACCGCGCCGACCGGGAAACCGCCGCCGATGATCTTGCCCAGGGCGGTCAGGTCCGGGCGGATGCCCCAAAGCCCCTGCGCCCCGGAATGACCCAGCCGGAACGAGATCACCTCGTCGAAGATCACCAGCGCCCCCGCCGCATGGGCGGTCTCGGTCATCGCCTCAAGGTAATCCTTGCGCGCCGGGATCAGCCCGGCGCGGTTCGGCATCGGGTCGATCAGCACGCCGGCGATCGTCGCCCCGTGCTGGGCGAAGACCGCCCGAAGCGCCGCGATGTCGTTGAACGGCACCACCAGCACGTCGTCCAGCACCCCCTGCGGCGTGCCGCGCGCATAGGCGGTCGAGGCCGGCATGTCGCCCCAGTTGCCCGGCGCGCTGTCCAGGCTTACCTCGGCAAAGTCGTAGGATCCGTGATAGGCGCCCTCGATCTTCACGATCCTGGGCCGCCCGGTATGGGCCCGCGCCGCCTTGATCGCCATCATCACGCCCTCGGTCCCCGAGTTGGCGAAGCGGATCTGCTCCATCGCGGGCAGGCGGCCGACCAGCAGCTCGGCCAGCTCGATCTCGGAGGGGGTCGGCCCGCCAAAGGCCGTGCCCCGCCGCAGCTGGTCGGTGACCGCCGCGACCTGTTCCGGCTGGGCGTAGCCATGGATCATCGCGGTGAAGTTGTTGATGCAGTCATAGAACCATTGCCCGTCGGCATCGCGGACCCGGCAGCCCTCGCCGTCGGTGACATAGATCGGGAACGGGTCGATGAAGACCGTGGTGCGGGTATTGCCGCCGGGCATGACCCTGCGGGCACGTTCGAAAAGCCGGGCCGAGGTCGGGAAGCTGTCGGGATAGCTGGGCATGATGCAACCGTAAGGAAAGGGGATAGGGGGCGGCAGGGGCCGCCCGGCCCGGATCAGATCGCCATGATCGTATGGCTTTGCTCATGCATGAACTGCGGCAGATACCAGATGCCAAGCCCGCCCTTGCCGCCGACCCCGGTGCCCTTCCAGCCGCAGAACGGCTGCCCGCCCGGCCAGGCCCCGGTCGTCGCCCCCGAGGCGCGGTTGGCGTACAGCACGCCCGCCTCGGCGCCCTCCAGGAACTGGCGCAGCTCGTCCTCGTCATTGGTGTAGATCCCGGCCGACAACCCGTAGGAGACCGCGTTCCCCTCGGCCAGCGCCGCCTCAAGCCCGTCGACCGCGCGCAGCACGACGAAGGGCATGAACAACTCGTCCCTCGTCAGGCTCGACGGCCCGTCCATCTCGACCAGGGCCGGGCGGTAGTAGTTGCCCGCCAGTTCCTCGATCCTGTCGCCGCCGAACAGCACCTTGCCCTCGGCCCTGGCCTGCGCGACCGAGGCCTCGAACCGCCGGGCGGTCGCGTCGCTGTAGAGCGGGCCCATGAAGACCTCGCGCCCGCGCGGATCGGCCACGACCAGCTTGCCCGCGAACTCCTTGAACGCCGCGACGAACTGGTCGCGCACCGCGCTGTCGACATAGACCACCGAACAGGCCGAGCATTTCTGTCCCTGCAACCCGAAGGCCGAGCGCGCCACCCCCGCCGCCGCGCGGGCGATGTCGGCGTTGCGCGTCACGTAGGCCGGGTTCTTGCCGCCCATCTCGGCGATGACCGGCCGCATCCAGGGCCGCCCCGCCATATGCCGGAAGATCGCCATGCCGGTCTTGTGCGAGCCGGTGAAGACTACCCCGTCGATCCCCTCGTCCGTCGCCAGCGCCTCGCCGACTGCCGCCCCGCCAAGGACCAGATTGAACACCCCCTCCGGCAGCCCGGCCTTGCGCAGCGTTTCCGCCAGCAGAAGCCCGGTCAGGGCGCAATCGGGCGAGGGCTTGTAGACCACCGCGTTTCCGGTCAGCAGTGCCCCGCACAGCATCCCCACCGACAGCGCCACCGGGAAGTTGAACGGCGCGATCACCGCGAAGACGCCATAGGGACGCTGCACGCTGAGCGAGCTTTCCCCCGGCACCATCTGGTTCATCGGGCGGCGGTAATCCCGGTTGGCCCGCAACTCGCCCGGATAATAGTCCAGCATGTCCACGGCCTCGTCGGCCTCGCCCATCGCCTCCAGCCGCGACTTGCCGACCTCGAACAGCGCGGCCATCGCCAGGAGGTCCTTGTCCTCGGCCAGCGCCGCGCGCCAGCGGGCCGCGAACTCCAGCCGGTCGTCCAGGCTGCTCCGGTTCCAGACCCGCGCCCCCGCCTTTGCCGAGGCGACGGCGGCCCGCACATCCCCGGGCGTCGATTCGGGGAAGGCCCCCAGCACCAGCGCCGGGTCGATCGGGCTGGCGACGTTGCGCGCGGGCCCGGTCGCAAAGCGGCTTGTCCAGGCCCGGCCCAGCCAGCTGGCTGCGAAATCGGGGATCGCCCGGTCCAGATGGTCGTGCAGCGGGCCGAAATCGGCGCCGATGTTGGAATAGGTGACGCGAGGCAGGTCGACAGTCATAGGTTTGTCCCGAAAAACGATATTTATATCAACAATCGGTATTATTTCGAGCTTGTCAATATTTTTCCTGCGCAGCCCGAAGCCTGGCGTCGGCGCCGGGTCCAAACCCTTGATCCTGCGTGAATCCTAGCGCAGCAGCCCGCGCAGCCCTGCCGCAACGGCCCGCAGCTCCGGCACCAGCCGCGCCGCCATCGCCGCCAGCGACTCGGGTCCGGCCGCGAGGCCCAGGTTCAGCGCCGCCACCACCTGCCCCCGCGCATTGACCAGCGGCACCGCGACCGAGCGCAGGCCCAGCTCGACCTCCTGGTCGATCAGGGCAAAGCCGTCCGTGCGGATCCGGGCCAGTTCGGCCAGGATCGTCTCGGGCGCGGTCAGCGTCAGCGGCGTGCGGGCGGGCAGGGGGGCCGTGCCCAGCCGGATCCGCGCCTCGGCCTCGGGCAGGGCCGCCAGCATCACCCGGCCCATGCTGGTGCAATAGGCCGGCAGGCGCGAGCCCGGCATCAGGCTGATCGACATCACCTTCCGCTGCGCCGCGCGGGCGACATAGACGATCTCGCCCCCGTCCAGGATCGAGACCGAGGAGCTTTCCCCGATCCGGTCCGACAGCGCATCCAGCGCCGGTTGCACGATCGCGGGCATCGGCATCGAGGCGAGGCAGGCCGTCCCCAGCCGCAACACGCGCGGGGTCAGGGTGAAGAACTTTCCGTCCCACTCGGCAAAACCCTGATGCACCAGCGTCAGAAGACAGCGCCGCGCCGTGGCCCGGTCCAGCCCCGTGGCCGCGGCGACATCGCTGATCGACTGCCTTGGCCGGTCGGCGGCGAAGGCCTCGATCACCGCCAGCCCCTTGGCCAGCCCGCCCATTATGTCGCGCTCGGTGATGGTCATGTCCGGCTTGTGCGATATCTCAACAAACGAACCATAACGCACAACTCCGGTAGACGAAAGCCCGCAAGGGGCAGTATCCCGGCGCGGCGGAGCGGCCGGCTTGCCTCGGGTCTGATCCGTGGCATCCTCAGGGGGAACGCCACCATGAAAGGGCTGGGCCATGACGAAACCACGGATCGGACTGATCGGGCTTGGCACGATGGGCGCGGCGCTTGCGCTCAACATCGCCGAGAAGGGCTTTGCCACCGCGGTCTGGAACCGCACCGCCTCTGTGACCCGCAGTTTCCACGCCGGGGCCGGAGAGCTTGCCGGACGCATCATGCCCACGACCTCCCTGGCCGATCTGGTCGCCGCCATCGCCCCGCCCCGTGCAATCGTCCTGATGGTCCCCGCCGGTCCGGTGGTGGATGACCAGCTTGCCGCCCTGGCCCCGCTCCTCGGCCCCGACGATCTGGTGATCGACGCCGGCAACGCCAATTTCCACGATACCAACCGCCGCATCCGCGCGGGGCTGCCCTTCCGCTTCATGGGCATCGGCGTCTCGGGCGGCGAGGAGGGCGCGCGCCACGGTCCCGCGATCATGGCCGGGGGCGAACCCGCCGACTGGACCCGCATCGCCCCGGTCCTGCAAGCCATCGCCGCAAGGGCCGAGGACGGCACCCCCTGCGCCTCCCATCTGGGGCCCGAGGGCGCGGGCCATTTCGTCAAGGCGGTGCACAACGGCATCGAATATGCCGACATGCAGATGATCGCCGAGACCTACGGCGTGATGCGCGACGGCATGGCGCTGCCGGCCCCCGCCATCGCCGAGACCTTCGCCCGCTGGAACCGGGGCCCGCTGCAATCCTACCTTGTCGAGATCTCGGCCACCGTCGCCGCCACTGCCGACCCCGTGACCGGCGCGCCGCTGCTTGACGTCATCGTCGATGCCGCCGGACAGAAGGGCACCGGCCGCTGGACGGCGATCGAGGCGCACAACCTTGCCGCGCCGATCCCGGTGATCGAGGCTGCCGTCATGGCGCGCAACGTCTCTGCCCGGCGGCAGGAGCGGGCCAGGGGCGAGGCGCTTTATGGCCCCGCCCCCCGGCCGCTGACCGAAGGCCTCACGCTCGACGATCTGGAGCAGGCGCTGATTGCAGGCAAGATCCTCTGCTACGCCCAGGGCTTCGCCATGATGACCGCTGCCGGGGCCGAGTTCTCCTGGCCCCTCGCCATGCCCGCCATCGCCAGGGTCTGGCGCGCAGGCTGCATCATCCGCTCGGCCATGCTGAACGACATGGCCGCCGCCCTGGCCGAGGATCCGGCGCGCAACCTGATCCTGTCGCCGTGCTTCGCCGACCACCTGCACCGCTGCCTGCCGGCCCTGCGCCGGGTGGTGGCGGCAGGCGCGCTGAACGGCCTCGCCCTGCCCGCGCTGGGGGCGGGGCTGGCCTGGTTCGACATGATGCGCACCGCCCGCGGGACCGCCAACATGATCCAGGGCCAGCGCGATTTCTTCGGGCTGCACGGCTTTGAACGGCTGGACGGCCTGCCGCAACCGCACGGCCCCTGGGCCCCGCTATCCACCTGACCGCAAGACGGACCAAGAAAGAAATGACCAATCCCCACGCTGGCAAGCCCTGCATCATCTGCGTCGCCATCACCGGCTCGCTTCCGACCAAGGAAAACAACCCCGCCGTCCCGATCACCATCTCCGAACAGGTGGAATCGACGCATGAGGCCTTCGAGGCCGGCGCCAGCATCGCCCATTGCCACGTCCGCGACGACGAGGGCAAACCGACCTCGGACCCCGACCGCTTCGCGCGGCTGAAGGAGGGGCTGGAGAAGCATTGCCCCGGCCTGATCGTCCAGCTTTCCACCGGCGGCCGCTCGGGCGCGGGGCAGGCGCGCGGCGGGATGCTGCCTTTGCGGCCCGACATGGCCTCGCTCACCACCGGCTCGAACAATTTCCCTACAAGGGTCTACGAGAATCCGCCGGACCTGATCGACTGGCTGGCCGCCGAGATGGCGAAATACGACGTCAAGCCCGAGCTGGAATGTTTCGACCTGAGCCACATCATCAAGGCGCAGGAGATGCAGCAGAAGGGCCAGATCAAGGGCACGCCCTATGTCCAGTTCGTCATGGGCGTGAAGAACGCGATGCCCGCCGACCGCGACGTCTTCGACTATTACATCCGCACCGTGCATCGCCTGTTCGGTCCCGACGCGCCCTGGTGCGCCGCGGGGATCGGTCCGCAGCAGATCGTGCTGAACGACTGGGCGGTCGCCTCGGGCGGCCATGCCCGCACCGGGCTTGAGGACAACGTCCGTCTCGACCGCGACCGTCTCGCCCCCTCGAACGCCGCCCTGGTCCGCCGGGTGGTCGAGATCTGCAACCGTTATGACCGCCCCGTCGCCAGCTGGCGCGAGGCGCGGGACATCCTGGGGTTGCGCCAGCCGGCAGGTTGATTTCCTCTTGCCTTGGGGGCGGGTTTGGCCCTTCCTCGCCCCCGACACCGCACTGGAAGACCCATGCAAGCCAACAGACTCCGTCTGAACGACGGCCGTTCCATCCCGCAGCTTGGCCTTGGCCTCTGGCAGATCCCGGCCGAAACCACGGCGGCAACGGTCGCCCAGGCCCTGCGGATGGGTTACCGGCTTCTGGACGGCGCGGCGATCTACGGGAACGAGGCAGGGCTCGGCCAGGGCCTGCGCGACAGCGGCGTGCCGCGCGACGAGGTCTTCGTGACGACGAAGGTCTGGAACAGCGACCAGGGCCACGACCAGACCCTGCGCGCGGTCGAGGCCAGCCTTGCCCGCCTCGGGATGGAGGAGGTGGACCTCTGCCTGATCCACTGGCCCGCCCCGGCGCAGGACCTCTATGTCGACAGCTGGCGCGCCCTGATCCGCCTGCGGGAGGAGGGGCGGGTGCGCTCGATCGGCGTGTCTAACTTCCTGCCCGCGCATCTCGACCGGATCGTGGACCAGACCGGCGTGGTCCCGGTCCTGAACCAGATCGAGCTGCACCCGCGCCTGCAGCAGGCCGGGCTTCGCGCCCTGCACGACAGCCTCGGGATCGTCACCCAGAGCTGGACGCCGCTTGGCCGGGGCCAAAGCTTCGATGCCGAACCGATCCGCGCCGCTGCGCAGCGCACCGGCCGCACCCCGGCGCAGGTCATCCTGCGCTGGCAAGTCCAGCTTGGCCTTTCCGTCATCCCGCGCTCGACCCGGGCCATGGGCCAGGCCGAGAACCTCGATCTTTTCGACTGGGAGCTGACCGAGGAGGACATGGTCGCCATCGCCACCCTGGACGACGGCAGCCGCAGCGGCCCCGACCCCGCGGTCTTCGGCTGAGGGAGGCGCGCCGATGCTCGTCCCCGAACTGACGCTGGCCGCGCCCGAAGCAGGCGCCAGGATGCTGGAACGCTTCGGCTTCCATCCCGACGCGGGACTCTGGCGTCTGGGCAGCCAGGCCCTGCGCGTGACCCAGGGCCAGCCGCAGGGCCACGGCCGCATCGACCATGTCGCGCTGACCGTGCCCGACATCGACCGCGCCCTTGCCGATCTCATCGCGCGCGGCCTGGCTTTGGACGCCGGGGTCACGCCGGACGGCCCCGAGCTGATCCCGGAATTCTGGACCGATGGGCTGCGCTTTGCCTACCTCTCCGGCCCCGAAGGCGCCCGGATCGAGCTTTGCCAGCGCCTGACCGGCGCGCCCTCCGGGATCGGCCAGGACCATGTCGGCATTCCCTGCGCGGATCTCGCCCCGATGCAGGCCTTCTTCGAAGGGCAGGGTGCCCGCCGGATCGCCGCCGTCGAGCTTGAGCGCCCCGAAGGCAGGATCCCCGTGCGCTTCCTCGCCTTCCAGGGTGGCGTGGTCGAGCTTTACCAGCCCGTTGCCCCCGCCCCCCGCGCCGCGCCGGGCCTCTGGTCCCGGCTCCTCCTCCCCGGCCTTGCCGCCCCGATCCACGGCCCCCAGGGCCTTGTTCTCGCCCCGCTCTGACATGCGACAGACCCTGACCGAACTCTACGAGGCCCGCGTCGCCGCCGGCACCCTGCGCCCCGACCCGGCGCAACATGCCGTCCTCCAGCCGCTCGAGGAGATCCGCCGCTGGCTGGAGGAGAACGCCAACCGCCGCATCGGCCTTTTCGCCGGGCTTTTCGCGCGGCCGATCACACCGCCGAAAGGGATCTATCTCTGGGGCGGGGTCGGACGCGGCAAGTCGATGGTCATGGACCTGTTCACCGAGGCGACCGAGATCGCCCGCAAGCGCCGGGTGCATTTCCATGCCTTCATGCAGGAAATCCACCGCGGCATGCACGCCGCCCGGCAGCGCGGGGTCGAGGACGCCCTAGCCCCGGTGGCCGAGGCGGTGATCCGCGACACCCGGCTTCTCGCCTTCGACGAGATGCAGATCACCGACATCACCGATGCGATGATCGTGGGGCGGCTGTTCGACAAGCTCTTCGCCGCCGGGGTGGTGGTCGTGGTCACCTCGAACCGCCCGCCGAAGGACCTCTATCTCAACGGGTTGAACCGGGGGCTGTTCCTGCCCTTCATCGCGCTCATCGAGGACCGGCTGCGGGTGATCGAGCTGGAAAGCCCGACCGACTATCGCCAGCACCGGCTGCAGGGTGCGCAGGTCTATTTCCACCCCGCCCGCACAGCCGGGGGACAGATCGCCGCGCTCTGGTCCGACCTGACCGGCGGCGCGCCCGAGGCCCCGCTCTCGCTGCAGGTGAACGGCCGCGAGCTGGTCCTGCCGCGCTTCGCCAACGGGATCGGCCGCGCGACCTTCTGGGACCTCTGCGCCAGGCCGCTGGGACCGGCCGACTACCTTGCCATCGCCCAGGCCCTGCGCGTCCTGATCCTCGAGGACATCCCCCAGCTTTCGGCCGAGAACTACAACGAGGCCAAGCGTTTCGTCACCCTGGTCGACGCACTGTACGAGGCGAGGGTCCGCCTCGTCGCCTCCGCCGCCGATACGCCCGAACGGCTGTATCTGGAAGGGACCGGGGCCTTCGAATTCGAGCGCACCGCCAGCCGCCTGCGCGAGATGCAATCCGCCGACTGGGGCGCCGACGCCGGCTGAGCGCCTATCCCGCGAAGACCTGCCACAACAGCCGCAGCGCCATGGCGGTCGAGACGACGACCAGCAGCGGCCGGATCAGCCCCGCCCCCACCCGCATCGCCAGCCGCGCGCCAAGCGAGGCCCCCGCGACCTGCGCCACCGCCATCACCAGCCCCACCCCCCACCACATCGCACCCGAGGGGATGAAGACCAGCAGGCTGCCGATGTTGGAGGCGAAGTTCAGCATCTTGGTATGCGCCGTGGCCTTCAGCACCCCATAGCCGGCCAGAAGCACGAAGCCCATCATGAAGAACGATCCCGTGCCCGGCCCGAAGAAGCCGTCATAGGCAGCTACCAGCGGCACCACGGTCAGCGCGAAGACCGGCAGTGATATCCGTGCGACGCTGGCGTCGTCGGACAGCCCCGGCTTCAGCGCGAAGAAGGCCGCGACGCCGATCAGCACGACGGGCATGATCACCCGCAGCACCTCGGCCGGGACCAGATGCGCCACCATCGCTCCCGCCCCTCCGGCCCCCAGGCTGATCGCCGCCATGCCGACCTGCTCCCGTGGCCGCACATGCCCCCCGCGCGTATAGGCGAACAGGGCGGTCCCGGCGCCGAAGGTCCCCTGCAGCTTGTTCGTCGCCAGCGCCTCGACCGGCGAGGCCCCGGCGAGAAGGAGCGCCGGCACCGACACCAGCCCGCCCCCGCCCGCGATGCTGTCGATGAACCCGGCCAGGAAGGCGGCCAGGATCAGGAGCGGGACAAGATGCGGGAGGACCTCGAACATCCCGCCCTTGTGGCCGCTTCCCCATGTCGGGGCAAGAGGAAGCCGTCCTCGGGGCATCGAGCCCCTCGGACGGCGCTGCCGCGGAAGAAGGTCCGAGGGGCGCGCCGGTGGAAGGGGCGGAGCCTCCGGCGGGAGTATTTTTGAAAAGAGCAAATGCGGCTTGCTCTTTTTCCAAATACTCTCGGGGGGTCCGGGGGGCGAAGCGCCCCCGGTGCTGTCAGCCTGGTGCGAACCCGTCGCGGGAATAGCCCTGCAGATACAGCAGCGCCGTCAGGTCGCCATGGTTCACCCGGACCTCGCATTCCGCCTGCACCCGCGGCTTGGCATGCAGCGCGACCCCGGTTCCGGCGGCCTTGAGCATCGGCAGATCGTTCGCGCCGTCGCCCACCGCGATCGCCTCGGCCGGAGTGATCCCCAGCCGGGCGGTGATCTCGTGCAGCGCCAGAAACTTGGCTTCCTTGCCCAGGATCGGCTCGGCCACCGTTCCCAGCAGGCTCCCGCCTTCCACATGCAGCCTGTTCGCGCGGTTCTCGTCAAACCCGAGCTGTTCGGCCACCGCCTGCGTGAAGGCGGTGAACCCGCCCGAGACCAGCGCGGCATGGGCCCCGTTCGCCTTCATCGTGGCCAGCAGCACCTTGCCCCCCGGCATCAGCGTGATCCGGTCGCGCAGCACGTGAGAGATCACCGCTTCGGGCAGGCCCTTCAAAAGGCCGACCCGCTCGCGCAGGGCGGCCTCGAAGTCGAGTTCGCCATTCATCGCCCGCGCGGTGATGTCGGCCACATGCGCCCCTACCCCGGCCTCGTCGGCCAGCTCGTCGATGCATTCCTGGCGGATCATCGTCGAATCCATGTCGGCGATCAGCAGCCGCTTCCTGCGCCCCGCGGCCTTCTGCACCACCATGTCGACGCGCAGCGCCTGCAGGCCTTCCCAGACCTCCCAGCGATTCTCCGGCACGGCTCCAAGGTCGAACTCCGCCGCCACGCCGGGGTCGAGCCAGCGCGCCGCGCCTCCGCCCCAGGCGTTGCGCAGGGATTCGACGGTAACGCGCTCCAGCACCGGGGTATCGGGGTTGGTCAGCAGGGTCACGACATGCATGGGCGGGTTTCCGATAGTGAACGCGGGCGTCGCTTTTTCGCGACGATGCGGCGCATTAGCGCGATTTTGTCCCTTGCGCCAGAGCGGGCGGGCCTTTAGCCAAGTCAGTGGGACACCCTTCCCCAACGAAGGGCTTTTAGCTGGAAGGCTACCATGACTGACCTGACTCCGCCGGCCAAGCGCCCGGCCAACCCGCGCTTTTCCTCGGGCCCCTGCGCCAAGATTCCCGGATATTCCCTGAACATGCTGGCCGACGCGCCCGTGGGCCGGTCGCACCGTGCCGCTGTCGGCAAGGCGAAGCTGAAGGAAGCCATCGCCCTGACGCGCGAGATCCTCGGCGTCCCCGCCGACTACCGCATAGGCATCGTCCCGGCCTCGGACACCGGCGCGGTGGAGATGGCGCTGTGGTCGCTTCTTGGGCAGCGCCCGGTGGAGATGCTGGCCTGGGAGAGCTTCGGCGAGGGCTGGGTCACCGACGTGGTCAAGCAGCTGAAACTTGACGCGACCGTGCGCAAGGCGCCCTACGGGCAGATCGTCGATTTCGCCCAGGTCGACTTTGACAAGGACGTGGTCTTCACCTGGAACGGCACCACCTCCGGCGTGCGCCTGCCGAACGGCGATGCGATCCCGGCCACCCGTCAGGGCCTGACGATCTGCGACGCGACCAGCGCGGCCTTCGCGATGGACCTGCCCTGGGACAAGCTCGACGTCACCACCTTCTCCTGGCAGAAGGTGCTGGGCGGCGAAGGCGCGCATGGGATGCTGATCCTGAGCCCCCGCGCGGTGGAGCGGCTGGAAAGCTACACCCCCGCCTGGCCGCTGCCGAAGATCTTCCGCCTGACCGCCAAGGGCAAGCTGATCGAGGGCATCTTCCAGGGCGAGACGATCAACACGCCCTCGATGCTCGCGAACGAGGATTACCTTGTCGCGCTGAAATGGGCGAAGTCTGTCGGTGGCTTGCAGGGCCTGATCGCCCGGGCCGAGGCCAATGCGCAGGTCGTCCACGACTTTTGCGCCGCGAACCCCTGGATCGCGAACCTGGCGGAAGACCCGGCGACGGCCTCGACCACCAGCGTCTGCCTGAAGTTCACCGATCCCCGGATCACCGATGGCGAGGCCTTTGCGAAAGCCGTCGCCAAGCGGATCGAGAAGGCGGGCGCGGGGTTCGACCTTGGCGCCTACCGCGACGCGCCGCCCGGCCTGCGGATCTGGTGCGGCTCGACGGTGGAAACCGCAGACGTGCAGGCGCTGATGCCCTGGATCGCGCATGCCTTCCGGGCCGAGATCGCCGCGCTGGCCGAAACCGCGTGAAAACCGCCGGGGCCCCCGGCCTACCCCATTCGTAGGTCGGGGCGTGCCCCGCTCTCCCCCCCGAAATCCAAGGACCATCCCATGCCCAAAGTCCTCGTTTCCGACGAACTCTCCGAAACCGCCGTCCAGATCTTCCGCGACCGCGGGGTCGAGGTCGACTACCTGCCGAAGCTCGGCAAGGACAAGGAGAAGCTGGCCGAGATCATCGGCCAATACGACGGCCTCGCCATCCGCTCGGCCACCAAGGTCACCGAGAAGCTGCTGGAGAACGCCACCAACCTCAAGGTCGTCGGCCGCGCCGGGATCGGGGTGGACAATGTCGACATCCCGGCGGCCTCGAAGAAGGGCGTCATCGTGATGAACACGCCCTTCGGCAACTCGATCACCACCGCCGAGCATGCCATCGCCATGATGTTCGCTGTTGCCCGGCAAATCCCCGAGGCGAACGCCTCCACCCATGCCGGAAAGTGGGAAAAGTCCAAGTTCATGGGGGTGGAGCTGTTCAACAAGACCCTCGGCGTGATCGGCGCGGGCAACATCGGCGGCATCGTCTGCGACCGTGCGGTCGGGCTGCACATGAAGGTCATCGCCTATGATCCCTTCCTGTCCGAGGAGCGGGCCAAGCAACTGGGCGTCCACAAGGTCGAGCTGGACGAGCTTCTCCACCGCGCCGATTTCATCACCCTGCATGTCCCCCTCACCGACAAGACCCGCAACATCCTGTCGCGCGAGAACCTGGCCAGGACGAAGAAGGGCGTCCGCATCATCAACTGCGCCCGGGGCGGGTTGATCGACGAGGCGGCGCTCCTCGATGCCCTGAACGCCGGCCACGTCGCGGGCGCGGCGCTGGATGTGTTCGAGACCGAACCCGCCACCGAAAACCCGCTCTTCAACCACCCGAATGTCGTCTGCACCCCGCATCTTGGCGCCTCCACGACCGAAGCGCAGGAAAACGTCGCCCTCCAGGTGGCCGAGCAGATGTCGGACTATCTCCTGACCGGCGCCGTCCAGAACGCGCTGAACATGCCCAACGTCACCGCCGAGGAGGCCGCCATCATGGGCCCCTGGATCAAGCTCGCCTCCCATCTCGGCAGCTTCATCGGCCAGATGACCGACGAGCCGATCAAGGCGATCAACATCCTCTATGACGGCACCGTCGCCGCGATGAACCTCGCCGCGCTGAACCAGGCGGTGATCGCGGGCGTGCTGAAGGCGCAGAACCCGGATGTGAACCTCGTCTCCGCCCCGGTGGTGGCCAAGGAGAAGGGCATCCAGATCTCCACCACAAGGCAGGAAAAGACCGGGGTGTTCGACGCCTACATCAAGGTCACGATGGTGACGGACAAGCGCGAGCGGTCCGTGGCGGGCACCTGCTTCAGCGACGGCAAGCCCCGCTTCATCCAGATCAAGGGCATCAACATCGACGCCGAGATCGGCCAGCACATGCTCTACACCACCAACGAGGACGTGCCCGGCATCATCGGCCTTCTCGGCATGACCATGGGCAAGAACAACGTCAACATCGCCAACTTCACCCTCGGCCGCGCGGGCGTGGGCCAGGAGGCGATCGCGATCCTCTACCTCGACCAGCGGATCGACCCCAAGGTGATCGCGACGTTGGAAGGCACCGGCCTTTTCCAGCAGGTCAAGGCGCTGGAGTTCGAGGTCGCCTGATCACGGCTTGCGACTTGCTCTTTTGACAAATACTCCGGGGGTCCGGGGGCTGGCCCCCGGTCCTCTCCATTGGGCGGAACGATGCATCTCTACGCGATCGGCGACATCCACGGCCAGCTCGGCCTTCTGCAGGCCGCGCATGCGCTGATCGCCGCCGACATGGCGCGGCATGGCCCCGGCCGGGTGGTGCATGTCGGCGATCTCGTGGACCGCGGCCCCGACAGCCGGGGCGTGATCGACTTCCTGATCCGGGGCCTCTCGCGGGGCGAGGACTGGGTGGTGCTGAAGGGCAACCACGACCGGATGTTCTCCCGCTTCATCGCCAATCCGCACGAGCCCGAACCCGGCCTCCGGGCCGAGCTTTCCTGGCTTCACCCGCGTCTCGGCGGGGCGGATACGCTGCGCTCCTACGGCGTGGCCGATGCCGGTGACCGCCCGGTCGCCAAGGTCCATGCCGAGGCCATCGGCGCGGTTCCGGCCGAACATCTCGCCTTTCTCGCCGCCCGCCCGACCCTTCACCTGGCCGGCGACTGCGTCTTCGTCCATGCCGGGATCCGCCCCGGCGTGCCCCTGGCCGAGCAGGTCGAGCGTGATCTCGTCTGGATCCGCGATCCCTTCCTGCAGGCCACCGAGAGCTTCGGCCCCTTGGTCGTGCATGGCCATACCGTCGTCGACGAGGCGACGCATTATGGCAACCGGCTGAACATCGACTCGGGCGCGGCCTATGGCGGCCCGCTCTCCGCCGTGGTGATCGAGGGGCGCGAGGCCGCGCTTCTGACCCCGACCGGCCGCCGCAACCTCATCCCCGCCCGCTGACGCAAGGTCGGGATTCCCGCCGCTCAGGCCACTGGACGCGCGGCCCGCGCCGTGATTGCCTCCGGTCCATGAGCAACCGCCTCACCCCCCTCCTCGTCACCCTCGCGATCATCCTCCTGATGGCGGCCTGGCTGCTCTGGATCGGACGCGAGCCGATCTGCACCTGCGGCTATGTCAAGCTCTGGCATGGCCAGGTCGTCAGTTCGGAGAACTCGCAGCATATCTCGGACTGGTATACGCCCAGCCACATCATCCATGGCCTCCTGTTCTATGCCGCGCTCTGGCTGGTCGCGCCGCGGCTCTCTCTCGGCTGGCGGCTGGCCCTTGCCACCCTGGTCGAATGTCTCTGGGAGATCGTCGAGAATTCGGATGCGGTGATCGAACGCTACCGGGCCGTGACGATCTCGCTGGATTATTACGGCGATTCCGTCCTGAACACGGTCTGCGACGTGCTGGCGATGATCCTGGGCTTCTGGCTGGCCACCCGCCTGCCGGTCTGGGCTTCGGTCGCGCTGATCCTTCTGTTCGAAGGGGTGACTATGTGGATCATCCGCGACGGGCTGGCGCTGAACGTGCTGATGCTGCTCTGGCCGGTCGACTGGATCGCCGAATGGCAGGCGGGCCGCTGAGGCGTCTAAAAATTTTCGACGAAAATTTTTAGACCCGCATCCGCCGCAGCGACAGCACCGCCGCCACGGTCAGCATCAGCGTCACCCCCGCCAGGATCCAGAAGAACCCGCGCTCGCCCATTCCCGCCATCACCGGCGCCAGCACCAGCGGCCCGCCGATGCCCCCCACTAGGCCCGAGGCGATGATCACCGGCGGCACCCGCATGTCCTCGCCCATCTTGCCGGTTGCGGTGACGTAGAAGCCGGGAAAGAACAGCCCCGCCGGGGCCCCCAGCGCCACGAAGAACACCGGCGGCGAGACGAGGGCCGCCCCCAGCGCAGACGCCGCCGCCAGCGCGACCGCCAGCGTGAACAGCGCAAAGGGCGCGATCCGGTGGGCGACGAAGATCAGCGCGACCCGTGCCGTCAGGAAGACCACGAAGAAGGCGCTGAGGAGTTCCGCCGCCGTCGCCTCCGTCACCCCGGCCCGGATCAGCGCCGTGGGGCCAAGGCCGATCAGGCAGGCCTCCAGCCCGATCGCCACCGCCCCGAAGCCCATGATTCCCCAATGCGGCCGGAAGACGCCCGTCCGGCCTGCGGCACCCGCAGCCTCGCGTCCCGCCGGGCCTGCGAACAGCCAGATCAGCGCGGCCAGCACCGCCGTCAGCCCGAAGGACCAGCGCGGATCGCTGTCCAGCGCGACAAAGACCAGCGGCGCGGCGATCGCGCCCAGCCCGAAGGTCGCGTTCAGCAGGCTCAGCATCGCGGGTCCCTGCCGCCCGAAGGCCCGCAGCACCCGCGGGTTGAACACCGCCGTCGACAGCCCGTAGCCCGCGCCGAACAGCACCGCCCCCGCGACCGTGGGCCACCACCCGGCCATCGCCGCCACACCCGCCGCCCCCAGGGCCATTGCCGCAAGCGCATGGCGCGGTGTGATCCCGCCCCCGCGCAGATACATCAGCGCCACGCCGAGGAAGCAGCCCACCCAATGCGCCGAGACCAGCACCCCCGCCTGCGCCTCGCTGATGGCGAGGCCGCGCGAGAAGGCGGGCAGGGCGGGCCCGTAAAGCGACTGGCCCGCGCCCATCATCACAAAGCTCGCCAGCCCGGCGAACAGAAGCCCGGCATGGGTTCGGATCAGGTCTTTCAAGATCGGCTCCCGCTGACGCGTCCTGATCTCCCCCGCCGGTCTGCGCATGTCAATGCCGCCCGTGACGCGACGTAGGCTCTGCCCTCGGCGCGAAATCGTGCATGATGCAAGGGACAGGAGGCCCCCATGACCGAGATCCACATCCTCTCCGCCACCCGCACCGCCATCGGCGGCTTTGGCGGCGCGCTTGCCGCGCTGCCCCCGATCGAGATTGCCACCCATGCCGCAAAGGCCGCCCTTGCCGGCGCCGGGGTGGAGGGCGCCCGGATCGGCCAGGTCGTCATGGGCCATGTGATCAACACCGAACCCCGCGACATGTATCTTTCCCGCGTCATGGCGCTGCAGGCCGGCATCCCCGAGACGACGCCGGCGATGAATGTCAACCGCCTCTGCGGCTCGGGCGCGCAGGCCGTGGTCTCGGCGATGCAGGCGCTGATGCTCGGCGATGCCGGGATGGCGCTGGCCGGTGGCGCCGAATGCATGAGCCGCGCGCCCTTCGCGCTCCAGACCGCCCGCTTCGGCCAGAAGATGGGCGACACCCGCGCCGTGGACATGATGACCGGCGCGCTGACCTGCCCCTTCGGCACCGGGCACATGGGCGTGACGGCCGAGAATGTCGCGGCGCAATACGGCATCACCCGCGAGGACCAGGACGCCTTCGCGCTGGAGTCCCAGACCCGCGCCGCCCGCGCCATCGCCGAGGGCCGGTTCAACGGGCAGATCACCCCCGTCGAGATCGCCGGCCGGAAAGGCCCGGTGACCTTTGCCGCCGACGAACACCCGAAAGCCACCAGCGCCGAGGCGCTTGCGGCTCTGCGGCCGGTCTTCCGGAAGGACGGCACGGTCACGGCCGGCAATGCTTCCGGCATCAACGACGGTGCCGCCGCGCTGGTCCTGTCGCGTGATGCGAAAGGTTCGCGTGCCCGGATCATGGGCTATGCGCTGGCGGGCGTGGATCCGAAGGTCATGGGCCTTGGCCCGATCCCGGCCGTGCAGGCGCTCTGCCGCAAGCTGGCGGTCAGGCCGCAGGACTTCGACCTGGTGGAATCGAACGAGGCCTTCGCCGCCCAGGCCCTTGCCGTGTCCCGCGCGCTGGACCTGGATCCGGCGAGGGTGAATCCGAACGGCGGCGCCATCGCCCTTGGCCATCCCGTGGGCGCGACCGGCGCGATCCTTATCGTCAAGGCCCTGCACGAGCTGGAGCGGACCGGACAGCGCACCGCGCTTGTCACCATGTGCATCGGCGGCGGCCAGGGCATCGCGCTGGCCATCGAACGCGCCTGATCCCTCCTCGTTCGACTTCGTCTCCTCGTCGGCAGGTCCGGCGAGGAGTGACGAAGTCATCGACGAGCCCCTACCTCACCCGCACCGCCGCCCTTGCCGAGCGGCCTTCCGCGTCGATCACGCTCAGCGTCACGAAACCCGCCCCCGGCAGCGCCAGCATCGCCTCGCGCGCGTCCAGTCCCACGATCACCGGGACCCCGTCGGCCAGCCAGGTGAAGGGCGCGGTCCCGCCCGTGACCCTCACCTTCAGCCCCGCCGCCAGCAGTTCCACCTCCGCTCCGTCCGGCGGGAAGGCCACCTGCGGCGCATCCGCCGCCACCCCGAACGCCGCCGACCGCGAGCGGAAGCGTTGCAGGGGCTGCGGCAGTTCGGCATTGGCGACCAGAAGCGTCGCCGCCGGGGCAGCCGGCTGTGGATCAAGCTTGCCCTTCAGCCGGTTGAAGGCCTGGAACAGCACCGGCGCGGCCACATCGGCGCCAAAGGCCCCCGGCACCGGCGTTCCGTCCGCCCGGCCCATCCAGACCCCCACCACATGCCGCCCGTCGAAGCCGATCGCCCAGGCGTCGCGATGCCCGTACGACGTCCCCGTCTTGTAGGCCAGCCGGTTCGACGGCGCCCCCGGCGGCGGGGCCAGTCCGGCCAGGATGTCCCCCACCTCCCAGGCCGCGACCTCCGAGACGACGCGCTGCCCCTCGGCCCCCTCGGCATCCAGCCGCCACGACAGCGGCCGCACCACTCCGCCCCGCGCCAGCGCAGCATAAAGCTGCACCATGTCCGACAGCGTCACGCCCACGCCCCCCAGCGCGATCGCCAGCCCCGGCTGGTCGCCGGGGAACACCGGCCTCATCCCCGCCTTCTCCATCGCCGAGATCAGCCGGGCCGGTCCCATCGCCTCGGTCAGCGCCACGACCGGGATGTTGCGCGACAGCTGCAGGGCCTCGCGCATCCGGATCGTGCCAAGGTAAAGCTTGTCGAAGTTCTGCGGCGCATAGGCGCCAAAGGCCATCGGCCGGTCTTCGATCATCGTCTCGGGGTGGCCCAGCCCCTCGTCGAAGGCCAGCGCATAGACCAGCGGCTTCAGCGTCGATCCGGGAGAGCGCAGCGCCTGCGTCATGTCGACGAAGCCCTGCCGCAGGTCGGCCTGATAGCCTGCCGACCCCACGCTCGCCAGGATCTCACCCGAGGCATGGTCGGCGACCAGGATCGCCACCTGCAATCGCTCGCCCTTGCCCGCCACGGCTTCCAGCGCCAGCGCCTCCAGCTTCTTCTGCAATCCGCCGTCCACCGTCAGGCGATGCGACAGCGCGGTCGGCAATTCCGCCCGCGCCCGGTCCGCCAGATGCGGCGCCAGCGCCGGGAAGGGCTTGCGCAGCCCCGGCACCGGCTCGCGCAGCGCCGCCGCCGCTTCCTCGGCGTCGATCACGCCCTCGGCCACAGCCCGCGCCAGCACCCGGTCGCGCGCCGCCTCGGCCCGGTCGGCGGCCCGGTCGGGGCGGCGGCTTTCGGGGCTTTGCGGGATCGCCACCAGAAGCGCCGCCTCGGCCGGGGTCAGGCGGCGCGGTTCCTTGCCGAAATAGGAAATCGAGGCCGCCCGGACGCCCTCGAGGTTGCCGCCGAACGGCGCAAGATGCAGGTATAGCTGCAGGATCTGGTCCTTCGACAGCCGCCGCTCCAGCGCCAGCGCCACCCGCATCTGCCGCAGCTTGCCGCCGACCTCGCCCGTCGTGCCCTCCTCCAGAAGTCGCGCCACCTGCATGGTCAGCGTCGAGCCGCCCGAGACGACGCGCCCGTTCCAGGCCGCCTGCAGCACCGCCCGCAAGAGCGACCGCGCATCCACCCCGGGATGATCGCGAAAGCGCCTGTCCTCATAGGCCAGCAGCATCTCCAGATAGACCGGGTCCACCTTGTCCGGCGGCAGCGCCAGCCGCCAGCGACCATCGGCGACCGTATAGGCGCGCAGAAGGTCGCCGTCGCGGTCCAGCACCTCGACCGAGGTCTCCACGACCAAGGGCGGCAGCACGGTCGCGTCGATCCAGCCATCGAAGCGGTCGCGCCCCAGCGCCGCCAGCCACAGCCCCGCCGCCAGAACGACGATCCCCCGCGCGCGCATCATCCGGCCCCGCTCGTCAGGCACTTCGTGCATTCCTCGCGCCATCCTCCGACGAGTGCACGAAGTGCTCGAGGAGGGGTCCCGCAGCCCCACCCCAGCCGAAATCCCCGCCCCCTGCCCATTACTGGCCGATCGTCACCGACCCGGTCTCGCTCCGCGCCCGGAAGTCCGGCCGGTACATGTCCTCGACCGAGGCCGCCGGGTGGTGGAACGTGCCGGGGCTGACCGCGCGGACCATATAGGCCAGGCGGAAGCTCTGGTCCGAGGACCAGTCCACCGCCGTGACAAAGCGATCCTGCCGGAATTCGGAATGGGCCACGTCCTGCAGGGCATCCAGCCAGCCCAGCTCCGAGGTCGAGCCCGCCGCGATCAGGTTCGGGTTGTCGATCTCGAACCCGGCGGGCAGCGGGTCGGCCACGATCAGCCGCGCCTCGCCATAGGCAAAGGGCGTGACCTCCAGCACCGTGACCAGCCGCGTCCCCGCCGCCACCTTGTCCAGCGCCACCGGCTCGCCCGACAGGGTGTAGTAGCTGCGCGTGATCGCATAGCCGTTGCCCCCCGCCGGTTCCGGTTCGGACGGCACGCCATAGGTGGTGACGGTGACCGTCGTATCCGCGCCGCCGTTCTTCACCACCACCGGAGCGACCGCCCCCGCGTCCAGCACCCGCACCAGCGGGCCGTCGGCCGGCTGGCCGTCGATGGTGATCCCCTCGGCGCCCGGCCGGTCGATCAGCGCATTGGCCGCCATCAGCGCCCAGGTCGCCTCCTGCGTGGAAAGCTGGCCGCTTTGCGCCGCGATCCGGTCCGTCAACGCCTCGCGGTCCACCGCCTGCGACCCGGCCTCGACCGCCAGCGTCAAGAGCGCGGCCGCGTCGCGATAGCGGGTGCCATAGTCCACCCGCCAGACCTGGCCCTGATCCGGCCCCAGCGCCTCCAGCTTCGCGCCCGCCTTGCGGAACATCGCATCCGCCCGCGCCTGGTCGCCGTAGGAGGCCAGCGCCGCGCCCAGCTGCGCCATCGCCAGCGGGGTGGCGAAGTCGTCGCCCTTCACGTCGGCGTAGTAGCGCAGGTCGCCGATCGCCGCCGCGCCCTCGCGGGCCAGCACCATCAGCGCATAGGCCAGCGCCTCGCCGCCGCCATTGGCCTCGGCGCTGAAGTCCGGCGCATAATTCACCTGGTTGCGCAGGTTCGCCAGCGCGTTCCTGAACGCCAGGTCCGGCACCCGGTAGCCCTGCGCCTTCGCCCGGCTCAGGAAGTCCGTCACATAGGCGTCCAGCCAGAAGTCGCCTTCCCCCGGCCCCCACAGCCCAAACCCGCCGGTCGAGCTTTGGTTCGCCAGGATCTCGACCACCGCCTCGTCGATGCGCTTCTGCAGGTCCTCGGCGCCCTTCAGCTCCATCACCCGCGCCACCTCGTCGAAATAGAGAAGCGGCATCGCCTGGCTGGTCATCTGTTCGGTGCAGCCATAGGGATAGCGGTCCAGCGCCGCCAGCAGGCCCGGCGCATTCAGCCGCGCGATTGGCCCCACCGCCATCGTCGCCTTGCCCGAGCCCGCGACCAGTCCCGCGAACACATCGCCGTCGAAGGTGAAGCTCTGGCCGCTCGCCAGTTCCAGCCGCGAGATCCGCGCGATCTCGGGGTCGTTCACCTGCACCGGCACGGTCAGCGTCTTCTTCAGCACCTTCCCGTCCGGCGTGGTCAGGCTGACCTCGATGGTCTGGATGCCGACCGCGCCCGCTGTCACCGGCACCTCGAACACCGCCTTGGCCTTGTCGCCAAGGTCAAAGCCCGAGGGCACCTCGCCCAGGGTCAGCCCGTTCGCGGTCACGTCCAGCCCCATCCGCCCCGAGGGCCCGGTGGCATGGACCACCTCCAGCAAGAGCCGAGAGCTATCCCCCGGCGACAGGAAGCGCGGAACGCTCGCCGTCACCACCACCGGATCGCGCACCAGCACGTCCGCCGATGCCTGCCCGACCCCGGTCTTGCTCCACGCGACGGCCATCACCTTCACCGTCCCGTTGAAGCTTGGCAGGTCGAACGACGTCCGCGCATAGCCATCCGCCCCCACTTCCACCGGCCCGGTGAAATAGGCCACCAGCTCCTCTGTAGGCGGCGGAGCCTGCAAGCGCGCCTGCGCGCCCGCATCGCCGCCGGAGCGGACCTCGCCGGTCGCGCCGTTCAGCCCGTCGATCAGCCGGCCATAGATGTCGCGGATGCCGACGCCCAGCCGCCGCTGGCCGAAGTAATGGTCCTGCGGATCGGGCGCCGTGAACCCGGTCAGGTTCAGGATCCCCACATCCACCGCCGCGATGGTGACCCAGGCCGTCTCGCCCGCCGTCACCCCATCGACCTTCACCGCCACATCCAACGGGCCGCGCGGCGCGGCTTCCGCCGCCACCTCGACCTTGGCCGACAGCGCCCGCGCGCCCGGATCAATCGCGGCATGGGTCAGTCCCAGCGCCCGCGCCGGGTTGCGGCCCGCCGCCACGTCCATCGGCCGCAGCACCGAAGCCGTAACATAGACGCCAGCACCCCAGTCGTCGGTGACCGGAAGCTGGATCAGGTTCTCCCCCTCCTTCACCTCGACCGCCTGCATCGCCACCAGCCGGTTCGACAGCACCGTCACCAGCGCCGTCCCCGCCGCGCGCGGCACGATCCGCAGGATCGCCGTCTCACCCGGCTTGTAGGCCGGTTTGTCCAGCGACAGTTCCAGCGTATCGGGCGTGGCCGAGGCATCGGCGGGCGCATACCAGCCCGCGTAGAACTCCATCGAGGTCGCGGCCTTGCCGCCATCCCGACGCTCGACCAGGATCTCGTAGGTTCCCCAGGTCACATCCGCCGCGATCTCGACCGGGGCGGCCCCCAGATCGGACTCGCCCTCGGCCACGATGGACCGGCTGACCACCGGCTCCCAGTTCCAGCTGCCGAAGCTCTGGTACCATTGATAGTCGTATTCCACGCGGGATACCGTCCATTTCACCGGCAGGTCCACCATCGCATCATCCTGCACGGCCATGATCTGGAACCACGCCTCGCCGCCCTCGGGGGCCACGCCGTCGAACATCGGCTTCACCCCGATGATCGGATCGGCCGAGGTGACCGCCTTCACCGCCTGCCGTTCCACCGGCCGGCCCGAACCTTCGGCGACGCGCACCGTCACCCGCGCTTCCAGCGGGCGATGCGGGTCCTCGATCATCGGCAGATAGACCGGCAGCACGGCATTGCCCGCCTCGTCGGTCTCGGCCCCGTTCAGCGATTCCATCTGCGCGCTGAAGGGCTGGTCATGGCGTCCGAAGACATAGCCGGGGAAAGCGGCAAGGCCATCGGCGGCACGCAGCAGCACCTCGCCCTCGATGGCCAGCCCCGCGCCCGGCGCGCCGAACAGATAGCGCGCGGCGACCGTCAGATCGACCGCCGAGTCGCGCCCGACGAACAGCGGCCCCTCCGCCATGGTCAGGTCAAAGTCGATGCGTTCCGGCAGGAAATCCTCGACGAGGAAGGTCTTCGACGCGAGTGCCGGGGCCTCCAGATCGGCATACATCTCCAGCCGGTAGACCCCGCGCGGGGCAGAGCCCGCGATGGGCAGCTGGAACACATGCCCGCCCGCGCCCTGATCCTCGACCAGTTGCCGGGAATATTCCACGCTATCCGGGCGGCTCAGGACCGCTGTCAGCGGCAACCCCTCGACCGCCGCCTGCTCCGCGTCGCGGGCCAGCGCGGTGACATAGACCGTCTCTCCGGCGCGATAGGCGCCCCGGTCGGTGGTCACGAACACATCCACCGGCGGCGCGGCCTCGCGGCCCTCCACCCCCCGGTCCGACAGGTCGAACTCCGGATCGGTCAGCGACAGGAAGGCTATATCCGCGGTCCCGTCCTTCACCACCACCATCGCCGGGGCGCTGCCGCCCGTGCCCCGCGTCAGCCCGGCATCAAAGCGCGCATAGCCCTGCTCATCGGTCGTGGCCGTGCCCAGCACCGTATTCGCCCGGTTCAGCAATTCCACCGACACCCCGGCCTTCGCCCCCGCTGTCCCCAGCGAGCGGACGAAGACATGCAGCCCGTCCACCCCCGACATTGTCGTGACCCCGAGGTCCGAGATCACGAACCACTGCCAGCCCGGCGGGATCGTGTAGGGGTCCACCCCCGGCACGGCGGCCTTCAGCGCATAGATCCCCGCCGGCAGCCCCTCCAGCGCCTCGCCCATCGGCAGGCGGGTGGTCACGTCCTTGTTCACCTCCTGAGCGACCGTGGCCGTGCCGGTCCACAACTCCTCGCCCACGGTGTCGGCGAAATATTCCTCGGAATAGACGTTGATCGGCGCGCCGAAATAATAGTCCTGGATCGAGCGCAAGAGGTTCCGGTCCGTCACCCGGTAAAGCACCAGGTCCAGCTTGTCGGTGTTCACCGTCTCGACCGGCAGCGCCGGATCGCCCGCCTTCGGCAGGACATAGCCCCGGCCGGGGAACTTCACCCCCGGCGCCCGGTCGCGGACGTATTGCGTGATCTCGACCGATTTCGCCATGGTCTGCCCGTCCGCCGCCGGCAGCCCCTCGCGGAAGGTCACGGAGTATCGCTTGCCATGCTCCAGCCCCGCCACGCAAAGCTGCCGCCAGCCGCCGTTCTCCACCGTCAGGCCGGGATCCTTGAGCTGGACGAAGGTGGAATAATCGACGCCCGAGGCGACCAGATCCTCGGAAAACGTCGCGCAGATCCGGGGCCGGGCAAGGTCGGACTGCACCTGCGTCTCACTGATGCGGAAGCCGTATTTTCCGATCGCGTCATCCAGCAGCGCCGCCGTATCCACCCGCTCCTGCAAGGACTGCGCCAGCCGCAGCGCCTGCACCGTGTCGCTGCCCCTTCCGCTGCGCTCCAGCACCTCGGCCATCGTGACCAGGATCGTATGCCGCAGCGCAGGGTTTTCCGCCCTGAGATAGCCGTTGACCGAGGCCGAGAGCGCCTGCGCCAGCCAGTAGTACTGCTGGTTCTGGTCCGCCTTCGCCGCCTCCAGCTGCCGCCGCGCGAACTCGCCCCAGGTCGCTGCATCGTCCGTCAGGTTCAGCGCCGCGCCCGTCGAGGCCGCCGCCGCCGCCCAGTCGCCCCGGCCCTCACCCGCACTTGCCTCGGCCAGATGCTCCTCGGCCGTCCAGGGACCCGTCGGGTAAAGCCGCCCCAGCCCCTGCGCCTGTTCCAGCGCCGGTGTCACGTCCCAGTCCTGCAGGAACCCCAGCTCCTTGCGCCGCTCTGCCGCCGCTGCCACCACCCGCGCATCCGCCTCGATCACCCGGGCCGACCAGGCCCCGGCAAAGAACGCCCCCTCGCCGGGACCGCTTTTCACGAAGCACGAGCCGTTGCGCGAATTGAACACATAGGCCGTGCAGCGCGCATTGGTCAGGCAGGCGCGCTCGCAGGCCTCGATCGTGGTGTCGAAAACACTGGCGATATCGCCCCCCGGCAGGTCCTGATCCTGCATCACGACGACCCGCCGCTCGGGAATCAGTTCCTGTGCCCCGGCCATGCCGGAAAAGCCGATGAGCGCCGCCACGGCGACCTGCAGAAACCGACGCATCGAAATACCCTCCAGGTGAACTTCCCGAAATCTCGCACCAGGCCGCCGCGCTGGCAAGGCGGCAGCCCCATCGGCGTTAAGTCTTGGTTCACTTTGCTGCGGCAGGGTAGTCGGGAATCCGGATGCGGGACCGCGCAAGGCCGGATGTTCGGGCAGGATGTCGGCTGAAGTGATGGAAGTATCGGAACGTCTGCTCAGGGAACGCCGCGCCCGCCTTGCGGCCGAACGGCTGCTGGAGCAGAAAAGCCGCGAACTCTTCGCCGCGAACGAGAAACTCGCGATCCACGCCCGCGCCCTGTCCGACCAGATCGTCGAACAGCGCCAGATGGTCCGCTCGGCCCTGACCGAGGCCGAGGCGCTGAAGACCCAGAACCACCGATTCGTCGCGGATCTGGACAGGGCCCATACCGCCGCCGTTATGGCGGAACGCCGGCTCTGGGAATCGATCAACACCATCCGCGACGGTTTCGCCGTCTTCGACAGCGCCAAGCGGCTGGTCAGCGCCAACCTCGCCTGGCTCGCCAGCTTCGAGGGCTATGCGATCGCCCCCGGCGTCCCCTATGAGCAGATGGTCCGCATCATCGCCACCTCCGGCCGGCTCGACCTTGGCGACGAGGCTCCCGATGCCTTCGTCGCCCGCATGCTCGCCCGGCTCGACGCCGACCCGGTCGAGCCCGTCACCCTGAAATTCCGCAACGGCACCTGGGTCAAGCTCCAGGATCGCCGCGCCCGCGACGGCGATCTCGTCTGCCTCGCGCTCGACATAACCGACCAGATGCGCATCTGGGCCGCCATCGACGCGCTGCCCGATGCCTTTGTCCTTTTCGACCGGGAGGAGCGACTTTTGGCCTGCAACCAGCGTTACCGTGAGATGTTCCCCGACAGCGCCGTCGCCATGCAGCCCGGCACCACCTTCGAGGACCTGCTGCGCCATGGCCTGAAGAACGGCCATGTCCCCGAGGCCGTGGGGCGCGAGGAGGACTGGCTCACCGACCGGCTCCAGCGGTTCCGCGCCGCCGAGGGTGCGGCCGAGAACGTGCTGGCCGGCGGCCGCGTGATCCTGGAATCCGATCATGTCACCCCCGACGGCGGCCGGGTCGGACTCCGCTCCGACATCACCGCGCTTCGCGAACAGCAGGCCCAGCTCGAAGCCGCCCGCAACGCCGCCGAGGCCGCGAACCGCGCCAAGACGGCCTTCCTTGCCAACATGAGCCACGAGATCCGCACCCCGATGAACGGCGTCGTCGGCATGGCGGAACTCCTCTGCGACACCGCCCTGACGGAAGAACAGCGCCTCTTCGCCGAGACGATCCGGTCGTCGGGCGAGGCGCTTCTCGTCATCATCAACGACATCCTCGACTATTCCAAGATCGAGGCCGAACGTCTGACCCTGCGGCCCGAGCCCTTCGATCTGGAACGCACGATCCATGAGGTCACCATGCTCCTCCAGCCCCGCGCGCGGGAAAAGGGCATCGACCTGATGATCGACTTCGACATGTTCCTGCCCACCCGCTTCGTCGGCGATCCGGGGCGGTTGCGCCAGGTGCTGACCAACCTGATCGGCAATGCGGTCAAGTTCACCGAGACCGGCCATGTCCTGACCCGCGTCGTCGGAGTGGAAACCGAGGACGACAGCCAGACGCTGCATGTCACGGTCGAGGATACCGGGATCGGCATCGCGCCCGAATACCTCGACCACATCTTCGGCGAGTTCAACCAGGTCGAGGACGAGCGCAACCGCAAGTTCGAGGGCACCGGCCTCGGCCTTGCCATCACCCGCCGCCTGATCGAACGCATGGGCGGCGCGGTCTGGGTCGACAGCGAGCCGGGGCAGGGCTCCTCCTTCGGTTTCCGCGTCACCCTGCCGGTGGCCGAAGATGCCGGGCCGGTGCAGGTTCCGGTCTCGGTGCGCCGGGTTCTGGCGGTGGATGACCAGTTCATCAACCGCACCATCCTGGAACGCCAGCTGACCCCCTGCGGGATCGAGGTGACGCTCTGCCGCTCGGGCGCCGAGGTGCTGGAGCGTCTGGCCATCGACCCCGACTACGACGTGATCCTGACCGACCATGCCATGCCCGAGATGGACGGCGACGTGCTTCTCCAGCACATCCGTGCGGCCGGTCACGGCCTGCCGGTGATCCTTCTGTCCTCCAACCCCTCGCATCTGGCCGCAGGGGTCGCGCAGGATTTCGCCGCGATCCTGCAAAAGCCGGTCCTGCGCTCGGACCTCTATCGCCATCTGCAGGGACTGACCGCCCCCGCCGCGCCCGCGCTGCCGATGCTGCTGCTGAAGCCGGTCGAACTGCGCCAGTTGCGCGTCCTTGCGGCCGAGGACAACCGCACCAACCAGCTGGTGTTCCAGAAGATGGTCCGGGCGATGGACCTGGACCTGGTCTTCGCCGACAATGGCCGCATCGCGGTCGAGATGTTCGAAAGCTACCGGCCGGACATCGTGTTCATGGACATTTCCATGCCCGAGATGGACGGGAAAGAGGCTGCCCGCGCGATCCGCGCGCTGGAGGGGGAGGGGGCGCATGTCCCGATCATCGCGCTTACCGCCCATGCGATGGAGGGCGACGCCGAGGCGATCCTTGCCGCCGGGATCGACCAGTATCTCACCAAGCCCCTGCGCAAATCCGCAATCGAATCCGCCCTGATCGAACATTGTCCCCCCGGCGTCCGCACCCCCGTCCCCCCCGCCGAGGACGCCGCATGACAGCCGTGAACAACCGGACCGGAACCCCTCACCCCCCCGTAGGCTGCGCTACAGCGCACCATTGCGGGCCGCATCACCCGCCGCCCGTACAACCGCCCCCTCCCGGCCGGAAATACTTACCAGATCCCTAACGTCCGCAGCCAAGCCACTGATTTGCGACGAATTCAGAACCCTGTCCACTGTGGACAGCCCGCCTCACCCCTCGCGCAGGACCGCGAGGAAAGCGTCCCCGAACCGCTCCAGCTTGGCCTCCCCCATCCCCCCGATCCCCGCCAGCTCCGCCAGCGTCGAGGGCCGCCGCTCCGCGATGGCCCGCAGGGTCGCGGGCGAGCAGGTCAGGTATTTCCCCGTCCCGTCCTCCCCCCGGACGAGCGCCAGCTGAACCTCCGCAAGCCGGTCGAACAGCGCCCCCTCCGGTCGTCCGGCCAGCCGCATCCGGGCCGGGTGCAGCCCCTCGGCCGCCCCGGTGATCACCTCCAGAAAGGCCGCGCCATAGCTCTCCAGCTTCCGCGCGCCCACCCCGGTGATCCCCGCCATCTGGTCGAGGGTGGCGGGCTTCTTCTCGGCCATCTCGATCAGGGTCTTGTCCGGGAAGACCACATAGGCCGGCACGTTCTGCGCCTCGGCCAGCGCCCGCCGCTTCGCCTTCAGCAGCGCCAGCAGCCCCAGATCCTCCTCCGCCACCTGGGCCCGGACCACCGCCTCCCGCTCGCCCGCCGCCGCCACCGTGTCGCGGCGCAGGGTCACCGTCGCCTCGCCCCGCAGCACCGGCCGGGCGGCCTCGGTCATCCGCAGCGCGCCGTGGCGGTCGGGGTCGGGGCGGATCAGGTCGCGGCCCATCATCTGCCGGAACACCGCCCCCCAGGCGGGTTTCGAGAGGTCCTTTCCGACCGCGAAGGTCGGCAGCTGGTCATGCCCCCGCTCGCGGACCTTCTGGGTCGCGCTGCCGGTCAGGATGTCGATCAGATGCCCCGCCCCGAACCATTCCCCGGTCCGCAGCACCGCCGACAGGGCCTTTCGCACCGCCTCGGTCGCATCGAAAAGCTGCGCCGGCCGGTCGCAGAGGTCGCAGTTCCCGCAAGGCTCCGCCGCCTCGCCGAAATAGCCGAGCAGGACCTGGCGGCGGCAGCCCAGGGCCTCGGCCAGCCCCAGAAGCGCGTTCAGCCGGGCGTGATCCGCGGCCTTCCGGTCCGGCGGCGCCGCGCCCTCGTCGATCTGGCTGCGGCGCAGGCGGATGTCGTCGGGGCCGTAGAGGGTCATCGTCTCGGCCGGAGAGCCGTCGCGGCCCGCACGGCCGATTTCCTGGTAATAGGCCTCGATCGACTTCGGCAGGTCGGCGTGGGCGACCCAGCGGATGTCGGGCTTGTCGATCCCCATCCCGAAGGCGATGGTCGCCACCACGATCAGCCCGTCCTCGCGCTGGAAGCGGGTCTCGACCCGGCGGCGTTCGTCGGCCTCCATCCCGCCGTGATAGGCAACCGCCTCGTGCCGCGCCTCGCGCAGGGCCTGGGCCAGCGTCTCGGTCTTGGCCCGGGTGGCGCAGTAGACGATGCCGGACTGGCCCCGCCGGGCGGCGGCGAAGCGCAGGATCTGCTCGCGCGGCTTGTCCTTGACCGCGAAGGCAAGGTGGATGTTCGGCCGGTCGAAGCCGCGCAGGAAGGTGGCCGGGGCCTCGCCGTCGAAAAGCCGCGTCACGATCTCGGCCCGCGTCTCCTCGTCCGCCGTGGCGGTGAAGGCGGCCAGCGGCACCCGGAGCGCGCGGCGCAACTCGCCGATCCGCAGATAGTCGGGGCGGAAGTCGTGGCCCCATTGCGAAACGCAATGCGCCTCGTCCACCGCGATCAGGCTGCATTTCGCCCGCCGCAGCAGCGCCAGCGCCCCGCCGGAGGCCAGCCGCTCCGGGGCCATGTAAAGAAGCTTCAGCCGGCCCTCGTCGATGGCGGCAAAGACCTCTTCCGTCTCCTCCTCGGTATTGCCCGAGGTCAGCGCCCCGGCCTCCACCCCTGCCGCGCGCAAGGCGCGAACCTGGTCGCGCATCAGCGCGATCAGCGGCGAGATGACGACCGTCACCCCGTCGCGGCACAGCGCCGGAAGCTGGAAGCAGAGCGACTTGCCGCCGCCGGTGGGCATGATCGCCAGCGTGTTTCGGCCGGACAGCACGGCCTCGACGATCTCGGCCTGGCCGGGGCGGAACTCGGGGAAGCCGAAGACGGAATGAAGAAGCCGGGCAGCCTGGTCCAAGGGAAGATCAGAAGAAGGCGGTGGCGTTGTTGATCAGCACGATCCGCAGCGCATAGATCCCGATCAGCACCACCAGCGGCGCAAGGTCCAGCCCGCCCATGTTCGGCAGGAAGCGGCGGACGAAGGAATAGAGCGGGTCGAGCACGCGGTTCAACCCGTCCCAGACCTGGGCGACCAGCTGCTGGCGCAGGTTCAGGACCTGGAAATTGATCAGCCAGGACATGATGATATGCGCGATGATGATGAACTGCGCGATGTCGAGGATCAGCATCAGGATCTGGAAAAGCGAGGTCATCGGGCGCTCCGTTTGCGGTCCTGCCACAGGTAGCGGCGGCAGGGCGGAAGGGCAATGCCTCACGCAGCGTCTTGCTTGACGCCGGGTTGATGCCGGGCCAGGCAGGTCGCCGGAGGTCGCCGATGTATCCTTTCCTGCGCATGGCCCGTGTGATGGCCCTTGCCCGCCGCCAGCCCGAGCTGGGCCTGTTCGATACCCATGTGAGCCAGCTGATCTGCTGGCCCTGGGACCTGGACCCCTGGGTCGAGTTGAACAACGGCCGGACGCTGACGCTGTACGATCTGGGCCGCCTGCCGCTGGCGCGGCGCACCGGGGTCGAGCGGGTGCTGCGCGAAAGGGGCTGGGGGCTGACGGTCGCCGGCTCCAGCACGCGCTATCGCAAGCGGGTGACGATGTTCATGCGCCTGACCATGCGCACCCGCTGCCTGGGCTGGGATCACCGTTTCCTCTACATGGAGCAGTCGATGTGGCGGGGCGAGGACTGCGCCTCGCAGGTGCTGATCCGGTCCGCCGTCATCTCGAAGGCGGGCATCGTCCCCCCGCGTGAACTGGCGCGGGCGATGGGGGTGGCGGAGGAGGGGCCGGAACTGCCGGGCTGGGTCAAGGCCTGGACCGAGGCCGAGGCGCAGCGCCCCTGGCCGCCCGCGCGCTGAGCGCGGCTTGCGCGGGGCGCGGTTTCCGGCTTCACTTCGCGGCAAAACAAGGGGGCAGGCATGGTCGGCGACAGGAAGCGTATCTGGGGCTGGTATTTCTTCGACTGGGCCAGCCAGCCCTACAGCACGCTGCTGCTGACCTTCATCTTCGGCCCCTATTTCGCCGAGATCGCCCGGGGCTACTATATGGGCGCGGGGCTGGACGAGGAGGCCGCCAAGGCCGCCGCGCAGGCCTATTGGGGCTGGGGCCTGGGTCTTGCCTCGCTGGCGGTGGCGGTGCTGGCCCCGGTGCTGGGGGCGATCGCCGACAGCACGGGGCGGCGGATGGTCTGGGTCCGGACCTTCTCGCTGTTCTATGTCATCGGCTCGGCCGGGCTGTGGTGGGTGGCGCCGGGCGGGGGCGAGGGGATGCTTCTGCTTGCGGTCGCCCTGTTCGGGCTGGGCTTCATCGGGATGGAGTTCGCGACGATCTTCACCAATGCGCTGATGCCCTCGCTGACGCAGGCGGATGACCTGGGCGCGATCTCGGGCACGGGGTTTGCCTTCGGCTATCTCGGCGGGTTGCTGGCGCTGGTCGTCATGCTGCTGTTCTTTGCCGAAAGCGCCGACAGCGGCCTGACCCTGCTGGGGATGGAGCCGCTCTTGGGCCTTGACCCCGAGGCGCGCGAGGGGACGCGCTTTGTCGGACCCTTCACCGCGATCTGGTTCGCCGTCTTCATGGTGCCCTTCTTCCTCTGGGTGCGCGAGCCGCGGATGGCGGCGCGGCCGCTGCATCTGGGTCGGGCCTTCGCCAGCCTGCGCGACCTCTTGCGATCGCTGCGCTTCCGGCACAGCCTGGCGGCCTATCTCGGCTCGTCGCTGCTTTATCGGGATGCGCTTAACGGGCTTTACGGCTTTGGCGGGGTCTATGCCTCGGGGGTGCTGGGCTGGTCGATCATCCAGATCGGCATCTTCGGGCTGGTGGGCGCGGTGACGGCCATGGTCGCGTCCTTCATCGGCGGGCGGGCGGATCGCGCCCATGGGCCGAAGCCGGTGATCGCGGTCTCGATCCTGATCCTGGTGCTGGTCTGCCTGGTGATCGTCGGCATGACGCGCGAGAGCCTGTGGGGGCTGGCGCTGGATCCTGCCTCCAGCCTGCCGGACCAGATATTCTTCGCCTGCGGGGCGCTGATCGGGGCGGCGGGCGGCTCGCTTCAGGCGGCCAGCCGGACGATGATGGCGCGCCACACCACGCCGGACCGCGCGACCGAGGCTTTCGGCCTCTTCGCACTCTCGGGCAAGGTCACCAGCTTCCTCGCGCCGATGCTGATCGCGCTTGCGACCACCGCCAGCGGATCCCAGCGGATCGGCATTGCGCCGCTGATTGTCTTGTTCCTGATCGGACTTTTCCTGCTATCCTTCGTCAGACCCAAGGGAGAGATGACCGCCTGATGCTGCTCCGCGCACTGATCCTGTCGCTTGTCCTTGCCGCCCCGGCCCAGGCCGAGAAGCTGGCGAACCGTCTGTTCGGCGCGATGGAGGCGCCTTCGACCCAGGAGTCCATGCCGATCGGCACCTATGCCAGGGGCTGCGCGGCCGGGCTGGTGGAACTGCCCGAATCCGGGCCAACCTGGCAGGCGATGCGCCTGTCGCGGCACCGGAACTTTGGCCATCCGATGATGATCCAGTTCCTGATGGACCTCTCGGCGACCGCCCGCGAGATCGGTTATGGCAAGGGGCTTTACATCGGCGACATCAGCCAGCCGCGCGGCGGGCCGATGACCTCGGGCCATGCCAGCCACCAGATCGGGCTGGATGCCGACATCTGGATGCTGCCGCCGCACAGCCTGTCGCTGAGCGAGGCCGCGCGCGAGGAGATCAGCTCGATCCCGGTTCGCTCGGCCGACCAGAGGAGCGTGACCGCGAACTGGACCCGCACTCACCGCGAATTGATGAAGCAGGCGGCGCTGGACCCGCGCGTGGACCGGATCTTCGTGGCGGCCGCGGTCAAGATCGAGATGTGCCGGACCGCAAGGCGGGCCGACAGGAAATGGCTGCAGAAGATCCGCCCGGTGGCGGGGCATGACACGCATTTCCACGTCCGCCTGAAATGCCCCAAGGGCGCGCGCCTGTGCGAGACGCAGACCCCCACGGTGGCCGACCTGTCGAAGAACGGCGACGGCTGCGACGATACGCTGATGTGGTGGGTGACCGACTACCTGGACCCGCCGAAGTCCACCGGCAAGAAGAAGCCGAAGGACGAGGACGCCCCGAAGAAGAAGGGCCCGCGCGAATTCACCATGGCCGACCTGCCGGGCCAGTGCCGCGACGTTCTGGCCGCCAACTAGGTTGACAGGCCGCCGGCAGGGGTATAGTCGGCTTGCGCCCCGATGAAGGGGCCAAGTCTCCGCGACCTTGTCAAAACGGACAGCACCATGCGTATCCTTCTGCCCGGCATCCTTGCCATGGCGGCGATCGTCGTCGCCTCGAACATCCTGGTCCAGTATCCGCTGGGCGCCTTCCTGACCTGGGGGGCATTCACCTATCCCTTCGCCTTCCTGGTGAACGAGATCACCAACCGCTTCGACGGCCCCGCCGCGGCCCGCAAGGTGGTGCTGGCCGGCTTTCTGACCGGGATCGTCTGTTCCTTCATCGGCACGCAGATCATCGGCGAGTTCGGCCCGCTGGTCACGTTGCGCGTCGCGCTGGGATCGGGTCTTGCATTCCTTGCCGCACAGCTTCTGGACATCGCGGTCTTCAACCGCTTCCGGCAGGGCCTGTGGTGGAAGGCGCCGCTGGTTTCGCCGGTGATTTCCTCGACGCTGGACACCGCGATCTTCTTCACCATCGCCTTCTCGGCCATGCTGACCTTCCTGGAACCGGGCGTCGACGTCTCCTGGGCGGCCGAGCCCGCGCCGCTGTTGGGGATCGGGCCCGAGGCCCCGTTCTGGGTCTCGCTGGCGGTGGGCGACTGGCTGGTGAAGCTCCTGCTTGCCGTTGTGGCCTTGCTGCCGTTCCGGCTGGCGCTGGCGCGGCTTGCCGCAAGGGTTGCGTGATTTGTTTTGACAAACACAAAATCTGTGTCACGCTTCCCTTATCGGCAACCATTTGAAAGGAGGTGATCCAGTGTCGAGAGTGATATTGGAGAGAGGTGTCGGGACAGTCGGGAGGGGTATTTTCTAAGGGCAGCCCCTGGAAAATAGACCACCGATTGGATTTGGATGCCTAACTGGCCCATCTCCTTGGATCTCGGAAAGGGTTGCCCGCAACGGCAACCCTTTCTCTATTCCCGCCCCGGCCTAAGATCTTTCGGCGAAAGATTTTAGGCTCGCCCGCAGCGCAAGGCCGGGTCATAACCGGGCCATGCTGCATGTCACCGAAACCCTTGCCATCGCCGAATGGGAGCTGTCCGAAAGCTTCATGCGCGCCTCGGGGCCGGGCGGGCAGAACGTGAACAAGGTCTCGACCGCGGTCGAACTGCGCTTCGAGGCGGACCGCTCGCCGCATCTGGCCCCCGGCGTGAAGGCGCGGTTGCGGAAGCTGGCCGGGCGGCGCTGGACGACCGAGGGCGCGATCGTGCTGCAGGTGGACGAGACCCGCAGCCAGGCCCGCAACCGCGAGATCGCGCGCGAGCGGCTGGTCGAGATGATCCGCGCCGCGCTGGTCGCGCCCAAGCGGCGGATCGCAACCAAGCCGACGCTGGGCAGCCAGCGCCGCAGGATCGCGGCCAAGACCCAGCGCGGCGAGGTCAAGGCGTTGCGCGGCAAGGTGGGAGACGAGGAATGACCCTGGCGGAAGAAGCGGCCGGTCACTGGGGCGGGCGGGTGATCCGCCTGATCCGCGACCGCGAGAACCATGTCTTCGAGATGGCCCTGCCCGAGGGCCGCGCCGCCCTGCGCCTGCACCGGGCGGGCTATCAGTCGCCCGAGGCGATCCGGTCGGAACTCTGGTGGTGCGCGGAACTGGCGCGCGCGGGGCTGCCGGTTCCCGCCGCCCTGCCCGCCGGCGACGGGGCGCTTCTGGTGCCGCTGTCGGACGGCCGCCATGCCTCGGCCATCGCCTGGATGGAGGGCGAGGCGCTGGGCGAGGCGGCGAAACCCTTCACCCGCCCGCTGCCGCAGGTGCTGGACCTCTACCACGCCCTCGGCGCGCTGCTGGCCCGGGTGCATCGCGTCACGGACGGGCTGGTCCTGCCCAAGGGCTTCAGCCGTCCGCGCTGGGATCTGGAGGGGCTGGTGGGGGAAGAGCCGCACTGGGGCCGGTTCTGGGAGCATCCGGTGGCGACCCCCGACCAGCGCACGCTGCTGATCCGCGCCCGCGATGCCCTGCGCGAGCGGCTGTCGGGCGATATCGGCCTGATCCACGCCGATGTCCTGCGCGAGAACGTGTTGGTGACCGATCGTTCGGTGTCGCTGATCGATTTTGACGATTCGGGCTATGGCTTCCGGCTGCACGACCTGGGCACGGCGCTGGTGCAGACGGTGCAGCATCCCGAACATCCACAGCTGCGCGATGCGCTGATCGCAGGTTATGGAACGGCCGACAGCGCGATGGTCGAGGCCTTTGTCCTGGCGCGAACGCTGGCCTCGGTCGGCTGGACCATGCCGCGGCTTGGGCCCGAGGATCCGATCCACCGCAGCCACCTGGCAAGGGCGGAATTCTGCGCGGGGCGCGTGCTCACGCGCGGCTGACGGAAACGGAAGACATTGCCAACGGGTTTCCGAACGGATAGTCGGACGCCCGACAAACCCACCGGGGGCTGTCCTGCCTCCCGATTCCCGAGAGATACCATGTTCAAGCTGATCAAGGCGATCCTGCCGCGCTCGGACAACTTCTTTGACCTGTTCGAAGCCCAGGCCCGGAAGGCCCAGGAAGCCGCCCAGACGCTGCGGGCGATCCTGGACGGGGGCGAGGGGACGGCCGACCGCTGCTCGCTTCTGTCGCGGCAGGAGGAGGAGGCGGACCAGATCAGCTATGACGTGATGCAGTCGCTGCGGCAGAGCTTCATCACCCCCTTCGACCGTTCCGACATCAAGGCGCTGTCCAGCGCGCTGGACGATGCCATCGACCAGATGAACAAGACGAGCAAGGTTGTCATGCTTTATGACGTGGTCACCTTCGCGCCGAACATGCGGGCGATGGGCGACCGGATCATCCTTCTGGCCAACCTCGTCATCGACGGCCTGCCGCTGATGCGCGACATCGGGGCCAATTCCGCGCGGCTGCACCAGATGGTGGGCGAGATCAGCCGGATCGAGGAACAGTCGGATCAGCTGTACGACACCGGGCTGAAGGACCTGTTCAAGGCCACCCCCAAGGAGGACGCCCTGAGCTTTGTCGTCGGGGCCCAGCTTTACGACCAGCTGGAGAAGGTCTGCGATCGGTTCGAGGACGTCGCCCATGTGATCGGCGACATCGTCATCGAACACGTATAGGCCCGCCATGGACGCCGGAACCGTCACCTTCCTGCTGGTCTTCCTGATCGGGATCGCCTTCCTGTTCGACCTTCTGAACGGGATGCACGACGCGGCGAATTCCATCGCCACCATCGTCTCGACCCGGGTGCTGTCGCCTTTCGTCGCAGTGCTCTGGGCGGCCTTCTTCAACTTCTCGGCCTATTTCATCGGCCATCATTTCGGCTTCGAGGCCAAGGTCGCCTCGACCATCGGCAAGGGGCTGATCGACCCGGACATGGTGACCAACGCGGTCATCTTCGGCGCGCTGATGGGGGCCATCGTCTGGAACGTGATCACCTGGCGGCTGGGGATCCCCTCCTCCTCGTCGCACGCGCTGGTGGGCGGCATCATCGGGGCGGGCGTCGCCAAGGCGGGCTTTCCGGCCATCGTCTGGGGCGGCCTGTCCAAGACGCTGGTGGCCATCGTCCTGTCGCCGGTGACGGGGTTCATCCTGGGCGTGCTGTTGATCGTCGCGGTCTCCTGGGCGTTCGTCCGCGCCAATCCGGCGCGCACCGACGGCCTGTTCCGCAAGCTGCAGCTGGTCAGCTCGGCGCTGTATTCCATCGGCCACGGCTCGAACGACGCGCAGAAGACCGCCGGGATCATCGCGGTCCTGCTTTATGCCAACGGCTATTACGAGGAATTCACCGTCCCCGCCTGGGTGGTCCTGTCCTGCTTCACCATCATGGGCATCGGCACGATGCTGGGCGGCTGGCGGATCGTGCATACGATGGGGTCCAAGATCACCCGGTTGACCCCGATGCAGGGCGCGGCGGCCGAGACGGCGGGGGCGATGACCCTGTTCGGCGCGACCTATCTGGGGATCCCGGTCTCGACCACGCACACGATCACTTCGTCGATCGTCGGCGTCGGCTCTGCCCGCCGGGTCCATGCGGTGCGCTGGGGGATCGCCGGGCGGATCGTCTGGGCCTGGGTCATCACCATTCCGGCCGCCGCGATCATGGGCGCGGTGTTCTACCTGATCGGCGCGCAGTTCATGTAAGGCGGCCGCAGGAGGTCAGACCAGGACCTCCTGCACCTTCTGCTCGCCCACGCCGAAGATGCGGCGGTATCGCGCGATCTCGTCCTTGGGTCCGGTCGCCTTGGCCGGATTGTCCGAGAGCTTGACCGTCGGCCGCCCGTTCGCCGACACGGCCTTGCAGACCAGGCTGAACGGGGCCAGCGCGTCGTCCGCCACCAGGCCGCGGAAGTCGTTGGTCAGCATGGTGCCCCAGCCGAACGAGACCTTCACCCGGCCGTGGAAACGGGCGTAAAGCTCTTCGATCTTCTCGACGTCCAGCCCGTCCGAGAAGATCACCAGCTTCTTCCTCGGGTCCTCGCCGCGGTCCTGCCACCAGCGGATCGCGATTTCCGCGCCCTCGGCCGGATCGCCGCTGTCGATGCGGATGCCGGTCCAGCCCGCCAGCCAGTCGGGCGCGTTCTTCAGGAAGCCCTCGGTGCCATAGGTGTCGGGCAGGATGATCCGCAGGTTGCCCTCGTGCTCCTCATGCCAGTCGGCCAGCACGCGGTAGGGGGCCTGGCGCAAACCTTCGTCGGTGTCGGCCAGCGCGCTGTAGACCATGGGCAATTCGTGGGCATTGGTGCCGATCGCCTCGATGTCGCGGCGCATGGCGATGCGGCAGTTGGAGGTGCCGGTGAACTTTGCCCCCAGCCCCTCCTGCATCGCCTGCACGCACCAGTCCTGCCACAGGAAGCCGTGCCGCCGCCTGGTGCCGAAATCGGCGATCTTCAGCCCGTCGATCTTGCGCAGCCGCTCGATCTTTTCCCACAGCCTGGCCATGGCGCGGGCGTAGAGGATCTGCAACTCGAACTTGCCCATGTCGTTCAGGACCGCTCGGCTGCGCAACTCCATCAGCACCGCCAGCGCCGGGATTTCCCACAGCATGACCTCGGGCCAGCGCCCCTCGAAGGTCAGCTCGAACTGGCCGTCGCGCTTTTCCAGGTGATAGGCGGGCAGGCGCAGGCCTTCGAACCATTCCATGAAATCGGGGCGGAACATCTGCCGCTTGCCATAGAAGGTGTTGCCGCGCAGCCAGGTGCTTTCGCCCCGTGCCAGCGAGATCGTGCGCACATGGTCCAGCTGTTCGCGCAGCTCGCCCTCGTCGATCAGTTCGGCAAGGCGCACCTTGGTCGAGCGGTTGATCAGGCTGAACACCACGTTGGTGTCCGGCTTGTTGCGAAAGATCGACTGGCACATCAGCAGCTTGTAGAAATCGGTGTCGATCAGCGACCGCACGATCGGGTCGATCTTCCACTTGTGGTTCCAGACGCGCGTGGCGATGTCGACCATGGCGTAATCCTCATCTCGTTCCGCGGGCGCGGGTCGCTTCCCTTGTCGGGCCTTGTGGCGGCCAAGGCAAGCGGTGGCGCCCGCTTCAGGGCGGCAAAGTGCAGTCGTAGGGCCGCCCGTCCGGCAGGACGCAAAGCCGCGCGGCGAAATCCGCGGGCAGCCTGCCCTTTCCGTCCGGGACCGCTTCGCGGTCAAGCGCGTCCAGATAATTCGAGCAGATGGCGAATCTGTAGATATCCAGCCGCTCGTCGTCTTCGAACCATTGCGCGAAAGTGGCCGAGACCGCCGCGCCGTCACCGGCCCCTTCGGCGATTTCCCGGGCGAAGCGGCCGGTCAGGTCGTCATGCGTGGGCCAGGCCGCCAGCGCGTCCCAAAGGCCCGGATCGCCGCCCTGCCGCAGGTTCCAGGCCACCAGCACCGCGATGGCCGCCGCGTCGGCCTCCAGCGCCAGCCGGGCGCGGGTGTAATCGTCCATCTCCAGGGCGATGGTCGGGCAGGTGCCACGGTCATATTGCTCCAGATGCCGGGTCTCGTGGACCAGGATCGCCAGTTGGAAGTCCTGCCCCAGCCGGGCGTTCACCACGATGCGGTTGGTGCGGGGCTCGAAGAATCCCTGCTCCTCGACCAGCGTATCATCCAGGCACAGGCTCGGGGCCTGATCGGCGAGGGCCCGCGCCAGTGACGGATAGGCGGCAAGCGTCCGGTCCAGCCGCGTCGCAAGTGCGTCCAGCGGGCCGGTCGCGCCGCTGTAGGGATGGGCGGCGCAGGTCTCGAAGGCGCGCGCCGGACCCGGGACAAGGCAGGCAAGCGTCAGCGCGAGGCCCCGCGCGAGGTTCATGCGAGCCGCACACCCGCGGCCAGCATCCCGGCCCGCGCCTCGGCCAGCGATCCGTTCAGGTCGATACCCCGGCAGGCGTCCTCCAGCACGGTGGCCGCAAGGCCCAGGCGCCGGGCGTCGATGGCCGAGAAGGCGACGCAATAGTCGGTGGCAAGTCCGACCAGCGTGATCGCGGAAACGCCCCGGTTCCTCAGATAGCCCTCAAGGCCCGTCGCGGTGGTCCGGTCGTTCTCGAAGAAGGCGGAATAGCTGTCGATCTCGGGGCGGAACCCCTTGCGGATCACCAGTTGCGCCGGGTCGGTGCGCAGGGCGGGATGGAAGGCGGCGCCCCCGGTCCCCTGCACGCAATGCGTCGGCCAGAGGACCTGCGGGCCATAGGGCATCTCGGTCAGGCTGAAAGGCGCGGCCCCCGGATGGTTCGCCGCGAACGAGGCATGGTTCGCCGGATGCCAGTCCTGGGTCAGGACCACGGTGGCGAAATCATCCATCAGCCCGTTGATCCGGTCGATGATCCCGTCGCCGCCCGCCACCGCCAGCGCGCCGCCGGGGCAGAAGTCGTTCTGCACGTCGATCACGATCAGCGCCTCGCTTGCGGGTCTCATGGCGGCCTCCCCCCGTGGTCTTTCCCCTTGGGTAAGGCGCGGCAGAGGGCTGCGTCAAGCGAGGCGCTTGAAATTTCCGGGGCTTCGGCGCAGAGGGGGGCCATGCTGACCGTCGCCGCACTCTATCAGTTCACCCGCTTCCCCGACCCCGCCGCCCTGCGTCCGGGCCTGCTGGAGGTCTGTCAGGCGCATGGGGTGAAGGGCTCGCTCCTGCTGGCGCCCGAGGGGATCAACGGCACGATCGCCGGCACGCGCGAAGGGATCGACGCGGCATTGGCGGCGATCCGGACGCTGCCGGGCTGTGCGGGGCTGGAGTGGAAGGAGAGCCAGGCCGGGACGATGCCCTTCGGCCGGATGAAGGTGAAGCTCAAGCGCGAGATCGTGACCATGGGCCAGCCCGACGTCGACCCGCTGGCCCGCGTGGGGAACTATGTCGCCCCGGCCGAGTGGAACGCGCTGATAAGCGATCCCGGGACGGTGGTGATCGACACCCGCAACGATTACGAGGTGGCGATCGGCACCTTCCGCGGCGCGGTGGATCCGGGGACGCGGGCCTTCGGCGAATTCCCGGACTGGTGGCAGGAAAACCGCGACCGCTTCGCCGGCAAACGGATCGCCATGTTCTGCACCGGCGGCATCCGCTGCGAGAAGTCGACGAACTATCTCCTCGGGCAGGGGATCAACCAGGTCTACCACCTGAAGGGCGGCATCCTGAAATATCTGGAAGAGGTGCCCGCGGCCGAGAGCCTGTGGCAGGGCCAGTGCTTCGTCTTCGACGACCGCGTCTCGGTCGGTCACGGGCTGGTGCCGGGCGGCCTGTCGGTCTGCGGCGCCTGCCGCAGGCCGGTCACGGCGGCAGAACGGCAACATCCGGCCTATGAGGAGGGCGTCACCTGTCCGGCCTGCGAGACCGAATATTCGCAAGCGGATCGGGAGCGGTTCCGGGAACGCCAGCGCCAGATGCGGCTTGCCGCCGGGCGGGGCGAGCGGCACCTCGGGGCCTGACCCGCGGGTAACCCGGGCGGGTCACCCGCCCTGCGCTTGCGCGCCGACCATCTCGCGCACCAGCGGGATCACCTTCTCGCCGTAAAGCCGGATGCAGTCCATCAGCGCGCCATGCGGCACCGGGCCGGTCGCGTATTTCATGTCGAACCGCTGAATCCCCAGCAGCTTCACCGTCCGCGCGATCTTCCTCGCCACCGTCTCCGGGCTGCCGACATACAGCGCGCCATCGTGGATCTCGGACAGGTAGCGGTCCTTCGTCACCTGCGGCCAGCCGCGCTCGCGCCCGAGGCGGCCATACATCTCGGCGTAATGCGGCCAGAGCGTCTCCTGCGCGGCCTCGTCGGTCTCGGCCACGAAGCCGGGCGAATGCACCCCGACCGGCCGCTGCGGCCGGCCCAGCTGGGCGCAGGCGCGCTGGTAGAGGTCGATATAGGGCGCAAAGCGGGCGGCATCGCCACCGATGATCGCCAGGATCAGCTGCAGGTCCTGCCGCACCACCCGCACCACGCTTTCCGGGCTGCCGCCGACGCCGACCCAGACGGTCATCGGCCGCGCCGGCTGCGGATAGATCGCCTGATCCTGCAGCGGGCTGCGGGTCTGGCCGGACCAGGTGATGCGCGGCTCGCGCGTCAGGCGGGCGAAGAGGTCGAGGCGTTCCTCGAACAGCTGTTCATACTCGTTCAGGTCATGGCCGAAGAGCGGATAGCTTTCGGTGAACGAGCCCCGGCCCAGGATCGGCTCGGCCCGGCCGTTCGACAGCGCGTCCAGCGTGGCGAACCGCTGGAACACCCGCACCGGATCATCGGTCGACAGCACCGTGACCGCCGTCCCCAGCCTGATCCGACGGGTCCGGCCGGCGATGGCGGCCAGCACGATCTCGGGCGCCGAGATCGCGAAATCCGGGCGATGATGCTCGCCCAGGCCGATGAAGTCGATGCCGACCTCATCCGCCAGCACCGCCTGGTCCAGCACCTCGCGCAGGGTCTGGTCCATGGATTGCGGCCTGCCGTCCACACCGAGGGAGACATCGCCGAACGTGTCGAGGCCAAGGGAAATCTGGGTCATGTCGTCTCCTTTGCGCCAGATCTAGGCGATCGGGGACCGCACGAAAACACGCATTCCGAGAGAGGGCCGGTTCAATGCCGCACGACCCGCCGTGCCGGACGAAGAAGGGGGCGGATCGCCGCGATCAGCCCGGCAAGGCGTGCGTGCCAGAGCTGTCGCCGCGCCTGGCGCAGGGCGGCGAGATGTGTGCAGCGGTGCTGCGCCCGGGGATCGCGGGGCCGGCCATCGGCATGGTGACGGCTGGTGGCAAGAAGGTCGAGGTTGACGCCGTGCATGGCTTTCGTCCCAAGGCAGGATTGCCGCTTGGGAATGCCGGAAAAGCTGCGATACTGCGACTCAGGAAAATCCTTCGGACGAAAGCTGATCTTTCATGTCACGCTGGCGCGATCTTCCGCCGCTCGCCATGTTGCGCGCCTTTGACGCGACCGCCCGGCAAGGCAGTTTCGCCGCAGCCGGGCGGGTGCTGAACGTCACCCACGCCGCCGTGACCCAGCAGGTCCGCGCGCTGGAGGGCGAGCTTGGCCTGGCCCTGGTCCGGCGCGCGGGCCGGACCGTGGCCCTGACCGAGGCCGGGGCAGAGCTTGCCCGCGCCTTGGACGAGGGCTTCGGCGCGGTCGCGGCCGGGATCGCGGCACTGCGCGCGGCCGAGGCCCGGCGCGTGGTCCGGGTCACGACCACGACCTTCATCGCCGAGGCCCATGTCATGCCGCGCCTGCCGGACTTCTGGGCGCGCCATCCGGGGGTCGAGGTCGCCCTGTCGCCAAGCCCGTCCCGGGTCGAACTGGCGCGGGACGGATTCGACATGGCGATCCGGGCCCTGTCCGACGGCTGGGTCGAGGCCCCCGGAGAGGAGGTCCGGCCGCTCTGCCGCTCGCCGGTGCTGGCGGTCTGCGCGCCATCGCTCGCGGCATCGGGGCTGCATCCGCAGGACATGCCCTGGGTGATCGGGGTCGACCGGCACTGGGAACTGGCGCAGGTCGCCGGGACCGGCCTTGATCCCGCCCGCTTGCGGCGGGTCGAGCTTGGCAGCCCGCATCTGGAGCTGTCGGCCTGCCGGCAGGGCCTCGGCGCGGGCACGGCGACCGAAATCATCTGCCGCGCCGACCTCGACGCCGGGCGGCTGGTCGAGCTGCCGCTGACCGGCCTGCCCTCGGTCACCTATGCCCTCGTCCTGCTGCGCGGCCCGCGCCGCGCGGCGGTGGAGGCCTTTGCCGACTGGCTGGCGACGATCTTCTGATCAGGCCGGCGTCACGCCTTGTCGCGCACGATCAGGTGATTGCCCTCGCCCTTGGTCACGGCGAAACGGCCGGTCCTTTTCAGCAGTTCGGAAAGCTTGGCGCTGCCATAGCTGCGGCTGTCGAAATCGGGATAGATCTGGGTAAGGACCTGGCCCAGCTGGCCAAGCGAATAGCTGTCCTCCTCGATCCCGATCTTCTTCATCGCGGCCAGGACCAGCGGAATCGCCTTCGACGGCGGATCCTTCTCGGCCTTGGCCGGCCTGGCCGGCGCGGGCGAATCAGGAGCGGGTTCGGGGGCGGCGGCGATGTTCTCCAGAAAGATGAATCGGTTGCAGACGTTGCGCAGCGATTCCGGGGTCTTCTTCTCGCCCACGCCGATGACCTGCAGCCCGTCCTCGCGGATGCGGCTGGCTAGCCGGGTGAAATCGCTGTCCGAGGAGACCAGCACGAACCCATCGACCTTGCCCAGATGCAGGATGTCCATGGCGTCGATCACCAGACCGATATCGCTGGCGTTCTTGCCCTTGGTGTTGGCCGATTGCTGGTGCATCACCAGCCCCAGGCTGCGGGCCTTTTCCTTCCACTGCGACAGGGCCTGGCTGGACCAGTCGCCATAGACCCGGCGGACCGAGGGCTCGCCAAGGCCGGCGATCTCGTCCAGCACCGCCTCGATGTGGCGGGCTGGAATGTTGTCGGCGTCGATCAGGACGGCAAGGCGGGGGGCGCGGGGATCTGCGGGCATCTGGGCCTCCTCGGTTTGCTTGTCGCCGGATCGGGATGGGCCATCAGCCGGCCCGTTGTGACCCCTCGTCGTTCACTTCGTGTCCTCCTCGGAACGCGCCGCGAGGAGTGCACGAAGTGCTCGACGAGCGATCAGCCAGGGGCCTGCCTCAGAACACCACGACGGCGCGGATGGACTTGCCCTCGTGCATCAGGTCGAAGCCCTTGTTGATGTCGTCCAGCGTCAGGATATGGGTGATCATGCTGTCGATCTCGATCTTGCCGTCCATGTACCAGTCGACGATCTTCGGCACGTCGGTGCGGCCCCGCGCGCCGCCGAAGGCGGTGCCCTTCCAGACCCGCCCCGTCACCAGCTGGAACGGCCGCGTCTCGATCGTGGCGCCCGCTGGCGCGACGCCGATCACGATCGACTGGCCCCAGCCGCGGTGGGTGCATTCCAGCGCGGCGCGCATTACCTTGACGTTGCCGGTGCAGTCGAAGCTGTAGTCCACCCCGCCGATCTTGTCGAAAGGCGTCTTCGTCATGTTGACGATATGCGGAACCACGTCGCCCCCCTCGATCTTCGTCGGGTTGACGAAATGGGTCATGCCGAACTTGCGGCCCCATTCCTCCTTGTCGTCGTTGATGTCGACGCCGATGATCTTGTCTGCGCCCGCAAGCTTCAGCCCCTGGATCACGTTCAGCCCGATCCCGCCCAGCCCGAACACGGCGGCCGTCGCGCCCTGTTCCACCTTGGCGGTGTTCAGCACCGCGCCGACCCCGGTGGTCACGCCGCAGCCGATGTAGCAGATCTTGTCGAAGGGCGCGTCGTCGCGGACCTTGGCCAGCGCGATCTCGGGCAGCACCGTGTGGTTGGCGAAGGTCGAGCAGCCCATGTAGTGATGGATCGGCGTCCCGTCGAGCATGGAGAACCG
>NZ_JAYRUJ010000014.1:0-98189 GCF_041919135.1 Tabrizicola sp. | reverse complement strand
TATCGCGACCTGTTCTGCCCACACATGGACCTGCCGCGCGCCTTGCGGAACTGGTCAGAGGCTCGGGGCGTCCAGTTGCGGAGCCTTCGCAAAATCACGCATGAGCGCGGCGGTCGGTCGCAGAAGGTGCTTTTCGGCCTTCATGACGGTTATGCCGTTGAAAGCGTTCTGATCCGTCGTCACGACGGACACACCGCCTGTATTTCGTCACAGGTTGGATGTGCCTTCGCCTGCCAGTTCTGCGCTTCCGGCCAAGCCGGCCTCAAGCGCAACCTTTCGGCGGGCGAGATTGTCGAACAGGTCGTTCAACTCGGGCCGAAGGTCAACCGGATCGTGTTCATGGGCATCGGCGAGCCTTTGAACAACTACGAGCAGGTGATGAAGGCGATTCGTATCCTGCGCGACCGGCGAGGGATGAATTTTCCCACCACGGGAATCACGCTTTCGACCATCGGCATACCGAAGGCTCTAGCGCAATTGCGAGAAGAGCATCTGGCGATCAATCTGACTATATCGCTGCATGCGACGACGCAGGAAGTTCGCGACCGTCTCATCCCCGGATCGCGTAAGCACGACATCAAGGAGGTCATCGCGCGCGCTTCGTCATGGGCGGAACGGCACAACCGGATCGTCACCTTTGTCTATCTGGTCCTCCCCGGCATCAACGACACGCTTGCTGATGCGAAACGGCTTGCCGGTCTCATGAACAAGCGAAGGGCGCGTGTGAACCTTATGCGCTGGAATCCTGTCGATGGCATCGCGCTTGATCGAACCGGCGACCGCAGCCTCGGACTTTTCCGTGAAGTGCTGGATCGCGCCGGTGTGCCGGTCGTGGTGCGGGATACACAGGGGCGGGATATTTCGGCGGCATGCGGTCAGCTCTGGTTGCGCGATCTGCGCGGAATCCCGGTCGAAAAACGCGGAGCCACAAAAAAGGCCGCCTAGCGGGAGCTTAGGATGCGGCGTTCGAAAAGACATGCGAACGATGCCTTCCGATCAAGTGAAACGCTGCTCGGGTCGCGCATACCTCTCTTGTCGCTGATCCAGACGCTTGCGGTCGCTGAATATCTCAACTTCCGCCACGCAGCGAACGCACTCGGGGTTGCACAATCCAGCGTCAGCGCCCGCGTGAAGGCGCTGGAAGAAGACCTTGGCATCCTCCTGTTCGAGCGTCGTGCGCGTGGCGTTCGGTTGACCGAAGCCGGACGCCACTTCGTCGAGCGGATCGCAGCCGGCGTCGATCAACTCGACCATGCGGTGAAGACCGCAGGCATGGCGGCGACGGGGGAATGGGGCCGCCTGCGCATCGGCGTCCATGCCTTGATTCCGCGCAGCTTCCTCGCCGATCTGATCGGGCAGTATCGGGAAAACCATCCCGGCATCGAGGTCGAAATCACCGAAGGCACGGCCCGCGATGCGGTCATGCAGCTTCGTGCCGACCGGCTGGACGTGGCGTTCGTCGCTGGCACACCAGAGCTGCCCGACTGCCATACACGGCCGGTCTGGACTGAATCGCTGGTAGCGGTGCTACCGGATAGGCATCGTCTTGCCGGGCAGCCGGCAATCACTTGGGCCGATCTGGTCGGCGAAACCTTCCTTGTCCGCTATGGTGGCACTGGCCCGCAGGTTCATGACCATATCGTGCTGCGCCTTGCCGGGCGCTGGCCCGCGCCTTCGATACTGCGCTTCGACGTAGGACGTGGCACGCTACTATCCATGGTCGGACAGGGATTCGGCATTACCATCGTCGGGGCAGCGACGGCACTGCTGCCGACTGCCGGCATCACCTTCCTGCCTTTCGCCGATGAGCCAGAGCCGGTTGCCTTTACCGCCGTCTGGTCGCCGTTCAATCGAAGCGCCGCGCTCCGTGATCTGCTCTCTCTCGCAAAAGAAATGGGTCGGCTGATCCGCGTCGACTGAACCTCTGCCCGTTCCAGCCAACCGCCAAAGCAAGGCATAGGGGTTTCATACGGCCAAGAATGACGGGAACGTCAACAGCGGGGGATTGGGTGGCTACGAGCCAGCGATACGGCATTGCGAGGCAACAGCTGATCGTATAAGTGATAGCTAGTCAAATTTGTGATCGTGGAGTGGTCAGCATGGGAAATCCAAAGTCAGCAGACAAGTAAGCCGCAACAGCAAAATTGTTGTTGCGGCGCTCTGTGAGACCAATCCCATGTGATTGCTGATGTGCAGACGCCGCCCGAGATTTCTTAATCGAGCGGTTGACTTATCATGACCATCACACGCCCTGCATGGGCCTATACGCTGCCGGCAGCCCTACTGCTGATGGCTCCCTTCGACATCCTCGCTTCACTGGCGATGGATATTTATCTCCCCGTCGTTCCAGCGATGCCCGGCATCCTGAACACGACGCCCGCCATGATCCAACTCACGTTGAGCCTCTATATTGTGATGCTCGGTGTGGGCCAGGTGATTTTTGGTCCGCTCTCAGACCGCATCGGGCGACGGCCAATTCTACTTGCGGGCGCAACGGCTTTCGTCATTGCGTCTCTGGGAGCAGCTTGGTCTTCAACTGCACCAGCCTTTGTCGCTTTCCGTCTGCTTCAAGCAGTCGGCGCGTCGGCCATGCTGGTGGCGACGTTCGCGACGGTTCGCGACGTTTATGCCAGTCGTCCTGAGGGTGTCGTCATCTACGGCCTTTTCAGTTCGATGCTGGCGTTCGTACCTGCGCTCGGCCCTATCGCCGGAGCGTTGATCGGCGAGTTCTTGGGATGGCAGGCGATATTCATTGCTTTGGCTATACTGGCGATGCTCGCACTCCTAAATGCGGGTTTCAGGTGGCACGAAACCCGCCCTCTGGATCAAGCGAAGACGCGCCGATCTGTTTTGCCGATCTTCGCGAGTCCGGCTTTTTGGGTTTACACCATCGGCTTTAGCGCCGGTATGGGCACCTTCTTCGTCTTCTTCTCGACGGCTCCCCGTGTGCTCATAGGCCAAGCGGAATATTCCGAGATCGGATTCAGCTTTGCCTTCGCCACTGTCGCGCTTGTAATGATCGTGACAACTCGTTTCGCGAAGTCCTTTGTCACCAGATGGGGCATCGCGGATTAAATCTGTTGAGCAATCATCTCCTTTCGGGGCGAGTGCCAATGATGACCTTAGTTCACACTCTCGCTGTCGCCGAATATCTCAACTTCCGTCACGCCGCCAACGCGCTCGGCGTTGCACAGTCCAGCGTCAGCGCCCGCGTGAAGGCACTGGAAGAAGACCTCGGCATCCTCTTGTTCGAGCGTCATGCGCGCGGCGTTCGGCTGACCGAGGCCGGACGCCATTTCGTCGAGCGGATAGCCGTAGGTATTGACCAACTCGACCATGCGGTGAAAACCGCCGGCATGGCGGCAGCCGGAGAAAGCGGCCGGCTTCGTATCGGTATCCATGCCCTGATTCCGCATAGCTTCCTCGCAAAGCTGATCGGCCAATACCGCAAGGATTACCCCGATGTTGAAGTCGAGATCGCCGAAGGCCCGGCCCGTGAAGCGGTGGTGCAGCTTCGCGCCGGCAGGTTGGACGTGGCGTTCGTCGCGGGCACGCCCCAACCACCCGACTGCCATTCCCGTCGCACATGGACCGAACCGCTCTTGGCGGTGCTACCGGAACGGCATCCGCTCGCCAAGCGGTCAGCCGTCACATGGCCCGATTTGGCAGGCGAGACGTTCCTTGTCCGGCATGGCGGCACTGGACCGCAGGTTCATAGCCATATCGTGCTACGCCATGCCGAGCGCTGGCCTGCGCCGTCGATCCTGCGCTTCGACGTGGGGCGTGGCACCCTTTTGTCTTTGGTCGGACAGGGCTTTGGCATCACCATCGTCGGCGCGGCCACGGCGCTGTTGCCGACAAACGGCATTGTCTTTTTGCCCTTCACCGACGAGCCGGAGCCGGTCGCCTTCTCGGCTGTCTGGTCGCCGTCCAATCGCAGCGCGGCGCTTCGCAACCTGCTCAGCCTCGCCAACGACATGGGCCGGAAGGTCTGCACGGACTACCGTTCGATACTACCACGGATAGCGAAGGCGTGAGCGACAAGTCCAACGGCACCGTACAATTATCCAGCAGCCAGTTCGCTGTGGTTGAAAAGAGCCATAAATGCACCCTTGTCCCGTGGCGGCCGGTCATCAACCGCCAGCTCAGCAGCGAGGTCTGCGCGGGCAGATAGGACCGGCGCTATAGGATCAATGCTCTATTCGACCTTCCTCTCAAAAGCGTTATCTGACCATCGTTGCGTAGCGAACCGAAGTGTTTGCGGAAGCACAGTCCGGGACTGTTACTGCCATCGCCGGAAAGCGACACTTGCATTAACACCGCCAAAGCCGAATCCGTTGGAAATGGCATGTTCCATGAGAATGGGCCGCGCAGATTGGCGAACGAGGTCGATACCAGCGGCAACAGGATCGGGGGTTTCTAAATTTCTCGTTGGGGGAGCAATTTGATCGCGCAAAGCGAGCACCGTGAAGATTGCCTCAATACCGCCTGCGGCACCAAGTAGGTGCCCCGTAGCCGATTTCGTGGCGCTTACGACCACATCATGATTGCCGAACACGGATTGTATCGCGGCAATTTCTCCTCGATCTCCTACGGGGGTGGAGGTGGAATGTGCGTTCAAATGTTGAATATCGATTGGTTTCAACCCAGCACTGTGGAGTGCAATTCCCATCGCACGGGCCGCGCCTCGGCCGTCATCTGGACCGGCAGTCATATGATGTGCATCGGCGCTTGTGCCGTATCCCACCAATTCCGCTATGGGCTTGGCACCCCGAGCGAGGGCATGTTCTAATTCCTCTATGACGATCAGACCCGCCCCTTCAGACATTACGAAACCATCGCGCCCGGTGTCGAACGGCCTCGACGCCAGTTCCGGGGTAGTATTGTAGCCGGTGGATAGTGCTCGCGCGGCAGCAAATGCCCCAAGACTAACCTTATCAATGCATGCTTCTGCCCCGCCGCACAGAGCGATGTCGGCCTCGTTAGAGCGTATCAGCCGCGCGGCGTCGCCGATGGCTTGAACGCTGGCAGCGCAGGCGGTTACAGGCGTGCCAATAGGACCTGTAAATCCATGCCTGATGGTAACATGTCCTGCCGCGAGATTGGCCAGAAACGATGGCACGGTAAAGGGTGATAGCCTCCGTGCTCCCCGTGTATCCGTTATACGAACTGCTGAAGCAATTGCAGGAAATCCGCCTATACCAGAGGCAATAATTGTCGCCGTGCGCTCACGTTCGTAGTCGCACGTAGGATGCCATCCCGCCGTTTCAAGAGCCTCCATCGCGGCCGCTAGTGCGAACAGAATGAAGCGATCCATTTTTCGTTGATCCTTTGTGTCAACGATCACATCGGGATCGAAACCGGCTTCGGAATCTTCAATCAGGCTGGGAACGAGTCCTCCGATTTTCACCGGCAGGTCGCTGGAGATTTCATCGGGCAAACTCCTAATTCCTGATTTTCCTTCCAAGAGCCTTTTCCAGCTTGTTTCGGTCCCGGAACCAAGAGGGCCCACCAGACCCATGCCGGTTATAACAATTCGACGCATTTGATTATTCCGCTTTTTCTGAGTTTACCCGCTTCACACGGTTTATGACGCGCATCGTTTCTTCCGTCGCCGCTGGGCCTGCTAGAAGAACCGTGTTTTCAGGAGTGATTTTTTCTCCAGTATCCGCATCGACTATGATGGCGTTTCGTTCCCTACCGGTTTCCCTGTCGCCAAGGCGCATGGCTATTTCATTGGGCGCAAGATTCCGGTTTCCCCATGCGAACAGGGCGATTGCTACCGGATAGAAATCTCGCCCCTTGTCGGTAAGGACGTATTCAAATCGAGGCGGATGATCATTGTATCGTTGCCTTTCAAACAACCCTTCGGCTGTGAGATGTTTCAATCGCCTCGCCAAAATGTTCGTGGAAATACCGAGATTCTTCTCGAATTCATCGAATTTGCTCAACCCTTGGAAGGCGTCCCGCAGGATCAGGATGCTCCACCAGTCACCGACGCTTTCCAGCGCTCGGGCTGCGGGACATTCGGATGATAGAAAGCTTGTTCGTTGCATGGCACATCCATAATGGCGTTACTTCCATTATGCAAGTTACCTATGTGACAGCGGCGACATGACGCGAGGGCTATCCGAGGCATCCATTGCGGCGATTCGCCCGACCAGTTGAGCAGCGGCGATCACCCGGCCGGATGGCGGTGAATGCAACCCGTCCTATTTGCCGCCGATAGTATCCGGCAGCCCTCTCGCATCCGCTTTCCTGTTGCCTGTCCCGATTTTGCCTACTCTCTGATCGGCTCCGTCTCTTTTGCCGACTGGAGCCTGCATTGCGCGGAGGCCGAATCCTTTGGAGTCAGATCGCCGTAGTCTTCACCATCGTCTTGGTGATGACGTGGGCGGCGACGCAATGGGTAGCGTTTCGTCTCGGCTTCCAGCCCCAGCTTGGCAATCCGTGGTTCGAGCTGGTTGGCCTGCCGGTCTATTATCCGCCGGCCTTCTTTTGGTGGTGGTTTTCGTTCGACGCCTACGCGCCCGCGATCTTCGTCGAGGGCGGCATCATCGCCGTATCGGGCGGTTTCCTCGCCATCGCCGCCGCCATCCTCATGTCGATCATCCGGGCACGGGAGGCGCGCAACGTCGCCACCTATGGTTCGGCGCGATGGGCAGAGGATAGGGAAATCCGCACCGCCGGCCTGCTCGGTCCCGATGGCGTCCTGCTCGGCCGATACAACCGGGACTACCTGCGCCATGATGGCCCGGAGCATGTCCTATGCTTCGCCCCGACGCGCAGCGGCAAAGGTGTCGGGCTGGTGGTGCCGACGCTGCTGACATGGTCCGCATCCGCCATCGTCCACGACATAAAAGGCGAAAACTGGACGCTGACAGCGGGCTTCCGCGCGAAGCATGGCCGCGTGCTGCTGTTCGATCCAACCAACGCCAGATCGTCGGCCTACAACCCGCTGCTGGAGGTCCGGCAAGGGGAATGGGAAGTCCGCGACGTGCAGAACATCGCGGATATTCTGGTCGATCCCGAAGGCAGCTTGGACAAAAGGAACCATTGGGAAAAGACCAGTCATTCGCTGCTGGTCGGCGCGATCCTGCATATCCTCTATGCGGAGAAGGACAAGACCTTGGCGGGCGTTGCCAACTTCCTGTCCGATCCGCGTCGCCCGGTCGAGGCGACCTTGCGCGCCATGATGGATACGCCGCATCTCGGCGAGGCTGGCGTTCATCCCGTCATCGCGTCGTCGGCCCGCGAGCTGCTGAACAAGAGCGAGAACGAGCGCAGCGGCGTCCTTTCCACAGCCATGTCATTTCTCGGCCTCTACCGCGATCCCGTGGTGGCGCAGGTGACGGCACGATGCGACTGGCGCATTGCCGATCTGGTCGGCAGCCGCCGGCCCGTCACGCTCTATCTGGTCGTGCCGCCGTCCGACATAAACCGCACCAAGCCGCTTATCCGCCTGATCCTCAACCAGATCGGCAGGCGGTTGACCGAGGAACTGACCACCTCCGGCAAGCGCCATCGCCTGCTGTTGATGCTGGACGAGTTTCCGGCGCTCGGCCGGCTCGACTTCTTTGAATCGGCGCTCGCCTTCATGGCGGGGTATGGAATCAAAGGCTTCCTGATCGCGCAGAGCCTCAACCAGATCGAGCGCGCCTATGGGCCGAACAACGCCATCCTCGACAACTGCCACGTCCGCGTCAGCTTCGCCACGAATGACGAGCGGACGGCCAAGCGGGTGAGCGACGCGCTTGGCACCGCGACCGAGTTGCGCGATTCCACCAACTACGCCGGCCATCGCCTTGCACCGTGGTTAGGTCACTTGATGGTTTCACGGCAGGAGACGGCTCGGCCGCTGCTCACGCCGGGCGAGATCATGCAGCTTCCGCCAACCGACGAAATCGTCATGGTCGCGGGCACGCCGCCGATCCGCGCAACCAAGGCCCGCTATTTCGAGGATGCGCGGTTTCAGGAACGCATCCTGACCCCGCCCGATCTGGTCGCCGCTCCGCTGGCGCCCAGCCCATCCGCCGATGACTGGTCCGGCCGCGTGGTCGCGGCGGGAAGCCGTTCCGCAACGGTCGCCGCAGATGCGACCGAGGGCGATCCGGCCAACGCCGGCATTCGCCGCGAGCCGGAATTGCCCGAGCATGAGGAAATCGTCACCCCGCCGCCATCCCCCGAACAGGAGTTCGACATTCTGGACGACGAGCCGGATGTTGACGCGGCCAAGGCCCGCACTATCCGCCAGCGCATGAGGATGGTGGCGCGGCAGGTGGCGATGAACCCCGATGATGGAATCGAGCTTTGAGGACACGCCTATGACCACACGCACCCGCCTGAATCTCTATTTCGACCCAGCGCTCATCCCGCAGATCGAGGCGATGGCGCTGCGCCGCTCGGCGGCGCTGCGCCGCAATGTCTCGAAATCCGCCATCGTGGAGGCGGCGGTCATGTCCTACCTGTCCGGCGATGCCGACGACCAGCTTGAAGCCGCCATGTCTCGCCGCTTGGATAAACTCGGCCGCCAGATCGACACGCTCGACCTAGATCTCGCCGTCCTCGGCGAGACGGTCGCGCAGTTCATCCATTTCTGGATGACCCTCACGCCGCCGCTTTCAGGAGCCGCGCAATCTGCTGCCCGCGCGAAAGGTGCGGAACGGTTTGAAGGATTCATGCAGAATCTCGGCCGGCGTCTGGCGACGGGCGACAGGTTCTTGAAGGAGATTACGAGAGATGTTGGGCCTGAAGAAGGTCTTCCGGGGTTGAACAATCATCCAACGCAGGAGCGCTGATGAAGATTATTGCACCGACTATAGTCGCTATGCGCGGCGCTAGGTTCGCCTACTTCTCTCCGTCAACGCATCAATGTTATCTAGAGCTTCCGAATTGCTGAACTACCTCTCCGGTTATCCACGCGCTATCAGGCATCAGATCAAAGTGATTTCGCCCAGGGCGTTCGAGATACCGTGCTGATGGGAAATGTGCGACGGCGGCGGCTGTTGCATTCCGAAAAAAGCACTTTTCGCCTGCATAAAGTAAAACTGGCGCAGTGAACGACTCAGAAGCCGCACCCAAGGGCGGCCATTCAGCTTCAGCGGTGCGTAATGCATGAAGTGCGTTGGTGTTGACGCGAGCAAGACGGGTGGCCATGCCGTCCGGCACATCGAACATTTGCATCCAAACAGCAAGCCAAGCTTGTGCTCCACTGGAAAATGTTTCGGCAACCATATCTGTCGCCAAATCGACTTCAGAGTGAAGCTCGAACCCCCCAAGAATCAATCCTCGATAAGCCTCTGGATTTTGAACGGCGGCAGCGAGCGCTATTTTTGCGCCGAGCGAGTATCCCCAGACTAATGGATTTACTAGATCTAGGGTGTTGATTACCGTTTCAATGTCAGAAGCCATTTTGGGCAATGCGTAAGAGGACGAATTCGTGGGGCATGTGCTTAGCCCGTGCCCGCGAGGTTCGACACATACGACATGAAATTCCTTAGCCAATCCTGAGATGTAGCCAAGTTCTAACCAGTCCTCACAGGTCATGCTGATGCCAAAGATCAGGACAAGAGGCAGGTTCGTTTCATCACCAAACGTCTCATACCTCACGAGAACGTCGTCATTTTTAACATAGGGCATGACCATCAATAACGTGCGACAAGCCTGATCGCAACTTCGGTAGCAAAAAGGAGAGGTGGAAAGGCAGCAGAATCTCGGCCGGCGTCTGGCGACCGGCGACAGGTTCCTCAAAGAGCTGTCGCGCGACCTCGACTCACTTCCCGACGATCCGTTGCCGGACGAATCCGAGAGCAACGGCGATCAAGAATAAGTATTCGGACCCGTCCTATTTACCGCCGATGGCCGCCGATTGCCGCCGCCGCTTAGATACTTGTTGAACCGGCCCAATTCCGGGCTTTCTTAATCGACCCCGATCCGGGGACCGCCTGTTGCGCCCCGCCAGAAGCCGGGGCCGACATGACCACCAACCACCACAGACAGGAAGCGATCCAGCGCGGCGCGCGCATGTTGCGCACCGCGCTCGGCCCCGCCATTGCCCGGCTGCTCGAAGACCCGGCCGTGGTCGAGGTAATGTTGAACCCGGACGGTCGCCTTTGGGTGGACCGGCTGTCCGAAGGGCTTTCCGACACGGGCGAACGCCTGTCCGCCGCCGATGGCGAACGCATCGTGCGGCTGGTCGCGCATCATGTCGGCGCAGAGGTTCATGCCCGCAGCCCCCGCGTCTCGGCAGAGCTGCCCGAGAGCGGGGAACGGTTCGAGGGCCTTTTGCCGCCCGTGGTCGCCGCGCCGGCCTTCGCCATCCGTAAACCTGCCGTCGCGGTGTTCACGCTCGACGACTATGTGGCCGCCGGCATCATGTCTGCCGATCAGGCGGAAACGCTGCGCGAAGCCGTCGCAGCCCGCGCCAATATCTTGGTGGCGGGCGGCACTTCCACCGGCAAGACCACGCTCACCAATGCCCTTTTGGCGGAGGTCGCCAAGGGCGCGGATCGTGTCGTCATCATCGAAGACACCCGCGAGCTGCAATGTGCCGCGCCCAATCTGGTGGCGCTGCGCACCAAGGATGGCGTCGCCAGCCTGTCGGACCTTGTGCGGTCCTCGCTGCGCCTGCGCCCCGACCGCATCCCGATTGGGGAGGTGCGCGGATCGGAAGCCCTCGACCTGCTCAAAGCATGGGGCACGGGCCATCCCGGCGGGATCGGCACCATTCACGCCGGCACCGGCATCGGCGCGCTTCGTCGCCTTGAACAGCTCATCCAAGAGGCTGTCGTCACGGTCCCGCGTGCGCTGATCGCCGAGACTATCGACCTTGTTGCCGTCCTTTCCGGGCGCGGTTCCGCGCGCCGGCTGGCCGAGCTTGCCCGCGTCGAGGGGCTGGGGCCGGACGGCGACTACCGCATCACGCATCCCATCCCTTCGGCAATCCCCACCAGCACAGGAGAATCTTCATGATCCGCACCCTTACGCGCGGCTATCGCTTCGCCACGACCGCCGCATCTGCCCTTGCCATCAGCCTCATGCTTGCCCCGGCCGCCCATGCGTCCGGTTCGTCGATGCCATGGGAACAGCCCTTGCAGCAAATCCTCCAGTCCATCGAGGGGCCGGTCGCCAAGATCATCGCCGTCATCATCATCATCGTGACGGGCCTGACCCTCGCGTTCGGCGATACCAGCGGCGGCTTCCGTCGCCTGATCCAGATCGTTTTCGGCCTGTCCATCGCGTTCGCCGCATCGAGCTTCTTCCTGTCTTTCTTCTCGTTCGGCGGCGGGGCGCTCGTTTGATGGCGGGCGGCCTCGAACTGCTCGACGCGGTGCCGGGCTTCACGGTCCCGGTCCACCGGGCGCTGACCGAGCATATTTTGCTCGGCGGCGCACCGCGCTCCATCGCCATCATGAACGGAACGCTGGCCGGAGCCGTGGGCCTCGGTTTGCGCCTCTGGCTGGTCGGCATCGCCATTTGGGCAATCGGCCATTTCGCAGCCGTATGGGCGGCGAAGCGCGATCCCCAATTCGTCGAGGTCGGGCGTAGGCATCTGCGCGTCCCCGGCCATCTGGCGGTGTGAGGGCGCGGCCATGATGAACCTTTCCGAATATCGCCGCACCGCCGCCCGGCTCGCCGACTATTTGCCATGGGCCGCATTGCTCGGCTCCGGCGTCGTCTTGAACAAGGACGGCAGTTTTCAGAGGACCGCGAAGTTTCGCGGTCCCGATCTGGATTCCGCCGTCGCGGCCGAGCTGGTCGCCGTCGCCGGCCGCATCAATAACGCCGTGCGCCGCCTCGGCTCCGGCTGGAGCATCTTTGTTGAGGCGCAGCGCAGCGAGGCCGCGACCTATCCCGACAGCACCTTTCCCGATGCGGCATCGGCGCTGGTCGATGCCGAGCGCAAAGCCGGGTTCGAGGAAGCAGGCACGCATTTCGTGTCGGGCTATTTCCTGACCTTCCTCTGGCTGCCCCCGGCCGAGGAAGCCGCCCGCGCCGAAACATGGCTCTACGAGGGCCGCGAGAAAACCGGCGTGGACCCGTGGGAGCTGCTGCGCGGCTTCATCGACCGCACCGACCGCGTGTTGGCTTTGCTCGACGGCTTCATGCCCGAGTGCCGTTGGATGGATGATGGCGCGACGCTGACCTATCTCCACTCCACCATCTCGACCAACCGGCATCGCGTGCGCGTGCCCGAGGTGCCCATGCACCTCGATGCGCTGCTCGCCGACCAGCCCTTGACCGGCGGGCTGGAGCCGCGCCTTGGGACCAAGCATCTGCGCGTGCTGACCATCGTGGGATTCCCGACCGCGACGACGCCGGGCCTGCTCGACGAAATGAACCGCCTGCCGTTCCCCTACAGGTGGAGCACGCGCGCGATCCTGCTCGACAAGACCGACGCGACGCGGCTGCTGACCCGCATCCGCCGCCAATGGTTTGCGAAGCGCAAGAGCATCGCCGCGATCTTGAAAGAGGTGATGACCAACGAGGCGTCCGCGCTGGTGGACACCGACGCGGCCAACAAGGCGCTCGACGCCGACATGGCCTTGCAGGAACTCGGCGCGGACGTGGCGGGCATGGCCTATGTCACGGCCACCGTCACCGTATGGGATGCCGACCCGCGCCTAGCCGACGAGAAGCTGCGCCTGGTCGAGAAGATCGTTCAGGGGCGCGACTTCACCGCCATGCCCGAGAGCGTCAACGCGGTTGACGCATGGCTCGGCAGCCTGCCCGGACACGCCTACGCCAATGTCCGCCAGCCGCCCATCAGCACATTGAATCTCGCCCACATGATCCCGCTGTCGGCGGTGTGGGCGGGGCCGGAACGGGACGAGCATTTCGGTGCGCCCCCTCTGCTCTTTGGAAAGACCGAAGGCTCAACCCCGTTCCGGTTGTCTTTGCATGTCGGCGACGTAGGGCACACCCTTGTCGTCGGCCCCACGGGCGCGGGCAAGAGCGTGCTGCTCGCCCTTATGGCCTTGCAGTTCCGGCGCTACGCCGGATCGCAGGTCTTCGCCTTCGACTTCGGCGGCAGCATCCGCGCCGCCGCGCTCGCCATGGGCGGCGACTGGCACGACCTTGGTGGCGGGCTGACAGAAGGGGCCGAGGCGTCCGTCTCGCTCCAGCCGCTCGCCCGCATCCACGACACCTATGAACGCGCATGGGCGGCGGACTGGATCGCCGCCATCCTCATGCGGGAAGGCATCGCCATCACGCCCGAGGTCAAAGAGTATCTTTGGACGGCGCTGACTTCGCTGGCCTCGGCCCCGGTCGAGGAACGCACCATCACCGGCCTTGCGGTGCTGCTGCAATCCAACGATCTGAAACAGGCGCTCCGGCCGTTCTGCGTCGGCGGTGCCTATGGCCGGCTGCTCGACGCCGAAGCCGAACATCTCGGCTCGGCGGATGTGCAGGCGTTCGAGATCGAGGGCCTTGTCGGGACTGGAGCGGCCCCGGCCGTGCTGTCCTACCTGTTCCACCGCATCGGCGACCGGCTCGACGGGCGGCCGACGCTTCTCATCATAGATGAAGGCTGGCTTGCGCTGGACGACGAGGGTTTCGCCGGCCAGCTCCGCGAATGGCTGAAAACGCTCCGCAAAAAGAACGCCAGCGTCATCTTCGCCACGCAAAGCCTGTCCGACATTGACGGCAGCAACATCGCGCCCGCGATCATCGAGAGCTGCCCGACGCGGCTTCTGCTGCCGAACGAGCGCGCCATCGAGCCGCAGATTACCGAGATTTACCGGCGTTTCGGGTTGAATGACCGGCAGATCGAAATCCTCGCACGGGCCACGCCCAAGCGCGACTACTACTGCCAGTCGAGGCGCGGCAATCGCCTGTTCGAGCTTGGCCTGTCCGAAATCGGCCTCGCGCTCTGCGCCGCATCCGCCAAATCCGACCAGACGCTCATTGCACAGATCGTCGCCGAACACGGCCGCGACGGCTTCCTCGCCGCATGGCTACGCGCGCGCGGCGTCGAGTGGGCGGCCGAGCTGATCCCCAACCTCACCAATCTTGCCGACCGGCCGGAATCCGCCGCGCCGGCCCGGCTCGATACCCACCCCACACAGGAGATTCTTCCATGACCTATCCCAAGTTTGTCGGGGCTTCGGCCCTCGCGCTGGCGCTCGCAGTGCCCGTCGCGCTGTCGCCCATGCTGGCAAGCCCGGCCCATGCGCAATTCGGTTTCGGCCGGATCGTCTATGACCCGAGCAACTACGCGCAAAACCTGCTCACGGCAGCGCGCACGCTGGAGCAGATCAACAACCAGATCACCAGCCTCCAGAACGAGGCGCAGATGCTCATCAATCAGGCCCGCAATCTGGCGAGCCTGCCGTATTCGTCGCTCCAGCAGCTCCAGCAGAACGTGAGCCGGACGCAGCAGCTTCTTAGCCAAGCGCAGAACATCGCGTTCGAGGTCGGGCAGATCGACCAAGCGTTTCAACAGCAATACGGCAACGTCTCGCTTTCGACGACCGACGCCCAGCTTGTCGCCGATGCGCGCAGCCGGTGGGAGAACACGGTCGGCGGCTTGCAGGACGCAATGCGCGTGCAGGCGGGTGCGGTCGGCAACATCGACAGCAACCGCGCCGAGATGGCCGCGCTTGTCGGCCAGAGCCAAGGCGCGACCGGCGCGCTGCAAGCCACGCAGGCCGGCAACCAGCTTCTCGCGCTCCAGTCACAGCAGCTTTCCGATCTGATCGCGGTCATCTCGGCGAACGGCCGCGCCGACGCGCTGACCGAAGCCGAGCGCGCGACCGCCGCCGAACAGGGCCGCATCCAGCGCGAGCGTTTCCTGACGCCCGGCAGCGGCTATCAGCCGGGTAACGCGCAGATGTTCAACAACGGCAACAACTGACCGGGAGGCTCGCCATGGACGGCAAGATGCTGGTCCGGCTCGGGGCCGTGGTGTTCGTTGCGATTGCCTTGACAGTGACCGCAATCGACATGACGCGGAAGGACGAGCCTTCCGCGTCACGGCCGGCATCGGCCCTCCAGCCCCCGGCCGATCCCCTGCGCGAAACCCTGCGCCGTTGCCAGCAACTCGGCGAGGCGGCGGCGAGCGACACCGACTGCCTCGCCGCATGGGCTGAATCCCGCGACCGCTTCCTCGGCCGTGACCGCAGCGAGGCGCGCTGACCATGGGAAACACGGGCGTCATCGACAATTTCCTCGGCGTATTCACGCGCTACATCGACAGCGGGTTCGGGCTGTTGTCTGGCGAAGTCGCCTTCATCGCTACCACCCTGATCGTCATCGACGTGACGCTTGCCGCGCTCTTTTGGGCATGGGGCGCAGATGACGACATCATCGCTCGGCTGGTGAAGAAGACCCTTTTCGTGGGCGTCTTCGCCTACATCATCGGCAATTGGAACAACCTCGCCCGGATCGTCTTCGAGAGCTTCGCCGGCCTCGGTCTCATGGCGTCGGGCACCGGCTTTTCTGTCACCGGTCTGACGCGGCCGGGCCGCGTAGCGCAGACCGGCCTCGACGCCGGCCGCCCGCTGCTCGACTCCATTTCCGACCTGATGGGCTGGATCGCCTTCTTCGAGAACTTCATCCAGATCGCGTGCCTGCTGTTCGCATGGGCGCTCGTGGTGTTGGCCTTCTTCATCCTCGCCATCCAGCTTTTCGTGACCCTCATCGAGTTCAAGCTGACCACGCTTGCCGGCTTCGTCCTCATCCCCTTCGGCCTGTTCGGCAAGACCGCCTTCATGGCCGAGAAGGTCTTGGGCAACGTGGTGTCCTCCGGCATCAAGGTTCTGGTGCTCGCCGTCATCATCGGTATCGGCAGCACCTTGTTTTCGCAATTCACGGCCGGTTTCGGCGGGGCGACCCCGACCATCGACGACGCCATGGCGATTGTGCTGGCAGCTCTGTCGCTGCTCGGCCTCGGCATCTTCGGCCCCGGCATAGCAAACGGCATCGTTTCGGGCGGCCCGCAGCTCGGCGCGGGTGCTGCCGTGGGAACCGGGCTTGCGGTCGCAGGTGCAGCCGTCGCCGCTGGCGGCGGGGCCATGCTCGCCGCCAAAGGTGGTGCCGCTGCCCTGTCCGGCGGGGCCGCGGCCGTCCGCGGCGGCGCGGCCACCGCGGGCGCGGCGACCGCCGCCTATAGCGTCGGATCGCTTGGCCAGTCCGGCGCGGCAGGCGTCGCCTCCGGTCTCGGCGGCGTCGGCCGCGCAGCAGGTTCGGCCGCCATCTCACCCCTCAAACGCGCCGCCGCGCGGGCCAGCGAATCCGTCAAATCCAGCTTCTCCGAAGGTTCGAAGGCCGGATTCGGCGCAAGCGGCGGCAGCTCCACCATGGGAACGGTCGGCGGGAGCGATGCTGCGCCCGCATCGCCGGCACCATCCGCCGGTCCTCCGGCCTGGGCGCAGCGCATGCAGCGTTCGCAAGCCCTCAACCACGGCACGACCATGGCCGCCCATGCGGTGCGCTCCGGCGACAGCCACGGCTCCGGTTCCTCCATCAATCTTTCCGAAAGTGACCGCTCATGAGCATCTTCAAACGACCAGCAACTCATTACGGCAAGACGCCGGAACCCGAGACGCCTTATCAGCGCGCCGCGCAAGTGTGGGACGAGCGTATCGGCTCGGCCCGCGTGCAGGCGCGGAACTGGCGGCTCATGGCCTTCGGCTCGCTGATCCTCTCGGCCGGCTTCGCCTCTGCGCTGGTCTGGCAGTCCGCGCGTGGGACCGTGGTGCCTTGGGTCGTGCAGGTGGACAATCTCGGTCAGGCGCAGACCGTCGCGCCAGCCAATGCCGACTATCGCCCGACCGATCCGCAGATTGCTTTCCATCTCGGCCGCTTCATCGAACAGGTCCGCGCGATCCCGGCCGACGCGATCATCGTCCGCCAGAACTGGCTTCGCGCCTATGAATGGACCACGGATCGCGGCGCGGCGGCATTGAACGATTACGCCCGCGCCAATGACCCTTTCACCAAGGTCGGCCGCCAACAGGTCGCCGTCGAGGTGTCCAGCGTCATCCGGGCCTCGCCCAACAGCTTCCGCGTCGCGTGGACGGAAAGGCATTTCGAGAACGGCCAGCTTTCCACCACGGAACGATGGACGGCCATCCTCACTATCGTCATCCAGCCGCCGCGCGACGCCGAGCGCCTGCGCGCCAATCCGCTGGGAATCTACGTCAATGCAATTTCGTGGTCGCGGGAGATGAGCCAATGAAAACGTCAGCTTGCATCAATCACCTCGCTGATCTTTCCCTTGGAGATCATGAAGAACGAGGTGCCCGCTATCTCGATCTTCTGCCCAGCCTTCCAGCCGTTGGGCAGGTCGGCCTTGACCTTGGCGCGATAGCCGATGCGCACCGCTGCACGGTCCTCAATGGCGATGCAGTCGAGAATTGTCTGTTCTCTTTCCGCAAACAATTCAACACCCTGTTCCGCCAACGCGCGAAATGCCTCAATCCCATGCGTCTCGTTCGTCACTTCTCCGTTCGATCTGTTGATAAACCGAACGTCGCCCGACAGGCAGTCGAGCATCGCCTGAACATTCATCGTGTTGTAGGCGTCGATATACCGGGCAACAATCGTCGGGACAGTATCCATCCTGTCAGTTCCTCACTACTAATCCTAAAGCCGCTATCGTATGCTATTTTTGTGACGGTCGTGGCAATCGCTTTGACCGGCTGCGCCACCAATCGGATGCCGCAATTCAGCTATGACGCCAGCGTTCCGCCGCTGCCGACCGTGCAGGCGGCAGCAGTCGACAACACGCCCCGGCCGCTGCATGTGCCCCCGGCATGGACCGTGGCGCGGGGCGGTACGGCTGCCGGCACGCCGACCGGCCGCGTCGAGAACGCCAATGCAGCCGCCCGCGTCGAGCCGCGCCGCGAAGGCTACTACAACGCCATCCAGATATATCCGTGGTCGGAAGGCGCGCTCTATCAGGTCTATGCCGCAGTCGGGCAGATCACGACGATCGCGCTGGAGCCGGGCGAGAGCCTGACCGGCGCGGGGCCAATCGCGGCGGGCGACACCGCCCGCTGGATCATCGGCGACACGGAATCCGGTTCGGGCGCGAACCGCCGCGTCCATATCCTCGTGAAGCCGACGCGACCCGACATCGCCACCAACCTTGTCGTCACCACCGACCGGCGCACCTACATGATCGAGCTGCGCGCCCGGGAATCGCTCTACATGCCCGCCGTCGCCTGGGCCTATCCCGCGACGCCCGGCCAGCGCCGCACCGTTCCGACAGCCCCGATCATCCCCGCCGAGGCGGCGCGGAACTATCGCTACGCCTTGCAGGTGCAGGGCGATAGCCCGCCATGGCGGCCCGTCTCCGTCTTCGACGATGGCCGCCGCGTCTATGTCGTCTTCCCGGCCGGGATCGTGCAGGGCGAGATGCCGCCCATCTTCGTGCTTGGCGCGAACGGCGAGCCGCAGATCGTCAACAGCCGAGTCCACCAGAACGTCCTGATCGTGGACCGCCTGTTCGGCGCGGCCGAGCTGCGCCTTGGCTCTGGCAGCCGCCAGCAGGTCGTCAGGATCGTCCGCACCAACCCGACGCAGGCCGCCGACGCGCAGCCCGCCAGCGCGACCGGAGGCTCCCCGTCATGACCGACAACACCATCACCGAAACCGCAGCCCCCATGCGGCTGCGCGCCGAGCCGCCGCGCGTCACCCGCCTGTCCCGCAAGATGCTGGCGGGCGTCGGCGCGGTTGCGTTGCTCGGCATCGGCGGCGCACTCATCTATGCGCTCCAGACCCGCGACGGAGGGCCGGACGGCGGCGAACTCTACTCGACCGAGAACCGGCCCACGGCGGACGGCCTCGCCGGTCTGCCAAGCGACTATAGCGGGCCGGTGCTCGGCCCCGCGCTGCCCGGAGATTTGGGCCGTCCGATCCTCGACGCGCAGAACCGAGGGCAGCCCGTCGCACCGCCTACGATGGCGACGCCCGCCGTCGATCCCGCCGAGGAACGCCGCCGCGCCGAGGAAGAAGCCGCGCGCTTAAGCAATGTGTTCTTCCAGTCCGGCCCGCGCACGGGATCGCCGGCAGGGACGGCCATGCCCAGCCTTGCCGGTCTTGGCCTCGGCGGACAGCCCGCGACGCAGGACCGGCACGCGGCTTTCCTCAATGGACCCGTGGACCGGCAGACTGTCGCGCCGGATCGTGTCGCGCCGCCGGCATCGCCCTACATCCTTCAGGCCGGGGCCGTGATTCCGGCCGCGCTCATCACCGGCATCCGTTCGGACCTGCCGGGCCAGATCACGGCTCAAGTGACCGAGAACGTCTATGACAGCCCGACCGGGTCGCTGCTGCTGATCCCGCAGGGAACGCGCATCATCGGCCAATACGATGACGGCGTGACCTTCGGCCAGCGAAGGGTGCTCTTGGTGTGGAACCGCCTGATCCTGCCGGGCGGCCGTTCCATCGTCCTTGAGCGTCTGCCGGGTGCGGACGCTTCCGGTTACGCCGGGCTTGAGGATGGCGTGGATTACCACTGGTGGGATCTGATGAAGGCCGCAGGGCTGTCCACGCTGCTCGCAGTCGGCACGGAACTGGCGACCAGCGACGAGGACCGGCTTATCCGGGCCATCCGCGACGGGGCGCAGGATACCGTCAATCAGGCGGGGCAGCAGATCGTCCAGCGCCAGTTGCAGGTCGCACCGACGCTGACCATCCGGCCCGGCTTCCCGGTCAGGATCATCGTCACCCGCGACCTTGTATTCGAACCGGCAGGAGGTTGACCATGACCAAGCTGAAACTCGGCCCGCTGCCCGACGACAAGCCCGTGAAGATCACCGTGGAGCTGCCTGCGCCACTTCACCGCGATCTGGTCGCCTATGCCGAGGTGCTGGCCCGCGAGAGCGGCCAGCCCGCCGCCGATCCCGTCAGGCTCATCGTGCCGATGCTGGAGCGGTTCATCGCAACGGATCGCGGCTTCGCCAAGGCACGGCGAGCCGCCAACTGAGTCCCATCCCGGCAGGGGTGCCGCCAGCGCATAGGCGCAAATGCGGCACGCTACAGGCCGCCGACTGCCCTCCATGGTTCGCCTAATTCCGGGGCCTTGAGCGCCTCGGATTCCAACAGAACCAAGGAGGATTCCATGTGCGCAGAGCGCCGCCGCGCCCGGAGAGGGCGACCGCGACAGTCGATCCCCGAACCACTTCCCGACGATCTTTTCGACTACGCCGACGATCCTACGCCCGACGGCCGGACGCGAGCCGGCAACATGCCACTTCTCGGCCCGGATGGGCAGAGGATGCGTGTCACCGACGACTGGCCCGAAGACATTCCCGTCACCGAAGCCGAGATTGACGTGTTCGAGCGTTGGTTCGGCGATGTGTTCGACGAACTCTTGAACCCGAGAAAGCCGAATGACAGCTTGCAATACCTATCACAAACTGATAGGAAAAAGACGTGAGCGTGGATCGTGATCCAAGCCTCGACACGCTTCTGGACCTCGACGGACAGATGCTCTTTGTCGATCCCGAGGGCGGCCATTGGGTGAAGTTCGTCGTCACCCGCGTTCCGGCCTCGCCGGAAAAGCCGCACGGCCTCGATTATTCGCTCACGCTTCACGAGCCTTCGGGCGAACGGCTGGTCGGCTTCGACAATGCCCATCCGGTCGGCCGAGGCAGGCGCGGCGCGCCGATGGACCATCGGCACCGCTTTCAGACCGTGAAGCCTTACGCCTACGAGGATGCGGCCACGCTGCTGGCCGACTTCTGGCAGGCCGTGGACGCGGTATTGAAGGAACGAGGTGCCCTATGACCACATTGAAAGTCGGGATTGCCGACTATGAAGAAATGAAGGCCCGCACCATGCGGATCGCGCGCGGCGAGGAAAAACCTGTGCCCAGCGATCCGAAGGTGTGGTTCACCTCGACCGAATCCTTTGCCAAGGTGCTGTCGGCCGGCAACCGCGAACTGCTGCGCATCATCGCCGAGAAAGCCCCGGCATCGCTGGAGGAACTGGCGGAAATCACCGGCCGGGCCGGCTCCAATCTGTCACGCACCCTGAAAACCATGGAGAACTACGGTCTTGTGCGACTCGAACCGGGGCATGGGCGTAAGCTCGCGCCCAAGGTGGTGCATGACCGCGTGGAGCTGGCGTTGCCCCTGATCGACCACCCCAAGATGAAGAAAGCTATGGGAGGCCGACCATGAACATTCACAGCCCAACCACTACCGCCCGCGCCGCGCTCTACCTGCGCGTTTCGACTGCCCGGCAGGCGGAGCATGATATTTCCATTCCCGACCAGAAGCGGCAGGGCGAAGCCTATTGCGAGCAGCGCGGCTATCAGCTCGTTGAGACTTATGTGGAACCGGGCGCAACCGCCACCAACGACAAGCGCCCCGAATTCCAGCGCATGATCGAGGCGGGCACGTCGAAGCCCGCGCCCTTCGACATTGTCGTGGTGCATAGCTTCTCGCGCTTCTTCCGCGATCACTTCGAGATGGAGTTCTACGTTCGCAAGCTGGCGAAGAACGGCGTCAAGCTCGTGTCCATCACGCAGGAAATGGGCGACGATCCCATGCACCAGATGATGCGGCAGATCATGGCGCTGTTCGACGAATACCAGTCCAAGGAGAACGCCAAGCACGTCCTGCGCGCCATGAACGAGAATGCCCGGCAGGGTTTCTGGAACGGCGCACGGCCGCCCATCGGCTATCGCATCGTCGCGGCCGAGCAGCGCGGATCGAAGATCAAGAAGAAGCTGGAGATCGACCCGCTGCACGCCGACACCGTGCGGCTGATCTATCGCCTGTTCCTCGAAGGAGACGGCACGTCCGGCGCGATGGGCGTCAAGGCCATCGCCACCTATCTCAACGAGCGCCGCTTCTTCACCCGCGACGGAGGGCGTTGGGGATTGGCGCAAATCCACGCCATCCTGACCCGCACCACCTATATCGGCGAGCACAGGTTCAACACCCGCTCGCACAAGGATCGGGAGAAGAAGCCGGAGAGCGAGGTCGCCATCATGGCGGTGCCGCCCCTAATCGAGCGCGAGACGTTCGACGCGGTGCAAGCCCGCCTCAAGTCCCGCAATCCCATGGTGACGCCTGCACGTGTCTCCAGCGGCCCGACGCTCCTGACCGGCATTTGCTTCTGCGCCAAGTGCGGGGGAGCGATGACGCTTCGCACCGGCCAAGGCAGCACGGGCGCGACATACCGCTACTATACCTGCTCGACCAAGGCCCGGCAGGGCAAGACCGGCTGCAAGGGTCGCACGATCCCCATGGACAAGCTGGACCATACGGTCGCCGATTATATCGGGGACCGCCTGCTCCTGCCCAAGCGGTTGGAAACCGTCCTTGCCAGCGTCATCGACCGCCGACAGGAACGCACCGAGCGCCGCCGCGAGCATCTTGCCGAGCTTCAAAGGCGAATCACGGAAGCCGACCAGCGGCTCGGCCGTCTCTTTGACGCCATCGAAGCCGGCATGGTGGACAAGGACGACGCCATGGCAAAGGAACGCATGGTGAGCCTCAAGGCATTGCGGGATCAAGCCGCCGCCGACGCGGAGCGCACGCAGCTCGCGCTCGATAGTTCAGGCAATCAGGGCGTCACCCCCGATATGCTCAAGGGGTTTGCCCGCAAAGCCCGTGAACGGATCAGGCTCAACGATGGCGGCTACCGCCGCGACCATCTACGCGCGCTGGCGCAGCGTGTCGAGGTTGCCGACGACGAGGTTCGCATCATGGGATCGAAGTCGGAACTGCTGCGAACGCTGGTCGCCGCTTCAAGCGTAGAAACGGCGGCGTTCGGCGTTCATAGTTCTGTTCTGAAATGGCGCACCCGACACGATTCGAACGTGTGGCCTCCACCTTCGGAGGGTGGCGCTCTATCCAGCTGAGCTACGGGTGCATCGTCGTTTTGATAGTGTGCGAGATCAACCAAGGTCAATCCCGAAACCAGTTACTCGAATCAACGTCATTCATGCGGTTCCGAGGGCCGCCAACTTCCGTCGTTCTTACTCTACAACCTCCTTAAAGTTTGCTTCCGTGGCGCTTCCGCGACCAAGAGAGCGATTTTCACAGTTCTATCGACTTCCACCAATTCCTTGGTTTCTATCGACATTTTCTACACCCACAACAAAGCCACTTGACTTACCTCTGCCTTCGGAGGGCAGCACTCTATCCAGCTGAGCTACGGGTGCCTGGGCCTGTCCTTAGCCGAAGCCTGCGGGGGTTTCAACGCCAAAGGAAAGAACTTCCGCCCCGCAACCAGCGAAAATGCAGGGCCCCGGACGATGCCCATGCCGAGGGGCGCTGAACCTGGGCCGAAGGGTGATACTATCGCGCGACGACGGCAGCCTGCCGGGTTTCGCCGACGCGACGGGGGCGGGGCGAGGATGGCCGCGCTGGACGCCAGCCTGTCGCATGACCTTGGCACCGGCCGCTTATTCGCGCTGCCGGGAAAGACGGCCCCGGAACCATGGCAATCGCGCCGGGGTGAAATGCGGCCGTCTGGGGATGAGGCGGGGTTTCCGACGCCTCAGGCGAACAGCTCGTGTGCAAGCTCCAGCGCCGAGACCAGGGCGTCGACCTCCTCCAGCGTGTTGTAAAGCCCGAAGGAGGCCCGGCAGGAGGCGGTGATTCCAAGATGCGTCATCAGCGGCATGGCGCAATGCGTGCCGGCGCGGACGGCGATGCCGCGTTTGTCCAGGATGGTGGAGATGTCGTGGGCATGGGCCGCGCCCTGCATGGTGAAGGAGAAGATCGCCCCCTTCCCCGCCGAATTCCCCTGCACGTTCAGCCAGTTGAGGCCCTGCAGCCGGTCGCGCGCATAGTCGCGCAGGCTGCGCTCATGCGCGGCGACATTGGCCATGCCGAGGCCCATGAGATAATCCAGCGCCACGCCAAGGCCGATCTGCTGCACGATGCCGGGGGTCCCGGCCTCGAACTTCATCGGCGGGTCGTTCCAGGTGACGGTATCGCGCGTGACCTCGCGGATCATGTCGCCGCCGCCCAGGAAGGGGCGCATCTCGGCCTGGCGCTCGCGCGAGATCCAGATCGCGCCCGAGCCGGAGGGGCCGTAAAGCTTATGCCCGGTGATGGCGTAGAAATCGCAGCCGATGGCCTGCACGTCGACCGGCATGTGCACCGAGGACTGGCTGCCGTCGACGAGGACGGGCACCCCCTTCTCGCGCGCGCCCCGGCAGATCGCGGCGACATCAACCACGGTGCCAAGCACGTTCGACATCTGGGTCACGGCGACCAGCTTCGTCCGGGGGCCGATCGCGCCGATCACCGCCTGCGGGTCCAGGTCGCCGTTGCCGTCCACCTCGACCCATTTCAGCACCACGCCCTGCCGTTCGCGCAGGAAGTGCCAGGGGACGATGTTGGCGTGATGCTCCATCACCGAAAGCACGATCTCGTCGCCCGGCTGCAGGCGCGGCGCGGCCCAGGCATAGGAGACGAGGTTGATCCCCTCGGTCGTGCCGGTGGTGAAGACGATCTCCTCCTCCGACGCGGCGTTCAGGAAGCGGGCGATGGTGCCGCGGGTGGATTCGTATTTCTCGGTCGCGAGGTTCGACAGGTAGTGCAACCCGCGGTGGACGTTGGCGTATTCCTGCGCATAGCCGCGGGTGATCGCGTCGATCACCACCTGCGGCTTCTGCGCGCTGGCGCCGTTGTCCAGATAGACCAGTGGCTTGCCGTTCACCTGGCGCGACAGGATCGGGAAATCGGCGCGGATCTTGGCGAGATCATACATTGGACAGGGCCTCCGGCCCGAGGATGAGGCCCATGAGCAGCGCCGCCAGCAGGGCCGCGGCGAAGGTCGTGACGACCATTCCGGCGAAGACCGCGCCGAGCGATCTGAAGCCGTGCAGTTCGGCGATGAAATTCACCGAGAGCCAGAGGAACAGGCCGAAGCCCACAAGGCCGATCAGCCCGGCGAAGGGCGGGATCAGCACGAAGGCCACCAGTTGCAGGATCTGCACGCCCAGCATCAGGAGTTGCAGCCAGACCACGACCAGCAGCGAATCCGGAAGGTTTCCGCTGCCGCCGAAGGCGCGGCCGACGCGGTAGGTCAGGACGGCGGTCAGGATCAGGATCAGCCATTGCACGACCGCCGTGCGGACCGGGCTGGAGGCAAGAAAACCGGCCATCGGCTCGTCCCCCGGCGGGGCGAGGACGAAGCTGGCCTGCAGGATTAGCGTCGACAGGACCGCCATCAGCAAAAGCCCGGCCGACCGCGCCGAGAGCGGCACGCCCTCGGCCAGAAGCGCGCGGGTGGCGGCGCGGGGATCGCGCAGGGACAGGCGCGCGAGGTCGCGGATGCGGGCGGGCAGTCCGGTCATGCCGCGCCCCCGCGCTCGGCCTCGTGCAGCATGGTGAGCCAGAGCCAGAGAAATGCCGCGCCCACTCCGATCCGCACCGAGGTAAGGGCGGGTCCGGGACCGATCATTCCCGCGACAAGGCCCTGCAACAGCATCAGCGGGCCAACGGTCGCCAGCGCCCAGAACAGGGCGATGCGCGCAGCATACCAGCTGCCCTGCCCTCCCAGCGGGCGGGCGATCAGCCGGCTGATGGCGGCCAGGGCATACCAGAAGGGTATCAAGGCCAGCACCGCCAATCCGAAGGCCAGGATGCGGGGCGCGGCCGAAGCCTCTCCCGCAAGGAAGGCGTCGCGCGCGGCGACGGGCCACAGGCCGACGAAGGCCAGGATCAGGAAGACGAGGAGCAGCGTGAAGGCAAAGGCCTCGGACCTGCCGCGCGCCAGATGGCGGCGCAGCGCCGCGCGCGGCGCGCGCCAGGTCGAGACCAGTTCGGTCGAGACGGTCATCGCCCCGCCTTCGCCGCGTGGCGCGCGAGCCATGCCTCCAGCCGGCCGCGGATGTCCTCGGCGATGGTCTCGTCGGCGATCTCCTGGATCGATTCGGCGAGGAAGGCCAGGACCAGCAGCGCCTGCGCCACGGTGCGCGGCACGCCGCGCGATTGCAGGTAGAACAGCGCCGTCTCGTCGATCGCGCCCGAGGTCGAGCCGTGGCTGCATTTCACGTCGTCGGCGTAGATCTCCAGCTCGGGCTTGGCGAGGAACTGGCTGTCCTCGTCCAGAAGCAGGCTCTGGCTGATCTGGTAGCCGTCGGTCTTCTGCGCGCCGGGCTTCACCAGGATCTTGCCCTGGAACACGCCCGTCGCGCCGTTCATCAACACCTTCTTGAACACCTGCCGGCTTTCGCAGGCCTCGGCGGCATGGGTGATGAAGACGGTATCGTCGTGGTGGAAATCGCCGTCCCCGACCGCTGCCCCGGCGACATGGGCGCGGGCCTCGTCGCCGGTCAGTTCCAGCACCGCCTCGTTCCGGGTCATCCGGCCATTGGCGGTCAGGGTGAAGGAGCGGAACTCGGACCTCGCCCCCAGGCGGGCGAAGATGTGGGTGGCGGCGCGGCGTTCATGGTCGCGGCCCTGGACGCGGATATGGTGGAACTCGGCCCCGTCGGCGACCTCGACCTCCAGCACCTTGGTCAGGCGCGCGGCACCCGGACCGCTTTCCAGAAACGTCAGCGCGGCCCCGGCCTCGACCTTAACGCAATGGTGCAGGATCGCGTCGGAAGTTGCTGATTCATGGACATAATGCAGCGCCACAGGGCGCGCGGCGCGACCCGTCACCCGGATCAGGACACCATCGGTTGCCTCGGCCGTGGCAAGCGCCGCCAGCGGGCGCTGCACCGGAATCTGCCCCCGCGCCTCCAGCACGCCATAGACGCCTTGCGCCCAGTGGATGTCCTTCCCTCCGGCCTCGGCCAGCCGCTCGATCTCGACCCCGGCGAGGGTCGGGTCATCGGATTGCGCCGGATCGAACAGGCCATCGACGAAGACCAGTTTCAGCCGGTCGATCCCGTCGAAGACCGGCGTCTCGTCGCCGGCCGCGAAGGGCGCGGCGGCAGAGACTTCGGGCGAGATCAGGCCCGCCGGATCGGTGTAGCGCCAGTATTCGTCGCGGCGCGCGGGCAGGCCCATGGCCGCAAGCCGGGCCCGCGCCTCGGCCCTTGCCCCGGCCAGCCAGCCCTTGCCCGCATGCTCCGGCATGACCGCCAGCCGCGCCGCGAGCGCGTCTTCCTTGACCTTCGGCAGTGCCATCAGCCCACCTCGTTCAGAATGTCGGCATAGCCGTTGGTTTCGACCTCCAGCGCCAGCTCCGGCCCGCCGGTCTTGACGATCCGCCCCGCCGCCATGATGTGCACCACGTCCGGCTTGATGTGATCGAGAAGCCGCTGATAATGGGTGATGACCAGGAAGGACCGCCCCGCGCTGCGCAGCGCGTTCACGCCGTCCGAGACCAGCTTCATCGCGTCCACGTCCAGGCCGGAGTCGGTCTCGTCCAGGATGCACATCCGGGGCTCCAGCATGGCCATCTGCAGGATTTCGTTGCGCTTCTTCTCGCCGCCCGAGAAGCCGACATTGACCGGACGCTTCAGCATCTCGGCGTCGATCTTCAGCGCCCTGGCCTTCTCGCGCACCAGTTTCAGAAAGTCGCCGGCGGACAGTTCCTCCTCGCCGCGCGCCTTGCGCTGCGCGTTCACCGCCGTCCGCAGGAAGGTCATGTTGCCGACGCCGGGAATCTCGACCGGATACTGGAAGGCCAGGAACAGGCCGGCCGCCGCGCGCGCCTCGGGCTCCATTTCCAGAAGCTCCTGGCCGTCCAGCGTGGCCGAGCCCGCCGTCACCTCATAGCCGTCGCGGCCCGAAAGCACATAGGACAGCGTCGACTTGCCCGAGCCGTTCGGCCCCATGATCGCATGGACCTCGCCCGGACCGATCTTGAGGTCGACGCCGCGGAGGATCACCTTGTCCTCGTCTTCAAGTTTGACGTGCAGGTTGTTGATTTCAAGCATTTTTCTTTTCCTGTATCCGATGTCAGCGCGGGTCCTGGAACCAGCCGATGACCTGGGTGAGCATTTCGGGCGGGATCGGCCCCGGCGTGACGGTGAAGCGCGCCATGCGGCCGACCACCTCTTCCTTGCGGGCCAGTTTCTCGACCGCGTGATAGTATTTGCGGTCCAGGTAATCGTCAAAAAGCACCGTGGTCGGCCGCCGCGCGCGCAGGCGCACCGCCGCCAGGCAGGCGGCGCGGAACCGGCCGTCGATCAGCACGAGGTCGGGCTCGCCCAGATCGGGACGGTCCCAGACCGAAAGCGCATAGCGCGGAAAGCGGGCATGCTGCGCGGCGGTGCGGGGATAGCCCCACTCCTTGGTCGGGCCGATGTCGACATGATGGACGCGGGCCCTGTCCGACACTCCCGCCAGCGCCTCGGCCAGCCTTGCGGCCCAGTCGGGATCGCTTTCCACGCTGACGACCTGCGCCCCGCCCCGCGCGGCCAGCATGGTGGATCCGCCGCTGCCATATTCAAGCACGTTGCGCGCCCCGGCATAGGCCTTGGTCACGAAGGCTGCCTCGAGGTCCGGGAAGGTCAACTCGAATGCAGGCGCGACCGCCTCTGCACGCATGCCTTCCCCCTGCGCCACGTCTTCCTGACTTTCTGTCGGCAGCGCCGCCAGCAGCTTTCGAACCAGGCCATCCGAGACCGCCTTTGCCCTGGCGACGGCGGGATGGGCAAGCAGGCGCTCGATCTCGACGGTCACCGCGTCCTGCCAATACAGGATCGAGCGGTCCGCCTCCTCATTGCGATCATGCTCGCGGAAGAATGCGCCATTGTGCCGGTCATTCGCCTCGCCAGCCGCGTCTGCCTTGTAGCCGCGCCCGCGCTGCTTTTTCAGGGCGAAGAACTCGGGGGTGCGCACGAGGTAATGGTTGATCTGCGCCAGGGCCCAGCCGGATTCCCTGGGCGTCACGGCGTTCGTCCGGCCGAGGGAGGCACCCCGGCTCCAAAGCAGTTGCCGACGCCCCGGACGGCCCGGCTTTCCCGAGCCGGTCAGCACCGCCGCCAGGTCCAGCCCCACCTCGGCGTTGACGAGGGGACGGTGGATTCCGACGCTGGCGAAACCCGCGATCGAGGCGGTCTTGCGGAACAGCGACTTCACTTCGAGATTGCCTTTGAACGGCAGGCCCGACGCCCGTTCGAAGGCAGGGCTCAGGAACCGGCCGGGGAAGGTCGCATGTCCGTTGCTGCCGAAGATGCGCCAGTTGACCAGAAAGCACTGGGCCGCGCCCATGGCGCCGATCAAGGCGTCAAGATTGCGGTCCCCTACGTGGACATTCAGGAATTCGTCCGCATCCAGCCACATGTACCAGTCACCATCGCGGTATCCGATCTCATGCGTGAACGCGGTCGAGGCGACGGTCTGCGGCGATTGCCCCGCTTCGACGGAGGTCCGCAGGTGCCGGATCTCGCCCGCCTCGGCCAGTGCAGCCAGCAATTCCTCCATGCCGTCGTTCGACGGATTGGAGCAGATCACGATGTCGTCGAAACCGATGAGCTTGTGATAGGCGACCCATTCCAGCAGGAACGGCGCCTCGTTCTTCATGGCCGAGAACAGCACCTTCCTTGTCGCGGCAACCGGATGGCCGACGACCTCGGCCACCCCCGCAAGGGCCGCAGAGTTTGCCGGCGCATCCATCACCCGACCGAGCCTTCCAGGCTGATCGCAACCAGGCTCTGCGCCTCCATGGCGAATTCCATCGGCAGGGCCTGAAGGACCTCCTTGCAGAAGCCGTTCACCACCAGGGCGACCGCCTCCTCCTCGTCCATGCCACGGCTGCGGCAGTAGAAAAGCTGGTCGTCATCCACCTTGGAGGTGGTCGCTTCGTGTTCGACGCGGCTGGAATTGTTGCGCACTTCGATATAGGGCACGGTATGCGCCCCGCATTTGTCGCCGATGAGGAGACTGTCGCACTGGGTATAGTTGCGGCTGTCCTTGGCCTTGGGGTGCATCGACACGAGGCCCCGATAGGTGTTCTGCGCCCGGCCCGCCGAGATGCCCTTGGACACGATGCGCGACTTGGTGCGCTTGCCGAGGTGGACCATCTTGGTCCCGGTATCGGCCTGCTGGGCGTTGTTGGCGATGGCGATCGAGTAGAACTCGCCCTGGGAATCATCGCCGCGCAGGATGCAGGAGGGGTATTTCCAGGTGATCGCCGAGCCGGTTTCCACCTGCGTCCACATCACCTTGGCCCGGTCGCCCCGGCAATCGGCGCGCTTGGTGACGAAGTTGTAGATGCCCCCCACCCCGTTCTCGTCGCCCGGATACCAGTTCTGCACCGTGGAATATTTCACCTCGGCATCCTTCAGGATCACGATCTCGACCACGGCGGCGTGCAATTGGTGGATATCGCGCTTTGGCGCGGTGCAGCCCTCCAGGTAGCTGACGTAAGAGCCTTCGTCGGCGATGATCAGCGTGCGCTCGAACTGGCCGGTGTTCTCGGCATTGATGCGGAAATAGGTCGAGAGTTCCATCGGGCAGCGGGTGCCCTTGGGGATGTAGACGAAGGAGCCGTCGCTGAAGACGGCGCTGTTCAGGGTGGCGAAGAAGTTGTCCGACTGCGGCACGACGCTGCCCAGATACTGTTTCACCAGTTCGGGATAGTCGCGGATCGCCTCCGAGATCGGGCAGAAGATCACGCCGGCCTTGGCCAGTTCCGCCTTGAAGGTGGTGCCCACGGAAACCGAATCGAAGACCGCGTCCACCGCCACCTTGCGGGGTTCCGCCTCACCTTCGACTCCGGCCAGAAGCATCTGTTCCTTCAGCGGAATCCCGAGTTTCGCATAGGTGGCCAGCAGCTTCGGGTCGACCTCGTCCAGCGACTTCGGCTTCGAGGACATGCTCTTGGGCTTGGCGTAGTAATACTGGTCCTGATAGTCGATCTCGGGATAGTTCAGCATCGCCCAGCGGGGTTCTTCCATCTGCACCCAGCGCCGATAGGCGGCGAGACGCCAGTCCAGCATCCATTCCGGCTCGCCGTTCTTCTGGCTGATCAGGCGGACGATGTCCTCGCTGATGCCCTTCGGGGCGTATTCCGTCTCGATCTCGGTTTCCCAGCCGTATTTGTACTTGCCGGCCATCGCCTGCACGGTCTCGATCGTCTCGCGGTCGACGCCCTCGCGGATATCCTGGCTCGTCTCGAGAATGGCGGTCATCGGCGTTTCCTTTCAGGCGGCCCGGGTTCGGGCCTTGGCATAGGCGGCGGTCCAGGCTTTTGCAAACCGCTGCACGTCATCTTTCGTTACCCCGGGCCCGATCGAGACCCGGATCGCCTGCGCGGCACGGGCCTCGTCGAAACCCATCGCCGTCAGGACGCGGCTGGCCCGCACCTTGCCGCTGGAACAGGCCGAGCCCGCCGAGACGGCGAACCCCGCAAGGTCCATCGCCATGACCTGAGTCTCGCCCTTCCAGCCGGGGGCGATCAGGCACAGCGTGTTCGGCAGTCTAGGCGAACCATTTCCGACCGAAATAGTCTCTTTTGTCGCAGCAGACAACTCCGATTCTAGAATATTTCTAATCTGGGCGACTTCCTCCCAGATCCCGCCCGCCAGATCGCGCTGCGCGGCCTCGGCGGCGGCGGCGAAACCGGCGATGCCGATCAGGTTCTCGGTCCCGGCACGGCGGCCCATCTCCTGCCCGCCGCCCCGCAGCTGCGCGGGAACCTCGATCCCTTGCCGCACCACCAGCGCGCCGATGCCCTTGGGCCCGCCCAGCTTGTGCGCGCTGACCAGCCCCATGTCGCAGCCCAGCCAGTTGAAGGCAAAGGGCACCTTGCCGAAGGCCTGCGTCAGATCGCTGACCGCCAGCCCCTGCGGCAGGTCCTGCAGCACCCCGGTCTCGGAATTCGCCAGTTGCAGCGCCGTGCGGCCCGGATCGGCGACCGTGACCCTGCCCTGCCCGTCCACCGGCAACGACGGCTCGCACCAGGCCGCCACCGCATCATGCTCCACACCCGCGCAGGAAAGCCCGCGCCCCGCGCAGGCCAGGGCCGCCGCCTCGGTCGCGCCCGAGGTGAAGACGACATCCGCCCCCTCGGCCCCCAGCGCCGCCGCGATCTTCGCGCGGCTGCGTTCCATCAGCGCCTTGGCCGCCCGCCCCTCGGCATGGACCGAGGACGGGTTCCCCACCACCTCCATCGCCGCGACCATCGCCGCCCTGGCCTCGGGCCGCAAAGGCGTGGTCGCGTTCCAGTCGAGATAGAGCCGGGTCATGCCGCTGCCTCTTGGCGAAAATACGCCACGGGAGGTCCGGAGAAACCCTCCGGGGCCGGGCAAGGGCGCAACGCCCTCATTCCTCGTCCACCACGCGGAACAGGCTTGGCACCGCGGGGCACGGCGTCAGGTCGTTCTTCACCACATCCGACAGCCGCACCTGGTGCAGGAAGACATAGACATTCGCCGACAGGCTCTCCCACAGCCGGTTGGTCAGCGATTGCGCCCGCGTGCCCGACAGCCCGCCCGAGGCCCCCGCCCCGGTATGCATCGCGTCCACCGTCTCCTCGACCGCCTGCATCACGTCCGAGATGCGGATCTGGTCCGGCGAGCGGGCCAGCTTGTAGCCGCCGCCGGGACCGCGCACCGCCTCGACCAGGCCGGCGCGGCGGAGTTTCACGAAAAGCTGCTCCAGATAGGGCAGCGAGATGTCCTGGCGCCGGGAAATCTCGGCCAGCGAGACCAGATCGTCGCCGCCCGCCTTCGCCTCGGCCAGCGCCAGGTCGGCCAGCGCCACCATCGCATAACGTCCCTTGGTCGAAAGCTTCATCGGCCCCTCCTGCCTTACCGCGCGGGCATGACCGCCATGCCAAGCCGATTGACGACGCGCGCCGCGAGCATTACCTGAAACCCGACCCCTCGAACAGGCGGCCCGGCCGTCTTTAGAATGGTTCTATTTTACCCGAGCGAAAGCGTCAAGAAACCGCGCGCTCCCGCATGAGAAGAGGCCCATGCCCGAGGTTATTTTTGCCGGCCCCGACGGTCGCCTGGAAGGCCGCTACCATCCGCAGAAGGAACGCGACGCGCCGATCGCCATCGTGCTGCATCCGCATCCCGCCTATGGCGGGACGATGAACAACAAGGTCGTCTACAACCTGCATTATGCCTTCTACAACCTGGGCTTCACCGTCCTGCGCTTCAACTTCCGCGGCGTGGGGCGCAGCCAGGGCGAATACGACCAGGGGATCGGCGAGTTGTCCGATGCGGCCTCGGCGCTGGATTACCTGCAGTCGATGAACCAGAACGCCAAGCATTGCTGGGTCGCGGGCTTCTCCTTCGGGGCCTGGATCGGGATGCAGCTTCTGATGCGGCGGCCCGAGATCACCGGCTTCGTCTCGGTCGCGCCGCCGGCGAACCTGTACGACTTCAGCTTCCTCGCACCCTGCCCCTCCTCGGGGCTGATCATCAACGGCACCGCCGACAAGGTGGCCCCGCCCAAGGACACCCGCACGCTGGTCTCCAAGCTGCATGAGCAGAAGGGGATCACCATCACCCATGCCGAGATCGAGGGCGCGGACCACTTCTTCAAGGACGAAGAGGCGCATATGCAGCCGATGATCCAGACGGTCAGCGATTATGTCCGCCGCCGCATGGGCGAGGCCTCGCGCTGAGATGACCAAGCTTCAGGACCTCGCCGACCAGCTGGCCGAAGACGTCCTCGCCGCCGAGGCGGAACTGGACGACGACCGCTTCTACGAGAAGGTGGCCAAGGTGCTGATGGCGGCCTCGCCCACCTTCCAGGAGGCCTATATCACCTCGATCCGCGTCCGCCTGGCCGAGCGCCGGGGCCGCGAGTTCCTGGAAAAGGCGCTGGCGGCCAAGCGGGGCGAGATCGCGGAGGAACCCGTGGCCCCGGTCGATTTCGGCGGCATGGGCCATTGAGCGAGCGGCTGGAAGCCCAGTTCGCCTTCCTGAACGAGGCCGACCGGCTGAAATCGGTGCTGCGCGCGACGACCCTGGTCGACGGGTCGCGGCCCGAGAATTCCGGCGAGCATTCCTGGCACCTGGCGCTTTACGCGCTGGTTCTGGCCGACCAGGCCGGGCCGGGGGTCAGCGTCGACCGGGTGATCCGCATGCTGATCCTGCATGACCTGGTCGAGATCGACACCGGCGACGTGCCGATCCATGCCCGGAACGGCCAGGCCCATGCCAGCCCCGAGACGCTGGCCGCCGAGGCAAAGGCCGCCGACCGGATCTTCGGCCTGCTGCCCCCCGACCTTGGCACCAGCCTGCGCGCGCTCTGGGAGGAGTTCGAGGCGGCCGAGACGCCCGACGCCCGCTTCGCCAAGTCGCTGGACCGCGTGCAGCCGGTGATGGCGAACCTGATGTCGGGCGGCGGGACCTGGGCCAGCTACGAGGTCACCTATGCACAGCTGGAATCGCGCGTGGGCGTGAAGATCGCCCGCGGCGCGCCGGCGCTTTGGGACTGGGTGAAGGAAAAGGCCCGGCCCTGGTTCGGCTGACCCCTCCTCGTTCGACTGCGTCTCCTCGTCGGCCGCGCGGCGAGGAGTGACGAAGTCATCGACGAGCGGGTCGGCGAAACTTTCGGTATACAATCGCATACCGCACTTCCCAAGCCTGCGCTTTTCCGCTAAGACAGCCGCAATCGAATCCCCCGACCGGAGAAACCCATGTCGAAGATCAAGGTAGCCAACCCCGTCGTCGAGCTTGACGGCGACGAGATGACCCGGATCATCTGGGACTTCATCAAGCAGAAGCTGATCCTGCCCTATCTCGACATCGACCTGAAATACTACGACCTCGGGATCGAGGAGCGCGACCGCACCGACGACCAGATCACCATCGACGCGGCGAACGCCATCAAGCAGTATGGCGTCGGCGTCAAATGCGCGACGATCACCCCGGACGAGCAGCGGGTCGAGGAATTCGGCCTGAAGCAGATGTGGAAATCGCCGAACGGCACGATCCGCAACATCCTGGGCGGCGTGATCTTCCGCGAGCCGATCATCTGCAAGAACGTGCCGCGCCTGGTGCCGCACTGGACCCAGCCCATCGTCGTCGGCCGCCACGCCTTCGGCGACCAGTACCGCGCGACCGACTTCCGCTTCCCCGGCAAGGGCAAGCTCACGATGAAATATGTGGGCGACGACGGCACCGTGATCGAGAAGGACGTCTATTCCGCGCCGTCTGCGGGCGTCTACATGGGGATGTACAACCTCGACGACTCGATCACCGACTTCGCCCGCGCCTCGCTGAACTACGGGCTGGTGCGGGGCGTGCCGGTCTATCTGTCGACCAAGAACACCATCCTCAAGGCCTATGACGGCCGCTTCAAGGACATCTTCCAAGCCGTCTTCGACGCGGAATTCGCGGACGAGTTCAAGAAGCGCGGGCTGACCTACGAACACCGGCTGATCGACGACATGGTGGCCTCGGCGCTGAAATGGTCGGGCGGCTATGTCTGGGCCTGCAAGAACTATGACGGCGACGTGCAGTCCGACATCGTGGCGCAGGGCTTCGGCTCGCTGGGCCTGATGACCTCGGTCCTGATGACCCCCGATGGCAAGATCGTGGAAGCGGAAGCCGCCCACGGCACCGTGACCCGCCACTACCGCGAACACCAGAAGGGCAAGCAGACCTCGACCAACTCCATCGCCTCGATCTATGCCTGGACCGGCGGCCTGAAGCACCGCGCGACGCTGGACAACAACGAGGCGCTGATGCGCTTTGCCACCACGCTGGAGAAGGTCACCGTCGATACCGTGGAAGACGGCCACATGACCAAGGACCTGGCGCTGCTCGTGGGACCGGATCAGAAATGGCTGACCACGATGGGCTATCTGGAAAAGGTCGACGAATACCTGAACAAGGCCCTGAAGGGGTAAACGGGATGGTGCGCTGCAGCGCACCCTGCGCTGACGGGCCGGGGGCAATCCCGGCCCTTTTCGTTGCGTGGTTTGCCCCTTTCGTCGACCGGCCCGCTCGGCTATGTCGGCGGCGATGACCGATGCGCGCCGCCACAACCTGATCGAGGATGCCCAGGGCATCGCCTATGGCGCGACCATGGCGGCCTTCGGCATCGTGATCCTGACCCATCTCGGCCTCGTGACCGGACAGACGGCGGGGCTGGCGGTGCTGATCTCCTATGCGACCGGATGGAATTTCGGGCCGGTCTTCTTCGCGATCAACCTGCCCTTCTACCTTCTGGGCTATCTGCGGATGGGGCTGGCCTTCACCGTCAAGACCTTCCTTGCGGTCGGCCTCCTCTCGGCGCTCAGCCTCTGGCTGCCGGGACAGGTCGCCTTTGCCACGCTGAACCCCTGGCTGGGCGCGGTGCTCTTCGGCTTCGTCTCCGGCTCGGCCTTGCTGGCGCTGTTCCGGCACGGGGCCAGCCTTGGCGGGATCGGAATCGTCGCCGTCCTGTTGCAGGACCGGCTGGGCTGGCGGGCGGGCTGGGTGCAGCTTGCCTTCGACGCCGTGCTCTTCGCGGCGGCCTTCCTGGTGATCGAGGCGCGGCTGGTGCTGGTCAGCTTCCTCGGCGCCCTGGTGGTGAACCTGGTCATCGCGATCAACCACCGCCGCGACCGCTATGTGGTGGCCTGACCGGGCTCCCTCTGGCGGCCTGAGCAAAAACCCTGTAAGGCCGCGCCAATCTCATTGGAAACCGGACCCCATGGACCTGCGAAACATCGCGATCATCGCCCACGTCGACCACGGCAAGACCACGCTGGTGGACGAGCTTCTGAAGCAGAGCGGGTCCTTCCGCGACAACCAGGCGCTGACCGAACGCGCCATGGACTCGAACGACATCGAGCGCGAGCGCGGGATCACCATCCTGGCCAAGGCGACCTCGGTCGAGTGGAAGGGGATGCGGATCAACATCGTCGACACCCCCGGCCACGCCGATTTCGGCGGCGAGGTGGAGCGGATCCTGAACATGGTCGACGGCGTCTGCCTTCTGGTCGATGCCGCCGAGGGCCCGATGCCGCAGACCAAGTTCGTGCTGACCAAGGCATTGGCCCTCGGCCTGCGCCCGATCGTGGTGCTGAACAAGGTCGACAAGCCCGACGCCGAGCCCGACCGCGCGCTGAACGAGGTCTTCGACCTGTTCGCCAACCTCGGCGCCACCGACGAACAGCTTGATTTCCCGCATGTCTATGCCTCGGGCCGCTCGGGCTGGGCCGACATGGAGCTGGACGGGCCGCGGAAAGACCTTTCCGCGCTGTTCGAATTGATCGTGCGCCACGTCCCCGCCCCGAAGCAGATCGCGCGCCAGGAAGAGCCCTTCTCCATGCTCGCGACCACGCTGTCCGCGGATCCCTACCTTGGCCGCATCCTGACCGGCCGGGTGGAATCGGGCAAGATCGCCACCGGGACCACGCTGAAGGCCCTGTCGCGCACCGGCGACCGGATCGAGCAGTTCCGCGTGACCAAGATCCTCGCCTTCCGGGGCCTGTCGCAGCAGCCGATCGACGAGGCCGTCGCGGGCGACATCGTCACCCTGGCCGGCATGACCAAGGCCACCGTGGCCGACACGCTCTGCGCGCTGGAGATCGACACCGCCCTGCCCGCCCAGCCGATCGACCCGCCGACCATCACCGTGACCTTCGGCATCAACGACTCGCCCCTGGCGGGCCGCGACGGCAACAAGGTGCAGTCCCGCGTCATCCGCGACCGGCTGATGAAGGAGGCCGAGGTCAACGTCGCGATCAAGGTCGCCGATACGCCCGGCGGCGAGGCCTTCGAGGTCTCGGGCCGGGGCGAATTGCAGATGGGCGTGCTGATCGAGAACATGCGCCGCGAGGGCTTTGAACTCTCGATCTCGCGCCCCCGCGTGATCATGCAGGAGGAAGGCGGCGTCCGGCAGGAGCCGATCGAGGAGGTCATCGTCGACGTGGACGACGAATATTCCGGCGCCGTCATCGACAAGCTGACCGGCGAGCGCAAGGGCGACCTGGTCGAGATGAAGCCCGCCGGCGTCGGCAAGACCCGGATCATCGCCCATGTCCCCTCGCGCGGGCTGATCGGCTATCAGGGCCAGTTCCTGACCGATACCCGCGGCACCGGCGTTCTCAACCGCATCTTCCACGGCTGGGCGCCGCACAAGGGCCCGATCCAGGGCCGTCGCCAGGGGGTGCTGATCTCGACCGAAAGCGGCGTTTCCGTCGCCTATGCTTTGTGGAACCTCGAGGACCGGGGCCGGATGTTCATCGGGCCGCAGGAACAGGTCTATGTCGGCATGATCATCGGCGAGCACAGCCGGGACAACGACCTGGAAGTGAACCCGCTGAAGGGCAAGAAGCTGACCAACGTCCGCGCCTCGGGCACGGATGAAGCCGTCCGCCTGACGCCGCATATCAGGATGAGCCTGGAAGAGGCGATCGCCTATATCGACGACGATGAACTGGTCGAGGTGACGCCGAAGATCATTCGCCTGCGCAAGCGCGAACTGGATCCGAACGAGCGGAAACGGGCCTCGCGGAAGGAGTGACCGCCGGGGTCGGGGGCCAAGAATTTCAAGGAAAATTCTTGTCAAATTCCTTGCTTAAGGAATTTGGCTCCGGTCAGGCGGCGGCGGCCAGACGGCAGGGCAGGAAGTCCTCGACCATCGCGGTATCGCCGTCGAAGGTGCAGAAACTGTAGGGTGGGACCTCCTCCCATCCGCACTCCTCGGCTTCCAGCGGCTCGGACACTACCGCCCGGCCCTGGCGCGTGTCGGACCAGCGGTGATAGAGCGAGGGCGCGGCCGCATCCGTTGCGTAGCGCACCGCGTAAAGCCGCTGGCCATCCGACAGGGCCGCCGTCATCCGCAGATGCGGCCCCTGCCCCTTGGCCCGCGCCAGCCGGATGAACCGCGCCGCCGCCCGTTCCAGCGCGCCGCGCGGGTCGGCGTCCAGACCCTCGGCCAGCGCCACCAGGAACAGCGCCTCGCTGTCGGTCGCGCCCTTGCGGTGGGGATAAAGCGTCTCGGGGATCATCATGTCCGCATCGCGGCGGAAGGCGTCATAGCCGCCGACCTGGCCGTTGTGCATGAAGCTCCACCTGCCATGGGTGAAGGGATGGCAGTTGTTGCGGCTGGTCGCGGTGCCGGTCGAGGCGCGGACATGCGCCAGGAACAGGTGCGACTGGACCTGTGCGGTCAGGCTTTTCAGGTTCGGGTCCGACCAGGCCGGCAATACGTCGCGGAACAGCCCCGGCTCCGGCTTGGCGCCATACCAGGCGATGCCGAAACCGTCGGCATTGATCGCCGTGTGGCATTGCGTGGCGCAATGGCTTTGATGGATCAGGGAATGACCGGGGCGGCTCACGATCTCCTCCAGGAAGATCGGCGCCCCGGTATAGGCGGCCCAGCGGCACATCAGCGTGCCCCCGTGGGAAAAAGGATCATCAGCCCGGCCCTTCGTTTCCTGTCACGATAGCAGAAAGCCAAGGGACCGGGGAAGATATTCCCGATATTTTGGCGAAAACCGGAAGGAAAACCCTACTCGATCTCCTCCACCACCATCAGGTCGCGCAGGCTCGCGCCCTTGGCATGGGCAAGCGCGGCCTGATAGGCGGGCGAGTTATAGCATTCCACCGCCTTTTCCAGGCTGGGGAAGCGGGCGACCACGTTGCGGGCGCGGTCGTTGCCCTCAAGCTGCACATAGCGGCCGCCGCGGGCGAGGAAGACCCCGCCATGCGCGGCGATCGCGGGTCCGGCCTCTTTCGCATAGCGGCCATAGGCCTCGGCGTCGGTGACATGGACATGGGCAATCCAGAGCGCGGTCGGCATCCTATCCTCCAATCGCGGCTTCCGCCGCCTTGATCGCAGCCTCGGCCTGGGCGATGTCGGCGCCCCCGGCCTGGGCCATGTCGGGCCGCCCGCCGCCACCCTTGCCGCCCAGGGCCTCGGCCGCGGCCTTGACCAGCGTCACGGCAGAGAGCTTGCCGGTCAGGTCGGCGGTCACCCCCGCCGCGACGGCCGGTTTCGCGCCGGTGTCGGCAATGAGCAGCACCGCCCCCGAGCCGAGCCGGGCCTTCATCTCGTCGATCAGCGCCGGAAGATCCTTGCCCGAGACGCCCGAAAGCACTTGAGCAACGAACTTCACCCCGTTGATTTCCTTTGCTTCCGGGCCAGTGGCCTTGCCGCCCATCGCCACCTCGCGGCGCAGTTGCGCGACCTCGTTCGCCAGCGCCTTGCGCTCATCGAACAGCGCGCGGATCCGGTCGGCAAGCTCGGCCGCCGGGGCCTTGATGATCGCGGCGATGTCGTTCAGCCGGGCGTCCTGCTGGCGCAGATGGTCCAGCGCGGCCTGCCCGGTCAGCGCCTCGATCCGCCGCACCCCCGCGCTGGACGCGCTTTCCGACAGCAGCACCATCGCGCCGATGTCGCCGGTGCGGGCGACATGGGTGCCACCGCACAGCTCCAGCGAATAGGTCTTGCCGTCCGAACCCTTGCCCGAACCGTCGAGCGTGCCCATCGAGACGACGCGCACCTCGTCGCCGTATTTCTCGCCGAACAGGGCCTGGGCGCCGATGGCGCGGGCGTCGTCCGGGGTCATGATCCGGGTCTCGACCGGCGAGTTCTGGCGGATGAAGGCGTTGACCTCGGCTTCGATGGTTTGCAGGTCCGGGGCCGCGATGGCGGCCGAATGGCTGAAGTCGAAGCGCAGCCGGTCGGCGGCGTTGAGGCTGCCCCGCTGGGCGACATGATCGCCAAGGGTGCGGCGCAGCGCCTCGTGCAGCAGGTGCGTCGCCGAATGGTTGGCGCGGATCGCCGAACGGCGGCCGTGCGCGACCTCCAGCTTCGCGGGTTGTCCTTTGATCACAGTGCCTTGCGTGACTTTCGCGATGTGGATGAAGACCCCGGCGGCCTTCTTCACGTCGGTCACTTCGGCGCTGCCGGTATCGGTGCGGATGATCCCGGCATCGCCGACCTGGCCGCCGCTTTCGGCATAGAACGGCGTCTGGTTAACGACGATCTGCACGGTTTCACCCGTCGCGGCCTGCCCGATGGCGGCCCCGTCGCGGACCAGCGCGGTGATCACGCCCTCGGCCGTCTCGGTGTCGTAGCCGAGGAATTCGGTCACGCCATGCTCTTCGGCCAGATCGAACCAGATCTTCGCATCACCCGCCGCCCCGGTGCCTGACCATGCGGCGCGGGCCTTGGCCTTCTGCTCGGCCATGGCGGCGTCGAAGCCCTGCACGTCGACCTCGCGCCCCTTCTCGCGCAGCGCGTCCTGCGTCAGGTCCAGCGGGAAGCCGTAGGTATCGTACAGCTTGAAGGCGGCCGCACCGGGCAGGGCAGCGCCTTCGGACAGGCCGGACAGCTCGTCATCCAGAAGCCGCAGGCCGCGGTCGAGGGTCTGCTTGAACTTGGTTTCCTCAAGCTTCAGCGTTTCCTCGATCAACGCCTGCGCCCGCGACAGTTCGGGATAGGCCCCGCCCATCTGCCGCACCAGCGCCGGGACCAGCCGGTGCATCACCGGGTCCTGCGCGCCAAGCATATGGGCGTGCCGCATCGCGCGGCGCATGATCCGGCGCAGGACATAGCCGCGCCCCTCGTTCGAGGGCATCACCCCGTCGGCGATCAGGAAGGAGGTCGAGCGCAGGTGATCGGCGATCACACGGTGGTGGATTTTTCCCGGTCCGTCAGGGTCTTGCGAGGTGACGTTCGCGCTGGCCTCGATCAGGCTGCGCATCAGGTCGGTGTCGTAGTTGTCGTGCTTGCCTTGCAGAAGCGCGCCGATCCGCTCCAGCCCCATGCCGGTGTCGATCGACTGCATCTCCAGCGGAACCAGCCGCCCGTCGGCGAACTGTTCGTTCTGCATGAAAACGTTGTTCCAGATCTCGATGAAACGGTCGCCATCCTCTTCCGCGCTGCCGGGCGGGCCGCCCCAGATCGACGGCCCGTGGTCGTAGAAGATCTCGGTGCAGGGGCCGCAGGGGCCGGTCGGGCCCATGCGCCAGAAGTTGTCATCGCTGGCGATGCGGATGATGCGGTCGTCGGTCAGGCCCGAGACCTTCTTCCAGATCGTCGCCGCCTCGTCGTCGGTGTGGTAGACGGTGACCAGAAGCTTGTCCTTGGCCAGTCCGAAGTCGCGGGTCAGCAGCTCCCAGGCGAAGGCGATCGCCTGCTCCTTGAAATAGTCGCCGAAGCTGAAGTTCCCCAGCATCTCGAAGAAGGTATGGTGGCGCGCGGTATAGCCGACATTGTCCAGGTCGTTGTGCTTGCCGCCCGCCCGCACGCATTTCTGCGCCGTGGTCGCGCGCTTGTAGTCCCGCGTCTCGACCCCGGTGAACAGGTTCTTGAACTGCACCATGCCGGAGTTGGTGAACATCAGCGTCGGGTCGTTCCGCGGCACGAGGGGCGAGCTGTCGACGACGCGGTGGTCGTTGCGGCGGAAGAAGTCCAGGAAGGTGGAACGGATGTCGTTCAGCGATGCCATGTGCGGGCGGTCCTTGCCGAGAGCGGGAATTCGGCCCCCCATGTAGCCCCCCGCAAGGGGGCTGTCCACAGGCGCGCCCGCAGCGCAGGAAAAAAGCCGGAGGCGGTTGCCCCCGGCCCTTTTCGGCCACCGCCTCGTGCCGGGTTCAATCGTCCAGGACTTCGCCCTCTTCGCCGGCCATGGTGAAATCAAGGCCGTTCGCCGCGCGGATCTTGTCCTCGATCTCCATCGCGACAGAGGGGTTCTGCTTCAGGAAGGACTTGGCATTCTCGCGGCCCTGGCCGATGCGTTCGTCCTTGAAGGAATACCAGGCCCCCGACTTCTCGACCACGCCGGCCTTGACGCCGATGTCGATCAGCTCGCCGGTCTTGGAGATGCCCTCGCCATACATGATGTCGAATTCCACCTGCTTGAACGGCGGCGCGACCTTGTTCTTCACCACCTTGACGCGGGTGGAGTTGCCCACGACCTCATCCCGGTCCTTGATCGCGCCGATGCGGCGGATGTCGAGGCGGACCGAGGCGTAGAACTTCAGCGCATTGCCGCCGGTGGTGGTTTCGGGGCTGCCGAACATCACGCCGATCTTCATCCGGATCTGGTTGATGAAGATCACCATGCAGTTCGACCGCCCGATGCTGGCGGTCAGCTTGCGCATGGCCTGGCTCATCAGCCGGGCCTGGCTGCCCATCTGCATGTCGCCCATGTCGCCCTCGATCTCGGCCTTGGGCACCAGGGCGGCGACCGAGTCCACGACGACCAGGCTGACCGCGCCCGAGCGCACCAGCGTATCGACGATCTCCAGCGCCTGCTCGCCGGTGTCGGGCTGGCTGATCAGCAGCTCGTCCAGATTGACGCCCAGTTTCTTGGCATATTGCGGGTCGAGCGCGTGTTCCGCGTCGACGAAGGCGCAGACGCCGCCCTTCTTCTGCTCCTCGGCCACGACATGCAGCGTCAGCGTGGTCTTGCCCGACGATTCCGGCCCGTAGATCTCGATGATGCGGCCCTTGGGCAGGCCGCCGATCCCCAGCGCGATGTCGAGACCGAGCGAGCCGGTGGAGGTGGCCTCGATCTCCATCGCCGGGCTGTCGGCGCCAAGCTTCATGATCGAGCCCTTGCCGAACTGCCGCTCGATCTGCGCCAGGGCGCTTTCCAGAGCCTTCGCCTTGTCCATATCCCGCTTGCTCCCGAGGTCGAGAAGATTTGCCGCCGCCATGTCCGTCTCCTTATTCCACAGCCGCCGGGACGCGGCAATCCTGCCCGATGTTCGCCAAGTGTTCGCGTCGTTATGAGCACAAAGACGGAACATTTCAACCGATTTCTCTGCAAGACCAGCTTTTGCCCGCTTTGGTTAAGGGATAGTTTACGCCGCCGCCCGAAAGCGGGCGGGATGCGGGATTCTTTGCCGGAGGTGCTGATTTGCTGGTGTTCTGGGAGCAGAGGCTTGCCTTTCTGGCCACGCCAAAGACCGGGTCGACGGCGATAGCCGCCGCGCTCGAATCGCTGGCTTCGGTGTCGATCCAGCGCCCGCCGCTTCTGAAGCACACCACGGTGCATCGCTACCGCCGCTTCATCGGACCATATCTGGAGGCCGCGTCGAAGGACAGCTTCACCCTGGTCGCCCTGATGCGCGAGCCGCGCGACTGGCTCGGCTCCTGGTACCGCTTCCGCCAGCGCGAGGAGACGCCGGCCGAGAAATCCACCGCCGGGATGAGCTTCGACGAGTTCGTGCAGGCCTGGTGCCGGGACCCGCGGCCGGAGGTGGCGGATGTGGGCAGCCAGGCCCGCTTCCTGCGGCCCAGGCAGGGGGTCGGGGTGGACCGGCTCTTCCGCTATGAGGAGATCGACGCCTTCGTGCATTTCCTCGAGGACCGGCTGGGCTGCGAGATCATCCTGCCCCGGCTGAACGTCTCTCCCCCCGGCGCGACCGAGCTTTCGCCCGCGACCGAGGCGATGCTGCACGAGGTCGCGGCCGAGGATTTCCAGCTATATGGCTCGCTTTCCGGTTAGGCGCGCGGGTGCCGGTCGGTGTATCGGGGCATGACAGACGGCGGGAAAACGGGTATCCCTTGGGCAAGGGGCCGTGAGACCCCATGAGGCAGAAAGGGCGGACAGATGGACCTTCAGGACGGATTTTCCCGGCGCGGGCTTCTGATGGGGATGGGGGCGCTGGCGCTCTCGGCCTGCAACAACGGGGTGGGATCGAACGGGGCGGCGCAGATCGACGCCCGGGTCGAGGCGACGCAGAACTTCCTCTTCAGCCGCTACCCCGGCACACAGGATCTGGCGAGCCGGGCCAATGGCGTGCTCTACATGCCGCTGATGACCGAGGCGGGTTTCGGGATCGGCGGGGCCTTCGGGCGGGGCGCGTTGCGGATCCGGGGGGTGACGGTCGATTATTATTCGGCCGCGAAGGGGACGATCGGCTTCCAGATCGGGGCGCAGCAATATGCCCACGCCCTGTTCTTCATGACCCCCGAGGCGCTGGAGCAGTTCCGGCGCGGGCCAGGCTGGGCGGCGGGGGCGGAGGTGCGCTATGCGACGCCGGAACAGGGGGCCTCGATCGGGAAGGAGACGACCGAGCTTGACCCGGTGATCGCGCTGATCTTCGGCCAGCAGGGGCTGATCGCGGGCGCGACGCTGGGCGGGGTCAAGTATACGCGGATCATTCCCTGAAGCTGTCCACCGTGGACAGGTTTGACGGGGAAAGGATTTCAATGGCTTGCGCGCGGACGTTCAGAAAGCGTTAAGGTATTCCCCGGCACGGGGCGGGCAGTATCGCCCCCTTGCATCTGCACGGCTGGCGGCGGACGGCGCGCGGTAGCGCCGTCTACTTCAGCCGGCGGATCAGGCTGGAGGTGTCGTTCCGGCCGCCGCCCATCAGCTGCACGTCCTTGTAGAACTGGTCCACCAGCGCCGTGACCGGCAGGCGGGCGCCGATCTCCTCGGCGGTGTCGAGGCAGATGCCGAGATCCTTGCGCATCCAGTCCACCGCGAAGCCGAAATCGAATTCGTCCGCCAGCATGGTCTTGTGCCGGTTGACCATCTGCCAGCTGCCCGCCGCGCCCTGGCTGATCACCTCGACCACCTTCTCGCCGTCGAGCCCGGCCTTCTGGCCGAAGGCGAGCGCCTCGCTCAACCCCTGCATCAGGCCCGCGATGCAGATCTGGTTCACCATCTTGGCCAGCTGGCCCGCCCCGGACGGCCCGATCAGCCGGCAGATCCGGGCGTAGGAGGCCATCACCGGCTCGGCCCGGGCGAAATCCGCCGGATCGCCGCCGCACATGATCGAGAGCTGTCCGTTCTCGGCCCCCGCCTGCCCGCCCGAGACCGGCGCGTCGACGAAGGCAAGGCCGGTGGTGGCCGCCTGCGCCGCAAGCTTGCGCGTCACCTTCGCCGAAACCGTGGTGTGGTCGACGAAGATCGCCCCCGGCGTCATGCCGGCGAAGGCCCCGTCGGGGCCGGTGCAGACCGCGCGCAGGTCGTCGTCGTTGCCGACGCAGGCGAAGACGAACTCGGCCCCCTTCGCCGCCTCGCGCGGGGTGGGCAGGTTGCGGCCCTTGTGGCGGGCGATCCAGGCCTCGGCCCGGCCGGGGCTGCGGTTGTAGACCGCCACGTCATGCCCCTTGGCCGCCAGATGCCCGGCCATCGGGGAACCCATCACGCCAAGTCCCAGAAACGCAACTTTCGCCATGCCGATTCCCCGCTCATTGCCCTTGACTGGGTGATGGACTAGGAACCGATCCCATCCCTGCCGTCAAGAACAGGACAAAGATGCTGACCGCGTTTCGCTGGCTGATCCGGATCGTCTCGGGGCTGATCGTCCTGGGGGTGGTCTTCGTGCTGCTGGCCTACTGGATCCTGTCGCGGTCACTGGTGGATTATGACGAGGATTTCACCCTGGCCGGGATCAGCGCCCCGGTCGAGATCGTGCGCAACAACGACAACGTGCCGCATATCCTGGGCAAGAGCGACGAGGACGTGTTCTTCGCCCTGGGTTTCGCCCATGCGCAGGACCGGCTGTGGCAGATGACCATGCTGCGGCGGACGGCGCAGGGCCGGCTGTCGGAACTGTTCGGCCAGCCCACGGTCAAGGTCGACGAGCTGATGCGGCGGCTGGACCTTTACGGTCTGGCGCTGCAGGACGTGGCGGCGCAGGACCCCGACACGCTGGCGGCGCTGGAGGCCTATTCGGCCGGGGTCAATGCCTGGATCGGCGAGATCAACAAGGGCGCGCGCGGGCGCGGTGCGCCGGAGTTCTTCCTGTTCGAGCCGGAGATTTCGGCCTGGGCTCCGGCGGATTCGATCGCGATCCTGAAGCTGATGGCGCTGCAGCTGACCAGCTCGGCCCAGACCGAGATCCTGCGGGCACGGGTCTCGCTTCTGCTTGCGCCCGAGCGGCTGGCGGACCTGCTGCCCGACGATCCGGGACAGGGCGTCGCCGCCCTGCCCGACTACGCAAGCCTGGTGCCGGGGGTGGCGGCGGATGCCGCGCCGGTGGATTTCGCGCTGGGGCCGTTCTCGCCGGTGGCCGATCCCGGAATGGCGGGCGCGTCCAATGCCTGGGCGGCGATGCCCGGACGCTCGGCCGCGGGAGGGAGCCTCCTGGCCAATGATCCGCACCTGAACCTGACCGCACCGACGATCTGGTATCTGGCGCGGCTGGAGCTGGCCTCGGGCGGGGTGATCGGCGGGACCATTCCGGGCGTGCCGGCGGTGCTGGTCGGGCGGTCCGAGCGGCTGGGCTGGGGGCTGACCACGGCCTATGTCGACGACCAGGACGTGCTGATCGAGGAGGTGAACCCGGAGGATGGCGAGGAATACCGCAGCCCGGACGGCTGGGCCCGGTTCCGCAGCCGCCAGTCGATCATCACGGTCAAGGATGCCGAGCCGGTGACGCTGACCCTGCGCTGGTCGCGCAACGGGCCGATCCTGCCGGGAACGCATTACGACCTGGCCGCGATCACGCCGCCCGGCCATGTGGCGGCGCTGGCCTGGACCGCACTGGCGCCGGGCGACACCTCGATGACGGCGGCGCTGCGGATGATGCGGGCAGGCACCGTGGCCGAGGCGCAGGAGGCGGGCAAGCTGGCGGTGGCCCCGGCGCAGAACCTGATGCTGGCCGACAAGGACGGGATTGCGCTGCAGGTGGTGGGGGCCCTGCCGGCGCGGGACCCGGGCAATCCCGGCCAGGGGCGGCTGCCGGTGCTGGGGGCCGATCCGCGCGCGGGCTTCAAGGGGGTCTTGCCCTATGAGGACAATCCGCGCTTCGTCAACCCGGCCTCGGGCCTTCTGGGCAATACCAACAACAAGACGGTGGACCGGCCGTTTCCGCAGCATGTCAGCTTCGACTGGGGCGACACGCAGCGGATCCAGCGCTGGCTGACGCTGATGAAGGCGCGCGAGGTGCATACGCGGGAAAGCTTCATCGAGGCGCAGCTCGACACGGTGAACCCGACGGCGCGCGCGCTGCTGCCGCTGATCGGGGCGGATCTGTGGTTCACCGGCGAGGCGGCGCCGGAAGGCACGCCCGAGCGGCTGCGGCAACGCGCGCTGGTGCTGCTGGCGGAATGGAATGGCGAGATGAACGAGCATCTGCCCGAGCCGCTGATCGCCGAGGCCTGGCTCAGGGCGCTGATGAACCGCCTCATCCGCGACGAGATCGGCGCGATGGCCGACAGCTTCACCCATGTCTCGCCGGTCTTCATCGAGCGAGTGTATCGCAACGTGGGCGGCGCGGGCGTCTGGTGCGACGTGATCCAGTCGGCGGCGGTGGAAAGCTGCACCGACATCGCGCGGATCGCGCTGGACGAGGCGCTGCTGGAGCTGACCGAGAGATATGGCGACAATCTGGAAAGCTGGCGCTGGGGCGATGCACACCAGGCCACGCATGACCATCCGGTGCTGGGCGACGTGCCGTTCCTGAAGTATTTCGTCAACATCCGCCAGTCGACCAGCGGCGGTGACGACACGCTGATGCGGGGCGTCACGCGCGGCACCGGGCCGGAGCCCTATCAGAACGTCCATTCCGCCGGCTATCGCGGGGTCTATGACTTTGCCGACCCGGATTCCTCGGTCTTCATCACGGCGACGGGGCAATCGGGGCATCCGCTCTCGCGGCATTACGACGACCTGGGCGAGCTTTGGCGGCGGGGGGAGTATATCCCGATGTCGCTGGACCCCGAACTGGCGCATGCCGCGGCGGCGGGGGTGATGGTGCTGACGCCGGAAGGGCAGTGACCCGGCCGTCGCGCGCGGAGGACGGAGCGTCCGGGGCGAGGGTCAGAGGTGGCGCCAGCGGTTCTGCTGGCGGGCGGTCCAGCGGACGGTGAGGCGCCAGGCGTCCTCGGTCTCGGTCTCGGACTGGACGATGTTCTGGTCGTGCAGCCAGGCGCGTTTGCGGCCATCGGCAAAGGGGATGGTGAGGCTCGCCTCGCTGCGGTCGGCGTCGAGGGTGGCGGAGATCAGGGCCAGGAGTTTCTCGACCCCCTCGCCGGTCAGGGCCGAGACGGGCAGGACGCGCGGGCGCTGCGCGGCCTGGGCGGCCAGCGCCTCGCGCCGGGAGGCATCGACGAGGTCGAGCTTGTTCCAGACCTCGATCTGCGGCGTATCCTCGTCCAGGCCGAGCGAGGCCAGGATGTCGGCGACGTCGGCGGCCTGTTCCACCGTCTCGGGGTGGGAGATGTCGCGGACATGCAGGATGAGATCGGCCGACAGGACCTCTTCCAGCGTGGCGCGGAAGGCGGCGACGAGCTGGGTGGGCAGGTCCGAGATGAAGCCCACCGTGTCCGACAGGATGATCCTGGCGCCCGAAGGCAGCACCACTCCGCGCATGGTGGGGTCGAGCGTGGCGAAGAGCATGTCCTTGGCCAGGACCTCGGCGCCGGTGATGCGGTTGAAGAGAGTGGACTTGCCGGCGTTGGTGTAGCCCACCAGCGCCACGATGGGGAACGGCACCTTGGCGCGGGCGGCGCGGTGCAGCTCGCGGGTCTTGACCACCTGGTCGAGCTGGCGGCGCAGCTTGACCACCTGGTCGTCGATGGCGCGGCGGTCGTTTTCCATCTGGGTCTCGCCGGGGCCGCCGACGAAACCGAAGCCGCCGCGCTGGCGTTCGAGGTGGGTCCAGGCGCGGACGAGGCGGCTGCGCTGGTAGCTGAGGGCGGCGAGTTCGACCTGCAGCACGCCCTCGCGCGTGCGGGCGCGGTCGGCGAAGATCTCCAGGATGAGGGAGGTGCGGTCGAGCAGCTTGACCCCCCATTCCTTTTCCAGATTGCGCTGCTGCACCGGCGAGACCGGACCATCGACGATCACGAGGTCGATGCGGTCGGCCTTGAAGCGGTCCTTCAGCTCCTGAACCTTGCCCGAGCCGAGAAGCGTGCCGGGATGGGTGCGCGACAGGCGCACCACCTCGGAGCCCTGGACGTCCAGCTCCGGCAGGGCGGCGGCAAGCGAGACGGCCTCGGCCAGCCCATGTTCGGGCAGGCGGCGGGTGCTGGCGGATTTCAGCGCCGGGTGCAGGACCCAGACGCGGGTGGCCCGCGCGGCGGTGTCGCGCAGGCGGTTCCCCTCACGGCTGGAGAGAAGGTCCTCGTCCTCGGTCGGGTCGCGCGAGATCAGTCTTCCCCTTCGTAGAGGCTGATCGGGGCGCCCGGCATGATCGTCGAGATCGCATGCTTGTAGACCAGCTGCGACTGACCGTCGCGGCGCAGCAGCACGCAGAAATTGTCGAACCAGGTGATGACGCCCTGAAGTTTCACACCATTGATCAGAAAGATCGTTACCGGAACCTTGGCCTTCCGCACATGGTTGAGGAAGGCGTCCTGCAGGTTTTGCTTGTCGGCGGCCATTGTTTTTGCCTTGTTGTTCTAGCGCTTCACTGTCGCGTCTTGGTTGTTCTTCGTTCTGGCAGTCGGGTGCCTGCGAACCGGCACTTTTTCAAGTATGAATCGGCTTCACCGGAGTTTCCAGCGCAAAAGCGACTCAGCCGCGGCGGCCGCCGGGAAGGATCAAAGCCAGAAGCGCCAGCATCTCGAGCCGGCCCACGACCATCGCAAGGCCGAGCACCGCCTTCACCGGGTCGGAGAGCGCGCCGAAGGCGATGGGCTGGGCGGTGCCAAGCTCGGCCAGGGGGCCGGTGGTGGTAAGCGCGGCAATGGCGAGGACGAGGGCGGATTCGAAGCGCACGCCAAGGACGGTCAGCACCGCGACGGCCAGCGCGATCGAGATGCCGAAGAGCATGAAGAATACCCAGGCGATCTGCGCCCCCTCATGCGCGAGACGGCGGCGTTCGGCCCCGCCGCGGCCGATGGAGGAGGGATGGATCACACGCTCCAGCTCGCGCTCGCCATGGCGCAGGAGGGCGTAGACGCGCAGGAGCTTGACGCCTCCGGCCGCGGTCGCGGTGCCGCCGCCGAAGATCGCCAGCCCCATCAGCACCGCGGCCGAGGTGCCGATGCCGGACCAGGCCTCGCCCGCGATCCAGTGGCCGGAGACATAGCCGGTCGTGGTCAGGAAGGAGGTGGCGGTGAAGAAGACGCCCCAGAGCGCGGCAAGCGCGGTGCGGAGGCTGGCCTCGATATTGGCGGCCTCGGCGACGAAGTAGTGGCGCAGGAACAGGATCGCGGTGAGCGAGGCCAGGATCAGCGCGGCGAGGTGCAGTTCCGGGTCGGCGAGGAGCGGCGCGCGGTTGCGGGCAGGTTGCAGGCCGGGAAAGGCGCGGCGGGTGATGGCGAAGAGGAAGAAGAAGCAGATCAGCATCTCGCCGGGGATGGCGGCGCGGCCGCCTTCCAGCCGGGTCCCGCCGGAGATGCCGGAGGTCGAGAGCGTGCCCATGGCGTGGATCAGCGCCGAGAGACCGTCCTCGCCCAGCGTGAGCAGGCCGAGCCAGAGCAGGAAGGTGAGCCCGGCATAGACCGGCAGGATGCGCAGCGCCATGCGGACGAGGCGGTCGGTCGGATCCTCGGCCCGGCCGATCTGGGCGGCGCCGAGGATGCCGCGACCGGGCACGCGGCCGGTCGCGACCTCGGCCCCGCCAAGGTTCAGGGGGGCGAGGATCGCCGTGGCGGCGATCAGGGTGACGAGGCCGCCGAACCAGCCCACCAGCGCGCGCCAGAGGTGGATCGAGGGGGCCAGACGCTCGGCCGCATAGGCGGTGGCGCCGGTCATGGTGAAGGAGGAGATCATCTCGAACCAGGCATTGGCGGCGCGGGTGTCGGGGATGGTCTCGAGCAGCGGCAGCGCCATGGCGCAGGGCAGAAGCGCATAGGCCCCGGCCAGCGCGGCCAGATGGCGGCGCGGGCTGGTGCTGCGGGGGCGGCCGGAGGTGGCGATGCCGAGAAGGACGGTGACGATCAGGAGGACAAGGGCGGAATAGAAGAAGCCGCGCGCGACATCCATGTCATCGACGGCAAGCGCATGGACGGCAGGCAGAAGCGCGAGGCCGCCGGTCAGGCCCAGCAGGAGGACCGGCAGCGGCAGGCGGGCGAGCCGGGCGCGCATCAGAAGAAGTCGATGGAGACCTGCAGCAGGCGCTCCACCTCGGGGACGTCCTTGGCCATGGCGAAAAGCGCGATCACATCGCCCGGATCGACGCGCAGGTCGCCGGTCGGCTTCAGCACCTTGTCGCCCTTCAGGACCGCGCCGACCAGCACGCCCTCGGGGAATTCGATGTCGCGCACCAGGCGGCCGGCAAGGGGCGAAGTCGAGAGGACCTGGGCCTCGATCATCTCGGCCTCGGCATCGCCGATGGAATAGACCGCGCGGACGCGGCCGTGGCGGATGTGACGCAGGATCGAGGAGACGGTGGTGGCGCGCGGGTTGATGTAGGCGTCGATGTCCAGGGGCGCCATCAGGGGCGCAAGCGTGGGGTCGTTCACCAGCGCGATGGTCATCGGGCAGCCGGCCTGCTTGGCGCGGACCGAGACGAGGAGGTTGGTCTTGTCGTCGTCGGTCACCGCGAGGATCGCGTCGGCCCGGTCCACCGCCGCCTCGAGCAGCAGGTCGATGTCCATGCCGTCGCCGTTCAGCACGATGGTCCGCTCCAGCGCGTCGGCGGCCTGTTCGGCGGTGGCGCGGTGCTTCTCGATGATCTTGGCGCGGATGCGGTCGGTGCGGGCCTCGAGCGCCCGGGCCACGGCAAGGCCGACATTGCCGCCGCCGACGATGACCACGCGTTCCTGTTTCTTGGTCTTCTTGCCGAAGATTTCCAGCGCGCGGTTCACGTCCTCGAACTGGGTGAAGACGTAGATCTGGTCGTCGGCGTAAAGCTGGTCGCCGGGATCGGGGGCGAAGAGACGGCCCTCGCGCCGGACACCGACGACGATGGCGCGCAGGGTGGAGAAGAGTTCGTTCAGCTGGCGCAGGGGGGTGTTCAGGACCGGGCAATCCTCGTCGAGCTGGATGCCGAGAAGCTGCGCGCGGCCGCCCATGAAGCTTTCGGTGTCGAAGGTCGCGGGGGCGGCAAGGCGTTGCAGCGCGGCCTCGGCCACCTCGCGCTCGGGCGAGATCACCACGTCGATCGCCAGCCGGTCCTGGTTCATCAGGTCGCCGTACAGCGCGTCCAGATAGTTCTGCGCCCGGATCCGGGCGATCTTGCGGGTGATCGAGAACACCGACTGGGCCACCTGGCAGGTGACCATGTTGACCTCGTCGGAATGGGTGGCGGCGATCAGCATGTCGGCATCGCGCGCGCCGGCCTTTTCCAGCACGTCGGGGTGGCTGGCGAAACCGACGATGCCCTGGACGTCCAGCGTCTCGGTCGCACGGCGGACGAGATCCGCGTTCACGTCGACCAGGGTGACGTCATTGCGCTCTCCTGCCAGATGGCGGGCGATCTGCCAGCCGACCTGCCCTGCCCCGCAGATGATGACCTTCATCCGTCGCTCCGCCCCTCGCCAATGCCCTGCATGTCAGATCGGCCCATGGGGGTCAACGCAGAGGCTCATTCCTCATGCTCGCCGAAGCCGCGCCCGCCGGTGCGGCTGGTGCCGACCACGCCCAGCGACTTGAGCTTGCGGTGCAGCGCCGAGCGTTCCATGCCGACGAAGCTGGCGGTGCGGCTGATGTTGCCGCCGAATCGGTTGATCTGGGTCAGCAGGTATTCGCGTTCGAAAAGCTCGCGCGCCTCGCGCAGCGGCAGGGTGGCGATGGACCCGCCCAGCGAGAGCGCGCTTTCCGACTGGGCCTTGGACTCGTTGCCGGGCAGTTCCTGCGGCTCGATCGGGCCGGAGCCCTCGCCCAGGATCAGGACCCGCTCGATCACGTTGCGAAGCTGGCGGATGTTGCCCGGCCAGGGCATGGTCTGCAGCACGGTCTCGGCCTCGGGCGACAGTTCGCGGGCGGGCAGGCCCTGGCTCTTGTGGAACCAGTCGATGAAATGGCGGGTGAGTTCCGGGATGTCGTCGCGCCGTTCGGCAAGGGCGGGGACGGCGATCGGGACGACGTTCAGCCGGTCGTAGAGTTCCTGCCGGAAGCGGCCAAGCCCGATCTCGGCGCGCAGGTCGCGGCAGGTCGAGGAGATGACGCGCAGGTCGACGCGGACCTTGTCGGTGCCGCCGGCGCGGGTGAACTGCTGTTCGGTGAGGACCCGCAGGATCTTGGACTGGGTGCCGAGGGGCATGTCCGCCACCTCGTCGAAATAGACGACGCCGCCGTGGGCCTGCTCCAGCAGGCCGGGCTCGACCCCGCGCTCGGGCGTCTCGCGGCCGAAGAGGACCTCTTCCATCCGCTCGGGCTCGATCGAGGCCGAGGAAACGGTGATGAAGGGCGCGGAGGCGCGGTTCGAGTGCATGTGGATATAGCGCGCGGCCATTTCCTTGCCGGTGCCCGGCTCGCCCGCCAGCATCACCCGGCCGTTCGACTTGGTCACCTTGTCCAGATTGGCCTTCAGCGTCTTGAAGGCGACCGAATTGCCCAGCATGTCCGACGAGGCCACGTCGCGGCGGCGCAGCTCCTGGTTCTCGCGGCGCAGGCGGCTGGTCTCCATCGCGCGGGCGACGACGACCATCAGCTGGTCGATGTTGAAGGGCTTCTCGATGAAGTCGTAGGCGCCCTGCTTGATGGCGGCGACGGCGATCTCGATGTTGCCATGGCCCGAGATGATCACGACCGGCACGTCCGGGTTGTCGCGCTTGACCGCCTTGAGGATGTCGATCCCGTCCATCCGGCTGTCCTTGAGCCAGATGTCCAGGATCATCAGCGAGGGCGGCTCCTCGTTGATGAGCGCCATGCAGTCGTCGGAATTGGCGGCGAGGCGGACCGGATAGCCCTCGTCCTGCAGGATGTCGCCCACGAGTTCGCGGATGTCCTGTTCGTCGTCAACGATCAGAATGCTCATGTCTCAACCTCCTTGCCCCTGGGAGACGGTTTCCGGGGGAACGTGCGATCGGGGCCGGCGCCGGGTCATGCGCGGCAAGTGAATCTCGGCCATGGCGCCGGCATGGTCGTTGCCCGCGAAGACCGGCGCGTCGAGGAGGGCGAGCGTGCCGCCATGTTCCTCGATGATCTTCTTGACGATGGGCAGGCCAAGGCCGGTGCCCTTGGCGCGGGTGGTGACATAGGGTTCGAACAGGCGGGCGCGGTCCGGGGGCAGGCCGGTGCCGTTGTCCATGATGCGGATCACGGCCTCGGCCTCGTCCTGGACCAGTTCGACGCGGATTTCGGGGGCAAAGCCGGGGGCGGACTTTTCCTGATGGGTCTCAATCGCTTCGCCGGCGTTCTTGATCAGGTTCGTGATGGCCTGCCCGATCATCGTGGCGTCGAGTTCCATCGACAGGGCCTCGCGCGGGATCGACTTGACGAAACGGACCGAGGGCTGGCCGTTTTCCTGCAGAAGCACCGCGCCGCGCAAAAGCTCGGCCAGGTCGCAGTCGCGGCGGTCGGGTTCGGGCATCCGGGCGAATTTCGAGAATTCGTCGACGATCCGGCGCAGATCGTTGGTCTGGCGGACGATGACGTCGGTGTACTGCTCCAGGTCCTCATGGTCGCGGACCTGGGTGGCGAACTTGCGCTTGATGCGTTCGGCCGAAAGCTGGATCGGGGTGAGCGGGTTCTTGATCTCATGCGCGATGCGGCGGGCGACATCGCCCCAGGCGGCCATGCGCTGCGCGCTGACGAGGTCGGTCACGTCGTCGAAGGCCACGACATAGCCTTCCAGATCGCCCGCCTCGGAGCGGCGGGTGGACATGCGGACGAGGAGGCTTTCCAGCTTGCCCTTGCGGGTCAACCGCACCTCCTCCTGCACGGCGGTGCCGGTGCCTTCGCGCAGGCGGTCGAAAAGGGCGGCGAATTCCGGGACGGCGGCGGCCAGCGGCAGGTCGGCCTGCCCGTCGAAATCCAGCAGACGCTCGGCCGCGCGGTTGACGAAATCGACGTCGCCGTCGGGATCCAGGCCGATCACCCCGGCGGTGACGTTGGAGAGCACGGAGTCGAACAGGCGGCGGCGGGCCTCGGTCTGGGCGTGGCTTTCGACCAGCGCCTCGCGCTGGCCCTTGAGCTGACGGGTCATCTGGTTGAACAGCCGCCCGAGCGAGGCGATCTCGTCGTCGCCCTCCTCCTCGGTCACGCGGACGTCGAGGTCGCCCCGCCCTACCCTTTCGGCCGCGCCGGCCAGCCGGCCCACCGGGCGCGAGAGCCGCTCGGCGAACCACAGGCCCAGCCAGACGGCGGCCAGGATCAGGATCAGCGCGAAGCCGAGGTAGATCAGGCCGAAGTTGAACAGCAGCCGCCCGCGCTCCGATTCCAGCTGGTTGTAGAGCTGGACGGTTTCCTGGGTCTCGTCCAGCAGCGACAGGATCGAGCCGTCGACCCGCCGGGTGACGTAGAGGTAGCGGTCGGCATAGGCGTCGAGGAAGATCAGGGCGCGAAACTCGTTGTTCGGCCAGTCGGGGATCAGGACCGTGTTCCCCTCACGCGCGCGCTGGAGCTGTTCGGGGGTCAGGGGTTCGAAGTCGAAGAGATAGGAGCGTTCGCCCCGGGTCTTGAGATCGCCGTCGCCGTCGACGAGATAAGCCTCCTTCAGGCCGCGCTGGATGATCTGCTGGCCCTGGCTCAGCAGCGGGCGCAGCTGGTCGTCGCGCAGGAAGACGGTCTGGCGCTTGGCGCGGTTCAGGTAGCCCGCCAGCGCGGTGGCGTCGGTGGCAAGGTCGTCGCGCTGCACCGCCTCATAGGCCTGGGCGGCCGAGAGCGAGGAGCCCACTACCGAGCGCACGCGGTCGGAGAACCAGCCTTCGAGGCCGATGTTGATCGACAGGACCGCGAAGACCGCGACCAGCACGGTGGGAACCAGCGCGACCAGCATGAAGACGCCGGACAGCCGCAGGTGCAGCCGCGACCCGGCCGAGCGCGAGCGGCGGTCGGCCAGAAGGCGCATGACCCGGGCCAGGACCAGGGCTGCCACGACCAGGACATAGACCAGGTCGGAAAGCAGGATCAGCCGCAGCGTGGGCGAGGTCGCGTCCTGGCTGAAGGGCCCCATGGCCAGGAAGGTGGCGACGGCCAGGACCGGGCCGAGGAACACGAGGCCCAGGGTAAGCGCGGTCTGCAACCGGCGCTGGCGGCGCAGGCGCGACAGGCGTGCCCAGACATCGCTTTGAACCCTGCGCTCCACCGATGGCCTGCCCGTAACCGGGGTCTTGCGCGCCCCACACCACTATATCTTGCGGGACGCCGGGGTGAAACCCGAAAGACACATTCAGAGTTGCGCAGTTACATCAATTTGCGCCCGCGGCTGACGCGGATGTCGAGGTCGGTGATCTTCTTGCGCAGGGTATTGCGATTGATTCCCAGCAGGTCGGCGCATTTCGCCTGGTTGCCCGCGGTGGCGTCCAGCGCGATCTCGATCAGCGGCGCCTCGACCTCGCGCAGGATGCGCTGGTAGACGCCGGGGGGCGGCAGCTGGCCGCCGTGCAGGTCGAAATACCGTTTCAGATGCCGCGCGACCGAGGCGGAAAGCCGGTCGGGCCCGCCCGCCTCGGCGCGGGGTTCGGGGCCGGGCTGGGTGCCGAGGACCTGCTCGACCTCGGCGGCGGAAATCTCGGGTTCGGTGGCGGTGACGAGAAGGCGGCGCAGGGTGTTTTCCAGCTGGCGGACGTTGCCGGGCCAGGGATGGGCGCGGATCAGCTGGGCCGCCTTCGGCGAGAGATGGCGGGCGGCGCCGAGTTCGCGCTCGGCCCGGGCGAGGAAATGGTCCGCCAGAAGCGGGATGTCGTCCAGCCTTTCGCGCAGGGCGGGCACATGCAGGGTGACGCCGCCAAGGCGGTAGTAGAGGTCCTGGCGGAACTGGCCGGCGCCGATCCGCGCGGCAAGGTCGGACTGGCTGGTGGCGATGATGCGGGCGGCGTCGTCGCGGGGCAGGTCCAGCATCCGGACCAGCCGGGCCTGCGTCTCGGCGTCGTAATCGGCCACTTCGTCGAACAGGATCGTGCCGCCGCGCGCCCTGGCCAGAAGCGTCGCGGCCTCGTCGGGGGCGGCAAGGTCGCCGGCCTGGGCCTGGGTGAAGGGCAGCGTGCGGCGGTCCGAGAAATCGTGGATCGCGCGGGCCAGCAGCGACTTTCCGGTGCCGGATTCGCCGGTGATCAGCAGGGGAAGGTCGGTGTTCACCACCCGCGCGACCAGCCGGTACAGCGCCTGCATCGCCGGGGTGCGGCCGACGAGCGGCAGGCCCTCGCCGGGGTCGCGCGGCGGAGGGGCCGGCGCTTTCGGCAGGTGGCGCTTCTGCTCCAGCGCCTTGGCCGAGCGCCGCATGAGGTCGGGCAGGTCGAAGGGTTTCGGCAGGTAGTCGAAAGCCTCGGCCTCGGTCGCCCGGATCGCGGTCATGATGGTGTTCTGGGCCGAGATGACGATGACCGGCAGGCCGGGCCGCAGGCGCGAGATGCGGGGCAGCGCGTCCAGCCCGTTGCCGTCGGGCATGATCACGTCCGAGATGACCAGATCGCCCTTCCCCTCCTCGACCCAGCGCATCAGCGTCATCAGGCTGGCGGTGGCATGGACCTTGCAGCCCGCGCGGGTCAGCGCCTGGGTCAGCACGGTGCGGATCGTGCGGTCGTCGTCGGCGACAAGGATGGTGCCGTCCATCAGTTCGCTTCCTTCTTCAACTCGCGCGGGGCCATGGGCAGCGACACGCGGAACAGGGTGCGGCCGGGGGTCGATTCGACGGTGATCCAGCCGCCATGGTCGGTGACGATCTTGGAGACCAGCGCCAGGCCGAGGCCGGTGCCGTTCTCGCGGCCCGAGACGAAGGGCTGGAAGATGTTGGCGGCAAGGTCGGGCGGGATGCCGGGGCCGTCGTCGATGATCTCGACCGTCAGGGGCAGCGCGGCAAGCGCGCCGTCCTTGCCCCGGATGCGCAGCGAATGGTCGTAGAAGCTGTGCAGGCGGATGGTGCCGCCCGCCTTGCAGGCCTCGGCCGCGTTGCGGATCAGGTTGAGGAAGACCTGCTGCAACTGGTCGGCGTCGGCGAAGGTGGGCGGAAGCGAGGGATCGTAATCCTGGGTTATGGTCATGTGCGCGGCGAAGCCCACCAGCGCCGAGCGGCGGGCCCGATCCAGCGCGTCATGCAGGTTCACCGGCCTGCACTCGGGCGGGCGGAGGTTGCCGAACTGCTCCACCTGTTCGAGAAGCTTCACGATGCGGCGGGTTTCCTCGACGATGAGGTCGGCAAGCTCGCGGTCCTCGGGGGCGAGGTTCATCGACAGAAGCTGCGCCGCGCCCGAGATGCCGGCAAGCGGGTTCTTGATCTCATGCGCCAGCATCTCGGCCATGCCGATTGCAGACCGGGCGGCGGTCCTGGCCCCGCGCGAGCGGCCGAGACGGTCGGCAAGTTCGCGCGGGGAGAGGATCATGAGGATGGTGCCGGGATCGTCCTGCAGCGGCGCGAGGTGGATGGTGCATTGCACGGGCGGCCTCTCGCCCGTGGTGACGTCCACGTCGTTGATGTTCAGCGCCGCGTGGTTGGCGCGGGCGCGGGCCAGCGCGTCCTCGACCGGCGCGTCGATGGAAAGGCGGTCGAAGACGGGCTGGTCCGCCAGCGCCCGGGCCGAGGCATTGAGGAAGGTCTCGGCCGCCGGATTTGCCCGCAGGATGCGGGACTGCGCATCGATCAGCAGCGTCGGCAGCGGCAGCGAGGCCCAGATCGGCGGCGGCTCGGCGCTCATGCCGCCAGTTCCAGCTCGGCGAAGGCCTGTTCGATCAGCTGGATCACCTCGGCCGGGTCGGTGGAGGTCAGGATCGGCTCGCGCGCATGGGGCAGCCCGGCCGCGTCGAGATACCAGCCAAGATGCTTGCGCGCCATGCGCAGGCCAAGCTCGCGGCCGTAGAAGGTGAGCATGTCGTCGTAATGGTCCAGGATCATCCGGCCGCGCGCGCCGCCCTCGGGGACTTTCGGCGCGGGGGTGCCGTAGATATCATGCGCCACCTGCGCGAGCTTCCATGGCGCGCCCTGCGCCCCCCGGCCGATCATCACGCCATCGGCGCCGGAAAGGCGCAGCGCCTCGCGCGCGGTGGCGGTGTCGGTGATGTCGCCATTGGCGATGACGGGGATGCGGACGGCCTCTTTCACCGCGCGGATTGCGGCCCAGTCGGCATTGCCCTTGTAGAACTGGCAGCGGGTGCGGCCGTGGATGGTGATCATCCGGATGCCCGCCTCTTCCGCGCGCTTCGCGAGGTCGGGCGCGTTGTGCAGCCTGTCGTCCCAGCCGAGGCGGGTCTTCAGCGTGACCGGCACCCCGACCGCCTTCACCACCGCCTCGATCAGCGTCATCGCAAGGTCGAGGTCGCGCAGCAGCGCCGAGCCGCAAAGCCCGGTCGTCACCCGCTTGGACGGGCATCCCATGTTGATGTCGATGATCCGCGCGCCCTGCCCTTCGACGAACTTCGCGCCCTCGGCCATCCAGTGCGGATCGCGGCCGGCCAGCTGCACGCTGGTCGCCTGTTCGCCAAGGCCCAGCTCGGCCCGGGCGCGGGCCTCGGGCTGGGCGCGGACGATCTCGGCGCTGGCCACCATCTCGGAGACCACCAGGCCTGCGCCGAAGCGGGCGACGAGGCGGCGGAACGGCAGGTCGGTGATTCCGGCCAGGGGGGCCAGGACGACCGGCGGGGTCAGCGAAAGCGGGCCGAGAGGCAGCAAGGGCGGGTCCTTCTTGCGGATGCGACAGTGCTACGCCCGGCCGGGGAGACGACCAAGGCGGCGGCGGGGCATTATGACCGAAAAACATGCGATGCACAAATTTTGGGCAGAATCCGGGGCCAAGCGCCAGATTGTCTTGCAGGGCCGGCTGGATTAGGCAGGGACCAAAGGAAGGGCCCGCATGGATACTGCCGTCATCGTCGTCGCCGCCGGTCGCGGCAGCCGCATGGGCGGCGAGGTGCCGAAGCAATGGCAGATTCTGGCAGGCCAGCCGGTGCTGGCGCATGTGCTGGCGGCCTTTGCCGGACTGCGGGTGCTGCTGGTGATCCACCCCGAGGACCGGGCGCGGGCGGAAGGCTTCGGCGTCGAACTGGTCGAGGGCGGGGCGACGCGGGATGCCTCGGTGCTGGCGGGACTGCGGGCGCTGGAGGGCTCGGGCGTCGAGGCGGTGCTGATCCATGACGGGGCGCGGCCGCTGGTCACGCGCGGGCTGGTGGACCGGCTGGTCGCGGCCCTGGCGGTGCACCAGGGCGCGGCCCCGGCCCTGCCGGTCAGCGATGCGCTCTGGCGCGGCGCGGGCGGGCTGGTGGCGGGCACGGTGGACCGGGCCGGGCTTTACCGGGCGCAAACGCCGCAGGCCTTCCGCTTCGCACCGATCCTCGCGGCGCATCGCGCCCATCCCGGCGGCGCGGCGGATGACGTCGAGGTCGCGCGGGCGGCGGGACTTGACGTGGCCATCGTCGAGGGCGAGGAGAGCAATCTGAAGCTGACCTGGCCCGGCGACTTTGCTCGGGCCGAGGCGATCCTGAAGGGGCGGAAGTTGGAGAGAAGATTGGCGGATGTGCGGTTGGGCAACGGCTATGACGTGCACGCCTTCTGCGAGGGGGACCATGTCTGGCTCTGCGGGATGAAGCTGCCGCATGGCAAGGGTCTGCTCGGCCATTCCGATGCCGATGTGGGGATGCACGCCCTGACCGACGCGATCTACGGCGCGCTGGCCGAGGGCGACATCGGGCGGCATTTCCCGCCCTCGGACCCGCAATGGAAGGGCGCGGCGAGCCATATCTTCCTGGCGCATGCGATCGCCCTGGCGGCGGACCGCGGCTATGCCTTGGGCAACTGCGACGTGACGCTGGTCTGCGAGCGCCCGAAGATCGGCCCGCATGCCCTTGAAATGCAGGCGGAACTGGCGCGGATCATGGGGGTGGATGCGGGGCGCGTCTCGGTCAAGGCCACGACCTCGGAACGGCTGGGCTTCACCGGACGCGAGGAAGGCATCGCCGCCATCGCCACCGCGACCCTGGTGAGGGCATGAGCCGGCTCGTCGCCACCTTCTTCGGCGCGGGCTTCCTGCGGCCCGCCAGCGGCACCTGGGCCAGCGCCATCACCGTGGCGCTGGCGGTGGCGGCCTATCAGGCGGGCTGGGCGCTGGCGGTTCCGGCGGGCGCCGTGCTGGCGGTGGTCGCGGGCTTCCTGGCCGTGCCGCCCTATCTGCGCGCGACCGGGGGCGAGGACCCGTCGGAGGTGGTGATCGACGAGGTGGCGGGGCAGCTTCTGGCGCTGTCCTTCACGGTGATCCCGCTCTGGCGGCATGGGGTGGCGGATCTGGCGCTGGGGGCCTGGCCGGGCTGGCTGGCGCCGTTCCTGCTGTTCCGGCTGTTCGACATCTGGAAGCCCTGGCTTGTCGGCCGGGCGGACCGGACGGGGGGAACGGTCGGGGTGATGCTGGACGACCTCTGGGCCGGGCTTTTCGCCGGGCTCTGCGCGGTCGGGCTGGCCGGGCTCTGGCATGGGCTGGTGCAGCCGTGGCTGGGATAAGCGTTGCCGAGCTGCTGGCGCGGGCGCGCAAGCGGGGGCTGACCTTCGCCACGGCGGAAAGCTGCACCGGCGGGATGGTCGCGGCGGCGCTGACCGATGTGGCGGGGGCGTCGGACGTCTTCGAGCGCGGCTTCGTCACCTATTCCAACGCGGCCAAGCAGGAGCTGCTGGGAGTCGCCGCGGAAACGCTCGCCGCCCATGGCGCGGTCTCCGAGCCGGTGGCGCGCGAGATGGCCGAGGGCGCGCTGGCCCGGTCGGCGGCCGATATCGCGGTGTCGATCACCGGGATCGCCGGGCCGGGCGGGTCGGAGTTCAAGCCCGAGGGCCGGGTCTGCTTTGGCCTGGCGCGGAAGGGCGGCGCGACGCGGGTCGAGACGGTGGAGTTCGGCGCACCGGGCCGGGCCGGAGTGCGCCGGGCGGCGACGGAACACGCGCTGGGGCTTCTGGCGGCGGCGCTGGAGTAGGGCCGGTTCCTTTCGAGAGACTTTGGCCGCCGCTCCTTATGGATGCAGCGCGAAGAAGCGCAGCATTTCGGCATTGGCGTCGATCTCCTGCGTCTTGCCTTCCGCCAGCCGCGCCTTGCGGCCCCCGGGCCAGTGATGCGCGCCACCCTCGATGGTGATCAGCCGCAGGATCACCAGGCCGCGCTTGCTGTAATCCCCGATCCGGACCGAGGTCCCGTCGCTGATCCGGTCCACCGACCGGCTGACGGCGTGGATGCCGCCGCCCCATGGCGCGAGGAACGCCTTCACCACCGTCCGAACCGGGGCGAAGTCGGTGCGGGTGAGGCTGCCCTCGCCCCTGCCGCCCCCGTAGGGCACCATCGTGTCGGCGGTGCCGTGGATGATCAGCGCGGGCACCCTGCCCCGCACCCTGGTGCTGCCGGTATCCATCGTGCCCGCGACGCCCGCGACGGCGCGGACGAGGCCGGGGTTCCGGGCGGCGAAGGTCTCGGCCAGGATCGCGCCGTTCGACATGCCGGTCAGATAGACGCCCTGTCTGCGCAGGCCGAAGCGGGCGCCGGCATCGGCGATGACCGCTTTCAGGAAGGCCTCGTCGTCGATCCCCCGGCGCATCGCATAGCCGCAGCAATAGCCGCCGTTCCAGGTCAGAAGCCGCTCGTCCCGCCGCCCGCTGCCGGCGGGGAAGGCCACCGCATAGCCCGCGCGGGTCGCGGCGCCGGCAAGGCCGGAGGCGGCGGCGAACTGGTCGGGGTCGCCACCGCCGCCGTGCAGCGCGATGATCAGGGGCGCGCCTTCCGGCCGCGCGGGCAATTCGATCCGGTAATGCCGCTCGCCCAGGCGGACGGTTTCGGCAAGGGCCGGAAGAGGAAGCAGCAGGGCGATCAGCAGGACAAGCTTGCGCATCGGGGGCCTCGGGGTTGCGACCCAGGTTTCACGCCGGCCTGCGGGCGTTCCGTCGCGTCAGGGCGCCGCGGGCCCGTAAAGCTCGGCCGCGCGGCGTTCGAAGGCGCGGACGATGCGCAGCATGGCCTCGTTGAACACCACGCCGATGATGCCTTGCAGGATCGCGTTGCGGAATTCGAAATCGACGTGGAAATCGACCTCGCAGCCGCCGGGAAGGTCGCGGAAGGCCCAGGTGGATTTCAGGTGGCGGAACGGTCCGTCGAGATATTCGGTGCCGATCCGCAGCTGATCCGGCCAGAGCGTCACCCGGCTGCCGAAGCGTTCGCGGAAGACCTTGAAGCTGATCACCAGGTCGGCCTCCATCACCTCGCCACCGGGAATGGGGCGGCGCGACCGGATGCGGGCGGCCGAGTTCCAGGGCAGGAACTTCGGATAGGAGGCCACATCGGCCACCAGATCGTACATCTGGCGGGCGGTATAGGGCAGGCGCTTGGTCTCGGAATGGCTGGGCATCGGCACGGGGCTGTTTTCCCCCATGTCGCGCGTCGGGGCGCGGGGGTCAAGCACCTGCGCCCATCCGTCGCCGCCGTCCTGTCCGGCGGTCCGCTTCGGGCCCGGCGGCGGGGGATCTGCAGGGGCGATGCAGCTTCCCCTCGAAACGGGCGGCGAATACCGCTAGGAAGGCCTCGCTCATCCAGGGAATCCGTCCATGTCCCACCCGCCCTATGTCATCGACCAGCTGATCAGCGCCAAGGCCATCGCCGCGCGGGTCGAGGCCCTTGCGCGCGAGATCACGGCGCATTTCCACGGCACCGACAAGCTGGTGATCGTGGGGCTTCTGCGCGGATCCTTCGTCTTCATCGCCGACCTCGTGCGCGAGATCGAGCTGCCGGTCGAGGTCGATTTCCTGGAGGCCTCCAGTTATGGCGATGCGATGCATTCCAGCCGCGAGGTGCGGATCCTGAAGGACCTGCGCGGCGAGATCGCGGGGCGCGACGTGCTGCTGGTCGAGGATATCGTCGATACCGGCTTTACGCTGCATCATGTGATCCACCTGCTGCAGGCGCGCGAGCCGCGGCGGCTGAAGGTCTGCGCGCTGCTGGACAAGCCCTCGCGCCGCGAGGTGCCGGTCAAGGCGGACTGGACCGGCTTCGAGATCCCCGACGAATTCGTGGTGGGCTATGGCATCGACTACGGGCAGCGGAACCGCAACCTGCCCTATATCGGCAAGGTCCGTTTCCTGGAGAGCTGAACCGTGCTGGTCTGGCTCATGCGCGCGAAACGCAGGGCGCGGCACCCGCCTTCGGCCAGGCGGGTGGCGCTGGTCCTGGGCGTGGTCGCGGCCTGTCTGGCGGTGGCGGGGGCGGAATGGCTGTTCGGCTGGCCGGACTGGCTGCGGGTCGACCGCCTGAAACCGTGATTGGACAGTCCGGCCCGCCCGACTAGGCTGGCGCGGATCAACAAGGAACGGAGGGACGGGATGCGGGTTCTGCGCTGGCTGGTGCTTGTGGCGGTGGTGGCGGCCGGGGTCCTGTGGCTGCTGGCGCGGCCCGATCCCCTGTCGGCGGGCGATGTCGCGGGGCTGACCGGCGATGCCAGCCGGGGCGAGGCGGTGTTCCTGGCCACGGGCTGCGCCTCGTGCCACATGGCGCCGGGGGCCAAGGGCGAGGCGCAGCTGGTGCTGGCGGGCGGACAGCGATTCGCATCGGATTTCGGGACCTTCGTGGCGCCCAACATCAGCCAGGACCCCGTGGCCGGGATCGGCGGCTGGAGCCTTCTGGACCTGGCCAATGCCATCCAGCGTGGCGTCAGCCCCGGGGGCGAGCACTATTACCCCGCCCTGCCCTATGCCGCATACGCCAGGATGAAGCGGCAGGACGTGGCGGATCTTTACGCGTATCTGCAGACCCTGCCCGCCGATCCGACGCCCAGCCAGCCGCATGAGATCGCCTTCCCCTTCTCGCGGCGCGAGGCGGTGGGGCTGTGGAAGCTGCTCTACCTGTCGGACGGCTGGTCGCTGGAGGGGAACCTGACGCCCACCGCCGACCGGGGCCGCTATCTGGCCGAGGCGATGGCGCATTGCGGCGAGTGCCACACGCCCCGCACGGCGCTGGGAGGGCTGGACACCGCGCGCTGGCTGGGCGGCGCGCCGAACCCCTCGGGCGAGGGGCGGATCCCCAACATCACGCCGGGCAAGCTGGGCTGGACGGCGGCGGACATCACGCAATACCTGACCACGGGCTTCACGCCGGACTATGACAGCGTCGGCGGCCATATGGCGCATGTGGTCGAGAACATGGCCCGGCTGCCCGAGGGCGACCGGCTGGCGGTGGCGGAATATCTGCTGGCGGTGCCGACCGTGGAGTGACGTGGCCCCGGCGCAACAGCCGGGGTCGCCCTACCCCATATCGGGCCGCATCCCTTTTCCGGGGCAGGATATTGCGGTATGATGTTGCAATCGAAAGCAGATTGGACTTGCCATGACCCGCGTTCTTCTTCCCGCCCTTCTCGCCCTCGCCGCACTTCCCGCTGCGGCGCAGGAGGCCGCGACCGGCCTGACCTTCGGCGGCGAGGTGAAGCTGGAATATGTGGATGGCGGCCCGACGGGCTGGGCCCTTGACGGCGACCTGGGGATGACCTGGCGCTCGGGCGGGATGCTGGGCTTCGATGCCGCCGTGGACAGCACCCATCTCGACGATGGCCAGGACCTGACCAATGGCTGGGCCGCGCTGGTCCTGTCGACCGGAATCGGCGAGATCGCCGTTGGCGCGCCCCGCCCGGTGCTGGAAACCATGCGGGTGATGCCGCGCTTTTCCTCCTCGCGCGTGGTGGACCTGCGGGCCGGCACGTTCACCGGGTCGCTGGCCAGCCTTGCCAGCTTCGAGGACAACGGCATGACCCCGGGCGTGACCTGGCAGCAGACCACGGGCAACCTGACCTTCGGCGCGGGCTATCACCACCTGAACGACGCGAATATCGACGTGGGGGAAGGCGTGATGCGCTTTGAACGCGGCGCGACGACCTTCTTCATCACCGGCCAGTTCGCCACCACCCCCGGCGACGACCCGAGCATCATGCAGATCGGCGCCTTCCATGATGCCGACCGCTTCGACCTGGGCGCGGCGCTGTCGCGCTATGACATGTCGGGCACGCATAACGGCCTGCGGCTTTACGGCAGCTTCGATGTGATGTCGGCCCTGACGCTGCGCGGCGACATGCTGCTCTTGGAGGATACGAGCGACCTCTATTCCGTCTCGGCGACCTACAGCATGGACAACGGCCTGTTCGTCGAGGGCGGCGGCACCAAGCTGGAAGGCGCGGACGAGATCTACGATATCGGCGTCGGCTTCAAGTTCTGAGACCGGCACAGGATGGAAAGGGCCGCCCGTCGGGCGGCCCTTTGCTTATCCCCTGCCCGCCTGCCGTGCCGCGCGCATCCGGGCAAAGTCGTCGCCGGCGTGGTAGCTGGACCGCGTGAGCGGCGTGGCCGAGACCATCAGGAAACCCTTGCCCCAGGCCGAGGTCTCATAGGCCTTGAACTCCTCGGGCGTCACGAAACGGGCGACGGCGTGATGCTTGGGCGTCGGCTGCAGATACTGGCCGATGGTCAGGAAATCCACGTCCGCCGAGCGCATGTCGTCCATCACCTGCAACACGGCCTGCCGATCCTCGCCAAGGCCGACCATGATTCCGGATTTGGTGAACATCAGCGGGTCCAGTTCCTTGACCCGCTGCAACAGGCGCAGCGAATGGAAATAGCGCGCGCCGGGGCGGACCTCCAGGTAAAGGCCGGGGACGGTTTCCAGGTTGTGGTTGAAGACGTCCGGCCGCGCCTCGACCACCTTCTCCAGTGCCGAGGGGGCGCATTTCAGGAAGTCCGGGGTCAGCACCTCGATCGTGGTGGCGGGAGAGCGGTGGCGGATCGCGCGGATGGTCTGGGCGAAATGCTCGGCCCCGCCGTCATCCAGGTCATCGCGGTCGACGCTGGTCACGACGACATGCGCCAGCCCCAGTTCCGCGACGGCATGGGCGACGCGGCCCGGCTCGAAGGCGTCCAGCGCCTGCGGCTTGCCGGTGGCGACGTTGCAGAAGGTGCAGCCGCGGGTGCAGATCTCGCCCATGATCATCATGGTGGCGTGGCCCTGGCTCCAGCATTCGCCGACGTTGGGGCAACCGGCCTCCTCGCAGACGGTGACAAGCTTCTTCTCGCGCAGGATGTCGCGGGTCTGCCTGTAGCCTTCCGAGGTCGGGGCCTTGACCCGGATCCAGGCGGGTTTCTTCGGCTGGGCATTGTCGGCACGATGCGCCTTTTCGGGGTGCCGCTCACCGGGAAGCTTGAGGTCGCGCATGGATTTCCCCCTCTGGGCCTTGCCTCCCAGATAATCGCGTTCCCTTCCCTTGGCAACGCGCGGCCCGGGGCAATTTGACGCGGATCAAGGCCGCAGGCTTGCCGCCATGGCATCCGCGGGCCAGTTTCGGAGGGATGATGACGCCGCTGGACCTTTCGCTTGCCGTTCTGGCCCTGCTCTTGACGCCGGGGCCGACGAATACGCTGATCCTGCTGGCCGGGGCCGAGCGTGGCCTTCGGGGCGCGCTGCGCCTGATCCCGGCCGAGCTTGCGGGCTATTTCCTGACCGTCCTGCCGCTGGCGCTGCTGGGCGCGGCGGCGCTGGAGGGGCTGCCCGCGCTGCGCATCGCGGTGACGCTGGCGGCGGCGCTGTGGGTCGCGGTGCTGGCGGTGCGGCTGTGGCGCCTGCCGGGGCCGGATTCGGCGGGGCGGGCGGTCAGCGCACGGGCGCTGGTCACGACCACCGCGCTGAACCCCAAGGCGCTGATCTTCGGGCTGGTCCTCCTGCCCTCGCCCGAGCGGCTGGGCGGGAACCTCGCCCTCTTCGCCGCGCTTGTCGCGCTGGCGGCCGTCTTCTGGGCCGCCGTCGGCGCAGGACTTGGCGGCGCGGGACCTGGCGGGGCGGGCCGGCCGCGCGCGTTGCTGGTGCTGCGGCGGCTGGCCTCGGTCTTTCTGGCGGCGATGTCCTTGCTTCTCGCCCTGCGCGGGGTCGGGGCTTAGCCGATCAGCGGGCCCGAGCGGCCATAGGTCTCGTCATAATGCCGGCGCAGCCGCATCAGCGCGATGCGCAGCACGATCTTGCCCGAGCGCGCGGCCCAGCCCATGCGCCTTTCCGCCACCTCGAGGCCTTCCAGAAAGCAGCAGCAGCGCAGGACCACGTCGCCGAGGCCGGGGCCGAGGTCGCGCAACGCCGCCGCCACCCGCCCCCGCGCGACCGAGGGCCCCTCGCCCAGGCCCGAATCGGGCTGGAAACCGCCACGGTCGCCGCCGGTCAGGAAGCGGTCCCAGTTCTGCGCCACGCGCGGGCCCATCTGCGCCAGTTCGAAATCCTCGCGCAGGCGTTCGGCGGCCTGGACCAGTTCGGGTTCGAGGAAGGGCTTGCCGTCCCGGTCGCGGCGGCGGCCGAGCAGGCTGACCGGGCTTTCCGCCAGGTTGTAGCGCACCCGGCGCGGGCCGGCGTCGTCGATCACCTCGCGCTCGCCCCAGAGGCGGTGCTGGTCGGCGAAGCTGCCTGCCGCCTCGTTCATGCCTTGCCGGCGGCGGTCCTCCTCGTCCACCATCCGCTTCAGCGCGGCGCGGCCCGCCGAGGTGATCTCGTAGCTGGAGACGCGCCCCGCCTTCCGGCAGGCGATCCAGTCGCGCAGGATGAAGGCCTGGGCCACCGGCCGGTCCAGCACCGCCGTCCGCAAGGAACGGCCATCGGGAAACTCGCGTAGGACGGCCGCCTTCTCCATCTCGGGCGCGATCGCCATGACCGCCCCCGGCTCGGCCAGGCGGCGCAGGACGCGGCGGCCCTCGCGGTCGAGAAGCTGCGGATCGCAGAGGTCGGCGGTGGCGCCATCGGGGCGGAGGGGGGCGGTCATGGGCGGGTCATCCTTTCGATCCGGGTGATCGGCCGATCGGAGGACAAGACGGGAGACCGCCGCCAGGGCCTCGTCCATCAGCGGGTCGTCGCGCCGGTTCTCGTAGCGGCGGACCTGGCGCAGGATGGTCGAGGCATGCAGCCCTTCGCGCCGCGCCAGCGCCCTGAACGATGTTCCTTCCTCGACGTGGTCCAGGTAGTGGCGCACTGCGGCGGGAAGCCAGTCTGGCAGGCTGGCGGCGGTGAGTTCCGGCAATTCAGTCGTCCCGTCTTGGTCCACTTGCGGCGGCGGTGAGTCCAGCCTGGACGCCGCAACCTTGGGTGGAATTGGTTACCTGATCGTTAACCTCTCGGCCAACGTGGAGAATTGACGGGAATTCCTAAACTTCCTGGTAACCTCCGCGCGCTGCAATGGTTCGCCGCGCAACGCCAGGTTGACCCATGGCATCGTGCCCTCTCGTCGAAATGGAGTGCACGATGTCCGATTTCCGCATGATGCTTGCCGACCTGCGCCGCCCGCGCCTTCTGGTGCGCGCCGCCCGTTTCGGGCTGGGCGATTACCGGCGCGAGCGCGACCTGCGGCGGCTGGTGCCGACGGGGGCCTCGCCCGAGGTCACGGTGCCGCGGCTGATCGCGGTCGAGGAGGAGCTGGAAGCGACGCGGGTGGCGGGCGACGCGAGCTATTCGGTCGCGCGCCACATCGACGTGCTGATCGCGCTGCTGGCCGAGGCCCGCCTCCTGCGCGGGGCGGACCTGGCCTGAGGCAAGGCCGGCGCCTTCAGATGAAGGCGTCGGGCATCTCGGCCTTGCGCTGTGCCACGAAGGCCTCCAGCGCCTCGCGCTTGCCCTCGTCCAGCGCCGGGGGCTGGTAGTCGCCGAGCTGCTTCTTGACCTTCTCGGCCGCAAGCGCCTGCGTGTCGCGGCTGCCTTCCTCGGCCCAGGTCTCGAAGGGCTTGTAGTCCAGCAGTTCCGTGCGCCAGAAGGCCGACTTGAAGTTCGCCTGGGTATGGCTGCAGCCAAGGTAGTGGCCGCCGGGGCCCACTTCGCGGATCGCGTCCATCGCCTGGCCGTTGGCATCCATCGAGACGCCCTGCGCGAGGTGGTGCAGCGTGCCGAGCTGGTCGGCGTCCATCACGAATTTCTCGTAGGACGACACCAGCCCGCCCTCCAGCCAGCCGCAGGCGTGCAGCATGAAGTTCACGCCCGCCAGGAGCGCCATGTTCAGGCTGTTCGAGGTCTCGTAGGCCGCCTGCGCATCGGGCAGTTTCGAGCCGCAGAACGATCCGCCGGAACGGTAGGGCAGTCCCAGCCGCCGCGCGAGTTGCCCCGCCCCATAGGTGATATGCGCGGCCTCCGGCGTGCCGAAGGTGGGCGCGCCCGAGTTCATGTCGATCGAGGTCACGAAGGCGCCGAAGATCACCGGCGCGCCGGGGCGCACGAGCTGGCTGTAGGCCACGCCCGCCAGCACCTCGGCCAGGACCTGGGTCAGCGTGCCCGCGACCGTGACCGGCGCCATCGCGCCGCCGACGATGAAGGGCGAGATGATCGCGGCCTGGTTCGCGCGGGCATAGACTTCCAGCGCGCCCATCATGATGCCGTCGAAGGTGAGCGGCGAGTTGATGTTGATCAGGCTGGTCATCACCGTATTCCGGTCGACGAAATCGTCGCCGAACAGGATCTTCGACATGGCGACCGAATCCGCCGCGCGCGAGGGTTCGGTGACAGATCCCATGTAGGGCTTGTCGCTCAGCGTCATGTGCGCCATCAGCATGTCGAGGTGGCGCTTGTTCACCGGCACGTCGGTCGGCTCGCAGACCGTGCCGCCGGAATGGTGCAGCCATTTCGACATGTAGCCGAGCTTCACGAAGTTCCGGAAATCCTCCAGCGTCGCATAGCGGCGGCCGCCTTCGGCATCGCGCACGAAGGGCGGGCCGTAGACCGGGGCGAGGACCAGGTTGCGCCCGCCGATCTCGACATTGCGCTCGGGGTTGCGGGCGTGCTGGGTGAAGGTCCGGGGCGCGGTGGCGCAAAGCTTGCGGGCCAGGCCGCGCGGGATATGCACCCGCTCGCCCTTCACGTCGGCCCCGGCCTGGCGCCAGCGTTCCAGCGCCTCGGGGTTCTCGACGAAGTTGACGCCGATCTCTTCCAGCACGGTCTCGGCGTTGTGCTCGATGATCTGCAGCGCCTCCTCGTTCAGGATCTCGAAATCCGGGATGTTGCGCTGGATGAAACGCGCGGTCTCGAAGCTGACCGCGGTCCGCTCCGCCCGGCGGCTGGCGCCCCCACCACTGCGCGCCCTGCGTCCTGCAACTTCGTTCATGTCGGCCTCCGATGTGCTTTGTCGCCCTTATGCCGCCAAATGCGCCGGGCTCGCTTATCGAAACCGGCGATTGTTCTCCAAAACCGACATTGCTTGCGGCCGATTGCGACAGCTTCCAAGTTGCCGGACGGCGACACCCCGGGGCCGATGCCGGTCCCGTGCCGTCAAGGCGCTGGCCCAAACCGGAATCCTTTGGCAGACTGCCCGCGATTTGAGCAGAGGGAGTTGACAGGTGAAATACGCAATGACTGCGCTGGCGATGCTGCTCGCCTCTCCCCTGTCCGCCCAGGACTGGTCGGGCCAATGGGGCGGCTTCGCCCTGGGCTATGGTGCCGGAAGCTATGAGCAGGGCAACTTCGAGGCCGACGAGACCGGCGAGGATGTGGATCTCGACGGCTTTCTCGTGGGGCTGCACTACGAACGGAATTTCCAGCGCGGCAATCATGTGCTCGGCTTTGACCTGGGCCTGTCGAAAGGGGTCCGCGGGACTTCGCCGCAGGAACCTGGCCCGACCTACTGGGCCTGCGAGTTGGGCGAATGCTTCGTCAACGTCGAGGCCCTGTTCACCCTGCGGGGCAGATACGGCTGGCTGGTGACCCCCGAGACGATGATCTACGGCGCAGGAGGGCTTGCCGCAGGCAAGGTCGACGGCGGGATCTACAACTTCACCCGGAATTCCTCCACCGCCGTCGGCTATACGATCGGTGCGGGGCTGGCGCATATGATCCAGCCCGACCTGATGCTTTATGCCGAGGTCAACCATGTCGACCTGGGCACTCTCGACCTCGGCCCGCTTGGCACGCCCGGCGACACCCTGGACGGCAGGGGCGACTTCTCCACCGTCCTGATCGGGGTGAACTTCCGCTTCTGACCCCCGCGCCCGCCTCGGGCACCCTATCCGCGCGTTGCGGGCCTTGCGATTCCGGCTGCCATCGCTTACGCGGGCGCATGACCCAGGCACATGACCGTCTTCTGATCATCGACTTCGGTTCCCAGGTGACGCAGCTGATCGCGCGCCGCCTGCGCGAGCTGAATGTCTATTGCGAAATCCACCCCTTCAACCGCGTGGACGAGGCCTTCCTGCGGGCCTTCGCCCCCAAGGCGGTGATCTTCTCGGGCGGGCCGGCCTCGGTCTACCAGGAGAACGCGCCGATGCCGCCGAAAGGCGTCTTCGACCTTGGCGTGCCGATCCTGGGGATCTGCTATGGCCAGCAGGTGATGATGCATTGCCTCGGCGGCCATGTCGAAGGCGGCCACGGCACCGCCGAATTCGGCCGTGCCTTCGTCACCCCCACCGAGCTGACCCACCCCGTCCTCGCCGGCTGGTTCCCGCCCGAGGACGGCCCCCAGGCGCGCGAGCAGGTCTGGATGAGCCATGGCGACCATGTCTCGAAACTGGCCCCCGGCTTCCAGGTCCTCGGCACCTCGCCTAACGCGCCCTTCGCGATCACCGCCGATCCGGCGCGCCACTTCTACGCCGTGCAGTTCCACCCCGAGGTGCACCACACCCCGAAGGGCGGCCAGCTTTACGCGAACTTCGTCAAGCTCGCCGGGTTCAAGGGCGACTGGACCATGGGCGCCTACCGCGAGGAGGCGATCCGCAAGATCCGCGAGCAGGTCGGCGACCAGAAGGTGATCTGCGGCCTGTCCGGCGGGGTGGACAGCTCGGTCGCGGCGGTGCTGATCCATGAGGCGATCGGCGACCAGCTGACCTGCGTCTTCGTCGATCACGGCCTCCTGCGCCTGGGCGAGGCGGAACAGGTCGTGACCATGTTCCGCGACCATTACCACATGCCCTTGATCCATGCCGACGAGTCGGACCTGTTCCTCGGCGCGCTCGAGGGCATCTCGGACCCCGAGGTCAAGCGCAAGACCATCGGCCGGCTGTTCATCGAGGTCTTCCAGAAGCACGCGGCCGAGGTCGGCGGCGCCACCTTCCTGGCGCAGGGCACGCTTTACCCCGACGTGATCGAAAGCGTCAGCTTCTCCGGCGGCCCCTCGGTGACGATCAAGAGCCACCACAATGTCGGCGGCCTGCCCGAGAAGATGGGCCTGAAACTGGTCGAGCCGCTGCGCGAACTCTTCAAGGACGAGGTCCGCGCCCTTGGCCGCGAACTGGGCCTGCCCCCCGGCTTCATCGGCCGCCATCCCTTCCCCGGCCCCGGCCTTGCGATCCGCTGCCCCGGCGAGATCACCCGCGAAAAGCTGGACATCCTGCGCCGGGCCGATGCGGTCTACATCGACCAGATCCGCAAGCACGGGCTTTACGACGAGATCTGGCAGGCCTTCGCCGCGATCCTGCCGATGCGCACCGTGGGCGTGATGGGCGACGGGCGGACCTACGACTATGCGCTCGCGCTGCGCGCGGTGACCAGCGTGGACGGCATGACCGCCGACTACTATCCCTTCACCCATGATTTCCTGGGCGAGACCGCCACAAGGATCATCAACGAGGTCAAGGGCGTCAACCGCGTCTTCTACGACTGCACCTCGAAACCGCCGGGGACGATCGAGCTGGAGTGACGCCTCCTCGATGACTTCGTCACTCGTCGTCAGGCCCACCGGCGACGAGAAGACGAAGTCGAACGAGGAGCGTCACCAGAGCCCGCCATGCGCGCCCTGCACCGCTCCCGCCACCGCCAGGGCGGACAGGGCCAGCAGCACCCGGTGCAGCCGCAGGACCAGCGCGAAGGTGGCCTCGGGGTCGCGGCTGGCGCGCTGGTGGAACCAGCGGTGCAGGACCAGGGGCTCCAGCACGAACAGGACCAGCGTGAAGATCGCCCAGACCGCGACCATCAGGTGCAGCCACCAGTAACCGGGCAGAAGGAACAACCCCCAGCCGTCGGTCAGCCACAGCATCCACAGGCCCGACAGGCCCGCCGCCAGCGTCGACAGCTTCGCCTGCGCGCCGAAGCGGCCCTCGATCCGCTCGAAGGTCGCGATCCGGTCGGCGGGCGGCAGCGCCCGCATCTGCGGCAGGATCACCAGCGTGACCATCGCCACCCCGCCGATCCAGTGCAGCACCGCCAGGACATGGATCATCCGAGCCAGGACATGCGTGTCCATGGGTCACCTCCCTCATCCCTGATGCCCGACAGGCCGGGCCTGCGCCTTGTCGCAAGTCAAGCTCTGGACTTCCCTGCCCGGCCCGGCAAGTCTCGGCCCATGACCGCGCCCCACCGCCCCCTTGCCGCCGCGCTCTGGATGACCGGCTCGATCGCCGCCTTCACGGCCATGGCGATCGCGACCCGCCAGATCGGCGGCGTGCACGACACGTTCGAAATCCTGGCCTACCGCTCGGTCGTCGGCTGGGTCCTGGTGGTTGCCATCGCGCTGGTGCTGGGGCGGGCGCGCGACTTCCGCACCGACCGGCCGGGCAGCCATGTCTTCCGCAGCGTGCTGCATTTCAGCGGCCAGTCGCTCTGGTTCTGGGCGCTTACCGTGATCCCGCTGGCCCAGGTCTTCGCGCTGGAGTTCACCTCGCCGATCTGGGTCATCCTGCTCGCGCCCATAGTCCTGGGCGAGCGGCTGACCCGGCGCAAGCTTCTTGCCGCGGCCCTCGGCTTTGCCGGCATCCTGGTGGTCGCGCGCCCGGATTTCTCGGCACTCCAGCCCGGCGTCCTTGCCGCCGCCGCCGCCGCGATCTTCTTCGCCGCGACCAACATGATGACCAAGCTTCTGACCAGGGGCGAGTCGATCGTCACCATCCTGTTCTGGCTTACCCTGACCCAGACCGGCTTCGGCGGCGCCGCGATGCTGGCCGATGGCGCGGTCACCCTGCCGACGCTGGCCACCCTGCCCTGGCTGGCGCTGATCGGGGTCTCGGGCGTCACCGCGCATCTTTGCCTGACCAGCGCGCTCAGCCTTGCCCCGGCCGGCACGGTGGTGCCGATGGATTTCGCCCGCCTGCCGATCATCGCCGTGGTCGGCGCGGTCTTCTATGCCGAGCCGGTCGAGCCGGCGCTGTTCCTTGGCGCGGCGCTGATCTTCCTCGGCATCTGGATCAACCTGCGGAGTGGCATTTCCGCGCCAGCGGCCACGTCACGAAACCGTGACGCGGCGTCACGAATTGACCGCCGGAAGTCCGGGACCTAGCCTGATTCTCAGGGGAATTCTCTTTCCGGGGATGAGGAACAATGAAACGATTTCTGACCACTATGGCGGCCCTGACGACGGCCGGGGGCGTGCAGGCGGGGGGCGTCGAAAGGTCCAGCCAGTCGGTCGCGATCCTGTTCGAACAGGGCCGCTATGCCGAACTCAGCTTCGGGCATTTCGCACCCGATGTCAGCGGCACCGTCGGGCCGTTTTCTTCGGGCGACATGGCGCCCAGCTACAACAGCTGGAGCCTGGGCTACAAGATGGACATCGGCGACCGTATGGACTTTGCCCTGATCCTGGACCAGCCGATCGGGGCCGACGTGGCCTATCCGGGAACCTTTGTGCCGCTGGGCAGCTATCCGCTTGCCGGCACGACGGCCGACCTGTCCTCCAGCGCGATCACGGCGCTTCTGCGCTACAGCTTTGAAAACAACGTCTCGGTCTATGGCGGCCTGCGCTACCAGACGGTGCATGGCGTGGTCTCGATCCCGCTGGTGGTCGGCTACACGATGGAGACCAACCACGACTCCGAACTCGGCTATGTGGTCGGCCTCGCCTGGGAGAAGCCCGAGATCGCCGCGCGGGTCGCGCTGACCTACAACTCGGCCATCACCCATAGCCTGGAATCCGTGGAGTTCGGCGCGCTTGCGGACGGGTTCGATACCGAAGTCCCGCAGTCGGTGAACCTGGAGTTCCAGACCGGCATCGCCAAGGACACGTTGCTGTTCGGCTCGATCCGCTGGGTGGACTGGAGCGAATTCGTCATCGACCCGCCGTTCTATCCGCCGCCGATCCCGCTGGTCGCCTATCCCAAGGACCGCGTGACCTACAACCTCGGGATCGGCCGCCGTTTCAATGAAACCTGGTCGGGCGCGGTGACGCTGGGCTATGAACCCTCGGACGGCGAGCTGACCGGCAACCTCGGCCCGACCGACGGGATGCGCAGCATCGGCCTGGCCGCGACCTATACCCGCGACAACATGAAGATCACCGGCGGCATCCGCTATGTCGACATCGGCGATGCCACGACCAACACCGTGGGCGGCAACTTCTCCGGCAACTCGGGCCTGGGCGTCGGCCTGCGCGTCGGCTACAGCTTCTGATCTTCGCCCCGAGGGGCCCTGAACCCCGCCCTCGGGCGGGGTTTTCCATTGTGCAATCACGGCCCCCCGGCTAACAGAAGCCCGATTGGGGTGACGCGATGATCTACAGTTCCGGCAACGACTACCTGGCCGCGCCGCGCAAGCGGGTGATGCTTTTCGGCATGTCCGGCCTTGGCAAGACCTACCTGTCGAACCTGCTGCGCGACCATGGCGACTGGTTCCACTACTCGGTCGATTACCGGATCGGCACCCGCTACATGGGCGAATTCATCGCCGACAACTTCAAGCGCGAGGCGATGAAGGTCCCGCTGCTGCGCGAGTTGCTGATGACCGACTCGGTCTACATCGCCTCGAACATCACCTTCGACAACCTTGCCCCGCTCTCCACCTACCTCGGCAAGCCCGGCGATCCGGCCAGGGGCGGCGTGCCCTTCGCCGAATACATGAAGCGCCAGGAACAGCACCGCGCCGCCGAGGTGGCCGCGACGCTGGACACCGCCCGCTTCATGGAGCGCGCCGAGGAGCTTTACGGCTATCCGAACTTCGTCTGCGACACCTCGGGCTCGATCTGCGAGGTGGTCGAGGCCGAGGACCCCGCCGATCCGGTGATGCGCCAGCTGGCCGACACGCTGCTGATGGTCTGGATCAAGGGCTCCGACGCCCATACGGCCGAGCTTGTCCGCCGCTTCGATCGCGCGCCGAAGCCGATGTATTACCAGCCGCATTTCCTTCACGCGGCGTGGGAGGAATACCGCGCAACCCATTCCGTCAACGAGGAAACCTGTGATCCCGATCACTTCGTGCGCTGGACCTATGCCCGCGCCCTGGCCCACCGCCAGCCGCGCTATGCCGCGATGGCGCGCTGGGGGGTGACGGTCACCGCCGAGGAAGTGGCCGCGGTCCGCACCTCCGCCGATTTCGACGCGCTGATGGCCCGCGCCATCGACCGCGCCTGACTTGCATCCCGGGGCGCGACGCCCTAGCTCTTGGCCTTCATTCCGGGGAACCCGACCATGCCGATCACGCTGCCCGAAACCCTGCCCGCCTATGACGTGCTGCGGTCCGAGGGCGTCATGGTCATGTCCCCCGACCGCGCCGCGCATCAGGACATCCGGCCGCTGCGGATCGGCCTCCTGAACCTGATGCCGAAGAAGATCCAGACCGAGAACCAGTTCGCCCGGCTGATCGGCGCCACGCCGCTGCAGATCGACCTGCACCTGATCCGCATGTCGGAACACACGACCAAGAACACCGCCGCCGAGCATATGGCGACCTTCTACCGCCCCTTCCAGGAGGTGAAGGGCGACAGGTTCGACGGGCTGATCATCACCGGCGCGCCGATCGAGCATCTGCCCTTCGAGGAGGTCACCTACTGGGACGAACTCTGCGAGGTCATGGACTGGACCCAGAGCAATGTACATTCCACCTTCGGCGTCTGCTGGGGCGGGATGGCGATGATCAACCATTTCCACGGCGTCGCGAAGCACATGCTGGACCACAAGGCCTTCGGCTGCTTCCGGCACCGCAACCTTGCGCCGACCTCGCCCTATCTGCGCGGCTTCTCGGATGATTTCGTCATCCCCGTCAGCCGCTGGACCGAGATGAAACAGGCCGAGATCGACGCCGCCCCCGGATTGCGCACGCTGCTGGGCTCGGACGAGGTCGGCCCCTGTCTGGTCGAGGATCCCGGCCACCGCGCGCTTTATATCTTCAACCATTTCGAATACGACAGCGACACGCTGAAGCAGGAATATGACCGCGACGTTGCCAACGGCACCCCGATCAACGTGCCGATGAACTACTACCCGGACGACAACCCTGCCCTGCCGCCGCTGAACCGCTGGCGCAGCCATGCGCATCTCCTCTACGGCAACTGGATCAACGAGATCTACCAGACCACGCCCTACGATCTGGCCCAGATCGGGCGCTGAGATCCCGCCGCATTGCGCTGACCGGGGCAATCGCCATACTGCCGCAAACAGGGAGGCGAGGATGACCCTACCATTCGACGGCGCGATCAGCCGCTATTTCCGCGAGGGCGCGCCGAAAGCGGTGCGCAAGGCGATCGAGGCGGCGGACAAGGACGACATCCTGACCGCCTCCTACCCCTACCGCGAGGAGATGAAGGGCAAGGACTACGACGCCCGGATGGAGGAGTTGCAGATCGAGCTGGCCAAGATGCAGGCCGGGTTCAAGACCTCGGGCAAGCGGCTTCTGGTGGTGTTCGAGGGCCGCGACGCCGCCGGCAAGGGCGGCACTATCAAGGCGGTGACGGAAAACCTGAACCCGCGGCAGGCCTATGTCGTGGCCCTGCCGAAGCCCAGCGAGCGGGAAAGCCAGCAATGGTATTTCCAGCGCTACGTCGACTGGCTGCCCGCCCAGGGCGAGATCGCGCTGTTCGACCGCAGCTGGTACAACCGCGCGATGATCGAGCATGTCTTCGGCTTCTGCAAACCCGAGGAACGGGCGAAGTTCTTCCGCCAGTTGCCCGAGTTCGAGCAGATGATCGTCGACGAGGGGATCATCTTCCTGAAGATCTGGCTGGAAGTGGGCCGCGCCGAGCAACTGAGGCGCTTCCTCGACCGCGAGGGGGATCTTCTGAAGCAGTGGAAGCTTTCCCAGATCGACGTCGACGGGCTGGCGAAATGGGACGACTACTGCGCCGCCATCGACGAGACCATGCAGAAGACCCATTTCAGGCACGCGCCCTGGACGGTGATCCTGTCCGACGACAAGAAGCGCGCCCGGATCGCGGCGATCCAGACGATCCTGTCGGCGGTGGACTATGCGGGCAAGGATGGGAAGGCCGTCGGCAAGCCGGATGACAGGATCTGCGGCGGGCCGAAGCTGCGGTCGAAGGGCTGATGAAACGAGGGTATCACCACGGCAACCTCCGGCAGGCGCTGGTCGAGGCGGCGCTGGCGCTGATCGCCGAGAAGGGGCCGCAGGGCTTCACCCTGTCCGAGGCGGCGAAGGCGGCGGATGTGACGCCGGCGGCGGTCTACCGGCATTTCGCGGGGCGGGACGACCTCTTGGCCGAAGTCGCGCGGCAGGGGTTCGACATCTTCGCCGCGCTGCTGGAATTTGCTTTCGACGAGGGGCGGCCCTCGGCGCTGGCGGCCTTCGAGGCGACGGGGCGGGCCTACCTGGCCTTCGCCCGGAAATATCCCGGCCATTACCAGGCGATGTTCGAGAGCGGGCTGCAGCCGGGGCGGCATCCGGATCTGGCCCAGGTCGCGGGCAAGGCGCGGGCGACGATGGAGCGGGCGGCGGAGCTTCTCGTGCGGGGGATGCCGGAGGGGCGGCGGCCGCCGGCGGGCATGATCTCGGCCCATGCCTGGGCGGTTTCCCACGGGGTGGTGGAACTGTTCCTGCGGGGGAACGGCGGGCCGCAGCCCTGGCCGGCGGAGGACCTGCTGGAGACCGCGATCGGGATCTATCTGCGCGGGCTGGGGTTGATCGCGCCGGATCGGTGAGCCGGGCTGTCCACAGTGGACAGGACGCGGCACACAAGGAATATCAGGCACTTGCCCGGGGACGTTCAGGAAGTGTTAACCCTGTTCCGGCCTTCCAACGGGATTTCCTTTCGCCATCCGGCGGCATCAATCGGCCCTTCCCGACGCCGGGGAGGCGGCTCGTCGATGACTTCGTCACTCCTCGCAGGCGGGGCGCGCCGACGAGGAGACGAAGTCGAACAAGAAGGGTTGCCTAGCGGAACAGCACCAGGGCCGAGGGGCTCCAGGCGACACGGACCCTGGTGCCGACCTCCAGCACCGGGCGGCCGGGGACGTTGCGCATCGACAGGCGCACCTCAACGTCCGTCCCGCCGAGGTAGACGTCGTAATAGGTCATGTCGCCGAAATAGATCACCTCGTCGATCACGCCGTCCGTCTCGCGCTCAAGGGGCTTCTGGTCGTCGTAAAGCAGCGTCAGCGTCTCGGGCCGCAGGCCGACCACCGGGCTTTCGCCGTGCGCGGGCGGGGCCATGGAGGCGTCGATGGTGACGCGGCCAAGGCCCTTGGCCTCGATCTCGACCTTGTCGCCGGCCTCGGACAGGACCTCGGCCGGGATGAAGTTCATCGTGCCGATGAAATCCGCCACCTTCTTCGAGTTCGGGCGGCGATACAGCGTCTCGGGATCGGCCAGCTGGGCGATCTCGCCCTCGAACATCACGGCGATGCGGTCGGACATGACCAGCGCCTCCTCCTGGTCGTGGGTCACCAGGATGAAGGTGATGCCGACCTGGCGCTGCAGCTTGATCAGCTCCACCTGCATATGCTCGCGCATCTTCTTGTCGAGCGCGCTGAGCGGTTCGTCCAGCAAGAGCACCTTGGGCTTCAGGATCAGCGCCCGCGCCAGCGCCACCCGCTGCCGCTGGCCGCCGGAAAGCGCATGGGCGGCGCGGGCGCCATAGCCCTTGAGGCCGACCATCTCCAGCGCCTCGGCCACGGCCTTCGCCTTCTCCGCCTTCGGACGGGGATCCCTGCGCAGGCCGAAGCCCACGTTCTCGGCCACCGACATATGCGGGAAGATGGCGTAGGACTGGAACACCATGTTCGTCGGCCGCGCATTCGCGGCCACCCCCGCCACGTCCTTGCCGTCGATCATCACCACGCCCGAGGAAATGTCCTCGAACCCGGCGATGGTGCGCAGGAGCGTGGTCTTGCCGCAGCCCGAGGGGCCGAGGAGCGAGAAGAACTCCCCCGCCTTGATCGTGCCGTTGATCCCGCGCAGCGCGTGGTAGTCGCCGTAGTATTTGTGGACGTCCTTGAACTCGATCATCGTCGGACGGTCATCGGAAAAGGTCACAGGAAGCCTCCGGAATCTTTGCCCCCGGCCTTGGCGATGCCGCGGCGGCGCATGTACTCGGCGAAACCGAGCAGGATGATCGAGAACAGGACCAGCAGCGTCCCGAGCGCCAGCATCGACGGCACCTTGGCGGGAAAGCGGAACTGGCCGAAGATATAGACCGACAGGACGGGCTTGCCCGAGCCGAGGAAGTTCGCCAGCACGAATTCGTCGATCGAGATGGTGAAGCAGATCAGGAAGCTGGCGATGATCCCCGGCATGACCAGGGGCAGGATGATCAGCCGGAAGGTGGCCGCCCGGGTTTCGCCCAGGTCGAGCGCGGCTTCCTCCAGCGACTTGTCGAGCGACTGGAAGGCCGAGGTGAGGATCGCCACCGCGAAGGGCATGCAGAGCAGCACATGGCCCATGATGATCGTCAGCATCGACAAGGGCACCGAGAGCGACAGCAGCACGATGAGGAGCGCCATGGCGACCACGATGTCGGGCAGGACCATGGGCAGCATGATCAGGCCCATGGCGGCCGGCTTGCCGGGGAAGGCATAGCGCACCGAGGCCCGGGCCGCGAAAAGGCCGAGAATGGTGGCGATGGTCGAGGTGGAGAGCGCGATCACCAGGCTGCGCAGAAGCGCCGAGCGCAGGTTGGCATCGGCCCACATCTCGCCGAACCATCTGGTGGTGAAGCCCTTCAGCGGGAAGGCCACGACCTGCGAATCGTTCAGCGCGAAGACCGGCAGGATCAGGATCGGGGCGTAGAGAAACACCAGGTAGAGGATGGCATAGACGCCGAGACCCGTGCCCTGTTTCATTTCCGGCCTCCGAGGTAACGCTTGTTCCACAGCACGAAGGCCACCGAGATCAGCGCCACGATGGTCATGGCCCCCACCGCGATGGCCGAGCCCATCGCCTGGTCGCGCTGCTTCAGCATGGCGACCTCCATCAGGTTGGCGATCATCGGGGTCTTGCCGCCGCCGATCAGTTCCGGCGTCACATAGTCGCCCACCGTCGGGATGAAGACGATCAGCACCGCCGCGATCACGCCGGGCAGCGAGAGGGGCAGCGTCACGCGCAGGAAGGTCATCCAGCGGCTTTCGCCAAGGTCCTGCCCGGCCTCGAGCAGGCTGCGGTCCACCTTCTCCAGGCTGACGAAGATCGGCAGCACCGCGAAGGGGGCATAGGCATGGGCGAGCGTGATGATGATCGAAAGCACCCCGTTCGACAGGATGTTCGGCTGGGTGTCGGTGATCCCCAGACCCATGACGACGGAATCGAAGATGCCGTCATAGCCCAGGATCGTGCGCCAGAGCGCCACGCGGATGATGTAGCTGGTCCAGAACGGGATGGTGATCAGGAACAGCCACAGCGCCTTGCGCGAGGGCGCGACGTGGAAGCTGACGAAATAGGCGATCGGATAGGCCAGAACCACGGTCGCGAGCGTGACGAAGAAGGACACGATCAGCGAGCGCCACATCAGCGCGCGATAGACCGGCTTGGTGAGGAGGTCGTAGTAGTTGTCCAGCGTCAGCGGCAGCGAGACGCTGCCCTTCTCGCCGGTCAGGACCGAATAGACCAGCACCGTCGCGAGCGGTGCGGCGAGCATGAGGATCGCGTAAAGCGCGGGCGGGCTGATGAGCTTGAGCCCGGCCCTGGCCTCGGTACTTGGCGTCTGCGCCATCTTGCCCCCTGTCCCGGCCGCACTGCGGCAGCCTTGCGATTTGATCAAATTAAACCGAAGGAGCGGCCTTAGGCAAGAGGGGCCTTGCGCGGGACGGAAAATCGCCCCGCGCGCGGCCTAACCCGCGATACGCTCGATGGAAATCGCGCGCTTCTTCAACTCTTCGTGCAGCGTCGGCACCACGCGGAGCGCGCCCACCGCGACGCGCAGGGCGTCGCTGATCCGGTCCTCGGACGGCTGGGCCGAGGCGACGCGCCAGACCATGCGGCGGGCGACGCCGTCGTCGTAGATGATTTCGGTGGTCCCGGCCCGCGTCTTGCGCCAGCCAAGGAAATCGGCGCCCCCGTGCGGGGCGTGGAAGGTGGATTGCAGGCCCATTTTCGGACTCTCGCCATTTGACTGCTCTGCGGCGACTTTCCGTCAGGTCGGCGGCCCCGGTCAACCTGCGCCCCGCCCACATCCTCGTGAGCGAGTCCCTTTTGCAACAGGTCGGGTTTTCAGACCGACAGGTCGGCGGGCGGCCGGGCGAGAAGTTCGGCCAGGCGGCGCGTGGCGCTTTCGAAATCGCCGCGCGGCAGGTTGGCGGCGATGGCGATGCGGACGGCGTTCGGCGCGCGGCCGTGCACCAGTGCATATTCGTCGGCCGAGCGCAGCAGCACGCCCTTCGCCTCGGCCGCGCGGACGAAGGCCGAGGCGCGCCAGCCGATCGGCAGGCGGAGCCAGACGAAGGGAACGCCCGCCTGCCAGGAGAGGTCGTAGCTGCCCAGCTGGTTGACCAGGATCTGCTGGCGGGTGGCGAATTCGGCCTGGACCGCCGCCCGGATCCGCGCCGCCGACCCCGAGCGGAAGAGGTGCAGCATCAGGTCCGCCACCGGGCGCGAGAGCGCGAAGAACCCGTGCTGCGCGGTCAGCCGCCCGGCCTCGCCCATGCCCGAGGGGCAGACCACATAGCCGAAACGCAACGCCGCCGAGAGGGTCTTGGAGACCGAGCCGACCAGCCAGACCCGCTCCGGCGCAAGGGCGCGCAGGGAGGGTATGTCGCTTTCGGCCACCGAATAGCAGTCGTCCTCGAGCACCTGGAGGTCATAGCTCCGCGCGATGGCGGCGATGTCCTGGCGGCGCCGTACCGGCATCCGGCCGGTGGTCGGGTTCTGCGCCTCGGTGGTGAGGCAGAGGACCTGTGCGCCATGGCGGCGGCAGGCGGCCTCAAGTGCGGCGGGCACGATGCCGTGCTCGTCGATCTCGACCGGCACCACCTCGGCCCTCGCGGCGCGGGCGGCGTAGCGGAAGCCGGGATAGGCCAGTTCCTCGATCAGCACCACCGGGCGTTCGCCACGCAGGCAGCAGTCGAAGATCAGCGAAATGGCGTTCTGCCCGCCATGGGTCAGCGCCACCTCCTCGGGGCCCACGGGGCCAAGGATGCGGTCGCCAAGCCAGGTGACGACCTCGGCGCGCAGCGCGGCCTCGCCCATCTGGCTGGTATAGTCGAGCCAGCCCTGCCCGGTCGAGGCCGCCATCTCCAGCAGCGCGGCGCGGAAGGCCTCGGCCTGGCCGACCTCGGGCACCAGCGGCGGGCGCAGGTCGACAAGCCCGGTCGAACCGCCGGTAACCCGTTCGGTATACAATGCCTGGGTCGGGCCGAGGCGGGGCGATTGTGCCGCTACAAAGGTCCCCCGCCCCACGGTGGCGGCCAGCAGCCCCTCCTGCGTCGCCAGCTGATAGGCGCGGGACACGGTTCCGGGCGTCAGATGCAACCGCCAGGCGAGGTCGCGCACTGTAGGCAATTGAGAATTCGCCGGTAGTTCCCCGCTACGGATCGCGTCGCGCAACGCCCGGCTGAGGCCGAGATACTTCGGGCCGGGAAATTGACTCAGATCGGGCGACCATCTTGTATCAGTCACAATTATCCTCTGGCGGTTCATTCCGGGGAATTGTACATTGTCTTACAGAATATCGGCGATTGTATCAATACAAAGTCACAGGAGGCTGCGATGCCCCAGACCACGACCCAGACCCTGCCCTTCAGCGCCCCGCGCGGCTTTGTCGCGCGCCTGACCCGCAGCGCCACCGATGCGATCGCCCGCCGCCGCAACCGCCGCGCCCTCGAGCGGCTGGACCAGCATCTCCTGCGCGACATCGGCCTGTCGCGCGACGAGGCTCGGACCGAGGCGGCCAAGCCCTTCTGGCAGCCCTGAGCGCGATCCTTTCTTACCCCTGACTGGGCCGGGATCTCCCGGCCCTTCTTTTTTGCGGCGGGACCATGTTCAGCCCGAGGGGGCGGGTCAGGATAACGCGTCCCGGACAAGATCGGCGATGATCCTGCCCACTTGCTTCGATCCGACCACGTTCAAGTGGTTGCTGTCACGAAAGAGCATCCCGCCATCGCGCACCATCGAACATTGCCCGCCTTCGCAGAAGATCTGACGGACGGGCACAATCGGCACGCCGGTTTCAGCGGACAACCGTTCGAGCATCGGCCTGTAGATTTCGTTTGCCGCGAGTGCGTCGGTCTTCTCTGTCGTGCAGTGTTTCATGCTGGCCGGGAAAAGCCCATATTTGCAGTTCGCCGCATCGGACGCAAACCAGGGCAGATCCCCCACGACGAAGACCTTCACGCCCAGACCTTGCAGATAGGTCAAGGTCGCCTTCAGGCCAGCTTCGAAGCCGGCCGGATCGTCGTATTGCACATACCGGCGCGGCCAATGCATTGCGAAGACGACCACCTCGAGGCTCTCCATCCTGGAAAGCTCGTCAAAGATGACGGCCATCTGCGGATCCCCAAGCAACGGGACCGTGTTCTGCAGATATGAGGCCACCACTTCGTCGGGCAGCGCCTCGGCCAGGCCGGGAAAGAGGTGCTCGGCATGAGAATCGCCGATCAAGGCCACCGTGACCGGACGGCCCGCGTGACTTTGGAAGCACCGGGCCTGACCCTCATGTCGCGGTGCCGCATCGCGAATTCTGCCGTTGTCGCAAACCTCGAATCGCTGCCTTACGGTGTCGAAGAATGCGTCGCTGCCGATATCGCCCGCATACCGCGCCTCGACCCGCCCCGGCACACCATCCTGCACCGAGATTGCCACGGCAACGGCCATCAGCCCGGCAGCGACTGATGCAAAGGTCCAAGTGAAACGTCCGCGGTTTCCCAGCACTCTGGGCCTCGTGCCCCGGAATGGTTGCTCGATGAACCGCCAGATCAGCCAGGCCAGGGCAAGCGTGACAAGGCAGAGCGCGCCCATCATCAGTGCGGACGGTTCCTCGGGACTGCGGATGCGGGCGAAGGCGAAAAGCGGCTGATGCACCAGATAAGCGCTGTAGCTGACCAGGCCTATTCCGACCGGGGCGGAGTGCGAAAGCATCCTGCCGGCAAGCGTATCCTCGCGGCAGAACAGGACGACAAGCACCGTTCCCGCGACCGGGAACATCGTGAACGGCACGGCACTCGCCAGTTGATCGTCATAGAGCAGGACGGAGCCGAGGATCAGGCCCAGACCTGTCAGCGCGAGCGTGCCATTCCGCAGACGGCGATGGGGTGGAAGCAGAAGCGCGCAGAGCGACCCTGCCCCCAGTTCCCAGAACCGCGAAGGGCTGAAGAAGAAGTTCCGTTCGGCATTCAGGCTGTTGCCGAATGCGTTCAAAGCCAGGCTGCCGATCGCCAGCCCAAGCGTGACCGCGATCAGGGTGCCCCTGCCAAAGCGATGCGACAGCAAGAGGATCAGCGGGAAAAGCAGGTAGTACTGCTCTTCGACGGCAAGGCTCCAGGTATGCAGCAGCGGTTGCAGTTCGGCATCGGGGGCGAAATACGAGACCTGGCTCATGAAGTAGATGTTCGACAGGAACACCAGAACCGCGCCAAGGCTGTCGGTGAACCCCTTCAGTTGCTCGGGCAGCAGCCAGAGCCAGGCGAAGGGCAGGCACAGGAGCAGGATCGCGAAGAGCGCCGGAAGGATGCGGCGCGCGCGACGCTCGTAAAAGCGCAGGATCGAGAAGTCGCCGCGCCCGAGCTCTTCCACAAGGATGGTGGTGATCAGATAGCCCGAAATGACGAAGAAGACGTCGACGCCAACGAATCCGCCGGGAACGGCCTGAAATCCGGCGTGGAACAGGATCACCGGCAGGACGGCGACCGCCCGCAACCCGTCAATCTCGCGCCGATAGATCATCACCCGCAACCGCCCTGAATAGCTACCGGAGTTCCGTATCCCGTTTCCATTCAAAGCAAAAGGGCGCGACCCACGGCCACGCCCCTCGCAAGACAGGTGATGCGACGCTTCTCAGCGCTTCGAGAACTGGAAGCTGCGGCGGGCCTTCGGCTTGCCGTACTTCTTGCGCTCGACGACGCGGCTGTCGCGGGTCAGGAAGCCTGCCGCCTTCAGCGCGCCGCGCAGGGCGGGCTCATAGAGCTGCAGCGCCTTGGAGATGCCGTGCTTCACCGCGCCGGCCTGGCCCGAGAGCCCGCCGCCGGCGACGGTCGCGTAGACGTCGAACTGGCCTTCCACGTTGGCAACGGTGAAGGGCTGCTTCAGGATCATCTGCAGCACGGGGCGGGCGAAGTAGACCGCCATTTCCTTGCCGTTGACCACGACCTTGCCGGAACCGGGCTTGACCCAGACGCGGGCGACCGCATCCTTGCGCTTGCCGGTGGCATAGGACCGGCCCAGCTTGTCGCGGACCGGCGCGCGCGGCGCGGCCTCGACGGCGGCGGGAGCGGAACCGACGGCGGATTTCAGGTCATCGAGGGATTTGATGTCGGCCATGATCACGCGCTCCGGGTGTTCTTCGGGTTCAGGACCTTGAGGTCCAGAACGGTCGGCTGCTGCGCCTCATGCGGATGCTCGGCCCCGGCGTAGACGCGCAGGTTGGTCATCTGCTGGCGGCCCAGGCGGTTGCGGGTGATCATGCGCTCGACCGCCTTGATCACGACACGCTCGGGATGGGCGCCTTCCAGCACCTGCCGCGCGGTGCGCGACTTGATCCCGCCGGGATGGCCGGTGTGCCAGTAATAGACCTTGTCGTCGCGCTTGTTGCCGGTCATCTGCACCTTGTCGGCGTTGATGACGATGACATTGTCGCCCATGTCCATGTGCGGGGTGAAGGTCGGCTTGTTCTTGCCGCGCAGGATGTTGGCGACGATCGTGGCGAGGCGACCCAGAACGACGCCCTCGGCGTCGATCAGGATCCACTTCTTCTCGATGTCCGCCGGAGTAGCGGTGAAGGTTTTCATCGTGGTTCCTAACGAAGAAGGAGGCCTGACGGCCCCCGGCAATTCGGATGCGGGCTTGTCGCAGAAGCCGGCCACAGCGTCAAGCGTATCGATCCATAATTTATCGATGTAAAACAATGTCTTGCAAGAACGGTATCAAAATACCCCATTATCCGCCTGCTCTTTTCGGCCACGGGCGCCGGGCTATCTCAGCTTCGGCGGGCGCGAGGGGTCCATGCCGGGGGCGGCCGGGGCCAGGTCCTGCACCTGCGGCTGGGGCAGGTCGAAGCGCAGCCCGACCCGCGCCATCGCCCCGGCCGCAGCCTCGCCCGAGGCGAGGAAGGCCACGTCCAGCTCGCCCGCCTCGACGCCCGAGAAGACCAGCGCCTCCTGCATCGCGCGCGCCAGCGCCGCCTCGGCCCCGGGGGCCGCGTCGAGGAAGGCCAGGAGATGCCCGCGCCGCCCGTCCCGGTAGACCACCCCCGCCAGCACCGCCGCCGTCGCAAGCCCGCCGGCGCGCGCCAGCTTTGCGTCCAGCGCCGCCACCACGGCCTCGGGCACCAGGGGCGGCACGAAGTCGCGCGGCTGCGCCTCCAGCTCCTCGGGGGCCTCCTCCAGCGTCTCGGCCAGCCAGTCCAGCGCCTCGGGCGGCAGCAGCATCGACGAGGGCGCCACGCCGAGGTTCACCCCCAGCCCGATCCCCTGCCCGCGCAGCAAGCCCGCGATCACCCGCCCCGGCAGCGCGGCATAGGGCGCGATCCCGCCGGAAAAGCTCGCCAGCCGCTCCTCGCGGTCGAAGACCAGCACCACGGGCCCCTCCTCCAGCTCGAAGACCCTCGGCTCCAGCCGCGCGCCCTCGGCCTCGCGCTCCAGCAGCAGCACCAGCTCGCCATCCGCCAGCCGCTCGAAGAAGCGCAGCCGCAGGGTCTCGTTCTCCGGGTCGGCGGATACCGCAGCATGGGCGGCATCCAGCAGGGTCAGAAGGTCAGTCATCCATCAGGCTCCGGATCCGGGTGCGCAGGGCGGGCAGAAGCTCGGCCTCGAACCAGGGGTTGCGCTTCAGCCATGCGGTATTCCGCCACGAGGGATGCGGCAAGGGAAAGACGCCGCGCGCGGCGGGTCCGCGCCAATCGGCCACGGCGGCGGTCACGCCTTGCGATCCGGGGCGCAGGCCCAGGTGCCAGCGGATCGCCGCGCCGCCGACCAGGAGCGTCAGCGGCACCGCGCCCAGTTCCGCCATGACCCGCGCCCGCCAGGTCGCGGCGCAAAGCGGCGGCGGCGGCAGGTCCGCGCCCTTGGCGTCATAGCCCGGAAAGCAGAAGGCCATCGGCACCACCGCGACGCGGTCAAGATCGTAGAACTCGTCCGCGCCGATCCCCATCCAGTCGCGCAGGCGGTCGCCCGAGCGGTCGGTGAACGGCCGCCCGCTCTCATGCACCCGCAGGCCCGGCGCCTGCCCGGCCACCAGCACCCGCGCGCCGGGCCGGAACCAGGCGACGGGGCGCGGCGCATGACCCGTGGCGGTGGCGGCGAAACGATCGGCGCAAAGCCGGCAGGCCCGGATATCCTCGATCAACCCCATCGCCCGATAGCTGGTCCTTGCCGCGCCCCGGCACAAGGGCCAGCACCTTCCTCCTGGCGAAAATACCCCCGCCAGAGGCATCCGCCCCCCTCCCCCGCGCCCCTTCTGCCCGACCGGGCCGCGGCAGCGCCGTCCTTCGGGGCTCGATGCCCCGGAGGACGGCACCCGGTCCGGGGGCGGCCCATTGCGGCAGGCGGGAAAACCGCGTCAAATGGCCGGACCCTCGCCGCCACAGGACCAGATGTACCGCGTCTCCGCCTTCGTTCCCCGCTTCGCCTGGGCCCTGCTTGCCGGGGCCGCCCTCGCCACGCTCTGGGTCAATCTCGCGCCCGCAAGCTATTACGACGCGGTCGAATGGCGCATCGCCGACCTGGCGCTGCCGGGCTGGCTGGCGCCCTTCCCGGTCAGCCTGACGCCGATGAACCTCTTGTCCGAGGGGCTGATGGCGCTGTTCCTGTTCTTCGTCGGCAAGGAGCTGCGCGAGGCGCTGGTCGTGGAACAGGGCGCGCTGGTGGGCGGGCGGGCGCTGCTGCCGCTGGGGCTGGTGCTGGGCGGCATGATCGGCGCGGCGGGGAGCTGGCTGATCGTCTCGGCCCTGATCGAGACCGCCGGCGAGGCTGGATTCGGCTCTGGCTGGCAGGTGCCGCTTGGCACCGATGTGGCGCTGTGCTTCCTGGTCGGGCGGCGGGTCTTCGGGCCGGGCCATCCGGCGCTGCACCTGCTGCTGCTCCTGGCCATCGCCACCGACATCCTGGCGCTTCTGGTCCTGGGCCTGACCCAGCCCGCCGCCGGGCTGCGGCTGCCCTGGCTGCTGCTGCCGGTCCTTGCGACGTTCCTCGCCTGGCGCTTCCACGGCCGCGCCCTGCCCGCAGGCGCGCCCGAGCGCGCGCGCCGGGCGCAGCGCCGCCTCTGGCCCTATCTGCTGGCCGGCGCGGTCTCCTGGATCGGGGTGGTCGCGGCCGGGCTGCCGGGCGCGCTGGGGCTTTTGCCGGTGATCCCGGCCATCACCCCGGCCGACCGCAGCTTCGGCCTTTTCGCCGAGGCCGAGGAGCTGTTGCACGATCCGATGAACCGGCTGGCGCATGCCCTGTCCTGGCCGCTGGTCGGGATCCTGTTCCTGTTCGGCCTGACGCGGGGCGGCATCGACCTCGGCGCCGTCGCGCCCACCACGCTGACCGCGCTGGCCGCGCTGGCGATCGGCCGGCCGCTGGGGATGCTGGCGCTCGGCCTCGGCCTGGCCGCCGCCCTCGACCTGCGCCTGCCGCAGGGGCTTTCCCTGCGCGACCTTCTGGCCATCGCGCTGATCATGGGGCTGGGCTTCACCGTCCCGGTCCTGTCGCTCGAGACCGCGCTGCCCGGCGGCGCGATGCAGGAGGCGGCGCGGCTGGGGATCGCGCTCAGCCTGCTGGCCGGGCCGCTTGCGATCCTTGTCGCGCGCCGCCGGGCCGGGGGCTGACCTTCGACCGCCCTTTAAACGACACAAACGGGATGTTAACCCTGCGCCAGTAATAGGGGTGAGGCGCGGCACGGGGAGGTGCCCGCCCAGAGGCGGTGATGATCGAGTTTCAGGGGGTTTCCAAGTCGTTCTGGACCGGCACGCAGCGCAAGGTCATCCTTGACCGCGCCTCGTTCCGGGTCGACCTCGGCCGCTCGCTCGGCATCCTGGCGCCCAACGGCGCGGGCAAGACCACGATCATCAACATGATGGCCGGGCTGGAGAAGCCCGACGAAGGCGTGATCCGCAAGACCTCGCGCGTGTCCTTTCCGCTGGGCTTCATGGGCGGGGTGAACGGCAAGCAATCCGCCAAGGAGAACTGCCGCTATATCGCGCGGCTGTACGGGCTGGACCCGGATTATGTCGAAAGCTTCTGCCGCTGGGTCTGCGGCCTGGGCGAATATTTCGACATGCCGATCTCGACCTATTCCTCGGGGATGCGCTCGCGCTTCTCCTTCTCGCTGCTTCTGTCGATCGAGTTCGACATCTACCTGATCGACGAGGGCATGCCCGCCGCCAGCGATGTGGAGTTCAACCGCAAGGCCGGCAACCTGCTGAAGGAACGGCTGCAGAACGCCACCGTGGTGATCGTCTCGCATTCGCCGCAGACCCTGCAGAAATTCTGCGATTCCGCCGCCGTGCTGCGCAACGGCCGGCTTTACCAGTTCGACACGCTCGAGGAAGCGAAGCGCCTTTATGACTACACCGCCTAAAGCCACGCGTTTCCACATCCGCCCGCAAGAGCGCCCCCCCGTCCCGCCCGCGCCGGACGAGGCCGGGATCTTCGACAACCACGACGACGGCTTCGGCGCGATGGATTTCCGCAGGCCCGGGGACGCGCCCGCCGCGGACCGGCCCGGGGTCACCGTCACGAAGGTCCCCCGCATCGCCGGGGACGAGGCCATCGCGGCCGCGCTCGCCGCCATCGCGGCCGAGGGGCTGACCCAGCGCCAGCTGCGGCGCGCCCGGCTGGTGGCCGCGAAAGCCGGGCTTGTCGCCGCCTCGGACCTCGATGCCGTGCGCCAGCTGCGCCTGGCCGGGATCGACCCGTTCTCGCGCGGCTCGCTTCTGGACATGGTCAGCTCCCGGCTTGGCGGCGCGGGGGGTGCCGCCGCCGCGCCCGAGGACCCGCCCCCGGGCCGCGAGCTGTCGCGTCTGCCCGGAGACGTGGTGCAGCTGCCGCAGACCGCGCGCCCCCTGGCGCTGCCCTCGACCGAAGAGCGCGCCGAGGTCAACCAGGCCAGCGAGATCCTGCGGATGCAGCAGGACATCGCCCGCCGCCGCCGCCGCCGCCTGATCCTGCTGGCCGCGCGGCTGACAGCCTTCGTCCTGCTGCCCACGCTCCTGGCGGGCTGGTACTTCTTCCGGCTCGCCACGCCGATGTTCGCCACCCGGGCCGAATTCGTGATCCAGCAGGCCGCGCCGACCGCCGCCGCCGGGCAGCTGGGCGGCCTTCTGTCCGGCACCGCGCTGGCGACCTCGCAGGATTCGATCGCCGTGCAGGGCTATCTGCAATCGCGCGAGGCGATGGCGCGGCTGGAGGAAGATCTCGGCTTCCGCGCCCATTTCCAGAGCCCGGCGATCGACCCGGTGCAGCGGCTTGACCCCGGGGCCAGCCTGGAGGCCGCCTACAAGGTCTACCGCCGCTTCGTGAAGATCTCCTACGACCCGACCGAGGGCATCGTGCGGATGGAGGTGATCGCCGCCGATCCGGCCGTGGCCTCGGCCTGGGCCGACCAGCTGATCCGCTATGCCGAGCAACAGGTCGACCACCTGACGCAGCGGCTGCGCGCCGACCAGATGACCGAGGCGCAGACCGGCTATGACGAGGCGCAGGCCGCGCTGGCCGCCTCGCAGCGCAAGCTGGTCGAGTTGCAGGAACGCTTCAAGGTGATCTCGTCCGAAAGCGAGGTCGGGCTGATGACGGCGCAGATCTCGTCGCTGGAGACGCAGCTGACGACCGAGCGGCTCTCGCTGGCGCAGATGCAGGCGAACGAGACCCCGAACGAGGCGAGGATGGAGCCGGTGAAGCGCCGGATCGCCACGCTGGAGGCCGAGATCGCCGCGGTCCGCACCCGGATGACGGAAAGCACCGCCGAAAGCTCGAGCATGGCCCAGGTCCAGGGCGAGCTGCTGGTCGCCCAGGCCGACCTGCAGACCCGGCAGATGATCCTGGCCACCGCGCTGCAGTCGATGGAGACCGCGCGGGTCGAGGCGAACCGCCAGGTGCGCTATCTCTCGCTTTCGGTGCGCCCGATTCCGCCCGACGCGCCGACCTATCCGCGCGCCTTCGAGAACACCGCCGTCACGCTGTTGATCATGCTGGGGATTTACCTCATGGTCTCGATGACCGCCGCGATCCTGCGGGAGCAGGTCTCGGCCTGACGGTGACTTCGGGGGATGCGATGAAGGATGTAAGGATCGGCGGGCTGACCGTCGGCAACGACCGCCCGCTGCTGGTGATCGCGGGCCCCTGCCAGTTGGAAAGCCTGGACCATGCCCAGATGATCGCGGGCGAGATGGCGCAGGCCTGCCGGGCGGCGGGGGCGCAGTTCGTGTTCAAGGCAAGCTACGACAAGGCCAACCGCACCTCGCTGTCGGGCAGGCGCGGCATGGGGATCGAGGCGGGGCTGAAGGTGCTGGAGGCGGTGCGCGCCATGGGCATGCCGGTCCTGACCGATGTCCATGACGCCGGCCAGGCGCACGAGGCGGCCGCGGTGGTGGACGTGATCCAGATCCCGGCCTTCCTCTGCCGCCAGACCGACCTCCTCCTCGCCGCCGGGGAAACCGGGGCGGTGGTGAATGTGAAGAAGGGCCAGTTCCTCGCCCCCTGGGACATGGCCAATGTCGCGGCCAAGGTGGAAAGCACGGGCAACGATCGCATCCTTCTGACCGAGCGCGGAGTCAGCTTCGGCTACAACACGCTGGTGGCCGACATGCGCAGCCTGCCGATCATGGCGCGCACCGGCTGGCCGGTGATCATGGACGCGACCCATTCGGTGCAGCAGCCGGGCGGACAGGGCGGCTCGTCGGGCGGCCAGCGCGAATTCGCGCCGGTGATGGCGCGGGCGGCGGTCTCGCTGGGAATCGCGGGCGTGTTCATCGAAACGCATGAGGATCCCGACCGCGCGCCCTCGGACGGGCCGAACATGATCCCGCTGGCCGCGATGCCGGAGTTGCTGGCCAGCCTGATGGCCTTCGACCGGCTCGCCAAGGCGGATCCCCTGCGGCCCTGAACATGACGCCTGCCAGGGGCGCCACCGGAAATCGTAGGATTTCCGGGACGATTTCCGTTCGGAAATCGGTGCCCGGCGTCAGATCACCTGCCCGGCAGCCCAGCCGCTCGACCAGGCCCACTGGAAGTTGTAGCCGCCCAGCCAGCCGGTCACGTCCACCACCTCGCCGATGAAGTGCAGGCCCGGCACCGCCTTCGCCGCCATCGTCCGCCCGTCCAGCGCCCGCGTGTCCACGCCGCCCAGCGTCACCTCGGCCGTGCGATAGCCCTCGGAGCCCACCGGCACCAGCCGCCAGTCACGGATCCCCGCCGTGACCCGGTCTAGCACCGCCGACGGCAGCTCGGCCATGGTCTGCGTCACCCCTGCCGCCTCCTCCAGATGCCGGGCCAGCCGCTCGGGCAACCAGCGCCCCAGCACGCTGCGCAGCGCCAGCTTGCCGCGTGCCGCGCGCAGCTCCGCCGCCACGTCTAGGCCGGGCAGAAGGTCAAGGTGAATGGCCTCGCCCTCGCGCCAGTAGCTGGAGATCTGCAGCACCGCCGGACCGGACAGCCCGCGATGGGTGAAGAGCAGCGCCTCGTCGAACCCCGCCTTGCCGCAGGAGACCCGCCCCGGCAGCGACACCCCGGCGAGCGGGCGCATCCAGGCCAGTTCCTGCTCGGCGAAGGTCAGCGGCACCAGCGCGGGCCGGGTTTCCACCAGCGGCAGGCCGAAGCTTTCGGCGACGCGGTAGCCATATCCGGTGGCCCCCATCTTCGGGATCGACTTGCCTCCGGTCGCCACCACCACGGCGCCCGCGCTCTGGACCCCGCGCACGGTCTCGACCGTGAAGCCCGCGCCCGACCGCCGCACCTCGCCCAGGGCGCAGCCAAGCCAGAGCGTCACCCCCGCGCGCTCCATGTCACGGACCAGCATCGCGACCACCTGGGTGGCCGGCCCGTCGCAGAAGAGCTGGCCCAGGGTCTTTTCGTGCCAGGCGATCCCGGCGGCATCCATCCGGGCGATGAAATCCCACTGGGTGAACCGTTTCAGCGCCGAAAGCGCAAAGCGCGGATTCTGCGACAGGAATCGCTCGGGCGCGATCTGCAGGTTGGTAAAGTTGCAGCGCCCGCCGCCCGAAATGCGGATCTTCTCGCCCGGCGCTTTCGCATGGTCGACGACCAGCACCCTGCGGCCGCGCCGGCCCGCCTCGATGGCGGCCATCATGCCGGCCGCGCCTGCGCCAAGGATGATCGCGTCCCAGTCCATCCCCCCTGTTACCCGCCGCTCCCCGGCCCTGCAAGCCAGCGCCGAGCCGCGAAATTTTCGCCATTGGCCCCTTGCACCCCCTGCGGGCCTTCGCTAAACACCGCCGCACGGTTGGGGCGTCGCCAAGTGGTAAGGCAGCGGTTTTTGGTACCGCCATACCTAGGTTCGAATCCTAGCGCCCCAGCCAGCCACTCTCTTCGTTCGTGGCGTCAACCTTCCCTGCATCAAAATCTGACGGTAGTGCAGTCAGTGCCCCACAGGATGCCCCACATCCGAGCATACAGCGCTATGCCGTACTTTTGCCCGTCTCAGCGCCTACGGTGAGGTACGACTCAAGATGTCCCGACCGTGATGAATCTTGCGAGGAAGCTTTTATGTGGCAGAAAGTAAAAGAGAAATTTACGGGCTCAACCGACGTGGTCACCCAGGTTTTCGACAGGGCGGTGAAGGAGACTGGGGCTGCCCTGGACAGCGAAGCGGCCACCAAGCTCAAAGAAGCAACGAAGTCGGCCATCGACACTGCACGCAAAGTATCTCTGTACCTGACGGACCTAAACGGAGATGGAAAATTTGATAGCGAGGACATCAAGTTAGCAGCAGAAAAGGCCGGGCTTGCTTGGGACAAGATCGACCCTGATCTCAAGACAGCCATGCTGGCCGGTGGGGCGGCTGGCATCGGGGTAAACTTTATCCCTTTCGTCGGACAAGCCGTTGCCGTGCCAGCATTCGTCGTAACCACGGCTTACTTCTACATGGTAGCTAAGCTTAGGGGCATTGGGCGGAAGTGAGCGTACCCCTCAGGCTGCTGCTTCTTTAGCGCATCAGGCATTCGATCTTCCAGCCGCTCCCGACCTCGCCAACGGGAGCCAGGGGAGCCGAGACCCCACATCCTCAGCGTCCATAGCCACGCCCTTGACAATTTGGGGACGACCTCCTACATGCCGAGGCGCAGCGAGCTTCTTGCTGTGACTTGACTAAAATATTTAAACTTCAAAACCTTACAGCCGACGGCCCTTTCAACGGCCAGGCAATTCAATCACTCGGCCACGTCATTAGGCCAGCAACAATGGAAAACAAATGCCTTCACTAGAACTATCCCAAACAGAACCACCTTCATCGGAGCCCGACCTAGCTTCAAACGTCATCAACCTTCGCACAGTCGAACCCAACCCCTCGCCAACCTTGACGACCGACGAGCCACTGGCTGACCAACTGATCCGGATGCTCGCATCCAGCTATGTCCGCAAAGAAAACCGGTTCTATCACATCGATCGACCGTCAGAGGCGCTGTCTCAACCCGACTTGCAGCGCTCCTTCCTGACCCCCGCCCAAGTACGAAACAGCGGGAAGCCAGTCCCAGCAACTGTGATGAAGCAGGTTTACGACACTGCAATCACTCAGATGAACCCCAACCCACTCCGCTCCATTCCGGTTTGGACGGGTGGCGTCGTTCCGTATCCCAGCAACACGGAACGTCGTATTCTGCTGGAGAGCGGACAAGTCGTCTTGAACTCCTGGAGGGAGCCAAGCTATCGGCGGCTCGGGATGGTAGAGCCACATGCCGGACCCTTCAGCGCGCTCTTCCTCATGATGTTTCAACGGGAGGATGAACGCAACCGAGTCCTGGACTGGCTGGCTTGGTGTCTGCAGAACGAGAGCAGAAAGCCGAACTGGGCCATCATGCTTTACTCCCAAGCCAAGGGAACTGGCAAATCGACCTTCTGCAACATCGCCACTCGGCTTTTCGGCGAAGAGAACACGGCACGTCAGAACAACCTCGAAAAGGTAGCGGGCAAGTTCAACGGCCCTATGCTGAACAGCAAGCTGATCGTTAGGGTCAGGACTCGTTCTCGGATCATAGCCAGAACATGACGGTTGCGGCGAGTGCGACGGCGGAGAGGAAGACTTTTGGGCATCTATCGTAGCGGGTCGCGACCCTGCGCCAGTCCTTCA